>CAVZBD010000003.1:0-822451 GCA_963773475.1 uncultured Alphaproteobacteria bacterium | reverse complement strand
TTATGTAGCCTCCCCTTCGAACAGATTACGTATTGCTCCGGGTCAGCGCCGCCTCCCAGGCGGGGTCGCGGCGGCCGGCCAGGCGGGCGTGAAAGCCCAGGTTCGCCGCCACGTCCAGCGACGGGATCAGGTTGAACTGCTGAAAGACCAGGCCCACCGTCAGGCGTCGCAGCCGCGCCCGGCCGGCGTCGTCGAGCGCGGCGATCTCGGTGCCGTCGACGCTGAGCCGGCCACCATCAGGGGTGTCGAGCCCCGCCGCAAGGTGCAGAAGCGTCGACTTGCCCGAGCCGCTCTCGCCGGTCAGCGCCAGCGTCTCGCCCGCCGCAAGGGTCAGGTCGACGCCGCGCAGCACCCGTACCGGCCGCGCCGCGCCCGGATAGCTCTTGGTGAGGTCTCGGATCTCGAGCAGCATGGCCGAGCAGATAGCAGGCCGACGCGCGGTGCACAGCCCGCGCGGACGTGGCGCGTCGTCGCTCGCGCCTGGCGCGTCAGCCGGCGGGGGCGCACTCGGGCGCCTGCGCCAGCCACGCCTCGATCTGGCCCGCCAGATCCTCGAGGCCCGCCTCGTCGAGGCGCGGGGCCGAGACGGTCGCGGCCCGGCCTCCCCTCGTGCCGCTCCCGCGAGCGGGCATAGCGCGGGTCGTAGTGGCGCTCCATCAGCTCGGCCGCCAGGGTCACGGTGTCGCCGGCCGCGCCAGTTCGTCCCAGCGCGCCGACCGGCATCGGCGCCGGCCAGCGCGGCGCAACGCCGCGATCACGCGCGCGCAAGCGCTCGGTGTCGGCCGCGCACGTCGGCATAGGCCTCGACCAGGTAGCGCGCCCGGGCCTCGAGCGGCGCCTCGACCGCGATCCGTGGCGCGGCGCGCATCGCCTTCCAGAGCGCCCGGCGGGACGAGCAGCTCGCCGATCTTGCTCGACTCGGCCTCGACCAGAAGACGGGCGCGTCGGGTCGAGCGCCGCCCGCGCGCCGAACAGCTCGGTCTCGAACGCCTTCTGCGAGGGCTGCGGCCGCGGCATCGCCGCCAAACAGCGAGCCGCGATGGCCGCCAGCCCCTCGAGGTCGACGACCTGGTGTCCCCGCGCCCGCCAGCCGCGCCAGAAGCTCGGTCTTGCCGGTGCCGGTATTGCCATCCAGCACCACCACCCGCCCCGGCCACGGCGCTCGTAGAGCGCCGGACCACCGCGCCGCCAGGTCCGGTAGCCGCCCTCCACCGTCTCGGCCCGCCAGCCGATCTGCTCCAGGATCGACGCGAACGAGCCCGACCGCTGGCCGCCGCGCCAGCAATAGACGAGCGGCCGCCAGCCGCCGTCCATGTCCGCGAGCGGCCCCTCGATATGCGCCGGCGGCATTGCGCGCCACCAGCGCGGCGCCGATCTTGCGGGCGCGAAACGGGCTTCCTGCACGTAGATCGTGCCGACCCGGGCGCGCTCCTCGTCCGACAGGACCGGCAGGCTGATCGCCCCGGGCACGTGGTCCTCGGCGTATTCGGCGGGCGAGCGCACGTCGATCAGGCTGTCGAAGCCGTGCTCCGAGCAGTCGGCGGTCTCGGCGGGGCGTCCAGCTCATGCCAGACGCCGCCCGCCATGGCGCGGCCGCTCTGCCAGGCGCCCGCGGCATCCTGCCCCAGCGCCCAGTCGCCGCCGACAGGACGCGGCCGCCCGTGCCGACGAACGGCTGGCCCAGCGCGGTCGCCGTGCGGGCGTAGCGCCAGCGATGCGCCGCCATCGGCACCCGGCGCCGGCCGCCACCCGGCGATGGCCCGAAAGGGCGGCGAGCTCCTCCGCCACCTCCTCGCGCGGGCGCTCGAGGTCCGCCGCGCGACCAGTCGCGCGCGGGCATGGACCACCCAGCCATGCGCCCCGTCGCGGCCCGTCCGTCGTCGCTGCGCAGCGCAAGTCGACCCCGCCCACGGCACGCACCACGTCGGCGCCCCCGGGGCCCCGGCAAGACCAGCAGCGTCCAGACAGGGTCCATCGCCACCGCCTCGGACGGCACGGCGGCGTCGTCCCGCATCAGGGCGCGCACCTGCGGCGCCGGCAGCGCCGGCAGGATGCGGTCGAAGGGTCCGAGCGGCACGCCGCCGGCGCGCAGCGGCCGCCCTCGACGGCGTCGATCTCGACCTGCCGGTGCACCTGGAGGCCGTCCGGCGAGGGGACGGACCAGGTCGCTCATCCCCGGCGTCCCGACCCACCGCCCGTCGCCCAGCGGCCGCGCGCCCAGCGCCGCCAGCGCCTCGGCGAAGGCCGCATCGTCGGCCTCGACCCAGGGGGCGCCGTGGTCGAGCGCCATCTGGTCGCGGCGGCGGGTGGCCAGGCGGCCGCCAAGGCCGCGGCCCTTGTCGAACACCGTGACCTCGGCGCCGGCGTCCGCCAAACGGCGCGCCGCCGTCAGGCCCGCCAGACCGGCGCCCACCACCGCCACCTGCATCTCTCTCCATGCAGGGGTTCTAGCGCCCCGCCGGGCCGAGGCCAACGGTGCAAGGCACGGCACGGTCCCGCCCATGCCTGAGGTTCGATCAGAAACGCCCGGAAATCGTTGACATTCGTCAGGGTCGGGCCGGTCACCACATGGCCACCCGCGGCGCCGAAGAAGCCTGGCTGTCGTGCTCGGCCAGCGCCGCCTGGGGGTGCGGCCGCAGGCCCGCGCCCGTTCGAGGTCTCGGCCCGACGAGCGCGCCCGCCACCTCGGCGGCACCGTCGACGCCGTCGGTGTCGCAGGCGATGGCGTGGATGCCGGCGCCGTCCGCCGAGGGCCACGCCGAGGCCAGCGCGAACTCGGCATTCGGCCCGCCGATGCCCGAGCCGCGGCCGCTGACGGTGCACTCGCCGCCGCTCAGCAACACGATGGGCATGTCGCCCGGCTCCATCGCCTCCTGCATCTCGACGGCCAGCGCCACGTGCTCGGCCGCCAGCTCGCGCGCCTCGCCCTCGAGCGCGTCGCCAAGCGGCCGCGGCGACAGCCCGGCCGCCTCGCGCTCGGCCGCCGCCGCCAGCGACTGCGAGGGCGCGGCGATGACGCGCGTCTCGGCCCGCCCCAGCCGCGGATCGCCCGGCGGCACGACGCCGCTGCCGCGCTCGAGGAGCGCCGCACGGCGGCGGGCACCGCGACGTTTCGCCGTCCAGGATCGCCAGCGCCCGCGGCCTGCCCGGCTCGGCCACGGTTGGCCCCGAGGCGATGGCACGCGGCTCGTCGCCGGGCACATCCGAGATCACCAGCGCCAGCGTCTCGGCGGGCCAGGCCGCGGCGGCAAGCTGGCCGCCCTTGACCGCGCTCAGGTGCTTGCGCACCACGTTCATCTCGCCGATCGGGGCGCCGGCCGTCAGCAGCGCCTGGTTCACCGCCTGCTTGTCGGCCAGCGTCAGGCCCGCCGCCGGCGCGCAGAGGAGCGCCGAGCCCCCGCCCGAGATCAGCGCCAGCGCCAGGTCGCCCTCGCCCAGCCCGCGCACCAGGTCGAGCATCCGCGCCGTCGCCTCCACCCCCGCCCGGTCGGGGACCGGATGCGCCGCCTCGACGATCTCGATGCCGCGGCACGGGCGCGCATGGCCGTAGCGGGTGATGACCAGGCCCTCACAAGGGCCCCAGACGGATTCGACCGCCTCGGCCATGCGCGCCGAGGCCTTGCCGGCCCCGACCACCACCACCCGCCCCGCGGGCGGCGGGCAGCGCGGCGGGCACCACCCGCATCGGGTCGGCCGCGGCCACGGCGCAGTCGAAAAGGTCGCGGAGGCGCCGCCTCTGCCAGCCGGGTTCGTGGTCGGACCAGGTGCTCATGCCGCCGAAGAGACACCGCCCGACGTCGGGGCGCAACGGGCCGCGGCCCCTCGGGCTGGACGATGCGGCGGGGGCGAACAGATAAGGGGCATGGATCTGCCCCTCTTTCTCATCTTCCTGGCTGCCTGCGCCGCCGCGGCGACGACCGGCATCCTCTTCCGCCCGGGCGGTTGGTATGCCGCCTTGTCGAAGCCGCGCTGGACGCCGCCCGACCGGCTGTTCCCGGTGGCGTGGACGCTGCTCTACCTGGCGATGGCCGCCGCGGCGGCGCGGGTGGCGGCGCTGGACGGCCCGCCGCTGGCCTTCGCGCTCTGGGCGCTGCAGATCGCGCTCAACACGCTCTGGACGCCGGTCTTCTTCGGCCTCGGCCGCATGCGCGACGGGCTCTGGGTGATCGGCGCGCTCTGGCTGGCGGTGCTGGCGACGACCATCGCCTTCTGGCGCGTCGACGCGCTGGCGGGGTGGCTGTTCCTGCCCTACCTCGGCTGGATCACCTATGCCGCCGCGCTCAACGCCGCGGTCTGGCGCCGCAACCCGGAGGCGCAGCCCCGGCGGCTGACCTGAAAGGCGGCACGGCGGGCTTCAGCGGGGGCCGCGCGCCGCCAAGGCGTCGCCCTGGCCGAAGATGCTGTCGGCGTGCCGGGCGAGGTAGATCCGCAGCCACGGTGTGAAGCGCTCAGGCTCGGCCGCGATCTCGGCGGCCAGCGCAGGCAGCGTGATCCAGCGCGTCGCCGCCACCTCGGACGGGTCGGGCACCGGGTCCGGCCGCGCCTCGGGGCGCGAGACGAAGACATCCACGACCTCGTGCTCGACAAGGCCCTGCCCGACCTCGGCGCGGTACTCGATGCAGTCGCGCCAGACCAGCGGCAGGTCCCGCAGGCCCAGCTCCTCGCCCAGCCGCCGCGCGGCGCAGGCGCGTGGGCTCTCGTCCCACAGGGGATGCGTGCAGCAGGTGTTCGCCCACAGGTTCGGCGTGTGGTACTTGCCCGCCGCCCGACGCTGGATCAGCACCTCGTCGCCGAAGAGGACGAAGACCGACACCGCCTTGTGCCGCAGGCCACGGCGATGCACGTCGAGCTTCTCGACCGGCTCGAGCCGGCCCTCGACCCAAGCCGGAATCAGCGTGCGCAGGGCGTCGGGGGATGGCATCGGGGCGGGTTCGTCTCGGTCACAGGCGACGGGTCGCGCCCCGATAGGCGCTGGCGCCCCGCCGCGCAAGGCCCCGGCCCCGGGGCCGCGCGGGCTCAGGCGCCGCCGGCGATGTCGAACGACACCCCCTGCGCCAGCGGCAGCTCGCGCGAGAAGTTCATGGTGTTGGTCGCCCGCCGCATGTAGGCCTTCCAGGCGTCCGAGCCCGCTCTCGCGGCCGCCGCCGGTCTCCTTCTCGCCGCCGAACGCACCGCCGATCTCGGCGCCCGACGTGCCGATGTTGACGTTGGCGATGCCGCAATCCGAGCCGCGGCGCCGACAGGAACGTCTCGGCCTCGCGCAGGTCGAGCGTGAAGATCGCGCGAGGAAAGCCCCGCGCCGACGGCGTTCTGCAGCGCGATCGCCTCGTCGAGCTCGGTGTAGCGCATCACGTAGAGGATCGGCGCGAAGGTCTCCTCGGTGACGATCGGGCCGTCTGGTCGGGCATCTCGACCATCGCCGGCCGCACGTAGACGCCGCGCCGGCCGCCCACGTCCACGCGCTCGCCGCCGTGCACCGTGCCGCCATCGGCCGCGCGCGTCGTCCAGCGCGGCCTGCATGCCGTCATGGGCCGCCTCGTCGATCAGCGGGCCGACCAGCGCCTCGCTTGTCAGCGGATTGCCGACGGTCGACGCTGCCGTAGGCGGTCTTCAGCCGCGGCACGAGCGCGTCGTAGACGCTGTCGTGCACGAACAGCCGCCGCAGCGTGGTGCAGCGCTGCCCCGCCGTGCCCATGGCGCCGAACGCGATCGCCCGCAGCGCCATGTCGAGGTCGGCCGAGGGGCAGACGATGGCCGCGTTGTTGCCGCCGAGCTCGAGGATCTGGCGCGCGAACCGCCGCGCCAGCCGCGGGCCCGACGCTCGCGCCCCATCCGCGTCGAGCCGGTCGCCGAGACCAGGCGCGACCTTCGGATCGATCGACCAGCGCCTCGCCGACGTCCGCGCCGCCGAGCAGCACCTGCAGCAGCCCCTCGGGCGCGTCGCCGAACCGCGCGCAGCGCCCGGGCGAAGATCGCCTGGCACGCCAGCGCCGTCAGCGGCGTCTTCTCGGACGGCTTCCAGACCACCGGATCGCCGCAGACGAGCGCGAGCGCCGCGTTCCACGACCAGACGGCGACGGGGAAGTTGAAGGCCGAGATCACGCCGACCACGCCCAGCGGATGCCATGTCTCCATCATCCGGTGGCCCGGCCGCTCGGTCGCGATGGTCAGGCCGTAGAGCTGCCGCGAGAGGCCGACGGCGAAGTCGCAGATGTCGATCATCTCCTGCACCTCGCCCGCGCCCTCGGAGGGGATCTTGCCCACCTCGATCGAGACCAGCCGCGCGAGGTCGGCCTTGGCCGCCCGCAGCTCCTCGCCGAAGAGGCGGACCAGCTCGCCCCGCCGCGGCGGCGGCACAAGGCGCCAGGTGGCAAAGCAGGTGTCGGCGGCCTCGACCATCGACGCGACCTCGGCCGGGTCGTGCGGGCGCAGCCGCGCGATCTCCGCGCCGTCGACGGGGCTGGTGACCGCCATCGTCCCGCCATCGAGCGCCGCGGTGTCGGCACCCAGGCGCCCGAGAATCTCGCGGACATCCGTCTTCAGGCTCATGGCTCACCTCCTCGTTTGCGGCGCATGTGACCCGCCCCCCTGCCGAGGTTCAAGGGCGCCCCGTCCCGCTGCCGTCACGGGAGCGGGCCCATACCCTCCGCGCCAGAACCGCGGGCCTTCGTCCGCCGCCCAGACCCCCAAGCGCGGCGTCCGCCGGCCAAGGAGGCGTCCGCACATCCGAACGGTCCGCCCATCGAGCACCGTCTCGCCCCGGGAGGCGCCGGCGCGGGGGCGCGGACGCGTCGGGCGCCGCGTCACCCCGCGCGTCAGTCGGCGGTCCAGCCCCCGTCGATCAGCAGCGACGTTCCGGTGACCAGCGACGAGGCGTCCGAGGCGAGATACAGCACCGCGCCCATCACGTCCTCGACCTCGCCCGTGCGGCCGAGCTTGATCTTCTCCTCGATCCAGCGCACGCGCTCGGGGTTGGTGAAGGTCTGCTCGGTCAGCGGCGTACGGATGAAGGTCGGGCAGACGGTGTTGATGCGCACCTGTGCCGGCCCCCACTCGATCGCCATCGCCTTCACCATCCCCTCCAGCCCGTGCTTGGAGGCGCAGTAGGCGGCGCGGTCGAGGCCGCCCACATGGGCCATCTGGCTGGAGATGTGGATGATCGAGCCCGGCCGCCCGGCCGCGATCATCCGGCGCGCGACGGCGCTCGACAGGAAGTAGGCGCCGCGCAGGTTGACCCCCATCACCGCGTCGAAATCCTCGGGCCGGGTCTCCAGCGCGGGCGAGTGGCGCGCGAGGCCGGCGGCGTTGACCACCACGTCGAAGGGCTCGACGTCGTCGACCGACGCGCGCACCGCGTCCACGTCCGCGACGTCGAGCGGCAGCGCCTCGGCGCCCCAGCCCTCGGCCGTCATCGCCGCGACGAGCTCGTCCAGAAGGTCGGCCCGCCGGGCGGCGCAGACCACGTGGGCGCCCGCCTCGGCCAGCGCCACCGCGCAGCCAAGGCCGATGCCCGACGAGGCGCCGGCGACCAGCGCGCGACGCCCGTCCAGGCGCATCGAGGGGGTGCGGGGCAGCTTCATGCGCCCCTCCACTGGAACTCGTCGTTGGAACCGAGCGGCGCGCCGGGGTTCCACGCCACCTCCCACATGTGGCCGTCGGGATCGGCGAAGTAGGCAATGCGGCCGCCCCAGAAGACGTCGTGCGGTTCCTTCAGAATTTCGGCGCCGGCGGCGCGGGCGGCATTCACCACGGTCTCGATCTCCTCGGCTTCACGGACATTGCAGGCAAGCGTCACCGCGCCCGACCCGCGCGGCAGCTCGCGCCCCATGTCGCGCGCAAGGTCGGCCCGGGGATAGAGCCCCAGCGTCGCCCCCCAGAGGTCGAACGCGACGATGCCCTCGGGCGCGTCTTCCACGGGCCGCCAGCCCAGCGCCTGATAGAAGGCGCGGGCGCGGTCGAGATCGTCGACCCCCAGCGTGATCAGGTGGACGCGCTGGCGCATCACTCCGCCGCCTCGCGATAGGGCGCGGCGCCGCCGTAGGGGACGTTGATCCCGCCGTAGCGGCGGACGCGCAGGTTGCACTGCTCGGCATGGCCGACGAAGCCCTCGAGCAGGCAGAGGCGCGAGCCGTACTCGCCCACCAGCGTCGCCGCCTCGTCGGTCAGCACCTTCTGGTAGCTGTGCGTCTTGAGGAACTTGCCGACCCACAGGCCGCCGGTATAGCGGCCCGCCTTCTTCGTCGGCAGCGTGTGGTTGGTGCCGATCACCTTGTCGCCATTGGCCACGTTGGTCCGCGGCCCGAGGAACAGCGCGCCGTAGGAGTGCATGTTCTGCAGGAACCAGTCGTCGCGGTCGGTCATCACCTGCACATGCTCGTAGGCCATGTCGTTGGCGACGGCGAGCATCTCGTCGTAGTCGTCGCAGAGGATCACGTCGCCGTAGTCGCGCCAGCTACACCGCCGCCGTCTCGGCGGTGGGCAGGATCTGCGAGGATGCGGTCGACCTCGGCCATCGTCGCCTCGGCCAGCTTGCGCGAGTTGGTGATCAGGCACGGCGGGCGAGTTGTAGCCGTGCTCGGCCTGGCCCAGCAGGTCGGTCGCGCACATCTCGGCGTCGACCGTGTCGTCGGCGATCACCATCGTCTCGGTCGGGCCGGCGAAGAGGTCGATGCCCACCCGGCCGTAGAGCTGGCGCTTGGCCTCGGCCACGAAGGCGTTGCCGGGGCCGACCAGCATGTGCACCGGCTCGAGTCGTCTCGGTCCCCAGCGCCATCGCGCCCACCGCCTGGATGCCGCCGAGGCACAGGATCTCGTGCGCCCCGCCCATGTGCATCGCGGCCACGATGGCGGGATGCGGCGCGCCCTTGACCGGCGGGGCCGAGGCGACGATGCGCGGCACGCCGGCGACCGAGGCGGTCAGCACCGACATGTGCGCCGAGGCCACCATGGGAAACTTGCCGCCGGGCACGTAGCAGCCCACCGACTGGACGGGGATGTTGCGGTGGCCGAGGATCACGCCCGGCAGCGTCTCGACCTCGATGTCGGTCATCGAGGCGCGCTGCGCCTCGGCGAAGCGGCGGATCTGGTCCTGGGCAAAGCGGATGTCGGCCATGTCGCGGTCCGAGACCTTCTGCATCGCCGCCTCGATCTCGGATCGGGTGAGGCGGAAGCTCTCGGGGGCGTAGCCGTCGAACTTCTGGCTGAGCTCGCGCACGGCCGCGTCGCCGCGCGCCTCGATGTCGGCCAGCGTCGCCTCGACGACGCCGCGGACCTTGGCGTCGTCCTCGGCCTTCTCGGTCTCGGGCTTGCTGCGTTTCAGATGCTCGATCGCCATGTCGTCCTCTCCCCCCGGTGATGCGGTCGCACACGCGCGACACTAGGCAGGATCGGCGGAGGCCGGCAAGACCCGCGACCGCGGCCGCGCATGAAGATCGCGGCATAACGCCATGATCGGCCGCCGCTTTGGATCCGAAGTGCGAGGGGGGGGATGGTGCCGGCAGAGGGATTCGAACCCCCGACATCGTGATTACAAATCACGCGCTCTACCAGCTGAGCTATGCCGGCTCCTTGATGCCGCCGCGGGCGGCGACACGCCCGCGAGGAATATGGCCAAAGGGATCGGCGCGCAAGCTCAGCGGTGGTTGGCCCGCGCCAGCAGCAGCACCGCGCCCAGGCTGACCGCCACCACGGCCAGCGCCGCCGGCGCCGCGTGGCCGATGCGCTCGAGCGATGCCTGCTCGTAGGTCCGGGTGGCCAGCGTGTTCCAGTTGAAGGGCCGCAGCAGCAGCGTCGCCGGCAGCTCCTTGACGCAGTCCACGAAGACCAGCAGCAGCGCGGTTCCGACCGAGCCGCGGATCAGCGGCACGTAGACCGACCGAAGGGCGCCCACGGCGCTGCGGCCCAGCGCCCGGGCCGCCATCGGCAGATTGGGCGAGACGCGCCCGATCGCGGCGTCGGCCGCGCCCTGCGCGATGGCGAAGAAGCGCACCGCGTAGGCATAGACGATGGCCGCCGCCGAACCGGTCAGGATCAGCCCGGGGTCGACCCCGAACACCCGCTCGACCGTATCGGCGACCGCGTTGTCCAGATGCGCCAGCGGGATCAGGATGCCCACCCCCAGCACCGCGCCGGGCGCGGCGTAGCCGATGGTCGTCACCGGCAGCAGCAGGCGGGGCAGCGACCGGCCGCCCACCCGCACGCCGTAGACCATGAAGAGGCCCGCCGCGACCGTCACCACCGCCGCGACGAACCCCACCGTCACGGTGTTGACCAGCGCCTCGACCAGGTCCGGGTCGGCCCAGAGCTCGGGCCGCCGCAGCGCATGCCCCGCCAGCACGCCCACCGGCAGCACGAAGCCCACCGCGACCGGCAGCGCGCAGCCGAGCGTGGCCAGCCACCCCCGCGCCCCGGTCAGCGGCACCGGCTGCATCGGCCGCACCTGCCGCGACAGCCGGTAGAAGCGGATCCGCCGGCGCCCCAGCTTTTCCAGCGCCACGAGCGCCAGGATCAGGACCAGGATCACGCAGGCCATCTGCGCCGCGCCGCCCACGTTCGCAGGCCTGCAGCCAGACGCTGAAGATGCCCGTGGTCAGCGTCTGCACCGCGAAATAGTCGACGGTGCCGAAGTCGTTGACCGTCTCCATCATCACGATGGCCATGCCCGCCGCGATCGCCGGCCGCGCCAGCGGCAGGCCCACGCGCCAGAAGCGGGCGAAGGGCCCCGCCCCCAGCGCCCGCGCCACCTCGTAGCTGCAGCCCGACTGCTCGCGGAAGGCGGCGCGCGACAGCAGGTAGACGTACGGGTAGAGCGCCGCCGTCAGCACCACGATGGCCGCCCCGCGCGAGCGGATCTCGGGAAACCAGTAGTCGCGCGCGCTCTGCCAGCCCGAAGAGCTCGCGCAGGGCGCCCTGCACCGGCCCCGCGTATTCCAGGAAGTCGACCAGCGCGTAGGCGCCGACATAGGCCGGGCACCGCCAGCGGCAGCAGCAGCAGCCATTGCAGCCACCGCACGCCCGGAAAGCGGTACATCGTGACCAGCCAGGCGGCCCCGGTGCCCACCATCGCGCGGCCAGGCCCACCGACGCCATCAGCACCAGCGTGTTGCCGAGATAGCGCGGCAGGGTGGTGGCCACCAGGTGCGGCCAGACGTTCTCGACCGGCGTCGCGGCCAGCCAGACCACCGCCACGATCGGCGCGAGGACCAGGGCCGCGATCGCCAGCGCCCCCATCGACCAGCGGTCGAGGCGGAGGGCGACGGGGCCCCGCGGCGATGCTTGAGCGTTTCTGTCGACCATCATCCCCGCCGTAGTCGATCCGCCGCCGGCTGTCCATCGCCTGGCGCCGGCGACTGGCGGTCACATGCCGAGCGCCTGGCGGTACATGTCCAGCACCGCCTCCTCCTCGGCGATGTCGTCGGGCTCGCGCTTGCGCAGCGCGATGACCTTGCGCATGACCTTGGTGTCGTAGCCGCGGCCCTTGGCCTCGGCCATCACCTCCTTCTGCTGGTCGGCGATGTCCTTCTTCTCGGCCTCGAGTCGTTCGTAGCGCTCGATGAACTGGCGCAGTTCCTCGGCGGTGACGCGATAGCTGTCGGACTGGGCGTCCTCGGTGATGTCGCTCATGGCTGCCTCTTGCTGGGATCGGGTGCGGTTGGTAGCTGCGCCCCGCGACCCCTGCAAGCGGCGCGGACGGCAGAGCGGAGACTTGGCGATGGAATGGCTCGTCTGGACGGGTGCGGCGATCTCGGCGGCGGGGCTCGCGGGCGTGGTGTGGTGCATCATCGCGGTGATGCGGGCGCGCCGGGCGGGCCTCGGCGACGCCGAGCTGCGGGCGCGATTGCAGCGGGCGGTGACCGTCAACCTCGGCTCGTTCGCCGTCTCGATGCTGGGCCTGATGATGGTGATCGTGGGCGTCCTGCTGGGCTGACGCGCACCCCGGCGCGTGCCTCAGCAGGCGTCTTGCGGCGCGGGGCAGAAGGCGCGGTGCAGCGCCTCGATCACCACGATCAGCCGGTCGTCGGCGAGGCTGTAGAGGACGCTGCGCCCGTCGCGGCGGCACTTGACCAGGCCCAGCGCCCGCAGCCGCGAAAGCTGTTGCGACACGTAGGCCTGCCCCAGGTCCAGCCGGTCGACCAGCTCGCCCACGCTGTACTCGCCCTCGACCAGCTGGCACAGCAGAAGCAGCCGCGAGGGGTTCGACAGGGCGCGCAGCACCTCGGCCGCTTCATCGGCGGCCTCGGCCATCCGGTCCTGCTGAATGTCGACCGCGGGGGACATCGCTCACGCCGTAACGGGTTGACAGGGCTGTGGCAAGCCGCCGCTGGACCCCGTGCGCGGGTCGGCGTATCAGGCGGCATGGAAATCAAGCATCTGACGCCCGACTACGCCGTCAGCCCGCAGCTCGCGCCCGCCGACCTGGCCGAGGCGCGCACGAAGGGCTTCACCACGATCGTCTGCAACCGCCCGGACGAGGAGGTGTCGGCCGACCTGCACTCGCACGCGATGCGCGCCGCCGCCGAGGCGGAAGGGCTGCGCTTCGTGGTCAACGAGGTGCGCAACGGCGCCCTGACCGAGGCCAACGTGACCGAGCAGCGCCGCGCCCTGGACGAGGCCGACGGCCCGGTGCTCGCCTATTGCCGCTCGGGGACCCGCTCGGCCGTGGTCTGGGCGCTGGGACAGACCGACCGGCTGACGGCGGACGAGATCCTGCGCGCCGCGGCCGAGGCCGGCTATGCGCTGGACGGCATCCGCCCGCAGATCGAGGCGCGCGGCAAGGGCTGAGCGCCGCCCGCCCCCACCTCCGCGCGCCGACGCCTCAGTCGTCGAGATCGTCGAGCGAGGCCATCTGCATCGGCGGCATCGCCAGGTCGTCCGCGTCCCCCTGGTCGAGGTCGGGCAGACCGTCGATCTCGGGCAGACCGTCGAGGTCAGGCAGGTCGTCGAGCGGCGGCAGACCGGACGAGGCCTCGCCCTCCTCCTCGCCAAGGTCGAAGCCGCCGAAACCCGGCGTCCCGGCCGACAGGTCGCTCTCCATCTCCGGCAGGCGCGCGGGCGCCGCCGCGGGGGCGGCCGCCTGAAAGTCGGTCGCGCCTGCATCCGGGGCGGCCGCGTCCTCGTCATCCTCGCGCAGGCGGACGGCGCGGAAGCCGCCCTGCTGGCCGAGCCGGCCGAGCGAGACGCGCTTGCCCCCCACATGCTCGACCCGGACCTTGCCCAGCGCCGCCAGCGGCACCGGGATCACGTCGCCCACCGACAGGCCCATCACCTGCCGCAGCGGCATCGAGACGCGGTGCAGGATCGCCTGCAGGTCGGCCGTCGTGCTCATCACGTTGGCGCGGAACGCCTCCTGGAAGCCCGAGTCGACCTCGCCGGCGCGCCCCGGCTGCCGGGCCGTGGCCGGGAACGAGATGCGCATCTCGCCGGTCTTGGCGCCGTTGCCCATGTCGATGGTCAGCGTGAACTGGCGGTAGGGCGCCTCGGGCAGCGTCATCTCGACCATCCGCGGATCGAGCAGCGGCGTCGCGTAGCGATAGCCGGACAGCAGCGGCGAGTCCGACAGGACCGCGACGTTCTCCTCGTAGATCTCGAAGAGCCGGTCGAGAAGATCGGCGCAGATGACGGCGTCGGTACGGGTGGGCTGGCGCGGCGTGGTCGGGCGCTGGCCAACGCGGCCGGTCGTGGCCGCCTCGATCAGGCCGCCCATCATCTGCGCGTCGAGGATCGCCAGGCCGAACTGCCGGCTGGGCCCCTCGAGCAGGATGATCAGCGCCCCCTCGGGCAGGTCCTCGGTCAGCTCGTCCCGCCTGAGCCGCATCTCGGTCACCGAAAGCGCCGTCGCCACGAGGTCCATCGCCTCGTCGGCCGCCTTCGGCACCGCGACGCGCCACCCGCGGACCGGGTTCATCACGCCGAATTCCGGCGGCGGACGCCCCTCGCCCGCCTTCCGCTTCATCGCCCGTACTGCGCCGTCGCTGATCATGCGTTCCCCCGGATGTCCCGCCGGGGTTTGGCAGAAGCCGGTTAATGCGCCGTTGATCCCGCTCAGGCGGCGGCCTCGGCGCGGGCCACCGGCAGCGTCACCCGGAACGCCGCGCCGCCCTGCCCCGGCAGATAGGCGATCGTGCCGCCGAGGTTGGCCATGATCTCGCGGCAGATGGCCAGCCCCAGCCCCGCCCCGCCGGCGGCGCGCGCGTCGCCCAGGCGCGAGAACTTCTCGAAGATCATCGCCTGGCTCTCGCGCGGGATGCCGCGCCCGTTGTCGATGAAGTCGACCGTCACCCGCCCCGCCCCTCGCGCACCGCGATCCGCAGCTCGGGCCGCGCGGCGCGTCGCAGTACTTCGCGCGCGTTCGTGATCAGGTTGATGAAGACCTGCGCCAGCCGGTCGGGATCGGTCACCAGCGGCACCGCCTCGGCCGCCCGGTCGCGCCGGACGCGCCAGCGCGCCGGCCTCGTGTCGCGCCCGGCCGCCGTGCAACGCGCGGTCGATCACGTCGCGCAGGTTGCCCGCGCCCCAGGTTCAGCGTCACCTGCCCGTTCTCCAGCACGCTGAGGTCGAGCAGGTCGTCCAGCAGCCGCGTCAGCCGCAGCGCCTCGTCGTGGATGATGCCCGAGTAGCGCGTCGCGCTCGTCGGCGCGTCAGCGCCTCGCCGTCGCGCAGGATCTCGGAGAACGCGCGGATCGAGGTCATCGGCGTGCGCAGCTCGTGGCTGATCTGGCTGAGGAAGGCGTCCTTCTGGACCGACAGCGCGGTCAGCTTGTCGTTGGCCTCGCGCAGCTGCCGGGCGGTGCGGGCCAGCTCGTCCGACTTGGCCTCGAGCTGGCTGGAATACTCCATGATCTGCGCGGTCTCGTCGGCGACCGCCATCAGGTCCTCGACCGAGACCGAGCTGCCGCCCGACGATCTGCCCCACCATCGCGTGCGCCGTCGCCGCGCCGACCGAGCCCGCCAGCTCGCGCTCCAGCCGCTCGAGGAAGGCGGGCGTCGGGTCGGGCAGGAAGCCGCGCCTGCCCCTGCGCCGCCGCCTCGCGCTGGAAGAGCGCCTGCGCCTCGGCCGGCGCCGAGGATGCGCTGCGCCATGACCAGCAGGTCCTCGGCCTCGGCCGGCGCCCGCGGCTCCAGCCGCGGGCCGCCGTCGCCGCTGCGGAAGACATTGACGAATCTGCGCGCCCTGCAGCCGCTCCAGCGGCGTGCGGAAAGCTCGAGGAGCGAGCCGCCAAGAAGACCAGCGGTGTTGAGCGCCAGGCTCCAGAACACCGCGTGCACGAGCGGGTCGAGCCCCCCGATCCCGAACAGCGCCTGCGGGCGCAGCCAGCCGATGCCGCAGCGGCCCCTGGCCAGCAGCGCGGCGGACAGGATCGCCGGCGCCGAAGCTCGGCAGGAACAGGTAGTAGACCCAGACCAGCGAAGCCCGTCACCAGCCCCGCGGCCGCCCCGATCCGCGTGGCGCCGCGCCAGAAGATGCCGCCCAGCAGCGCCGGCAGCACCTGCGCCACGCCGGCGAACGAGATCAGCCCGATCGCCGCCAGCGCCGCGCCGCCCCCCGAGAGGCGGTAGTAGAGGTAGCCCAGCGCCAGAACCGCCCGCGATCGACAGCCGCCGCGCGGCCAGCACCACCTCGCGCACGTCGCCCGAGACCACCGCGCCGGCCCTGGCGCGACGCACAGCCAGAGCGGCAGCACGATGTGGTTCGACACCATCGTCGCCAGCGCGATCGCCGCCACGATCACCATCGAGGTCGCCGACGAGAACCCGCCCAGGAAGGCCAGCATCGCCAGCCCCTCGCTGCCCCAGCTCCAGCGGCACGGTCAGCACGAAGAGGTCGGGGTTCGACCCCGCCGGCAGCAGCGCCAGGCCCGACCACCGCGATGGGCACGACGAAGAGGCTCATCAGCAACAGGTAGAGCGGGAACGCCCAGGCGGCGGTGGCGAGGTGCCGCTCGTCCGCGTTCTCGACCACCAGCACCTGGAACATGCGCGGCAGGCAGGAAGGCCGCCGCCGACAGGAAGGTCAGCCCGACCCAGCGGCCCGGCCGCAGGTCGCCAGTGCGGCGATGGGCGAGGCGTCGATCGTCGAGCAGATCGTCGCGCCGGCCCGCCCGCCACGCCACCAGACCACGAAGACGCCGACCGCCAGCAGCGCCACCAGCTTGACCACCGCCTCGACCGCGATGGCGGTGACGACGCCGTGGTGGCGCTCGTTGGCGTCGAGGTTGCGGGTGCCGAAGAGGACGGTGAAGAGCGCCAGCCCCGCCGCCACCCAGAGCGCCGTGGCGCTGAGATCGGCGCCGCCGCAGCGGGCGCGGCGCGGTCGCGGGCGCGAAGACGCGCGAAGGACAGCGTGACCGACTGCAGCTGCAGCGCGATGTAGGGCGTGGCCCCGACCACCGCCGAGCAGCGTCACGAGCACGCCCAGCAGGTTCGACTTGCCGTAGCGCGACGAGATCAGGTCGGCGATCGAGGTGATCCGCTGCGTCCGCCCGATCCGCACCAGCTTGCGCAGCACGCCCCACCAGCCGACCAGCACCAGCGTCGGGCCGAGGTAGATCGTCACGAACTCCAGCCCCGAGCGCGCGGCGTAGCCGACCGCGCCGTAGAAGGTCCAGGCGGTGCAGTAGATCGACAGCGACAGCGTGTAGACCGCCGGCGAGCGCAGCCAGCCCGCCCGTCCCTGCGCCGCCAGCCGCTCGGCGACGAAGGCCACGAGGAACAGGAAGGCGACGTAGCCCAGGCAGACCGCGACGAAGCAGGTTGAACGACAGCATCGCACGGCTCGGGCCGCGCGCTCCGGCAACGTCGCCGGGTCGCCGCAGAGCTGCCGCGACAGAACGCGCCGACGCCGCGATCAGCGCCGCCCAGATCGCCGAAGAGGTAGAGGCCCACCCGCGCGGTCGCAGGCGCGCCGGCCCCGCTCCACGCGAGCGGCAGCAGGAACAGGACCAGCCCCGACCAGGCAGGAGCCGCGCCGCGTCCATCAGCCGGCGCCGGCGGTAGGTCCGCCGCGCGAGGAACAGCGGCTCGGGCCGCTCGGCTCACGCGGCCGGCCAGCTCGCGCACCGCGGCCAGCACCTCGGCGTTCGAGAACGGCTTGGTCATGAAGCGGCTGGCGCCGTAGCGCTCGGCCAGCTCGCGGTCCTTGGCCTGGCCCCGCGCGGTCAGCATCAGCACCGGCAGCGCGCGCGGTCTCCGGGTCGGCGCGCAGGTCCCGCAGGATGTCGTAGCCCGACCGGCTCGGCAGCATCACGTCGAGGATCACCACGTCGGGCGCCTGCTCGCGGGCACCGCGGCCACGCCGTCGCGCCCGTCGGCATGGGTCTCGACCGTCCAGCCGTCGCGCGACAGGATGAAGCGGATCGCCTCGATGATGTTCGGCTCGTCCTCGATCAGCAGGACACGTCCTGCCCATGCGCTGGCTCTCCCCGTGTCAGGCTTCTTTCTCGTTCGCTTCGCCGGACTATCGCCGCAAGCGCGCCGCAGCCTGTCAAAATCCGTCTGCCAGGATCGACGGCTCGCGCCGGGCCGGGCAGTCGGTCCGCGGGCAGATCCGGCAGCTCGTGCCCACCTGCGCGGCGCGCTCGGTGCGGCGCCGGGCGGCGCCGGCAGGATCAGCATCGTCGCCTCGAGGCCGGCGGCACCGTCGAAGCGCAGCGGGCGCGTCGCGGCTCGGCCACGGCATGGCGTCAGGAACGGCGCGGCGTCCGCGCCCGGCACTCGACGACCGGCGCGGACCGGCACCATCGGCCGCGCCAGCGCCTGGTAGAGCGGCCAGAGCGGACAGGCGGCGCCGAAGCGCGGCAGCGGAAAGCCGTCGACCGGCTTGCGGAAGATCAGCGTGCCCGACCCGTCGCAGACCGACGAGGCCCGCGCGGCTCGGACCGCGCCTCGGCAGCGCCGCGAGCCGCCGCATCACCGCCGCCAGGTCGACGCCGAGCGCGCGCGCGGGCGCCGCGGGGTCGGGCCGCCCGCCGCCAGCGCGCGCCGCCGGCAGCGCGGCCGCGTCGGCGCGCGTGCCGCTCGAGCCAGGTCTCCAGCAAGCGCCGCGGCCGGCCGCCGAGCTCCGCCGCCGCCTGCGCCATCGTCGGCCGCGGCCTCGGGCGGCGCGCCCTCCAGCTCCGCCACGTGGTAGCCGCGCGCCGTCGAGCCAGCGCCTCGACCTCCTCCTGCGGGACCGGGCGGCGTCCTCGGCGTCGCTCGCGCCGCGTCGAGATAGGCCACCAGCGCCTGCGGCCGCTCTCGGCCAGCCGGCGGCTGTCCTCGTGGATGTTGCGGTGGAACCGCGCGCGCCATTCGGCGTCGAGTCCGTCGTCGTCCGCGAGGATCGCGGCGGTCGAGCGGATCGCGGTCACCGTCGACAGCACCTCGTGCAGCGAGGCCGACAGGTGCGGGTCGTGCGCCAGCCGGTCGGTCAGCGTCTCGACCGTGCGCTCCAGCGCCGCGATGCGCCGGCGCCTGCGCCGCGATCAGCGCGCGCCCAGCCGGGAAAGCGGCCCGGCGAATTCCTCGGCCCGGTCGGTCTCGGCGGCGCTGCGCCGGCACTGGTCCGCGGCGGCGTCGCGCAGCGCGGCGATCAGCGCCCGCCTCGGCCCCCTCGGACAGCGCCGCCGGCTCGACCCGCAGCGCCCGCGCGATGTCGCAGCAGCAGCTTGCCGCCGATTCTGCGGCGGTTGTGCTCGATCAGGTTGAGGTAGGAGGCCGAGATGCCCGACCGCGCCGCGCCAGATCGGCCTGCGCGGATCCCCAGGTCGAGCCGCGGCGTCGCGGATCCGGCGTGCCGGTCAGGTGCGGCCGCGCGGCACGGCATTTGCCTCCTGCTCTTCAACGCGTTTCTGCGCCGCGCGAGAAGACTTGTTTACAGATTCTGCGCCTGCGAACTGTATGATGTTTACAGAAAAATGTCTTCCCGCAAAAGCAGTTGTTGCGGGAATTTTCGCTCGGTCTGCGATGCTGCCTTCGCCCTGTAAAGGACGCTGCCGGCGCAGGGAGGAACCGGCGCCGCAGCCGAGATCACGAACGGGAGGATGCTCATGACCAAGGCCAACCTCACACGCCGCGGCGTGCTGAAGACCGGCGCCGTCGCCGGCGCGGGCCTGGCCCTGCCGACGATCTTCACCGGCGCGCGCCGGCGGCCTTCACCAACGAGCCGACCGGCAGCACCGTGACGCTCGGCTTCAACGTGCCGCAGACCGGCCCCTATGCCGACGAGGGCGCCGACGAGCTGCGCGCCTACCAGCTGGCCGTCGAGCACCTGAACGGCGAAGGCGACGGCGGCATGCTGCACACCTTCTCGTCCAAGGCGCTGGACGGGCACCGGCATCCTGGGCAAGAAGGTCGAGTTCGTCACCGGCGACACCCAGACCAAGTCCGACGCCGCCCGCGCCTCGCGCCAAGTCGATGATCGAGAAGGACGGCGCGATCATGATCACCGGCGGCTCGTCCTCGGGCGTGGCGGTCGCCGTGCAGGGCCTCTGCCAGGAGGCCGGCGTGATCTTCATGGCCGGCCTGACCCACTCCAACGACACCACCGGCAAGGACAAGAAGGCCAACGGCTTCCGCCACTTCTTCAACGCCTACATGTCGGCCGCGGCGCTGGCGCCGGTGCTGGCCGACGCGCTACGGCACCGACCGCAAGGCCTATCACCTGACCGCCGACTACACCTGGGGCTGGACGCAGGAGGAATCGATCAAGGCCGCGACCGAGGCGCTGGGCTGGGAGACGGTCGAGACGACGTGCGCACCCCGCTCGCCGCGACCGACTTCTCGTCCTACATCGCGCCGGTGCTGAACTCGGGCGCCGACGTGCTGATCCTGAACCACTACGGCGGCAACATGGTCAACTCGCTGACCAACGCGGTGCAGTTCGGCCTGCGCGACAAGCAGGTCAACGGCAAGCACTTCGAGATCGTCGTGCCGCTCTACTCCGGCCTGATGGCGCAAGGGCGCCGGCGAGAACATCAAGGGCATCCTCGGGCTCGACCAACTGGCACTGGAAGCTGCAGGACGACGGGCACCAACGCCTTCGTGCAGTCCTTCGGCACCAAGTACGGCTTCCCGCCGAGCCAGGCGGCGCAGACCTGCTACGTGCAGACGCTGCTCTACGCCGACGCGGTCGACGCGCGCGAGCTCGTTCAACCCCTGCGCCGTGGTCGAGGCGCTGGAAGGCTTCGAGTTCGACGGCCTGGGCAACGGCCCGACCCTCTACCGCGCCGCCGATCACCAGTGCTTCAAGGACGTGCTCGTGGTGCAGGGCAAGGAGAACCCGGAGAACGAGTTCGACCTGCTGGAGATCGTCGAGGTCACGCCGGTCGAGCAGGTCATGTACGAGCCGGACCACCCGATGTTCGCGGGCGGCGACCTCGGCGAGTGCAACCCCGGCGCCTGACGCCTGAGCGGCCGGCCGCGCACCGCGGCGGCGTCGGCCCGGCCCTCCGCCGCTCGACCGCAGGTGGGGACGATGGACGCGATCCTGCTGCAGATCCTGAACGGGCTCGACAAGGGCTCGGCCTATGCGCTGATCGCGCTGGGGCTGACGCTGATCTTCGGCACGCTCGGCGTGGTCAACTTCGCGCACGGCGCGCTGTTCATGATCGGCGCCTTCTGCGCGGTCACGCTGCAGCGGATCCTTACGCTGTCGAAGATCAGCATCGACGAAAGCGCACCGACTTCCTCGGCAACCCGCTGAAGGTCGAGACGCCCTACGTCGAGCTCTGGTTCGGCCCCGAGGCGGGCGAGGCGCTGATCGACTGGTCGGTGCCGCTGGCGATCCTGTTCGCGATCCCGGTCATGCTCCTCATCGGCTTGGCGATGGAGCGCGGGCTGATCAAGCACTTCTACAAGCGCCCCCATGCCGACCAGATCCTGGTGACCTTCGGCCTGGCCATCGTGCTGCAGGAGATCATCAAGCAGTTCTTCGGCGCCAACCCGATCCCGACGCCGGCGCCGGACGCGTTCCGCGGCTCGTTCGACTTCGGCGTGCTGCTGGGCTTCGACCCCAACGCGATCATCTATCCCTACTGGCGGATGGTCTACTTCGTCTTCTCGCTGGTCATCATCGGCGCGGTCTTCGCCTTCCTGCAGTTCACCACCTTCGGCATGGTGGTGCGCGCCGGCATGGCCGACCGCGAGACGGTGGGCCTTCTGGGCATCAACATCGACAGGCGCTTCACCATCATGTTCGGCATCGCCGCCGCCGTCGCGGGGCTGGCGGGCGTGATGTACACGCCGATCAACTCGCCCAACTACCACATGGGCATGGACTTCCTCGTGCTGTCAGCTTCGTCGTCGTGGTGGTGGGCGGCATGGGCTCGCTTGCCCGGCGCGGTGGTCGCGGGCTTCCTGCTCGGCATCCTGGAGAGCTTCGCCTCGATGAACGAGATCAAGGAGATCCTGCCGGGCATCGACCAGATCATCATCTACCTGGTCGCCATCGTCATCCTGCTGACCCGCCCGCGCGGCCTGATGGGCCGCAAGGGCGTGATGGAGGAATGAGCCATGCTGGGACTCGCCCGCCGCGACCTGATCCTGCTGATCGTCGTCGCGCTCCTCGCGCTCGGCGCGCCGATCCTGCTCAACCCGTTCCCCGAGGGCAGCGCGCTGGCGCAGTTCAACGCGGGCTACCCGGACCTGATGCAGCGCTTCGCGATCTTCGGGATCTTCGCCATCGGCTTCAACATCCTGTTCGGGCTGACCGGCTACCTGTCCTTCGGCCACGCGGCCTTCCTCGGCGTGGGCTCGCTACTCGGCGGTCTGGATGTTCAAGCTGCTGAGCATGAACGTCTTCCCGGCCATCGTGCTGTCGATCGTCGTGGCGGGGCTCTTCGCGCTGCTGATCGGCTATGTCGCCTGCGCCGCTCGGGGATCTACTTCTCGATCCTGACGCTGGCCTTCGCGCAGATGTCCTTCAACCTCGCCTATTCGGTGCTGACGCCGATCACCAACGGCGAGACCGGGCTGCAGCTCACCCTCGACGACCCGCGCATCCTGGGCGCGACCGCCACGCCCGACGGCGGCATCCCGGTCACCAACCTCTTCGGGCTCGAGATGCGCGCGACCGAGACCCTGCGCGCTCGGCGGCTGGCTGTTCCAGTTCAACGCCGGCTACTACCTCTGCGCGGTGATCATGCTGGTGGCCTTCTACGTCGCGATGCGCATCTTCCGCTCGCCCTTCGGGATGATGCTGCGGGCGGTCAAGTCGAACCAGAAGCGGATGAACTACACCGGCCTGAACCCCCGGCCCTACACGCTGGCGGCCTTCGTCATCTCGGGCATGTACGCGGGGCTGGCCGGCGGCCTGCTGGCCTCGATGGACCCGCTGGCCGGGGCCGAGCGGATGCAGTGGACGGCCTCGGGCGAGGTGGTGCTGATGACCATCCTCGGCGGCGCGGGCACGCTGATCGGGCCGGTGCTGGGCGCGGGCTTCATCAAGTACTTCGAGAACATCTTCTCGAAGATCAACGACGGCGTCCTGCACGGCTGGTTCGCCGTCCTGCCCGACGGGCTGGAGGACGTGCTGGTGACGCTCGTCCACCCGTTCGTCGGCAAGGGCTGGCACCTGACGCTGGGCGCTGCTGTTCATGCTGGTCGTGATCTTCCTGCCCGGCGGCCTGATCGAGGGCGGCCAGCGCATCGGCCGCCTGTTCCGCCGCCGCAACGCCCGGGCGTCCGGCGCCGAGCGCGAGCGCCAGCCGAAGCAGCCCGGCCGAATGAGGGAGGACCGCATGGGCATTCTCGAAGTCAAGGACGTCAACAAGCGCTTCGGCGGCCTGCAGGCGCTGGCGCGACGTGAACCTGTCGGTCGCGCGAGAACACCGTCCACGCCATCATCGGGCCGAACGGCGCGGGCAAGTCGACGCTGCTGAACTGCCTCGTGGGCAAGCTGATCCCCGACACCGGCTCGGTGATGTTCGACGGCCAGTCGGTGCTGGGCCGCAAGCCGCACGAGATCAACCAGATGGGCATCGCCCGCGTGTTCCAGACGCCCGAGATCTTCGGCGACCTGACGGTGCTGGAAAACGTGCTGATCCCCTGCTTCGCCAAGCGCGACGGGGCCTTCCGGATGCACGCCTTCGAGACGCGTGAGCGCCGAGCGCGACGCTGATGGAGCGCGCGCGAGCAGATGCTGCGACGACGTGAACATGCGCGACAAGCGCGACATGCACGCCGCCTCGCTGTCGCGCGGCGACAAGCGGCGGCTGGAGATGGCGATGTGCCTGGTGCAGGAGCCGAGGCTGCTGCTGCTGGACGAGCCGACCGCCGGCATGGCGCGGGCCGACACCAACAACACCATCGACCTGCTGAAGCAGATCAAGGCCCGCGCGCGACATCACCATGGCGATCATCGAGCACGACATGCACGTGGTCTTCTCGCTCGCCGACCGGATCACGGTGCTGGCGCAGGGCACGCCGCTGGTCGAGGACACGCCCGAGAAGATCAAGGGCCACCCGAAGGTCCAGGAAGCCTATCTGGGCGAGGCGCACGATGCTGCCGATGAGGAGACCGCCGATGAACCGCCAGCCGACTTCAGCACAGCACGCCAACCGACGCCGAGACCGCCGCCGCGCCGTTCTTCTCGGTCTGGGACATCCACGCCTATTACGGCGAAAGCTACATCGTGCAGGGCGTCAGCTTCAACGTGCACGAGGGCGAGATCCTGGCGCTGCTGGGCCGCAACGGCGCCGGCAAGACCTCGACCCTGCGCACCATCGCGCGGCTCGGCAACCCCGAGCTGACGCACGGCGAGATCTGGCTCGACCACCAGCCGCTGCACAAGATGAAGGCCACCAGGCCGCGGTGGCGGGCATCGCGCTGGTGCCCGAGGACCGGCGCATCATCCCCGGCCTGACGGTCGAGGAGAACCTGCAGCTGGCCCAGATCGCCCCGCCCGTCGGCTGGTCGCTCGAGCGGATCTACGAGCTCTTCCCGCGCCTGGCGAGCGCCGCAAGCAGGAGGGCGTGACCCTGTCGGGCGGCGAGCAGCAGATGCTGGCCATCGCCCGGGCGCTGGCGCGCGACATCAAGGTGCTGCTGCTCGACGAGCCCTACGAGGGCCTCGCCCCGGTGATCGTCCAGGAGATCGCGCAAGACGCTGAAGATCATCAACGACCAGGGCATCACCACGGTCATCGTCGAGCAGAACGCCGTCGCGCGCGCTGAAGCTGGCCGACCGGGCGGTGATCCTCGACACCGGCTAGGTGGTCTTCGACGGCTCGGCCAAGGAGGTGCTCGAGGACGAAGCGCTGCGCGCCGAATACCTGGCGATCTGACCCGCGCGGCGGAGGCCGGTCGTGAAGGGCACCCGGGCGCTCGTGCGGCGGATCCTCGGCCGCAAACCCGACGCCTGCATCTCGTTCCCCAAGTCCGGGCGGACCTGGCTTCGCGTGATGCTCGACGCGCTCGGCGCCGATCTGCGGTGGCTCCACGCCGCGGCGGGGCACCGGATGGGCCTCACTGCGGATCAGCTCGACACCGCGTGGGAGACGCAGTTCGACCGCATCGTCTTCCTGCATCGCAATCCGATCGACACGGCGGTCTCGGGCTACCATCAGGCGACCAAGCGGATCGGCGCCTACGAGGGTTCGATCGGCGACTTCATCCGCGATCCCAGATACGGCGTCGAAAAGGTCGCCCGCTACAACGCGATGTGGCTCGATACGCTCGGCCGGCGCGACCGGGCCGCCATCGTCACCTACGAGAGCCTGCAGCGCGACACCGCCAACCAGGTCGAGCGCCTGGCGCGCTTCCTGCGCCTCGACGCCGATCGCGCCCGCATCGAAGACGTGGTACGCGCCTGCAGCTTCGACGCCATGAAGCGGGACCAGCGCGGCGGCCGCTTCGCCGCCCGCTACCGTAGCAAGATCTCGCCTGTCGACCCCGCCGAACCCGACAGCTTCAAGGTCCGGCGCGGCAAGATCGGCGGCTATCGCGACGAGCTCGCGCCCGAGGACGCGGCCTGGGCCGAGGCCCTGCTCGAACGGCTCGCCGCCGCGGGCGTGGCGTGGGCCCGCGATCCCGCGTCGTCTTGATCGCAGCCGAGGCTTGCCGATACGCTCGGCCATCAACAAGGGAGGACACAATGCTCGACGTCAACGAGAAGCGGGCGCCGGGGGCGGCGGTGGTCGAGCGGGCGCATGTGGATGCGGCGCGGTACGCCGAGATGTACGACCGCTCGGTGGCCGACCCCGAGGGGTTCTGGGCCGAGCACGGGCAAGCGGCTCGACTGGATCAAGCCCTACACCAGGTCAAGAACACCAGCTTCGCCTACGGCGACGTGTCACATCCGCTGGTTCGAGGACGGCACGCTGAACGTCGCCGGCGAACTGCATCGACCGCCACCTGCCCGCCCGCGGCGACCAGACCGCGATCATCTGGGAGCCGGACGACCCGAACGACGCGCCGCTGCACATCACCTACGCCGAGCTGCACGAGCAGGTCTGCCGGATCGCCAACGTGCTCAAGGCGATGGGCGTCGGCCGCGGCGACCGGGTGGTGATCTACCTGCCGATGATCCCCGAGGCGGCCTACGCCATGCTGGCCTGCGCCCGGATCGGCGCGATCCACTCGGTGGTGTTCGCGGGCTTCTCGCCCGACGCGCTGGCCAACCGGATCAACGACTGCGACGCCAAGGTGGTCATCACCGCCGACGGCGCCCCGCGCGGCGGCCGGGTGACCAGCTCAAGGACAACGTCAACCAGGCGCTGCTGCACTGGCGCTCGACCCGGAGAGGTGCTCGTCGTGCGGCGCACCGGCCAGCAGATCGCCTGGGTCGCGGACCGCGACCACTGGTCGCACGAGATGGCCGCCGAGGCCTCGCCCGACTGCCCGGCCGAGGAGATGGGCGCCGAGGACCCGCTGTTCATCCTCTACACCTCCGGCTCGACCGGCAAGCCCAAGGGCGTGGTGCACACCTCGGGCGGCTACCTCGTCTATGCCGCGATGACCCACCAGTACGTCTTCGACTACCACGACGGCGACGTCTTCTGGTGCACCGCGGACGTGGGCTGGGTGACCGGCCACAGCTACATCGTCTACGGGCCGCTCGCCAACGGCGCGACCACGCTGATGTTCGAGGGCGTGCCGACCTATCCCGACGCCGGCCGCTTCTGGGCGGTCTGCGACAGGCACAAGCGTCAACCAGTTCTACACCGCGCCGACCGCGATCCGGGCGCTGATGGGCCAGGGCGAGGGCTTCGTCGAGAAGCACGACCTGTCCAGCCTGCGCATCCTCGGCACGGTGGGCGAGCCGATCAACCCCGAGGCCTGGGACTGGTACGACCGCGTCGTCGGCAAGGGCGCCTGCCCGATCGTCGACACCTGGTGGCAGACCGAGACCGGCGGCCACCTGCTGACGCCGCTGCCGGGCGCGATCCCGACCAAGCCGGGCTCGGCCACGCTGCCGTTCTTCGGCATCCGGCCGGTGGTGCTCGACGCCGAGAGCGGCAGGCTGATCGAGGAGAGCCCGGCCGAGGGCGTGCTCTGCCTCGCCGACAGCTGGCCGGGCCAGATGCGCACCGTCTGGGGCGACCACGACCGCTTCGTGGAGACCTACTTCAGCCACTACAAGGGCTACTACTTCACCGGCGACGGCTGCCGGCGCGACGCCGACGGCTACTACTGGATCACCGGCCGGGTCGACGACGTGATCAACGTCTCGGGCCACCGCATGGGCACGGCCGAGGTCGAGAGCGCGCTGGTCGCCCACGAGAAGGTCGCCGAGGCCGCGGTGGTGGGCTATCCGCACGACATCAAGGGCCAGGGCATCTACGCCTACGTCACGCTGATGAACGGCGTCGAGCCCAGCGACGCGCTGCAGGAAGGAGCTGTCGGACTGGGTGCGCAACGAGATCGGGCCGATCGCCAAGCCCGACCTGATCCAGTGGGCGCCGGGCCTGCCCAAGACCCGCTCGGGCAAGATCATGCGCCGCATCCTGCGCAAGATCGCCGAGAACGACCCCGACGAGCTCGGCGACACCTCGACCCTCGCCGACCCCGCCGTCGTCGACGACCTGGTCGAGAACCGCATGAACAGGGGGTGAACGCTTGGCGGCCGCGCCCGCGCGGCCGCCGGATCGGCCAATTCCTGCCGAGACCCCGTGTCTGCCGCCGGCTGCGCCCCGGCTGGTGGCGCCTCCTCCCGTTGCCCCGTGGAACAAATCGACGGGGTCACGGTTAAGCGGGCACAGCCCCGCTCAATGGAGGATGAAATGACTAGTCTCAAGGGTATCCTGTTCGGCTCGGTTGCAGCGATCGCGCTGTCCGCCGGCCCGACCCTCGCGCAAGAGAACCAGACCACGCAGGACAACCAGGCCGCCCCCGCCGAGGGCCAGCTGGTCGTCCAGTCGAACGAGCAGGTCACGCCACGGAATTACCAGACCGATTACGGCGAAGGCTTCGCCGATCTCGGCGACCGCAACGTGCAGGAGCTGATCGGGACGCCCGTCGCCAGCTCGGAAGGCAACACCATCGGGGAAGTCGACAACTTCGCCCTGGTCGGCCAGCAGCTGGCCGCGATCGTGGGGATCGGCGGCTTCCTCGGCATGGGCGAGCATGAAGTGGCTCTGGGTCTCGGTGACCTGACCTGGGACGGCGAGAAGCTGATCGTCTCGGGCTTCACCGAGGACGAGCTGCGCCAGATGCCCGAGTACGACGAGGGCGGCGCGACGGTCCTGGCCGGCGAGAACACGCTGCGCTCGGGCTATGAGACGGCCGAGGCGCCGGCGATGCAGCAGTCGTCCGAGGGCGGCGACCAGATCGCCGTCGAGGGCGAGGCCGAGGTGCAGCCCACCGAGGAGATCGCCGAAGGCGCCCAGGCCGTGGAAGAGGGCGCCGAGGAGATGACCGCCGAGGCCGGCCAGGCGGCCGAGCAGGCGGGCGACGCCATCCAGACCGAGACGGCCGAAGCCGGCCAGGAGGTCGAGCAGACGGCCGATGAGGCCGGTAACGAGATGGCCCAGGCCGGTCAGGAGGTCGAGCAGACCGCCGAGGATGCCGGCAACGAAATGGCCGAAGCCGCTCAGGACGTCGAGCAGACGGCCGAGGAGGCCGGCAACGAGATGGCCCAGGCCGGCCAGGAAGCCGGTCAGGAGGTCGACCAGGCCGCCGAGGCCGCCGGCAACGAGATGGCGCAGGCCGGTCAGGAGGTCGAGCAGACGGCCGAGGATGCCGGCAACGAGATGGCCCAGGCCGGGCAGGAAGCCGGTCAGGAGGTCGACCAGACCGCCGAGGCCGCCGGCAACGAGATGGCCCAGGCCGGTGACGAGACCGAGCAGGCCGTCGACCAGGCGACCCAGGAGGCGGCCCAGGCCGAGACCGAGGCGACCCCGTCCGAGCAGGGTGAAGTGACCGACCTCGCCGCGGGCGAAACCGAGGCCGAGAGCCAGGCCGGCGAGCCGGTGATGGCCGAGGGCGAGACCGAGCTGCAGACCGGCGACGCCGCAAGCACCGAAATGGCCCAGGACGAGACCCAGATGCAGACC
This sequence comes from uncultured Alphaproteobacteria bacterium, assembly GCA_963773475.1. Classification (GTDB taxonomy): domain Bacteria; phylum Pseudomonadota; class Alphaproteobacteria; order Rhodobacterales; family Rhodobacteraceae; genus Roseitranquillus. Next base: position 793,985 of record CAVZBD010000003.1, on the reverse strand, counting down.
GAAGGCGAAAGCACCTCGGTCGCCGAGGGCGAGGCCGCGGCTCCGGCCGACCAGACCCAGGTCGCCGAAGGTGAAGGTGGCGCCGACGCCTGGGGCCAGCAGATGGACACCGTCTTCGCCGACATCGCCGACCGCCAGGTCGCCGAGCTGGTGGGCATGGAAGTCGCCGGCGCCGATGGCGAGACCGTGGGCGAGGTCGACAACTTCGCGCTGATGGGTCAGGACGTCGTCGCCATCGTCGGCATCGGCGGGTTCCTCGGCCTGGGCGAGCACAAGGTCGCCCTGCCGCTGAACGACATGACCTACGACGGCGAGCGTCTGGTGCTGTCGAGCCTCGACGAGGAGCAGCTCAAGGCGATGCCCGAGTACGACGAGGCGGCGACCACCGTGCTGCCCGACGACTCGACGCTGCGCGGCAGCTACCAGCAGCAGTAACGCGCTGCCCGACCGGAAACGACAAAGGCCGCCCCTCGGGGCGGCCTTCTTCGTGCGCCCACCGGGGCCTAGTTCGACAGCGCCTGGTCGGTGATCACGTGCGTCCACGCCCCCTCGGGCTCCCTGGTGATGACGGGATCGGACCCGCCCGCCAGCAGCGTGTCGACCGTCCGCTGGTAGTCGGCCGGGTCCAGCGCGCCGTTCGAGCCCGCGGTCAGCTTGGCGACCTCGCGCATCATGCGCTTCTGGTGCGCCTCGGTCTGCGCGCCGGTCTCGTCGTTGTCCAGCACGATCTCGGCCGCCTCGTCGGGATGCTCCTCGGCCCATTTCCAGCCCTTCATCGAGGCCCGCACGAAGCGCACCATCTTGTCGACGAACGCCGGGTCCTCGAGCCGGTCCTCCAGCACGTAGATCCCGTCCTCCAGCGTCGCGACGCCCTGGTCCTCGTACTTGAAGGTGACCAGCTCGTCCTCGGCTCACCCCGGCGTCGAGCACCTGGCCAGTACTCGTTGTAGGTCATGGTCGAGATGCAGTCGGCCTGCCGCTGCAGCAGCGGGTCGACGTTGAAGCCCTGCTTCAGCACCGTCACGCCGTCCTCGCCGCCGTCGGTCGGGATGCCCAGCCTGGCTCATCCAGCTCAGGAACGGATACTCGTTGCCGAAGAACCAGACGCCGAGCGTCTGGCCGCGGAAGTCCTGCGGCCTCTCGATGCCGGTGTCCTTCCAGCAGGTCAGCATCATGCCCGACGTCTTGAACGGCTGGGCGATGTTGACCACCGGCAGCCCCTTCTCGCGCGCGGCCAGCGCCGAGGGCATCCAGTTCAGCATCACGTCGGCGCCGCCGCCCGCGATCACCTGCGGCGGCGCGATGTCGGGCCCGCCGGGCTTGATGGTGACGTCGAGCCCCTCCTCCTCGTAGAAGCCCTTGTCCTTGGCCACGTAGTAGCCCGCGAACTGCGCCTGCGTGACCCATTTCAGCTGCAGCGTCACGTCGTCGTCCTGCGCCTGCGCCGCGACCCCGGAGCGCCAGCGAACGCCAGCGCCGCGGCACGATCTCATTCTTCATGCCTGTCGATCTCCCTGTTGTCAGTCTTTGCCGCCTTGCGACGGATGCCAGAACGTCACCGCGCCGTTCGACCAGCGCCACGAGCCATAGAAGGCCGACCCCGCCAGCGCCGCCACCGCGATCTCCGCCCAGACCATGTCGAGCGCCAGCCGCCCCACCTCGGTCGAGATGCGGAACCCCATGCCCCGGGTCGGCGAGCCGAAGAATTCGGCCACGATGGCGCCGATCAGCGCCAGCGTCGTCGCAGATCTTGAGCCCGTTGAAGATGAACGGCATCGCCGCCGGCAGCCGCAGCTTGAGCAGCGTCTGCCAGTAGCCGGCGCGCGTAGGTCCGCATCAGGTCGCGCTGCATCGGGTCGCGTCGCGCCAGCCCCGCGACGGTGTTCACCAGCATCGGGAAGAACACCATCACCACCACCACGGCCGCCTTCGACTGCCAGTCGAAGCCGAACCACATCACCAGGATCGGCGCGATGCCGACGATCGGCAGCGCGGCCACGAAGTTGCCGACCGGCAGCAGCCCGCGCTGCAGGAAGGCCGACCGGTCGATCGCAGCGCGGCCAGGAACGCGGCGCCGCAGCCGATGCACGTAGCCGGTCAGCGCGCCCTTGACGAAGGTCTGCACGAAGTCCGCCCAGAGCAGTCGCCAAGGTTGCCGGCGAAGGTGCCGGCGATCGCCGAGGGCGGCGGCAGGATGCACCAGGGCACGTGCAGCCCCCGCACCACCGCCTCCCAGAGCACCAGCAGCGTGAGCGCCGAAGAGCGCCGGCACCGCCAGCCGCAGCAGCGACGCAGCGCTCGGCCGCGACCCGCGCCAGCACGACGTTCAGGCGCCACGACGCCAGCGCAGAAGGCGACCGCACCGATCAGCCAGATCACGACGCGCCCATGCCCGCGCCCAGTCCCGTGGCGATACGGCGCCGCGCGCGCCTCATCGACCAGCCCCATCCGGCGCAGCGTCAGCCGCTGGATCACGCCGATCACGCCCACCAGCAGCGCCGCCAGGATCGCCGCCACGAACAGCGCCGCCCAGATCTGCACCGTCTGGCCGTAGTAGCTGCCCGCCAGCAGCCGCGCGCCGAGCCCGCGCCACCGCGCCGGTCGGCAGCTCGCCCACGATGGCGCCGACCAGGCTGGCCGCCATGCCGATCTTCAGCGAGGCGAAGAGATAGGGCAGCGAGGCCGGCAGCCGCAGCTTCCAGAAGGTCTGCGCGCGGCTGGCGCTGTAGGTCCGCAGCAGGTCCAGCTGCATCGCGTCGGGGCTGCGCAGCCCCTTCACCATGCCCGACGACGACCGGGAAGAACGACAGATAGGCCGAGATGATCGCCTTCGGCACCAGCCCCGTGCATGCCGACCGAGTTCAGCACCACGATGATCATCGGCGCGATCGCCAGGATCGGGATCGTCTGGCTGGCGATGGCCCAGGGCATCACGCTCAGGTCCATCGCCCGGTTGTGCACGATGCCGACGGCCAGCAGGATGCCCAGCACGGTGCCGATGGCAAAGCCCGAGCAGCGTCGCCGACAGCGTGACCCAGGCGTGGTAGACCAGGCTGCGCTTCGAGGTGACGGCGCGGCCCGACACGTCGTGTTCCACAGCTCTGCCGCCACCTGGTGCGGCGCCGGCAGGCTGCGGCCGCTCGTACCCCGTAGGTCGTAGCCGGGATGCACGCGCGGGTTGCGGGCCAGCCAGCGTCCAGGCCGCCGGCCGTCGCGCCGCTCGGCCGGGCTCGTCGGGCGTGACCGCCACGGCCCCGTCGCGCTGCGGCCATGGTCAGCGCCGCCGTGAATGTTCATCGGCGACGCACGGCCGAGCGTACCAGATGCGCCACGATCGCGGCGGCCACGACGATCACGGGCAGCGACCGCGCACCACCAGCCCCGCAGCCGAGGGCGACGCGCCCCGATCACCCGACCGCCGCGCCGAGGCTGCCAGCGGCTCAGCGCACCGACGACCCCGCGGGTCCTAGCGGAGTCCGACGGACGAACATGCGATCCAGCCATGTGCGGCATTCGCGCTCAGTCCGTCATCAGGCATGCCCCGCCCGCAGCCCCTCGCGCACCCGGTGCGCGACCTCGATGAACTCCGGCGTGTCGCGGATGTCGAGCGGCCGCTCGCGCGGCAGCGGGCTCTCGATCACGTCGGTGATCCGCCCCGGCCGCGGGCTCATCACCACGATCCGGGTGGACAGGTAGACCGCCTCGGGGATCGAGTGGGTGACGAAGCAGACGCGTCTTGCCGGTCCGCGCCCAGAGGCTCAGCAGCTCCTCGTTCAGCCGGTCGCGCACGATCTCGTCCAGCGCGCCGAAGGGCTCGTCCATCAGCAGGATGTCGGCATCGAAGGCCAGCGCCCGCGCGATCGACGCGCGCTGCTGCATCCCGCCCGAAAGCTGCCAGGGATACTTCTTCTCGAACCCTTCCAGGTCCACCAGTTCCAGCACGTCGCGCCACGCGCTCTGCGCTGCTCGGCGCGGGAATATCCCATGATCTCCAGCGGCAGCCGGACGTTGCCGCCGATGGTCCGCCACGGATAGAGCGCCGGCCGCCTGGAAGACGTAGCCATAGGCCCGCGCCTGCCGCGCCTCCTCGGGCGTCATGCCGTTGACGCGTGACGCTGCCGCCGGTCGGCTGCTCCAGCGCGGCGACCACGCGCAGGAACGTCGTCTTGCCGCAGCCCGAGGGGCCGATGAAGCTGACGAACTCGCCCTTCCCGACGCTCAGGTTCACGTCCCGCAGCGCCTGGACCGGCCCGTCGGCGGTCTGGAAGGTCAGGTCCAGATGTTCGGCGGCATGACGGGATCGCTTGCCAGAGGGACCGCCGCGGCGGATATCATCTGCTTGTCGGCGTTCATCGCCCCGGCCGCCGACGCGCCGCAGGAGCATCGCCATGCCCGACCGCCCCCACGCCCCGCCCGAATGCCGCAAGCTCCGCCCCGGCGGCACCTACGCCGGCAAGCAGGGCTTCGACTACTTCGAAGGGATCGCGCGCGAGACGACAGGCGCCCCCGGCATCTGCATGCACCTTCTGACGATCCCGCCCGGCGCGCGTGCCCGCGCCCACAAGCACGCCACGCACGAGACGGCGATCTACGTCCTGTCGGGCCGCGCGGTCATGTGGTGGGGCGAGCGGCTCGAGCACCGGATGGAGACGGCGGCGGGCGATCTCGTCTACATCCCCGCCGACATGCCGCACCTGCCTATGAACGAAGGCGCCGAGCCGGTGACGGCCGTCATCGCGCGCACCGACCCGCACGAGCAGGAGAGCGTCGTCCTGCTGCCCGAGCTCGAGGCGCTGGTCCCGGGCTGAGCGCCCCCGCGGCGCGTCGACCGAACGGCCCGGCTTCCGACAGGTTCTCGCGGAGCCCGGTCTGGACCGGCGCGAACCCGCAGGTTTCGGCCATCACACCCCCGCCGGGATGTTCTTCGGGTCGCGCTCGACCTTGCGGGGCGAGGTCAGCGCCTTCCACTTCGACAGCGCCTGCGCGGCCGCTGGGAAGGGCGGGCGCGGCACGAAGCGGCCGCGGCCGGGCTGGGGCTGGCTGTTCTGGCCGTGCGCCCAGATCACGTCGCCGCGGCTGAGCGTGTAGCGCGGCTGCGCCGTCACCTCCATCCCCTCGAAGACGTTGTAGTCGATGATCGACTTCTGGGTGCTGGCGCGGATCGTCTTGGTGAGCTTCGGGTCCCAGACCACGACGTCGGCATCCGCGCCCGGCACCAGACGCCCCCTTCCGCGGATAGATGTTCAGGATCTTGGCGATGTTGGTCGAGGTGACGGCGACGAACTCCTCCGGCGTCAGCCGGCCCGTCTCGACCCCCTTCGTCCAGAGCACCGGCAGCCGGTCCTCCAGCCCGCCGGTGCCGTTGGGGATCCGGGTGAAGTCGCCCACGCCCATCCGCTTCTGCTCGGTCGGTGAAGGCGGCGTGGTCGGTCGCCACCACCTGCAGCGAGCCCGACGGCAGCCCGGCCCAGAGGCTCGCCTGATGCTCCTTCGAGCGGAACGGCGGCGACATCACCCGGCGCGCGGCATGGTCCCAGTCCTTGTTCGAAATACTCGCTCTCGTCCAGCGTCAGGTGCTGGATCAGCGGCTCGCCATAGACGCGCATCCCCTTCTGCCGCGCCCGGCGGATCGCCTCGTGCGCCTGCTCGCAGGAGACGTGCACGATGTAGAGCGGCACGCCCGCGGCGTCGGCGATCATGATGGCGCGGTTGGCCGCCTCGCCCTCGACCTCGGGCGGGCGGGATGCGGCATGCCCCTCCGGGCCGGTGATGCCCTCGGCCATGTATTTCTCCTGCAGCGCGGCCACCACGTCGCCGTTCTCGGCATGGACCAGCGGCAGCGCGCCCAGCTCGGCGCAGCGGCGGAACGAGGCGAACATCTCGTCGTCCTCGACCATCAGCGCGCCCTTGTAGGCCATGAAGTGCTTGAAGGTGTTGACGCCGCGCTTCTGCACCACCTCGGCCATCTCGTCGAAGATCCTGCTCGGACCAGCCGGTGATCGCCATGTGGTAGCCGATGTCGGTCGCAGATCTGGGCGCGCGACTTGCGGTCCCAGTCGTCGATCGCGTCCAGCAGCCCGTCCTCGCCCGGCAGCACGAAGTCGACCAGCATCGTGGTGCCGCCCGCCGCGGCGGCGAATGTGCCGCTCTCGAAGGTCTCGGCGGCGGTGGTGCCCATGAAGGGCATCTCCAGATGCGTGTGCGGGTCGATGCCGCCGGGGATGACGTAGCGCCTCGGAGGCGTCGATCACCTCGTCGCCCTTCAGGTCCTCGCCGATCTCGGCGATCTTCTCGCCCTCGATCAGCACGTCCGCCTTCCACTGGCGGTCGGCGGTGACGACGGTCCCGCCCTTGATGACCTTGCTCATTCGATTTCCCTATCTGTCAGTTGAAGCCGGCTTACCGACCTCAATCCCATTGCGTCGATTAACATGACTTGCCGCTTCCGAGCCCGCATCGGCGTTGCTCGGACGAAAGACGTATCCGAAGGCTGAATCGCTCATCTCTTCCAGGTATCCCTCGAAACGCTCTGTCCTGAGCCCGCGTCCATTGCTCATCAGAAGTCGGCCGAGCGTCCTGATGCGATGGAAGGTTCGCTTGGCCGGTCACGGGAGTATGTCTGCGTCCACAACGGGCTCGATGCGCACACAAACACAATCGAGAACGCGAACCTCACTCCACGATCTCCGCCGTCTCGACCACCGCGTGGAACAGCACGTCGGCGCCCTTCTCGGCCCATTCCGGCGTGATCTCCTCGGCCTCGTTGTGGCTCAGCCCGTCCACGCAGGGGCACATCACCATCGCCGTCGGCGCCACGCGGTTGATCCAGCAGGCGTCGTGGCCGGCGCCCGAGACGATGTCCATGTGGCTGTAGCCCAGCCGCTCGGCCGCGTTGCGCACCGCCTGCACGCAGCCCGCGTCGAACTCGACCGGGTCGAAATGGCCCGTCGGCTCGATCTCGAGGCCGAGGCCGAGCTCGTCGGCGATCTGCTTCGCCTCACGCTCGAGCTCGCTCGCGCATCGAGGTCGAGCTTGCCCAGGTCGGGGGTGCGGAAGTCGACGGTGAAGACCGCCTTCCCGGGATCACGTTGCGCGAGTTGGGATAGACGTTGGCCTGCCCCACCGCGCCCACGGCGTTGGGCTGGTGGTCCATCGCGATCCGGTGGACCATCTCGATGATCCGCGCCATGCCGAGCCCCGCGTTCACCCGCATGGGCATCGGCGTCGAGCCGGTATGCGCGTCCTTGCCGGTCAGCCGCACCTCGAGCCACCAGAGGCCCTGGCCGTGGGTGACGACGCCGATGTCCTTGCCCTCGGCCTCCAGGATCGGGCCCTGCTCGATGTGGAGCTCGAAGAAGGCGTGCATCTTGCGCGCGCCCACCTCCTCGTCGCCGACCCAGCCGATCCGCTTCGAGCTCGTCGCCGAAGCGCTTGCCCTCGGCATCGGTGCGGTCCGTAGGCCCAGTCCTGCTCGTGCTGCCCCGCGAAGACGCCCGAGGCCAGCATCGCGGGGGCGAAGCGCGTGCCCTCCTCGTTGGTCCAGTTGGTGACCACGATGGGGTGCCGGGTCTTGATCCCGAGGTCGTTCAGCGTGCGCACGATCTCCAGCGCCGCCCAGCACGCCCAGGACGCCGTCGTACTTGCCGCCGGTCGGCTGGGTGTCGAGGTGGCTGCCCACATAGACCGGCAGCGCGTCGGGATCGGTCCCCTCGCGGCGGGCGAACATCGTGCCCATCTTGTCGACGCCCATCTGGCAGCCCGCCGCGTCGCACCACGACTGGAACAGCGCGCGCCCCTCGGCGTCGGCATCGGTCAGCGTCTGGCGGTTGTTTCCGCCCGCCACGCCGGGGCCGATCTTGGCCATTTCCATCAGGCTGTCCCAGAGCCGGGCGCCGTCGATCTTCAGGTTCTCGCCGGGTGCTGCCATGGTCCCTCCCCCTTGGTCACGTCCCGCGTCGAGTTTGACGCTCGACCGGCCGAACGTCCAGCCGGAGCGCGGCCCGCGAACATGCCGACGCGACGGAAGGTCGGGCGGGATGAACGGCCACGCGGACGACGACGGGCCGCCCGCATGGCCGGGGCGGCCGGGGTCAGTCGACCTCGTTCAGCACCTCGCGCAGGGTCCCGACCAGCTGGTCGATATGCTCGCGTCTCGATGATGAGCGGCGGGCTGAAGCGCGATGATGTCGCCGGTGGTGCGGATCAGCAGCCCCTTCTCGTAGGCCTTCAGGAAGGCCGAGAAGGCGCGCTTGGTGGGCTCGCCCGCGATCGGCTCCAGCTCGACCGCGCCGATCAGGCCCATGTTGCGGATGTCGATCACGTGCGGCGCGTCGCGCAGGCAGTGCAGCGCGTCCTCCCAGTAGGGCGCCAGATCGGCGGCGCGCTGGAACAGCCCCTCCTCGCGGTAGGTCTCGAGCGTCGCGAGGCCCGCGGCCGAGGCGATCGGGTTGCCCGAATAGGTGTAGCCGTGGAACAGCTCGATCAGGTGCTCGGGGCCCTGCATGAAGGCGTCGTGGATCTCGTCGGTCGCCAGCACCGCGCCCATCGGCACGACGCCGTTGGTCAGCCCCTTGGCGGTGGTGATGAGGTCGGGCATCACGCCGAAATTCTCGGCGGCGAAGGCGGCGCCGAGGCGGCCGAAGCCGGTGATGACCTCGTCGAAGATCAGCAGGATGCCGTGCTCGCGCGGATCGCCTCGCGCAGCCGCTCCAGGTAGCCCTTCGGCGGCAGCAGCACGCCGGTCGAGCCCGCCACCGGCTCGACGATCACGGCGGCGATGGTCTCGGCGCCGTGCAGCGCCACCAGACGCTCGAGATCGTCGGCGAGGTCGGCGCCATGCTCGGGCTGGCCGCGGGTGAAGTCCTTCTCCGGCAGGTGCGTGTGCGGCAGGTGGTCGACGCCCGTCAGCATGCTGCCGAAGAACCGGCGGTTGTTGACGATGCCGCCCGACCGAGATGCCGCCGAAGTTGACCCCGTGATAGCCCCGCTCGCGCCCGATCAGCCGGGTGCGGCTGCCCTCGCCCCGCGCGCGGTGATAGGCGAGCGCGATCTTCAGCGCGGTATCGACGCTCTCGGAGCCGGAATTGGTGAAGAAGACGTGCTCGAACGGCTCGGGCGCCATGTCGCGCACGCGGTTGGCCAGCTCGAACGCCTTGGGATGGCCCATCTGGAAGGCGGGCGCGTAGTCGAGTTCGGCCGCCTGCGCTGGATCGCCTCGACGATCTTCGGGCGGTCGTGGCCGGCGTTGCAGCACCAGAGGCCCGCCGTCCCGTCGAGCACCTTGCCGGCCCTCGGCGGTGGTGTAATGCATGCCCTTGGCGGCGACGAGCATCCGCGGCGCCTTCTTGAACTGCCGGTTGGCGGTGAACGGCATCCAGAACGCCGACAGGTCGTTCGGCACGCTCGGTTTGTCCAGAGCCATGAAAATGCCCTCCCATCAAGGCTTTGCCCCGCCACGTCGACAGATGAGGCGGCGGCCCGGATCACGCTATCAAAGGGCAAGGGGCAGTCAAGCCGCCCCCCGGCGGCATCCGCTTGAGGCCGCTCATGCGACGCAGCGCGAGGCGTTAACCAAAGGTCGCGACGGACGGCCGCCGGTAAGGCTCCGGTAACCGCTGCGCCCTAACACTCGACCTTGGTGGGGGCCTTTGCGTGGAGCAAGGGCGATGTTTTCTTCTTTCGCGCCGGCTCAATTCGGCAGCGGACATGGCGCGCCGGCTGCCTCGCGGCCGGGCGAGGCGGGTGTGTCGATTCACTCCGGGCCTGCCGGCGGACGCATCACGATGGTCAACCTGTCGGTCGTGCCGTTGGTCGAGGCACCGAGGCAGCCCGAGCCGACGGCCGGCGCCCGTGCGGATCTGATGCCGCCGAATCCCGATGCGCCGAGCGGCCCTCCGCCGGCTTTCGAGCAGACCTTCCTGCAGCAACAGCATGCCAACGCCCTGCGCCTCGCCCGGATGGGTCCCGAGGCGGGCGATGAGGCGCCGATCGAGCCCGGCGCGCCCGACGTTTCCGAGGGCGGCGCGGCCGAAGGCGGCACGGCGCGAGCGGCGGGCGAGGCAACGCCAGCCCCCCTTCTGCTGTTGCGCACCGCCGATCGCGTCGAGCCGACCGTGGATCGGCGCGCGTAGCCGCCTCACATCCCGTGGAGCGATGCGAACATAGAAAACAGAGGAGTGAAGTCCGACCATGATGTTGAGCGGAAACCTGTTCGGAGGCAGCACTTACAGCCCGCCTCCGCCCCCGACCACCACCGGCGAGCCGCAGCAAGGGGCGATAATCGCCAACCCGGTGGCCGCCAGCGCCGACGCCCAGTCGAGCCACAACTCGACCTCGGGCAACGCGCAGTCGAGCAGCGGCGGCGTTGCGGCCTCCTCGGGCGCACGCGGCGCCTCGGCCGGGGCAAGTGCCGGGTCGGCCGGCGCGGCCGATCCGGAGGCCGGGGTGCTGCGCACTTCCCGCCGCCGACCCGGGCCAGCGCCGAGGCGGCTTTCCAGGCCGGGCTGACCGGGCTCGATCAGGGCACCCGGCAGGCGATGGCGGCAGCCGAGGCTACCCGCGCCGCGAGCGAAACGCGCCGGGTCTTCGAGGCGTCGGCCTCGGCCGGCGCAGCGTCGGGGCTCGGCACCCGGTCGGCGGGCCAGCAGGGCGACACGCCGACCGAGAACGGCGCCTCGCCCAGCCAATTCGCGTTCAGCATGGCCGAGACCGCCTCGGCCCGTGCGCTGGGGCCTGACGCACTCTGATGCGGCTCTGGCAGGGCGGCCCTACTCGGCCGCCCGCGCCATCGGGTTGTTGGGATGGGTCGTCCAGTTGGCGTAGTCGCCGCTGACGACCTGCCCGGTCCGCGGATCCACGGTCGCCGGGCGCAAGCCGCTCCATGGTGATGCAGTCCTCGACCGGGCAGACGTCGACGCAGAGGTTGCAGGCGACGCATTCGTCGTCGTTCACCTCGAAGACGCGGCCCGGCTTCATGGCGATGGCCTGGTGGCGAGGTGTCCTCGCAGGCGGCGTAGCAGCGGCCGCACTTGATGCAGAGCGATCCTGGTCGATGCGCGCCTTGGTGACGTAGTTGAGGTTCAGGTACTGCCAGTCGGTGACGTTCGGCACCGCGCGGCCCGTCACCTCGGCGACCGAGGCGTAGCCCTTCTCGTCCATCCAGTCCGACAGGCCGGCGGTCATCTCCTTGACGATGCCGAAGCCGTAGGTCATCGCCGCGGTGCAGACCTGCACGTTGCCCGCGCCGAGCGCCAGGAACTCGGCCGCGTCGCGCCAGGTCGTGATGCCGCCGATGCCGGAGATCGGCAGGCCCGCGCGTCTCGGGGTCGCGGGCGATCTCGGCCACCATGTTGAGCGCGATGGGCTTCACCGCCGGGCCGCAATAGCCGCCGTGGCTGCCCTTGCCGTCGATCATCGGCTCGGGCGCGCATCGTGTCGAGGTTGACGGAGGTGATCGAGTTGATCGTGTTGATCAGGCTGACCGCGTCGGCGCCGCCCTGGCTTCGCGGCCCGGGCCGGATAGCGGATGTCGGTGATGTTGGGCGTCAGCTTCACGATCACCGGCATCCGGGTGTTCTGCTTGCACCAGCGCGCGACCATCTCGATGTATTCGGGCACCTGCCCCACGGCCGAGCCCATGCCGCGCTCGCTCATCCCGTGCGGGCAGCCGAAGTTCAGCTCGACCCCGTCGGCGCCGGTCTCCTCGACCAGGGGCAGGATGCGCCTTCCACGCGTCCTCCTCGCAGGGCACCATCAGCGAGACGACCATCGCCCGGTCGGGATAGTCGCGCTTGACCGCCTTGATCTCGCGCAGGTTCACCTCGAGCGGCCGGTCGGTGATCAGCTCGATGTTGTTGAGGCCGAGACAGCCGCCGGTCGGGCCCGTAGATCGACGCCGTAGCGCGGGCCGTTGACGTTGACGATCGGCGGGTCGAGCTCGCCCAGCGTCTTCCAGACCACGCCGCCCCAGCCGGCCTCGAAGGCGCGGCGGACGTTGTATTCCTTGTCGGTCGGCGGCGCCGAGGCCAGCCAGAACGGGTTCGGGCTTCTGATGCCGACGAAATCGGTCGAGAGATCGGCCATCTGGTCCTCCTAGTCTTGACGCTTGCAATGAAGAGGACGCGGTCCTCGCGGTTGCGGAGGTCTTGTGGCGGCGACGGCCTTCGGGGCGGGCGCAATGGGTGGTCGTAGCGAGGCGGGCCCGCTGCGACGGACGAGGCATCTCGGGACGCCCGGCGTCGCGGAACAGGCGCGCCGAAGAGCCCGGGGCGTGCCGTTCGCCGCCGAGCGGAGCCCTGTTCGCGTCTGCGCCACGGCCCTCAGCCCACCAGCGCGGCGTGAATGTCCTCCGCCGCGTCGCGCCCCTGCGCCACCGCCGTCACGGTCAGGTCGTCGCCGCCGGCCGCGCAGTCGCCCCCCGCCCAGACGCCGGTCGAGACTGGTGCGGCCCGCGCCGTCGACGGCGATCTTGCCGCCCTCGATCGTGACGCCGGCGGCGCGCCGTCGAGCCTCTGGCCGATCGCCTTGAACACCTGGTCGGCCGCCAGGCGGAAGGTCTCGCGGCTCGGTCAGCCCGTTCGGCCCTCGGTATAGGCGAACTCCACCTCGCGCACCGCGCCGTTGCCGATGACCCGCACCGGCGCGGGCGTTGGTGATGATCCGCACGCCCTTCGAGGCCGCCAGCTCCTGCTCGTACGCCGAGGCGCCCATCTGCGCCGCGGCCGCGGCGATAGACGATGGTGACGTTCTCGGCCCCGAGCAGCTTCGACTGCACCGCGGCGTCGACCGCCGTCATGCCGCCGCCGATGACCACCACGTCGCGGCCCACCGGCAGCGCGGCCAGATCGGCGGCCTGCCGCAGATCGGCGATGAAGTCGACCGCGTCGCGCACATGCTCGCGGTCGCCCCCTCGGCCGCCAGGGCGTTCACGCCGGCCAGGCCGATGCCGAGGAACACCGCGTCGTACTCCGCCGCAGCGCCTCGAGCGTGATATCGCTGCCCGAGCCTTCGCCCGGTCTCGACCGTGATGCCGCCGATCTGCAGCAGCCAGTCGACCTCGGCCTGCGCGAAGCCGTCGGTCGCCTTGTAGCTGGCGATGCCGAATTCGTTGAGCCCGCCCGGCTTGCGCCGCGCCTCGAAGAGCATGACGTCGTGGCCGCGCAGGCGCCAGCCGGTGCGCGCAGGCCAGCCCCGCCGGCCCCGCGCCGACCACCGCCACGCGCCGGCCGGTCGCTGCGGCCCGCGTGGAACGGGTGCGTTGGCCTGCCATCAGGGTGTCGGTGGCATAGCGCTGCAGCCGCCCGATCTCCACCGGCTTGCCCTCGGCCGCCTCGCGCACGCAGGCCTCCTCGCACAGCTGTTCGGTCGGGCAGACGCGGGCGCACATGCCGCCGAGGATGTTCTGGGCGAAGATCGTCCGCGCCGCGCCTCGGGCTTCCCGGCCTGGATCTGGCGGATGAAGAGCGGGATGTCGATCGCGGTCGGGCAGGCCGCGATGCAGGGCGCGTCGTAGCAGAAGTAGCAGCGGTCGGCCGCGACCGCCGCCTCGTGCGGGTCCAACGGCGGCGGCAGGTCGGCGAAGTTCTCGCGATAGTGCTCAGGCGGCAGACGCCCGGCGACGACGCCGGGCGTCATTGGCGTGTTGGCCATCGTACCTCCCGGTCTTTTTGTTTCGAGACTGGCACAGGGGCCGGATTTTATCAATCGGTAAATTCGGCGACCGTGCGTCATGCGCCGATGCCGGCGCGCCTCCCGGCCGTGGTGCTTTTCACCTAGCGGCACGTGGCGTATAAGCCTCGACAACCGCCGGGCCGAGCAAGGCGGGCATGAGAACGATCGAGGACGGATGACAAAGAACCCCATGACAACGACGTGGCCTTCATCCAGGCCCTTGCCGAGCTTCTGCGCGAGAACGACCTGACCGAGCTGGAGGTCAAGCGCGAATATGGCGAGGACGACAGCCTGAACGTCCGCGTCAGCCGCCAACCTCCACCACAGGTTGTCACGCCCCTCCTGCCCCGCCAGCCACGCCACGGCTCCGGCCGCACCCGCTGCGCCGGCCCAGGCCACGGCCCCCGGCGGCCATTCCGAGTCGAGGATCCCGCCCAGCACCCCGGCGCCGTGACCTCGCCCATGGTCGGCACCGCCTACCTCCCGCCCGAACCGGGCGCGGCCCCCTTCGTCAAGGTCGGCGACAAGGTCACCGAAGGCCAGACGCTGCTGATCATCGAGGCGATGAAGACGATGAACCACATCCCCGCCCCGCGCGCCGGCACGGTCAAGCGCATCCTGGTCGAGGACGGCGCCCCGGTCGAATACGGCGCGCCGCTCATGATCATCGAATAAGGCCCCGATGTTCGACAAGATCCTGATCGCCAACCGGGGCGAGATCGCCCTGCGCGTCATCCGCGCCTGCCGCGAGATGGGCATCCGCTCGGTCGCCGTGCATTCCACCGCCGACGCCGACGCGATGCATGTGCGCATGGCCGACGAAAGCGTCTGCATCGGCCCGCCGCCCTCGCCGCAGAGCTACCTGTCGATCCCCGCCATCATCTCGGCCTGCGAGATCACCGGCGCCGAGGCGATCCATCCGGGCTACGGCTTCCTGTCCGAGAACGCCAACTTCGTGCAGGTCGTCGAGGATCACGGCCTCACCTTCATCGGCCCGACGGCCGAGCACATCCGCATCATGGGCGACAAGATCACCGCCAAGGAGACGATGAAGGCGCTGGGCGTGCCCGTGCGTGCCGGGCTCGGACGGCGGCGTGGCCGAACCTCGAGGACGGCGCGGCAGGTGGCCGCCGAGATCGGCTATCCGGTCATCATCAAGGCCACGGCCGGCGGCGGCGGGCGCGGCATGAAGCTCGCGCGCTCGGAAAAGGAGCTGGAGATCGCCTTCCGCACCGCCCGGTCCGAGGCCAAGGCCGCCTTCGGCAACGACGAGGTCTATATCGAGAAATACCTGGGCAAGCCGCGCCACATCGAGATCCAGGTCTTCGGCGACGGCAAGGGCAGCGCGGTGCACCTGGGCGAGCGCGACTGCTCGCTGCAGCGCCGCCACCAGAAGGTGTTCGAAGAGGCGCCGGGCCCGGTCATCGACGCCGAAGACCCGCGCCCGCATCGGCAAGATCTGCGCCGACGCCGTGGCCGCGCATCGGCTACATCGGCGCCGGCACGATCGAGTTCCTCTACGAGAACGGCGAGTTCTACTTCATCGAGATGAACACCCGCCTGCAGGTGGAACACCCGGTGACCGAGGCGATCTTCGGCGTCGACCTGGTGCGCGAGCAGATCCGCGTCGCCGCGGGCGAGCGCATGGACTTCGCGCAGGAGGACCTGCAGATCAACGGCCACGCCATCGAGGTGCGGATCAACGCCGAGAAGCTGCCGAACTTCTCGCCCTCGCCCGGCCGCATCACGCAGTACCACGCGCCCGGCGGGCTCGGCGTGCGGATGGACTGCGCGCTCTACGACGGCTACCGGATCCCGCCCTATTACGACAGCCTGATCGGCAAGCTGATCGTCCACGGCCGCGACCGGCCCGAGGCGCTGGCGCGGCTGCGCCGCGCGCTGGGCGAGCTGATCGTCGACGGCATCGACACCACCGTGCCGCTGTTCCACGCGCTGCTCGAAGAGCCCGACATCCAGGCCGGCGACTACGACATCCACTGGCTGGAGCACTGGCTGGAGCCGAGCAGTTCGCCTGAGCCCAGGGCGGCGCCGAGCATGCCGCGACCTGACGCCGGAGCTGCTGCTGGCCGCCTATGCCGCGGGCATCTTCCCGATGGCCGAAGGCCGCGACGACCCCGAGCATCTTCTGGGTCGATCCGCGAGTCGCGGGGCATCATCCCGCTGGACGGGTTCCACATCTCGCGCTCGCTGCGCCGCCGGATCCTGCGCGGCCGGTTACCGCGCGACGCTGAACACGCGACTTCGCGGGCGTGGTCGCGCGGCTGCGCCGACCGGCAGGAGACCTGGATCAACGACACGATCTTCGAGCTCTATCAGACCTGCACACGCAGGGCCGCGCCCACGCGTCGAGGTCTGGGAGGGCGAGCGGCTGGTCGGCGGCGTCTATGGCGTGGCGCTTGGCGCCGCGTTCTTCGGCGAAAGCATGTTCTCGCGCGCGCACGCGACGCGTCGAAGATCGCGCTGGCCTATCTGGTCGACCGGCTGCGACAGCAGCGGCTTCATGCTGTTCGACACGCAGTTCCTGACGCCGCACCTGGCCTCCTGGGCGCGGTCGAGATCAGCGCGGGCGGTATACCGCCTGCGGCTGGCCGAGGCGCTGATGCACGCCGGCGTATTTCGAACGGGCGGGCCGATGCCCGCGCCTCAGGAGGTGGTGCAGCGCAGCACCCAGATGTCGTAGCGCGGATGGTCCAGCGCGTTCAGCGCCGGGCTCGACGCGATCATCCAGCCGTCGAAGATCCGGCGCGTCCCGGCCGGCGGTCCGGATGACAAGCCAGGCATAGGCGTCGCCCGCCGGGTTGTCGGCGGGATAGCGGCATTCGCCCAGCGTGACCTGCAGGCGGCCGAACGAGACGTGTCCGCCCACCGCCAATGGCAGGTCGAGCACGTCGCCCGTCAGCTTGTCGAGCCCGCGCAGCACCGCGCCGGTCCCCTGCCGCACCGCCTCGGTGCCGAAGGCGTCTGCTGGGCTGCCGCCGGCACGCCGCCACGAGCGACAGTGCGAGGGCGAGCGCTCGGGTCATGGCTGCTCGCTGCCGGTCGACGATAGCGCATGAGCAGCGTCATCAGGCTGACCGCGCCCTGCGTGTCCTCGATCTCGGCGCCCGGCTCGAGGTTGATGGGCGAACCGCCGGGAAGCATCTCGACGTAGTTGCCGCCCAGCAGACCTTCCGAGGCGACGACGACCGCGGTGTCGGCCGGCAGGGTCGACCGAACGGTCGATGGCGAACGTGGTATCGGCCGAAAGGTCTCGGAGTTCAGGCCATGCCGGTGACGGTGCCGATCTGAACGCCAGCCAGACGCACGTCGGTGCCCACGGTCACGCCTTCGGCCGAGCGGAAGCTCGCCGTCAGCTCGTAGGCGCCGCCGCCCAGCGCGCGGCCGTCGGCGAACTGCGGGCGTAGACAAGAAATCCGGCGCCGGCGATCAGAACGATGGCGCCGGTCACTACTTCGGTGACGTTCTCGCGCCATGCTATTCCGGCGTCCAGGCCTCGTAGTCGCGGCGCGGTGCCGGCTCGACCCGCCGGATCGAGCCGCGGGGCGCATAGGCCAGCGCGGTGCCCGTCGAGGTTCTCGATGTGCGGCTTCTCCCACGACTTGTGCGACAGCGGGCGCGTGCTGGGCGGCTCGTCCCAGGTGTGGTGAAGCCAGCCGTGCCACTCGGGGCTGACGCGGCTCGCCTCGGCCTCGCCGTTGTAGATCACCCACAGGCGGGCGCCGTTCTTTGTGGCGTAGAAGATGTTGCCCGGCCTCGTCGCGGCCAACCTCCTGCCGTGACGCCAGGTGAAGAGCTGCGTGCCAAGCGTCTGGCTGTTCCACCAGGTCAGGACGCGCTTGAGGAAGTCCATCGGCAACCTCCGCATTGCGGACGATATGCGACATAGGGCGGGCAACGTCCAGTGGCGCCTTGGCCGCACAAGCAAAAGCCGCGGCGCAAGGGCCGCGGCTTTCTCGGTCCCGTACAGAGCCGGAGGTCAGCCGGCGCTGGCCGGCTCGCCCTTCTGGTCGGCGTAGATCATCAGCGGCGCGGCCTCCGAGGTCACGGCCTCCTCGTTGACCACGACCTCCTCGACGCTCTCCAGACCGGGCAGGTCGAACATCGTGTCCAGCAGGATGTCTTCCATGATCGAGCGCAGGCCGCGAGCGCCGGTCTTGCGCTCGATGGCGCGCTTGGCGATCGCCTTCAGCGCGTCCTCGGTGAAGGTGAGCTGTGCGCCTTCCAGCTCGAACAGGCGCTGGTACTGCTTGACCAGGGCGTTCTTGGGCTGGGTCAGGATGGTCACCAGCGCCTCCTCGTCCAGGTCCTGCAGCGTGGCGATGACCGGCAGACGGCCGACGAATTCCGGGATCAGGCCGAACTTCAGCAGATCCTCGGGTTCGAGTTCGCGGAACATCTCGCCCACGCCGCGGGTGTCGTTGTCCTTGATATCGGCGCCGAAGCCCATGGCCGAGCCCTTGCCGCGCTGCGCGATGATCTTTTCGAGCCCGGCGAAGGCGCCGCCGCAGATGAACAGGATGTTGGTCGTGTCCACCTGCAGGAATTCCTGCTGCGGATGCTTGCGCCCGCCCTGCGGCGGCACGCTTGCGACCGTGCCCTCCATGATCTTCAGGAGCGCCTGCTGCACGCCCTCGCCCGACACGTCGCGGGTGATGGAGGGGTTGTCGGACTTGCGGGTGATCTTGTCGACCTCGTCGATGTAGACGATGCCGCGCTGCGCCCGCTCGACGTTGTATTCGCTGGCCTGCAGCAGCTTGAGGATGATGTTCTCGACATCCTCGCCCACGTAACCGGCCTCGGTCAGCGTGGTGGCGTCGGCCATCGTGAACGGCACGTCGAGGATCCGCGCCAGCGTCTGCGCCAGCAGCGTCTTGCCGCAGCCGGTCGGGCCGATCAGCAGGATGTTCGACTTCGCCAGCTCGATGTCGGTCTTGCCGCTGTGGTTGAGCCGCTTGTAGTGGTTGTGAACCGCCACCGAGAGCACACGCTTGGCATGCGACTGGCCGATCACGTAATCGTCAAGCACCTGACAGATCTCGGACGGCGACGGAACGCCATCCGACGATTTGAGCCCGGCGCTCTTCGTCTCCTCGCGAATGATGTCCATGCACAGCTCGACGCACTCGTCGCAGATGAACACGGTCGGACCGGCGATCAGCTTTCGCACCTCGTGCTGACTCTTTCCGCAGAAGGAGCAGTAGAGGGTGTTCTTGCTGTCGCTGCCGGAATTGCTCGCCATCGCATACCTCTGAGGCTCGGGGCCTTCTCAAGATGATTGGCCAACGCCGCTTCGGGACGCCCTTGGCAAAAACGTAGGCCAGCGCCCGGGGGCGTACAACGTCAAAATGCCCCGGGCCCGGGGCAACCTGCCGTCGCGGTTAACTCGCGGTGTCCGCGCCGGTCCGGCTCTCGACGATCTCGTCGATGAGGCCCCATTCCTTCGCATCCTCGGGCGACATGAAGCTGTCGCGTTCAAGCGCAGCCTCGACGGTCTCGAGTGACTGGCCCGTATGCTTCACATAGATCTCGTTAAGACGGCGTTTAAGCTTCAGGGTCTCTTCCGCGTGAATCATGATGTCGGTCGCCTGCCCCTGATAGCCGCCCGAGGGCTGGTGCACCATGATGCGGCTGTTGGGCAGCGAATAGCGCATCCCCTTGGCTCCGGCCGCCAGCAGCAGCGAGCCCATCGACGCCGCCTGCCCGATCACCAGCGTCGAGACCTTCGGCTTGATGTACTGCATCGTGTCGTAGATCGACAGCCCGCTCGTCACCACGCCACCGGGCGAGTTGATGTACATCGAGATTTCCTTGCTCGGGTTCTCGGCCTCGAGGTGCAGAAGCTGCGCCACGACGAGCGAGGACACGCCGTCATGCACCGGGCCGGAAAGGAAGACGATCCTTTCCTTCAGCAGACGCGAGAAGATGTCGTATGCGCGCTCGCCACGGCTCGTCTGCTCGACCACCATCGGGACGAGGTTCTGCATGTAATGCTCTACGGGGTCGTGCATGGAGCCTTGCCTGTCATTTGGGGGGGTCAGGTGGATCGGCGGAGTCTTAGTCGTGCCCCGCGCCCGCCGCAAGGGCGGCCTGTTCTTGGGGGCGGCGCGGCTGCCGATGGTAAGCCCCTCTTGCCAAGCGGGCGCCACAGGCGAAATGGTCGCCGCCCATGAGCCCGCGCCTCCCCCTGCCGCTTCGCGCCTACCTTCTGGCGACCGCCCGCGCCGAGCGGCCGGTGCGCGCCCTGCTGGCACGGCGCGCGGCCGCCGGCAAGGAAGATCGCGCGCGGCTGGACGAGCGGTTGGGCCGGCCGTCGCGCGAGCGACCGGAGGGGCCGCTGATCTGGCTCCACGCGGCCAGCGTCGGCGAGAGCCTTTCGCTCATTCCCCTGCTCCACCGCCTCCTGCCGGCGCGCCCCGAGGTTACCGCCCTCGTCACCACGGGCACCGTCACCTCGGCAAGGCTGCTGGCCGACCGGCTGCCCGACCGCGCGCTGCACCAGTTCGCTCCGGTCGACACGGGCGCGGCGGTGGACGGCTTCCTGGACCATTGGAAGCCGGACCTCGCCGTATGGACCGAAAGCGAACTCTGGCCACGCCTGATCCTCGCCACCGCCGGCCGGAACATCCCCATGCTGCTGCTGAACGCACGGATGACGGCCCGTTCGGTCGAGCGCTGGCGGCTGGCGCGGAAGACCGCCGCGGCGATCCTGTCGCGGTTCGACATGGCCCTGGCGCAAGACCGGGCGACAGCCGACGCCCTGATCGAGCTGGGGCTGCCCGAGGCGCGGGTGCGGATGACCGGCACACTGAAGCAGGCCGCCGCGGCCCCGGGCTGCGACCCCGATACGCTCCTCGAGCTGCAACGGGCGATCGGCCCGCGGCCCGTCTGGCTAGCCGCCTCGACCCATGACGGCGAGGAGGCGCTGGCGGCCGAGGCGCACCGGCGCGTGCTGCAAGCTCGGCCCGACACCCTGCTGATCGTCGCCCCTCGCCACCCGACCCGCGCCGGTGACGCCGCGACCGCGCTGCAGGGCCTCGCGACGGCGCGGCGCACGGCAGGCGATGCCATCGGCCCCGACACGCAGGTCTACCTGGCCGACACGCTGGGCGAGATGGGATTGTGGTACCGCCTGGCGCAGGCCGCTTTCGTCGGCGGCTCGTTCGGCGATGTGGGCGGGCACAACCCGTTCGAACCGGTCTCGCTCGGCGCCGCCGTCATTCACGGCCCGGACGCGGCCAACTTCGCCGACATCTACCGACAGCTTGATGCGGAAGGCGCGGCACGACGCATCACCTCGGCCGAGACGCTGGCCGAGGCAGTTCTGGCGCTGCAGGACACCGACGCGCGGTCGCGGGCCACGGCACAGGCGCGGGCCGTCGCCGAGGGCGGTGGCGACGCCCTCGACGCCGCGGCGGAGGCGGTCCTGACCCGGCTGCCGATGCACTAGGGCGCGGCAGCGGCCGCCGACCCGCGACCGGCCGCGCGGCCTGTTCCGGCGTCCTCTGTTGCGCGTCCCGGCAGAACAAATGGACCTTCGGCCGGCGCCGCGTGTTGTCGTTCCCATGATCGATCTTGCTGGCCTTCCGCTCTGGGCCGTCGCGGCCATCTTCATTGTCGCGGCCGCCTGCATTGGCGTCGCGGGCGTGCGGCTTTCGAACGTCGCCGACAGCCTTGCCGACCGGACCGGGATGGGTGAGGTCGTGGCGGGCGCCCTCTTCGTGGGCGCGGCCACCTCGCTTCCCGGCGCGATCACCTCTGTCTCGACCGCCTCGCAAAACGCGCCCGAACTGGCGGTCGGCAACGCGCTGGGCGGGCTCACCGCACAGACCGCCTTCATCGCGGTGGCCGACCTGATGTATCGCCGCGCCAATCTCGAGCACGCTGCCGCCAGCGTCACGGGACTGGCCCAAGGGGTCCTGCTCGTCGTGATGCTGGCGATCCCGCTGGTCGCCACGGCCGAGCCGCCGATCACCGTGGCGGGCGTGCACCCGGCTTCGATCCTGATCTTCGTGACCTACGGCTTCGGGCTGCGGCTGCTCACGCAGATCAAGGACGAGCCGATGTGGGAGCCGGTCCAGACCGACGAGACGCAGGATCCCATCTCCGAGCCCGACACGAGCGACGGCGCCCCGTCCGACCGGCGTCTGTGGGTCGTCTTCGCGATCACCGCGGCCGCGACCGGCGTGGCCGGCTACTTCATCGGCCAGAGCAGCATCGCCCTCGTCGAGAAGACGGGCCTGTCGGCCACCGCCGTGGGGACCGCCTTCGCGGCCGTCGCGAACTCGCTGCCCGAGCTCGTCACGGCGATCGCGGCAGTGCGGATCGGCGCGGTCAGCCTCGCGATGGGCGACATCATCGGTGGCAACGCCTTCGAGGTGATGTTCCTCAGCGCCGCGGACTTCGCCTATGACGGCTCGATCTACGCCGCGATCACGCCCGAGGACCGGACGACGGCGCTGATTGCGATCGTTATGACGGGTGTGCTTCTGCTGGGCATGATCCGCCGCGAGCGCCAAGGGGTGGCGGGCATCGGCTTCGAGAGTGCCATCGTGCTTGCGCTCTATGCCGGTTCGGTGTTGCTGGTCTTCATCTGATCTTCAGCGGCGCCGAAGTGGACGAAGCGGTGGCGCGCTGGTAGCGTGGACGTCCAACGGCTTCCTGCCAGCGACGCATCGCGAGTTCCCCCCGGTCTGGCGCGATTTCTCCGCCGGAGCGACATCGCGGCGATTGTGGCGCGGCGGCGGTTTTCGTCCGGGAGGGTCATGGAGAAGACACGGACACGCGGGCGAACGGTCGCTGCTGCTCGACGCAGTCGGCCAAGCTGGATCGGCCTGGCCGCGGCGGTGGTTCTCATATTTTTCTCGATCGTTACGAGTCTCCCTTCTCGCGCCCAGACCGCGGCAGACATGCAGGCGACCGTGGCCGTGATCCTGCCCCAGTGGCCCGAGGACGGCGAGACGCCACACCTGCGCCGTGCGTTCTCGGAAGGGGCCGAACACGGCGCTGTGATGGCGGGCGAGGAGTTCGCGCGCAACGCCGAGCTCTTCGGGCTCGACTTCCGGGTCGTTGTCGAGCGCGCGCCTGCAGCCGAGATCGGCGCGGCCGCCGACCGTGTGGCCGACCGGCAGCAACTCTCGGCGGTGATCGGGGGGGTCGCACGGGCGGACGCCGCCGCGCTGGGCGCATGGGCCGCGAACCGGGGCCTGCCGTTCGTGAACATCGCTGCCTCGAGCGATGCGCTCCGCGGCCCCGACTGCGCGGCCACGACGTTCCATCTGGCACCCAGCGCCGCCATGTACCTCGACGCGCTCGCCGGCTGGTACGTGCGGGCGGGATTTCGGCGCTGGTACGTTCTGCGCGCCGATACCCCCGAGGCCAGCGCGCAGCATCAGCGCCTACGGCAGGCTCTCGACCGGCGCCACTTCGGCGCGCGCGAAGTGGGCAGCGGGATCCTGGGAAACGAGGATGCGGACGCCGCGGCCCGAGCGGTCTCGCGCGCGGGGGCCGAGGTCTTGATCCTGCTGCTACCGGCCTCCGAGCAGCTCTCGGCGCTCGCCCGGCTCGACGCGGCGGGTCTCGAGGTCGAGGCCACGGGCTTCCCCTACCCCGAGACGCAGATCGCCGAATTCTTCGCGGCATCCGCCGCGGCGGCCCCGACCCTAGGGCGGGGGTTCCGCGAGGTGGCGTGGGCGCCGACGCTCGACGCCTATGGCGCGCGCGAGTTGAACGCCCGCTACCGCGCCCGCTGGGACGAGCCGATGGAGGCCGGCGCCTGGGCGGCTTACCAGGCGGTCAAGCTGGTCTACGAGGCCGTGGTCTTCGGCGGCTCGGCCGCACCGCAGGACGTGCTCGACCATCTCGACGCGCCCGACACGGTCTTCGATCTCTGGAAGGGGATCGGCACGTCGTTCCGCCCGTGGGACCGCCAGATGCGCCAGCCGCTCTATCTGGTGAAGGTCGGTGAAGGCGCGGAAACCGGCCTGCTCGTGGGCGAGCTTCCGGCGATCTACATGCCCGGCACCGATCCGGTCGAGCGTCTCGACCAACTCGGCGACCTGGCCGGACGCGACGGGTGCCGCAGATGACGAGGTGCGCGAAAGGAGGGGCGATGAGAGGATCGATGGTGTGGCGGGGCCTCGGCGGGCTAGCCGTGATGGTTGCGCTCTGTGGCGGCTCCGTCGATGCGCAATCCGCCTACCGCCTCTACGTGTCCAACGAATACAACGCCGATGTGTCGGTCATCGACCCCGAGACGGACACGGTCATCGCGACGCTTCCGATCTCGGGGCGGCCCGGCGAAGTGCGGCCGCGCGGTCTGGCCGTCAGCCCGGATGGCCACACGGCCTACGTCTCGGTCAGCGATTTCAACCCGCGGCTCGAGACGACCGAGGACAAGATCCTGGCGATCGATGTCGAAACCAACGCGGTCGTGCGGGAGTTCCGTGCCGGCGGCAACCCGGAACGACTGGCGGTGAGCCCCGACGGCGCCGCGATTTGGGCCTCACTCGAGGCGGTGGCCCAGGCGGCGGGGTACGACCTGGATAGCGGCGCGGAGTTCGCCCGCTTTCCCGTGGGCATCGAGGCAGAGGGGATTGCCGTCAGCCCCGACGGGCACTGGGTGTACGTCACGGCCGAGGCGACCCACAGCGTCACGGTGATCGACGCCGAGACGCTGTCGGTGGTCAAGCACCTGCTGGTCGGCAACCGCCCGCGCGTCGTCACGTTCGCGCCGGATGGCAGCCGCGCCTACGTTTCGGCCGAGATCGGCGGGACCGTCTCGGTGATCGAGACGACGGGACACAGTGTCACCGCCACGATCCCGCTCGGGCTCGAACTCGCGCCCCGTCGGCCTTGTCGTCTCGCCTGACGGAGGCCGTCTTTACGTCGCCGGAGGCGGCACGAGCGCCGTCTACGTGATCGACACCGCCAGCAACGAGGTCGTGGCAATCGTCCGCGAGCGGATGGGCCGGCGCCCTTGGGGCATCGCCATCTCCCCCGACGGAACCCGCGTCTATACCGCCAACGGCCTCTCCGACAGCGTGACAGTCATCGACACCGAGGCGCTGTCGGTGATCGACAACATCAAGGCCGGCCGCGGAGCCCACTCGGCCGTTGTGGGCATCATCCCCGATGATGACTGACCGGTTGGTGCGGGCGCTGGCCCCTCTCCTCTTCGCCTTGCTCGCTGCGACGACGCCCGCACGGGCCGTCGAAGAGCCCTTCCTCGAATGGACGTTCGAGCAGGACCGGGCGCTGGCGCTGGAGCTTGTCGCGGCGACGCTGAAGCTCGCCGAGACGCTGCCGCCCGTACACGCGGAGTTGGCGCGCGAGGAAGTCGAGGAGGCAGAGACGACGCTCTGGCCGCGCTTCGGGGCGACGCTCGCGCAGCGAGATCCGGCGCTCGCGGACGCACTCGCGGCGGCGCTGGAGGACCTCGCGGAGGCGCTGGACACGGAGGGAATCGCCGCCCCGGCCGCCGCCCGTGCGCAACGGCTGCTCGACGCCGCGCGCGAGGAGCTGATAACGGACCGGCTCCGCGACGCGCCGCAGTTCACGGGCGCGCTTCTGGCCGACCTCCTCCTGGCCGAGGGTGGCGTCGCCGAAAGCTACGAAGAGGCGGTCGACGAACCGGCGGCCTACCCGGGCGGATGGGCCGCGCTTCAGCGAGTTGGTGCGCTCTGGACGGATCTGCGTCCGCTCGCGGAGGACCCGCAACGTGCGGATGCCGACGAGATGATCGCATCGCTCGAGCGCCTGTTCCTCTCACCCGCGCCGCCCGCTTCGACGCTCGGCTGGAATCCCGAGGAGGCGGAAGCGCCGGCGCAACGGCTGGTGGGGATTGTCGAGGGGGTGGTCGGGGCGAGCCTTTATCCCGGGCGCGAATTGCAGCGCCTCGCCGGCCATCTGGCCGGAAAGGTGCGGGAGGCCTGCGGCCTCTACGCCACCGGCGATGAGGCGATCGCCGGCGAACGGCTGCGGGCCGTCCAGCGCCTCTACCAGCAGCACCTCAGCGACACGGCAGCCCTGTTCGCTCCCACCGAGAACGCGACTGCACAGCGATCCCTTACGCGCCTGACGGGAACCGGCGACGACGATGAGGAAGCGCCGGCTGATAACGCACACGACCCGGGCGAGACCTTGCTCGACGGCACCGCCTGCGGCAACCTTGCGGAGACGCTTCTCGAGATCGGAAGCGTATTCGGGGGCTGAACTCTGACATGGCAATTCCGAGCGCGGTCGAGGTCGCGGCCCTCTCCCACCGGTACCGGGATGTGAAGGCGCTCGACGACCTGCACCTTCTGATCGCGCCGGGTGAGTTCTTCGCGCTGCTGGGTCCCAACGGCGCCGGCAAGACGACGCTTCTCAACATCCTGATGACGCTGCTGCAGCCCAGCGAAGGCCGGGTGGAGGTCATGGGCCATGATGTGGTGCAAGAGGCCGCACACGTGCGGCACGCCCTCGGTGTCGTGTTCCAGGACCCCGCCCTCGATGACCGGCTGACCGGGGCAGAGAACCTGCAGATCCACGCCGTGCTCTACGGGCTCGACAGGGCGGATCGGGCCGCAGCCATCCGCCGCGCGCTGGCATGGGCCGCGCTCGAAGACGCCGCGGACCGGCTGGTACGGACCTATTCCGGCGGGATGAAGCGGCGGCTCGAGCTGGCGCGCGCGCTCATGCACCGGCCCCGGCTCCTGCTGCTCGACGAGCCGACGCTGGGACTTGACCCGCAGGGGCGGCTGAACCTTTGGGAGCGGATCGCGGGACTGCGCGACGGTGGCATGACAGTGCTGATGACCACCCACACGCTGACCGAGGCGCAGGCCTGCGATCGCGTCGGCATCATCGACAAGGGACGGCTCATCGCCGTCGGGCGCCCGGCCGAGCTCGTGGCGCGGCACGGCGGGCCGGGCGCGACGCTTGACGACGTCTTCATCGCGCTGACCGGGCGGCAGCTGCGCGACGAGGCCGCGACTCCGCGGGACCGGCTGGTCAGCTTCGCCCGGCGCGGCGGTGAGCATACGCGATGAGAGGTACGAGCCCACCGGCTCGGGCAATCGCCCCCTCGGTCGTCCTGATCATGTGGCGGCGGGAGCTTCTGCGGTACGTGCGCGATCCCTCGCAGATCTTCGGCGGCTTCTCACGAACAGTCCTCTGGCTCGTCATACTGGGGCTGGGTCTCGGCGCCGCGCTGAAGGAGATCGAGGGCTATACTTACGCCCAGTTCATCCTGCCGGGCGTCATCACGCTCAACGTGCTCTTTGCCTCGCTGCAATGCGCGATCGCGCTGGTCTGGGACCGACAGGTCGGCTTGCTGCGCGAGGTCATCGTGTCGCCGGCACCGATGCTGTCGGTCGCCCTCGGCAAGCTGCTGGGGGGCGCGAGCATCGCCACCTTCCAGGGCGCGATCCCTCTCCTCTTCATGCCGCTGATCGGCGTCTGGATCGACCCGCTCTCGATCCTGATGGCGCTGGGGGTGATCTTCCTGATGGGCATCTCGCTGACGGCGGCGGGCATCGTGATCGCATCGCGCCTGCGAACCTTCGAGGGCTTCGGCGCAATCTCGAACGGCATCATCCAGCCGCTCTACTTCCTGTCAGGGTCGATCTTCCCGTTGCGTGGTGTCGTGGGCGGGGTCGGCTTCCTTGATATCCCCGAGCACCTGCGGGCCGAACTGCGCCAACTCGGCATCTTCGCCATCGGCGGCGGCTGGGTCGTGCAGCTTCCGCTCTGGCTGAAGGCGTTGGTCTATGCGAACCCGGTCAGCTACCAGCTCGACCTGCTGCGCTACGTGCTGCTCGACTTCCGACAGTTGCCGATGGCGATGGACCTTGCAGTGGTGCTGCTGCTGCCGCCGCTCGCAGCGCTCGTCTCGGCCCACGCGATGCGGCGGATGGTGGTGCGGCGCTGAGCGGCGGGTCAAAAGCGACACCCCGGCTGATCCTCGGGGTCACTCAGCCGCTCGAGCTCCGCGGCGGCCCCGTCCGACGGAATTAGTTCAACCGCGTACGCAATCGCGATGCGGTGGGGCAGCGACACGCGCTCCCACTCCACCTCCTGATCGACGGAGACGTGGTAGAGCGGCTGACGCAACTGGTGATCGCAGGGCCGGAATGACGCCGGCGTGCACTTGAGGACGTCGGACCGCGCGTCAGCGCTTTCGAGCTAGCCGGCGAGCGCCAGGGCGTCCGTGCGACCGGTCGCCTGCGCCGCCTCGATGTAGTCACGGGTCTGGCTCAGCGTGTACGGAAAGGTCAGTGTCGGCAGGTCTGCGTTCGCCGCCTCCTGCTGGCCCAAAAGACGATCCGATGGATGGGTTCGATCAGCAGCGCGATGGCGTCCGGCCCCAGCGCCTCGGCCTCGCGGATCTCGTCGAGATAGCTGGGCTGCTGCGGAATGACTGCGGCGGCCGTGACCTCGGCCTTGCCGTCGACGGCGAACCAGCGGCGCGTGCCCGCCCTGCCGGCAAGAGCGCCAATGCGTCGAGATCCATCGCGTGGCTGGCTTCGACATGGAACGTCAGAGAGCGGCAATTCGCCCCCTCAACGCGTCGTCGGTGGGCCCCATGTCCAGGAACAGTTCGCCAGCCTCGTTGGCAATGTGCGAGAGCGCTATTGCCTGCCCAGCGCCGACGCCTCCGAAGAGGGCACTGACCTGGTCGAGCAAGGGACCTGCTCGACCTGGCGCTTTCCGAGCGTTTGACGGGATCGCGGCAGTGGAGACCGATTGCGATGTCCCGACATTGCCGCTGCCGCGGCGGTAGCGTCGTTCGCAGAGAGCAGATTAGGCTGCTTCACCTCTCCGCCACCTTTCGCTTGGTCGCCAGGGTGTTCGCCGAAACGGCGGGCTGCGGCGAGGCGGACAGACCGCGTCCCCTGCGGATCGGCGTGGTCGCACGATCGCGGATCCGAGGTTCGACAGTTCCAAGCTTGGTCAACGACTACATCGGCGATGGGGCATGCACTTAGGTGAAATAGCCCCGGCGCTGGCGCCGCCGCTCCACGAGTCGCCCTTCCACGAATCGAGCACCCAACTGCACGGCCTTGAACTCGGCGACGGAAACATCAGCGTCCCCCGTGCAAGCTGGCGATCTCCTTCAGGAGCTTTCGTCGCATGGCCGCAGTGTAGTCGTCGTAGCTCTGCGCAACCGCCACGAACGAGCCCGGTCCCCTCACGACGTTCTCGCGGAGATAAAGGCGCAGGTCTTCCAGGTCGTCCGATGCATCGCCCTCGCTCTCCGCACTGCCGATAAGCAAGGCATTGACCGTGGTATCCAGGAGTTCGCCCCCCTCGTGCACGGTGAGCGGCGATGGCCCGTCGTTGTTCCGGCCGTCGGCCGATATGTCGATTGTATGCTCCCAGCACTCCGGCGCGCGGGCCAGAAGCGCCGCCGCCACGCGAAGACCGGCGCCAAGGCCGGTCTCGCTCGGGGCGACACCCCGTGCCCATGTCCTGAGCCGCCCCGCTACACCTGCCACGTCGTTCTCGCCGCCGAGAACGGTCCAATCGACAATGAGCGACGAATAGTCCGTGCTGGACCATTCGAAGACGGCGACGGCCATCGGGTAGTCGGGATCGTCGAGCACGGCACCCAGAACGAGCGGATCCTCGAGCGCGCCTGCGAGACCGTCGAGCTGCTGACGGTATTCCGTCTCGTCAACCGAGCTCGAAACGTCGAGGGCGAAAACGAGGGCCTGACGGCACGTGGCGCCGACCATGCCGGGCGTGCCCACAAGCAGGACCGCAAGCACAACGAGGCGAGCGAAGTTCAGCACGCACACTCTCCCGCTAGACTGAGCTGTGCCACGATAGCAGGTGACGCTCCGGCGGTCATCGGTCGCGTGACAGGCAGACGCCGGCTCACGCGTCGGGCGGCCAGCGCGGTGATCCGTTCGTTCGGGAACGCTCGGCAAACGCCTCGATTTGGGAAATCTTTGCCGCAAGTGCGCGCACCCGCCCGCCGCCGCAACCCGACCACCGAGACGGATATGCTGGACGGGACAACGAATAGCTGGAGTATGGCCGCCGTGAAACATCGCGCGAGCTCGTCCGAGACGACCGCAACTCCTGGCAAGACGCTTCAACTTCTGCCGCTCGACAAAACTGCTGCCGAGACGCCGTTGGGCGAGGACAATGCCTGGCCGCAATCCCTGCGTCGCGCCGTGGACTTCATCCGTCAACAACCGCTGGCGATGGCGGTTCTTTGGGGACCGGCGCCCACCGTGTTCCTCAACGATGCGGGCCGCGACCTGCTTGCTGGTCCCGAAGCAACGGCGCCCGAGCACCTGCCGATCGACCGTGCCACATACGACAAGGTCCTCGCCGGATCGTCGCTTGTCCATCAAGCGCTGCTGCCGGTGACGGCTGCAGAAGGCGAATCCCGGCATCTCGACGTGGCGCTGGGCCCGATCCGGGGAGAGACGCAGGACATCGAAGGCGCGATCGCGACCTTCATCGCCGCAGCGCCGCGGAACGGCGCAGAAACCGCGGAGCCCGAGGTTCCGCGGAACCAGAGTATCGGGGCGGCGGGCATGTTCTCGCACGGCGTGCCGGTGGGTCCGGAGCTTTCGGTCAGCGACCGTTGGCTGGAGATCCTTGGCCTGCTCAGGGAGGATCTGCCGCCCTGGCAGGAGTTCGCCAGCTGGTTCGAGGATCGCGTGCATCCCGACGACCGCGGACGCCGGCACCATAGCATTGATGCGTTCGTCGACGGAGACATCTCGCGCCACGAGGCCGAGTACCGGCTGCGGGACAGGGCCGGAGAATGGACCTGGGTGCGTGAGGTTGCCGAGGCCTCCAAACGGGATGCCAAGGGCCGGGTCGTTCAGTTGACCGGTGTCATCCAGGACATCACCAAGCGCAAGGTCGCCGACCTCGAGGCGCGACGGCAGGCGCATCACGACAAGCTGACAGGGCTGCCGGACCGCTCGCTGTTCCGCGACGGGCTGACGCGCGCCCTGCACACCGCCGCCGATGCCGGCGCCGCACTTGGCCTCATCCTCGTCAACCTCGACCGCTTCAGCGCCGTGAACGAGGAGTTCGGCCACGAGATCGGCGACAGGGTATTGCGCGCCATCGCAGATCGTCTTTCGCGCGAGCAGCAGGAAGCGAGCCTGATCGCCCGTCTGGGCGACGACGAGTTCGTCGTCATGGCGCCGCAACTGGGGGAGCGGGCCGAGGCGGAAAGCCTCGCCCTGCGGCTTCGGGAGGCGGTCGCCCGCCCGACCACCATCGACGGCAACGAGATTGCGGTAACGGCATGTATCGGCGTGGCGATCTTTCCCGACGACGGACGAGACGCAACGACGCTTCTGCGGAGCGCCGATTTCGCACTCCGCAAGGCACAGGAGATCGGGCGGGACGAGGTCTACCTCTTCGACCCGGTAATCATCGAAAGCTACGAACGGCGGCGCAGCCACGAGGCTGACCTCAGACGGGCCATCGATGACGGCGAGATGGTTCTGCACTACCAGCCGATCTTTGACGTGAAGAGCGGCGAGACCTGCGCGGTCGAGGCGCTTGTGCGGTGGCAACGGTCGGAAGCGGAATTGCTCCTGCCGCGACACTTCATGCCGCTCGCGAAGGAGAGCGGGCTGGTGCTTCCGCTCGGGCGATGGATCCTGGAAGAGACGGCGCGGCAGATCGCGGCTTGGGCCGCAGAGGGGCTGGACCTCAAGATCACCGTGAACGTGTCGCACGCCGAGGCAGCCCGGCCCGAATTCCTGACCGCGTTCGACCGTGCGACCGCCGCATCCGGCATCGCGGCCGACCGCTTCGATTTCGAGATCGACCACACGATCCTGGTGGATCACGGCAGCCTGCCGGTGCAGAACTTCCTCGCCGGCTGCCGTGCCCGCGGCGTTCAGCTTGTCATGGACGATTACGGCGTCGGCTACAGTTCGACCGGGTACATGCAGGGGCTGGCCCTTGACAAGGTGAAGATTGACAGGACCTTCGTCGCCGGCGCGGGACGGGACGACCCCGGGGCCGACGACCTGCTCTCGATCATGTGCGAGGAAGGACATCGCCTGGCGCGACGGGTGGTCGCCGAGGGGGTCGAGACGCCGGCCCAGATCGCAATGGTGCGGCAGGTGGGTTGCGACGAGGTGCAGGGCAACCTGCTGTGCCCCGCGGGCCCACCGTCAGCCGTATTCGAACGGCTGCTGAATGGTGCGACCAATCTCTGAGCGAGGCGGCGGACGCCGCCATTCGCCTTTTATCACCTAGGGGCGGCGAAGATCTTCGTATAGGTTGCGCTCAACCTTGGACCCGCAGACCAAGGCCGAGCGCAGTACGACGTCGACAAGGAACGCGAGTCATCGAACACGCCCTGTCTCCAGCCACCTTCGAGTCGCTCAACAGCGAGATGACGCGCCTCATCCGGCAGAAGGACTGGTCGAAGACACCGCTGGGGCCGCGGGAGGACTGGCCGATGAGCCTGCGGACGGCGGTCGACATGATCCTGGTCTCGCCCAACGGCATGATCATTCTCTGGGGCCCTGAACTCGTCCAGATCTATAACGACGCCTCCCGCGCCGTGATCGGGGAAAAGCATCCCGACGCGTTGGGTCAGCCGAACCGCGAGTGCTGGCCGGAGGTCTGGGAGTTCAACCAGCCGATCTTCGAGAAGGTGTTGAACGGAGAAGTCCTGCATTTCGCCGAGCAGCATCTCGTGCTCGAGCGGAACGGCGTCAGCGAGGAGACCTGGTTCGATCTGACATTCAGCCCCCTGGTCTCGGCAGAAAGAGAGCACAGCGGCATCCTCGCCAGCGTGGTCGAGCGGACCGACCGTATAGTTGCCGAGCGCGCGCTCAGGTCGAGCGAGCGCCGTCTTGCCACCGCGATCGAGGCCAGCGCCGGCGGCGTTTTCGAACACCACATCCCCGTCGGCGACGAACTGCATGTCAGCCCGCGCTGGTGCGAGATCCTTGGGCTCAGAGAACTACCCGTCCAGCCCGCCGACTTCGAAGCGTGGCTGGCGGAACGCATCCACCCGCAAGACCGGCGACTGCGGCGCGAGACCTTGGACGCCTTCCTGAAGGGCGAGACCTTGCGCCACGAGGTTGAGATGCGCCTCCGCCACGCCGACGGAAGCTGGGTCTGGGTCCGCGAGTTCGCCCATGCCGTCGAACGCGACGAAACCGGCAAGGTGCAACACCTGTCCGGGATGATCCTCGACATCACCAAGCGCAAGAACGCCGAGAGCCGGGTGCAGCACCTCGCCCGCCACGACCCCCTCACCGGACTGGCGAACCGCGCGCTCTTCACCGAGCGGCTGACGGCCGCGACCGAGTCGGCAGACCGGAGCGACAACCGGGTCGGGTTGATCCTCATCGATCTCGACCGGTTCAAGTCGGTCAACGACACGCTCGGCCATCTGACGGGC
This sequence comes from uncultured Alphaproteobacteria bacterium, assembly GCA_963773475.1. Classification (GTDB taxonomy): domain Bacteria; phylum Pseudomonadota; class Alphaproteobacteria; order Rhodobacterales; family Rhodobacteraceae; genus Roseitranquillus. Next base: position 760,912 of record CAVZBD010000003.1, on the reverse strand, counting down.
GACGCGGTTCTCGAATGCGTCGCCGCGCGGTTGCGCCACGCGATCCGACTGGGCGACACCGCCGCGCGGATCGGCGGCGACGAGTTCGCGGTCGTCCTTCCCGAGGCAGGCACGCAGGAAGCACTGCATGATCTGACCCAGCGGATCTGTGATGCCGTCGTAAAGCCGGTCCAGGTCAGCGACAAGACGATCGAGGTCACCGCCAGCCTTGGCGTCGCCGCCTATCCCGATGACGGGACAGATACGACCCGGCTGATGCAGCATGCCGATCTGGCGCTCTACAAGGCCAAGGCGTCGGGGCGCCATCACGTCGCCTTCTTTCACGCAAGTCTTGCCGAAGAGGCCGCGCACAGGGCGCGCATCGAGGTCGAGTTGCGACGGGCGATCGCCCGCGACGAGCTGGTGCTTCACTTCCAGCCGCAGATCGAGCTGGACACGGGGCGCGTCAGAAGCGTCGAGGCTCTGGTGCGATGGCGGCGTGGCGATCGCCGACTGATCCTGCCCGGCGAGTTCATCGGCATCGCCGAGGCAAGCGGCGTGATCCGGTCGCTGGGTGCATGGGTGCTGGCACGCGCCTGTGGCCAGCAGGCCGAATGGCAGGCGGCCGGCCACAACATCACGATGGCGGTGAACGTGTCGCCTGCCGAGGCGTCGACCGAGGATTTCACCCAGACGCTCGACCGGACGCTCGGCCGGACCGACGTCGATGGATCTGCCCTCGAGCTCGAGATCACCGAAGGCTTGCTGATTGACCCCGAGAAGCCCCCGGTGCGCACGTTCCTGCAGGCGTGCCAGGAGCGCAACATCGGCCTCGCCATCGACGATTTCGGAACCGGCTATTCCTCGCTCGGTTATCTCGTCCGGCTGCCGATCACGAAGATCAAGATCGACCGATCGTTCGTGGCGAAGATCGGCGAGCCGGACAACGACGCCCTGGTGGAGGCGATCGTGAACCTCGGCCACAGGCTTGGACGCCGCGTCGTGGCGGAAGGCGTCGAGCGGCCGCATCAGCTCGCCTTTCTGCGCGAGGTCGGTTGCGACGACGTCCAGGGAAATCTCTTGGCTGCACCGCTTGAACCCCGAGATCTCGAGCCGCTCCTTCGGAGGGGTTCGACGCGATAGGCTGGGGGCCGTGCCGAGCGACGCGGTCTGGTCGCTCTCTCGCGCGGCGGCATCGTGCTGCGCGAGCTCAGGCCGTCATCAGGTCAGTTGCGACTGCGAAAGACCGAGCACCGCGGCAACCACGCTGACGCCGTCCCACAGCCAGAGCTGGCCGAAAGTGAAATGCTCGGACGCTGGTGTGCGGGTCGAGCCCGACCAGCGACACAGGATGCCCCAGGAACCCGACCGAGATCCCCTTGATGAGGACTGCGGCCCGACAGCATCGCGATGAAGGTGATGCCGAAGAGCGAGAGCAGGAAGAACTCGGCCGGGACTGAAGGCCAGCACGACAGGCTTCAGCACCGGCAGCATCGCCGCAAGGAACATCGCGCCGATCACCCCGCCCACACCTGACGCGCCGAGCGAGGCGCCCAGCGCACGGCCCGGCCTCGCCCTTCTGCGCCATCGGCTAGCCGTCGACGATGGTCGCGGCGTCGGGCCCGGTGCCCGGCACGCCGAACAGGATCGACGGGATCGAGCCGCCGGTATGGACGACGGCGTGCATCGCCAGCAGGAAGATCGCGCCCGCCAGCGGGTCCATCCCGAAGACGAACGGGATCAGCAGCATGACGCCCAGCTTGCCGCCCAGCCCGGGCACCGCGCCGAAGAACATCCCGATGGGGATCGCCAGCAGGATCAGCCCCATCAGGTGCGGCGAAGTCACGAGCTGCCCAGAGCGGCGCGAATCATGGCGTCCAGGGCCATCGTCAGTCCTCCCTCGCCCCGCCGCTACGCGCTGTTGGCGGGCGCGCCTTCCGGGGTCCGCTGCCGACTGGCGCCGAATCCGGCCGGCGTGACGCCCGAGGCTAAGGGAGCGGCCGGGCCACGACAAACAAATATGGGACGCCATTCCACATGAGGGGAATAGGCGCCCGCGGTTCGACTTGCGCCGCATCGCCTGGACCGATTTCCCATGCTCCGGCCAGATCGGCACGAGGCGGAAGAGGGAGGAGCGGATGCAGATCGGCTTTGTCGGCACCGGCGCGATGGGCGTCAGCCATGGCGGGCACGTGTGCCGGGGCCGGTTACGCCGTGTGCGCCTTCGATAGCCGACGCCGAGGCGCTGGCTGCGGCAACGCGCAGGCAAGGTGACGGCGGCCGCAGGCCCGACGCACTCGGCCGCAGCATGCGGACCTTGTGGTCGTGATGGTTGCCAATGACGCGCAGGTCGAGAGCCGTCGTCGGCGACCTTCTCGGCCGGAAATGCGGTAAGGCGCGGTGATCGCCGTTGCCGCCACGAGCCATCCCCGCACGATGATCGACCTTGCGGCCGACTGCTGCGCCGAGCGGGCGTCGGCTTCGTGGATGCGCCGGTCTGCTACGGGCTTCAGGGCGCCAAACAGGGCGAGCTGATTTCGCTTTGCGGCGGCGACGGCCGAGGATGGTCGAGCGCGATCCGCCCGGTCCTGATGGCCTATTCCCGGTCGGTGGAACATATGGGGCCGGTCGGCGCCGGACAGCTCGCCAAGACCTGCAACAACATGATGCACTGGGCGGCCTGCGTGGCGAACTACGAGACGCTGGCCCTGGCCAAGGCCTGCGGGATCGACGCGCAGGCGATGCGCGAGACGCTGCTGAAATGCCCCGCGCGGAACACCACGCTGGAACGCTGGGACACCACGCGCTTTACCTGGCACGAGAAGGACATGGACGTGGCGCTGGAACTCGGCCAGCAGGCGGGCCTTGCGCTGCCGCTCTTCGGCGCGGTCGATCAGCTGGTCAAGCGCCTGGGACCGGACCGGGTGCGCGAACTGCTTCACGAGCCAGCAGGCGCAATACCTCGGCCAGCCGATCGTCCAAGGACGCGACCTCGGAACGTCACCGGAAGCTGAGCCATTCGTTCCGTCATGCGGAACGCTGTGCCATTGACGGGAATGGATCGGCGCGTTTAGCCTTGTCCTGCAAGAGCCACGGAAGGAGACACGCATGTCGGACACCAACGCCGAGGCGGGAGGCGTCGGCCACAACAGCGAGAAGCGCGAAAAGGTGGTCTGGGAGCGCTGGACCAAGAAGCGCACCTTCGTCCGCGCGCTGGAAGGCACCTACGGCCAGCTCAAGGAAGAGCTCTACCAGCAGCCGCGGGTCTACCGGACCTCGGACATGAAGTGGAAGGGCGGCCCGCACAATTTCGGCAAGAAGGTCATCAACCCGCAGGCCAACCGCGATCGCCCAGTCGATCGAGGCGCACGTGGACGCCTTCGCGCCGCACGGCTACGGCCAGATCCACGGCCACATGAACTCGGCCGTGTTCTTCGTGCTCAAGGGCAAGGGCCACGACATCCACGACGGCCGGCGCCTCGACTGGGAGGCGGGCGACGCGCTGATCGTCGAGAACGCCTGCGTCCACCAGCACCTCAATGACAGCGACGACGAGACCTTCGTGCTCGTGCTCAAGGCCAAGCCGCTGTTCCTGTTCATGCACATGATCTTCCAGAAGATGGTGCAGTTCCCGCCCGAGGAACCGGTGCCGGGGCACGAAGACTACCAGCCGCCGGCGAGCCTGTGAGGGAGAGGACGAGGACATGGACGCAAGCACCTTCGCCGACGCCATCGAGCGCCAGCGCGCCAGAAGCGAGCGCGCCCGAGGTCAGCTTCTACAACGAGGCGCTCGAAGGCCAGCCAGCAGTTCCGCAAGGAGTACGACAACCGCCTGAACGTGGTGAAGTGGGACCAGATGCCGATGGAACGTTCGGCTGACGGGCTGATCAAGCACATCATCAACGAGCGGATGGACACCAAGGAGTGCTGCATCGACATCTACATGCAGTTCATCGAGGCCGGAAAGGCCACCGGGACCAGCCGCCACCTGACCGAGGAGATCGCCTTCGTCATCGAGGGCACCGGGCACGACCTGCACTACGACGTGCATTTCGAATGCAAGGAGGCGTTCGAGTGGACGCTGGGACACCACGCCGAAGACATTACGAATGGGGGCCGGGCGACTTCATCTACGTCCCGCCCTACGTCGCGCACAAGCGCGTCAACACCTCCGACATCGAGGCCCGCGTCATCGTCTGCAACAGCCGTGTGATGAAGGCCATCGGGCTGGACTGGTTCGACCAGCTCGAGCCGGCCGAGGGCTTCGAAGACGTGTGGGTTCCTCCGGCCGACTGAGGACGGCGGATCGAGGGCGGGGAAAGCGGGCCGGCAAGAGCCCGCCTCCGCGAGACAACAAGGGAGAGACGACATGAGAAAGCTGCTGGGGCCGCCGCACCCGCCTGCCTGGCGGCCCTGCCCGCCAGGCGCAGGGCTTCTTCGAGGGCAAGACCCTCACCTACATCATCGCGACCAACCCGGGCGGCAACTAAGACGCCTATGGCCGCCTGATCGGACGCCACCTCGAGAAGAAGCTCGGCGCCAACAAGGTGATCTACAAGAATCTGCCTGGCGCGGGCCACATCATCGGCGCCAACACGCTCTACAAGTCCAAGCCCGACGGGCTGACCATCGGCACGTTCAACACCGGCCTGATCTATGCGCAGATCCTGCAGCGCGACGGCATCCAGTTCGACCTCAACGAGTTCAGCTGGATCGGCAAGGCCGCGACCGACCCGCGGGTCATGGTGCTGTCGAACAACTCCGGCTTCGAGAGCTTCGCAGGATCTCGACCAAGTCCGAACAGGCCCGCTTCGCCGCCTCGGGCATCGGCTCGGCCTCGTACATCGACACCAAGATGATCGCCGACGGCCTCGAGCTGAACATCGAGATGATCCCCGGCTACCAGGGCAACGAGGGCGAGATGGCGATGCTGCGCGGCGAGGTGTTGGGCCAGGTCGGCTCGCGCAGGCCTTCGTCTGTGCCACGCAAACGAGCCATGCGGATCTGGTGGTCCCACTCGTTGTAGTAGGCGCGGTTGTTGAACATCACGATCAGCAGAGGGATCTCGTGCTTCGCCGCCGTCCAGAGGGCGCCGGCGCCGTACATCAGGTCGCCGTCCGGCTGGATCGCCACGACCACCCTGCCCGAGCCATTGTGGCCTGGCGCGACGCCCAGGCTCATGCCGATCTGCGTCGAGGTGCCGAGCCTCTTGCCCGGATGGCGGCAGGGGCGGTCGAAGTCCCACAACTTGCGCGTCCACTGCCGCAGTGTCCGATGACAGCACCCAGTACTCGCCAAGGATCACGCTCCAGATCTCCTCGGCCAGCCGCGCCGGCGTGAGCGATGCGGTGTCGCGCTCGGCCTGCGCCTCGTCGGTCCAGCAAGCGAATATCTGATCGTGCCGCGCGGCAAGCGCCGCATTGCGGGCGAAAATGCGGTCACGCAGGAACGCGTGGGCCGCGATCAGCCGCTCGGCGACCTCGGTCATCTGCGGCATGGCGAGGCGCGGATCGCCCAGCGCCGAATGGGTCTTGGGCAGATAGCGGCCAAAATCGAGCGACCACGACCCGATGCCCGGCTCGTGGAAGCCCGCCTCCATCCAGGTGCAGTCGTCAGCCAAATACGAGGTCTGCTCGCGCGTGGTGCTGTCGAGCCTGGCCGTCGCCTTCTCCCAATCCACCACGTCGAGCGCCAGGGTGGCATCGGCCTGTGCCAGGCTCACGGTGTTTATCGAGAGGCATTGCGGATGCCGGTTCGGAAAGCACATCGCGCTGTTGATGTCCCACACCGCGACGCCCAGCGTCTCGGCCAGCGTCACAAATTGTCAAAGTTGCCCGACTGGCGACCGGCAAACTCGGGCATGATCCACGGCCGCTCGGCGTGAAGCAGCGTCTCGACGATCGCCTCCAGCGTCGCGAGGTCGGCCGCCATGGGCGCCGGCGCCTTCTGCATCGCCGCGTTCGGCAGCCTGACCTCGGCCGCAAGCGGCCACTTGCTTTCGTCGATCGGCTCCGTCGCGCCCAGGATGAACACCGGCGCAAGGTCGGTGAAGACATAGTAGATCGCCATCTGACCGTGCAGCAGCCCCTCCAGGTCGTGAAGGATGCATGCCATCGGCCGCCCATTGCCTTGGCGTAGCCGTGGACGATCTGCACCGCCGTCTCCTCATGCTGGCAGACCAGCATCCTCGAGTCGTTGCCGCCATGATTGATCAGGCTGTCGTGCAGGGCCCGGAAGCTGGCCCCCGGACTGATCGCGACATACTCGAACTAATAGGCCTGAAGCAGATCGACGATCATGTCCGACTGATACTTCCGACAGCCTGACGGCACCGCCGCGGTCATCTCGTCTTCCCGCTTGTCACTGCACCGGAAGCGGCTCGCCGTAGCCCGATAGCAGACCGACGATGATCGCGAGGCCCCCGGCGACGAACGGCATCGGCAGCACCGAGAGCGCCCTCAGCCTCAGGAACGACGCGCCGATCAGCGGGACCTCGTAGATCAGGATCCGGTGTGCAGCGTAGAGACTCCAGGCGGTGATGAAGGTGATCAGCGCCGGCGTCGACGCCCCGCCCTTGGCGAAGACTGCAGCAATCGCGAAGGCGATCACCGGCCCGGCAGGAACGATCAGGCCGGTCAGAGCCGCGACCGGCAGCGCCATGATCCCCGCGTCCTCGCCCAGAAGGCCCGCGATCGTCTGCTGCGGGATCAGTTGTGCGATGAAGCCGGCGGCCACCAGCGCGCAGAGCATCCGCGGCACGAGCTTCGCGAACTGCTCGACGAACCGCTTCAGGATCGGGCCGAAGTCCCGACGCTGCTGGATCGCCAGCGCGACGAGGATCGCCAGGACACCGATGAGCGCAAGGAACCCCCCGCTCATGGCCGCGCCTCCGCATCCCCGGGCCCGCGCGATTCGTCCTTCACTACCAGGGTTAGCGGAAGCCGCCGCGCCAAAAGCCCCGCGAGGATCGGCACCGGCAGGCTTACGGCGAGGCGCAGAATTGCGAATTCGGCACCCATGAAGGGCACGTCCCACACCAGCACCCGCTGCAGGCCCAAGGTCGCCCAGGCGGTGATGTAGGCCACCATCGCGCCGCGGTCGGCGCCGGCGACGCCCAGCACGGACAGAAGCGCGAACGCCGAGGACGGCCCCCCCGGCGTGACGGTGCCGGCGGCAGTGGCGACCAGGATCCCTTTGAAGCCCAACTCCTGGCCCACCAGCCCCGAGATCCGGTCGCGCGGCAACATGAAGAACACCAGCGCGGCCACAGACAGCGCCACAATCACCCGCGGCAACAGGCCGCCGAGAAGATCGAGGTCGGTGCCGAGCGCCTTGCGGACCGCCTCGCCCCCCTTCACCAGCCAGCAGACGATTCCGAGAAACACCGCCGCCAGAAGGAAGCCCCGGAAGCTGGGGCCGAAGGCATCGCGCCAGACCTCGCGGCGCCAATCGGGATCGCGCGCAAACTCTGGCAGCGGCACCGCGACCTCGCCCTCAGTGCTCGTGATGGTGGTGATGGTCGTGCCGCGCCGCCTCGCCGATCTCGCGCGGTTCAGCGTGGCCCGCCGTCAACGCCTCGACCGTCGCGCGGAAAAGGTCGGCCTCGGGCGGAAGCTGCCCAGCCAGGAACCCCGCGAGGCGGGCCAGCGCGATCGCCTGGCAGGCCAGGGCGTCGACGCGCTCCTCCTCGGCCGCGCGCTCGACGTCGCCCAACGCGCGCGCAAGGCCGCTGCGGAACGTCGCCTCCATGTAGGCCGCGCGCCCCTCGGCCTCGGCCAGATCCTCGGGCGCCGGGCCGCCGGCGTCAGACGTGGTCAGGCCGAGCCGGCGCGACAGGACGGACAGGTGCTCCAGAAGATCCTGGCCGACCAGGACCTGCTCGTCGATCTCACCGCACATCGCTCCGGCTCCTTTCCGGCAGGTGGAAGTCCCAGCACTTGGCGAAGAGGCCGGGCTTGTCGAGGGCCGTGCGATACTCGGCCGCCTCGTCGTCCGGCAGCGGGCGCGCGCCGCCCAGCGCCACGGCGCGCCAGGCCCGCTCGGCATTCTGCTCGGCATAGATCGCCAGCGCCACGGCCTCGCGCAGATCGCGCCCCACCAGGACCGAGCCGTGCGAGGCCAGCAAGGCACCACGGCATGGCCCCAGCGTCTGCGCAACGGCCTCGCCCCGCGCGGGCGCGTTGATCGAGTGGCTGGCGGGATAGACCGGCAGGTCGGCCACCAGCGCACCCTGCGGCATCACGGTGGGGATCGGCGTTGCGGTGCCCGTGAACAGGGTCGTCCATTTCGGGTGCCCATGGACGACCGCCGCGACCTCGGGCCGCGCCGCATAGATCGCGGCGTGCAGATGAACTTCGTTGGGCGGCCGGTCGCCCGCGATGACCCGGCCCGCGGGATCCACATGACAGACCTGGTCCGGCGTCATCGCCTTGCGGTCCGACGGGCCCGAGTTGATCACGAATCCCTCGTCCGTTCGCCGCGAGGCATGCCCGTTGTAGTCGACGACACCGGCGGCGACGAGGATCGTCACCGCCTCGCACACGTCGTCAAGGGTTGCCTCGTCCATCGTCAGACCGCCGCGCCGCCTAGCGCGACGAGGCTCTGGTAGGCAAGCATGCCGCCCACGGCGAGGGCGAGCGCCCCAAGCGCCGCACTGGTGGCACCCCGCATCCAGGCGGCGCGCCCCTGCATCAGCCCCAGCGGCAGGCTGGCCGCCGCCGTCAGAAGGGTCATGCCGGCCATGGCACCAGCGCCGAACACGGCCAGATAGGCGAGCGCGGCCCCGGCGCTGTCGGCGGCGGCCACCGTCAGCACCAACAGACCGGCCGAGCCGGCCGCACCGTGGACCACGCCCACGCCCAGCGTTCCGCCCAGCGAGCGCCAGTCCGGCTGCGGATGCCGATGATCGTGCGGCGCTGCATCGTGCACACACCTCTCGCCCGCATGACTGTGGAGGTGGATGTGCCGCCGGCCGTCGTGGGAATGGACGTGGATATGGACACGGTCGCGACGCAGCCGCCACAGCACCCGCACTCCGAGGGCCACAATCAGCAGCCCCACCACCGCCTCGAGCGCCGATTCAAGCCGCGCCGGGATCGTCAGACCCAGCGCCAGCACGGTCGAACAGATGACGAGCAGGGCCAGCATGTGGCCCGCGCCCCAGGCGGCGCCGCGCACGATGATCGCCGCCCGCCCCGCGCTGCGATCGAGCATCGCACCGACGGCGGCTACGTGATCGGCCTCGACGGCGTGGGCGAGCCCGATCGTGAAGCCGAGCGACAGAAACGCCGTCGCCTCGCCCGCCGTGCCCGATGCCAGCGCCGGCGTGGCGAGCGCGACGGCGGGCAGCAGGACGATGCCGGCCAGCGCCCTCATGCGCGCAGCGCCGTCAGCATCGCCGGGATGTAGTCGTCGTCCATGGCGACGACGAGCACCCGTGCGAAGCGCCGCATCGAGTTGACCACCCGGTCCACGCCCGACTGCGACTTGCTCCCGCCAAGAGCCAGGCCCGCACACATGATGTTGCGCCGGAATGCCTCGCGGGCGATGACCTCGGCCGCGCCCACGTTGTCGCCCCTGCTTGCCAGCAGCACGACCATGTCCGCGCCCTCGATCTCGTCGAGCAGGTTCGCCGCCGATCCGTCGGGGTGGGCGAGCGGCAGGTCCTCGGCCCGCATCGCGTCCGGGTCGACCGGCTGCGCGTCCGCCAGCGTCAGGAAATGCGCCCCATGCCAGGGCTCCTCGGTAACGCGATACATCGCCTCGGCCGCCGCGCTGTCGAGGGCGAAGATGCGCGTCGTGCGCGCCTGCGAGTTCGGATAGGGCACTCGAAACCGCGCCTCCTCGCGGCTCGCGGCACGGGCGCAGCTGTGCAGCATCGTGGGATGGTCGACCGGCCCACGACCCTCGCGGGTCGCGTTGTCGGCCTCGAAAATGTCGTCGGAATCGTGTGGCATGGGCTCAGACCGATGTCTGCTTGACGCCGGGCCGGACGCGGAGGTCCTCCTTCATCGCCTCCTTGAACGGCTCGTCCTGCGGCAGCACCCGCGCGGCCGAGCGCACCTGCTGGTGCTCGGGGCCGCGTCCCGGCGGCTCGGCACCCTTGTCGCGCAGCGCGATCGCCGCCTTGCTCAGCCGGTGTCGCGCCATGATGATGCCGTTGTCGGTCGACACCAGGTTCTCCTTGGTGCGGTCCACGATCGGCCCCATGCTCTCCTGCAGGCTCGCGTCCTGCATGGCGATGCCCCAGACGCCCGAATAGGTCTCGCCGCGCTTCTGGGCCTCGCGATCCATCAGGTAGTCGTTGTCCTTGTTCTGCAGCGGGCGGAACGTAGCCCGGCACGTACTTGTTGTGGACCCCGTAGCCTTCCACCATCGCCTGCCGCTCCGCTCGGGCGAGAGCGCCCGCGTCGGGTGGTAGTCGAAGCTCCAGGCCCAGCAATTCTCGTCGTCGATCGGAATCCAGAAATGGCCGTGGACCGGGTGATCGCCACGCGGCGGCACCATCGTGAAGGACGGCATGACCCACGGCGTGATGCGCCAGTAATACTGCTCGTCCTCGGCCTTGCGGCGGGCGCCGATATAGAGTCCCCCGTCGGATTCGACGACCTCGAACACGGGCTTCTTGTCGTTCTGGTTGTACTGGTTGCCCCTCGCGCCCTTGAACAGCGGGTCGGACTTGAGGCTGCCGGAATGCAGGAACGACACGTGGCTCGAGTCGATGCCCCCCTCCATCGCCTGCAGCCAGTTGCACTCCTGCCAGCGCTTCGAGGTGTAGGTCTGCTCGGCCGGGACGCGGGCGAACTCCCATTCCGGCTCGGGCGGACGGTTCTCCTTGTCGCCCATATGGGTCCAGAGCACGTCGCCGATCTTGATCGAGCGGATAGGCCCGCAGCTTGATCTTGGCGCAGAAGCCCGACTCCTCGGGCTCGGACGGCACCTCGATGCACTGGCCGGTCACGTCGTACTTCCAGCCGTGGTAGGGGCAGCGCAGCCCCCCCTCCTCGTTGCGGCCGAACCAGAGCGAAACGCCGCGGTGGGCGCAGAACTCGTCCATCAGGCCGTAACGACCCGTGGCTGTCGCGGAACGCGATCAGCCGCTCACCCAGCAGCTTCACCCGCACCGGCGGGCAATCGTCCTCGGGCAGTTCACGCGCCAGCAGTGCCGGGATCCAGTACTGCCGGAACATCTCGCCCATTGGCTTGCCGGCATCGGTCTCGGTCAGAAGTTCGTTGACTTCCTTGCGAAGCATCCCTGCCTCCCCTCCAGAAGCCCGCGGCGGTCCTCGCGAGCGTGTCCTTCGCAGCACCGGATCGCCGCGGGCGGCGACCGGCGACCCGTCACGGCTTCGGCGGCAGGTCGGCCAGCTCGGCCTCGTAGGCGGCGTCCATCTGCGGCTCGAGCCCGTGCCGGGCCAGCGCGTCTGCGAACATGGTCCGGATCTCGTCGCTCTCGTCGGCGTAGTCGATCTGGTCGCCGCCGATGCGCTGGCTGATCCACGCCTTCGGCACCCCCTGCTCGTTGCGGATCGCCACCCCCTCGTACTTGAAGGCCAGATACCGCGCCGGCGTCGTCCCCGTATTGAAGTGCTGGTGATACCACATGTTCGGCGGCACGATCATCGAGCCGGGCTTCCAGTCGAAGCGCTCAGGCTCCGAGCCTTCGGGCCACATCAGGCTGTAGCCCTCGCCGGACAGGATGATGACGTGGGCACCGGGCCCGTGGCGGTGGCACTTCTTGTAGGTGCCGATCGGAAACTGGCTGATGTGGCTGTTCATCGAGCACTTGGCGAGCTGAAAGCGGATATGCCCGCCGCCCGCGCCGCGCTCCTTCGCCTCGATCAGCGGCAGGTTGATCGCGTCGTGCACGAAGTTGGTCTCCATCAGGAGGCCCTTCTGCTCGCCCTGGTCCGCGAAGTAGTCGGGCTCGCCGTTGAAACGTCCCTTGAAGTCGTACGAGGTGCCGAAGATGAAGTCCGGGTCCTCGAAGACGTTCATCAGCGGCGGCAGGTTGGTGACGGCGACGTAGCGCGCCGGCTTGTCGCCCGAGCCGTTGAAGTGCTGGTGATGGGCGTTGAGCGGGATGCCGAAGATCGAGCCGGGCCCCCACTCGAAGCTGACCTTGTGGCCCGCGTCGTCCCAAACCACGGTCGAGCCGCGGCCCGACAGGATCAGCACCGTCTCCTCGCAGAGCTGGCGGTGCGGGGCGAGCTTGGCGCCCGCCGGGATCTCCATCACGTAGCAGTCGTTCGAGGTTCGCGAGGCATCGTGGTTCAGGAACACCGCGTCGCCGCCGCGCCGCGCCCACGGCCGCAGCTCGATCTCGTGCAGCGACGGGACGTAGTTGCCGTTGCGGATCTCGAGCCCCTCGGAGGCGACGAACCGGGTGTACGGGCGTCTCCTTCTCGGCCTTGAACTTCTCGGCGAGCTTTTCCGAAACCCTGGCATGCTTGTTCATCGCGACTTCCCTTCCGTGCAACCTCGCGGCGCCAAGTCGCCGCCCGGGCGCGTCCTTTTTCCGTTGTGCCGAAAATACGCCCGCGCTACGGTCGCGTCAATGGACCGACGGTCCGCATAGAGGAACATCCAGATGCCCGAGGCGGACGACCCGGAACGCAAGCGCCACACGATCGACGACCACATGTTCGGCGACTTCTACCCGCACGACCACGACGGCGGACGCCGATCATGACCACGACGACATCGACCCCGGGCCGCTGGAGGAGAACCCGATCTGGCAGCGCGACAACGTCGCCCTGACCTCGGTCGGGATCGACATCGGCTCGGCCGGCACGCAGGTGATCTTCTCGAACATCCACCTGCAGCGCGTCGCCGAAAGCCTCGCCGTCGCGCTACGTGATCGTCGACCGCAAGACCGCCTACGAATGCCCCGGTCGCCTTCACGCCCTTCCGCGACGAGCACGAGATCGACGCCGAGGCGCTGGGCGCGATCATCGACCAGGCCTATGGCGACGCCGGCGTGCGCCCGTCGCGACATCGACACCGGCGTCGTGATCCTGACCGGCGAGGCGCTGAGGCGGCGCAATGCCGAGGCGATCGCCGACGTCATCAGCCGCAAGGGCGGCGACTTCGTGACCGCCACCGCCGGCAACCACATGGAGGCGATGCTGGCCGCCTACGGCTCGGGCGCGGCCAAGCTCAGCCACGACGACCGGCGGGCGGATCCTCAACGTCGACATCGGCGGCGGCACGACGAAGCTGGCGCTGGTCGACGCGGGGCCACGTGCTCTGGACCGCGGCGCTGCACGTCGGCGGCCGCCTGATCGCCGCCGAGGACGGCCGCGTCACCCGCGCCGAGCCGGCGGGCCGGCACCATGCACGCGCGGCCGGCGTGGCGCTGGAACGGTCGGCGACCCCGTCACGCCCGAACAGATGCGCCGCGTCGCCACGCCACATGGCCGACCTGCTGACGGCCGCCCTGACCGAACGGCCGATGCCCGCGCACGTCGCGCGAGCTCTTCCTGACCGACGTGCCCGAGGACTTCGACGCATCGGCGGGACTGGTCTTTTCGGGCGGCGTCGGCGCCTACGTCTCGGGCGCCGAAACCCGCGACTTCGGCGACCTCGGTGTCCACCTGGGCGCCATCCTGCGCGAGCGGGCGCTGGCGGGCCAGCTCGGCGCGCCGCATGCGCGCAAGCGCCTCGCGCGATCCGCGCCACCGCGCTCGGCGCCTCGGAATACTCGGTCCAGCTCTCGGGCCAGACCAGCACCATCACGGCGCCGGGCCGGATCCTGCCGCGCCGCTCGATGCAGGTGCTCAAGCCCGATATCGACCTGGCCGACGGACCCGACGCCGACGAGATCGCCGGCGCCGTCGCCGAGCATTTCGAGGCATTCGACCTCGACCCGGCGACGGACGAGGTGGCGCTGGCGTTCGACTTCGACCTCGCCGCCCGAATACGGCAGCATCCGCGCCCTCGCCGACGGCATCGTCGGGGCGCCTGGCGCCGCGCATCGCGGGCGGCCACCCGCTCTACGTGATGATCGACGGCGACATCGCCCAGACGCTCGGCGGGATCCTGCGCGACGAGCTGGGCCTGGAGAACGAGCTGCTGATCCTCGACGGCATCTCGCTGCGGGACTTCGACTACATCGACCTCGGCAAGATCCGCCTGCCCTCGTTCACCGTGCCGGTCACCGTCAAGTCGCTGCTGTTCTCGAACGACCCGCGCGGGCCGCGCCGGCAGGAGCGGATCACCTTCGCGCCCACGCCCCACCATCACCACCATCATCACCACCCGCACGACCATGGCGGTGACGGCACGTGAGGCCCCGACCGGCGCCGGTGGTGGCGTTGACACGCCCCCTGCGCCACCGCAAGATGGAACGAGGTTCTATCAAGCGGAACATGATGATGGCCGAAGACGCCCCCCGCGCCGCGCGCAAGGAGATGAACCGCAACCCGCGCCGTGACAGCTCGCGCCTGTCCTCGGTCACGACCGCGATCCACCTGCTCAAGACCTTCTCCGAAGAAGACACCGAGCTCGGCATCAGCGAACTCGCCAAGCGCCTCAGCGTGGCCAAGAGCACCGTTCATCGCCTGGCCGGCGCGCTGCTGGACGAGGGGCTTTTGCAGCAGAACCCCGAGAACGGCCGCTACAGCCTGGGGATCGGGCTCTTCTCGCTGGGCTCGCTGGTCGCGCCGCGGCTCGATGTCACCAACGAATCCAAGCACGTGCTGAACGCGCTGCGCGAAAAGACGCAGGAAAACGTGCGCCTGGCCGTGCTCGAACGGGCGAGCGCGGTGTTCCTGCACGACTTCGAGAGCCCGCAGACGCTGCGCCTGCGCTCGGGCACGGGGCAGCTCGAAACCCGCCTTCTGCACGGCCGAGGGGCTGTGCCTGATCGCGGGCCTGCGCGAGCCGGCGCTGACCAACTTCCTCGAGCTGCCGCGCACCCCCCGCACCGAGCGGACCATCACCGACGAGGAGGCGCTGCGCGCGCGCATCCGCAAGGTCAAGCGCCAAGGCTACGCCATCGAGGACGAGGAGTGCGACGAAGGCACCCGCTGCATCGCCGCCCCGATCCACAACGGCGAGGGACGGATCGTCGCCGCCGTCGGCATCGCCGGCCCGCGCGTGCGCATCAAGAAGGCCGACTTCTCGAAGCTCGCGCCGCTGGTGATCGAGGCGGCCGAGACGATCTCGGAGCGCATGGGCTATCCGCGCCGGCAACCGATCTACGTCTGACGAAAGAGCGAAGGCGCGAATGGCAACGATAACCAGGCAATCGGGCGGCACCACGTTCGAATGCGACGCCGGGCGACACGATCCTGCGCGCGGCCCTCAGGGCCGGCATCGGGATG
Organism: uncultured Alphaproteobacteria bacterium; assembly: GCA_963773475.1. Lineage (GTDB taxonomy): Bacteria > Pseudomonadota > Alphaproteobacteria > Rhodobacterales > Rhodobacteraceae > Roseitranquillus. The sequence goes on along the minus strand of CAVZBD010000003.1, from coordinate 745,607 downwards.
CCCTATTCCTGCAATATCGGCTCGTGCGGGAACTGCCGCTTCGAGCTGAGCGAGGGCGACGTGCGGCACCTGCGCCAGGACCCGCCGGCCTGGTCCGAGCGCGACCTCAAGCGCAACCGCTGGCTGGGCTGCCAGGCACAACCGCAGGGCGACTGCACCATCAAGTTCCGCGAGATGGACCAGTACGTCCCGCGCGACCGCCCGAAGCGCCGCCGGGCGCGGCTGGTCGAGGTGACGCGGGTCACGCGCGACATCAGCGACTTCGCCTTCGAGGTGGAGGGCGATCCCGCATTCCGGCCGGGGCAATACGCGCTTTTCCACGCCCCCGGCGTCGAGGGCGGCGCGCGCCTACTCGATGTCGAACCTCGGCCGGGGCGGCCTCTGGCGCTTCATGATCAAGGCGACGCCCGCGGGCGCGGCGACAGGGTGGCTCTTCGCCGCCGAACCGGGGGCCAAGCTGACGCTCGACGGCCCCTACGGCACCGCCCATCTGCGGCCCGAAGCTGGACGCGACATCGTCTGTCTCGCGGGCGGCTCGGGGCTGTCGCCGATGGTCTCGATCGCGCGGGGGGCGCTGGCGGAGGGGCTACTGAAAGACCATCGCCTGCGCCTCTTCTACGGCGGGCGCGACGTGCCCGACCTCTTCGAGCCGGCAGACCGTGCTAGGCCCCGAGCTCACCTCGCGCATCGAGTTCACGACCGCGCTATCCGAGCCGCTGGCCGACTGGCCCGGGCGCGCCGGCCTGCTCCACGAGGTCGTGCGCGACGAGATGGGCGAGGCCCTGGCCGAGACCGAGATCTACTTCGCCGGCCCCGCCGCGATGGCCACCGCGGTGCAGAAGATGGCTCACGAGGCGGGCGCGCCGATGGACCAGGCTGCATTTCGACGAATTCTACTGAGACCGGACCACCGGCGGGGGAGGAACATGGGAAAGCTTGAGCTGACGCTCGGCTGCTGGGACTACGACCGCGTGCAGCCGCTGATCGAGGGCCGCGTCAGGCCCGAGGGGATCGACCTGAGGTTCCTGAACATGGTGGTCGAGGAGACGTTCTTCCGCATGCTCCGGCACCGCGAGTTCGACGCCTCCGAGATGTCGATGTCGTCCTACGTCGTCTCGCTCTTCGCGGCCCGAGCGGCCGTTCGTGGCGATCCCGGTCTTTCCCTGCCGCTTCTTCCGCCACTCGTGCATCTACGTGAACGCCGAGGCCGGCATCGCCGAGCCGGCCGACCTTGTCGGCAAGCGCTTCGGCTGCCCCGAATACCAGATGACCGCGCCCGGTCTGGATCCGCGGAATCCTGGCCGAGCACTACGGCGTGCCGGTGGACAGCGTCACCTACGTCACCGGCGGCGAGGAGACGCCCAACCGCGACGAGAAGCTCAAGCTCGACCTGCCGGAGAACATCCGCGTCGAGCGCATCGGCCCCGAGGACACGCTGGCGCAGATGCTGGCCGACGGCCGCATCGACGCGCTCTACACCGCGCGCAAGCCCTCGACCTTCGACGGGCGCCGCGTGGTGCGGCTCTTCCCCGATTACGTGCCGGTCGAGCGGGCCTACTGGCAGCAGACCGGCATCTTCCCGATCATGCACGTCATCGCCATCCGCCGCGAGGTCTATGAGGCGAACCGCTGGATTGCGATGAACCTCTTCCAGGCGTTCCGCGAGGCGCAGCGCCTGACCTACGAGGGCCTGCGCGAGACGGCGGCGCTGAAGGCGATGCTGCCCTGGTTCAACGCCCATGTCGAAGAGACGCTGGACACGATGGGCGACGACTTCTGGCCCTACGGCGTCGAGCGCAACCGCGCCGGGCTGGACACCTTCCTGGCTACCACCACGCGCAAGGCCTCTCACCGCGCAAGCTCGAGGTCGACGAGATGTTCGCGCCCGAGACGCTCGAGGAGTTCGTCATTTGAGCCGCGTGACGATCCCGCGCCTGCACGAGATGAAGCGGGCCGGCGAGAAGATCTTCGGCGTCGTGGCTTGGGACACGCACATGGCCGCCATCGCCGACCGGGTGGGCGTCGAGATCGTGTCGGTGGGCGACACCGTAGGCAAGAACCTCTGGGGCCACACCAACCCGCTCGAGGTGACGATGGACGAGATGATCGTCGTCGCCCGCGCGGTGCGCCGGGGCGTCTCACGCGCGCTGGTCAGCGCCGACTTCCCCTACGGACCGTTGCAGGAGGGCGACAGACGCAGCGCTGCGCGCCGCCATCCGGTTCGTCAAGGAGGCGGGCGTCGACCTCATCAAGCTCGACGGCGCGGCCGATTACCCGCAGGCGGTCACCGCGCTAACCCGGGCCGGCATCCCCGTCTGGGCGCAGTTCGGGCTGACGCCGCAGACGGCGCTGACGCTGGGCATCCCGTACGAGAACCAGGCGGGCGCGGCCGCGGCCTGCCCGACGGCTTCGCCGACCGGATGGTGGCCGAGGCGCTGAGGCTCGAGGAGGCGGGGGCGGTCCTGCTGGATTTCACCAATTCCGGACCCGAGGCCGGCCGGCGGTGGTCGAGGCGGTCATCGATCCCGGTCATCGGCGGCTTCGGCGGCGGGCCCTGGCTCGACGGGCGGGTCCGGCTCGCGCAGGCGGCGGTCGGCTACGACGTGGCCGCCCTCGACGCCGAGCCGAAGGGCTATGCCAACGTGGCGCGGGTGATCCACGACGCGCTTGCGACATGCGCGGGCGATGTGCGCGGCGGCCGCCAGATCAGGGGCCAACCGGGGAGCTAGAGCATGCCGTTCGCCGAGATCGACGGGATTTCCACGCACTACGAGGTCGTGGGCGAGGGCCCGCCGCTCCTGATGTTCTCGCCCGGCGGGTTCGATGCGCGGATCGAGAAGTGGTCCGACCTTGGCGTCTACAAGCGCATCCGGCTGCTCGACCACCTGCCCCGGCACTTCACCTGCATCCTTTTCGACCGCCGCGAAAACGGCGGTCGGGCGGGCGGGTCGAACGCATCACCTGGGAGCACTACGTCGCGCCAGGGGGCGGGCTTGCTCGACCATCTCGGGCACGAGAGCGCGCACCTGATGGGCGGCTGCATGGGATGCTGCCCGGTGGCAGCCTTCGCCGCGCGGCGCCCCGCACCGGGTGCGCTCGATGGTGCTCTACTGGCCGGTGGGCGGTGCGCAACTACCGGATCAGCGGCCACCGGCGCTTCGCCCGGCACCTCGCCTTCGTCGAGGAGAACGGGCTGCAGGCGGTCGTCGACCTCGTCCGCAGCCACGACAAGAACTTCTCGGCCGATCCGCGCGGCGGCCCGTGGGGCCAGCCGATCCGCAACTCGGACGAGTTCGCAGCCGCCTATGCCGCGCTCGACGTGCAGGACTACCTGCTGACGGTCACCGGCCATGATCGCGGCCTTCTCGACCGCGACACCGCGCCGGGCGCCGAGCCCGAGGATCTCATGCGCCTCGTCGATGCCGGCGCTGGTGGTGCCGGGGGCCGACGGCTTCCACGCCACCTCGGCCGCGCGCTACCTGCAGGAGTGCCTGCCCGGCGCCGAATACTGGGACGCTGCGCCCGACGCCCAGACCGAGGAGACGGCGCCGGCGCGGGTGCTCGACTTCCTGCGCCGGACCGGCTGAGCCCTAGCCCACCAGGTCGCGCGTGGACGGCGCGAAGAGGTCGGCTACCGGCATCGGCGCGTCGATGATCCGCTGCGCCACCGCCTGCTCGATCAGCGTCTCCAGCACGCGCAGGTTCGGCGCGATGCCGTAGGGCAGCGGGTCGTCCATCACCTCCATCACCGCCACATGCACCTTGTCGATCGCCGTGGGCTCGGCGATCGCGGCCGGCCTTCAGCTCGGCCACATAGCGGCGCTTGGACTCGGCGAACGCCTCGAAGAGCTGCACCGCCACGTCCGGCGCCTCGGCCAGCACGTCGTCGCGCACGACGACCAGGTGGTTGATCGGATAGAACCCGCGCGTCCGCAGCGCCGTCAGCGCGGCTTCGAACGGCTCGGGAACGATCGGGTCCGCCTCGCCCGGGTGCGCCGGCAGGCCCACGGCGCGCAGGGATGTCGCCACGCGACCAGCTGCTCCTCCAGGCTGCCGTCGCCGCCCAGTTCCTCCACGTTGGAAGGCAGCCGCCAGCCCGCGACATGCTCGTCGTCCGACCGCGCCCACGTCACGCTGTCGCAGGTCCACGCCATGCTCCTCGGCCAGGATTGCCCGCGCCCAGACGCCGGTGGTGACGGTGTAGCCGCGGTTCACCCCGACGCGCCGCCCCTCGAGGTCGCGGGGCGTTCCGATGCCCCCGCCGGGCGCCTTCGCCATCGACTTGTGGTGGAAGTCGCGCACCAGGAAGATCGGCAGCGCCGGTGAGCGCGCCCCGTAGGCCCGCGCCGTGACGTAGGTGGTCAGCGCCATCTCGGACACATCGTAGGCGCCCTCGCGCACCATGCGCCGGAACGCTCGGGGCAGCGGCGACACCTCCTCGAAGGTCAGGTCGAAATCGGGCAACGTCACCTCGCCCGCCTTCAGCGCGCGGTTGTTGCCCTGGCTGCGGGTCACGGTTGTCAGCGCGCGTCGGCTCATCGCGGACCCTCGGGTCGGTTAGCAGCAATCGGGGTCGCCGTCGTCGACCAGCGCGGCGCGCAGGCAGGCCGCCGGCAGGTCGCGCTCGTCCACGGCGGCGACGGGCTTGAAGATGCGAAAGCGATAGCGCGCGCCGGGGCCCAGCCAGAACAGCACCGTGGTGAGGCGCGGCGGAAAGCCGGGCACCCGCCCGTCCTCTTCCGAGACCAGGACGATCGCTCCTCGGGCACCGAGAAACGGGCACGGGTCCAGCCCTCGACCCGCTCGAGATACGGCAGGTTGCCAACCGGCCCTCCCCTCCTGCGGAACATGGGCGCCTCCGTGCGCTCGCCGCTATGTTCCTTTATGCGGAACATCGTTCTTGCCGGCAGTCTGTCGCTTTGCTAGCGATGGGTCAACGACAAATGGGAGGATCGCCCGTGGCCGAGAAAGTGCTCGCCGCCGTGCGGACCGCGCCCGAGACGACCGAGTTCCGCGAGTTCGACATGCCCGAGATCCCCGACGACGGCGCGCTGCTGAAGATCGAGGTGGCGGGCATCTGCGGCACCGACGTCAAGTTCTACGCCAAGCCGCCGATCGACGACCCGGTGATCATGGGCCACGAGAACATCGGCGTCATCGCCAAGGCCGGCAAGACCTTCAAGAAGCGCCGCGGCCTGAAGGAAGGCGACCTGCGTCTTCGCCGAGCACTACGTCGGCTGCATGAACTGCGAGCATTGCCACCGCGGCGACTACCGGCTCTGCATGGCGACCGACTGGCGCAAGAACCCCGAGGGCATCCGCTTCGGCTACACGCCGATGACGCGCGCGCCGCACCTCTGGGGCGGCTTCGCGCAGTACATGTACCTGCCGTGGAACGCGATCCTGCACAAGGTGCCCGACGGGCTGTCGCCCGAACTCGCGGGCGTGGTCACGCCGATGGCGAACGGCATCCAGTGGGCGCTGTTCGACTGCGGCGTCGGCTACTGACAGCCGGGTGCTGGTGCAGGGGCCGGGCCAGCAGGGCCTCAGCCAGGTGGTGGCCTGCAAGCAGGCGGGCGCGTCGCTGATCATCGTCACCGGCACCTCGAAGGACGCGAAGCGGCTGGAGGTGGCGAAGAAGCTGGGCGCCGACCACGTCATCAACGTCGACGAGGAGGACCCGCTGGAGCGCGATCGCCGAGATCACCGGCGGCGAGGGCGTGGACGTGGCGCTCGACTGCACCGCGGGCGCGGGCACGATCCCGACGCTGCTCGGGCATCGAGGCGCTCAAGCGCAAGGGCGGCACGCTGCTGATCCAGGGCGAGGGGCTGGCCGAGTTCCCGAACTTCCCGCTCGGCAAGATCGCCAACAAGTACATCACCGTGAAGGCGGCGCGCGGCCACAACTACCGAGTCCTGCGAGCTGGCGCTGCAGCAGCTGAACTCCGACCGCTTCCCGCTCGACCTGATCACCACCCACCGCTTCGGGCTGAAGGACACGCACGAGGCGATCAAGGCGGTCGGCGGCAGTCGGCGAGGTGATCCACGTCTCGCTGATGCCCTGGATGTGAGCATGGACGACCGACTGCCCGGTCACGGTGCATCACCGGCCACCTGGGCGCCGGCAAGACCACGCTGCTGAACCGGTGCTGGCGGCCGAGTGGCGCGCTTCGCGGTGATCGTCAACGAGTTCGGCGAGGTGGGCATCGACGGCGAGCTGATCGAGAGCGGCGAGCGAGGAGCTGATCGAGCTTTCCAGCGGCTGCGTCTGCTGCGTGGTCCGCGGCGACCTGATCCGCACCCTGCGCGCCCTGCTGCGCCGCCGGGCGCGATCTCGACGGAGTGCTGATCGAGACCACGGGCGTGGCCAATCCCGGCGCCCGTGATCCAGACCTTCCTGGCCGACCAGGTGCTGGCGGCGCAGCTGTCGCCTGGACGCGGTCACCACGGTGGTCGACGCGGTACATCTCGTCGGCGCGGCTCGCCGACAGCGCCGACGCCGCCGACCAGATCGCGTTGGCCGACCAGATCGTGCTCAACAAGGTGGGCGACGCGCCGGACGCCCGACGCTGCCGAGCGGGCGGCTGCGGGCGCTCAACCCGTTCGCGCCGGATCCTGCGCGCCGACCGCGCCGCGGTGGACGCGGCCGATTGCTCGGCCGCCGGCGGCTTCGACCTCGACCGGCTCGAGGGCGCGAGCTGCACACCCACGACGCGGCCACGACCACGACCACGTGGCCGCCGGCGGCATCGGCACACATGTCGCTGAAGACCGACGCGCCGCTCGATGCCGCGGCGGCTGGAACGCTGGCTCGGCGACTTGCTGGCGGTGCGCGGGCAGCGACATCCTGCGCGCTCAAGGGTATGCTCGACATCGCCGGCGAGGACCGGCGGCTGGTCCTGCAGGCCGTGCACATGATGTTCGAGGGCGACTGCGAGCGCTCCCTGGCCCGCCGGCGCCCGCACCAGCCGGCTGGTCTTCATCGGGCGCAACCTCGACAAGATGGACGCTGGGCGCGGGCTTCGCGGCCTGCGCCGCCCGACTGACAGCTTGAGGGAGAGACATGCCGGTCGTCGTCACCAACATCGCCCGCGCCGACCGGAGCCGCCGCCGATGCCCTTGCCGGATACGGCGTCGCCACCGTCCACGAGGCGCAGGGCCGCACCGGCCTGCATGGCGCCCGCGCATGCGGCCGATCTGGCGCGGCCCGGCGATCAGCGGCACCGCCGTCACAGCGCTCTGCCCGCCGGGCGACAACTGGATGATCCACGTCGCGGTCGAGCAGTGCCGGCGAGGGCGACATCCTGGTCGCGGCGCCGATCTCGCTGTCGGATCGGGCTATTTCGGCGAGCTGCTGGGCACCTCGCTGAAGGCGCGCGGCGTGCGCGGGCTGGTCATCGACGCCGGCTGCCGCGACGTCGACGATCTGGAGAAGATGGGCTTTCCGGTCTGGTCGCGCACGATCTCGGCGCACGGCACGGTCAAGGAGACGCTGGGCGACGTGAACCTGCCCGTCTCTTGCGGCGAGCAGGTGGTGAACCCGGGCGACGTGGTCGTGGCCGACGACGACGGCGTGGTCGTGGTGCCGCGCCTCGACGTCGGCCGAGGTCATCGCCGGCCTGCCGAGGCGCGGCAGGCCAAGGAGGCGGCGGCGCGCGAACGCTATCGGCCGGGCGAGCTCGGCCTCGACGTCAACGACATGCGCCGAGCGGCTGGCGGCGAAGGGGCTGACCTATGTCGAGCAGGCCGAATGGGAGGGAGCGCCGGTGATCATCGACTGCCACGGCCACTACACGACCGAGCCGCCAGCCTTCACGCGCCTATCCGCAAGGCGCAGATCGCGCATTTCGAGGACCCGTCGAAGCCCGCGCCCGGTGCTGGCCGACATCAGCGACGACGAGATCCGCGAGACGATCGAGCCGAACCAGCTCAGCGCGCTGAAGGAGCGGGGCACCGACATGACCGATCTTCTCGCCCCGCGCCATCGGGCATGGCGCACCATGTCGGCGACGAGGCCGTCTCGCAGGACTGGACGCGGCTCTGCAACGACATGATCCACCGCGTGACGCAGACTCTTCCCCGAGAACTTCATCGGCGTCTGCCAGCTGCCGCAGAACCCGCACGCGCCGATCGAGAACTCGATCGAGGAACTGCGCCGCTGCGTCGAAGAGCTCGGCTTCGTGGGCTGCAACCTCAACCCCGATCCCTCGGGCGGCCACTGGACCGGCCCGCCGCTGACCGACCGGTCGTGGTACCCGTTCTTCGAGGCGATGGTCGAGCTGGAGGTGCCGGCGATGATCCATGTCTCGGGCTCGTGCAACCCGAACTTCCACGCCACCGGCGCGCACTACATCAACGCCGACACCACCGCCTTCATGCAGTTCATCCAGGGGGACCTCTTCGCCGACTTCCCCGACCTGAAGCTGATCATCCCGCATGGCGGCGGGGCGGTGCCCTATCACTGGGGCCGCTACCGGGGGCTGGCGGACATGCTGGGCAAGCCGCCGCTCGCCGAGCACGTGATGCGCAACGTCTATTTCGACACCTGCGTCTACCACCAGCCGGGCATCGAGCTGCTGTTCGAGGTGATCGACATCGACAACATCCTCTTCGCGTCCGAGATGTTCGGCGCGGTCAAAGGGGTCGATCCCGAGACCGGGCACAATTTCGACGACACCAAGCGCTATGTCGATGCGCTGGACCTGTCGGACGACGAGCGCTCGAAGGTGTTCGAGATGAACGCGCGCAAGGTCTATCCGCGGCTCGACCGCCTGCTCGCCTCTCGCGGTCTTTGATGCGGAACACGGTTTCGGAATGAGGGTTGCACCTGCAGCATAGCCGCCATGCCCTTGACCTGGATCAGTAGCTTGTAAGGATTTCGCCCTTATGTTGCGTCGCAGCATCCGAGGGAGCCTTACATGAGCATGATCACCGACACCGCTCCGCAGGGCCGCAATTTCCAGGCGCTGATCGACGCGATCGCGCCCCGCCGCGCGCGCCGCGACCCGCTTGGCCTGTTCGCGGGATACCGCGCCTATCTGGTCTATACCGAGCTTTCGTCCAAGTCCGACCGTGAGCTGCAGCGCATGGGCCTCGAGCGCGTCGACCTGCCGCGCGTCGCCTTCGACGCCGCGTTCGGCCGCCAGGCGGCCTGACCCCGATCACGCGACGCCTGCCCCCTTTGCGGGCGGGCGGTCGCGCCATCAGACGAGCGGCCTCGACAGGATCTCGACGGTCGCCTCGCCGATCCCCATCCATCGCAGCATCGTCCCCGTGTCGCCAGCCAGCGCCGCGGCGCCCACCGCCGCCAGGAGGATCGACACGATCACCCATCGGTCCAGCACCTCGTGGTCGCGGTTGATCAGCGCGTTGAAGACGATGCGGAAGACGACCGAAAGGCGCTGGATCGGCACCACCACCGACACCGGGGCGACCGCCAGCGCCAGATAGCGGAAGAGCTGCGACATCCCCACAAAGAGCGCCGACGCCAGGAACCAGCGCCGCGACGTCGGGTCGAAGCCGGCCAGGCCGCCGTCTCCTGCCGCAAGCACAAGGCCCAGCACGACCACGACCTCGCCGCCGCGATAGGAGACCAGCACCCCCGCCACGCTGTCGGCCAGCCCCCGCCGGCCCGATCCCCAGCGCGATCAGAAGCGGGCTGGTCCCGTAGCCGAGGGCGCACACGGCACCCCAGAAGATGCCCGGGGCCGTATTGCGGCTCGAAGCCCTTGGCGCGACCCGACGCGGTGGCCGCCCGCCTGCGCCGCACCACCATCATCGGCCCGATCACGATCAGCCCGATCCCGAACAGGTTCACCGCATTCACGTCTCGCCCAGGAAGACGAAGGCGAGGCCCAGCGAGATCAGGATCGAGACCTGCTGGATCGGCGTCGACAGCGTCGCGCCGAGCGTCTGGGTCGCGCGATAATTGCCGTAGCGGCCGATGACGAAGTGCACGATCCCGGCCAGCGCCATCCAGATCCACGAGTCGACGGCCCCACCCGCCATCGCCTGGAACCCGCCCATGAGCAGCGGCGAAAACGACGAAGATCGGCACCCCCAGCGGCACGGTGATCGCCATTCCCTGCAACACGGTCGCGCCCAGCACGCCGCGGCGGACGGTGGCGTTGTTCAGCCCGAAGAAGGCGGCGGAGGCGAAGGCGAGAACGGCGCCGAGCACTGGGCAATCATCCTCAGGGTCGCGGCCGGATGCGCTGCGGTGCAGCACGGGCGCGGAACAGCGGCAAAGGCCGCGCCCGGGGCCGGGCGCCGCCGGTCAGGCCTTGCCGCGCAGGAACTCGCGGATCAGCTCGGGCGTCAGGTTCGACGCCCGGGTCGTATTCCGGCGCGTCCTCGATCTGCTCGAGGTCGTTCAGGCCGCACTGCTTGAAGATCCGGTTGATGGTCGAGATCAGCCGCAGCGGCCGGTCCGGGTCGGCGTTGAAGTGCTGGTGGATCGTGTTCGGCGGCACGTAGATCACGTCGCCCGCCTCGTACTCGAACCGCTTGATCTCGTCCTGCGGCTTCCAGAAGTAGCTCGTCGGTGATCTCGACGTCGCAGTCCTGGTGCAGGTCGTAGCCGCGCCCCTCCAGCACGTAGAGGCATTCCTCGGCCAGGTGCCGGTGCTTGCCCGAGCGCGAGCCGGGCGGGATGATCTGCATGTAGGCGTCGACCGTCTCCATCCGGGTGTTCATCTCCTCGTTGATCAGGTGCTTCAGCAGCCCCTGGCGCGACATCTCCCACGGCATCTCGTGCGGGCGCACGATCTTCCTGCGCTGCGCGTTGCGCTCGGGCGCGGTCGCGGCGTCGTCGAGCAGGCCCTGGTAGAGCGGCCGGTTCTCGGTCGCCGTCGATCCAGGCCTTGCTCTCGCCCCACGCCATCAGTAGCCCTCCTCGGGGTGGTTCAGATCGTCCTCCTCCTCGCGCACCTCGAAGCCCTCGCCGCCCGGGCGCGGGCTCGGTCTCGCGCGGCTCGACGGTCTTCTGGAACAGCATGTTCATGAACACGAACATCGGCTTGGTCTTGAGCACCAGCGCGCGGGCGGGCTTGGTGTCGGAGGCGTTGAAGTGCTGGTGCACGCAGTTGTTGTGCACGATCGCCACGTCGCCCGCCTTCCAGTCGTAGCGGACGTCGTCGTGGATCTCGTAGCCCTCGCCGTCGAGGATGTAGAACGCGGCCTCGTTGACGTGGCCGTGCTTCTGGCTCTTGCCGCCGGGCCCGTACTCCTCGAGGTGGATGTGGAAGAGCTGGGTGATCCCGTCCTTCGGCTCGACGTAGTGGCGGCTGTAGGCCTGCGGCCCGTCGACGAACTGGATCTCGCGCGCGCGACGTACCCGCGGCATCGCGCGCAATCGCTCGAGCTCGTGGGTCAGGTTGTATTCGCCCTGGACCGCGCGGACGAAGATGCGGTCCTTCTGGCTGTGATAGTAGCCCTGCGGCCCTTCCTCGGCCTCGGCGCCGGGCGCCGCGTCGGTCTTCTTGTCCATCGGATCCTCCCGGTTTCGGGGCCAGCTTAGCGGCCGGGCGCAAACAGAACAACATTCTGTCATGCGGAACGCCTGCGGCGGCACGTGCCTTGCCAGCCGGCCCGCCTGCCGCGAGACTGCCCGCCCGGCGCCGCGAAGCGCCAGCGGCACGAGGCCGCGTTTCTTGCATGCGGAACATCGTTCCGCTATTCATCGGCTAACGCGAGAGGACGAGGACCACATGGCCGAGACGGAAAACCTTATCGAACTGTGCGCCAAGGACGACGTGTCGGACGGCGAGCCGCTGAGGGTCGAAACCGGCAAGCTCGAGCTGGCGGTGTACCGGGTGGGCGACGAATTCTACGTCACCGACGACGCCTGCACGCACGGGCCGGGCTCGCTATCGGAGGGGTTCCAGGAAGGCCACGTCATCGAATGCGACTTCCACGGCGGCCAGTTCGACATCCGCACGGGCGAGGTGGTGGCCCCGCCCTGCATGGAGCCGGTGCGCACCTACCCGGTCATCCGGCACGAAACCGCCGTGGTGATCGAGGTGTCCGACGACTGAGCGGCGGCTACCGCGCCGCCTGCCGCCGCCGGGGCGCGCTCCACCAGCGGCGGAGCGCCGGCAGCAGCAGCGTCAGCACGATCAGCGCGATCAGCACCACCGACTGCGGCCGGCCGGCCATGAAGGCCAGCATCTCGCCGTCCGAGATCATCAGCGTCTGGTGCAGCGACCGCTCGGCCGTCTCGCCCAGAACCAGCGCGATCACCAGCGTCAGGCGCGGATAGTCGAAGCGGATCATCAGGTAGCCGATGATCCCCATCACCATGGCCAGCACCACGTCGCCGGGTCGTCCGTCGAGCACGTAGACGCCAGTCAGCGACACCGTCGCCACCACCGGCACCAGGAAGTGCACGTTGACGTAGGTGATCAGCACCAGCCAGCGCGCAAAGATCAGGCCGATCAGCGAGGCGCCCACCGCCGACATGGTCAGCGCCACGATCAGCCCGTAGACCTCGCGCTCGTTCTCCAGAAGGATCGACGGCCCCGGGTCGATCCCGTGCAGGACCAGGATGCCCAGGAACAGCGCGGTCTCGGCGCTGCCGGGGATGCCGAAGGCCACCGTCGGCACGAGCGAGCCGCCGTCCTTGGCGTTGTTGGCGCTTTCGGGCGCGATGACGCCGACGATGTTGCCCTTGCCGAAGCTCTCGGGGTTGCGTGAGGCCTGCACCGTCGACGTGTAGGCGATGAACGAGGCCACCGTCCCGCCCAGGCCGGGGATCGCGCCGATGATCGTGCCGATGGCCGAGCCGCGCAGCAGCACGGTCCAGTGCCGGAAGACGGCGAGCACCCCCTCGCCGACGCCGGTGATGCGTGCCTTGGCGCCGTCCGTCCCGCCGGCCACCGAGCCGCCCTTGAGCGCCAGCTCGATCATCTGGCTGAGGGCGAACATGCCGGTCAGCGTCGGCACCAGCGGAATGCCGTCCCAGAGGTAGTCGGTGTTCAGCGTGAAGCGCAGCTCGCCCGAGATGGTGTCCGACCCCACGAAGGCCAGCATCAGGCCGAAGCCGCCCGCGATCAGCCCGCGCAGCAGCTTGCCTCGCGCCGAGATCGGCGATCGCGACCAGCCCCAGCAGCGTCAACAGGAAGAACTCGGCCGGACCGAAGGCCAGCACCAGCTCCTTGGCCAGCGGGATGACCAGAAGCAGCGTCAACAGCCCGATCAGCCCGCCCAGCGCCGAGGCCGTCGCCGAGGCGCCGATCGCAATGCCGGCCTTGCCCTGCTGGGCCAGCGGATAGCCGTCGAACGTGGTCGCGGCGTTGGGCGCGGTGCCGGGCGTGTTGATCAGGATCGCCGTGATCGAGCCGCCGAACGAGGTGGCGCCCATCACGCCCCCGGCCAGGTACATCGCGTCCAGCGGGTCCATCGCGAAGGTGACGGGGATCAGCAGCGCCAGCGCCGTGGTCCCGCCGAGGCCCGGAATGATCCCGAAGCAGAGCCCCAGCAGCACGCCCAGCAGGACGTAGACCGCCGACCCGCCCGTGAACACGGTCCAGACCGCGTCGAGAAGCACCTCGATGCCCATCCCCATCCCCGCGCGATGCCCGTGGCGGGGGCCGCACCGGCCCCCGCACGGATGCGCTCAGTTCTCCAGCACGTCCTTGTAGCTGCTGTAGAAGTCCATCAGCTCGCTCATCTCGGCGCTGGCCTCCTCGGCGCCCACCGGATCCAGCGGTCGGTTCGAGCTTTCCGACCATTCCTGCACCGCGGCCGAGGTCGCCGCCTGCATCAGCGCGTCCGACAGCTTGGCCTGGATTTCGGCGGGAATGCCCGGGGGGCCACCGACGATGCGCCGCAGGTTGAACTTGGCGAACTCGGGATAGCCGAGCTCGGTCGACGTGGGCACACCCTCAACGCTCGGCTCGTCCTCGAACGTCATCAGCAGCTTCAGGTCGCCCAACTCGACGTATTTCTGCAGCGAGGCGATGGGCTTGATCGTCGCGTCCACCTCGCCGCGCATCAGCCCGATGATGGTGTCGGTCGAGCCCTTGTAGCCGGTGATGTTCTGGATCGGGCAGTCGATCAGGCTCATCGCGATGCGCGCCGTCACCGACGAGGTCGAGGCCGGCCCGGTGTCGGAATGCTTGAACGGCTCCCCCTGGCTGCAGAGGTCCTCGAGGCTGTCGAACTCGCTGTCGGCCTGCACCGCCAGCGCGTACCGCGAGGTGGCGAGGTTGCCCAGCCAGGTGACGTCGCTCAGGTCGTAGCCCGAAGACCTGCCCATCAGCTGCGGCACCGTCAGGCCGGGCACGTTCCAGATCCCGATCGTGTAGCCGTCGGGATCGGCGCGGTAGACGGTCGAAGCGCCCTTCTGCCCGCCGGCGCCGGGGATGTTCTCGATCACCACCTCGGTGCCCAGGATCTTCTCCATTTCTGGTGCCACCGCTCGCGCGTAGGAGTCGAAGCCGCCGCCGGGGCTGTAGGGCACCACGAACCTGATCGGCTTCTCGGGCCATTCGGCCAGCGCGGGCGCGACCGAGGCCACCACCAGCGCCGCGGCGGCGAGGCCGCGCAGCATTGTCTGTCTCATTTCAGAACCTCCTCTCTGCTGGACTGGACCGCGTGCCGGAACCGGCCGCGATTTCCGGTTGTTGCCGGACGACCCTGGCGCGACCGTGCTGGCCAGGCACGACGGAGGCGCCGATGATCCCCGAGCTCGATGCGCAACCTGACCGAGACCGACCGGGCGGTGTGGGACGCGACGGGATACGGCGCCTCTGGCCCTTGGCCGCGCCGGCCCGCGCTTCTGGTGATCGACGTCACCCGTGACTTCTGCGGCCCCCAGGGCGCAAGCGCGGTCGAGGCGGCGCGCGCGGTGCGCACCGCCTGCGGCCCGGCGGCATGGGCGGCAATTCCTGCGATCGCCGGCCTGATCGGGGCGGCGCGCGCGGCCGACGTGCCGGTCGTCTATACCCGCCGCTCCGACGAGCGCCTGGCCACCCGCCGCCGCAAGTCCGCCCGCAGCGCCGAGGACGACCCCAAGGGCAACCGGATCGCCGCCCCCCTCGCCCCCGCCCCCGGCGAGGCGGTGATCGGCAAGTCGGGCCCCAGCGCGTTCTGGCGCACAGGGCTGGAGGCGCTGCTGCAGGCAGGCGGCCACGACGGCGTGATCCTTTGCGGTTGCACCACCTCTGGCTGCGTGCGCGCCACGGCCGTCGACGCCTACAGCCGCGGCCTGTCGGTGATCGTCGCCGCCGACGGCGTCTTCGACCGCTTCGAGGCGAGCCACCTCCAGTCGCTCTTCGACCTCAGCGCCAAGTACGCCGACGTCCTGACCGCCGCCGACATCGTCCGGCGGCTGGCCGCGGGCCGCCCCGGTCACCATGCCGAGAACCCCGCCGCGTCGAAGAGCACGCCGCGATAGAGCCGATAGTCGAGCAGAATCTCGAACACCACGACCACGAAGCCGAGGACGATGCCGCCCGAGAGCAGCGCCTGCACCCAGGGGCGCCGGCCGAACAGACGCATGTAGGCCACGATGAAGAGCGGCACGGTCGGCAGGATGCCGATCAGCAGGATCGCCGCGACGCAACCGGCCATCCACAGGACCTGGACCGCCTCGTCCCGCGGGCGCGGGTTGTGCGACATCTCGAGGTTGCGAAAGTCGGCGCCGAGGCCGGCGCGGATCGCCCGCCCGAGCCGCGTGTCGAACCGCGAGGCGAGGTCCAGAAGGCAGAGCAGCGCGGTCGCCGTGCCCATCACCGTCGGCGCGAAGCGCGGCACCTCGCCGTAGCGCTGCGCCCAGATCACGAACCCCGATGACGCCAGGAACAGCAGGATCGGCGGCCAGACCGAGCGGACGTGACGGGGACCAGGGGCGGGATCGGCCATGGCTCAGGCCTCCGGAAAGAGCAGCGACTTGATCACCACAGGCGCGGCGCCGGTCGACCGGATCACCGCGCCGATGTCGATGAAGTCGAACTCGGACAGAGCGATGCCGTCGATCGAGACGATGGCGCCCGGCACGTCCTCCTCGGCGCGGCACTGCATCCCCAGCAGGCCGCCCACGTCGCCGTCGGTGACCACGATCAGCGGATGGCCCGCGGCAAGGACCGGGGCCAGCCCCTGCACCAGCCCCCGCGCCAGTGCACTCAACCGCCCGTAGCTGGCCGTGCCTCGCCACGGCAGCGCCACCGCGACCGGCCGCTCGCCCGAAGCCAGCTCCATCCGCGCCAGCGCGTCGGTGACCGCCGCCGCGACCTCGGCCGGCGCGACCGTCTCGCCCAGCGCCAGCGCCGGCGCGATCACCGGCACGTTGCGCACCGGCAGCGCGTCCGGCGGGTCGAGAAAGATCGTCGAGCCGCTGACCTGCACCGTGTATTGCGACGCGCCCACCACCGTCGCCCGGATGCCGGCCCGCGGCGGCACCAGTGCCGGGCCCCACCCATCCAGCCGCGCGCGCAGCGCCTGCGCCAGCTCGGCGCCCAGGTCATCGCCGACGCCCGCGCAGCCTTGCAGATATTCCGACACGCCGCCCGAAACGACGATACGTTCGGGCGGCGTCGCCGGTGGCGAGCGGTGGCAGGCGCATGAAGCCCGCAACATCCGCCCGCTTCGACGCAGGCGAGGATCCCCTCGGCCATCGCCGCGGCCACGCGGGCCCGCGCCGCGTTGCCCAGCGCGTCGCCCTCGCCCGCCGCGATGCCCGCGCGTTCCAGCCACGCCGCGCCGAAAGGCTCGAGCCTGTCGATCCGCCCCGCCGCGTCGAAGGCCACCAGCCGCGCCCCGGCGTCGAGCGCGGTGCGCGCCACCACCTCGCCCCGTTCGCAAAGCGCAAGCTTCGTCGTCCCGCCGCCCACGTCTATGGCCAGAACCGGCCCGCCCCGCGCCGAGAGCGCCACCGCGCCCGAGCCTTGCGCCGCCATCAGCGCTCCGAGCGCGTCGCCGGCACTGACGCGCCACGAACTTGCCCGCCTCGGCGGCGAAGAGCTCGCCGATGGCGCGGGCGTTCGGCCGCCGCGCCGCGACCCCGGTCAGGATCAGCGCCCCGGTGTCGATGTCGCCGGGGTCCAGACCCGCCGCGCGCATACTCGCCGGCGATGAAGCGCCCCAGCGCCGCCGGCGTCGATCCGGTTTCTCTGCGGCGTAGGGCGTCAGCAGGATGCGGCTTTCGTGCGCGACCCGCCGCTCGGCGACGACATAGCGGGTGTCGAGCCGCTCAAGCACGATGGTCGAGACCATGAGGTGCGAGGTCGACGAGCCGATGTCGACGCCGACGCTGGTCAGCTCGATCTCGTCCTCCTCGATCAGGCTGCGCCCGGCGGCGGAAAAGTGGATCCGGCCGCCCGGGTCGGCCTCTTCGGCGAGGATGCGCGCCGGCCCGCTCATGCCCGCTCCGGCGCCTCGTAGAGGCCGGGGTCCATGCGGCTCTGCGCGCCGGACCGCGCGATCGTCTCCTCGAACTCGCGCCTGCAGATGCGGATCCTCCATCCAGTAGGGGATCGAGGTGCCGCCTTCGGTCACGTCCATCGCGGTGTAGTCGATCTGCTTCTCGCCCGGCGGCAGGCCGGTCACCAGGCTCGGATGGTTGGGCCCGAACCACGCGGTCAGGCGGAACGGCTCGGCCGAGGTGTTGAAGTGCTGGTGGTACCAGCGCGCCCCGCCCGGCGCCGCGCTGACCAGGCCCACGGGCTCGTAGTCGACGCGCTTCACCCGGTCGGCATGGCCGTCCTTCCACGGGGTTCACCCCGCATTCCTCGGGCCAGGTATAGGTGTAGCCCTTGCCCTTCACGCAGATCAGCACCGCGGCCGAGGTGTGGGCGTGCGCCTTGGAATATCGGCCCGTCTCGTGCTGGCCGATCCAGAGGTAGAACTTGTTGCCGGTCATGAACGGCTCGACGCGCCGGTAGCCGGGCGAGCGGCGGTTGTCCAGCGGCAGCTCGCAGTTCATCACGTCGGGCACCAGGTTGGTGCGCCGCATGGCCAGCCCCCGGATCGGGTCGGGCTCCAGCTCCTCGTTCGGGCGGTAGAAGTCGCCGCTCGCCCGAGAAGCGGCGGGTGAAGGCATAGGGGCAGTCGAAGATGAACTCCGGGTCGCCCGATCAGGTTCATCAGGTTCGGCGCCGTGGTCCCGCCCAGCAGCAGCGCCGGCGCGTTGGTGGCGTTGACGATGCGGTGGCTGGCGTTGACCGGGATCGAGAAGAGCGAGCCCTGCTGCCACTCGAAGACGTGGCGCGGGCCGCCCTCGTCCAGCCAGACCTCGGTCGAGCCGCGCCCCTCGACCACCAGGTAGATCTCTTCATAAAGGTGCTTCTCGGCGTTCAGCGCGCCCGCAGCCGGCACCTCGACCACGTAGCAACCCCACTTGCCCTCGGTGCCGTGGAGCTGGATGTACGAGCCGCGCCCGCCCATCCGCGGCCAGGGCGCCAGCGGCAGGTCCTGCACCTTCGACACGCCGATGCCGCGGAAGACGGGGATGCCCTCGGCCTCCATGAAACGGTCGTAGTCCGAGAGCGGCTGGCCGAACCTGCCGAAGCCCGCACGCTCGCCCCTTGTGGGCTCGTGCCAGTGCAGCTGGCCGTCCATGTCGTGCGGCATGGCGCGCCTCCTCCCCGTCGCCTCCATCCCGTGGCCAGCATGTCGCAGCGGGGGCGACCCGTCAACGAAGCGGAATGACGTTCCGCATCAGGGAACGCGCCGCCCCGCTGCCTGCAGCGCCGCCCAGACGCGGTCCGGCGTCGCCGGCATCTCGAAATGCGCGACACCGCCGGCGTCCAGCGCGTTCTGAACCGCGTTCATCACCGCCGCCAGCGCGCCCACGGTGCCCGCCTCGCCCACGCCCTTGGCGCCCAGCGGGTTCACCTTGGTCGGCACCTCGACCGTATCCAGCCTGAGCGGCGGCATGTCGTCGGCCCGCGGCATGGCGTAATCCATGAAGCTGCCGGTCAGAAGCTGCCCCTCGGCGTCCAGCACCACCCGCTCGCCCATCGCCTGGCCCAGCCCCTGCGCGATGCCGCCCTGCATCTGCCCCGCGACCAGCGCCGCGTTCAGAACCGTGCCCACATCCTCGACCGCGGTATAGGCCAGCAGCCGCACCGCGCCGGTGGCCGGGTCGACCTCCACCTCGCACAGATGACAGCCGTTGGGATAGGTCACCGCCTCGGGCAGGAACTCGGCCGTGACGCTAAGACCGGCCTCCGGGTCGGCGCGGCGGGCGATTTCGGCCAGCGAGATCGTGCGGTTCGTCCCCGTCGCCGTGAAGATGCCGCCGTCGAACGACAGCGTCTCGGCCGGCACCTCCAGCGCCTCGGCCGCGATTTCGCGCGCGGCCTCGACCAGCGCGGCGTTGGCCCGCTCGACGGCCGCGCCGCCGATCGCCGTCGCCGCCGAGCCGCCGCTGCCGCGCCCCTCGGGCAGCAGGTCGGTATCGCCCTGCAGGTAGGTCACGTCCGCCTCGGACAGCCCCAGCGCCGCCGCCGCCAGCCGGGCCAGCGCCGTCTCGTGCCCCTGCCCCACCGACATGCAGCCCGGCGCCAGCTCGGCCCGACCGTCGGGCAGGATCGCCAGGCGCGCCAGGTCCCGCTTGAGCATCTTCAGCGGCCCGCCCGCCACCTCGACCGGCATCGCAAGGCCCAGGCCCCGCAGCCGCCCGGCCTCTTCGCTTTGCCGCCGCCGCTCGGGGAAGCCCGCCGCGTCGGCCAGCTCCAGCGCGCGGTCGAACACACGTGGAAAGTCGCCGCAATCGTAGCGGAAGGTCAGCGCCGTCTGGTAGGGCATCTCGTCCGGCCCGACCAGGTTCTGCCGGCGCAGCGCGAACCGGTCGCGACCCGTCTCGCGCGCCGCGCGGTCGATCAGCCGCTCGATCGACGTAGGTCGCCTCGGGCCGGCCGGCGCCGCGATAGGGCGTGGAGGGCACGGCGTTGGTGAACGCGAACGCGACCTCGGCCGCGATGGCGCCGATCCGGTACGTGCCCGCCACCCCGCCCAGGTTGTTGAGCATCCACGTCGAGCGCCGGCCGAAATAGGCGCCGACGTCGACCGTCAGCGCCACGTCCAGCGCGGTGAAGCGCCCGGAGGCGTCCAGCGCCAGCCGCGCCAGCCCGCTCACGCCGCGGCCCTGGTCGTCGGACAGCAGCGCCTCGGACCGCGTCTCGACCCAGGCGACCGGCCGGCCCAGCCGCCGCGCTGCCCAGGCCACCAGGGCCTCCTCGCGCGAAAGGCCGCCCTTCATCCCGAACGAGCCACCGACGTCGGGCGCGATCACGCGCAGCGCATCCTCGTCGCAGCCGAAGAGCGCGGCCAGCCCGCTGCGGATGGCGAACGGGCTCTGGGTGCTGGTGGTCAGCTCCAGCCGCCCGTCGGGCGCGACGCGCCCCCAGGCCGCGCGCGGCTCCATGGTGCAGGCGGCCACCCGGGTGATGTCGACCGCCAACTCGGTGACATGCGCGGCCTCGGCGAAGGCGCGCCCGGCGGCCTCGTGATCGCCCACCCGGTGCAGCGCGGCGATGTTGTCCGCCGCCCCCTCCCAGACCGGCGGCTGGTCGGGCATGCGCGGGTCGATCACCGCCGCGCCCTCGGCCTCGACGTCGAGGGCCAGCGCTTCCGCCCCGTCCTCGGCCGCACCGCGCGTCTCGGCCAGCACCATCGCCACCGGCTCGCCCAGATGCCGGATCGCGCCGCCGCTCAGCAGCGGTTGCGGCGCAAGCTGCACCCGCCCGCCGTCGTCGCGCACCGGCGTCATCCCGTGCGGCAGATGCGTCAGCCCGTCCGCCGCCAGATCCTCTTCCGTCAGCACCACGACGACGCCCGGCACCGCCCGCGCCGCCTCGACGTCCAGCCCCGTCACGCGCCCCCGCGCCACCGGCGCCCGCAGGAACGCCGCCCACAGCGCCCCCTGGGGCACAGTGTCGGCCAGGTAGCGCCCGGCCCCCGTCACGAACCGGACATCCTCGCTCCGCCGCGCCTTATCCATCTGCCCCCGCCTCGATCGTTCTTTGACACGATACCGACAACCACGCCTACAGTCCAGAACGGCGTTCCTTCAAGCGGAACGAAGCGGGGGCGCGATGGACGACACGGGCAGCAGGGGGCAGCAACCGTGGAAGGCCGAGCCGGCGGCGGGACCGGTCGACGGCACGGTCGCGTGGGGCTCGGACGTCGTCGCCGCCATGCTGCGCCGGCTGGACGTGCCCTTACGTCGCGCTGACCCCGGGGGCCAGCTATCGCGGCCTGCACGACAGCCTCGTCAACCACCTGGGCAACCAGCGCCCCGAGATCGCTGCTCTGCCTGCATGAGGAGCACGCGGTCGCCATCGCCCATGGCTACGCCAAGGCGACCGGGCGAGCCATGGCGGTGGCGCTGCACTCGAATGTCGGGCTGCTGCACGGCATCGATGGCGATCTTCAACGCCTGGTGCCGACCGCGCGCCGATGCTGATCCTCGGCGCCACCGGCCCGGTCGACGCCGCCGCGCGCCGGCCGTGGATCGACTGGCTGCACACCACGCAGGACCAGGCCGCCCTGGTGCGCCACTTCATCAAGTGGGACGACGCAGCCCGGCTCGGCCGCCGCGCGCGACGACGGCGCTGATGCGCGGCTGGAAGATCGCCAACACCGCCCCACGCGCGCCGGTCTATGTCAATCTCGACGCCGGCTGGCAGGAGGCGCCGCTCGACCGCGCCCCCGCCCTGCCCGACCCGGCCCGGCACGCGCCGCCGCCCGCCGTCCGTCCCGACCCCGCGCGACTGGCCGAGGCGGCTCGGGCGCTCGGCTCGGCCGACCGACCCGTCATCCTCTTCGGGCGCGGCGCCCGGACCCAGGCGGCGATGGCCACCCGTCTCGCACTGGCCGAACGGCTCGGCGCCGTGATGCTGTCCGACCTCAAGGCCGGCGCGATGGTGCCGACCGACCACCCGCTCCATGCCGGCCAGCCCTTCAACAAGCTGAGCGGCCCGGCGCGCGCGGCCCTGACCGGGGCCGACGCCATCCTCAGCCTCGGCTGGATCGACCTCGGCGGCCTGCTGGGCCAGGCGTTCGGTGACGGCGGCACGACCGCCACCATCATCCACGCTTCCGAGGACGCGCACCTGCATCGCGGCTGGGGGCAGGAGCACTTCGACCTCGCCGCGATCGACGTCGAGTTCCTGGCCGACCCCGACGCCACCGCCGAGGACCTGCTGGCCGCCCTGCCCGAAACGCCCCGCGCGCAGCCGGACCCGGTCAACGCCGCACCGGCCGAGGGCCCGCCCGGCGAAACCCTGACCCAGCGCGACATCGCCCGGGCGCTCAGGCGGGCGGTGGGCGATACTCCGGTGACGTTCCCGGCGCTCTCGCGCGGCTGGCCGGTCGACCTCTGGCCGCACCGCGCGCCGCTCGACTACCTCGGCAAGGACGGCGGCGGCGGGATCGGCAGCGGCCCGGGCCTCGCCGTCGGCGCGGCGCTGGCGCTCAAGGGCAGCGGCCGGCTGGTGGTCGCCGCCTTGGCGACGGCGACGCGCTGATGGGCATCAACGCGCTCTGGACGGCGGCCAGGTACCGCCTGCCGCTTCTTGTGATCGTCGCCAACAACCGCTCGTACTTCAACGACGAGCTTCACCAGGAGACGGTGGCGCGCCGGCGCGGCCGCATCGAGGCCAACGCCTGGATCGGCCAGCGCCTCGACGACCCCGCGCCCGACCTCGCCGGCCTCGCCCGCGCGCAGGGCCTCGGCGGCAGCGGCCCGGTCCGCACGCCCGAGGCGCTCGACGCCGCCATCGCCGAGGGCGTGGCGGCGGTGCGCGCCGGCCGCCCCTGGCTGATCGACGTGTGGATCGAGGCGCGCCAGGGCCGCGAGGCGGCGGTGGCCCGCGGCGCTCCTCAGAAGTCGCGGTAGCCCAGAAAGTAGCGCACGATCAGCCCGCGATAGAGCTCGATGTTGAAGGCGTACTCGAAGAGCAGGAACAGCACCACGGTGGTTCCCACCGCGACGGCCAGGCTCAGCCTCCGCCTTTCGCGCGCCACCGGACCCATCAGCACATAGGCGAAGATCGCGATCGCGGCGTAGTGGCCGATGGTCACGATCATCGCCATCAGCCCCACCAGCCACGCCGCGAGGCCCACAACCTTGCTGAAATGCACCGACGCCCCGCCCAGCGCCGCGCGGATGTGGCCGCCAACATGGGTGCCGCGGCGTTCCAGCCACAGCCGCCGCGCATGAACCAGGATCAGCACGAAGAGCGGGGCCATGATCACGAAAGGCGTCCGCGACGAGACCAGCTGATAGCTCAGCGCCTCGAGAAACGCGGCGACCACGACGACGCCGACGAGGCCCAGGAAACACACCTCGAGCGCGAAGCGGTTGGCGTGGGCGCGCTCGGCCTCGGCCTCGATCTCGGGCGGCGTGGCGACGGGTTCGGAGCCGGACATCTCAGACCTTTCTGCGGTCGCGCAGGAACGAGCGGACGTTCAGCGCCAGGAACAGGACCGTCACCAGGCTCAGCGCCAGCGGGATCGGCTGGAGAAGAAGAACGGCCCGTCGATCAGCAGCGCGAGATAGAGGTTCTTCTCGACCGCGAAGCCCAGCACGAACCCGATCAGCAGCGCGGCGCGGGAATAGCCCAGCACCTTCATCACGTAGCCCAGACGCCGAACACCAGCGCCACCCCGATGTCGAAGAGCGACCGCTCGACGCGTAGGCGCCGGTGACGATGATCGCCAGCAGCACCGGCACCATCACGCTGGCCCGGATCGAGGTGGCCCGGCTCAGCGGGTTGACCAGGAACATGCCGATCGAGCGTGCCGATCAGGTTCCCGATGATGATCGTGAAGATCATGATGAAGACGATGTCGACATGGCTCGTTCAGCATCCGCGGCCCGGTCTCGAGCCCCAGGATGAACAGGCCCGACAGCAGGATCGCCATCGACGACGAGCCGGGGATGCCGAACGCGAGGGTCGAGGCCAGCGCCCCGCCCTCGACCGCGTCGTTGGCGGCCTCCGGGCCGATCACGCCCTCGACGTTGCCCTTGCCGAACGTCTCGCTTGTGCCTTCGAGGTCTGCTTGGCGTGGCCGTAGGCAACGAAGGCCGCCGGCGCCGAGCCGAGCCCGGGGATCAGCCCCATGGCCGTGCCGATCGCCGAGCAGCGCAGCACCAGCCACCAGTGGCGGAAGGCCAGCCACGATGCCCCGGAAGATCTGCCGCTGCGTGTCCTTCGCGACGAGCGCCGTCGGCATGTCCTTGGCCAGCGACCCGCCGCGGGTCCACAGCTCGATCATCTCGGCCACCGCGAAGAGGCCCAGGATCACCGGCACCAGCGACAGCCCGTCGGCCAGCCGGTCGGACCCCATCGTGAAGCGCTCGGTGTTGGTGACGTTGTCGACCCCGATCATCGCCAGCAGCAGCCCGATCAGCGCGGCGATCAGGCTGCGGGTCATGTCCTCCTTGCCCAGCACGGCCACGAAGGTCAGCGCCAGGAAGGCCAGCACGAAGATCTCGGGCGGGCCGAAGAACAGCACCACCTCGCGCAGGACGGGGATCAGCAGCGCCAGCGACGACGGCGCCGAAGGTCGCGCCCAGAAAGCACGCCGCCATCGCCGCGCCGACGGCGATGCCCGCCTCGCCCTTGTCGCGCATGGGCGGCCCGTCCAGCAGCGTCGCGGCGTTCTGCCCGGTGCCGGGCGTCGAGAACAGGATCGCCGTCAGCCCGCCGCCCTGCGCCACGGTCGAGTGGGCGCCGAGGATGAAGGCGATGCCGGCGCCGGGCTCCATCGTGTAGAGGAACGTCACCGCCATCGCCATGGCGAAGTGGCCGGACAGCCCCGGGATCACGCCGATGACCAGGCCGAAGACCGCGCCCA
Source organism: uncultured Alphaproteobacteria bacterium (assembly GCA_963773475.1). GTDB lineage: Bacteria > Pseudomonadota > Alphaproteobacteria > Rhodobacterales > Rhodobacteraceae > Roseitranquillus. The sequence goes on along the minus strand of CAVZBD010000003.1, from coordinate 720,800 downwards.
CCAGCAGGTAGGGCAGCACGCCGAGGCTGATCGACTGCAGAAAGCCGCTCGATCATGCCGTCGATGATTGTCATCGGCGCTTCCCTTTCCTGTCATGCGCGCACGTGCCGCGGCCCGCAGGTGCGTGCCGCGACCCCGGCGCGTGGGCCGCGGCGTTCAGATCTCGCCGCGGATCGCCGAGACGAAGAGCTTGCGGACATCGGGCTCGAGATCGGTCGCGTCGCTTCGCGATCCGGTCCATCTCTTCGCCCGAGGCGAAGTCGACCAGCTCGCGCTCCGCCTTCTCCGCCGCGGCGAGGAACTCGGGATCGTTCATCGCCTTCTCGAACGCGTCGCGCAGGAACGCCACGCGGTCCTCGGGCACGCCCGGGGGCGCCGCGACCGGCCGGCCGACCGCCGACAGCGCGTCCCAGCTTTCCAGGATCTTCGTCGTCCGCTCGGGGTCGTCGGTGCGGTCGGCGTAGTCGTAGATCGACGGCACGTCCGGCAGCGCCTTCGATCCGCCCTTCGCCGATTGCAGGACGATCTTGTGGTCCCCCGCCTCGGCCCCCGACAGCGCCGAGCCCAGCGAGCCCCACATCCCCTGGATGTCGCCGCGCAGCATCGCCTGGCGGATGTCGCCCGACGAGTTGAAGCCGTGCACCACCTTCTGCGGGATGTCGAAGACCTCGCCGGTGATCACCGCGTCCACGTAGGTCGACCCGCCCAGGCCCGTGGCGCCCACCAGCAGCGTGTGGTCGGCGTCGAGCACGTCCTCGAAGCTCTCCAGCCCCGAGTCGCTGCCGACCACGAACACCCGCAGGTCGGCGGTGACGCGGCCGAGAAAGTTGTAGTCGGCCACCTTGTAGGTCGCCCCCTCGATCTCGGCCAGCTCGTTGGTGATCATCGCCGAGCCGTTGATGATGCCCACCGTCAGCCCGTCGGCGGGCGACTTGAAGATCTCGTTGGCGCCCTTCATGCCGCCCGATCCGGGCATGTTCACGATGTCCACCCGCGCGCCGGTGTACTTCTCCATGTAGGGCGCCAGCAGGCGGCTGTACTCGTCGTAGCCGCCGCCGGGCTTGTAGGGGACGATCCACTTGATCGCCTTGCCGTCGTAGAACGCCGCCGCGTCCTCCTGCGCCAGCGCCGCAGGCGCGATCCCGCCGGCCGCGGCGGCGACGAGGCCGGCCGCGATCCCCTTCAGAAACTGTCGTCTCATCGTCATCCTCCCTTGGTGGTGGCCCTTCTCGTGCGGGCCTTCAGTCACGGATGTCCTGCAGGAACCACTCCGTGGGTATCTCGCGCGCCCCGCCCGCCTGCAGCGCCTTGCGGTAGACGATCTGGCCCACCGCCGAGAACTGCAGGCCCTGGTTGCCGACGTTGCGGTAGAAGGTGATCTGGTCGTCGCGCGTGCGCCCCTCGGCCCGCCCCGCGAGCAGCGCCGCGAAGTCGGGCTTGTCGCCGCCCTTGCCGCGGTCGGAAAAGCGCGGGTCGTCGCCGCCGAAGCCCGGCGTGGGGTTCCTGGGCGGGATCCGCGCCATCTCCTCCTCGGTGCCGCCGATGAAGGCCGCGGGCGAGTGGCCGCGCTCGGCCTGGAACCGGTCGGTCTGCGCCATCTGCAGCCCGGCCGTGCCCTGGCGGATCACGATATCGAACCGTCCGGTCGCCGCCTCGGGCATCTCGCGGCGGCCCAGGTTGGTGACGTGCATCCCCGGCTCGATCCAGTCGGCGTCATAGACCGGCACCATCGAGTCGGTGCACGAGCTCAGGATGTCGCAGCCCGCCACCGCCTCGCGGGGGCTGTCCACCGCCTGCACCTCGATGCCCAGCTTCTCGCCCATCTCGGCGGCATAAGCCTCGCGGTGGGCGCGCGTGGGCGAATACACCCTGCAGAGCCGGATCGGCCGGACCCGGGTGAACGCCTCGAGGAACGTCCGCGCCATCCCGCCCGAGCCGATCATCCCCACCACCGCGCTGTCCTTGCGCGCCAGGTGCCTGACGCCCAGCGCCGCGCCGGCGCCCACGCGCATGTGCTGCAGCGCCCCGTCGTTGATGAAGGCCAGCGGCTCGCCCGTCTCGGTCGAGATCAGCAGGATCAGCCCGCAATAGGTGCCGGGCGCGACGCAGTACTTCTCCTCGGTCCAGCTTCCGTCCTCGGCGCGCGGCCAGTGGACGATGTCCGACTTCATGCGGATCGCGAAGAACCCGTCGTTGGCGCCCTCCATCGTGCCCCAGCGGAAATAGCCGTCGTCGCGCTGGCAGGGCACGTACATGTCGACCCGCGGCCGGTGGATCGAGCGTCCGGTGGCCAGCGCGGCGAAGGCCGCCTCCTGCGCGTCGATCACCTCGTCCATCGTCAGAAGACGCGACACGAGATCGTTGTCGATGATCAGCACCCGGCGCGGCCTCCCCTGCTGCGCAGTCCTGATCATTACGGCCGCGGCCGCGCCAGTCAACGGGACAGCGGTCCGCATGACGGAACGACACGCGGGCCCTCACCCCGCCGCCACCAGCACCACCCCGGCCATCGCCAGGCCCGCCGCGCCAAGCACCGCCGGGCCCGGCACCGGCTCGTCGCGGAACACCGCCACCGACAGAAGGATCGCAAAGAAGATCTCCATCGAGGCGATCATCACCACCGTCGACACGCTCTCGAACGCCAGCGCCCCGAACAGCAGGATCTGCCCCGCCGAGATCAGCAGCGCCGCCAGCACAACCCAGCGGTCCAGGTTGCGGAAGATCCCCGAGAAGTTGCCGCTGTAGCGTGGCGAGACCAGCGCCAGCGCCCCGAACACGGCGAACCCCGCGACCGCGCTGACGAACGTGCCGAAGGCCGGCGCGTCCAGCAGCACCAGCCCCGCCTTGCGCATCACGTAGGCCACCGCATAGGCCAGCGCCGCGCCGACCCCGAACAGGTAGGCCGAAGGCGGCGGCGCCTTCACCCGCAGCGTCCGGTGGCGCAGGCTCTGCCGGATCAGCAGCGCGAACGACGCGAAGATCGCCACCATCCCCGCCGCCGCCAGCGGGCTGATCCGCTCGGGCAGGAACAGCGCCGCCAGCACCACCGAGAAGAACGGGTTCAGCCGCTTCACCGCCGTCGCCCGCGCCACCCCCAGCCTGCGGATCGATTCGAAGACCAGGCTGCGCCCGAACACCATCGCCGACACCCCCGCCAGGGCGAACCAGGCGATGCCGCTCCAGAAGCCGGGACGGGCGGGGTCGGTGGCGCGCCCGGCCTCGAGCAGCAGCCACAGCGCCCCCGACAGGCCCATCGTCACCAGCACCGAGAACATCACGCCCTTGTCGCCGCGCGACGTCCGGGTGCGCGCGATGAACAGGTTGGCCGCCGCGAACGAGGCGGCCGACAGCACGGCAAGAAATTGTCCGAAGGCGGCGCCCGTCATCGTCCCTGCATCCCGTCCGGCGGGTGCAGGCTAGGGCGCGGCGCCGCCCCCGATCCATCCCTGGCAGAACGATGTTCCGCCATGCCGAACGCGACCCCGGCGCGACGAACCGCGCCGGCGGCCGCGCCCCGGGCTCAGATCAGGCCCGCGCGCTCGCGGTCCCAGTAGCGCAGCGCGGCGCAGGCCGTCAGGAACCTGCCCGCCGCGTCCGCGCCGTCCAGCGCCACGCAGCCATCGTCCAGCGTGCCGGCGATGCCCACCGCCTCGAGCAGCGGCGTCGCCGCCGGGGCATGTGCGATGAACTTGGCGTGGGCGAAGGCGTCGGCCACGAAGTCGCGCGCCGCCGGCATCGCCGCCAGCTCGGCCGCGCCCTCGGGTCCCGGCACCAGCGCCACCGCGTCGAAGAGGACCGAGGGCCCGCCGTCGACCTTCTCGTCGGCCGCGTGATGCGTGCCGCCGCTGTCGGTGATCCCGCCGATCTTCGGCGCCACCAGCTTGACCTTGGCGCCCTCGGCCTCGGCCGCCGCCTGCAGCGCGTCCAGCAGGGCCGCGTCCGCCCCGTCGGTGGTCAGCACCCCGATCACCCGGCCCTCAAAGCTGTCGGGGCCGTTCTTCACGATGCTCAGCGCCGGGCTCTCGGGCAGGTCGACACGGGTGGGCTGCGCCGCCGGCGCCGGGTCGGGCAGCCCGTCCAGGCCCAGCATGTCGGCCACGCCCTGCGCCAGCCCGTCGTCGATGTTGCGCAGGTGCGAGACCACCCGGACGCGCACCGCCTCCATCTCGCACTTGGACAGCTCGAAGACCAGCGCGTCGCGGATGTGGTTCCGCTCCACATCCGTCTGGCTGATGTAGAACTGCCGCGCCTGGCTGTAGTGGTCGTTGAAGCTCTCGGGGCGCAGCCGCATCTTCTCGCCCTGCACCTTCTGCGGAAAGCTCGTGTAGCCCTCCAGCGGATCCTCGCGCGGGCCGGTCTCCCAGCCGTTCGGCTCGTAATTGACGCGGCCGGGGATGTGCTGGTCGACCTGCATGTGGCCGTCCTGCTGGTAGTTGGCCACCGGGCACCCCTTCGGCGCGTTCACGGGGATCTTGGTGAAGTTCGGGCTGCCCAGCCGCTTGAGCTGCGTGTCGAGGTACGAGAAGTTCCGTCCCTGCAGCAGCGGATCGTCGGTGAAGTCGATGCCGGGGATCACGTTCTGGGTGCAGAACGCCACCTGCTCGGTCTCGGCGAAGAAGTTGTCGACCACCCGGTCCAGCGTCATGGTGCCCACGATCTCGGGCTTCAGTTGCTCCTCGGGGATGATCTTGGTGGGGTCCAGCACGTCGAACTCGAAGCTCTCGGCGAAGGCCTCGTCGAAGGTCTGCACGCAGAGGTCCCATTTCGGCGGCTGGCCGGTGGTGATCTCCTCCCAGGTGATGCGGCGGTGCCGGTCGGGGTCGGCGCCGTTGGTCTTCAGCGCCTCGTTCCAGGTCTTCGACTGCAGCCCCATGTGCGGCTTCCACAGGAACTTGACGAAGGTCGAGCGGCCCTCGGCGTTCACGAACCGGAAGGTGTGCACGCCGAACCCCTCCATCGTCGAGAACGAGCGCGGGATCGCCCGGTCCGACATGATCCACATGACCATGTGCATCGATTCCGGCGTCAGCGAGATGTAGTCCCAGAAGTTGTCGTGCGCGGTCTGCGCCTGCGGATAGCCGGTGTCGGGCTCGGGCTTGGCGGCGTGGATCAGGTCGGGGAACTTGATCGCGTCCTGGATGAAGAAGACCGGGATGTTGTTGCCCACCAGGTCCCAGTTGCCCTCGTCGCTGTAGAACTTCACGGCAAAGCCGCGCACGTCGCGCGCCAGGTCCGGCGACCCCTTCGAGCCCGCCACCGTCGAAAAGCGCGCGAAGACGTCGGTCTTCTTGCCCACCTTCTGGAACGGCGCGGCGCGGGTGATGGCGGAGAGGTCCTTCTTGCACTCGAAATGACCGTGGGCGCCGAAGCCGCGGGCATGGACCACGCGCTCGGGGATGCGCTCGTGGTCGAAGTGGAAGATCTTCTCGCGCATCACGAAGTCTTCCAGCAGCGTCGGGCCGGGGGCGCCGGCGCGCAGGCTGTTCTGGTTGTCGGCGATGGTGACGCCCTGCGCGGTGGTCAGCCGCTCGGCCCCGCCCTCGGCGTGCTGGTGGTATTCGCCGCCCACCCCCTGCTCGGACATCTTGTGGGCGGCATCCCGCTGCTGCTCGCGCTCGTTCTTCGCCATGTGCGATTTCCTCCGGCTTCCCGCCCCGCCGCGGGGCGCAACACCGGCTGAACGTGCCGCGGCGCCCTCGCGTTCGCCGGGCGCGCGAAAAAACTCGCCGTCACATCGCCGCACCCGCGACGGCATCCGGCGCGCGCGAGGACCCTAGCGGGCGGCGTTGGTCGGAAGGCGGTCGCCGGGCAGCGCCGACAGGTCGAAATCGTGCGCCCCCGCGGCCGAGCGGTGGATGAACTCGGACGGATCGCGTCCCACATCGCGCCGCCGGCGCGACAGGAACAGCCTGGCCCAGCCGCGCTTGGTGCCGACCGAGGGCGCCTCCGGGTCGGTGGGAAACCGCCGCCGCCAGTTCGCCGGCAGCCGCAGCCCGCAGCCCTGCGCCTTCTCCAGCATCCACATCAGCGGGATGTTCGACAGCGGCCGCGCCTCCTCATGGCCGCCGACCTGCCCGCCCACGTCGCCATGGGCGCCGCGGAACCACATCTGCTCGACCTCGTAGCCCGGCCAGGCCGGGCCCGTCTCCCACAGGACCGGCTCGAAGGCGACGCGGGTCTCGTCCAGCGCCAGCGCGTGGTAGCCGTGCCGCACCGACGGGCCCAGATGGTGCGAGTGAAAGGTCTGGTCGCCGCGCGTCAGCCACCACAGCAGCGGCAGCCGCAGGCCCAGCGCCTTGACCGTGTCCCAGACGCCGATCATCTCGATCGGCACCGCCTCGTGGCAGTAGCGCGCGCTGAACGCCACCACCGCCTCGCCCGAGACTTCGCGCTCGTAATGGCGCCAGGCCTCGCGCACATGCCGCTCGGTCGCGTGCTGCGGCTTCAGCAGCCCGATCCGGTCGATCACCCCGGCCAGCGAGCGCACCGCGTAGGCGCCGCGCGAATAGCCGAACAGGAAGATCCGGTCGCCCGGCCGGTAGCGCGACGCCAGCACCCCGTAGGCGCGGCAGATCTGGCGGTTGATGCCGCGCCCCTGGATCACGTCGCCCACCGAGATCCACGAGTGCCACTGGATCCCCGCCTCGTAATACAGCGACAGGTCATGCGCCGGCGTCAGCTCGCGCAGCAGCTTGTAGGTCAGCCCGACATTGGTCTCGACGCCCGGCTCCAGCGTCGACATCGTCCCGTCCAGCAGGATCACATGGGTGACGGCGCCCCGGCCGCGGGTGGCGCGGGCCTGCTCGGTCCGCGCGCTCCGCCCCAGAAGGCGCCATATGAACTCACTCAGCGGCAATCCGGCCTTCGTTGAGCATCGCCCACGTCCGGTGCGGCGTGAACGGCATGTCGACCTGCCTGACGCCGGTCTCCCACACCGCGTCCAGCACCGCATTGGCCACGGCGGCCAGCGCGCCCACGGTGCCGGCCTCGCCGCAGCCCTTCATGCCCATCGCGTTCGCGGTCGAGGGCACGGGTTCGGTGGTGAACGTCACCCACGGCATGATCGTCGGCCCGCGGCATGGCGTAATCCATGAAGGTCGCGGTCAGAAGCTGGCCGTCGCCGTCATAGACGACGCGCTCGCTCATCGCCTGTCCGATGCCCTGGGCCACGCCGCCATGTACCTGACCCTCGGCTAGCATCGGGTTGATGAGGTTGCCGAAATCGTCGGTGACGGTGTAGCGGTCCACCTCCACGTGCCCGGTCTCGGGGTCGACCTCGACCTCGGCCACATGCGCGCCGTTGGGGAACGAGCGGCCCGGCAGCTTGGCCTTCTCGTGGACCTTCAGCAGGTCCTCGCGGCCCGCCGCTGCGCGCCATCGCGGCCGCCTCCAGCATCGTCGGGCTGACGTTCGAGCCCTCGACCCGGAACCGCTCGTCGTCGAAGCGGATCGCGTCGGGCGCCACGTCCAGCTCGTCCGCCAGGAACTCGGCAAAGCCCTTCACCATGGTCCCCACGGCGGCCAGCGTGGCGTTGTTCTGCACCGTGACCGTGCGCGAGCCGCCGGTTCCGCCGCCCGCGGCGATGCGGTCGCTGTCGCCCTGGACCACCTCGATCTTCTCGGGCGGGATGCCGGTCTGGTCGGCCAGGAACTGGCGCGAAGACCGTCTCGTGCCCCTGCCCGTTCGACTGGGTGCCGACGTAGATCGCGGCGGTGCCGTCGTCGCGGAACTCGACCGTCACCTCCTCCTCCGGGCTGCCCAGGATCGACTCGATGTAGTAGCACAGGCCCAGGCCCCGCAGCCGCCCCTTCGCGCGCGACGCCTCGCGGCGCGCCTCGAAGCCGGCGCGGTCGGCCACCTCGGCCACCCGGTCGATCACGCGGGCGAAGTCGCCCACGTCGTAGGTCTCGCCCGCCGCGGTGGTGTAGGGAAACTGGTCGGGCGCGGATGAAGTTGCGCTTGCGCAGCTCCCACGGGTCGACCCCCAGCTCGCGCGCGGCATTGTCCATCGAGCGCTCCAGCGCATAGATCGCCTCGGGCCGGCCGGCGCCGCGATAGGCGTCGACCTGCACGGTGTTGGTGTAGATGCCGCGGCAGGTCATGCAGGCGTCCTGGATGTCGTAGGTGCCGGTCAGCACCTTGGCGAAGAGCTCGGTCTGGATCATCTGCCCGAACTGGCTGTTGTAGGCGCCGAGGTTGGACACGCTGTCGACGCGGTAGGCCAGGATCCGGTGCTCGGCGTCGAAGGCCAGCCGCGGGTGTTGACCAGGTCGCGCCCGCCGTTGTCGGTCAGCATCGCCTCGGTCCGGTCGGACATCCAGCGCACCGGCCGGCCCAGCTGCCGCGCCGCCGCGCCACGGCGAGGTATTCGGGGTAGGTCATGGCCTTCATGCCGAAGCCGCCGCCGACGTCGGGGTTGGTCACGCGCACCGCGTCGGGCTCCAGCCCCAGGTGCGGGCCAGGTCCGCCTTGGCCCCCCAGACGCCCTGCCCGCCGAAGCAGAGGTGCAGCCGCGCGCCGTCCCACTCGGCAAAGCAGCCGCGCGGCTCCATCGAGTTGACGATCATGCGGTTGTCGGCGATCGTCAGCTCGACCACCCGGTCGGCGCGCGCGAAGGCCTCCTCGACCGCCGCCTCGTCGCCCATGGCCAAGTCGAAGGCGACGTTGTCGGGCGCCTCGTCGTGGATCGCCGGGCCGCCCGGCGCGACCGCCACGTGGGGCTCGCAGCTCGTCGAGGTCGAGCACGATCAGCTCGGCCGCGTCACGCGCCTGCTGCCAGCGTCTCGGCCACGACCAGCGCCACCGCCTCGCCCACGAAGCGCACCCGGTCCTTGGCCAGCACCGGCCGCGGCGGCGCGCGCCCTTGCCGCCGTCGCGGTTCCCGACCAGGACGCCGCGCATCCCCAGCTCGACGCCCGCCGCCTCGAGGTCGGCGGCGGTCAGCACCGCATGCACGCCGGGCGCCGCGCGGGCCGCCTCGACGTCGAGCGCGGTGATCGTCGGCATGCGCCACGCGGCGAGCGGAGGAAGAAGCCGTGGAGCGCGCCCTCGGGCGCGATGTCGTCCACGTAGCGGCCCGCGCCGGTCAGGAACCGCACGTCCTCGACCCGCTTGACCGGCTGCGACTTGCCGAACTTCTGCATGGCCCTGTCCTCTCTCGCTTCGCCTCGTCGGGGCGCAGCCTAGTCAAGGGCGTGGGGGTGTCCAGAGCGGGAGCCCTCGGCCCGTTCGCAGCCCCGGACCTGCGCGCCGCGCCGTCATACGCGAAGCGGACGCCGGCGCCGTCCCCGGTGAATCACCGCCCCGCTTCTCCCTGCCAAGCGGGTCAGTGCGGCCGCAGCGACAGTCAACCGTGGCCAGGCCGAGGTCGCCGAAGCCGTTGAACCGCGTGGCCGTCGCCGTCGAGTAGGCGCCCATGCCGTGGAAGACCACGTAGTCGCCCTCGTCGCATGTCGGCCGGCAGCGGCAGCTCGCCCGGCAGCCGGTCGACGCTGTCGCAGGTCGGGCCCGAAGACGATCCGCGGCCGCGGGCGCGCCGGCGCGGCGCGGCCCGTCCGGCGCGCACCTCGATCCGGTCGATCGACGCCGATCAGCGGCAGCTCGGCCAGCCCGCCATAGATCGCCGTCGTTGAGGAACACGTGCGCGTCGTCGCGGATCGCCCGGACCCGGGCGGCCAGGCTGAAGGCCTCGGCCACCAGGCCGCGGCCCGGCTCGCAGACCAGCGCCGGGCGCGTCGTCGCCGAAGGCCTCGCCGGTCACGCGGCTCGATCAGCGCGAAGATCGCCTCCAGCGCGCGGCGCCTGCCGCTCAGCCGGTGCGACGGAAAGCCGCCGCCGACGTTCAGCCGCGCGAGCCGCACGCCCGCGTCCCGCGCGATCTCGGCGGCGGTGCGGATGTAGGCCTCCCACGCCGCCGGATCGGTGCACTGGGTGCCCGGGTGGAAGGTCAGCGACGGCACGAAGCCCAGCCGCGCGCCGCCTCGCGCCAGCAGCTCGGCCGCCGTCTCGGCGGTGGCGCCGAACTTGGCGCCGAAGTCGTAGGCCGCGCCCTTGCACCGGCAGCTTGAAGCGCACCGCCATCTCGGCGCCCTCGGCCGGCACCAGCTCGGCCAGCTTGGCCAGCTCGCTGGCGCTGTCGACCGAACGACGCGCACGCCCAGCTCGACCGCCGTCGCGATCTCGGCGCGCGAGCGCACCGGGTTGTTGTAGTGCATGGCGGCAGCCCGGGGCAGACGCGCGGACCAGCTCGATCTCGGCGAGCGAGGCCACGTCGAAGCCGCGGACGCCGGCCGCCGCCAGGTTCTGGAATCACCACCTCGTCCGGGTTCGACTTGACCGCATAGGTCACCAGGCCCGGGAAACCCGCCAGGAACCGCCGCGCCGTCGCCTGCAGCACGGCGGCGAAAAGAACAGCACCGGGTCTTCCGGCGCCTCGTGGCGCGCAGGTACTCGGCCGGCGTTTGCCCAGATCGTCTTGTTCAGCCCCATCGGTCCCTGCTCCTCATCCACGTGGGGCGAGGGCGCCCTCCTTCCGGCCGGTCCGGCTGAAGAGACGCCCCGCGCGTCGCCTCGCCGACTGGGGAGCGCGCCTGCGCCCTTGCCCGGATCGAGTGTCGCGCACTTACGGTGCGATCTCACCGATCGAAAGGGTGGAAATGTCGCAATGCTCGCGTCATAATGACGAAGCGGCCGGTCAATTCGCCAGGCGTTGCCGGCGCGCCTCACCCCGCCCCCCGAGGGCGCCCGCGCGCGTGGCGCCACCGCCCCGCCTGCCCGCAGGAGACCCGATGGACGACCTCGACCGCGCCCTTCTCGCCCAGCTCGCCGCCGATGCGCGGATGCCGCTGGCCACCCTCGCACGGCGGCTCAGGGTGGCGCGCTCGACCGTGCAGGCCCGGCTCGAGCGGCTCGAGGCCTCGGGCGCCATCGCCGGCTACACCGTCAAGCTGGGCGAGGCCGCGCGCGGCGGCCGCATCCGCGCCAGCGTCCTGCTCACCGTCGAGCCGCGGACGCAGCCGGCGGTGCTGTCGCGGCTCAAGGCCCTGCCCGAGGTCGAGCGCATCCACACCACCTCGGGCCGCTTCGACCTGATCGTCGAGGTCGCCGCCGCCTCGCCCGCGCGGCTCGACGGGGTGCTCGACGTCATCGGCGAGACGCCGGGCATCCGCGGCTCGGAAAGCCTGATCCACCTGTCGACCCGGCTCGACCGCGCCGTCTGACCCCGCGCCCGGCGCCGGAAAGACGCCGGCGGCCGATGCGCCTCCCGCGCTCCCGCCGGCCTGCCGCAGCGAGACGGCGACCGCCCGTGCGCCCCGCCGCGTCGATCCCGCGCTTGGCCGCGGGCCGCGCGCGCGCCTAGGATGGGGCGACCGGCCCCCGCCAGGCGCGCCCGATGCCCAGATGCTTCGCCCACGACCCGACCGGCGACCGCTGCCGAAACGAGGCGGCGGCGGGGGCGCTCTACTGCCCGCAGCACGCCGGCCGCGCCGCCGACCCCGCGCAGAAGTCCGACGACCTGATGCGCGCGATGGCCCGCCTCGAGGCGCCGAAGAAGGACATCTGGGACCGGCTCGGCGCGATCTCGACGCTGATCACCGGCATCTTCGTGGGCCTCGTCGGCATCGGCGCCACCGCGATCTACAACGCCCGCCAGCTCGACATCGCCGAGGCCGAGCAGGCCCGCACCCTGCAGATCCGCCGGGTCGAGATCGTGCAGCAGTTCTTCCCCCACCTGGTGGCCGACAACGACGACGAGGCCACCGGCGCCCTGCTCGCCATCGCGGCGCTCGGCGACGAGAAGCTGGCCGCCGACCTGACCGAGCATTTCGGCGGCGGCGCGTCCGACCAGGCCCTCGCCCGCCTCGCCGCCTCGGCCTCGCCCGAGGTCGCCGGGCGCGCCGCCCAGGTTCTCGACACCCGCGCCATCGCCGACCGGCTGCGCGACCAGACCGTGACGCTCGAGATCGCGCGCGGCGCCGACGGCACCACCGGCACCACCCGCGCCACCGCCTTCGTGGTGGGCCCGAGCGGCCTGGCGGTGACGGCGGCGCACGTGCTGACCTATGGCGGCGGCCCCGACACCGCGCGGCTGAGCGTCACCCCCGGCTTCGACCCGGCCGCCGCCTCGACGCGACGCTGGTAGCCATCGACGCCGAGGCCGACGTGGCGCTTCTGCGCATCGCCCGCTGGCCGCCGATGTTCCCGCTCGAGCTGGCCGCGGCGCCGCCCGACCCCGGCGATCCGCTCTTCGCGATGGGCTTCCGCGTCGCCGCCGGCACCGGCCTGACGCTGGTGCAGGGCGCGCTGGTGGCGCGCGACGTGCCCCTGCCGCAGTCCGGCCCCTGGACCACCGGCGCGCTGTGGAGCGCCACCCTCGCCACCGGCCCCGGCTTTTCCGGCGCGCCGGTGGTCAACGACCGCGCCCGCGTCGTGGGCTTCGTCGTCGGCAGCCAGACCAACCCGCCGCTGGCCCTCGTGCGCCCCATCGCCGAGGGCCGCGACCTCCTCGCCGCCGCCCTTCCCTGACCGCCCCCGGGCGCACCGCCCGGCGCCGCCGCCGCGACGCACGCCCCGCCACCCAAGCATTCCCAGGCTCCCCAACCGGCGTCACGTCCATCCCTGCCCGCAGCCCCCGCTTCATCACGGCGGCATCTGGCGGCCAGACAAACACTCCGCCCGTCCGTCACTCCGCCGCCGGCGCCGACCCGCCGGTAAGCCGGGGCCGACGCGCGCCGGCCTGTCCCGCAGCCCCGCCTCCGCAACCGCGCGCCTCCAGCCGATCCGCGGCCCCCGCCCCGCAGCCGAGCGGGAACCGCCCGCCCCAGGTCTGCGCCTCCCACCGCGTCCTCGAGCCTTCCCGTTAAGCCGAAGCGGCCCGCCACACACCCGCCCGATACCCCTCCTCCGCGTCCCGCCGGGGCCGCGCGCCGCGACCATCGCCCCCCGTCCCGGCGACCTGCCCCCAACGACGGCCTTCCCCGGCTGCCGGAACCGGCGCACACTCCCCGGTGTTCGCCCTGTAACATCAGACATGGAGGGATGGGGATGGCCGAGACGGGTTCGCAGACGCAATCGAGGACGTGGCTCTACGTGCTGGGCGCGCTGGCCGCGGTGGGCTGGCTGCTGGCCATATGGGCCTGGGCGGCCGGTTCCTCGCGCGAAGAGGCGCTGGTGGCCGACCTCCAGTCGGTGCAGGCCGACCTCGCCTCGCGCGAGGAGGAGCTCGCCTCCCGCGCCGAGCAGCAGGGCACCATCGACCAGCTGGGCGGCCAGGTCAGCGAGCTCGAGGCCGAGATCCAGCGCCTGGACGCCGAGCGCGACGCCATCACCGCCGAGATCGAGCCCGCCGAGACCCGCGTGGCCCAGCTGCAGGAGCAGTCGTCCGCGCTCGACGAGGGCGTCCGCACCCGCCAGGAAGACATCGCCTCCCTCGACGAGCAGCTCGCGCCGCTGCGTGACGAGCTGGCGGGCTTCCAGTCGCGCCTCGACGAGACCGAGGCCGCCATCGCCGAGCGCTCGCGCGAGCTGAGCGACGTGGGCGCCCGGCTCGAGGATGCCCGCGCCCAGGAGGCCGATCTGCAGCAGACCCTGGCCGACCTGACCGACGAGTCGGCGCAGCTGTCGGCCGAGGCCGCCAAGGCCGAGGAGCGCGTGCAGGCCGCCCGCGAGGCCGAGGCCGAGCTGGCCGACCGCCTCGCCAGCTCCCGCGACGAGCTCGACCGGATCGGCACCCAGCGCGACGAGCTGCAGACCGCCGTCTCGCAGCTGACCGAGCGCCGCGAGGCGCTGAGCCAGGACGTCGCCGCCGCGCGCGACCAGCGCCAGGAGCTGCAGGCCCTGCTCACCGATCTCAGCGAGCAGGTGGCCAGCCGCGGCGACACGCTGGCCCGGATCGAGCAGCGCATCCAGCAGCTGCAGCAATCCGAGCCCGACGCGACGGCCCCCGCCGAAAACCGCGCGCAACAGCAGGCCGCGCAATCGCCCGAGGGCCAGGCCTCCGGCGCCGGCGCGCCCGAGGGGCAGACCGGCCCGCAGGACCAGACCGCCCAGCCCGCAGACCAAGGCGCCCCCGAGGGCACCCCGTCCGAGGGGCAGGCCTCCGACGCCGGCGCGACCGAGGGGCAGACCAGCCCGCAGGACCAGGCCGCCCAGCCCGCAGGCCAAGGCGCCCCCGAGGGCACCCCGCCCGAGGAACGAGACCTCCGACGCCGGCGCGGCCGCGGGGCAACCCGCCCCGCAGGACCAGACCGCCCAGCCCGCAGGCCAAGGCGCCACCGAGGGCACCCCGCCCGAGGACGAGAGCTCCGACGCCGGCGCGGCCGCGGGGCAACCCGCCCCGCAGGACCAGGCCGCCCAGCCCGCAGGCCAGGACGCCGCCGAGGGCACCCCGCCCGAGGACGAGGGCTCCAACGCCGCGCAGCCGTCGCAGCAGCCCGGCGGCAGCGCCGAGTTGCAGCCCGGCCGCTACGCCATCGGCCCGGTGATCGCCACCTTCGGCGAGGACGGCCGCTTCGAGATGACCAACGAGGACCGCGGCCGCAGCGTCACCGGCCGCTACAGCCTGCACAACGGCGCCCTCCGCCTCGACAGCGCCGAGGGCGACCTGGGGCGCGCGCGCTTCCCCCTCCGCTGCGTCATCACCCCCGGCGAGGGCGGCGGCTTCGAGATCGGCGAATCCGACGGCTCGTGCGGCTTCCTCGCCGGCCGCACGCTCGAGCCCGCCAACTAGCGCCAGTCGCGCCGCTCCGGGGCGCCGGCCCCGGAGCACCTCCGACGGACTTGTCGCGCTGGCCGCACAAGGGGGGGCCGCCCGCCCCCCCTGCCGCCACCGGACATGCGACGATCTTCCCCGAAACCCGCGCGCGTGATAAACTCGTGGGTGCCGGAGGTGGCAAGATGCTCCGTCACCCGTACATCCCGATGCTCCTCGCGCTCGCCCTGCTGGCGGGCTGCGGGACACCGCGCGTGGGCGACGACGGCATCATCCGCGGGTTCGCGCCGGTCGCCCCCGGCACGTTCGGGCCCGACGATTTCGGCATCCACTACTATCCCGCCTTCCAGGAAATCCACATCGTCGGAAACCCCGGACTGCCGAACGTCGCCACCGCCCGCCGCGTGCAGAGCGCCAGCCCGGCTCTCGGCACCGACCTTCTCGTCGAGGTGGAACTGCTCGGCACCGACCCCGCCGACAATCTGCCCAAGCACCTGGTCCGGCAGTTCCGCCTTCAGTCGCAACAGCTCCAGCCGAACACGCCGTCGCCCGGCCCCGATCCCTCGCCCCAGGTTGTCCTCGAGATCTGGTTCCACGGCGGATCGCAGAACGACGAATTCACCAACGATGCCGGCGTCTCGTCATGGGCCAATGGCCGCGACGGAAACGACCGCCTCACCGGCGGATCGGCGCGCGACGAACTCATCGGCAGCGAGGGCGACGACGTTCTGTCGGGCCGTGGCGGCGACGACGAGCTCCAGGGCGGGCGCGGCAACGACGCGCTCTTCGGCGGCGACGGCGACAACTCCCTCCGCGTCTTCGGAGCCCCCGTCAACGCCTTCGAAACGAATACCCTCTGCGGCGGCGGCGGCGCGGACGTCCTCTACGGGTCTGCCTCATCCAACACCGAGAGCTCCCTCTCCGACGGCGATGGCGTCGACTACGCCGACATCCTCGAGGAGGGCACCTACTACGAATACACCGCCCCGCCGGACGAGGTGCACGAGAACGGGCACGTCTACACCAGCATGGACGACGAGGGCGCTCCGTTCTCCAACGTCATCGGCTGCGCCCAGTAACGCGCCCCGCGCCGTCGCCCGCCCCCGCCCCACAGGTCTGGACGTGGCCTCCGGCCGCGGCATGCACCCGGCCGGTCTTTCCCTCACAGCCCGCTTTCGCTAATCCACGCCGGAACCGCTGTCAGGACGCGACCCGCATGGAAAAGACCTTCGACGCCGCCGAGGCCGAACCGCGCCTCTACGCCGCCTGGGAAGAGGCCGGCGCCTTCCGCGCCGGCGCCAACGCCCGCAGCGACCGAGACCTTCTGCATCATGATCCCGCCGCCGAACGTGACCGGCGCGCTGCACATGGGCCACGCCTTCAACAACACGCTGCAGGACATCCTGACGCGCTGGCACCGGATGCGCGGCTTCGACACGCTCTGGCAGCCCGGCACCGACCACGCCGGCATCGCCACCCAGATGGTGGTCGAGCGCGAGCTGGCGCGCGAGGGCAACCTCGGCCGCCGCGAGATGGGCCGCGAGGCCTTCATCGCACGCGTCTGGCAGCAGAAGCAGAAGTCCCGCGGCAACATCCGCGACCAGCTCGAGCGCCTCGGCGCCTCCTGCGACTGGAGCCGCGAGGCCTTCACCATGGCCGGCGCCCCCGGCGACCCCGACGGCCGATGGGCGCCAACTTCCACGACGCCGTCCTCAAGGTCTTCGTCGACCTCTACGACAAGGGCCTGATCTACCGCGGCAAGCGCCTGGTGAACTGGGACCCGCATTTCGAGACCGCGATCTCCGACCTCGAGGTCGAGCAGGTCGAGGTCGACGGCCACCTCTGGCGCCTGCGCTACCCGCTCGAGAACGGCGAGACCTACGAGTACGTCGAGACCGACGAGGACGGCCGCGCGACCCTGCGCGAGACGCGCGACTACATCACCGTCGCCACCACCCGCCCCGAGACGATGCTGGGCGACACCGGCGTCGCCGTCCACCCCGACGACCCCCGCTACGCCCACCTGGTCGGCAAGACCGTGCGCCTGCCGCTCGTCGGCCGCTCCATCCCCATCGTCGCCGACGCCTACGCCGACCCCGAAAAGGGCACCGGCGCGGTCAAGATCACCCCCGCGCACGACTTCAACGACTGGGGCGTGGGCGAGCGCGCACGGCCTGCCGCGCGATCAACGTGATGACCACCGCGCGCGGCGATGTCGCTGAAGGACAACGCCGACTTCGCTCGACGGCGCCGACCCCGAGGACGTCGCCCGCACGCATCGAGGCGCTCGACGGCCCCGACCGCTACGAGGCGCGCGACTGGATCGTCGACGTCGCCCGCGACGAGGGCTGGCTCGACGGCATCGACGCCGACCGCCACGTGGTCCCCCACGGCGACCGCTCCAAGGTCGCGATCGAGCCCTACCTCACCGACCAGTGGTTCGTGGACACCGCGAAGATCGTCGGCCCCGCCTCGACGCGGTCCGCGACGGGCCGCACCAGGATCCTGCCCGAGCAGCGACGCAAGGTCTATTTCCACTGGCTCGAGAACATCGAGCCCTGGTGCATCTCGCCGCCAGCTCTGGTGGGGCCACCAGATCCCGGTGTGGTACGGGCCCGACGCCACGGCAGGGCGAGTTCTGCACGACGCCGCAGCCGCGCTCGACGACGCTCGAGCGCTGCAGCAGGGCGGCGCCTAGGTCAGCGCCTTCTGCGCCGCCACTCGCCGAGGCCGCGCGACGAGGACGCCGAGGCCTGCTACCGCTCGCGCATGGGCCACCGCGTCGTCGTCCTCGTCGAGGGCGACGCGACGAGGACGCCGCTCGGCGAGCTTCGCCGAGGAGCCGGCGACCACGATCGTCCGCTCTGCGCGCGACCCCGACGTCCTCGACACCTGGTTCTCCTCCGGCCTCTGGCCCATCGGCACGCTCGGCTGGCCCGAGGAGACGGACGAGCTGCAGACGCTACTTCCCCACCTCCGTCCTGTCACCGGCTTCGACATCATCTTCTTCTGGGTCGCCCGGATGATGATGATGCAGCTCGCCGTCGTCGATCAGGTCCCCTTCCACACCGTCTACGTCCACGCCCTCGTCCGCGACGAGAAGGGCAAGAAGATGTCGAAGTCGCTCGGCAACGTCCTCGACCCGCTCGACCTGGTCGACGAGTTCGGCGCCGACGCCGTCCGCTTCACGCTGACCTCGATGGCCGCCGATGGGCCGCGACCTGAAGCTCTCCACGCGACCGCATCGCCGGCTACCGCAACTTCACCACCAAGCTCTGGAACGCCTACCGCTTCGCCGAGATGAACGGCGTCTTCGAGGCCGCCCGCGAGTCCGACGGGAGTCATACGCGAGTCCATACGGAACTCCGGATCGCCCGAAATCGCGACCGCCAACCGCTGGATCATCGGCGAGACCGGCCGCGTCCGCGAAGCGGTCGACGACGCGCTCGCCGCCTTCCGCTTCAACGACGCCGCCAACGCGCTCTACGCCTTCGTCTGGGGCAAGGTCTGCGACTGGTACGTGGAATTCGCCAAGCCCCTGTTCGACGGGGAAGAGGCTGAGACCGAGACAACGCGCGATGCATGGCCTGGGTCCTCGACCAGTGCCTGATCCTGCTGCACCCGATCATGCCCTTCATCACCGAAGAGCTCTGGGGCCTCCACGGGCCGGCGCGACCAGCATGCTGGTCCACGCCGACTGGCCGAGCTACGGCGCGGAACTCGTTGATCCGGCGTCGGAATCGCGAGATGCGCTGGGTCATCTCGCTGATCGACGGCATCCGCTCCGCCCGCGGCGCAGATGCACGTCCCCGCCGGCCTGCAGGTCGCCGCTGCTCCGCCTCGAGCTCGCGATGCCGCCGCGCGCAACGCCTGGGAGAGCGAACGAGCCGCTGATCCGCCGCCTCGCCCGGGTCGACACCCTGACGCGAGGCCGCGCCGCCCCCAAGGGCGCGACCACCATCGCCGGTCGAGGGCGCGCACCTTCGCCCTCCCGCTCGCCGACATCATCGACGTGGACGCCGAAAAGGCGCGCCTTTCCAAGACCCTGAAAGCTCGAGAAGGACGGCGGCGGCCTGCGCGGCCGCCTCTCGAACCCCAAGTTCGTCGAAAGCGCCCCCGAGGACGTGGTCGAGGAAACCCGCGACCATGCTCGCCCAGAAGGAGGAAGAGATCGCCCGCCTCGCCACCGCGCTCGCCGCTCGCCGACGTCGCCTGACCGGATGGCCGTTCGCGGCAGCACCTGTAACCTGCTAATTCCGCCGGCGTGGATCCTGGCGGCAAGGGCGCAGCGATTCCGCCTGCGCCCGGACGGCGACGGCGCTTCAGATGCCGCCATGACCGATCCCCGCCTCACCCCGCTCGCCGCCGCCCTGCCCGCCATCGGTCCCCTTCGTCGGCCCCGAGGCGCAGGAGCGCGCCCGCGGCCGCCCGTTCCGCGCCCGCATCGGCGCCAACGAAAGCGTCTTCGGCCCCTCGCCCGCCGCCGATCGAGGCCATGCGCGCGGCCGCGCGCCGAGGTCTGGATGTACGGCGATCCCGAGGTCCACGACCTGACGCCAGCGCTCGCTCGCCCATCCACGGCGTGCCCTTCGAGTACGATCCTCGTCGGCGAGGGCATCGACGGGCTTCTGGGCTATCTGGTGCGGCTGACGGTGGCGCCGGGCGACGCGGTCGTCACCTCGGTCGGCGCCTATCCCACCTTCAACTACCACGTCGCCGGCTTGGCGGCGTGCTGCACACAGGTCCCCTACCGCGACGACGCCGAGGACCCCGACGCGCTCCTGGCAAAGGCCGCGCGAGACCGGGCGCGAAGCTGATCTACCTCGCCAATCCCGACAACCCGATGGGCTCGTGGCACGGACCCGCAGACCATCGCGCAGACGCGATCGCCGCGGTGCCCGAGGGTTGCCTGCTGGTGCTCGACGAGGCCTATGCCGACTTCGCGCCCGAGCCGACCGCGCCCGCCCTCGACCCCGGCGACCGCGCGCGTGATCCGGCTGCGCACCTTCTCCAAGGCCTACGGCATGGCCGGGCTGCGCGTGGGCTACGCCATGGGCGACGCCGAGCTGATCGCCGCCTTCGACAAGGTGCGCAACCATTTCGGCGTCGGCCGCATCGCCCAGGCGGGCGCGCTCGCGGCGCTCGAGGACCGGGCCTGGCTGGACGAGGTCTGCGCGCAGGACGGCCGCAGGCCGCGACGCGGCATCGCGCGCGATCGCCGCGCGAGGCCGGCCTGGTCGCGCTGCCCTCGGCCACCAACTTCGTCGCCGTCGACTGCGGCCGCGACGGCGCGCTTCGCGCGGCGCGTGGTCGCAGCGCTGGCCGCGCGCGACGTCTTCGTGCGGATGCCCTTCGCCGCCGCCGCAGAACCGCTGCATCCGCGTCGGCTGCGGCACCGACGGCAGACCTCGATCTTCTGGCCGAGGTCGCTGCCCGACGGCGCTGCGCGCGGCAAGGCATGGCGAAGGCTGAGGTGCGGCGGGAACGCAAGGGCATCTGCCGGCGTTCTTCTTGTGCCTGACACGACGCCACTACTGGACGCTTGCCATGCCTGATTCCCCGCAAACCCACTGGCCGACGGTCACTCTCATCCTCGCCGCGACGCTTCTGTCCTCTGGCTGGCGTTCGGCCTTCTGACGGTGGTCGCACTTGCCGCGCTGGCCGACCTGGCGCTGACCCGCTACGGCGCGCAGCAGCGGCGCACGCTGCCCATAGCCGACGACCCGGCTCGGCCGCGCGACCGCTAGAGGCCCGACCCCGCTAGCGCCTGCGCCTTGAACCGAACGACTGGGGCCGCGTGCCCGATCAGCCGGCCGCGGCGCGGGCAATCTCGGCCGCGGCGGCCTCGAGCGCGCCGGGGCCCCGCTGCACGCCCAGCGCCTGAAGCCCGGCCTCGATCGCGCCGAGCACCCCCATCACCATGTGGGCGTTGACGTGGCCCATGTGGCCCACGCGGAAGAACCCGTGCCACGCCGGGTCCGCTCGGCTCTGCCATGCCGAGCCCGATGCCCAGCGTCACGCCCGCCCCGCCTCGAGCCACTGCCTGCAGCTCGCGTTCCCGTCGGCGCGCCGATGCGGACGGCTGGTGACGGCGTGGCTGCGACTGGCGCGGTCGGCGACGTTGAGCTCGACGCGGCCCCTCGGTGCCCCATGCCTCGAAGGCGGCCCAGACGGCGCGGGCGAGACCCTCGTGGCGCGCCCAGACGGCCTCGAGCCCCTCGGCTCCAGATCATGTCGAGCGCGTTGCGCAGCCCGTAGAGGTGGTGCGTCGGCGCGGTGCCGTCGAAATACTGGTAGAAGCCCTCGGGCTCGCGCCGCGGCCGCCAGTCCCAGTAGCGGGTGACGCAGCCGGCCGCGCCCGCGCGCGGCACGGGCGCGGTCGTTGAAGAAGACGAAGCCCAGGCCCGGCGGCGTCATCAGCCCCTTCTGGCTGCCGGTGACCATCACGTCGACGCCCCAGGCGTCCATCTCGAACCGGTCGCAGGCGAGGCAGGCGATGCAGTCGACCATCAGCAGCGCGGGATGCCCCGCGGCGTCGAGCGCGCGCGCGCAGCGCCGGCCACGTCGTTGCGCACGCCGGTCGCGGTGTCGACATGCACGGCCAGCACCGCGCTTGATCGCTGTGCCCGCGTATCGGCGCGCCAGCGCCTCGGCCACGCGGGCCGGGTCGATCGGGCCGCGCTTGCCGAAGTCGATGCACCTTCACCTCGAGCGCCCAGGCGTTCGCGCCATGCGGCCCCAGCATCGGTCCGAAACGGCCGGTGGCGAGCACCAGCACCTCGTCGCCCGGCGAGAGCACGTTGGCCAGCGCCGCCTCCCACGCGGCGTGGCCGTTGCCGATGTAGATCGCCGCGTCGTGGCGCGGTCCGCGCCACCGCCTTGAGGTCGGCCACGATGGTCGGGACCATCTCGACCAGCTCGCCCGCATAGATGTTCGGGCGACGCGCGGTGCATCGCGCGCAGGACCCGGTCGGGCACGACCGACGGGCCGGGAATGGCGAGATAGGGGCGACCGTTGGCGAGGCTCATCTTGCGGGTCTCCGGCGGAGGAACGTCAGCAGGTGGTAGGTCGCGGCCGCGAGGCCGTCAATCGGGGGCGCCGGCTTGCCAGCCCCTGCGGGCCGGGATAGACGCGCCGGCACCGAACGAGGAACGCGGGGACCCGGTGCCGAAGGCCGCCCATACCGACGCCACCGTGACGCAACTGGTCGCGCGGTTCTGGCGCGACTATCTGCGCCGCTACCGCGCTGGATGGTGGTGGCCTTCGTGCTGATGGTGATCGAAGGCTCGACGCTGGGCATCCTCAGCTAGATGCTGAAGCCGATGTTCGACCGCGTCTTCGTCGGCGGCGACGACAGCGCGATCTGGTGGGTCGGGGGCGTGATCTTCGGCCTCTTCCTGATCCGCGCCGCCACCGGCGTCGCCAACCGGGTGGTGATGACGCGGGTCAGCCAGCAGACGGTCCGCAAGATGCAGGTCGACCTGCTGCGCCACCTGATGACGCTGGACGGCGGCTTCTATCAGCCCGCACCCGCCCGGCACGCTGATGAGCGCGTCCAGAGCGACACGGCCGCGGTCCAGGGCGTCTGGCAGGTGCTGATCGGCGGGCTGGGGCGCGACGTGATCTCGCTCGTCTCGCTGTTCGTGGTGGCGCTGGCGATCGACTGGCTGTGGACGCTGGTCGCGCTGGTCGGCGCGCCCGCTCCTGATCCTGCCGACGCTGGTGCTGCAGCGCTACATCCGGCGCAAGACGCGCCAGATGCGCGAGAAGCCGGGCGGCGATGTCGACCCGGCTGGACGAGGTCTTCCACGGCATCAGCGCCGATCAAGCTGAACCTGATGGAGGGCTACCAGCTCGCGCGCTTCCAGACGGTGATCGTGCGACATCGTCACGCGCCAGACCAAGATGGCGGCCATGCACGCGCTGCTGCCGGCGCTGATCGACATCGTGACCGGCATCGGCTTTCTGGGCGTGCTGGTGGTCGGCGGGCGCGAGATCATCGCCGGGCAGAAGACGCGTCGGCGAGTTCATGTCGTTCTTCACCGCGATGGCGCTGGCCTTCCAGCCGCTGCGCCGGCTGGGCGGCCTGGCGGGCACCTGGCAGACGGCGGCGGCGACCTCGAGCGGATCTACTGGCTGTTCGACACGCACCCTCAGATCGTCTCGCCCGCCCGGCCCGCCGCCCTGCCCCAGGGTGACAGCACCGTCCGCTTCGACGGACGTGCGCTTCGCCTATGGCGACCTGCCGGTGCTGCGACGGCGCGAGCTTCGTGGCGCCGCCGGGCCAGACCACGGCGCTGGTCGGGCCGTCGGGGGCGGGCAAGAGCACCGTCTTCAACCTGCTGACGCGGCTGGCCGACCCGCAGGCGGGCGAGGTGACGATCGGCGGCATGCCGACGCGGGACCTGGCGCTGCCCGACCTGCGCGGCCTGTTCTCGGTCGTCACGCAGGACGCGCTGCTCTTCGACGAGACGCTGCGCGAGAACATCCTGCTGGGCCGGACCGACGTCAGCGAGGAGCGGCTGCGCCGAGGTGCTGAAGGCCGCGCACGTGGACGATTTCTGGGCCAGCTTCCGCAGGGCCTCGACACGCCTGCCGGGCCGCGCGGCTCGAGCCTGTCGGGCGGCCAGCGGCAGCGGGTGGCGATCGCCCGCGCGCTCCTGCGCGACACGCCGATCCTGCTGCTGGACGAGGCGACCTCGGCGCTGGACGCGGCCAGCGAGGCACTGGTGCAGGAGGCGCTGGACCGGCTCAGCCGCGGCCGCACGACGCTGGTCATCGCGCACCGGCTGTCGACGGTGCGCAACGCCGACAGCATCGTGGTGATGGAGGCCGGCCGCGTCGTCGATGACGGCACCCATGACGAGCTGATCGCCCGCGGCGGCCTCTATGCCGAGCTCTACGAGCTCCAGTTCCGAAACGGCGCCGCCTGACGGCGCGACGGAGGTACGACATGAACGACCGCACGATCCTGCGCATCACCGGCGAGGACCGGCTGGACTTCCTGCAGGACCTCGTCACCAACGACGTCGCGGCCTTGACGGCGGGCCGGTCTGGGCGGCGCTGCTGACGCCGCAGGGCAAGTACCTGGCCGACTTCTTCCTGATCGGCGACGGCGAGGCGCTGCTGCTCGACGTGGCCGCACCGCTGGCCGCGGACCTGCGTGCGCCGGCTGAATCATGTACAAGCTGCGCGCGCGGGTCGCGATCGAGCCCACCGACATCAAGGTGCGCGCGGCACCGGCCCCGCCCCCGAGGGCGCCGCGGCCGATCCGCGGCACGCCGAGATGGGCTGGCGGCTCTACGGGGGCGAGGACGGCGACGACGGCAGCGACTGGGACGCGATCCGGGTGCGCCACGTCATCCCCGAAAGCGGTGTCGAGCTGGTGCCGAACGAGACCTTCATCCTCGAGGCGGGCTTCGACCGGCTGCACGGCGTCGATTTCCGCAAGGGCTGCTACGTGGGGCAGGAGATCACGGCGCGGATGAAGCACAAGACCGAACTGCGCAAGGGCCTGACCCGGTGGCGGTCGAGGGCGCGGCGCCGGTGGGCACGCCCGTGATGGCCGGCGAGCGGCCGGCGGGCACGCTCTACACCCAGGCGGGCGGGCACGGCATCGCCTATCTGCGCTTCGACCGCGCCGAGGGCGAACTCCGCGCCGGCGACGCGGTGCTGCGATGGGAGGGGGCGGAGGGCTGAGCGCGGTCAGGCGCGCTCGGCATACTCCATCGTCTCGGTGTTGACGATGATGTCCTCGTCCTGCCCCACGAAGGGCGGCACCATCACCTTGAAGCCGTTGTCGAGGATCGCGGGCTTGAAGCTGTTGGCAGCGGTCTGGCCCTTCACCACCGGCTCGGTCTCGACGACCTTGCAGGTGACCTTCTGCGGCAACGTCGCGTTCAGCGCCTCGTTCTCGTAGTATTCGATCATGCACCGTCATGCCGTCCTGCAGGAACGGCCGCCGCTCGCCCAGGATCTCGGCCGGCAGTTCGATCTGCTCGAAGGTGTCGGTGTCCATGAAGACCAGCATCCCGTCGGTCTCGTAGAGGAACTGCTGGTCCTTCTGCTCGAGACGCACGCGCTCGACCTTGTCGGCCGAGCGGAAGCGCTCGTTGAGCTTGGTCCCGTTGCGCAGGTTGCGCAGCTCGACCTGAGCGAAGGCGCCGCCCTTGCCAGGCTTCACATGATCGACCTTCACCGCCGACCACAGGCCGCCGTTGTGCTCGAGCACGTTGCCGGGACGGATTTCGTTGCCGTTGATCTTGGGCATCGGCGAAAGCATCCGAATGGTTGAAGAGAAGTTGACGGCAGCTATATCTGGCCGATCCGTGACTGGCAAGGCAACGAGGCCTAGTCTGCCGCCATGTCAGTCTTGCGGTGCAGACATGGCTGCCATGCCGAAAACGGCAATCGGAATCGGGCCGCCAGTAGGCATAAGGGGCGGCACGCCCGGGGGAAGTGAGACCAAGAGCAAGAACAAGAGGAACGCGCTAATGTCAGACTTCGTGGACGGGACGGCTTTCAATCACGAGCAAGGCAATCGGGCACGAAAGCTCTTTGCCGCCGTGGTGCTGGCCGCGCTCGACGACGCCATCGCCGACGACAAGAAATACGGCAACGGCCCCGAGCAGATCGCTCGGTGGGCTCGCTCGCGCGATGGCCGCGAAGTGCTGACGTGCGCCGGGATCGACCCGAACGAGCGGGTAGTGTCGGGGCTGATGGATTTCGTGGCGCGTGGCGTGCGCACCTCGGTCGCGCTCAGCCGCGAAGAGTCCGAGCGTCGCGCCCAGCAGCAGGCCGAGGCTGCCTGATCGCGCCACGGCGCGATCATCCCGTCATCGAAGGTTCCTCGACGGCGCGCCAAGTTGGCGGCGCGCCGTGGACTGCAGATCAGTCCGCGTTTCGTCCGCCGACCAGGCGCGTGACCTCGCGCCGCACCAGGGTGCGGATCTGCCGCGTAAGACGTTCGCCGAAGCTGCGGTTGAGTTCGTCGCGCACCATGTGCGCGACAAGCTCCCGCAGAGCCCCCTCGTCCAGCAGCGGCCCCGATGCCGGCGCCGGCCGCTTCGGAAACTCGAGAAGGTTCATCAGCATCGCGCCCTTCTGCGGCGACGCGGGTTCGTCGGCAACCCGATGCTCCGGCCCCAGAACCAGGACGTCCGCCTCGCGCGACTGATCTGCCTGCCGCCCGAGCGGCAGGACGTCGAGCGCCACTCCCGTGCTGTCCAACATGCTGCCCGCCTCATTTCTTGTTAACGTTTTGTCAAGAAATGGTAGCGCAGCTTCATCGACCGCACAACAGACGCGTTCAGGGGCCGCCGAGCCGCTTGAGGATCCGGTCGAGCTTCTCTCCCTGGGGGCTGACCTGCCGCACCGGCGCATTGCGCACGGCGTCGTAGTAGGCGGCGGCGTCGTAGGTGGCGATCCCCAGATTGAGGTGGTCGACGGTGAGCATCCCCATCGACCGCAGCAGGGCGTAGACGGCCACGTAGCGGTCGATCTCGGCCGAGACCAGCGACACCCGCGCGTCGAGCAGCTCCTGCTCAGCGTCGAGGACGTCAAGCGTCGTGCGCGCGCCCAGCGTCGCCTCTTCCTGGGTTCCGCGCAGCGCCACCGTGGACGAGCGCACCTGCCGCTGGCCGGCGTCGATGCTGGCGGCCGTCACTGTCAGGTCGGACCAGGCGTTGCCTACCTGCTGCTCGACATCGAGCACCGTCGTGTGCAGGGCGGCGCGGCTGGCGTCGCGCCGCGCCTGCGCCTGGCGGAAAAGCGACGACAGCCGCCCGCCCCGGTAGATCGGCCCGCTGAAATCGAGGCTGAGAGTCCGGCGATCCTCGAAGTCCTCGTCGAAGTTGAGCCCCGCGCGCGCGCGCAACGACGGTTTCATCGCCGCCTCGGCGCTCAGGATGTTGAACTCGGCCACAGCCACCTGGCGCTGCGCCTGGTTGATCGCTGGATGCTGCTGGCGCGCCAGGGCGATGGCAGCCTCGAGCGTGTCCGGCACGCGTGGCGCCGGCGGCGGCGGGGCGAGATCGCCGGGATAGCGGCCGACGATCGCGCGATACTCCTCCCGCGCGCGGTCGAGATTGCCGAGCGCCAGGGCCTGGGCCGCCCGCGCTTCGGCCAGCCGCGCCTCGGCGATCGAGACGTCCGTGCGCGTGACCTCGCCGACCTCGAACCGGTCATTGGCGGCCCGCAACTCCTGGGTGATGACGCGCACGTTGTTCTCGTTCAGGTCAAGGAACGCCGCGCGACGGCGGATGTCCATGTAGGCGTTGACGGCGCGGAACAGCACGACCTGCTCGGCCGAGCGCAGCCCCTCGCGCGCGGCCAGCACAGCCTCCTTGGCGGCGTCGATGGCGTAGCGGGACGCGCCGAAGTCGTGGATCAGGAGGTCGAGGCTAAGCCCGATCCCGAATGTCAGGTCGTCGCCCAGCGGCCCCACGGGCGTGACGTAATCGACGCTGGCGATGTAGTTCAGCACCGGCCGCAGCGTCGCCACCGCCTGCGCCACGTCCTCGTCGGCCGCACGCACCAGCGCCCGGTTCTGCTCGAGCAGGCCGCTTTCGCGATAGGCCGTGATCAGCGCGTCCGTCAGCGTCTCGGCGCGCGCAGCCGGCGCCCCCATCGACAGCGCCACGGCGATGGCGACGATGCCCCGCCTTGCCCATGTGACCAGCATCGTCCCCAATCCCCCTGTCTGCCTGTCCTAGAGCGCGAACGACCGCTCGGCCGCGAAGCCCGGCAGGACCGGCGCGCCCGAGTTGAAGGCGTAGCGCCACGTGACATGGCCGTCGTTCATGTGGCCGACCCGGCAGACGCCGAGCGCGCCCTCGGCGAAGATGCAGGCGATGCGGCCGCCTTCCTTCAACTGACCGGTCAGTGCCTCGGGCACCCGCTCGACCGCGCCCTGGATGACGATCGCATCGTAGGGCCCGTGCTTGGGCGCGCCCTCGGCCAGACGCCCCTCGACCACGGCGACGTTGTCCGCGCCCCAATCCGCCAGCGCCTGCTCGGCCTCGCGGGCGAGCGCAGGATCCTCCTCGACGGCGACGACGGCCTCGGCCAAGCGCGACAGGACGGCCGTGGAATAGCCCAGCCCGGGACCCAGATCGAGGACCAGATCATCCGGCTCGATGTCGAGCGCGTCCAGCATCTTGGCGAACGTCCGCGGGTCGAGCACGACGCGCCCGCCGCCGAGATCGACATTCTCGCCCACATAAGCGGTCTCGCGTCGGGCGCTGGGCACGAACGCCTCGCGCGGGACGTTCAGGAACGCCTGGATGATGGGATACTTGGTCACATCCGCCGGGCGGATCTGCGTGTCGACCATCGTCCGGCGATGCGCCGCGAATTCGGTCATGTGCGGCTCGATCCTGTGGTTCCACCTGCTTGCTCGTGATGTGCCACAGAAGCCGAGGGCCGGCAACCGCGCCCGGCGGACTTGTCCCTTGCAGGCCCCACCCCTGTCGCATAAGAGCATCGGCGAGGCGAGTTGGCGGAGTGGTTACGCAGCGGATTGCAAATCCGTGTACACCGGTTCGATTCCGGTACTCGCCTCCATTCCGTTCCATTTGATTGCGCAGCCTCGGCATGGGGCGGCATGCGGCACATCGAGCGGTGACAGCGACTGCGCCTCGCTCCGAAGTCCCGAACCTGCCGACGAGCGCGGCCTCGTCCGCTTCGCGGCAGGCTCGACATGGAGGAGGGGAGTCGAGACTCGGGGCGCGCGCTCAGCAGTCATGGCGCAAGGAACGTGCGACCGAGGCGGGGCCTTCGAGCTAACGAAGCCGGGACAGGCGCTGTATTCCGCGGTCGGCGAGGTCCTGGGCCAAGGAGACCACCTCTTCGCGCTGCGAAGCCTCGGCCGCCGCCAGATAGAATTCGACCGCCGCCTCGAGCCTTTCGGTCGCAAGAGCCACGAGCGACTCCGCGTCTCGCGGCAGGTCGTCCCGCTGATCCGGCGCCGCACCGGCGCCGAGGCGTTCGGCGCGGTCCCGCTCGTCCACCGCTATCGCGGCCATCGTCGGCGCGCGCGGATCGCCTGCGTCGGCAAGCAGGGCCGCGATGCGCCCGTGAAGCTCCGCAATCGCATTCTCGGTCTCACCAGCACTGCGGCGCAGTTCTTCGACCGATAGCGTCCGCAGCGCCTCGGGCGGAAGAGCCGGTCGCCTGCCCGCATGGAAGGCCTGACGTCGCGCCGTGCGAAGCGACTTCACACGCACGATCTCCGCCCGCGCCAGGCGCTCCGCTTCGGACCGGACCTCGGGATCCGGCGAATTGGCACTGACATGCGTCCAGAAGGCGAAGGCCCGTTCCTGATTGCGAACCGCGAGCGAATAGGCCGCGTAGGGCGTCACCAGCCGGCTCGCGCCCAGATCTTCGTCGTGAAAGACGGCAGGCGCCTGCCCGACATCTTCCGCCGGCTCCGGGGCCTCTGCATCGCGCAAGGTGGCCCGGATGCGGCCGAACGCGTCTTGGGCAGGTTCGTTGCCCAG
Source organism: uncultured Alphaproteobacteria bacterium (assembly GCA_963773475.1). Classification (GTDB taxonomy): domain Bacteria; phylum Pseudomonadota; class Alphaproteobacteria; order Rhodobacterales; family Rhodobacteraceae; genus Roseitranquillus. The sequence goes on along the minus strand of CAVZBD010000003.1, from coordinate 691,590 downwards.
CTCGGCCATGCGCCGGGCGAGGTCGTCGTAGAGGTCGAGCGCCTGCCGCGACATTTCGCGCGACAGAGCCGCGAGGCGCGAGAGAGTTTCCACGGTGCTCATCGGCTCAGCGGGCAACGGCTCCATCTGCCTCTTCCTCTTGCAATCCGAGAACTCCCTTGATCAGGTGCCACACAACTTGAGCTTGCTGTCGAGGATCCGCCAAGGCCACTCACCTTCGCAGCTTGTTGCGGAATCGCAAATAGCCGGGGTGGGCACGGCCGGGAGCACGGCCTCTCGTCAGCCGCGTAAACGCCACGCGCCCAGCGCCGGACCGGACGAAGAGGAAGCGATGACGAGACAGCGACACCGTCCGACCGCTCTCAATGCCATCCGCGCAGTGCTTCTCGCGGTGTCCATGGCCGCCTGCATGGCCCTCGTTGCGGGGAAGTCGGCGGCGCAGGACCTTCTGCCCGAGTTCCTCGGCGCGGTCGAGCCGTCCGAGATCGTTCCCGGCGCCGACAGCTTCGGCCCAGCCGCCGGCAGCCCTCCGGTGGCGCCCGTTCTGTCCGACGGCGAGGTGAGAGGGTTCGCATTCCTCAATTCGGACTTTGCCGACTCGGTCGGATACTCGGGCAAGCCCATTCGCATCGTGGTGGGCCTCGACCTGGAGGGTCGCATCACGGGGCTGAAACTCGTCGAGCACCACGAGCCGATCGTGCTCATCGGGATCCCCGAGGAGCGCGTGGTCGGGGCCATCCGGTCGCTGATCGGCACCGATGTGGCGGCGGTCGCCGAGGGGCGCGAGCCGCTGCCGCAGGTCGACATCGTCAGCGGCGCAACGGTCACCGTCCTGGTGATGGGCGACAGCGTGCTGCGCTCGTCCATCGAGGTCGTGCGCCAGGGACGGCTGGAGGCGAACCCAGCGGCGGCGGCGGCGCCCACGGCCGAACCCGAGCGTTCGCTCCGCGGCGGAACCGGAGATGTCAGGAGCTGGGACGAGTTGGTCGGGGACGGATCGGTGCGACGGCTCTCGCTTTCGGTCGGCGACATCAACGAGGCATTCGAGCGGACCGGCATCGAGGAAGCGATCAAGCGGCCGGAACGGGGCGAGCCGGACGACACCTTCATCGACCTCTACACGGCCCTCGCGACCATCCCGACCATCGGGCGCTCGCTGCTTGGGGACGCGGTGTACGACCGGATGGTCCAAGACCTCGAGCCAGGCGAGCATGCCATCGTCGTGATGGGCGAAGGACGCTACTCGTTCAAGGGATCGGGCTATGTCCGCGGCGGCATCTTCGACCGCATCGAGCTGATCCAGGGCATCGACACCCTGCGGTTCCGCGACCGCGATCACACCCGGATCGGGAACGTGGCCGCCGAGGGAGCCCCGGCGTTCGACGAGGTAAGCCTCTTTCGCATCCCGGCCGACTACGGCTTCGAGCCGACGGAGCCCTGGACGCTGCAACTTCTGGTGCAGCGGGCGACCGGCGCGCTCGACAAGGCCTTCACGACCTTCAGCCTGGGCTACACCCCGCCCGAGCAATACGTCGAGACGGCGGCGCCGCCCGCGCCCGAGCCGCCACCGGCCGCTGCCGGGCCGCAGGAGGCCGAGGCATTGGCCGGCGAGCTGGCCGAGCCGCTCTGGATCCGGATGTGGCGCGCCAACACGGTCAAGATCGGCGTCGCGGCGGCCGCGGTCGGCGTGCTGACGGTGATCTTCTTCTTCCAGGACGCGCTGGTGAAGCGATACCGCCTGTTTCTGTGGGTGCGGCGCGGGTTCCTCGCCTTCACGCTGGTCTGGATCGGCTGGATCGCCAACGCGCAGCTTTCCGTCGTGAACGTCCTGACCTTCACCAGTTCGCTCATGACCGACTTCAGCTGGACATACTTCCTTTCGGCGCCGCTGATTTTCATCTTCTGGGTGTCGGTCGCGGGCGGCATCCTGTTCTGGGGTCGCGGCCCGTTCTGCGGCTGGCTGTGCCCGTTCGGGGCGCTGCAGGAGCTGCTGAACAACGTCGCGCAAGCGGTGAAGATTCCGCAGATCAGCGTCCCCTGGGGCCTCAACGAGCGGCTCTGGCCGATCAAGTACATCATCTTCCTCGGCCTCTTCGGCCTGTCGCTCTACTCGGTGGGCATGGCCGAGCGGGCCGCCGAGGTGGAGCCGTTCAAGACGGCGATCACGCTCAAGTTCCTGCGCGCCTGGCCATTCGTGCTCTATGCCGGGGCGCTGCTCGTCATCGGGCTGTTCATCGAGCGGTTCTTCTGCCGCTATCTGTGTCCGCTGGGCGCGGCGCTGGCCATCCCGTCCAAGCTCGCGATGTTCTTTCCGTGGCTCAAGCGGCACCCGCAATGCGGCTCGCCCTGCCAGCGCTGCGCCAAGGAATGCCCGGTGCAGTGCATCCACCCCGACGGGCATATCAACGAGAACGAGTGCATCTGGTGCATGCACTGCCAGGATCTCTACTGGGACGATCATCGCTGCCCGGCGATGATCCAGAAACGTCTGCGGCGCGAGAAGGTCGCTGCCGCACCGGCAAGCGCGCCGCCCCGGCTGACCCCCACGGGCGCCGGCCGCGCTCAGGCGACGCGGGGCCACCCCAACACCTCACCGAGCTGAAGAAGGAAGGGATCTGTCATGGACAAGAAGGAATTCACCAAGCTGGCGCTCAACCGACGCCAAGTGCTGGGAACCTCAGCGGCGGTGGCTGGCATGGCGGGGGCCGCGGGCCTCGGCGCGCTCGGCGGATCGGCACGCCCCGCCAAGGCGCAGGGCGGCGGCAACCACGTCGCGCTCGCACCCGGGGAACTCGACGACTACTACGTCTTCACGAGCGGCGGCCAGTCGGGCGAGGTCCGCATCCATGGCATGCCGTCCATGCGCGAGCTGATGCGCATCCCGGTCTTCAACCGCGACAGCGCGACGGGCTGGGGCCAGACCAATGAAAGCCTCAGGATCCTGACCGAGGGGCTCCTGCCCCAGACCAGGGAATTCCTCGAAAAGCGCGGCCTCAAGACCTACCAGAATGGCGATGCGCATCACCCGCACATGTCGTTCGAGGACGGCACCTATGACGGGCGCTACCTGTTCATCAACGACAAGGCCAACACCCGCGTCGCCCGCATTCGCTGCGACGTGATGAAGTGCGACAAGATGATCGAGCTGCCGAACCAGTTCGTGGTCCACGGCCTGCGCCCGCAGAAGTACCCCAAGACCGGCTATGTCTTCTGCAACGGAGAAGATCGCGTGCCGCTGCCCAACGACGGCAGCGTGCTCGACGAGCCCGAAAAGTACGTGGCGATGATGACGGCGGTCGACGGCGACACGATGGAGATCGCCTGGCAGATCGTCGTCGACGGCAACCTCGACAACATCGACGCCGACTATCAGGGCAAGTACGCCTTCTCGACCTGCTACAACTCGGAAGGCGGGGTCGAACTGGCCGAGATGATGGCGTCCGAGACCGACTGGGTGGTGATCTTCAACATCGCCCGGATCGAGGAGGCCGTGGCCAACGGCGACTTCGAGGAGATGAACGGCGTGCCGGTCATCAACGGCCGCCACGGGTCGCCCTACACCCGCTATGTCCCGATCCCGAACAGCCCGCACGGCATCAACACCGCGCCCGACGGCATCCACGTCGTCGCCAACGGCAAGCTTTCGCCGACATGCACGGTCTTCGACGTCAACCTGTTCGACAAGCTCTTCGACGACGAGATCGAGCCGCGCGACACGGTCGTCGCCGAGCCCGAGCTGGGCCTCGGGCCGCTCCACACCGCGTTCGACGGCAAGGGCAATGCGTTCACGACGCTGTTCATCGACAGCCAGGTCTGCAAGTGGAACATCGAGGACGCCAAGCGGGCTTTCGCCGGCGAGGACGTGGACCCGATCATCGAGAAGATCGACGTGCACTATCAGCCCGGCCACAACCACACCTCGATGGGCGAGACCAAGGAGGCCGACGGCCGCTGGCTGATGTCGCTCAACAAGTTCTCGAAGGACCGTTTCCTCAACGTCGGTCCGCTCAAGCCCGAGAACGACCAGCTCATCGACATCACGGGCGAGAGGATGGAGCTGGTGCACGACAACCCCACCTTCTCCGAACCGCACGACGTCATCATCGTGCGCAGTGACCTGGTCAACCCGCTGAACATCTGGAACCGCGACGACCCGATGTTCGAGGAAGCGCGGGCGCGCGCCGAAGCGGACGGCGTCGACCTCGAGAACGCGGCCGACGTCATCCGCGACGGCGACAAGGTCAGGGTCTACATGTACTCGGTCGCGCCTGCCTTCAGCCTGACGGACTTCACGGTCAAGCAGGGCGACGAGGTCACGATCACCATCACCAACATCGACGAGGTCGAGGACGTGAGCCACGGCTTTTGCATCACGAACTACGGCATCAACATGGAGGTCAGCGCGATGCAGACCTCGTCCGTGACGTTCACCGCCGACAAGCCCGGGGTCTACTGGTACTACTGCCCCTGGTTCTGCCACGCGCTCCACATGGAGATGAAGGGGCGCATGCTGGTCGAGCCGCGCGGCACCTGATGCAACCCCTGCGGCACATCGTTGCCCTGGTGCTGGCGCTCGCCGCCGGCACCGCCTTCGCGGCCGAACGGACGGTCGCGCCGGGTGAGCCGGTTCAGCCGATCCTCGACGCGGCGGCCAAGGGCGACGTGATCCGGCTGGACCGGGGCGTTCATCCGGGACCGCTCACGGTCGACGCATGCGGTCGCGCTGGAAGGTGCCGATGGTGCGGTCGTCGAGGGCGCGGGCGAAGGCAGCGTCATCGTCGTCACCGCGCCCGGCGCGGTCGTTCGGAACCTGACGGTGCGCGGATCGGGGACCGAGCTGTCCGAGGAGGATTCCGGGATCTTCGTCGCCCAGTCGGCCAAGGGCGCGCTGATCGAGGCGAACCGGCTCGAGGGCAACCTCTTCGGCATCTACCTGATGGGCCCGCCCGACGCCGTGGCGCGCGGCAACACCGTCGTCGGCCTGACGGATCGCCCGTTTTCCGAGCTCGGCAGCGGCATCTCGGTCTGGAACGCCCCGGGCGCGGTGGTCGAGGACAACGACATCCGCTTCGGCCGCGACGGCATCTTCACGAATACCAGCCGGAACAACGTCTTCCGCAACAACCGGTTCCGCGACCTGCGCTTCGCGGTCCACTACATGTACACCAACGACAGCGAGGTCTCGGGCAACGTCTCGATCGGCAACCACGTCGGCTACGCGATCATGTTCTCGCACCGCCTGAAGGTCGCGCGACAACGTCTCCGACGGCGACCGCGACCACGGCTTCCTGTTCAACTACGCCAACTATTCGCAGGTCGAGGGCAACACCGTCCGCGACGGCGGCGAGAAGTGCGTGTTCATCTACAACGCCAACTTCAACGAGTTCCGCGGCAACCGCTTCGAGGGCTGCGAGATCGGCATCCACTTCACCGCCGGGTCCGAGCGCAACACGATCACCGGCAACGCGTTCATCGGCAACCGGACCCAGGTGAAGTATGTCGGCACCCGCTTCCTCGACTGGTCGGCCGACGGTCGCGGCAACTACTGGAGCGACAACGCCGCCTTCGACCTCGACGGCGACGGCATCGCCGACCAGCCTTACCGCCCGAACGACGTGATCGACCAGGTGCTCTGGCGCAACCCGATGGCCAAGCTGCTGGTCACCAGCCCCGCCGTGCAGACGATCCGCTGGGCGCAGTCGCAGCTTCCCGCCCTGCAGCCGGGCGGCGTCATCGACAGCGCGCCGCTGATGCGCCCGCCGGAGGCGGCCGCGGGTGGCTGAGCCGACGGTCTCTCTCCGCGGCGTCACCAAGCGCTATGGCCGCCAGGCCGCGGTGGACGACGTCTCGTTCGCGCTCGCTCCAGGCCAGACTGGTCGCGCTGGTCGGCCACAACGGCGCCGGCAAGACGCACGCTGATCAAGCTGATGCTCGGCCTGATCCGTCCGGAGTGCCGGCGAGATGCGCGTGCTTGGCGAAGATCCGGCCGCCGGCTTCGGCGCCGCGGCGGCGGGATCGGCTTTCTGCCCGAGAACGTCGCATTCCACCCGTCGCTGACCGGCGCGCGAACGCTGCGCTTCTATGCCCGGCTGAAGCGCGTCACCGCGCGACGCCGAACCGCTGCTCGAGCGGGTCGGCCTTGCCGAGGCCGCGCGCCGCCGCGTCGGCACCTATTCCAAGGGCATGCGCCAGCGCCTCGGCCTGGCGCAGGCGCTGCTCGGCCAGCCCCGCGCTCTGCTGCTCGACGAGCCGACCACCGGCCTCGATCCGGCGCTGCGCCTGAGCTTCTACGACATCCTGCGGGCGCTGCGCGCCGACGGCGCCGACAGTCCTGCTGTCCTCGCACGCGCTGGCCGAGCTGGAGAGCGGGCCGACCGCGTGGTGGTCATGCACCGCGGGCGCCTGATGGCCGACGGCACCATCGCCGAGCTCCGCCGCCTTGCCGAGCTGCCGGTGCGGATGCGGCTTCGCGTCAACGGCGGCTGGCCCGAGGTCGAGGCGGCGCTGCCCGAGGGCACGCGGGTCGCCCGCGACGCCGGCCGCGTCGACCTCGCCTGCCCCGAGCCTCGCAAGATGGAGGTGATCCGCCGCCTCGCCGGAGCCGGCGCCGCCGTCGAGGACATGGAAATCGTGCCGCCCTCGCTGGACGAGCTCTACGCCCACTTCCTGCGCGAGGGGGACAGATGACAGCCGCCGCCATCGCCGCCAAGGAGATCCGTGAGGGTTTCCGCAACCGCTGGGTCCTGGCGACCACCCTGCTGCTCGGTCTCCTTGCGCTGACGCTTTCCTTCCTCGGCAGCGCCCCGACCGGCTCGACCGGGGCGAGCGCGCTCGACGTCATCGTCGTCAGCCTGTCCAGCCTGACGATCTTCCTGCTGCCGCTGATCGCGCTGCTGCTCTCCCACGACGCCATCGTCGGCGAGGCCGAGCGCGGCACGCTGCTGCTGCTGCTCGGCTATCCGGTGGCGCGCTGGCAGGTGATCGTCGGCAAGTTCCTCGGCCACCTCGTCGATCCTGGCCATCGCCACGGTGGTCGGCTACGGCGCCGCGGGCCTCGCGCTCAGCCTCTTCAGCGGCGACGGGCTCGGCGCGGGACTGGGCGGCCTTCGCGCGCATGATCGGCAACTCCGTGCTGCTGGGCGCGACGTTCCTCGCCATCGGCTACGCGGTCAGCGCGCTCGTGCCTGAGCGCGGCATCGCGGCGGCATCGCCGTCGGCATCTGGCTGCTCTTCGTGCTCGTCTACGACATGGCGCTGCTCGGCGCCCTGGTCGTCGACCAGGGGGCGGTGATCACGCCAGCGGTTGCTGAACGCGCTGCTGCTTCTCAACCCGGCTGACGTCTACCGCCTGCTCAACCTCGCCGGCTCGGCCGATGCGGCGATGTTCGCCGGCATGTCCGGCCTCGCCGCCGACACGGCCTCTCCGCCCCGGTCCTCCTCGCCGCGCTCGGCGCCTGGATCGTCGTGCCGCTCGCGCTAGCCAGCGCCCTCTTCGCCCGGAGGCAGTTGTGATCCGCACCCTCGCGCTGCGCTCTGCTCGCTCTCCTTGCCGCCTGCGACGAGGACGAAGCGCCGCCGCCGCCGCCGCAGGAGCTTTCGGCGGCCGCTGTCAGCCATTACGACCAGATGATCGTCGTGGCCCATGCCGGGCCCGAAGGCCCAGATCCTCCTGGACAGCCAGGAGAGCCGCTCTGGTTCTCCTCGGTCCGCGATGCCTTCGCCTTCACTTCCTGCCCGAGGAGCCGAACGACATCGCGGCGATCTACGTCACCGACATGGCCCGCGCGGCAAGCTGGGAAGACTCCGGGACCGGGCGTCTGGATCGAGGCCCGCGATGCGTACTTCGTGATCGGCAGCGACATGCGCGGCGGCATGGGGGCCGAGGAGCCGGTGCCCTTCGGCACCGAGGACGCGGCCCGCGAGTTCGCCGAAGAGCACGGCGGCGAGGTCGTCGACTTCGAGGGTGTGCCGAAGGACTACGTTCTCGGCGCGACGTCCGAGCCGCCCCAGATGCAGCCGGCGATGCCCGGAATGGCGGATGAGATGCCGGGCATGGCATCGCCCGAGGAATGAGGAGACCGCTCATGCAACGGTTGAACCGTCGGAGATTCATCGCGATCACCGCCGCGGCCGGAGCGGCAGCGGCAGCGCCCGCCCGCGCCGGCTCCGCCGACCTCTACGTTTGGACCGGCGCGGCACTCGGCGCGCAGGCCAGCCTTCGGCTGTTTCACCACGACCGGGCGGAGGCGGAGCGCCTGATCGAGATCTGCGTGACGGAGGTCCGTCGGCTCGAGCGGATCTTCAGCCTCTATCGGCCCGAGTCGGCGCTGCGGCGGCTGAACGCGGCGGGCGGGCTCGTGGCGCCTCCCTTCGACCTGGTGCGGATCCTGCAGGAAAGCCGGCAGATCTCGGACCTGACCGGACGGCACCTTCGACGTCACCGTCCAGCCGTTGTGGCAGCTCTATGCCGAGCACTTCTCCGCCGCCGACGCGGAGCCGGCCGGCCCGGCCGCCGAGGCAATCGACGAGGCCCGCGGCCGCGTCGGCTCCGACGCCCTGGTGGTTGCGCCGGACCGGGTAGGGTTCGCGCGGCCGGGCATGGCGGTCACCCTGAACGGCATCGCCCAAGGCTACATTACCGACCGCATCGCCGAGCTGCTGCGCGATGCCGGGCTCGAGCATGTCCTTGTCGATCTCGGCGAGGCGCGGGCGATCGGGCGTCATCCTGACGGCCGCCCGTGGCGCGCCGCCCTTGCCGACCCGGCAGGAGGGGTGTTCGGTCGCGTCGAGCTCGAGGACCGGGCGCTCGCGACGTCGGCGCCGAGCGGCTTCCTGTTCGGCACCAGCGGACGCCTGCACCATCTCTTTGATCCGCTCAGCGGCCGGCCGCAGGCGCTTTATGCCAGCGTCTCGGTCCTCGCGCCCGACGCCACCACGGCCGACGGCCTCTCGACCGCCTTCGTGCAGATGGCCGAGCCGGCGATCCGTCGCACCCTCGAAGGCCGGCGCGACATCGTGGTGCACCTGCTGCACGACGACGGACGGCACCGGCAACTGAGCTCGCCGGCCGCATGATCAGCCGCCTGCGCGAGATGCGCGGCATCCGGCTGTTTTTCCCGCTGGCCCTTGCCTACGGCGCGCTCTCCGTGCCGATCTGGGTGCTGCAATACACCGGCGTCCTGCCGCCGGCCCCGCACTTCGCCGGCGCCGCGTGGCACGGGCACGAGATGATCTACGGCTACCTCGCCGCGGTCGTCGCGGCGTTCCTCACGGTCGGGGACCGGGGCTGGCGCGTGCTGGCGCTGGCGGCGGTCTGGCTGGCCGGTCGCGTGATCCTTCTGACCGATGCGCCAGCCTCGGCGGCGGCGCTCGTCGACGGCAGCTTCCTGCCCTTGCTTGTGGTGATGCGACGTCCGCGTCTGTGGGCGGGCGCCAAGCTGATGACCGTCGGGATCGCAGTCGTGCTCGTGGTCCTGGCGGCGCTGAACCTCTGGGCTCACGTCGCGGCCGATGCCTCCAGGCCGGTGCAGACGGCCGCGCTCACGGTCCTGGCGCTTATCGTCGTCGTCGCCGGGCGGCTGGTGCCGGGGCACACGCGCGCCGCGACGCGCAGGGGGCCGGGGCTCGCCCTCGTCCGCACCGAACGCGCCGGCATCGCGCTCGCCGCGATGCTTGTCGCGGCCCATGCGGCTGCGGTGCCGACACTGGCGGCGGGTGCTGCCGCGGGCCTCGGCGGTCTGCAAGTCTACCGCCTCTGGCGCTGGTGGGACCCGCAGATCCTGCGCGATCCGCTGCTCTGGGGCCTGCACCTTGGCCTCGCCTGGCTCGTGGCCGGACTGCTCGGCTACGTGGCGGGACAGGCCGGCTGGCTGCCGGCGGTCGACGGTCTCCACCTTGCCCTGGTCGGTGCCGTAGGCACATTGACCCTCGGGATCATGATGCGGCTGGTGCGGGCGCAGGCAGGAGAAGCCCAGAGGGGCGGGACGGCCGAGGCGGTGGTCCTTCTCCTTGTCACCCTCGCCACGCTGCTGCGAGCCGGAGGGCCGATCGTCGCGCCCGATTTGCGGATGGCGGCCACCGCCGGCGGCGGCGCCGCCTGGAACTCTGGCGGCCGTCCTGACGCTGGTGATCTACACGCCGCGGCTAACCAGAAAGGGTCGCGCGCCGGCGGGCTGACGGGCGCAAGGGCCGAGGGCCACGCCTTGGTCGAGCACCGACACGACCATTCAGGTCACGAAGACGGCCAACCTCACCCATCGGCGCGTTCTCAGACCGTGTCGTTCGTGCTTCCGCATCCGGCAGGCTGGCACCGGAGAGCGGCGATCCCGATGGGCCTCTCCCCGCCACTCGGCCTGCGTTCGCGTCAGGGGCCGGCTGAGGCGCCGCGGACGCGGCGGGCAAGTTCGGCGATGTGGGCGGGTCCGATCTCACAGCACCCGCCGATCGTCGACGCGCCGAGCCCGATCCAGCCCTGCGCAAACTCGGCGTACTGGGCCGGGTCCAGATCGCGGCGCGCCTCCAGCACGTCGACCGTGGCGCCAATGTGGTCAAAGGCATCGCTGATCCCCGAGAAGCCGTTGGCATAGGCCCCGAACGGCACCCCTAACGCCTCTAGCCGGGGCAGTCCGGCATCGATTGCCTCGGGCGTCGAGCAGTTCAGAAGTACCCGCTGTGGCCGAAACTCGGCAACGAGAGGCGCGATCTTGTCCAGCGGCTCGCCCGAGCGGAGACGTGTCCCATCCGTGTCATCGACGCTGAGGGCCAGCCAGACCGGCTTGCCGGTGGTGTTCGCCCCAAGCAGCGCCCCGCGCGCCTGGTCGATCGATGACATCGTCTCGAGCAGGTGAACCTCGACGTAGGGCGCGTGCAACCGCGCCAGCCGCGCATAGACCTCGGCGGCGGCATCGGGCGGCGGCGCAAGCTCGGGCCGGTAAGAGAACCCCAGCGGCCCCAGCGACCCAGCGACGATCCCGTTTCCGTGGGCGTCGCGCGCGCGGCATGCGATCTCGCAGGCCAGGCAGCGCAAGCGCTTCCAGCCTGTCGGCAAGCCCGTGCGCCTCGAGCCGGTCGGGCAGGACCGAATAGCTGTTCGTCGTCGCCACATCGGCGCCGGCCGCGAAGAAGTCGTCATGTACCGCCCGCACCAGATCCGGCGCATCGATCAGCGCCTGGACAGACCAGAGCGACGTGGCCCGCCCCGCGCGCCGCACGAGCTCCTGACCCATGCCGCCGTCGAGCAACGTGATCGCCATGACGCCCTCCCACACGGGCCAGTCCTGCGCCTGCGCCCCGAGACAGTTGACCGCAGGCACGGCGCCCCGCCCGCGATGATAGCATGATCGACGCCGCGGGTCCCGACCCGGCGCCGACCAGCGCCGCGCGGCCGGCCCGGGCGCTGTGTCAAGTGGAGGAAGGCGCGATGTTCGTCAGGGAAATCCTCGTTCGGAAGGGTCGGAACGTGAAGCGCGTCGAGCCGGGGAGGCGTTGGAAGTCGCCGCGGCTCTCATGCGGCTCGAGCAGGTCGGGGCGCTGGTGGTGAGCGCAGACAATGCCAGGCTCGCCGGCGTCGTCTCCGAGCGGGACGTCGTACGCGCCATCGTCGATCACGGCCCGCGCGCGCTGAAGGAGCCGGTGTCCGAATTCATGGATCCCCGGCCCGTCGTCTGCACCCCCGACGACACCGTGGCCAAGGCCGCCCGCCTGATGACGCTGCACCGGGCGCGCCACATTCCCGTTCTCGACAATGGCGAGGTATGCGCCGTCATCAGCATCGGCGACATCGTCAAGGACCGGTTCGAAGAGATGGAACTCGAGCGCGAGACGTTGCGCGACCTCGCCATGTCGCACCAGCTCGCCGGCTGAGGGCGACCTCAGCGGGCGGTATCGGGCGCGCTTTCGATGGCCGCGCCGACGGCGGCTGCGAAATCGTCGGTCGTGCCGGCGCCGCCGAGGTCGGGCGTGCGGAGCCGTGGATCGGCCAGCGCCGCCTCGAGCGCCGCGCCGATCCGCGCCCCGGCGCGGCGAGGTCGGGCCGGTCGCGGCGGGCGCCGAGCCAGTCCAGCAGCATCGCGGCCGAACCGATCAGCGAGGCCGGGATTGGCGATGCCCTGCCCGGCGATGTCGGGGGCCGAGCCGTGCTGCGCCTGCGCCATCGCGCGGTCGGTCGCCGGCGTTGAGCGAGGCGGCGAGGCCGAGGCTGCCCGACAGCTCGCCGGCCAGGTCCGACAGGATGTCGCCGTACATGTTCGTGGTCACGATCACGTCGAAGCGCGTCGGGCGCGCGCACCAGGTGCGCCGCCATCGCGTCGACGATGGACCTCGTCATAGGCGACGCCGGGATGGCGGGCGGCGGCGGCGCGCGTTTCCTCGAGGAACAGACCGTCGGTCAGGTGCAGGACGTTGGCCTTGTGCACCGCGGTGACGTGCGGCGCGCGGCGCGGGCTCCGGCGCAAGTCGAAGGCGGCCTCGGCGATCCGGGCCGAGGCGCGGCGGGTGATCTTGCGGATCGCCAGCGCCATGTCGGCGTCCGGCATGAACTCGCCCGGCCCGCGCGCCATGTTGCGGTCGGCGTAGAAGCCCTCGGTGTTCTCGCGGAAGATCACCAGGTCGAAGGGACGCCCGATGGCGGCCGGCAGGTACCGCGCGCGTCCGCGCCGGACGGATGTTGGCGAAGAGGTCGAGCCGGGTGCGCAGCGTGCCGGATGGGTTGAGCCCGCCTTCGGCCGCGGGCGGATAGTCGTTGTGCGACACAGGCCCCAGCATCATGCCGTCCGCCTCACGCGGACGCGTCGATCACGGCGTCGGGAATGGTGGAGCCGTGCCGGTCGAGCGCGGCGAACCCGACGTCTCGGCCTCGGCCAGCCCGAGGCCGAGAAGCGGCGTCCGCGGCCTCGATCACCTGGCGGGCAGCAGCCACGATCTCGGGGCCGATGCCGTCGCCCGGCAGGACAGCGAGGCGGATGGCTCATGGCCGCTTCACCTGCGCGTCGCGCACCAGCGCGGCGAAGCGGTAGAAGCCGTGCACCATCTTGGAATAGGGCGTCGTCAGGAAGAAGGCGAGGACGGTGCCGAGGTGCAGCGCCAGCAGCGCCGGCACCGCCGCGGTGCCGTCGCGGCGTAGAGCAGCGAGCCCGGTCAGCCCCGTCGAGCCCGAGCAGCAGGACGAAGGCCATCTCGCCGCCCCAGCGGCCCGGCGCGCCGAGCTCGGGGTCGGCCTTCGTCTTCAGCCAGCGAGCAGCCCGCGCGCCGAGCGACCAGCAGCATGCCGCCCGGCACGCCGAGCAGCTTCGGCAGGCTGAGCAGGCCGTAGGGCGCCTCCATGCCGAAGCCGTAGTGCAGCACCGTGCCCGAGGTCGTGGCGGCGAAGCAGAGCAGGAAGCCCCAGATCACCGCCTGGTGGGCATGGCGGCGGGCCATGCGAGTAGCGGTCGCCCTTCTCGAAGTTGCAGCCCTGCCCCTGCCCGCCGGACAGGTTGCGCAGTCGAGCCGCCGCGGCGAACGCGTCGCGTCGCGCAGGTCCGCCAGCGCACCGGCTCGCCGCCGACCTCGCGCCAGTAGCGGCGCAGGCCGATGCCGATGGCGAGCGAGCGGGAAGAGGAAGGCGGGCGCGAAGATCGCCACCATCGCGCCGTGCGACAGGTAGGCGTAGAAGCCCGCGCCGCCTCCGGCCGGCGAAGCGCGCGCGATGCGCCAGGAACAGGAGCGCCACGCCCAACGACCAGCGCCGCGGCCGAGCGCCGACGCCGCTCCGCTGGAACGGCGGCGCCGAGCGCGCCGGGCCAGGCGTAGCGCGCCCAGCTTTCGCGCGCGGACCTCGGCCAGCGCCCGGGGCAGGTTCAGCGCGAACTCGTGCGGCTGCGGTGTACTGGCAGGCGTAGTAGCAGCCGCGGCAGTTGTGGCAGAGGTTGGCGAGCTGCGTGATGTCGCCGTCGGAGAAGACCGCGCTGCGGCGTACATCGCCGGGAACACGGCGCAGTAGCCCTCGCAGTAGCGGCAGGCGTTGCAGATCTCGACCTGGCGGCGCGCCTCGCCGATGCGCGTCGGGCGGCGGGCGGTCATGTCAAGCGACATGGGCGCCGGCCTCCTGCCCGGCGATGCGGCCGAAGACGGTGCCGATGGTCATGCCGAAGCCGGCGAGGTAGCCCTGGCCCGAGGATCGAGCCCGCCATGATCTCGCCCGCCGCCCAGACGTTGGCGTAGCCGGCCCGCGGCGGTCGAGACGCGGGCCGTCGTCGTCGACCCTGAGCCCGAGGTAGGTGAAGGTGACGCCGGGCCGCAGCGAGTAGCCGTAGAACGGCGGCTCGGCGATCGGGCCGCGCCCAGTTGGTCTTGGGCGGCGACAGCCCCTCGGTCGCCAGCCCGTCGAGCTCGGTGCGCGTGGAAGGTCCCGGGCGGCAGGCGGCGTTGAACGCGTCGACCGTCTCGCTGCAGCTTCGCGCCCGAGCAGGCCCAGCTTCTGGCCGAGCCCCTCGATGGTGTCGGCCGTCTCGGGCGGAAAGACCGAGGGCATGAAGTCGTTGATCGACTTGCTGTCGATGATCGCATAGGCGACCTGGTCGGGCTGCGCCGCGACGAGCCGGCCCCAGATGGCATAGCGCTTGGGCCAGACGTCCTCGCCCTCGTCGTAGAAGCGTTCGCCGTCGCGGTTGACCACGATCGAGAACGGCACGCAGTCGAGCCGGGTGACGATGCCGCCGTCGAACTTCGGCGCGCGCCCGTCGATGGCGACGGCGTGGCACTGGGTCGGGTCGCCGACGCTGTCCGCGCCCTGGTCGAGCATGTCCCGCAGCACCACGCCGCGGTTGTAGGGCGTGCCCCGGATCAGGAAGTTGCGCGCCGCCGGGCCCCAGGCGCGGCCAGCCAGTCGAGGTCGGCCTGGAACCCGCCCGAGGCCAGCACCAGCGCCCGCCCCTCGATCGCGCTGGCGTCGCCGCCCAGATGCTCGACATCGAGGCCGGTGAAGCGGCCGCCTTCGATCACGACGTGCGTCACCTGCGCCTCGTAGGCGACGGTGACGCCCAGGTCCTCGGCGGTGTTGTAGTAGGCGTTCACCAGCGCCTTGCCGCCGCCGAGGAAGAAGGCGTTGGTGCGGCGACAGCGACAGCGTGCCCGACAGCGAGGGCTGGAAGCGCACGCCATGCGCCTCCATCCAGGGCAGGCACTCCTCCGAGGTGCGGATCGTCATGCGGGCCAGCGCCTCGTCGGTCTTGCCGCCGGTGACGCGCAGCAGGTCGTCGAAGTACTCGTCTTCCCCGTAGCTGCCGGTCAGGACCGAGAGCGGGCCGCGATGCATGCAGCGGAAGTTGCGGGTGTGGCGCGAGTTGCCGCCGCGATAGGGCTTCGGCGCGCCTTCCAGGATCAGCACGCGCGCGCCCGCCTCGGCCGCCTCGATCGCGGCGCAGAGGGCGGCATTGCCGCCGCCCACGACGATGACGTCCCAGGCGGTGCGGTCGAGCCCGGTCATGCGGCTTTCCTGGCGGCGCCGTTGCGCGCCCCTTCGTGCCTCGCGTCGTCGTCCATCGCCTTCGCCCCGTTCGCGCCGTCGACAGGGATACCAGTGGATACGCAAGGATGCAACGCGCGCCGCCACACCCTCGCCGACGCCGCCAGAAGGCCTCATGCTGTGGCTTCGCCGTGTCGCCGCCGCATCCAATCCTGCGGCTCGACTGCCGCGACCGACATGAACCCGGCTCATCAATAGGTGCGAAAAATGTATTTGTTGAACCTCGGGCCCCATGCCAACGTCCTGCGGCATCCCGCTTCCGGCGGGAGGGAGGACGACGGGCGGGCAAAAAGCCCGCGACGACTATTGGGAGGAGAGAGATGACCATCATGCGCGATGCAGGGCGTGTAGGGTTCGCCGGTGCGATCCTGCTGGCCGGCACGGCCACAGTGGCGCTCGCCCAGGACGCGGGCGCGCCCGACCTGAGCGGCGAGACGATCGAATATGTCATCCCGTTTTCGGAGTCCGGCGGCTCGGCCCGGTGGGCCAACTTCTACGCCCCCCTTCTGGGCGAGGCGCTGCCCGGACAGCCGACCGTCGTGGTCCGCTACCGCCCCGGCGCCGGCTCGACCGAGGGCGCCAACTGGTTCCAGAGCAACCAGGGCTCCGGCGACGGGCTGCTGATCTTCGGCGACTCGGGCTCGACCAAGTTCCCCTACCTGCTCGGCGACCCGCGTGTGCGCTATGAGTACGGCGACTGGCAGCCGGTGCTCGCCTCGGGCACCGGCGGCGTCGTCTACCTGCCGCCCGACCTCGCCGAGCGGTTCGACGGCGACATGGACGACCTGAAGGACGAGTTCTTCCTCTACGGCAGCCAGGGCGCGACGACGCTCGACCTCGTGCCGCTTCTCGCGTTCAAGATGCTGGGGCTCCAGGTCGATCCGGTCTTCGGCGTCGAAGGGCCGCGGCGACGGCCGGCTGATGTTCGAGCGCGGCGAGGCCAACATCGACTACCAGACCTCCGCCGCCTACCTCGCCAATGTCGTGCCGCTGGTCGACGAGGGCCTCGCGGTGCCGATCTTCACCTGGGGCGCGCTCGACGACGACGGCAACATCGTGCGCGACCCGACCTTCCCCGACCTGCCCTCCTTCAAGGAGGTCTGCGAGGCGACCGAGGGTTGCGAGACCGAGGGCACCGCGTGGGACGCCTTCAAGGCCTTCTTCATCGCCGGCTTCGCCAACCAGAAGACCATCTTCCTGCCCGGCAGCGCCCCGCAGGAGGTCGTGGACATGTACACGGAGGCTCTGCGAAGACGTGAAGGCGCGGCCCGACTTCGCCGAGATCTCGAGACCGACGCTCGGCGTCTATCCGCAGCAGACCGGGCAAGGCCGCCGTCGCGGCGACCGAGCAGGCGACCACGATCTCGCCCGAGGCCAAGCAGTACGTGCTCGACTGGCTGAAGGAAGACTACGGCATCACCATCGAGTGATCCGCACGGCCTAGACGTGCCGCGCCCCGCCCGGCCGGTCCGGGCGGGGCCGCATCGTCGGACGCCGCGAGGAGACCACGCCTTGGACATCTTCGCCACGGCCCTGCCCGCGCTGGGCGAGGCATTCGCGACTGATCCTGCGTCCCGAGCAGCTCATGTACCTTTTCGCCGGCGTGCTGCTGGGCCTTTCGATCGGCGTGCTGCCCGGGCTCGGCGGCATCGCCGGGCTCGCGCTCGTGCTGCCGTTCATGTACGGAATGGACCAGGTCGGCGGGACTGGCGCTGATGGTCGGGCTGGTCGCCGTGATCCCCACGTCGGACACGTTCTCTTCGGTGCTGCTGGGCATTCCCGGCTCCTCGGCGAGCCAGGCGACGGTGCTGGACGGCTTTCCGCTCGCCCGGCAGGGCCATGCGGCGCGGGCGCTCTCGGCGGCCTTCGCCTCGTCGCTCTTCGGCGGGCTCTTCGGGCGCCATCGATCCTGACCTTCTTCATCTTCATCGCGCGCCCGCTGATCCTGGCCTTCGGCCTGCCCGAGATGCTGATGATCACGATCCTCGGCCTGTCGATGGTGGCGATCCTCGCCGGCCGCGTGCCGCTCAAGGGCATCGTCGCGGCGGGGCTCGGGCTGCTGGTCGGCACCATCGGCGCGGCGCCGGCGGGCGGCAGCCTGAGGATGTCGACCTACGACTTCCCCTACCTCGTCGACGGCTTCCAGCTCGTCATCGTCGGCCTCGGCATCTACGCGATCCCCGAGATCGTCTCGCTCCTGCGGCAGGACAAGGCCGATCGCGAGCGGCGGGCAGCTGGGCGACGGCTGGCTCCAGGGCGTGCAGGACTGGTGGGAGCACAGGTGGCTGTCGCTGCGCTGCGCGATCATCGGCGTGATCGTCGGGCGTCATCCCCGGCCTCGGCGGATCGGTGGTCGACTGGCTCGCCTACGGCTCGGCGGTGCAGACCGCCAAGGACCGCTCGAAGTTCGGCCAGGGCGACATCCGTGGCGTCATCGCGCCCGAAAGCTCGAACAACGCCAAGGAGGGCGGCGGGCTCGTGCCCGACGCTGATCTTCGGCATCCCCGGCTCGGGCTCGATGGCGATCTTCCTGGGCGGCCTGGCGCTGCTGAACATGACGCCCGGGCCCGCAGATGGTCCGCAACAACCTCGACATCACCTACACGATCGTCTGGAGCCTCGCGCTGGCCAACGTCATCGGGGCGGGGCTGTGCATCCTGCTGTCGAAGTGGATCGCGAAGCTGACCACGATCCGCTTCACGCTGCTCGCGCCGCTACCTCTTCATGATCATCGCCTTCGCGGCGTTCCAGTCGCGCCAGTCGCTGGGCGACCTCGTCGCGCTGGTCGGCATCGGGCTCGTCGGCATCCTGCTGCGCCGGTTCGACTATTCGCGGCCGGCCTTCCTGATCGGCTTCGTGCTGTCGCAACCAGTCCGAGATCTTCGTCAACCAGGCGTTCCAGATCGCCGGCGTCGCGGTTCCGGCGCGGCTGGAGGCGGGGCTTCGACTACATCCTGTCGCCGCATCACCATCGGCATCCTGATCCTGACGATCCTGTCGATCTGTGGTCGGCATCAAGCAGTCCAAGAACATCCGCGAGAACATCGAGGCGCCGACCGGCACCAAGACCGGCGCCGGCGATCTTCCTCGGGCTGCGTCACGGCTCTATGCGCTGGTCGCGACCGCTCGACGCCTGGAGCGTCAGCCGGCTGCAGGACCGGATCTTCCCGCTGACCATCGGCCTCGTCACGCTGCGCGGGCTGCGCCGCGCTGCTGTGGCGGATGCGGCGCAGCCCTCCGACGACGACGTCTTCATCGACCTCGAGCAGGGCGAGGAGGACGGCAGCGCCGACTACGGGCTCTGGCGGACGCTGGCGTGGTTCCTCGGCGCTGCTGGTGCTCAGCTTCGTCTTCGGGCTCATCATCGCGCTGGTCCTGTTCCTGCTTCGCCTTCTTCCGGCTCGCGCCGGGCTTCGGCTGGCTTGCGGCCGCGCTCTACACCGCGGCGCGGCATCGCGTTCATCTGCGCGCTCGGCGGCCATCCTCGGGCGCGACTTTCCGCCCGGTCTTCTGCAGCACTACATGGATCTTCCCTGGCCCCTGACATGACCCAGCGCCCCGTCCCCTTCCTGTTCCTGCGCGGCGGCACCTCGCGCGGCCCCTACTTCCTGCGCAGCGACCTGCCGAGGACGAGGACGCGCTATCGAGGTGCTGATCGCCGTGGTCGGCGCGGGCAATCCGCGCAACATCGACGGCCTCGGCGGCGGCGTCGGCGGTGACCACCAAGGTCGCCATGCTCAGCCGCTCCGCAGAGGACGCCGCCGACGTCGACTACTTCTTCGCCCAGGTTGGCGGTGGACAGGCCGTTCGTCGACTACCGCCCGACCTGCGGCAACATCCTGGTGGGCGTCGGCCCCGCGGCCATCGAGATGGGCCTCGTGCCCGCGCACAGACCCCGAGACGCGGGTGCGCATCCGCGCCGTCAACACCGGCGCGCTGGTCGAGGCGATCGTGCAGACGCCCGGCGGCCGCGTCGAATACGAGGGCGAGACCGCCATCGACGGGCGTGCCAGGCACGCGCGGCGCCCGTGGCGCTCGACTTCCTCGACGTCGTGGGCTCGCGCTCGGGCGGCGTCATGTTCCCCACCGGGCAACCGATCGACGTCATCGACGGGGTCGAGGTCACCTGCATCGACGTGGCCATGCCGATGATGATCGCCCGCGCCGAGGACTTCGGCCTCACCGGCTACGAGACGGTCGAGGAGCTCGACGCCAACCGCGACCTCTTCGCGCGGATGGAGGCGATCCGGCTGCGAGGCCGGGCGCCGGATGGGCTTCGGCGACGTGGCCGAATCCGTAACGCCCAAGATCGGCCTGATCGCGACGGCGCGCGACGGGGGCCATTTCGCCGCGCGCTACTTCATGCCCTGGACGACGCATCCGACGCTGGCGGTCACCGGCTCGCAATGCCTCGCCGCCTGCGCGCTGGCCCCCGGAACGGTGGCCGAGGGCCTGGTGGCCCCGGTCGACGCCTCGCCCGTGACGATGCGGATCGAGCACCCGATGGGGCAGCATGGACGTGACGGTCAAGTACGCGCGCGACGAATGACGGCTTCGAGTTCCAGTCGGCCGGCGTGGTGCGCACGGCGCGCCTGATCGCCCGCGGCGAGGTGATGGTGCCGCGTGCCGCCGACTGGGAAACGAGCCCATGAAGGACGATGGCGGCGAGAAGGTCTTCGACATCCTCGCGCGGCGTCTTCGCCGGCGAGGGGGTCGAGACCTGCTTCGCGCTGCTGGGCGACGCCAACATGAATTTCGCGACGCGGCTGGCCGAAGCGCGGCTGCCGGATGATCTATGTCCGGCACGAGCATTGCGCGGTCGCGGCGGCCATGGCCTATGCGCGCAAGACGGGCGAGGTCGGCGTCGCGACGGTCACCTGCGGGCCCGGCCTCACGCAGTTGATGACGGCGTTGCCGGCGGCGGTGCGGGCGCGCCTGCCGCTGGTGGTCCTCGCGGGCGAGGCGCCGCTCGGGGCGGCGTGGTACAATCAGGCCATCGACCAGGCGCCCTTCGTGACCGCGACGGGCGCGGCCTACCACGCGCTCCACCATGCGCCGGCGGATGCCGGCGGCGGTGCGCGACGCCTTCCTTCAGGCGCGGCGCGAGCGGCGCCCGGTCGTGCTGGGCGTGCCCTTCGACCTGCAGAACCAGCGATGGACCGGGGCCGACGGATCTGCCCGGCGCCGTCGCGCGGGCTGATGCCGCGCCTCTCGCCGATGCCGCCGCATCCCGACGACCTGTCGCGCGCGGCCGAACTCGTGGGCGCAGGCGCGGCGCGTCGTCGTGATGGCCGGCATGGGCGCGGTCGAGGCCGGCGCCGGCCCCGCCTGCCGCGCGCTTGCGCAACGCTGCGACGGCCTGCTGGCGACGACGCTGCCGGCGCGCGGGCTCTTCCACGACGATCCGTTCTCGCTGGGCGTCGCGGGCGGCTTTTCGCTCGGTCGTCGCGCGCGAGTGTTTCGGCGAGGCGGACCTGGTCGTCGCCGTCGGCTGCTCGCTCGCCCGGCACAACTCCGACGGCGGCGCGCTCTGGCCGAAGGCGCGGGTGCTGCAGATCGACGTCGATCCCGTCGCCATCAGCCAGGGCCGCGTCGCCGCCGACGCGCACCTGCGCGCCGACGCCCGCCTCGGCGTCGAGGCGCTGGCGGCCGCGGTCGCGCCCCGCCCCGAGGAATGGCGCAGTCCCCGCGCTCGCCGACCGGATCGCGCACCGAGCCCTCGGACGACGCCCGCTTCGAGGCCGAGCCCGGCCTTCACGACCCGCGCGACGTGGTCGCCGCGTTGGAGGCCGCGCTGCCCGCCGACTGGGAGATGGTCAATTCCTCGGGCCACTGCTCGTTCTACTTCGCGCACATGCCGTCACGACCCGTACGGAGCGGTTCCTGACGATCCGCGAGTTCGGCGCCATCGGCAACGGCATCTCGTTCGCGATGGGCGTGGCGGCCGCGCGGCCCCAGCGGCCGGTCGTCCTGTTCGACGGCGACGGCAGCCTGCTGATGCACGTCCAGGAGCTCGAGACGATCCGCCGCCACGGCCTGCCGATCCTGATCGTGGTGCTGAACGACGGCGCCTACGGCTCCGAGATCCACAAGCTGCGGGCCGAGGGGCTGTCCGACGAAGGCGCGGTGTTCGGCCGCGCCGACCTTGCCGCCATCGGCCGCGGTTTCGGCCTGAGCGCCGAGCGGGTGACGGACCTGTCGGCGATCCCGTCGCTGGTGAAGCACTTCGCCTCGGGGGGCGGCGCGGCAGTCTGGGACATCCCGATCTCGGACCGCGTCTTCTCGCCCGTGATCCGCCGGGCGCACCCGACGCTCGCCACCGGCGGTGCCGGATGATGCTTCCGTCGCGAGGTGCGATCCGGCATCCTGCCGCTGAGAGACCCTCGGAGACGAGCCGATGACCGACACCTATGCCTCGCTGCGCGCGGGTGCCGAGCAGGCGCTGGTCGACGCGCGTCGCGCCCTCGACCGCGAGATCTCGGAATATCCCGCACCCATTGCGGGTTGCGACGCGCAGTTCAATCATCTGCTGGCAGAGCGGCGCCGCCTGGCCGCAGCGCTGGATGCGCTGCGCGCCGAGGTCTTCGTGCCGACGCCCCGGATGCCCTCCCGGACGAGCCGCGTGAAAAGCCGGTGAAGGTCCACATTCTCGACGACTGGTTCGACACGCTGCGCACGCTGCCCAGCTTCCGCCGGCTCGACGGCCACCACGTCACGGTCTGGAATGACCACGTCGAGGACGTGGACCTCCTGGCCGAGCGGCTGGCGGAGGCCGAGGCGCTGGTTCTCTTCCGCGAGCGCACGCCCGTCACCGCGGCCCTGCTCGAGCGGCTGCCCCGGCTGCGGCTCATCAGCCAGCGCAGCGTCTATCCGCACGTGGACGTCGCGGCCTGCACGGCGAACGGGGTGCTGCTCTGCTCGAACATGCATGCCGATGCGCCCTCGCAAGCGGCGGCCGAGCTGACCTTCGCGCTGATCCTCGCCTCGGCGCGGCAGCTTCCGCAGCAGATGGCGTCGCTCAGGGCGGGGCGCTGGCAGATGGGCGTCGGCCAGACGCTGGCCGGGCGCCGGCTGGGCCTCTACGGCTACGGCCGCATCGCCAGGGCCGTCGCCGGCTACGGGCGCGCCTTCGGGATGGAGGTCGTCTGGTGGGCGTCCGATGCCGGCCGCGACCGCGCCCGCGCCGACGGCCAGACGGTCGCTGCGAGCCGCGAGGCGTTCTTCGGCGAGGCGGACTTCGTCAGCCTGCATGTCCGGCTCAAGCCCGAGACGCGAGGGGATCGTCTCGGCCGACGATCTTCTGGCGATGAAGCCCTCGGCCACCTTCGTGAACACCTCGCGGGCGGGCCTCGTCCAGGCCGGGGCGCTCGAAGCGGCGCTTCAGGCCGGGCGCCCGGGGCGCCTCGCGCTTGACGTCTTCGAGACAGAGCCGCTGCTGGATCCCGACGATCCCGTCGTCTCGCACCCGGCAGTGATCGCCACGCCGCATATCGGCTACGTCACCGAGGACGAGCTCGACCTGCAATTCGCCGACATCTACGACCAGATCGTGGCTTACGCCGCGGGTGCCCCCGTCAACATGATCAATCCTGAGGTCTGGCAGACCGGGTGACCGTGATCAGCCATCGGTCAACCGGCGCACCAGGAGGCGGATCAGGTGCTGCGCCGGCGGCGAGAGGGCTGCGCCCCGCCGCGTCACCACACCCAGCGTCCGCTTCATCGCCACGTCTCCGAAGGGCAGCGCGGTGACCTCGGGCCAGGCAAAGCTCCGCATCACCGACGGCAGGATCGTGACCGCCGCACCCTCGGCCACCAGGCTCATCGCCATCGCGGCGTTCTGCACCTGATAGCGCCAGACGTACCGGTCGCGGTACCCCGCCAGCGCCTCGTCGACGAGCTGGCGGTTGCTCGACTGCGTGTTGATCTGCGCGAAGGTGCGCCCGACCAGGTCGGCGCGCGTCACCGGTCTCGCGCCCGGCCAGCGGGTCGTCGCGGCGGACATAGAGCACGTAGGGCTCGGTGAAGATCTCGCGCACTTGCAGGTCCCAGTGCCGAGCGCCCACCACCGAGACCCCGAACTTGACCTCGCCGCTCTGGACCATCTCGTAGATGCGCGCGATCGGCCGGTCCTCGAGCCGCACGACGATGTCGGGGTAGTCGTCGGAGAACTCGCGCAGGATCCGCGGCAGATAGTTGTAGGACAGAGTCGGCAGGCAGGCGAAGGACAGGCTGTGCGTCCGGGCCGACCCGCGTCCGGCGAGGCTTGCGTAGGCGTCCGACAGATGCGTCACGCTGCGGCGCAGTTCGGGCAGGATCTCCTGCGCCTCCTTGGTCAGCGACACCTCGCGCGTGGTACGGATGAAGAGCTCGAGGCCCAGGTCGGTCTCGAGCTTCTTGATGCGGTGCGACAGCGCCGTCTGCGACAGGCTGAGAAAGCTCGCCGCCCGGCGAAAGCTGCCGAGGTCGGCGATGGCCACGAACGCCTCGAGGCCCAGATAGTCGGGCCTCATCCCCGCGCGCCCCAAGGCATCGCGGCGCCCCTCGGCGGTTTGTGCGGGTCCTGCCGCGGCCCCGGACGTGGTCGCGACCGCCACCAGCGGGGCGCGCTCAGACGCCACCCCAGATGGCCTCGGCCGTCTTCACGACCAGCTCGAGCTTTTGCCGCTGCTGCTCGGGCGTGATCGCGTTTCCCTCCTCGGTCGAGGCGAAGCCGCATTGCGGCGCGATGCCCAGCTGGTCGAGGTCGGCATAGCGCGACGCCTCGTCGAACTTGCGCTTGAGCCAGTCGAGATCCTCGAGCTCGCCCGTCTTGGTAGTGATGAAGCCGGGAAGCACCCGCTTCTTGCCCTTGGGCAGGATCGACAGTGGCTCGAGCCCGCCGGCGCGGTCGGTGTCGTACTCCATGAAGTAGATGTCGACGCTCGTCTTGTTGAAGATCGCGTCGGCCACCGCATCGTAGGCGCCCGCGGCCGCGTGGGTCGAGCGGAAGTTGCCGCGGCACATGTGCATCCCGATCGCCATGTCCTCGGGGCGGTCGCGGATCGCCTCTTCCATCATCCAGGCGTAGCGGTCGATCAGCCAGTCAGGGTCCTGGCCCAGCTCGGCCTTGGCGGCGCGATGCTTGGGGTCGCAGAGATAGGCGAAGAAGATGTCGTCCATCTGCAGATAGCGGCAGCCGGCGTCGTAGAAGGCGCGGACCGCCTTGCGGTAGGTGCGCGCCAGCGCGTCGAACAGAGCCTGCGGGTCGTCGCGGTAGGCGGCCACGTGGATGTCCTCGGGCGCCGTGCGGAAGTGGCAGGCCGAGGGGCCCGGGATCGAGATCTTGGGCACGACCCGCGTGTGCTCCTTCACGAAGCGGAAGTGGTCGAGCATCGGGTGGTCGTCGGGAAAGTCGAGCTCGGCGTTGATGGTGGGGAAGATCGGCCGCAGCTTGACGCCGGCGAACTGGGCGCCGGCCTCGGGGTCGCGCTCCTCGAGGTCGAGGCCGGTCAGCATCCCCATGAAGTCGTAGTGCCAGAACGAGCGGCGCGCCTCGCCGTCGGTGACGGCCTTCAGGCCCACCTCCTCCTGCATGGTGATGAGTTCGGGGATCGCCTCATCCTCGACCTCGTGCAGCTCGCCCGCGGTGATCGTGCGGTCCTCGTAGTGGCGGCGGCGGGCCTCGGTCACCGAGGGCGGCCGCAGCAGGCTGCCTACGTGGTCGGCGCGGAAGGGAGGCTTCAGGTCGGTCATGCTCGGTCCTCGTGTGTGTTGCAGCGGCCTAGCCGGGAAGCGTCCTGACGTCGAGCAGGGCCAGCCGCCCTTCCCGCGTCGCCGCAAGCGCCTCGCCCAGGGCGGGGGCAAGCTCGTCGGCTGTCTCGACGCGCCGTGCCCATGCCCGGCTCGCTTCGGCCACGCGGCAGAAGTCGGGCACCGGCTTGAGCGACGTCAGTGGCATCCGGTTGGCGCGCGCCGCGTGACCGTCCGGATAGAGCTGCTCGACCGAGCGGCGGACGGCGTGCCATTCCTCGTTGTTGCAGATCACCACCAGGATCGGCAGCTCGAGCGCCTCGGCGATCTGGTGGCAGGCGACGGGGTTGGCGAACATGTACGAGCCGTCGCCGATCACCGCGGCGACGGTCCGGTCGCGGTCTGCCAGCTTGGCGCCCAGCGCCGCAGGAAACCCCCAGCCGAGACCGCCCGAGTGGGGCGCGTCGAAGAACGACCCCGGCTCGCGCCGCTCCAGCGGACCGAGAACGGCGCCCAGCTCGCCGAAGACGGTGGACGGCGCGTCGCCCAGCGCGTCGGACACGCATCGGCTGATGAACGCCTTGGTGAGGCCGCGCGCGCGCCCGCGCTCGATGTCGGTGGCGATGCCGGCGCGGACCTCGTCCGAGGCGCGGGCCAGCCGTTCGCGCCGCCGGCGCAGGCGTTCCTCGTCGCGCGGGGTGTCCTCCATCGCGCTCATCAACGCGGGCAACGACAGCTCGACCTCACCCGCCAGCGTCAGATCCGAGCGGAAGCCGCGGGTCGGGAAGCGGGCATAGAGCGGATCGGCGCCCAGCGTGATCACCCGCGCCCCGGCCGCCGGCCGGTGCTTCTCGGGCCACCAGGGCGCCAGGCAGTCCAGCACCACGACCACGTCGGCCTCGGCCAGCCACGGGCCCGGATCGGCGCCCACGTGGCACGGATGATCAGTAGCGATGGCAAGCTGCACCGCCCAGTAGGACGAGACGGCGATCCCCCACGCCTCGGCCCAGCGGGCAAAGGCGGCAAAGGTCTCGGGGCCGCCCGCACCGCGCTGCGCGATGACCAGTGGCCGCTCGGCCGCCGTCAGCCACTCGGCCGCCTGCGCCACCGCCGCCGGGTCGGGTGCGGTCGCGGCCGGGCGCACGGCGGGCGCCGCGGCCGGATCGCCCGGCCCGGCGCTCTCGCACAGTACCTCGCGCGGCAGCGAGAGATAGACCGGGCCCCGCGGCGACGACGTGGCGATGGCGTGCGCACGCTCGACCAGCATCCCGACCTGCTCGGGAGAGCGCAGTTCGTTGTCCCACTTGCAGGCCTCGCGCACCAGCGCCGCCTGGTCGCGCATCTCCTGGCCCCATCCGATGGGCACGGTGCGGGCGCCGAAGCGGCCCTCCTCCGTCACCGGGGTCCGGCCCGACATCATCAGGATCGGCACATGCTCGGCCGCCGCGTTGATTGCGCCGATCACGCCGTTGGCGAGGCCGACATTGGTGTGCAGCATCACGGCCTGCGGCCGCCCCGTCGCCAGGTAATAGCCGTGCGCCATGCCCATCGCGGCGTGCTCGTGCGGGATCACCAGCGCCTGCGGCAGATCCTCGCCCTGCGCGGCTGCTTCTGCCAGCCCCTCGATGATCGGCGGAAAGTCGGTCCCGCTGTTGGCGAAGACGTACTCGACGCCCAGCGCCTTGAGCCGCGGAAAGATCGCCCCGCCCGCCGTCAGGCGCGGCGCAGATGCATCGGCCATCGCTGCCCTCCCTCGGCTGCACTTTCGGGCGCGGGCGGACGGCGATCAAGCCCCGCGTCGACTCGGGCACGATTTGTCCCGCGGGCCTTGAGCTATGGCGCCCGGCGCGAAATGATGAACGCGCAGGTCCCGGTTTCGGGATCCGCCGCGGCGGCACCAATGACCGCCGGCGGCACAATGGGGAGGACTACACCATGAACGCAACCCTTGCGTCGATCGCGCTTGCCGCGGGACTAGCCGCAGGCGGCGCCGCTTCGGCCCAGAACGTGGGCATCGCCACGTCGAACCCGGGCTCGCTGTTTCACAACATCGGCACGGCGGTCGCCAAGGCGGCCAACGACAGCGGGCTGAACGCCACGATCCAGCCCGCCACCAGCCCGAACCAGTACATCCCGTTCGTCGCCTCGGGCGGCATCGAGTTCGGCGTGGCGAACCTGCAGGAGGTCGACTACGCGCTCGAGGGCAAGGAATGGTTCGAGGGCAACGCCAGCCCCGACCTGCGCATCGTGGCCATGCTCATGCCCCTGCGCGAGGCGATCTTCGTGCGCGAGGACAGCGACATCGAATCGATCGCCGACCTGAAGGGCCGGCGGATGACCGACGGCTACACCGCGCAGAACACGATCATCCCGCAGCTCGAGGCGATCTATTCCACCGCCGGCATGACCCGCGACGACGTCACTCCGGTGAACGTGCCGAGCGTGGTGGCCGGCGCGGACGCCTTCATGGCGGGCGAGGCCGACGGCTTCATCTTCGCCCATGGCGCCGGCAAGGTGCGCGAGGCCGACGCGGCGGTCGGCGGCCTCAAGGCCCTGCCGATCGACAACCCGACCGACGAGGTGCTGGCCGAGGCGCGCAAGCACTGGCCGGTGGCCTTCTTCACCGAGATGAAGGCCGGCTCATCGCCCGGCGTGCTCGAGGACGGCACCTACTTCGCCTATCCGCAGGTGGTCTTCACCAACGCGAACGTACCCGACGACGTGGTCTACGAGATGGCCAAGGCGCTGCACGACGGCAAGGAGACGATGGCCGCCACTTTCCCGCCGTTCAACCAGTTCGAACCCGCCGCGATGCGCGAGAACGCGGGCGCCACGGCGTTCCATCCCGGTGCGCTGAAGTACTTCGAGGAGCAGGGCATCAACTGAGGCCCGGCGCGTGGGCGGACGCGCGGTGCGGGAGGGCGGAGCCGGCCTCCCGCGGCATCTCTGGCGGCCGGCGGCCGACGTCCTGGCGGCAACGCTCGTGCTGCTGGTGGTGGCGTGGGCGATGAACCTGCCGCGCCACCTCGGCCTCGGCTTCTACCCGCAGCAGTTCTTCGCCGCGATCCTGGCCTGCGCGCTGCCGGTGGCGTTCCTGACGCTGCCGGCCCGCCGCGGCGCGAGCCGGACCCGCGTGCCGTGGACGGACGTGGTGCTGGCACTCGCGAGCCTTCTGGCCGCGATCTACATCGCGTGGTTCTACCCCGACCTCGTCAACCGCATCTTCATGCGCCCGGTCGAGGTCTGGCTGCCGGGGCTGGTGGTGATGCTGCTCGTGCTCGAGGCACTGCGCCGGGCGACGGGGTGGGCGCTCGTCGTCATCGTCGTGGTCTTCCTCGCCTATGCGCTGGTCGGCGACCTGGTGCCTGGGCGGCTTTCCGGGCGGCCGCAGAACTGGCAACTGCTCGCAGGCTACATGGCGTTCGACTCGAACGGCATTCTCGGGATCCCGATGGCGGTGGCCTCGACCGTGGTGGTGGCCTTCATCCTCTTCGGCACGCTTCTGGCCATCACCGGCGGCTCGCGCTTCTTCACCGACGCGGCGATGCTGATGATGGGCCGGTTCCGCGGCGGGTCGATGAAGATCGCGGTGCTTGCCTCGGGGCTCTTCGGGTCGATCTCGGGCTCGGCCGTGGCAAACGTGGTGGGCACCGGAGTCGTCACCATCCCGATGATCAAGCGCGACGGCTATCCCGCCCACAAGGCCGGCGCGATCGAGGCCGTGGCCTCGACTGGCGGCCAGCTCATGCCTCCGGTGATGGGCGCGGCGGCTTTCCTGATGGCCGAGTTCCTGGCCGTTCCCTACTCGACCGTGGTCATCGCCGCGCTGGCGCCGGCGATACTGTATTACGTCGCCCTCTTCATCCAGGCCGACCTCGAGGCGGCGCGCATGGGCATCCGCGCGATCCCGGCGGCCGAGCTGCCGCGCCGGCGCGGCGTGCTGACGGGGCTGCACTTCCTCCTGGCGTTCGCCGCGCTGATCTACGCGCTCTTCGGATTGCGCTGGCAGCCCGAACGGTCGGCGCTGCTGGGTGCGGCGGTTCTGATCGGCACGTCCCTCCTGATCGGCTACCAGGGCGCGCGACCGGGCCTGCGCAGGCTCTTCGGCAGCCTTGCGGCGACCGGACACGCGGTGATCGAGATCATCCTGATTTCGGCCGCCTCGGGCCTGGTGATCGGGGTGCTGAACGTGACGGGGCTGTCGTTCAACCTGACCTACGCGCTGGTGCAGGTCGGCGGCGGCAGCGCCATCGTGCTGCTCGTGCTCTCGGCGCTGGTCTGCATCGTGCTGGGAATGGGCCTGCCGACGCTGGGCGTCTACGTCCTGCTCGCGGCCCTCGTCGCGCCGGCGCTGATCGAGGTCGGCATCGAGCCGATCGCGGCGCACCTCTACGTGCTCTATTTCGGCATGATGTCGATGATCACGCCGCCGATCGCCCTGGCCGCCTTCGCCGCCGCGTCGATCGCGCAGGCCCCGGCGATGGCAACAGGCTGGGCGGCGATGCGCTTCGGCTGGGTGGCCTACGTGATCCCGGTCCTGTTCGTGTTCTCGCCCAGCCTCATCCTGATGGGCGAGGTACCGGCGATCGTGCTGGCGCTGGTCACCGCGACGGCAGGCGTCTGGCTGGTCTCGAGCGGGCTCGCCGGCTATTTCACCGCCCAGTTGAGCCCCATCCGGCGCATGCTCTTCATCGCCGCGGGGCTTGCCGCGCTGGTGCCCGCCGGCGCCTTTCCCGGCGCGGCGCTGACCGACATCGCCGGGCTTCTGTTCGGCGCCGGCCTCATGACCATCGAGCTGATCCGCCGACGCGGCGCAGATGCGGCGGCATGAGGCACCACCACGAAATTGACGAGAGGTTCCAATGCTGAAGATCGACGTGTTCAACCACATCTGGCCCAAGCCCTTCCACGAGGCGCTGATCGCCCATGTGGGCCAGACGACCGACATCACCCGCCGGTCCGAGGCGGTGCCGATGATGACCGACCTCGACCGCCGCTTCGAGGTGATGGACATGTTCGGACCTGACTACCGGCAGATCCTGTCGCTGGCCTCGCCGCCCTACGAGAAGTACGCCGATCCCGCGACGGCGCTGGAACTGGCGCGGATCGGCTCGGACAGCATGGCCGAGCTCTGCGAGCGGTATCCCGACCGGTTCCCCGGCTTCATCGGCACCGCGGTGATGACGAACCCCGACGCCGTGGTCGACGAAGCGCGCCGCAACATCGAGGAGCTGGGCGCGGTGGGGATGCAGATCTTCACCAACGTGTCGGGCAAGCCGCTCGACCTGCCCGAGTTCGAGCCGTTCTTCGAGTACATGGCCGGCAGTGGCAAGGCCGTGTGGATGCACCCCGCCCGCGGCGCGAACTTCCCCGACTATCTCACCGAGAAGCAGTCGGAATACGAGATCTGGTGGACCTTCGGCTGGCCCTACGAGACCTCGGCCGCGATGGCTCGCATGGTGTTCTCGGGGCTCTTCGACCGGCACCCGGGCCTGAAGGTCATCACCCACCACGCGGGCGGCATGGTGCCGTTCTTCGAAGGCCGCGTCGGCCCCGGCTGGGACCAGATGGGCGCCCGCACCACCGACCGCGACCTGGCCGCCGTGCGACGCGGGCTGAAACGGCCGCACCTGGAGTATTTCAAGGACTTCTACGCCGACACCGCCAGCTTCGGCTCGCGACGGGCGATCGAACACGCGATGGAATTCTTCGGCGACGACCACATCCTCTTCGCGTCGGACGCGCCCTTCGACCCCGAGGGCGGCCCGACCTACATCCGCGAGACGATCCGCGTCATCGACGAGATGGACATCACCGACGAGCAGCGCCGCAAGATCTATCAGGACAACGCGGTGTGCCTGCTCGGGCTAAAGCTGTGACGCGCGGATGCTGAGCGATACGCACGACGTGGTGGTGATCGGCGGCGGCCCCGTCGGGATGGGGCTGGCCATCGAGCTCGGTCAGCGCGGGATCCGCACGGCGGTGGTCGAGCGTCACCCGCAGCCGCAGCCGATCCCGAAGGGCCAGAACCTGACCCAGCGCACGATGGAGCACTTTCACTTCTGGGGCTGTGAGGCCGAGCTGCGCGCCGCCCGCACCTTCCCCGAGGGCGTCGGGATCGGCGGCATCACCACCTACCGCACGCTTTTGTCCGACTATCACTACGACTGGCTGAACCGCGCCCGGGTGCGCGACTACTACTTCACAGCCAACGAACGGCTGCCCCAGTACGCGACCGAGGGCGTCCTGCGCGCCCGCGCCGCCGAGATCGATGCGATCGAGATCCTCTACGGCTGGTCCGGCACCGGGCTGACGCAGGACGAGGGCGGCGTGACGGTCGAGACCGCCGAACACGGCGGTGAGGGGCGCCGCACATTGCGCGCCTCCTACGCGGTCGGCTGCGACGGCAGCCGCTCGACCGTGCGCGAGGCCGCCGGCATCGGACAGGACCTCTCCGACCACGGGCGGGTCGCGGCGCTGGTCGTTTTCCGCTCGCCCGAACTCGACGCTTTGCTCTCGCGCTATCCGGGGAAGGCCTTCTTCTGCGTGCTGCACCCCGAGTATCAGGGCTACTGGCTGTTTTTCGGTCGGGTCGACCAGGACAGCAGGTTCTTCTTCCACGCGCCGGTGCCGCCGGGCACGACGCGCGAGAGCTTCGACTTCGCGTCGCTGCTGCACCGCGCCGTCGGCCAACCCTTCGATTTGACGATCGAGCATGTGGGCCTCTGGGACATCCGCGTATCGCTGGCGGAACGCTACCGCGCCGGCCGCGTCTTCATCGCGGGCGACGCGGCCCACAGCCATCCGCCCTACGGCGGCTACGGGATCAACACCGGCTTCGAGGACGCGCGCAACCTGGGCTGGAAGCTGGCTGCGACGCTGCAGGGATGGGGTGGGCCGGCGCTCCTCGACAGCTACGACGCCGAGCGGCGTCCGGTCTTCGCCTCGACCGCCCGCGACTTCATCGAGAGGTTCATCGACGAGGACCGGCGCTTCCTGCAGGACCACAGTCCCGAAAAGGATGGCGCCGCCGGGTTCGCGCGCGAATGGGCGCAGCGCAACGAGGGGGCGACCGAGGTGCTGGCCTTCGAGCCGAACTACCAGGGCTCGCCCCTGATCGGCGGCAGCGGGCGGCCGGCGGCGCGCGGACGGCATGAATTCGCGGCGCGGGCGGGCCACCACCTTGCGCCGCGTCCCCTGTCGGACGGGCGCAACGTCTTCGAGGCGCTGGGCGAGGGCTTCACCCTGATCGCACTCGATGCCGACCCGACCGCGCTCGCCGCCTTCGAGACGGAGGCGCGTCGGCTTGAGGTGCCGCTTGAAGTGGTTCGGGACAATGCTGAGGGCGCGCGGAGCGACTACGGGGCGCGCATGATACTGGTCCGGCCGGACCAGTTCGTGGCGTGGACCGGCGACAGGGGCGACGTCCGCGCGATCCTGTCCCGCGCGACCGGCGCGCACCCGCCGCCCAGCTAGCCGGCGTTCGCCGGATCCCGCGCGTTCGTGGCCTCGCGGATGCGCCACAGAAGCTCGCGAAGCGGCAGAGGCTTTCCGATCAGCGGCGCGGGGGGCAGGTTCTTGTCGATGTAGTCGCCGTTGTATCCCGAGACATAGACGAATGGCACACCGCGCCTGGCCAGTTCCTCGGCGATGGGTGCCGGCATCTCGCCGCCCAGGTTGGCGTCGAGAACGGCGAAATCCGGCGTCGCGTCGCGCAGCAGACCCAGCGCGGCGGCGACCGTCGATGCAGGTCCAAGGCAGGAATAGCCCTCATCCTCGAGCTGGAGTGACAGGTCGAGCGCCACCATCACTTCATCCTCGACGATCAGGATGCGTTTCTTGCTGCCGCTCTCGCTGCTCGTCTCGTCGTCGCCGCGTGCATCTTCAGGCATCTTCCCCCCCTTTCCTTGTCAGGATGAATCGTTCGAGGATGGCGGCCTGTTCCTCGATCGACAGCAATGCGGTCGCCGCAGAAGCCGCGGCCCGGATGATGGCTCGCAGCGCCGCGAGCGCATGGGCGAACCCGCCGATGACGATGACGTCCCGCCCCTTGCCTGCGCCTGCGTCCAGCATGAGAAGGCAACCCCCACCCGGGCCGCCGGTTCCGCCGCACAGGGGCGATTCGCGACACTGGCAACACTCTGAGGAACCGAGTAGCTTTCGACCCTAAGGGAGAGACGCGAAGATGGACGACGCCCGGCAGGAGAGCGATCAACTCGCCACCACGGAAACGGTACCCGTGATCGCCATCGGAGCGTCGGCCGGCGGCCTGGATGCGCTGAGGGAATTGCTGTCGGAACTGCCGGACGATACCGACGCCTGTTTCGTGGTGATCCAGCACCTCGACCCGACGCACAAGAGCATGCTGACCGAGCTGCTTTCACGGGTCACCGACCTTCCTGTCGAAATCGCCCGCGACGGGACCGTCGCTGCGCCGAACCGCATCTTCGTCATCCCCGAGGATGCGACGCTGATCTTCGGCAACGGCCGCCTGCAATTGCACCAGCCGGCCCCGCCGCGCAGCATCCGCACGCCGATCGACACCTTCTTCCGGTCGATCGCCGACGAGCTGGGCGACCGGGCGGTGGCCATCCTGCTGTCGGGCACCGGCAGCGACGGCACCCAGGGGATGCGGGCGCTGAAGGAGGCCGGCGGCTACACGATCGTCCAGGACCCCGAGAGCGCGTCCTATGACAGCATGCCGCGCAGCGCGATCGCGACCGGTCTCATCGACCAGGTCCTGCCGCCCCGAAGCGTCCCGGCGGCCGTCGCCGATTATCTGCGGCACCTGCGCGAGGGCAAGCGGGCCGAGGACGACGGCGCCGACGGACGGCGGCAACTCGCCCGGATCTGCCAGCTTCTGAAGATCGCCACCGGCCATGACTTTCGCCTCTACAAGGAGGCGACGCTGCTGCGGCGGATCCAGCGGCGGATGCAGATCCTGCAGATCGGCTCGATCGAACATTACGCCGAGCGGCTGCGCGAAGATGGCAAGGAGGCGCGCCAGCTCTTCCGCGAGCTTCTGATCAGCGTCACCGCCTTCTTCCGCGACCCCGACGCCTTCAAGGCGCTCGAGATGGCGGTCGACGAGATGCTGCTGCGCAAGCCGGCGGGCGAGCCGGTGCGGGTGTGGGTCGCCGGGTGTGCCACTGGCGAGGAAGCCTATTCGCTGGCGATGCTCCTGCGCGAGAAGACCGAGCGCGAGGGCCGGCAGACCCGCATCCAGGTCTTCGCCACCGACATCGACGAGGTCGCGCTCGGCGTGGCGCGTCGCGGCGTCTATCCCGAAGGCATCGCGACCAGCGTGCCCGAACCCTACCTCAAGCGCTATTTCCGAGTGATCGGCCACGAGTACCATCTGGTCGAGGAAATCCGCGAGCTCTGCATCTTCTCGACGCAGAGCCTGATCAAGGATCCCCCGTTCAGCCGGCTCGACCTGCTGTCGTGCCGCAACGTGCTGATCTACCTGAAGCCCGAGCTGCAGAACCGCCTGATCCCCGTCTTCCACTACGCGCTGCGCCCGGAGGGCTGCCTCCTGCTCGGCCCGTCCGAGAGCATCACCGGGCACGAGACGCTGTTCGAGCCGCTCGACAAGAAGTGGCGCGTGTTCCGCCGCCGCCAGGACAACGGCCTGCAGGCGCGCTTTCCGCTGGCCGAGCTGACCGGCGACCACCCCGCCCGGCCGCGCGACGAGGAACGCACCCTGCCCACGCGCGAGCGCGAGAACATGGTCGCGCAGGCGCACGACATCCTGCTCGGCGAACTTGGCCCGGCCTACGTGGTCGCGAACGCGAACCGCGAGCTGGTCTATTCCGGCGGGCAAATCCGGCGCTTCCTGGAAATCCCGCCGGGCGCGCCTTCGCTCGAGCTGGTAAACCTTGCGCGTCCGGGCCTGAGGATGGACCTGCGCGCCCTCTGGCACCGGATGATCAGAGACGGGCATGAGACGGTGCGCGATCGCCTCACGCTCGAGACCGACGGGGGCCGCCGCAACGTGCGGCTGACCGGCCGGCCGCTGGGCACCGACCGCTTCGGGATGGCGTATTATCTTGTCGCATTTCACGATCTCGGCGCGGCGCCCCCCGAGGCGGCCGCGCAGACCGTCGCCGACGAGGGCGCCGGCCAGGTGCATGCCCTCGAGGCCGAGCTCAGGTCGACGCGGGAATACCTGCAGACCACCACCGAGGAGCTCGAAGTCGTCCAACGAGGAGCTGAAGTCGGCCAACGAAGAGCTGATGTCGATGAACGAGGAGCTGCAGAGCTCGAACGAGGAGCTCGAGACCTCGAAGGAGGAATTGCAGTCGGTCAACGAAGAGCTCGAGACCGTCAACGCCGAGCTGTCGAACAAGGTCGAGGAGCTGGGCCACACCAATGCCGACCTCGCCAACTTCCTCGAAAGCACCCAGATCGCGACGCTTTTCCTCGATCGCGAGGCGCGGGTTCGGCGCTTCACGCCCGTGGCGCGCGAAATCTTTCACCTGATCGACACCGATATCGGCCGCCCCATCTCGGACATCGCGACGCGGATCGCCGACACCGACATGGCGGCGGAGGTGCAGCGCGTCCTGGACCGGCTGGTACCGGTCGAGCGCGAGGTCAGGGTGCGCAACGCCGATCGCATCTTCCTGATGCGGCTGCTGCCCTATCGCTCGCCGGACGACGTGATCGAGGGGGTTGTGGTAACCTTCGTCGACGTCTCGGCCCAGAAGGAGGCGCAGGCGCAGATCGCCCAGCTGAACAACCAGCTTTCGGCACAAGTGGCCGACCTTTCGGCGCTGCTCGAGCTGGCCCCGATCGGCATTGCCTTCGCGGACGATCCCGAGTGCAAGCTCATCTCTCTCAACCCCTTCGGCGCCCGGATCACCGGCCTCAGCGACAGGACGGCCGCGCCAGGCTCCCCCGGCGACGGCTACACGATCTGGCGCGACGGCCGCGAGGTGCCGACCGAGGAACTTCCGCTGCAGACCGCGTGGCGGACCGGCAAGCCCGTCTACGACTTCCAGGCCACGTTCGCCGGTGAGGGCGGGCTGCGCTTCGAGATGCTGATGTCGGCGGCCCCCGTCTTCGACGAGGACGGCAAAGTTCGGCGGGTGATCGGGATCATCAACGACATCACGCAACTGGTGATGGCCAAGGCCGAGGCCGACCTGCGCGCCGAGCAGCACGCCTATGTGGCGCAGCTCGGCCGGATCAGCCTGCGGGGCGCCGAGGCGGACGCGCTGATCGCCGAGATCCCGAACCGCCTGGCCGAGCTGCTGGACGTGGACCTGGCGAAGGTTCTGCTGTGCCGGCCCGGCAGCTCCGACCTCGAGCTGGCCGCGCAGCACGGCTTTTCGGCGCCCCTGGGCACGCTGGTCGAAGGCGGCTCGCACAGCCATGCAGGCCTCACCCTTGCCAACCGCGACCCCGTCATCGTCGAGGATCTGCGCAGCGACACCCGTTTCTCGGAACCGGCGCTGCTGAAAAGCGAAGGCGTCGTCAGCGGGATGAGCGTGATCGTCGGCGACGCCGACGCGCCCCTCGGGACAGTCGCCGTGCATACCCGCGCGCGCCGCACCTTCACCGACGACGACGTGGCGTTTCTACAGTCGGTGGCCAACGTGCTGGGCGCTACGCTGCGGCGCGACGCGGCCGACCGGCAGAAGAAGCTTCTGCTCGACGAGCTTCGCCATCGGGTCAAGAACATGCTGGCGACGGTGCAGTCGGTGACCTCGCTGACGCTGCGCCAGACCGGCGCCGACAGCACGATCCTGCACCGCGTGTCCGACCGGCTGCAGGCATTGTCGATGGCGCACGACCTCAACTTCCACCGCGACGACGACCGGGTCGACGTGCGCGAGCTGGTGCTGATCCAGTGCCGCCCCTACGACCCCGAGCAGAAGCGGATCACCGTCGAGGGTTCGGGGACCGTCAACCTGCCGCCGGGGACGGCGATCGACGTTTCGATGATCGTGCACGAGCTGGTCACGAACGCGGTCAAGCACGGTGCCCTGTCGGTCGAAGACGGCAGCGTGACGATCAGGATCGCCGCCACAAAGCGGGAGGGGCGAGAAATCCTGCGCCTGCACTGGAAGGAGCGCAGCTCGGCCCCGCGCGGCGAGATCACGCGCAAGGGCAGTGGCACGCGGCTTCTCGACGCGCTGGCAAGCCAGCACCATCTCGAACTCGAGCGCGGCTTCGACGATGACGGTTTCTGGTGCCGCCTCGACGTCACGACCTGACGGGCGGGCGCCCCTCAGCGCGACAGCACGTCGATGAGGTGGCCCGGCGCCTCGTGCCGCGGCCCCGCAAAGCCGACAAGCGCGGTGCGGAGGCGATCCGCGGCGGCACGCCCGTCAAGAACCTCGCCAGTCGGGCCGGTCCAGTTCACGGCCACCACCCGGACCTCCGGCGCCGCGGCGCGGCCGATCCAGCCGGCCAGCCGGTCGACCTCGTCCGGGATCATGAAGTAGAGCACCTCGGACAGCACCACCAGGTCGGGCGCGACGTCGGGCAGCGCCGCGGGCGCCGCACCGTCGATCACCCGCACCTGCGGCAGGCGGCCAAGCCGCGCCCGCGCCCGCGCCGCAGCCTGCGGCACCGCCTCGATCGCGGTCAGCCGCGCGCACCGCGGCGCGAGCAGTTCGCTGAGGGCGCCGATGCCGCAGCCCACCTCGACCGCCTCGCAAAACGGCCCCTGCCCGATCGCGTCCAGCGTTCGCGCATACTTCTCGCGTTCGTAGGGGCGCGACAGGTGCCCCCATGGGTCGTCGCTGGCGGCGTAGAGGCCGGCCAGATGCGTCAGCGTCGTCTCATGCGGCAAGGATGATCTCCGGCGTCTGCAGGAAGTGGGCCTGATGCGCGGCGGTCATCACGAACCCGTCGGGATCGTCGTCGATCAACCGCGTCATCTGGCTGCGGTGGCAGGCGAGCGCGGCGCGCTTGGCCGCCGCGGCGGCGACGCTGCCGGCAACCTGCGCCAGCGGCCGCGGTGCCGGGGCGTCCGCGAAGCGGCCCCAGATCGGATAGGCGACGGATGCGACATCCGGGCGGCGCGCCGCGACGGCACGCATGATCTGCGCGGTGCGGACGTGGTCGACATGGGGATCGCCCTCCCACGCGGCGGCCACCAGCGCCCCACGCGGCAGGCAGGCCGCGACCGCCCCGGCCGCACGGTCGAGCGCCGCGCCGCCATCGGGCAGACCGCAATCGGGGTAGCCCAGCCAGACGCTGCGCGCGCCCGGCGCCAGCACCCGCACCGCCGCGGCCAGTTCGCTCTGCCGCAGCGCCGCCAGCCGCTCGGTCGGCCATTGCCGCGAGCGCGGATGCGAGGCGGCGCCATCGGTCATGCAGACGACCGTGCAGTCTGCGCCCGCCTGCCACGCGTCATGCAGCAGAGTGCCGCAACCCAGCGTCTCGTCGTCGGGATGCGGCGCCACCACGACCAGCGGCCGACCATCCAGAAGATCGGCCGCCGCCACCAACGGCGCCTCGGCCGCGCGCTGCAGCAGCGGGGTCACGTCAGCCCCCAGCGCCGCGCGAGGCGGGGGTCGGACATCAGCGTGTCGAGCGCCATCCGCCCCATCCCGTCCGGGTCGGCCTGGCGCAGGTAGAACTGCAGGTCGCGCCGGCGCCGCTCGACGGGATGGGCGGTCACGAACGAGGCCGCGCCCAGCGCCTCGTCCATCGCCGCCATCAGCGCCACCGCCTCTTCGGCTGTCCTGAGCCGCGCGAGGATCGCCGAGGAGGCGGTCGAGGGCGGCGCGCCCGGTCGCTCGACCTCGGCCGCCGCCTGCATGAGCCAGAGCCGCGCCGTCTCGCAGGCGGCCACCATGCGGCGCAGCCGGTCCGCCTGCAGGGGCGCAGAAAGCTGGTCCCGCGCCTCGAGCTGCGCGCACGTCGCCGCGGTCATCGCTCGCATCGCCCCCATCTGGACCGCCGCGTACCGCCAGACGCCGCCGCGGAAGTGCGGCTCGCGCAGATAATCCCCCGGACGACCCAGAATGGCCTCGGGTGACACTGCGATCCCGTCCAGGTCGCAGCGCCCCGAGGCGGTGGCCTTCATGCCCGACACCGACCACTCAGCCGGATGGCGGCGCCCCTCAAGCGCGTCGCGGTCCAGCACCACCATTACCGTCTCGTCGTCGGGATCGCGCGCCGTCACGATCGCCATGTCGAGCACGTCGGCGCCCGAAGCGAAGAGCTTCTCGCCCGACAGCCGGCCGCCCTCCATCCGCACGGGCTTTGCCCCTTCGGCGCCCCAGACGCCGAAGAGGGCTCCGGCAGCGGCGCGGTCCAGCAGGCGATCGCGCTGACGGCCCTCGCCATAGATCGCGACCAGCTTGACGGCGTTCACATGCCCCTCGAAGAGCCGCCCGGCCGACAGGTCGGCGCGCCCGACCGCCGCAAGCGCCTCGAGCAGAGCCGCGGGCCGCGCAGGATGATGGGCAAGCCCGCCGCCCCCATGCGCAATCGGCGCGCAGGCCCCGAGCAGCCCCGCCTCGCGCAGGGCCGCGATCATCGCCGGCATCGACGGCTCGTCGGGTCCCGGCGGCGCCAGCTCGGCCAGCTTCGCCGCCGCGCGGGCGACGCAATCGTCGGTGGTGTCGTCCGCGGACACCTCGTCCCTCATCCGACCATCGTCCGCCATGCTTCGAATTCCGGTTCAACCCAACCTGTGACGAAGTCCTCGAGCGCCGGCAGGTTCCGCTCCA
The DNA here is from genome assembly GCA_963773475.1 of uncultured Alphaproteobacteria bacterium. Taxonomy (GTDB): domain Bacteria; phylum Pseudomonadota; class Alphaproteobacteria; order Rhodobacterales; family Rhodobacteraceae; genus Roseitranquillus. Next base: position 651,666 of record CAVZBD010000003.1, on the reverse strand, counting down.
GATCGCTCGCCCGCAGCCGAGGCGGGGGCGCCAGCCGTGGCGGTCGAGCCGCCCCGGCACCGCCCAGCGCGGTCATCCAGCGATGGCGCAGTGCCGCGAGCGGCAGCAGCGCCTGGTCAGCCAGCGGATCGGGGTCAGCGAGGCGCCCACGGATCGTCGCCGCCATTCCTGCGACCGCCCGCCCGTCGAGCCTGGCCGAGGCCACGGCGTGAAAGCCGGCGCTGTAGGCAATGCGCGCGCCAGCCCATTCGGCCGCGCGGACCAGCGCCCGGTCCTCGCTGGTCTCGACGCGGGGAACGCCGCCCAACCTGCGGTGCAACCGGTGCGTCAGCGCGAGGCAGGCCCCGGCCTCGACATAGTGCGGACGCGGCCCGCCGGTCTGCCGCCCCTCGATCAGGTCCAGGCGGAACCGCATCCTGTGCACGAGGTCGCGATAGCGCCCCTCGACCCGGTCGATGCGCCGGATCGAGGGCGCCGCGCTGACCGCCGGATGGAGCCTGGTGGAGAAGGTTCCGCAAACCAGATCGGCGCCGGCCTCGATCGCCTCGAGCGCCGCCACCAGCGCGTCTGGATCAAGCCGCGCGTCGGCGTCGCTCGTCACCAGCACGCCGTCGGATGCGCAGCGCAGGGCGGCAAGCTCCATCGCCGCGCGGCGCGCCCCCCCGGCGTGCGCGAGCGGGGGTGGCAGAAGGCACGGCACGACATGCACCGGCAGCGGCGCGTGGCGGGCCACCTCGCGCGCGCGCGCCGCCGTCGCGTCACGGCAGTTGTTCGCGAGGACCAGGATCGCCCCGGGCAGCCCGGTCCGCCCGATCGCGGTCAGCGCGGCCTCGAGCGCCGCGGCGATCCGTTCCTCCTCGTCGAGGGCGGGGATGGCGAGGACCAGCGGACGTCGCCCTGCGCTGCCCGCGCCCAGCAGCGCCGGCAGCGGAAAGGCAAAGTCATCGTCGCTCGTTCGGCCTGCGGTGTGGCAAGGGGTGCGGCTGGACAACGGACAACTCCACGTCACCGGCCACCTGCGTGGGCCGTAGGGTCGGGCCGACCGTCCGCCGGATGCCCTCGGCAGCCGACGTCCTTGCGGGACGCGGACGGGGATGAAACGGGAGGGCACCGCCCTCCCTCCGCCATCAAACGGGCGAGCGCGGTTGCTGTTCCAGCCCCTGCGGAAGAAACGCGCTCAGGACATGAGGATGAGCGACGGCGTTGACCGGGCCCAGGTCTGGCGCCCGGCCCCAACGGGGCCGCCGCGAGGCTCTGCGGGGCCGGGGCAGCAGATCCGGCCTGTGGGTTCAGCCGGGTGACAGGCCGCGCAGGCGCTCAGAGCGGCGGCGCAGAAGCTCAACCGTGGTCAGGAGCGCGACCGACAGGACCACCAGGATCGTCGCGACCGCCAGGATCGTCGGGCTGATCTGCTCGCGCAGTCCGATGAACATCTGCCAGGGCAGCGTCTTCTGCCCGGCCGAGCCCACGAAGAGCACGATCACCACCTCATCGAAGGAGGTGATGAAGGCGAAAAGCGCGCCCGAGATCACGCCGGGCAGGATCAGCGGCATCTGCACCTTGAAGAATGTCCGCACCGGGTCGGCGCCGAGCGATGCCGACGCGCGGGTCAGCGACCGGTCGAAGCCTACCAGCGTCGCGGTGACGGTGATGATGACGAACGGGATACCCAGCGCCGCGTGCGCCAGCACGACGCCGAGATAGGTGCCCTGCAGCCCGATCCGGCTGTAGAAGAAGTACATTCCCGCCGCCGAGATGATCAGCGGCACGATCATCGGCGAGATCAGGATCGCCATGATTGCCTGCCGCCCCGGCACGTGTGGCTGACTGAGCCCGATCGCGGCGAGCGTGCCGAAGACCACCGCCAGGAACGTCGCGACCGGCGCGATCCGCAGCGAGTTCCAGAGCGGCTGCTGCCATTCGGGATTGCCGAAGAAGTCACGGTAGTGCTTGAGCGAAAATCCCTCGGGGTCGAGCGACAGCATCGCCGGCGTGAAGGTGAAGAAATCCTCGGCATTGAAGCTGAGCGGGATGATCACCAGCAGCGGCGCGATCAGGAAGAAGAAGATCAGCCCGCAGATCACGCGGAACGCGTAGTGCCAGACGCGCTGCCCGGTCGAGGCATAGGGTGGAAGCGCAGCCATCTCAGCCCCCCAGCTTGACGTTGTCGATGCCGACGATGCGATCGTAGATCCAGTAGAGGATCAGCACCGAGACAAGCAGGATCGAGCCCAGCGCCGCGGCGAGGCCCCAGTTCAGCGACGTCGAGATGTGGTATGCGATCCGGTTCGAGATGAAGACGCCGGTGGTGCCGCCGACCAGCTCGGGCGTGATGTAGTAGCCGATCGCCAGGATGAAGACGAGGATCGCGCCCGCCCCGATCCCCGGGACGGTCTGCGGGAAGTAGACCCGCCAGAACGCGGTCCAGTCGGTCGCACCGAGCGAACGCGCGGCGCGCACATAGGACGGCGGGATCGTCTTCATCACCGAGTAGAGCGGCAGGATCATGAACGGCAGCAGGATGTGCGTCATCGCCACGATGGTGCCGAACTGGTTGTTGATCATCACCAGCCGGTTGCTGTCCGAGACCAGGCCCACCCAGACGAGGATGTCGTTGATCACGCCCTGCTGCTGGAGCAGCACCTTCCATGCGCTGGTCCGCACCAGAAGCGACGTCCAGAACGGCAGCAGCACCAGGATCATCAGAATGTTCGCGGTCCTGAGCGGCAGGTTGGCCAGCAGCCACGCCACGGGGTAGCCGAGCAGGAGGCACGCGAAGGTGATGGCCAGCGACATGACGAGCGTGCGCTCGAACAGCATGATATAGATCCGCTGGCCCTCGGGACGCAGCTCGATGCCGTCGGGCGTCAGCTGCAGGTCGACGGCGGCGGCAAAGTAGCCCGGCGTATAGGGCGGCCCGTAGGTCTTGATCGTGCGCCAGACTTCGGGATCGAGCCAGTCCTCGTCGATCTCGCCGAACTGATCGGCCAACGGCACGGTCTCGAAGCCGGGCGCGGCTTCGGCGGCGGCCGACAGCAGGTCCGAGCGTGGCCCGGCATAGGCCGCGATCATCGGCGCCGTCTCGCCCGTCAGGTCGCGATGAAGCGCCAGGTAGACCGGCGGCCAGGGCTCCTCCTCGGCCGGGTCGTCCTCATCCTCGATCTGCTTGGTGCGGGCGAAGGCGCGATAGGCGTCGGCCGTCTCGGGCAGGAGGTTCTCCATGCCCTCGCGCAGCTCGAAGAGCGGCATCCCCTCGGGATCGTCGGTCTCGTCCAGGTGAGCGGCGCGCGCCGTGGCCCAGTCCGGCGCGCCGAGAAGCTCGACCCACGTCGCCGGCTCCTCCCAGGCGGGGTCGAGCGCGACGAACTGGTCCATCAGCCCCTCGCCCACGTCGTCGACGCCCCGGCCCGAGCGGCGGAACAGCGACGACATGCCTGTCTTCTCGTAGTTCAGCCGGCTGCCGAGACGGGTATGGATCTTCTTCTCGGCGGCGATGGCAAGATCCTGTGTCAGCGCGGCGAAGACGGTGTCGGGCGGCAGCCGGGCGTTTTCCGACTCCCAGTCATCCAGGGCGCGGACGGTGCGCGGCAGCGTGTCCGCGACGATCTGGTTCTCGACCGAGCGGAACAGCATGTCGAGGATCGGCGCCAGGAAGGTGACCAGCACGAAGATCAGCAGCGGCGCGATCAGCATCAGCGCCCGGATCTTCTCGCGCCTGAGCGACCGGCGCAGCGACCGCTTGAGCGGCGTGCCGTCGGCCGCCAGCATCGGCCCGCCGTCGCCTGCATCGGTGATGCGCAAGGCGTCATCGGGGGTCGGGCCGCGGCGGGCGGTGGTGGCGTCGGTGACGGAGGTCATCGGTCGGCTCCCCTCTGCGGACGGGGCGATGTCGGACAGCCGCGGACGGCGGCACTCATCGCTGCGCGTCCTCGGCGCGTGCGCGGCGGGCGATCTCGTCTTCCGAGAGGTCTTCGACCTGGGTGGCGATCCACCAGAGGTTGCCGGCCATATCCTCGACGCCGCCATCGATCGCGCCGTAGAAGCGCCGCTCGGGCGGCATCGCCGCGCGCGCGCCGGCCGCGAGCGCGCGCTCGTACGTGGCGACGGCATCCGGAACATGGACATAGAGGAAGGCGGGGCGGATCATGTCTCCCTCGCCGTCGCCGAACATGATCGTGCTCTCTCCGATGCGGATCTCATGGTTCCAGAGGCGGCCGTCGGCGCGGAAAAGCGGACGCGAGACGGCGACGGCGTCGAACACTTCCTCGGCGAAGCGGACGATCTGCATTGCGTCGCGCACGACGACGAAAGGCGACACCCGGGCGCGCCCCGGCGCCACCCAGTCCCGCCGCTCCCCGCTCATGAGCCTTCGACCACCACTATGCGGCTGTCGGCGGTACGGCGGCGGATCTTGGCCACCTCCTGGTACTCGGCGGAATTGTAGCAGGCCATCGCGGTGTCGAAGTCGGGAAACTCGATCACGACGTGCCGGTCCAGCACATCGCCCTCGGTCGCGCCGGCCTGCCCCCCGCGAACGATGAAGCGCCCGCCGAAGCCTTCGATGATCGGCGTGTCCCGCTCGACGTATTCCCGATACGCTTCAGGGTCCCGGACGGTGATGTTGGCGATCCAGTAGGCCTTCGGCATTTGGCAACTCCCCTTGGCGGGGGCGGGGCCGCGACGGCCCCGCCCGGCTTCTTACTGGGCGAGCCAGGCCTGGAACTTGGCCTCGACGTCGTCCTGGTTGTCGGCCCACCACTCGATGTTGTTGACCAGATAGTTCTTCTGGTTCTCGGGGTTGGTCGGCATGTGCGGCCCCATCTCGATGCCGAGCTCGGCATGGGTCGACACCAGCGGCTGCGACGAGGCGCGCGCCGGGCCGTAGCTGATGTACTTGGCCTGGTCGGCGAGGCGCTGCGTGTCGGTCGCGAAGCGCAGGAAGTGCAGCACCCGGTTCAGCCGCTCCTCGGGCAGGTCGGCGGGGATCACCCAGCCGTCATAGTCGAAGACCTGCCAGTCCCACAGCATTTTCACCGGCTGGTCCTGCTCCTCGATCACCGAGAACAGGCGGCCGTTGTAGGTCGAGCCCATCACGACCTCCTCGTCGGCCAGAAGCTGCGGCGTCTCGGCGCCGGCCGACCACCAGATCACGTCGTCCTTGATCGTGCCCAGCTTGTCGAGCGCGCGCTGGATGCCCTCGTCGGTCGACATCACGTCGTAGAGCTCGTCCTTCGAAACGCCGTCGCAGAGCAGCGCCCATTCGAGGTTCTTCTTCGGCTTCTGCTCAAGGCTGCGCTTGCCGGGGAACTGCTCGGTGTCGAAGATCGCGCAGACGCTGTCGGGCTCGCGGCCTTCCCACGCATCGACATCGGTGCGATAGCCGAAGGTGGTCGAGAACACGATCTGCGGGATGAAGCATTCGTTGATCACCGCGCCGGAAGGCTCGAAATCCTCGGTCGGCGTGGTGCCGTCGTCGCCGGGGGCGAGGATCTCGTCGAGGTCGACCTCCATCGCGAGGCCCTCGTCGCAGAGGCGCTGGCTGTCGGGGCCTTCGACGTCGACCAGGTCCCAGGTGACATTGCCCGCCTCGTACATGGCGCGCATCTTGGCGACCGCGTCGCTCGAGCTCTCGTCCCAGGTCACGGTGACGCCTGTGGCCGCGTGTAGGGCTCGGTATAGGCCTTTTGCTGGCTCTCCTGATAGGCGCCACCCCACGAGACGATCGTCATCTCGTCGACGCAGTTCTCGCAATCAGGCAGGTCGGGCGCGTCCTGCGCCGACAGCGCCAGCGGCAGCGCCGCGGCGACCGTGGCCAGCAACATGGTCTTGATCGTCATGCACTCACTCCTTGTTGTCGTTCCCGTTCTTCTGGTCCCGCCGGCCCCGGGTCGGCCCGGCAGGTCGTCTGTCACGCTTCGAGCGCGCGGCAATCCTCGGGCATCCAGCCCACCTCGATCGTCTCGCCCGGCGTCAGGCGGCGTTGGTCGGGGGCGTTGCGCGTCTTGATGATGAAGTCGTCGTGGCCGGCCACCCGCAGGCGCGTGCGATAGATGTCGCCCATGTAGATGAACTCCATCACCTCGGCTTTGAGCGTGTGGGCGGTCGGATGCAGGCGGGCGCGGTTCATCTCGACCCGTTCGGGCCGGATCGAGACCTGGGTACGTTCGCCCACGCGGCTGACGTTCACCGGGACGGTATCGATCAGCTCGCCGCTGTCGAGCCGCACCACGGCCACGCCGTCGCGGATCTCGGCCACCTCGCCGGTCAGCGTATTGTTCTCGCCGATGAACTGGGCGACGAAGCTGTTCTGCGGCCGCTCGTAGAGTTCGTCGGGGGTGGCGAGCTGCTGCACCCGGCCGTCGTTGAATACCGCGATCCGGTCGGACATCGTCAACGCTTCGGTCTGGTCGTGGGTGACGTAGACCACGGTGATGCCCAGCTGGTGCGCGAGGTTGGTGATCTCGAACTGCATGTGCTCGCGCAGCTGCTTGTCGAGCGCACCGAGCGGCTCGTCCATCAGAACCAGCTCGGGCTCGAAGACCAGCGCGCGGGCCAGCGCGATACGCTGCTGCTGCCCGCCCGAGAGCTGCGCGGGCCGGCGGGCACCGAATTCGCCCATCTGCACCATGTCGAGCGCGCGGCGCACCTTCTCCTCGCGCTCGGACCGCGACAGCTTGCGCACCTCCAGCGGGAAGGCGAGGTTCTCGGCCACGGTCATGTGCGGGAACAGCGCGTAGTTCTGGAACACCATCCCGATGCCGCGCTTGTGCGGCGGGATGTTGTTGATCGGGCGGCCGCCGAGGCGGATGTCGCCATGGGTCGCCGTCTCGAAGCCCGCGAGCATCATCAGGCAGGTGGTCTTGCCCGAGCCCGACGGCCCCAGCATCGTCAGGAACTCGCCCCGCGCGATGTCGAGGTTGAGGTCCTTCACGACCAGCGTCTCGCCGTCGTAGCTCTTCTGGACGCGATCGAAGACGACGAAGCCGTCGTCATCCGCGCCTTGTGTCACCCTGTCGCCGATCAGTCCTCTCCCGTTTCGCGGCGCCGAAACAACACCAGCCCGCACGTGCTTGCAACAGGCGCGACGGCTTCCGTCGGGTCGGATGCTGCCGCTGCGATCAATCCAGCCGGACGGATGCCGCCTGGGTTGTGCGCTCGGCGCTGGACCAGCCGGCACGCTCGAGCGCGAGATTCGCCCCGACCGCGACGACCGCGATGGCGAGGCAGGCGAAGATGAACGCTTTCATGGATCCTACTCCGTTTCCTGGGGCTCGGTCTCGCGCTTGAGGAACGCGATGAGGTCGGCCCGGTCCTGCGGTTTGGCGATGCGCTGCATGGGCATCTTGCTTCCGGGGGTGACGTGGTCGGGCCCGAGGTCGAACAGGCGGTCGACCGCGGCCTCGGTCCAGACGATGTCGCTGTGGGCGAGCGCCTCGGAATAGCTGTAGCCCGCGACGCTGCCGGCCTCGCGCCCGAAGAGACCGTAGAGCGTGGGGCCCGCCCGGCGCGCCCCGTCGGGGTCCAGCGTGTGGCAGACCGAGCACTTGCGCAGGAACTGCCGCTCGCCGTTGCCGAGGGTCTCGGGGTCGGCGTGGAACGCCCGCGGCTCGGCCGCCATGGGCTCGGCCGCGCCGTCGAGCGCGAAGACCGACGCGCTGTCCGAGATGCCGCCCGCGATCAGCGCCTCGCCCCCCTGCGTGAAGGCGAGCGCCCAGATCGGCCCGTGCAGGGCCGCGCGAAAGTCGCGCTCGACGGTCCAGCCGGGCACCGCGACGACCATGATGTGGCCCTGTCCGTCACCAACCGCGAGGCGGTCGCCGCCGGGCGACAGGGCCAGCGCCAGGATCGGGCGGCGGCCGGCGGTGAGGTCGGCGAGCGTCTCGCCGGTCGCCGGATCGAGCGCGCGGGTGCCGCCGTCGACGGCGCCATAGGCCAGCCAGCCGTCGCCCAGCACCATGCGGTTGATGCCGAAACCGTGGCGGACGAGCGTGCGGCGCGGCTGGCCGTCCGCGCCCCAGGCGACGATGGTGCCGTCGGCCGAACCGCTGTAGAGGCGACCCGCGGGACCGAAAAGCACCGCGTTGACCGGCCCGTCGTGCCCCGTCAGGACGTCGATGGCCCGCCCCTCGCGCGTGTCCCAGAGCCGCACGGTGCCGTCCCATCCGGCCGAGGCGAGCGTCCGGCCGTCGGGGGCCACGGCGATGTCCGCCACCTTGCCCTTGTGCCCTTCGAGCCGGTGCAGGGGCTGGCGAGTGGCAAGGTCCCACACCACCACCGCGCCGTCGTCGCCGGCCGAGGCGGCGCGCTCGCCAGGCAGGAACGCCACTGCGTTGACCGCGGCGCGATGACCGTCGAGCCAGGTCGGCTCGCCCCCCTGCCAGAGGCCGACGGCATAGTCGAAGCTGGCCGTCAGCACCCGGTCGCCCCGGACCGCGATGTCCATCACCGGCCCGCCGTGGCCCACGAGCTGCTGGCCCGTGGCAGGCCCGGCCGCGAGCGCTGCGATCAGGGCCAGGACGCGCACGCTACTCGGCCGGCGTCGCCGCGTCGCCGGGGTCGGTGCGCGACCGGTCGCCCTCGCCGCTCGCCAGCTTCTTCTCGGCCCAGATGCTGTGATGCTCGCGCGCCCAGTTCAGGTCGACCTTGCCGCTGCCCATGGCCGAGAAGGCGCCCTCCATCCCGATGGTGCCGATGTAGATGTGCGCGATGACGATCGCCATCAGCACGAACCCGACGATCGCATGCCAGAGCTGGGCGTACTGCATCTCCTCGTGCGGGGCGAGCTGTTCGGGATAGCCGGTGCCGAAGATGCGGACCTCGTTCATCGCGCCGAAGGTCTTGGCGAACATCGGCAGCTCGAACGGGAAGAGCAGCGACAGGCCCGACACCGAGATCGAAACGCCAAGGACGATCACCGCCCAGAAGATCAGCTTCTGGCCGGCGTTGAACTTCTTGGCCGGCGGGTGGCTCTTGGTGAAGATGCCGCCGCCCTGCTTGAACCAGGTCCAGTCGGTGCGGTCGGGCAGATTGTGCCAGACCCAGAAGGCGAAGACGAGCACCAGCGCCAGCATGAACGCCCACGAGACGTTGTTGTGCACCCACTTCGAACCGGTCGCGAGCGCCGAGTAACCGTCGAGGCCCAGCAGCGGGATCAGCCCGTTCCGCCCGAAGAGCAGCGCAAGACCGGTGAAGGCCAGAAGAAGGAACGACACTGCCAGCAGCCAGTGCGCGAACCGCTCCACGTCGCCGAAGCGGACGATGGTGCGTCCCGAGCGGCCGGCGCCGATGCGGATCCGCCCGCGGATCAGGTAGAACACCGCCAGAACCGCAATGGTGCCCAGAAGCAGCCAGCCGCCCCAGGTGCGCAAGGGCCCCTCGCGGAACTGCAGCCACCACATCCCGCGCTCCTGGATGACGACACGGCTACCGGGGTTGGCGCTGCTCGAGACGATGTTTCCGACGCCGAAGCGCAGCATCTCCCAGGTCTCGGCCCGGCCCTGCCCGGCCTGACCGACGAGGCCGGAGGCGGCGCCCTGCGGCGGTATCGTCCAGAAGGCCGGCGCGGGGAAGACGATCATCGGTGTCGCCGCGCTGACGCGTCAGGATGTCCTCGAGCTTCTGGTTCATGGGGTTGACGGGCTGGTCCTCGATCGCCTCGGGCGGCGGCGCGACGGGCAGCGTCTCGCGCACTGCGCTCACTGGCGGCCGAACCGACGATGCAGACGACGGCGCGGGCGCGGGGGCAAGACCCGTCGCGTCCTCGGCCGGCGCGGCGACATTGGCCGACGGCTGGTCCGACAACACCTCGGGCCCCGCGGCGGTCGCGGGCGCCCCTTTGCCGGGCACGGGGGCGACTGGCAGCGCCTCCTGCTGCAGTGGCTGCTCCGGCTGCTGCTGCGCATGGGCAAATCCGAAGGCGAGCGTCCAGACCGCCAGGATGAGCGTCACGACTTTCGGCAAGCGCATTGCCTTCTCCCTGTTCATTGTTCTTGCGGGCGGACGCGGCTGATCACCCCGGCGGTCTCAGCCGCCCTGTTCGCCGTAGGCGGTGCCCCAGCCCCAGGCGCCCGAGCCGAAGCCGCGGGCCACCACGCGCTCGCGGTAGATGTCGGCCACGTCGTCGCCGTCACCGGCCAGCAGCGCCTTGGTCGAGCACATCTCGGCGCAGAGCGGCAGCTTGCCCTCGGCGATACGGTTGCGGCCGTACTTCTCGAACTCGATCTCGGACATGTCGGCTTCCGGACCGCCGTCGCAGAAGGTGCACTTGTCCATCTTGCCGCGGCTGCCGAAATTGCCCGCCTGCGGGTACTGCGGCGCGCCGAACGGGCAGGCGTAGAAGCAGTAACCGCAGCCGATGCACAGATCCTTCGAGTGCAGCACCACCCCGTCGTCGGTCTGGTAGAAGCAATCCACCGGGCAGACCGCCATGCAGGGCGCGTCCGAGCAGTGCATGCAGGCGACCGAAATCGACCGCTCGCCCGGCTGGCCGTCCTGGATCGTCACCACGCGGCGACGGTTGATGCCCCAGGGGACCTCGTTCTCGTTCTTGCAGGCCGTGACGCAGGCGTTGCACTCGATGCAGCGCTCGGCGTCGCATAGGAACTTCGCGCGTGCCATGGTGTCCTCCCTTAGGCCGCCCAGATCTTGCAGAGCGTGGCCTTGGTCTCCTGCATCTGGGTGACCGAGTCGTAGCCGTAGGTCTGCGCCGTGTTCGTCGATTCCCCGAGCACGTAGGGATCCGCGCCCTCGGGGTACTTGTATCGTCGGTCCTCGCCCTGGAACCAGCCGCCGAAGTGGAACGGCATGAACGCCACGCCGGGCGCCACCCGCTCGGTCACCATGGCCGTGACGCGGACGCGCCCGCCCTCGGGGCCTTCGACCCAGACCTGCGCGCCGTCGCGGACGCCCAGATCGTTGGCGTCGCGCGGGTTGACCTCGATGAACATGTCCTGCTGAAGCTCGGCCAGCCACGGGTTCGAGCGGGTCTCGTCGCCGCCGCCCTCGTATTCGACCAGGCGACCCGAGGTCAGGATGATCGGGTATTCCTGGCTGAAGTCGTTCTCCTGGATCGAGGCGTAGAGTGTCGGCACGCGCCAGAACTTCTTGTCCTCGTAGGTCGGGTACTTCTCGACCAGGTCGCGCCGCGGCGTGTAGAGCGGCTCGCGGTGCAGCGGCACCGGGTCGGGGAAGGTCCAGACCACCGCCCGCGCCTTGGCGTTGCCGTAGGGCGCGCAGCCATGCGCGATCGCCACGCGCTGGATGCCGCCCGACAGGTCGGTCTTCCAGTTCACGCCGCCGACCTTCTCCTTGTAGTCCGACGGATAGGGGCCGGTCAGCGTCTGCTCGCCCACCTCGGTTCGCTTTCGGGGCGCTGTTCGGCGTAGCCCGCGACGTATTCGATCATCCGCCGCTCGTAGGGCGGTCAGATCGCCGTCCCAGCCCAGCTCCTGCAGCATCGCCATGGTGAACTCGGGGTAGCCGTCCTGGATCTCGGAACCGACCGGGGAGACGCCTTCGGCCAGCAGGTTGTCGCCGTCGCGCTCGACGCCGAAGCGGGCGCGGAAGCCCATGCCCCCCTCGGCCACCGGCATCGATGATGTCGTAGAGGTTCGGGCGTGCCGGGATGGTTCATCTCGGGCGTGCCCCAGCACGGCCAGGGCAGGCCGTAGATAGTCGCCGTCGGCCGGGCCGCCGTTCGCGCGCAGCGTCGTGCGGTCGAAGGTGTGCTGGTTCTCCATGTGGTTGCGCATCCGCTCCGGGCTCTGGCCGGTATAGCCGATCGTCCACATGCCGCGGTTGAACTCGCGGGTGAGGTCCTCGATCAGCGGCTCGTCGCCGTTGACCTCGATGTTGCGGAACATCCGGTCGGCGAAGCCGAACTTGTCGGCGAAGAGCTTCATGATCGTGTGGTCGGGCAGGCTCTCGAACAGCGGCTCGACCACCTTCTCGCGCCATTGCAGCGACCGGTTCGACGCGGTGACCGATCCGTAGGTCTCGAACTGGGTCGAGGCCGGCAGCAGGTAGACGCCGTCGGTCCGGTCGTGCAGGACCGCCGACACGGTCGGATAGGGGTCGACGACGACCAGCAGGTCGAGCTTCTCCATCGCCGCCTTCATCTCGGGCATGCGGGTCTGCGAGTTCGGGCGCGTGGCCCCAGAAGCACCATCGCCCGGGTGTTGTCGGGCTGGTCGAGGTTCTCGGCCTCCTCGAGCACGCCGTCGATCCAGCGGCTGACCGGGATGCCGGTCTCGTTCATCATCATCCGGTCCTTGCCGTCGGGCCGGCGCCCTCCATCACGGCGAAGCGGCCCTTGAGCCAGTCGAGATCCTCTTCCCAGACCCGGGCCCAGTGCGCCCAGGAGCCGTCGGCTGAGGCCGTAATAGCCCGGCAGCGTGTCGGCGAGAACGCCGAGATCGGTCGCGCCCTGCACGTTGTCATGGCCGCGGAAGATGTTGGTGCCGCCGCCGGCGGTGCCCATGTTGCCCAGCGCCAGCTGCAGGATGCAGTAGGCGCGGGTGTTGTTGTTGCCGTTGGTGTGCTGGGTGCCGCCCATGCACCAGATCACCGTGCCGGGCCGGTTGTTGGCCATCGTCCGCGCGACGCGCCGCAGCTGGCTCCCGGGCACGCCGGTGACGCGCTCGACCTCGTCGGGCGTCCAGTTCGCGACCTCGTCGCGGATCTGGTCCATGCCCCAGACGCGGGTGCGGATGAATTCCTTGTCCTCCCAGCCGTTCTCGAAGATGTGCCACAGGATGCCCCAGATCAGCGCCACGTCGGTGCCGGGCCGGAAGCGGACGTACTCGTCGGCATGGGCCGCGGTGCGCGTGAAGCGCGGGTCGCAGACGATCAGCGGGCGCGTTGTTCTGCTCCTTGGCCTTCAGCAGGTGCAGCAGCGACGACCGGGTGCGCCTCGGCCGGGTTGCCGCCGATGAGGAAGATCGCCTGGGAATTGTGGATGTCGTTGTAGGAGTTGGTCATGGCGCCGTAGCCCCAGGTGTTCGCAACCCCCGCGACCGTGGTCGAGTGGCAGATCCGCGCCTGGTGGTCGACGTTGTTCGTGCCCCAGTAGGCGGCGAACTTGCGGAACAGGTAGGCCTGCTCGTTGGAGTGCTTGGCCGAGCCCAGCCAGTAGACGCTGTCGGGCCCGCTCTCCTCGCGGATCTTCAGCATCTGGTCGCCGATCTCGTTGATCGCCGTGGTCCCAGCTGATGCGCTGCCACTCGCCGCCGACGAGCTTCATCGGGTACTTCAGCCGGCGCTCGCCATGGGCGTGCTCGCGCACCGCAGGCGCCCTTGGCGCAATGGCGCGCCCAGGTTGAAGGGGCTGTCCCAGCCGGGCTCCTGCCCGACCCAGACGCCGTCCGCACCTCGGCGATGACGGTGCAGCCGACCGAGCAGTGGGTGCAGACCGACTTGATCATCTCGACCGCGCTCGTGCGCCGCCTCCTGCGCGCTCGGCGCGGCGTGACGGTGCCGCCCGATCGCGCCGACGCCGGCGAGGCCGCCGATGGCCAGGCCCGAGCCGCGCAGGAAGGCGCGGCGGTCGACCGCGGCTCTCGGCGACGCTCGGCCAGGAGGGCCGAAGTCGCGCCGTGCGGCCGGCGGCGAGCCGCGTTCGTCTTCTTCCTCAGCATTCTTCTCCCTCCCCTGGCCCCGTTGACGGGCCGTCGTCTGCCGGCGTCAGAACCGGGCGGTGTCGAAATAGTCTCCGAATATGCGCCGTCTTGCGCAGGCCGTGTCCCGTCGGCGCCTCGGCCTCGTCGGCCGCCGCCTCGGCCCCGACGGCCGCGGCGATGGCCGCCGCCGGCGCGGAGACCGAGGCCAGCTTGAGGAAATCGCCGGCCGGCCGCCGTCGCGGCGCGTTCTTCGGTCTTGCTCGTCGTCGCTCATCGCGATCCGGTCCTTCGCCCGCCCGCGTGACCTCAGCCCGCGCCATGCGGAATGCCTCGCTTCTCGATCTCCATGAAGACGCGGCCCATCGTGCCCGACCGGCGCGTAGAAGACCGAGCCCTTGGCGCGCCTCGAGATCGGTGAAGAAATGCCCCGCCCACGGGCCGATATGTGCCGGCGAAGAAGTCGCGCTGCGTCCTCGCAGCGGCGCCGGCGCGCCGAACCGGCCGCGGATCAGCCCGCGCCATCATCTCGCACAGCGTGGCGATGTTGTCCTCGGGCTCGATAGACGTTCTCGGCGCGCGGTCGATGCCCAGCCGCGCCATGTCGGCGCGCAGGCTGGCCAGCGGCTTCTCGTTCAGGAACCCGGTCAGGTAGTAGCTGGCATAAGGCAGCAGCTCGCCACGGCCGAGCCCGATGAAGAGCCGGTTGAACTCGCTCCTCGACCGCCTCGGGCTCGGCGTGCGCCCGGCCATGCGGCCAGCGCCGCGATGCGCCTGCCCAGCTCGGTGTCGTCGCCGTCGAGCGCGCGCGTCTGCGTCAGCAGATCGCGCTCCGGCGGCGCGCAAGAAGCGCGGCCGAGGTAATTGTAGAGATCGGCGCGGAGGCGTCCTCCTCGTGCGATAGTCATGCGTGCAGCTGGTTCGCCAAACCTGCTCCCCGTGTGCAGCCGGTGACCGTGTCGACCTAATGTCTGAAGGCTAGCGGCTCGCCCTGCGCGCGGAAGCTGCAAGAGCACGCCATCACGCTTTGGTGTCCTCGGTCCCGATCGAAGCGGAAGCGCATGCGTCGGCGGGGCAGTCGCGGCGCCTCGCCTGGTCGGCGTCCTGCCCGCATCGGTGAACGGCGTCATCTGTCGGCGCGCGTCGTCCGTCCGCGGCCCGGGCTGCGACCGCGGCATTCTTCGGCCTCTGGCGCGCCGTCGGTGCGACCGGTTCGTCCGGCGGCAGGCGCCTCGGGCGCGGCAGCGCCGCATCGGACTCGTCGGCCGGCTCGGTCGCACGGTCGCGGACGAGCCCCTCGCCCGACCTTGTAGGCGGTGCGCAGCCGCTCGGCACGCGGTCGCCGCGTCGGTGTAGTCGTCGTCATAGTCGTTCAGCCCGTCGAGACAGGCCAGCACCGGGTTCGATGCGCCAGAGCTTGCGCAGCGCCCGCCGCCGCAGGTGCTCGGGCACGGCCGGCCTGCAGGAAGGCGGCGAAGTCGTCGCCCGGCTGCATCTCGTCGGGATCGGGCAGACCCAGCTCGGCCAGATCTCGGCGTCGGCTCGCGCTTCCGGCGCGGCCTCGCCGCGCGGCGCGGCGCGGGCGTCGGCGCGAGCCTCCTCCTCGGGCGCGGACCTCGGCTCCTCCTCGCGCCGCGCTTGCGCCGCGACCAGGGCCAGAAATCGTCTCCGCGGCTCATCGCGTCGGCCTCCGGCGCTCGGCGGGCGCGCGATAGACGTCGGCAGCCTGGCGGACGCGCGGGTCGCCGCTGCCCTCGTCCTGCCGTCGATGTCCACCCGCGTCGCGGCGTTGCGCTTGACGAAGGGCTCCTCGCGATGGTGATGCGCTCGACGAAATCGCGCACCCAGGCCTCCAGCCCCTGCGGCATCGGCACCGCCTCGACGATGTCCTCGCCGTTGTCGCCGTAGTCCTGCGCCTCGTAGGCCGAGGCCGTGACGTGCAGCACCTCGGGCCGCTCGGCGCGCCGCCCGCCGGGCCGCAGCACCGACGAAGACGCGGGCGGCGCGCGCCGTTCAGCGCCACGAGATAGGCCTCGGTCTCGGTCCGCCACAGGGTCAGCGGCACGGTCCCGGCGTGGTAGTCCACCGCCTCGCCTTCGCGCCGCAGCTCCTTCCAGTCGGCGGGCCCGGCGCCGGGCAGCACCGCCACCGCCTGCCAGCTCGCGCGCCCAGCGGGTACGCCGGGCGCTGCGCCGCAGGACAACGCCCACCGGCATGCGTACTCGTGTCTCTGCGGTCATCGTGGCCGCTCTCCTCCGGCACGTGACGCTGTTTCGCCCCGTCGGACAGGCTATGGCCGGGACGTGCCAGAACAATCGTGCCGATGCGGACATCGCCCGTTGCGTACCGCTGCGAGGCATTAGGACTGAGGCGCCGCGGGCCTGGCCGCCCGCGGACGATGCTCGAGAGGGACAGGATGGCCGACACCCTGCTGCTCTGCGACTGCCTCGGCAGCCAGACGCGTCGACGCGGACGCTATCCGGCGCGACGGGGCTGACATGCTCGCGCGTGCAACGGCGCTCTGCACCGCGCCAGATCGGCGCACGCCGCCGAGGCGCTGGTCCGACGGCGCGTGCACCATCGCCTGCGGGCAGGAGGCGCCGACCTTCGCGGCGCTGGCCGAGGAGCTGGGCGTCGAGACCGCCGGCACTGCGTCGACATCCGCGACCGCGCCGGCTGGACCGACGAGCGCGGCGCGGCGCTACCCGAAGATGGCCGCGCTGCTGGCCGAGGCGCCGCAGCCGCCGCCGCCGCGCGCACGCTCGACGTGGTCTCCGAAGGGCATCTGCCTCGTCATCGGCGCCGCCGACGGTGGCGCTGCCGGTGGCCGAGCGGCTGGCCGAGACGCTCGCGGTCACCTGCTGCTGCCGAGCCGGACGCGGTCCTGCCCGCCGCCGCGCGCCGTTTCGACATCGCGCTGCGGCCGGCTGCGCAACGCCACGGGCGCGCTCGGCAGCTTCGACGTGACCGTCGACGCGCTGCCGCCCGCTCGATCCCGGCGGCCGCGGCGCCGCTGCGCTTCGGCGCCGCCGCGCGACGGCGGCAGAGCCGGCTGCGACATCATCCTCGACCTCGCGGCGGGCACGCCGCTCTTTCCCGCCGCACCACAAGCGCGACGGCTACCTGCGCGCCGATCCCGGCGACCCGAACGGCGGTGGCGCGCGCGGCCTTCGACGCCTCGCACCTGGCCGGCACCTTCGAAAAGCCGCTCTACGTCCGGCTGGAGCCGTCGCTCTGCGCCCATTCCCGCGCCGAACAGATCGGCTGCACCCGCTGCCTCGACCTCTGCCCGACCGGCGCGATCCCGCCCGGACGGCGACGCGGTGGCGGTCGACCCGATGATCTGCGCCGGCTGCGGCGCCTGCTCGGCGCGTCTGCCCCGTCGGGCGCGATCGCCTACGACGCGCCGCCCGTCGACCGGACCTGTTCGCGCCGGCTGCGCACGCCTGGCCGAAGCGCTACCGCAAGGCCGGCGGCAGGGCGCCGCGGCTGCTGGTCCACGATGCCGAGCACGGGCGCGAGATGATCGCGCTGGCGGCGCGGCTCGGTCGCGGGCTGCCGGCCGACGTGATCCCGCTCGAGCTGCCGGCGCTCGACGCCTTCGGGCATGCCGAGATGCTGGCCGCGCTGGCCTCCGGCTTCGCCGAGGTCGCGATCCTGCCGGCGCCGCGCGACCGAGCGCGACAGCGCTCGAGGCGCAGGTCGCGCTTGCCCGCCGCCTCGCCGAGGGCGTGGCGGTCGGCGCCGACCGCTTCGGCTGATCGAGGCCGCCGACCCCGACGCGCTTCGGCGCGCGCTACGCGACGGCCGGCTCGACCCGATCGCGGTCGACCCGATCCTGCCGCTGGGCCGGCCGGCGCGACGTCACGCGGCTGGCGGCCCGGGCGCTGGCGCAGGGCGAGACGCCGGCGATCCCGCTGCCCGACGGCGCGCCCTACGGCGCGGTGCTGGTCGACACGCGACGCCTGCACGCTCTGCCTGTCCTGCGTCGGGCTCTGCCCCTCGGGGGCGCTGGGCGACAATCCCGACCGGCCGCTGCTCAGCTTCCGCGAGGATGCCTGCCTGCAATGCGGGCTCTGCGCCCATATCTGCCCCGAGGACGCCATCAGCTACGAGCCGCGTCTCGACCTCAGCGACGAGGCGCTGCGCCTGCGCGTGCTCAACGAGGAGGAGCCGGCGCTCTGCATCGAGTGCGGCAAGCCCTTCGGCGTCGCCTCGACGATCGAGCGCATCGTCGAGAAGCTCGAGGGCAAGCACGCGATGTTCAAGGGCTCGGACAATGTGCGGCTGATCCGCATGTGCGACGATTGCCGCGTGAACGCGCAGTACCATGCCGACGCCGCACCGTTCCGCATGGGCGAGCGGCCGCGGCCGCGCAGCACCGACGACTACACGGGCGGCCGCAAGAACTGAGCCGCGGTTGCACCCGCGCCGGCTTTGCGGGACATCTTCGGCGCCACGATCGGAGGGAGACACCGATGAGCGATGACTTCAACATGTCGATGCGCAAGTTCCTCAAGCAGGTGGGCGTCACCTCGCAGCAGGAGATCGAGAAGGCGGTGCGCGAGGCGCGCGAGGCCGGAACCCTCGGCGACAGCATCAACGTCCGCGCCGTTGTCACCATCGACGGGCTCGACATGGCCCACGAGGTGACGGGCACCATCAAGACGGCGGACGCGCCCGAGTGAGTGTCGATCGTGCCGCCGTGCTCGAGGTCCTGCGGGGCCTCGACGACCCCGCCTCGGGCAGGAACCTGGTCGAGGCCGATCTGGTCCGCGCGCTGACGGTCGAGGACGGGCGCGTCCGCTTCGTCCTCGAGGTCGCGCCCGAGATGGGACCCAAGATGGAGCCGGTGCGCGCCGAGGCCGTCGCGCGCCTCGAGAAGCTGGCCGGCGCCGGCAACGTCTCGGCGCTGGTCACGGCGCATTCCGAGAAGAAGCCGCCCGACCTCAAGGTCGGCCGCCACCCGCAGCCGCAGAAGGGGCCGCAGAAGATCCCGGGCGTGGACCGGATCATCGCCGTCGCCAGCGGCAAGGGCGGCGTCGGAAAATCGACCGTCAGCGCCAACCTCGCCGTCGCGCTCGCCGCCGAAGGGCGCCGGGTGGGCATGCTCGACGCCGACGTCTACGGGCCAAGCCAGCCGCGGATGCTGGGCATCACCGGTCGGCCCGCCGCCTCGCCCGACGGCAAGACGATCCTTCCCCTGCGCAACCACGGCGTGACGCTGATGTCCATCGGCCTGCTGACGCGCGAGGACGAGGCGGTGGTGTGGCGCGGCCCGATGCTGATGGGCGCGCTGCAGCAGATGCTGGGCCAGGTGCAGTGGGGCCAGCTCGACGTGCTGATCGTCGACCTGCCGCCCGGCACCGGCGACGTGCAGATGACGCTGGCGCAGAAAGCCGAGGTCACGGGCGCGATCGTGGTCTCGACCCCGCAGGACATCGCCCTCATCGACGCGCGCAAGGCGCTGAACATGTTCGGCAAGATGCACGTGCCGGTCATCGGCATGGTCGAGAACATGTCGAGCTACATCTGCCCCAATTGCGGCCACGAGGCGCACATCTTCGGCCATGGCGGCGCACGGGCCGAGGCCGAGAAGCTCGGCATCCCGTTCCTGGGCGAGATACCGCTGGACCTCGCGATCCGCACCGCCTCTGACGGCGGCGCCCCGGTGGTCGCGTCCAGCCCATCCAGCCCGCAAGCCGAGGCGTTCCGGGAACTGGCGCGCACCCTGATCGACCAGGGCACGATCTGAGGATGCCCGACCTTCCGCCGCTGATGGACGGGCGCGTCACGCCCGACGAGCCATTCGCGGCCGCCGTCGCCGCGGCGCGCGAGGGATGCGACGGCGGGCTGGTCCTGCATCGTCCGGCCGAGGACGCGCTCGACGCGGCGCTGGTGCTGGCGCCGGAAGTGCCGCTGGGCCGCGCGATGGCCATGGCAATGGCAGCGCAGGTGGCGATGGGCGATGCCCTCGGCGCGCTGGCCCCGCCCGAGACCGCGCTGCACTTCGAGTGGCCGGGCGGCTTCCGCGTGAACGGCGCCCGCTGCGGCACGCTGCGCGTTGCCGCCGCGACGACCGACGCCGCCGCCGTGCCCGACTGGCTGGTCCTGGCGCTCAGCATCCCGTTCGAGCCCGAGCAACGGTCCGAACCCGGCGACCGCCCCGACGAGACCGCCCTGCGCGAGGAGGGCATCGTCGACCTGAGCCCCGACGAGCTTCTGTCGTCGTGGGCGCGGCACATGCTGGTCTGGATCGACGCCTGGTCCGAGGGCGGGATGCGGCGTCTGCACGAGGCGTGGCGCGGACGCGCCTGGAAACAGGGCGAACAGGTCGAGGTGCAGCTGCCCCGGCGGAGCCGCCGCGGCATCTTCCGCGGCCTCGACGAGGATGGGGGCCTGCTGCTCGAGGTTGACGGCGCCACGCAGCTCATCCCGCTTACCGAGATGCTGGAGGTCGCATGAGGCTCGCCCGTACCGTCCGCTTCGACGACAGCGACACCCGCGTCTTTCCGCGGCCCGCCGAGCCCGGCGAATGGGCCATCCCCGGCGGCTTCGAATTCTCGAACTGGACCGAGGCCGACCTGCAGGGTCAGGCGCGACAGGTCTTTGCCCATGGCTGGCTGGGGCTTGGCAGCTTCGGTCGCGCCACCTTCGTCGCCGTCGCCGCTGTCGAACCCGCCGAGATCGACGTCGCGACCCAGACCCTCGCCGACCATTTCCGCAACGTCTGGGGCGCCCCCTCGGACGAGGTGGCGCGGGCCGCCGCACGCGACGAGATGACCTTCATGCAGGAGCTCTGCGCCGACCACGCGCCGAACACGCTGCTCGCCGTGACGCGCGAACTGACGGATGCCGGCGTCCGCGAGAGCTTCCGCGCCATCCGCCCCGACGATGCGCAGCTCGAACTGGTGGCGATGCACGCCAGCCCCGACTGAACGCGCAGGCGTTAACCCTGACGGCAGTTCCGGCGGAACGGACGGTCGGCGGCGATGTTACCCTCCCCGACGCAGGTTCGTACGAGGAGGTGTCGATGTTCACCCGCCGCCATGCCCTTGCCCTCGCCGCCGGTGCCGCGCTGGTCCCGGCAACCGGCCTCGCCACCGGCTCGCAGCTGCCCGAGCCGTACCGCGCCGCACGCGTGCGGGTGCGGCGCAACCTATCGCCGGGTTCGATCCACGTCGTGCGGCGCACCCACCAGCTCTACTTCGTCACCGAGCCCGGGCAGGCGCTGCGCTATGGCGTGGGCGTCGGCCGCGAGGGGCTGGCGTTCCGCGGCCGGGCCGTCGTCGGTCGCAAGGCAGAATGGCCGAGCTGGCGCCCCACCGACGAGATGATCGCGCGCGAGCCCGAGCTCTATCAGCCTTACGCCGACGGGATGCCCGGCGGCCCCGAAAACCCGCTCGGCGCCCGGGCGCTCTACCTCTACCAGGACGGGCGCGACACGCTCTTCCGCATCCACGGCACCAATCGCCCCGACACGATCGGCCTGTCGGTGACGAACGGCTGCATCCGGATGCTGAACAGCCACGTGGTCCACCTCTACGAGCGGGTCCCGCTGGGCACTCCCGTCACTGTCTACTGAGGCGGGCGCCGGCGCCTCACTCGACGCTGCGATACCAGTCAACGATCGCCGCCCGCTCGGACGGCTCGACATAGGTGATGTTGGCGGGCGGCATCGCCGCGCTCACCCCGGCCTGCAGATAGATCTGCCGGGCCCGGCGCGCGACGTCGGTCTCGGTCTCCAGCAGGACGCCCTTCGGCGCTGCCGGCATGCCCGGCCAGACCGGCTCGCGGGCGTGGCACATCGAGCAGCGCCCGAGAACGGTATCGTAGACCTCGCCGAAGCCCGGCGCCTCGATGTAGGCCCGCACCGCCGGTGACGGCGCCACCGCCGCCTCGGCCTCGAGGCCGCCGGTCCGCGGCGCCGCCGACAGCAGCACGATCGCCACGAAGAGCGCCGCCGTCGCCGCCCAGGTCCACCAGGGTGAGCCGGCGCGGGCGTGGCGGCTGTTGAACCAGTGCCGGATCGTGACCCCCATCAGGAACACCAGCGCCGCGATCAGCCAGTTCCACCGGCTCGCGAAGGCCAGCGGCGCGTGGTTCGACAGCATCAGGAACAGGACCGGCAGCGTCAGATAGTTGTTGTGGGTCGAACGCAGCTTGGCGATGCGCCCGTATTCCGGATCGGGCTTGCGACCCGCCTTCAGGTCGGCCACCACGATCTTCTGGTTCGGGATGATCACAAGAAAGACGTTGGCCGACATGATCGTCGCCGTCAGCGCGCCCAGGTGCAGCAGCGCCGCCCGCCCCGTGAAGACCTGCGTGTACCCCCAGGCGATCACCACGATCAGCGCGAAGAGGATCAGCATCAGCGTCGTCGGCCGGTGCCCCAGCCGCGACCGGCAGAGCGCGTCGTAGAGCAGCCAGCCCACCGACAGCGAGGCGGCCGACAGCGCGATCGCCTGCCACGCCGCAAGGTCCGCCTTGGCCGGGTCGATCAGGTAGAGATCGGCCCCCGCCCAGTAGATCAGCATCAAGAGCGCCGCGCCCGAAAGCCAGGTCGAATAGCTCTCCCATTTGAACCAGGTCAGATGCTCGGGCATCGCCTCGGGCGCCACCAGGAACTTGCGGATATGGTAGAATCCGCCGCCGTGGACCTGCCACTCCTCGCCATGCGCGCCGGGAGGCAGGTCGGCCGCCTTCCGCAAACCGAGGTCGAGCGCGATGAAGTAGAACGACGAGCCGATCCAGGCGATCGCGACGATGACGTGCGTCCACCGCACCGCGAAGGCCGCCCAGTCCCAGATGATGGCGCTGTCGATCATGGCTGTCTCCTGCAGGGGCGGCGCGACGCTTGCCGTCAAGCGCGGCGGCGGTCAACCCCGCAAACAAGCAGGCCCAGCGCGCGCGCCTCAACTCGCTCGGGGGCCGGGTCAAGTACGC
Organism: uncultured Alphaproteobacteria bacterium; assembly: GCA_963773475.1. Classification (GTDB taxonomy): domain Bacteria; phylum Pseudomonadota; class Alphaproteobacteria; order Rhodobacterales; family Rhodobacteraceae; genus Roseitranquillus. The sequence goes on along the minus strand of CAVZBD010000003.1, from coordinate 629,107 downwards.
GCGCCAGCGCGCCGCCGCAGGCAGGCGCAGGTCCTTGAGGCGGCTACCGTCCGGTCCACGATGGACGGGACGCATGGCAGACCTGCCCTTCGAGGCCTCTCGAAAAAATGGCGCCCCGTCAGTTCCCAGCGCCCGGCCCCGCCGGTTCTGCGACCGCCGGCGCGCCGCAGGCGCGCGCGGCCGGCCGACGGCTGCCCCGGCGGCGGCTCGAGGCCGGCCGCTTTCCCTTCGGGACCGCCGCCCCCGGCCGTGTCCACCGCTCCGCGCCCGGGCGCGGAGCCAGAAGGCGCGCGGCGAAGCCGCACCGCTTTGAAACCCTTCAGAAGTGGATCGCGCGACCGTAGGCGTCGAGCACGCTCTCGTGCATCATCTCGCTCAAGGTCGGGTGCGGGAAGACCGCGTGCATCAGGTCTTCCTCGGTCGTCTCGAGCTGCCGGCCCACCACGTAGCCCTGGATCAGCTCGGTCACCTCTGCGCCGACCATGTGCGCGCCCAGAAGCTCGCCTGTTTTGGCGTCGAAGACCGTCTTGACCATGCCCTCGGACTCGCCCAGCGCGATCGCCTTGCCGTTGCCGATGAACGGGAAGTGGCCGACCTTGACCTCGTGGCCCAGCTCCTTGGCCTTCGCTTCGGTGTAGCCGACGCTGGCGACCTGCGGGTGGCAGTAGGTGCATCCCGCGATGGCCTCGGGCCGGACGGGGTGCACGTCGTTCTTGCCGGCAATCAGCTCGGCTACCATCACACCCTCGTGGCTGGCCTTGTGCGCAAGCCACGGCGCGCCCGCCAGGTCGCCGATGGCATAGACCCCGTCGACCCCGGTGCGGCAGTATTCGTCCACCACGACGTGGGTCTTCTCGACCTTGACGCCCAGCTTCTCGAGCCCCAGCCCCTCGGTGTTGCCGACGATGCCAACGGCGGAAATGACGGTGTCGAACTCCATCTTCTCGGTCTTGCCGCCGGACTCGATCTCGGCCGTCACCTTGTCCTTGCCGCGGTCGAGCCCCTTCACGATCGCCTTCTGCAGGATCTTCATCCCCTGCTTCTCGAACGCCTTCTTCGCGAAGGCGCTGATCTCGGCATCCTCGACGGGCAGGATCCTGTCCATCACCTCGACGACCGTCGTCTCGGCGCCCAGCGTGTTGTAGAAGCTCGCGAACTCGATCCCGATGGCGCCCGAGCCGATGACCAGCAGTTTCTTCGGCTCGTGCGGTGGTTGCAGCGCGTGCTTGTAGTTCCAGACCCGCTTGCCGTCGGGCTCCAGCCCCGGCAGCTCGCGCGCCCGCGCCCCGGTGGCCAGAACGATCGCCTTGGCCGACAGCTCCTCGGTGCCCTTGTCGGTCTTGACGCTGACCTTGCCTGGGGCTGGCACCGTCGCCTCGCCCATGACGACGGTCACCTTGTTCTTCTTCATCAGGTGGCCAACGCCCGAGTTCAGTTGCTTGGCCACGGCGCGCGACCGCTTGACCACCGCGTCGAGGTCGTGACCGATACCCTCGGCCTTCAACCCGAATTCCTTGGCGCGGTGCATCAGGTGGAACACCTCGGCCGAGCGCAGCAGCGCCTTGGTGGGGATGCAGCCCCAGTTGAGGCAGATGCCGCCCATGTGCTCGCGCTCGACAATCGCGACCTTCAGCCCCAGCTGCGCGCCGCGGATGGCGGCGACATAGCCGCCCGGGCCCGCGCCGATCACGATCATGTCGAAGCCCTTCTCGGCCATCTCACCCTCCTCCGCGTTCTGCCGTCCAATCGTGGCTAGCCGATCCGCGGCGCTGCATCAATCAAGCCGGGTCGGGGCGTCAGCCCGCGGCCGACTGAGGCATCTCGCGCAGGACCGCGCCGTAGCCGCCCTCGGCGAGGAAGCGCGTCTCGGCGGGCGTCGTGTGGCGGCCGAGCGCCGCGTTGCGGAACGGGAAGCGGCCGAAGCGGCGGATGATCTCGCGATGGGCCTTCGCGTGGCGCAGGTTGTCGGCGCCGGTGCGCGGCATCCGCGTCAGCATCAGGCGCATGCAGCGCTCCTGGTCGGGCAGGTTCTCGGAATGCATCAGCGGCATGTAGAAGAACTGTCGTCCGGGCTCGTCGACACGCAGGTCCCAGTCGCGCTGGATCGCCTTTTTCGCGGCCGCGATCGCCCTCCGGTCGGTCGCGAAGGCGCTCGCCTCGCCGCGGAACATGTTGCGCGGCAGCTGGTCGAGCAACACGATATAGCCGAGCGTGCCGCGCGGGCCGATCAGCCAGCCCTCACAGGCCCCGCAGCGGGCCGCCTCCCACGTCTCGAGGAAGCGGTCGCGGCATTGCGCGTCGAGCGCGTCGTCCTGCTTGTACCAGCCCTGGGGACCGACCTCGTCGAGCCAGAACGCCAGGATCTCGTCGGGGTTCGCCATGCCGTCGCCTCGCCAGTTTCGCCCGCCTGCGGCTCAGGGTTACGCAAAGGCGGGTGCGGCGCAAGGTCAGGCGACGTCGCTCTCCTTTTTGGCGGCCTCCGCTCTCTCTTCGCTCTCTCGCGCGGCTTCGTCCTCTTCCGCGGCCTCCTCGACGTTGTCGGCGTAGATCTCCTGCGCGACCTCGAGCGCGACGGACGTGGCCGTGTAGAAGACCGGCGCGTAGCTGACCGTCTCGTCCACCGGGGCGGCGGCGCGCTGGGTCGTCCGCCAGCTCGCATATATCGCCAGCGAAGCGAGCAGCACCGCGATCACGCTGAAGAAGCCGCGCGGGCCCACCACCTCCATCGCGGCGCCCAGCGCCAGCGGGCCCAGCACCGCGCCGACCCCGTTGATGAAGAGCAGGCCGCCCGAGGCGCCGGCCATGTCGTGCGGCTCGAGGTAGTCGTTCGTGTAGGCCAAAAGCAGCGCGTAGAGCGGGTTGGCGAGCCCGCCCACCATGAACCCGCCGATCAGCAGCGCGGCGAAGCTGCCCGAGAACACCACCGCCAGCGCCGCCGACAGCGCCCCCAGCGCCGAAACGATCAGGATCAGCCGACGGCGGTCGACCCGGTCGCTGATCCAGCCGATCGGGAACTGCAGGATCAGACCGCCCACGTAGAACGAGGCGACGAAGGTCGAGATCTGCGCCACGCCCAGCCCCTTGAGTGTGCCGTAGACGGCCGACATGCCGAACATCGCCGAATAGACCCCGCCGGTCAGGAACATGCCGACGCAGCCGGTGGGCGAAGTGCGGAAGAGGCGGACCAGCCCCATCGGCTGCGCGGTGCCGAAGGCGGGCGACGGCGCCACGGTGAGCAGGATCGGCGCGAAGGCGATCGAGACCAGCACCGAGGGCACGATGAACAGCACGAAGCCGGACGGGTCGCCGAAGAGGATCACGTATTGGGCCGAGACGATGCCTGCCATCTGCACGATCATGTAGGTCGACAGCAGCATGCCGCGGGTGCGGTTCGTCGCCTGGTCGTTGAGCCAGCTCTCGGCGGTCACGTAGACGCCGCAGAAGCAGAAACCGATGATCACGCGCAGGACGATCCACGCCCAGGGCTCGGTGATCGCGGGATAGAGGATCAGCACCGCCGAGATGAACGAGCCGAGGGCGGCGAATACCCGCACGTGCCCCACCCGCTGGATCAGCGGCGGGGTCAGCCGCGAGCCGCCGAGGAAGCCCATGAAGTAGGCCGACATGACCACCGACATCTCGGAGGTCGAGAATCCCTCGATGCCGCCGCGGATGCCCAGAAGGGTGCCCTGCAGGCCGTTGCCGACCATCAGCAGCAGCATGCCGAGCAGCAGAGCCCACGAGGCGCCCAGCACTTGCAGCATCCGATTGCCCTCCGTCACCGCGTGCGCGCCCGGGTTTATCACCGCGTGCAGCCGGCGAAAGGGGGGATCAGCCGTGCGGCAGAAGAAGCGAGGCGTCACCGTAGGAAAAGAAGCGGTATCGCTGGGCGATGGCGTGCGCGTAGACCTCGCGCATCCTCGCAACGCCCATCAGGGCCGAGACCAGCATCATCAGCGTCGAGCGTGGCAGGTGGAAGTTGGTCATCAGCGCGTCGGTGGCGCGGAACCGGTAGCCGGGCGTGATGAAGATGTCGGTCTCGCCGCGGAACGGACGCACGGTGCCGCCCTCGTCGGCCGCGCTCTCGATCAGGCGCAGCGCGGTGGTGCCCACGGGAATGACGCGGCCGCCCGCGGCGCGGGTTGCTGCGACCTCGGAGGCGGCGGCGGCCGAGACTTCGCCCCATTCGGCGTGCATCCGGTGCTGGGTCACGTCGTCGGTCTTGACCGGCAGGAAGGTGCCCGCCCCCACATGCAGCGTCACGTAGGTGAAGCCGACGCCGCGGGCGGCCAGCGCGTTGAGGAGCGGCGCGTCGAAATGTAGCGAGGCGGTAGGGGCGGCCACCGCGCCGCTGCGCCGGGCCCACACGGTCTGATAGTCCTCGCGGTCGGCCTCGTCGGCGGGGCGGCGCGCGGCGATGTAGGGCGGAAGCGGCATCGCCCCCGCTTGCGCCAAGGCCGCCTCGAACGCCGCGCCCTCGCGGTTGAAGCGAAGATGAGCCGTCTCGTCCTCGCGCGCAACCAGCTCGGCCTCAAGCCCGGCCGCAAAGGCGATCCGCTCACCCTCGCGCACCTTGCGCAGTGGCCGGACGAGCGCGCGCCAGCCGCCGTCGGGGTGCGGATCGACCAGCGTCACCTCGATCCGCGCGACGCCCTCGCCCGGCGCGCCGGGCCGAACGCGGCGGCCGCTCAGGCGCGCCGGGATCACCCGCGTGTCGTTCAGCACCAGCCGATCGCCCGGTCGCAGGTGACGCGGCAGGTCGATGACCTGCGCGTCATCGATCGCGTCGGGCCGCGCCACGAGCAGCCGCGCCGACGACCGCGGCCGCGCCGGGCGCACGGCGATCAGCTCGTCGGGCAGATCGAAATCGAAGTCGGAAAGTTTCATGGCGCCCCTGCTAGCCGAGGCGCGCGCCGGGGCGAAGGCCCTTTCCACCCGCCGCCGCCGCGTTAGAACCAAGCGTCGCAGCAACTCTTACCCGAAAGGACCAGGACATGATCGAGGAAGGACAGCCCGCCCCCGACTTCTCGCTGCCGCGCGACGGTGGCGAGCAGGTATCGCTGGAAGATTATCGCGGCCGGCCGGTGGTTCTCTACTTCTACCCCAAGGACGACACGTCGGGCTGCACCAAGGAGGCCATCGGCTTCACCGAGATGCTGCCCGAGTTCGAGGCCGCCGGCGCGGCCGTTTTCGGCGTCAGCAAGGACAGCGTCGCCCAGCACGACAAGTTCCGCGACAAGCACTCTCTGGGCGTGGCGCTGCTCTCGGACGAGGAGGGCGACGTCTGCGAGCGCTACGGCGTCTGGGGCGAGAAGAGCATGTATGGCAAGACCTACATGGGCATCGATCGGTCGACCTTCCTGATCGACGGCGACGGGCGCGTCCGGCGAATTTGGCGCAAGGTCAAGGTGCCGGGCCATGTCGATGAGGTCCTGGCGGCGGTTCGCGCGCTGTGACCACAACATCTTCGGCGGGTTTCTGCCCAAAATCGCGCCCTCGTCTGCGGGTTGTGTAGAAAGTTAACCAATGCCGTTGCGAGGGCGCCGGCGGCCCGTTAACCCCTGAAGCCACGGCGGTGCCCGATTGGGGGATCGGGCACACGGCCGCACAAGGGGCAGAACTGAGGCAGGGACGTGACCCACGGGCTCTTCGGCAGGATGAACGCGGCGCTCGAGCGCGCCTTTCCCGAAAAGCGACTGTTTCTCAGGTCAGACACCGGCACCCGCTTCATCAGGCTGCGACCGGTCACGCAGCTCGTGGCGCTGACAGGTGGCGCGGCGACGCTCGGTTGGGCGATCTTCGCCTCGTCGGTGCTCATCATGGACACGATCGGCGCCGGGAACCTGCGCGAGCAGGCCCAGCGCGAGCAGGCGGCTTACGAGCAGCGCCTGAACGACCTCGCGGCCGAACGCGACGCGCGCGGCGAGGCGGCGCGGCTTGCGCAGGCTCGGTTCGCCACGGCGCTCGACCAGATCTCGCAGATGCAGACCGCGCTTCTCGCCTCGGAGGAGAGGCGCAAGGAGCTCGAGACCGGCATCGAGGTGATCCAGACGACGCTGCGCCGCACCATGGCCGAGCGTGACAACGCCCTGAACTCGGCCGCGACGCTGACGGCGCAGGTTGACCAGGCTGCGGCCGCCGCCGGCGAAGCGCCCGACCGCCTGGCCGAGGCCGAGGACACGCTGGACATGCTGACCGCCGCGCTGTCGCGGACCGCGACCGAGCGCGACACGCTTGCCGGCCTGGCCGCCGAGCAGGAGGCGCTGGTCGAGGATCTGGTCCTCGAGGCGCAGCTCGACGCCGAACGCAACGAGCGGATATTCAGCCATCTCGAGGAAGCGGTGTCGGTCTCGCTCGAGCCGCTCGACAAGATGTTCCGAAAGGTCGGCCTCGACCCCGACTCGCTGATCGAGCAGGTACGCCGCGGCTATGCCCCGCGCGAGGGCGTCGGCGGGCTGACGCTATCCACCAAGGGCGGCCTGGGCACCCCCGAGACGGCTCGCGCCAATGACATCCTCGAGCGGCTGGACGAGATGAACCTCTACCGGATCGCCGCCGAGAAGGCGCCGTTCTCGTTCCCGCTCAACGCCTCCTACCGCTTCACCAGCGGCTTCGGCCCGCGCTGGGGGCGGATGCACAAGGGCACCGACATGGCGTCGGCCCACGGCACGCCCGTCCATGCCACCGCCGACGGCGTCGTCAGCTTCGCGGGGCAGCAGTCGGGCTACGGCAACGTCGTGAAGATCAAGCACGCCTTCGGGATCGAAACCACCTACGCTCACAATTCGAGGTTGCGGGTGAGCAAGGGCCAAAGAGTCTCGCGCGGCGACCATATTGCTGATATGGGCAATACAGGGCGTTCGACCGGCACCCATCTCCACTACGAGGTGCGTGTGAACGGCAAGGCCGTCGACCCGATGACCTACATCAAGGCAGCCAGAGATGTTTTCTAGGAACAGGATGAACGAGGCAAGCCAGAAGCAGACCTCTCACGAGGCAGATCAGGCGCGCCCCGCCGAGGGCGCCGCCAAGACCAGCACCGAATTCACCCCCTCTTCGGCGCCCAAGCCGAAGCCGCCGGCCTCGACGCTGTCGTCCGATCTCACGATCAAGGGCAACCTCAAGACGAGCGGCGACATCCAGATCGAGGGCACGATCGAGGGCGACATCCGCGCGCACCTGCTGACCGTGGGCGAAGGCGCGACCGTCAAGGGCGAGGTCGTCGCCGACGACGTGGTGGTCAACGGGCGCGTCGTGGGCCGGGTACGCGGCCTCAAGGTGCGCCTCACCTCGACCGCCCGGGTCGAGGGCGACATCATCCACAAGACGATCGCCATCGAGAGCGGGGCCCATTTCGAAGGCTCGGTGCAGCGCAGCGACGATCCGTTGAACAACCAGTCCCGGCCTGGGGGCCAGGCGCAGTCGGCGCAGTCGCAGCCGCAGCAGGCGAGCCCGGCGCGGCCCGTGCAGCCGGCCACGCCCCCTGCCGCGGCCGCCAACGCCAAGAGCTGAGGCGAAAAGCAGCCTGATCCGGGGCCGCGGCGATGCCGCGGCCCTTTTCTGTTCTCGCCGCGCAGGATGTGTGGGCCGCCCTTCAGGCGCGGCCGGGCAGGGTCCGCCGGTAGAGGTGCCACGTCGCGTGGCCGAGCACCGGCAGAACGCCGAACAGCCCCACGAAGGCCGGAAGCATTGCCACGAAGACCAGCCCCGCCACCAGCACCGCCCAGAGGAGCATCGGCACGGGGTTCTGCCCCACGGCTCGGAAGCTGGTCAGCATCGCGGTGACGAAGTCGACCTCGCGGTCCATCATCATCGGCAGGCTGACCGCGCAGGCGGCGAAGACGGTCCAGGCGAAGACGCCGCCGATCGCCAGTTGCAGCGCGATCATCGCGAGCCCGCGCGGCGACAGCAGAAGCCCTGCATCGAGCGGGTTCGACATCGCGCTGAGGCCCAGCATCAGCGCGAAAAGCGTGTGCGAGAAGAACAGGTAGAAGAGGAACCAGACGACCATGATCGCGCCGAACCACGGCAGTTGGCCACCGCGCTCGGCCCAGACGACACCGAGGATCGCGCCCCAGTCCAGCGGCTCGCCGCGCTCGATCCGCCGGCTGGTCTCGTAAAGGCCGACGGCCGCGAATGGCGCAATCAGCGGAAATCCCAGCGTGATGGCGACGGCATAGAGCGTCTGCCCCGACGCGATCGTGGTCCCGACCATGATCAGGCCGATAGCGACGTAGACGCCGCCGAAGAGGAGCCCCAGAAGCGGCGCGCGCCGGAAGTCGTCGACGCCGCGCCGCAGCGCCGCCACGATGTCGGACGCGGACAGATCGGCGATGACGGGCCCGCCGTTGCCGGATGGCGCGTGGACGTGTGACATGGCCTCCCCCTCCCCTTCCGGCAAGAAGGCAGGACTGCGCCCGCGCGGTCAAGACACCGGCGCGTGCGTCAGTCTTCGGCGCGCGCCTCGGCGCGGCTCTTGCCGCTCACCTCCATCGCCAGCGTCGCCGCCATGAAGCGGTCGAGATCGCCGTCCAGCACCCCTTGCGTGTCCGACGTCTCGACGTTGGTGCGCAGGTCCTTGACCATCTGGTAGGGCTGCAGGACGTAGCTGCGGATCTGGTTGCCCCAACCGGCCTCGCCCTTGGCGTCGTGCGCTTCCTGGATGCTGGCGGTACGCTTTTCCAGCTCGATCTGGTAGAGGCGCGACTTGAGCGCGGCCATCGCGTTGGCGCGGTTCTGGTGCTGCGACTTCTCCGAGCTCGTCACGACGATGCCGGTGGGCATGTGGGTGATCCGCACCGCCGAGTTGGTGGTGTTGACGTGCTGCCCGCCGGCCCCCGACGAGCGATAGGTGTCGACCCGGATCTCGTTCGGCGGAACCTCGATCTCGATGTTCTCGTCCACCACCGGGTAGACCCAGACCGAGCTGAACGACGTGTGCCGCCGCGCGGCGCTGTCGTAGGGCGAGATGCGAACCAGCCGGTGAACGCCCGACTCGCTCTTCAGCCAGCCGTAGGCGTTGGGGCCGATCACCTTGTAGGTGGCCGACTTGATGCCCGCCTCTTCGCCCGGGCTTTCCGAGATCAGCTCGACGCGGTAGCCGTGGCCCTCGGCCCAGCGGACGTACATCCGCGCCAGCATCGCCGCCCAGTCGCAGCTTTCCGTGCCGCCTGCGCCGGAATGGATCTCGAGGAAGGTGTCGTTGGCGTCGGCCTCGCCGTCGAGCAGCGCCTCGATCTCGGCCTGCGATGCGCGCTCTGCCAGCCGCTTGAGCGCCGTCTCGGCCTCGGACACGACCTCGGCGTCGCCTTCGGCCTCGCCCAGTTCGATGAGCTCGGAATTGTCCGACAGTTCCTGGCTCATGGTGCGGTAGCGGTCCATGGCATCGACCAGCGCCTGGCGGTCACGCATCAGTTTCTGCGCCCGCTCGGGATCGTTCCAGAGGTCCGGGTCCTCGACGCGGGCGTTGAACTCCTCGAGCCGGTGCTCGGCCGTCTCCCAGTCCATGCGCTGGCGGAGCAGCCCCAGCGACTTCTCGATCGCCTGAACGGTGTTCTGCGCCTCGGCCCGCATCGCTCCTCCCGAATGTCCGGATCAGGTCGCGGTGATAGCAACCGCCCGCGCCACCGGCAACCTCAGTAGAGGCCGCCGGTCGAGAGGGTGCCGAAGCTGGCGCGGCCGGGGATGCGGGTCACCTCGCCGTCCGAGGTGCGCACCGTCTCGCCCTGGTCGCCCTCGCCCGGCGCGAAGAGCGGCAGGTTCGAGCCCATCGCGAAGCCACCGTCGAAGGTGATGCCGAAGAGCGGCTCCTCGCCGTCGCGGAAGTACTCGGCCACGACGTTTTCACCCTGCGCGCTGTCGGGCAGCCGGGCGCCGGTGTAGCGGTCGATCTTGATGAAATGGCCGCCGGGGGGCACCTCGAACGGGCCGCCCCCGTACTTGGCGACTGCCTTCTCCATGAACGACTGGAAGACCGGGGCGCAGAGGCTCGAGCCATAGGCACCCGCCCCCAGCGGCCGCGGCTGGTCGTACCCCATGTAGCAGCCCGCAACGATGTTCGAGGTGAAGCCGATGAACCAGACATCCTTGGCATCGTTGGTGGTGCCGGTCTTGCCCGCCGTCGGCACGCCCAGGTTCACCTGGCCTGCCGCGGTGCCGCGCTCGACCACGCCCTTCATCATCGAGGTCAACTGGTAGGCGGTGATCGCGTCCATCACCCGCTCGCGATCCGACCAGATCCGCGGGCTGCGTCCCGCCGGCAGGGCCGGGTCGTCGCATTCCTCGCAGCGGCGCTGGTCGTGGCGGTAGATGGTGCTGCCCCAGCGGTCCTGCACCCGGTCGACAAGCGTCGGCTGCACCCGCTCGCCGCCATTGGCGAACATCGCGTAGGCCGCGACCATCTTGTAAAGCGTCGTCTCCTCCGAGCCGAGGGCGTTGGCGAGATAGGTCCCCATGTCGTCGTAGACGCCGAACCGTTCGGCGTAGTCGGCCACCGTCTGCATGCCGACCTCCTGCGCGAGGCGCACGGTCATGAGGTTTCGCGACCGCTCGATGCCGGTCCGCAGCGGCGTGGGACCGTAAAACCGGTTCGAGGAGTTCTTGGGCCGCCAGACGCCCTGCGGCGTGTTCACCTCGATCGGGGCGTCCACGATGATGGTCGCCGGCGTGAACCCGCTGTCCAGCGCTGCGGCATAGACGAACGGCTTGAAGGACGAGCCAGGCTGCCGCGTCGCCTGGGTGGCGCGGTTGAAGACCGAGTCCTGATACGAGAAACCGCCCTGCATCGCCAGGACCCGCCCGGTATCGACGTCCATGGCCATGAACGCGCCCTGGATCTGGGGCACCTGGCGCAGGCTCCAGCCCTCGCCGGCACGGGCGACATGCACGACGTCGCCCGCGTCGAGCATCTCGGGCATCGGCTGGCGGACCCAGTCGGTGTCGGACCGCGGGATCGTCTGCGGCTCGTCCACGCCCTCGATGCCGACGCTGGCGCCGGTGTCGGTAACCTCGAGGACGACGGCCGGCGACCAGCCCTCGATGTCGCGGGCCACGTTCACCTCGGCCAGCGCCTGGCGCCATTCGTCCAGGCGCTCGGCGGCGACGGTCTTGCCGGTGCCGCGCCAGCGGCCGCGGCCCCGGTCATATTCCTCGAGGCCCGCGCGCAGCGCCCGCGACGCCTCGTCCTGCAGCTCGGGGTCGACGGTGGCGCGGATGCTCAGGCCGCCGCCGAAGAACTCATCCTCGCCGAAGTCGCGCGACAGCTGGCGGCGAATTTCGTCGGTGAAATAGTCCCGCGGCGGCAGCACCGTGCGGTAGCCCTCGAAATCGTCGTTCTGCACCGTCCTGAGCGGCGACACGCGCGCCTCGTCGTAGGCGGCGTTGTCGATGTAGCCGTTCTCGTGCATCTCGCGCAGCACGAAGTTGCGCCGGCTGATCGCCGCCTCCTTGTCGCGCACCGGGTGCAGCGACGCCGGCCGCTGCGGCAGCCCGGCAAGGTAGGCCGCCTCGGGCACGGTCAGCTCGTCGAGCGTCTTGTTGAAGTAGGTCTGCGCGGCGGCCGCGACGCCGTAGCTGTTCTGGCCCAGGTAGATCTCGTTGAGGTAGAGTTCGAGGATCTTCTCCTTCGGCAGCGCCTTCTCGACGCGCGCGGCAAGGATCAGTTCCTTGATCTTGCGCTCGGCCGAGCGGTCCGACGACAGCAGGAAGTTCTTCATCACCTGCTGCGTGATCGTCGAGGCGCCGCGCAGCCGGCCGCCGCGGGCCGCATCCAGCGCGGCGGCGAGCATGCCGCGCGGATCGTAGCCCTTGTGGGTCCAGAAGTGCTTGTCCTCGGCCGAGATGAACGCGTTCTTGACCAGGTCTGGGATGTCGGCCGTGGGCACGAACAGCCTGCGTTCCTTGGCGAATTCGTCGATGATCCGCCCCTTGCCGTCATAGATGCGGCTGATCGTCGGCGGGGCGTAGCGGGCCAGCTGCTCGTGGTTCGGCAGGTCGCGGCCATACATCCAGAAGATCGCGCCGACGGTCAGCGCGGCCATGATGGCGCCGATCGTCAGCCAGCTGAAGACGCCCCCGAGAAACGAGAGGATGAACCTGAGCACGGGCGAACCTTTCCGACGGTAAGGCCGCTATATACGCCGCGTCGCGCCTTCGGTCAAAACCGACGGCGCGATCCCGCGGGGCCGCCGATCACGAGGCGGTGAGGGCGGAAAACGGCGTCATGCAAGCCGTGCACCCCCCGTACACCCCCTGTACATACGCACGCGCGATGAGCGAGCCCGGCAACATCCTGGAAACCTATGACGCGGTCGGCCCCGCCTGGGCGGACGGACGCACGCGCCTTCTCTTCGAACGCCCGGCGCTCGCGCGCATGCGCGCGGCGATGCCGGGGCCGAGGGTTCTCGACCTGGGCTGCGGCGCGGGCGATCCGTTGGCGCTGTGGTTCGCGCGGAACGGTTGCCGGGTGACGGGCGTCGACGGCGCGGCAAGCATGGTGGCCCTCTTCCGCCACACCCTGCCCCGGCACGAGGGCATCCTGGCCGACATGCGCGGGCTGGCCCTCGGGCGGCGCTTCGACGGGATCCTCGCCTGGGACAGCTTTTTCCACCTGTCGCCGGACGATCAACGCGGGATGTTCGCGACCTTCGCCGCCCATGCCGCTCAGGGGGCGGCGCTGATGTTCACGTCCGGCCCCGAGGCGGGGGAGCGGATCGGCGCGGTCGAGGGGCGGCCGGTCTACCACGCGAGCCTTGCGCCGGAGGAGTACCGGCGGCTGCTCGACAAGGCGGGGTTCGAGGTGCTCGACTACCGGGCCGAGGATCCGGAACTGCACGGCCACACCGTCTGGCTCGCGAAACGCGCCGGATAGGACGACGCCGCTGGCGCTCGAAGGCGCGGTCGCCCTCGAACGGCGGGCGGCAGCAAGGGGCGCGCGGCCGGCCCGCCCGCCCTGACGCCGCCGCAGCCAGGGACGGTGCCGCAGGTGGGCGCCGTCTCTTCCAACCCGGAGGAGCGGAGGGGCGCGACGCGGGGAATAGCGCGGTCGCAACCGGAGCGCCGCCGGCTCGACCCCGCTGGCGGCGGGCCGGCCCCGGCTTGCACGGCACAGAAAGCAGGGCGCCGCCCCTCCCGGCCAGACGGGGGTGGGCGGGCGGGCCGGCTGGCCGGGAGGGGCGGCGCGACGCCGGCGGCTACTCGGCCGCCTTGTCGGCGGCGGCGGCCTCGGCCTCGATCTCGGCGGCGCGCTTCTCGACCTGCTCGACGATGTGGTCGACCATCTGGTCGTTGGTCATCGCGTGGCTCTTCCTGCCGGCCAGATAGACCATCCCGCGCCCCTGCCCGCCGCCGGTGAAGCCGACATCGGTCATCAGCGCCTCGCCCGGCCCGTTCACCACGCAGCCGATGATGCTGAGGCTCATCGGGGTCTTGATGTGCTCCAGCCGCTTTTCCAGCACCTCGACGGTACGGATCACGTCGAAGCCCTGCCGCGCGCAGGATGGGCACGAGATGATGTTGACGCCACGATGCCGCAGGCCCAGCGACTTGAGGATCTCGTAGCCGACGCGCACCTCCTCGACCGGGTCGGCGCTGAGGCTCACGCGCAGCGTGTCGCCGATCCCCATCCAGAGCAGGTTGCCGAGGCCGATGGCGCTCTTGATCGTGCCGGTCATCAGCCCGCCCGCCTCGGTGATGCCGAGGTGGATCGGCGCGTCGGTCGCCTCGGCGATGCCCTGGTAGGCGGCGGCGGCCAGGAACACGTCCGACGCCTTCACGCTGATCTTGAACTCGTGGAAGTCGTTGTCCTGCAGGATGCGGATGTGCTCGAGCCCGCTTTCCACCATCGCCTCGGGGCACGGCTCGCCGTACTTCTCCAGCAGGTGCTTCTCGAGGCTGCCCGCGTTCACCCCGATCCGGATCGAGCAGCCGTGGTCGCGCGCCGCCGCCACCACCTCGCGCACCCGCGCCTCGGCGCCGATGTTGCCGGGGTTGATGCGCAGGCAGGCCGCGCCCGCCTCGGCCGCCTCGATGGCGCGGCGATAGTGGAAGTGGATGTCGGCGACGATCGGCACCGGGCTTTCGCGCACGATGTCGCGCAGCGCGCGGGTGGACGCCTCGTCGGGGGTCGAGACGCGGACGATGTCGGCCCCCGCCTCGGCCGCCGCCTGCACCTGCGCCACGGTCGCCGCCACGTCGGTCGTGGCGGTGTTGGTCATGGTCTGCACGCTGATCGGGGCGTCGCCGCCCACCGGCACCGCGCCCACCATGATCCGGCGCGACTGGCGGCGGTAGATGTTCCGCCAGGGGCGGACATGGTTCATCGACATGGAGACCTCGCGGCGGTGCAGACGCGCGCGAACATAAGGGCCGGGCGCGCGGCGCGCAACGCGCCGCCCGCCCGCGTTCAGTCGGCGGGGGCCTCGCGCGTCTCGGCCATGGCGTAGTAGCGGGCCAGGTCGCCGTCGTTCTCGGGGTCGGCCAGCGCGTAGGCGCCGGTCAGCGCATCGGGGGTGAGCGCCACGTTCTTGACCACCGAGGGGCCGCTTCCCGCCGGCCCGTAGGCGGTGCCGTTGACCGCGAAGTAGAGCGACCCGGCATTGCCCGCCCGCAGCGTCGGCACGCCCTCGGTGTCGGGCAGGACGTATTCCTCGCCCGCGTCGAGGATCTTCTCGAAGAGGATGGTGCCGTCGGCCGCCCGGACCCGGATCCACGAGGGCTGCACCGCGAACAGCATGACCTCGGGCGCGTTGTCGGCCACGGTGACGACCGGCGCGGCCGGCCCCTCGTCCGAGATCCCGTCGTCCAGCGCCGCCGTCACCGCCGAGTCGATGGAGGTCTGCAGCGGCGAGGACGGGCCGTCGGCCGCGTCGCGGGCAGGTTCGGCGGCCGCCACGCGGCGGGTGTCCGGCCCCGGTGCCAGCGCGCCGACGGTGCGCGGGTCGATCGCCGGCGATGGGGCCGTCGCGCGCCGTCAGCACCGGCACGTCGAGCGCCTTGGGGCGATAGAGCCGGTCCAGCGCCTCGGCCGCGGCCAGCTTGGAGGGGCCGGCCGGCGCTTCGTCGGTGACCGGGAAGGCCGATGACAGCGGATCCACGTCGGCCAGGACCTCGGGCATCTGCTCGACCGGCGCCAGCTGGACCTTCTGCACCTCGCGGAAGACGGCGACGCCGCCGTAGCCGATGGCGCCGATCAGCACCAGCAGCACGGCGATCGAGCCGAGCGCGCCCGGCTCGATGCCGGCGAAGATGGGCTGGCTCTTGGGCAGGAACGGAGTGCGCGCGTTGGTGAAGAGGTCGTCGCGGGAGGTCGGCGCGGCCGGCGCGCGGCTCGGACCGCGGCCGCCGCGGCGTGCCGGTCATGCCGTGGGTGGCCGAGAAGTTCGCCTCGTCGCAGAAGGTGCGGTAGGCCCAGTCGGGATCCATGCCCAGGTAGCGGGCGTAGGAGCGGACGTAGCCGGCGACGAAGCCCGGGGTTTCGAAGGCGGCGGGATCGGCGTTCTCGATCGCGGCGATGTAGGCGGCCTTGATCTTGAGCTCGCGCTGAACGTCGAGCAGAGACTTGCCGAGCGTGGCCCGCTCGCCGCGCATGATGTCGCCGAGGCGCAGTTCGAAGTCGTCGAAGCCGCGGGGGCCCGACTGCTCCGTCTCATCGGCCGCGAACTGGCGCGCGGTCATCTGCCCTGCCTCTCAAGCACTTCGCTATCCCCAAGACGCAGACGATTCGAGTTCGTCGCAGATTATTGGGGGCAAGTTACCACAGGCCTGACGGGCTGGCACCCGTCATGGGCGATTACGCCGACAATTCGGCGCGATTCAGGGCGCACATGTGACCAGAGCTCGTCCATGGCGTGGACCAGGGCGTCGATTTCGCCCGGGCCGTGCACCGGCGAGGGCGTGAAGCGCAGCCGCTCGGTGCCCGCGCGGCACGGTCGGGAAGTTGATCGGCTGCACGTAGATCCCGTAGCCCGTCCAGCAGCATGTCCGAGAGCATCTTGCACTTGCACCGGGTCGCCCACGATGCACCGGCACGATGTGGCTGCCGTGGTCGATCAGCGGCAGGCCCAGACCCTTCAGCCGCATCTTCAGCGTCCGCGCCTGCGCCTGGTGCCGCTCGCGCAGCGCCTGGTCGGTCTTCAGGTGCCGCACCGAGGCCGCCGCCCCGGCCGCAACGGCAGGCGGCAGCGACGTCGTGAAGATGAAGCCCGGCGCGTAGGAGCGCATCGCGTCGCACATCCGCGCGCTGGCCGCGATGTAGCCGCCCATCACGCCGTAGGCCTTGGCCAGCGTCCCGTTGATGATGTCGATCCGGCCCATCAGCCCGTCGCGCTCGGCCACGCCGGCGCCGCGGGGGCCGTACATGCCGACCGCGTGCACCTCGTCGATGTAGGTCAGCGCGCCGAACTCGTCGGCCAGGTCGCAGATCGCCGCGATCGGGCCGAAGTCGCCGTCCATCGAGTAGACCGATTCGAAGGCGATCAGCTTCGGCGCCGCCGGGTCGTCGGCCGCCAGAAGCTCGCGCAGATGGGCCACGTCGTTGTGGCGGAAGATGCGCTTGGCGCCGCCGTTGCGGCGGATCGCCCTCGATCATCGAGGCGTGGTTCAGCGCGTCGGAATAGATGATCAGGCCGGGCAACAGCTTCGGCAGCGTCGACAGCGTCGCGTCGTTGGCGATGTAGGCCGAGGTGAAGAGCAGCGCCGCCTCCTTGCGGTGCAGGTCGGCCAGCTCGGCCTCGAGCGCCTTGTGATAGACCGTGGTGCCCGAGATGTTGCGCGTGCCGCCCGAGCCGGCGCCGGTGGCGTCGACGCGCCTCGTGCATCGCCGCGAGCACCACCGGGTGCTGGCCCATGCCGAGGTAGTCGTTGCCGCACCAGACGGTCACCGGCCGCTCGGTCCCGTCGGGGCGGCGCCAGATGGCGTGGGGAAAGGCGCCGCGTGCGACGCTCGATGTCGATGAAGGTGCGGTAGCGGCCCTCGTCGTGCAGCCGCTGCAGCGCCGCGTCGATCTCGCTATCGTAGTCCACGCAGCCTCTCCCCTCATATTCACCGGCCAAGATATGATCTATACGACTTTTTCCGAGGTGACAAACTAGGCCGGGTCAAATAACCGCGCTCTGATCTAGGTCAATCTGCCACGACCACGCGAATCCGTCGCCGACCGCGGGCGGCGGCATCGCGTTGCAGGTGGCCAGCGCCGAGGCCGCCGCCTGGGCGCCGCGTCCGATGGCCCAGGCGCCCGTCGCCGCGGAGATCGCCAGCGCCTTGGCCCCCCGGGCGCGCCGGTAGACCTTGTCGAAGGCCTCGGTCGCGTCGAACGACAGCTCCAGCGGCCGCGGTCCCATACCGCGGGGCAGGATCTGCGCCGGCCACGACGCAGGGGCTGCTGCCGGAGCGGCGCGCCGCGTCGCAGGCGGCGAGCGCCGCGCCTCGGCCGCGGCGACGTCGTGGTAGTTGCAACGGCGCCTTGCAGGCTTGCCGATTGCAGGCCCTCGCTGGGCGAGACGGCGATGGCGCCGTAATAGCGGAAGGCCTGCCCCTGATCGGCCGCGGCGCTGGCGAGCTCGCGCATGATCGCCTGGTCGCGGGCGTCGAGCGCCGAAGAGACCGCGACCGCGTGCCGCGCGTGGGAAAGAGCTGATCGCGGGCGCTGCGGCCGTCGACCTGCGCCGCGGCGGAAGCCGCGGTGATGACAAGGATGATCAGAGCGCCGATCCGCATGAGCCGCCTCCCTCGTTCGTCCGTCGGGAGCCTAGCGCGGCGGCGGGCGCGTGGCCACCTGTTCGGGCGCCTGCTGGACAGCGCCGCGCCGGGTGGTAGGCTCGCGCCCGAGCCAAGCACAGGAGCCCCAATGAGCCTCGACGCCGTTCTCGCCCGCATCGACGACGACCTTCCCGCCGCCACCGAGCGGCTGATGGAGCTTCTGCGCATCCCCTCGATCTCGACCGACCCGGCCTATCGCGACGCCTGCGACCGCGCCGCGCGACTGGCTGGCCGCCGACCTGGCCTCGCTCGGATCGCGTCGGAGAAGCGTCCGACGCCGGGGCACCCGATGGTCGTCGGGCATGGCGGCGAGGGCGGCGCCGCACCTGCTGTTCTACGGCCATTACGACGTGCAGCCGGTCGACCCGCTGGACCTCTGGGACCGCGACCCGTTCGACCCCGAGGTGCAGGACCGCCGGAGGGCAAGGTGATCCGCGGCCGCGGCGCGTCCGACGACAAGGGCCAGCTGATGACCTTCGTCGAGGCCTGCCGCGCCTGGAAGGCGGTGAACGGCAGCCTGCCCGGCCGGATCACCTTCTTCCTCGAGGGCGAGGAGGAATCGGGCTCGCCCTCGCTGGTCCCGTTCCTGAAGGAGAACGCGCGACGAGCTGTCGCGCCGACCTCGCGCTGATCTGCGACACCGGGCTCTTCGACCGCGACACGCCGGCGATCACCACGATGCTGCGCGGCCTGCTGGGCGAGGAGGTGACCATCACCGGCCCGGCGAGCGACCTGCATTCCGGCATCTACGGCGGCATCGCGATGAACCCGATCCGGGTGCTGGCGCGGATCATCGCGGCGCTGCACGACGCGGACGGGCGGGTGACGGTGCCGGGCTTCTACGACGGGGTGCCGGAGCTGCACGGACGAGATGCGGCGGCAATGGGAGGCGCTCGGCTTCGACGCGAAGGGCTTCCTCGGCGAGGTGGGCCTGAGCGAGCCCGCGGGCGAGCGCGGCATCGACCGCGCTGCGACATGATCTGGGCGCGGCCGACCTGCGAGGTCAACGGCATCCGGGGCGGCTACACGGGCGCCGGCTTCAAGACGGTGCTGCCGTCGAAGGCGCAGGCCAAGATCAGCTTCCGGCTGGTGGGCACGCAGGACCCGCTGAAGATCCGCGAGAGCTTCCGCGCCATGGTGCAGGAGATGCTGCCGCCCGACTGCTCGGTCGAGTTCGGCGACCACGGCGCCTCGCCCGCGAGCCAGATGGACATCGCGGACCCCGCCTTCGAGAAGGCGCGCGGGGCGCTGTCGGACGAATGGCCGAACCCCGCGGCCTTCATCGGCTCGGGCGGGTCGATCCCGATCGCGGGCTATTTCAAGGACGATCCTCGGGATGGATTCGATGCTGATCGGGTTCGGCCGGGACGACGACCAGATCCACTCCCCGAACGAGAAGTACGACCTGCGCAGCTTTCACAAGGGGATCCGAAGCTGGGCCCGGATCCTGGCGGCGCTGAACGGCTGAGCGGGGATCCGGGAGACGGAGGGCTCCCGCCCGGAAGGACCGCCTGGCGGCGGACCTTCCCGTTGGGCCGGGCGCGCCGCCGCGGGCGGCGCGCAGCCCAAGTCAGGGCGAGGCGCGGGAAGACGAGGGGCGTTTCCTGCCGAGAGGCGGTTCAGGGCGGGGTCCGCCCTGAACGCGCCGTCCCGAGGATGGGGCCCGGTCCACCTCCGCCTCAAGGACGCCTGCGGCGCCGCGTTCCGCGGTGCTGGCGCATCCTTGACCCGGAGCCGGACCTTGCGGTTCGGGCGGCGGGTGCCGCGGTTCGGGGGCCGGCGACGCCGCGCCGGGAAAGCGTCCGGCGCGGCGCTGTTGGCGCTTGACGGCGCCAGACGGCTTGCCTAGAAGGCACGACACGTTCGGGCGGCGCCCGGGCGGCAGCGGGCGGTTGTAGCTCAGTTGGTTAGAGTACCGGCCTGTCACGCCGGGGGTCGCGGGTTCGAGCCCCGTCAACCGCGCCACCGCTGCCCTGCCCCGAAGCCTCCGGAGATGATGCGCGGTTGTAGCTCAGTCGGTTAGAGTACCGGCCTGTCACGCCGGGGGTCGCGGGTTCGAGTCCCGTCAACCGCGCCACTCCCTTCCTTGCATTGTGCAGCGGTAACCCGCGACAGACGCGCGTGTGCCGCGCCGACGTCAAGCGGCGAGAATGGTCTCGGGTGCCCCGTCAGCCTCGGAGGGTGACGAGGTCCGTGTGGCCGAAGCCCTTGGAATAGTCGATCAGCGAGATCACCGTCGGCTCCAGCCGGAAGACGGCGAGGTCATCGGCCCGGGGCGTCGGCAGGTCGCCGGGAACCGACTGCTCGGGATAGCGCGCCAGCAGCAGGCCGAGCACGCGACCCGCCTCGTCGGGGTCGGTGATGCGCCGGGCGCGGGCGGCCATCGACAGGCCCCGGATGTCCATCACCTGCGGCGTGTCGTGGTCGACGGTCAGCGACACGCGGTCGTCGCGCGCGAGGTTCCGCGCCTTCTGGCTGTCGGGGCCGCAGAGGAAGTAGAGGGTGAGCCCCTCGTGGGCGAAGCCCACGGTCGTGGTCTGCGGCCAGCCGTCGGGCCGCAGCGTCGCGATCGTCATCACCCGGTTGTCATCCAGGATCGTGGTGATCGTTCGTTCGGACTGTGCATCCATGGGCTTGCCGTCCTTCGGAAGCGCGCGTCTCGTGCCTGCAGGATGGTGTCACGTGTGACGGGATCGCGCGTTGATGGCCGTCAACGGCAAGGGGCGGCCGCATCCGACCGCCCCCTTCTGACCCGACCGTGGTGTGGTCAGCTGGTGAGCGCCCGAACGTCGCGCCGCTCCGAGCGCAGCCCCGCCAGCACCGCCCAGCACATCATCAGCAGAACCACCGTGAACGGCAGCCCCGTCGAGATCACCATCGCCTGCAGCGCGTTGAGGCCGCCACCGAGCAGCAGCACGATCGCGACCGCCCCCTCGAACGTGCACCAGAAGACCCGCTGGCTCACCGGCGCGTCCACCTTGCCGCCCGCGGTGATCGTGTCGATCACGAGGCTGCCCGAGTCGGACGAGGTGACGAAGAAGACCACCACGAGAATGATGCCGATGGTCGAGGTGACCGCGGTCCAGGGCAGCCCCTCGAGCATGGCGAAGAGCGAGATCTCGGGGCTGTAGCTGTCGATCACGTTGGCCTTGACCGCGCTGGCCGTCGGATCGGTCAGCACCTGGTCGATCGCCGTGCCGCCGAAGACCGCCATCCACAGGATGCAGACCAGCGACGGCACGATCAGCACCGAGATCAGGAACTCGCGCACGGTGCGGCCGCGGCTGACGCGGGCGATGAACATGCCGACGAACGGCGACCAGCTGATCCACCAGGCCCAGTAGAACGCCGTCCAGTCCTGGCTGTAGCCGGTATCCTCGCGCCCGAACGGGTTCGACAGCGGCACCAGCTCGGCGGCATAGGTGCCGATGCCGGCCACGAAGTCGGACAGGATCGTGCCGGTGGGCCCCACGAACAGCACGAAGAAGAGCAGCAGCGCCGCCACCGCCATGTTGATCTCGGAGAGCACCTTCACCCCGCCGTCGAGGCCGCGCAGCACCGAGTAGAGCGCGATCCCGGTGATGCCGGTGATCAGGATCACCTGGACGACGGTGTTGTTCGGGATGCCGAAGACGTATTCGAGGCCCGCGTTCGCCTGCTGCGCCCCGAAGCCCAGAGAGGTGGCGAGGCCGAAGAGCGTGGCGAAGACGGCCAGCGTGTCGATGATGTGGCCGGTCCAGCCCCACACCCGATCGCCGAA
Source organism: uncultured Alphaproteobacteria bacterium (assembly GCA_963773475.1). Classification (GTDB taxonomy): domain Bacteria; phylum Pseudomonadota; class Alphaproteobacteria; order Rhodobacterales; family Rhodobacteraceae; genus Roseitranquillus. Next base: position 607,592 of record CAVZBD010000003.1, on the reverse strand, counting down.
GATCGGGTAGAAGGCCGACCGGATCGTCAGCGGCAGGCCCTTGTTGAAGCTGAAGAGCGCGAGGCTCAGCGCCACGATGGAATAGATCGCCCAGGGGTGCAGGCCCCAGTGGAAGATCGTCGCCGCCAGCCCCATGCGCCGGGCGACGTCGACGTTGGCCTCGATGATCGTGCCGTCCTCGGCGATGGGCGACGGCGTGCCCAGCGGCTGCGAGATCGCCATGTGGTAGACCGGCTCGAGCACGCCGAAGAACATCAGCCCGATCCCCATGCCGGCCGCGAAGAGCATCGCGAACCAGCCGACATAGGTGAAGTCGGGCTCGGCATCCTTGCCGCCCAGGCGGATGCTGCCCCACGGACTGAAAATCAGGAACAGGCAGAACACCACGAAGACGTTGGCCGAGAGCAGGAAGAACCAGTCGAACGTGCTGGTCAGCGTGGGCCGCAGCCAGCCGAAGAAGGCCTCGGCCTGCTGGGGCAGCGCCAGCGCGTAGAACACGAAGGCGACGATGCTGAGCCCGGAGACCATGAAGACCGGATTGTGGACGTCGAAGCCGAACGGACCGAAGCTGCCTTCGATGTTGTCCTGGCCGATCTCGTAATCGGTCTGGATGAGGCCGGCCGCGCCTTCGGGCGTGGGAATTCCTTGCGCGCTGCTGTCGTCGGTCATGTCGCCACCTCCCGAGGTTTCGTTGGGGCCTTGCGGCGACGGTGCCTCGGTCGGTTCGGACCGGGGCCGGGTTGCGTCACCATGACCCGAGCCTGCGTCCTTTCTTGAGCGGATGCCACGATGGACCTCTGCGTTCAAGGTTTTTCCGGTCGGGCCGTCACCGGCGCCGGGGCCGGGGCGGGCGGCTGGTGGGTGATGACGGGTTCGAACCGCCGACCCTCTCGGTGTAAACGAGATGCTCTACCAACTGAGCTAATCACCCGCCCGTGCCGGCGCACCTACCCTTTTGCAGGCCCTCAGGCAAGGTCGGCGCCGCCGTCCCGCGGGTTTCGCGAGCGTCGGCCCGGCTGCAAGGAAGGGGTGGTGGGTGATGAGGGATTTGAACCCCCGACATCTTCGATGTGAACGAAGCGCTCTACCACTGAGCTAATCACCCGCCGTGGAGGGTGCATTATCGCCAGTGGTCGGCGCGTTCAAGCCCCCGCGGCGCGGATCCGGCCGGTTCCTGCCCTCCGTCATGGGCGCCGGCGGCCGCGCCACCTGCGTATCCGGCCCGCCCCCCCGCGCGGGGCGAGCGCGCCCCGGCGCCGCGGGCCTCGGCCGAATGCTGCCGCGCCATCGTCAGGCACGAAAAGGCCCGCCCGGGGCTGGCCGGGCGGGCCTTGAAGAGTGCGGAGCCCGTGTACGGGCGGGTGTCAGTGGGCGACAGCCGAGGGGGCGTCGTCGTTCGAGCCGCGTGCCGCGGCGGCCGCTTCCTCGGCCGCCTCGTCCCACTCGATGGGCTCGGGCTGGCGCACCAGCGCGTGTTCAGCACCTCGCGAGACGTGTCGCGACCGGGATGATCGTCAGCCCCTCCTTCACGTTGTCGGGGATCTCGGCCAGGTCCTTCTCGTTCTCCTCGGGGATCAGCACCGTCGTGATGCCGCCGCGCAGCGCCGCGAGCAGCTTCTCCTTCAGGCCGCCGATCGCCAGCACGTTGCCGCGCAGCGTGACCTCGCCGGTCATGGCGATGTCCTTGCGGACCGGGATCTGCGTCAGCACCGACACGATGGAGGTCACCATCGCCACGCCCGCGCTCGGCCCGTCCTTGGGCGTCGCGCCTTCGGGCACGTGGACGTGGATGTCCAGTCTTGTCGAACTTCGTCGGCTTCACCCCGATCTGCGGCGCGATCGAGCGGACGAAGCGAGCTGGCCGCGTCGATCGACTCCTTCATCACGTCGCCCAGCTTGCCGGTGGTCTTCATCCGGCCCTTGCCCGGCAGGCGCAGCGCCTCGATCGACAGCAGGTCGCCGCCGACCTGGGTCCAGGCGAGGCCGGTGACGACGCCGATCTGGTCCTCCTTCTCGGCCAGGCCGTAGCGGAACTTCTTGACGCCGAGGAAGTCGCTCGAGGTTCTCGGGCGTGACGACGACCTTGTCGGTGTCCTTGCGCGACGATCCGCGTCACCGCCTTGCGGGCAGAGCTTGGCGATCTCGCGCTCGAGGTTCCGCACGCCCGCCTCGCGGGTATAGGTGCGGATCATCTCGGGCAGCGCCGCATCGGTCAGCTCGAACTCGCGCCTTCTTCAGGCCGTGGTTCTTGACCTGCTTGGCGATCAGGTGCTGCTTGGCGATCTCGCGCTTCTCGTCCTCGGTGTAGCCGGCGAGCGGTGATGATCTCCATCCGGTCCAGCAGCGGCCCCGGCATGTTGTAGGTGTTCGCCGTGGTGATGAACATCACGTTCGACAGGTCGTACTCCACCTCGAGGTAGTGGTCGACGAAGGTGCTGTTCTGCTCGGGGTCGAGCACCTCGAGCATCGCGCTGGCCGGGTCGCCGCGGAAGTCCTGGCCCATCTTGTCGATCTCGTCGAGCAGGATGAGCGGGTTCGTGGTCTTGGCCTTCTTCAGCGACTGGATGATCTTGCCGGGCATCGAGCCGATGTAGGTCCGCCGGTGGCCGCGGATCTCGGATTCGTCGCGCACGCCGCCGAGGCTGATGCGGATGAACTCGCGCCCCGTGGCCCGCGCCACCGACTTGCCGAGCGACGTCTTGCCGACGCCCGGAGGGCCGACGAGGCACAGGATCGGCCCCCTCAGCTTCTTCGAGCGCTGCTGCACGGCGAGGTACTCGACGATCCGCTCCTTGACCTTCTCCAGGCCGTAGTGGTCGTCGTCCAGCACCTTCTCGGCGCGGCCCAGGTCCTTCTTGACGCGCGACTTCACGCCCCACGGGATCGACAGCATCCAGTCGAGGTAGTTGCGCACCACCGTCGCCTCGGCGCTCATCGGGCTCATCGACTTGAGCTTCTTGACCTCGGCGTCGGCCTTCTCGCGCGCTTCCTTGCTGAGCTTGGTCTCGCTGATCCGCTTCTCCAGCTCGGCGACCTCGTTCTGGCCGTCCTCGCCGTCGCCCAGCTCCTTCTGAATGGCCTTCATCTGCTCATTCAGGTAATACTCGCGCTGGGTGCGCTCCATCTGGCTCTTGACGCGGGTCTTGATCTTCTTCTCGACCTGCAGGACCGACATCTCGCCCTGCATCAGGCCGAAGACCTTCTCGAGCCGCTCGGCCACGGGCAGCGTCTCGAGCAGCTCCTGCTTCTGCGCCACGTCCACGCCCAGATGCCCCGCCACCAGGTCGGCCAGCTTGTCGGACTCGTGCGTCTCGGACACCGCCGCCAGCGCCTCGTCGGGGATGTTCTTCTTGATCTTGGCGTAGCGCTCGAATTCCTCGCTCACCGAGCGGACCAGCGCCTCCACCGTCGACTCGTCGCCCGGCAGCTCGACGAGCTCCTCGGCGCGGGCCTCGAAGAAGGCGGCGTTCTCCACATACTCGTGGATCCGGACGCGGGTCCGCCCCTCGACCAGCACCTTCACGGTGCCGTCGGGCAGCTTCAGAAGCTGCAGCACGTTGGCCAGGACGCCGGTGCGGTAGATGCCCTCGGCGGTCGGGTCGTCCACGCTCGGGTCGATCTGGCTCGACAGCAGGATCTGCTTGTCGTCCTGCATCACCTCTTCGAGGGCGCGTACCGACTTCTCCCGCCCGACGAAGAGCGGCACGATCATGTGGGGAAACACCACGATGTCGCGCAGCGGCAGAACGGGATAGGTCTGAAGGGTCTGCTCGGTCATCGTATTTCCTTTGCAGCGAAACTGTGCCGGCCCCGCTCGCGGCAGCCCTGGCAGTTTCCAGTCATTGGCACCAGATCTGGTACCGGAAGCCCTGTCTTTCAACCTGGCAGGGCTGGACCCATTCTCGTCCGAGAGGCGGTGCATCGCAACCACCGGGCATCTTCTAGGTTAGCGCGCGGCCGCGTCGGCGCCAGGGCCTTTGCCGTCACGGCGGCGGGATGTCGCCCTGCGCCTCCGCCTCGGCGAGGGCCGCGGCATGCTCGGTGGCGCGCCCCGCCCGGATGGCGCGTCGCATGCCGTCCATCAACTCCTGATAGTAGTGCAGGTTGTGCCAGGTCAGCAGCATGCCCGAGATCATCTCGCCGGCGCGGAAGACGTGGTGCAGGTAGGCGCGGGAATAGCCGCGGCAGGCCGGGCAGGTGCATTCCTCGTCGAGCGGACGCGGATCGTCGCGGTGGCGGGCGTTCTTGAGGTTCACGACGCCGCGCCGCGTGAAGGCCTGCCCGGTCCGCCCCGAGCGGGAGGGCAGCACGCAGTCCATCATGTCGATGCCGCGCTGCACCGCGCCGACGATGTCGTCGGGCTTGCCCACCCCCATCAGGTAGCGCGGCCTGTCGGCCGGCAGCATCCCGGGCGCGTAGTCGAGCACGCGGAACATCGCCTCCTGCCCCTCGCCCACCGCGAGGCCGCCGACGGCGTAGCCGTCGAAGCCGATCCCGGCAAGCGCCGCGGCGCTCTCCTCGCGCAGGTCGCGGTGTGACCGCCGCCCTGCTGGATGCCGAAGAGCGCGTGGCCCGGCCGGTCGCCGAAGGCGTCGCGGCTGCGCTCGGCCCAGCGCATCGACAGCCGCATGCTTTCGGCGGCCACGCGCCTTGTCGGCCGGCAACGCGGGGCATTCGTCGAAGCACATCACGATGTCGGAGCCGAGCAGCCGCTGGATCTCCATCGACCGCTCGGGCGTCAGCTCGTGCGCGCTAGCCGTCGATGTGGCTGCGAAAGGTGACGCCGCGCTCGGTCAGCTTGCGCAGCTCGGCGAGGCTCATCACCTGGAAGCCGCCCGAATCCGTCAGGATCGGCCGCGTCCCAGTTCATGAAGCGGTGCAGCCCGCCCAGCCGCGCGATCCGCTCGGCCGTCGGGCGCAGCATCAGGTGATAGGTGTTGCCCAGCAGGATGTCGGCGCCGGTCGCCGCGACGCTCTCGGGCAGCATCGCCTTGACCGTCCCGGCGGTGCCCACGGGCATGAAGGCGGGCGTGCGGATCTCGCCGCGCGGCGTGGAGATCCGCCCGGTCCGGGCCTTGCCGTCGGTCGCTTCGAGCTCGAACTTGAATCCCTGTGCCATATGTCCTCAATGCCGGCCCGCGCCCTTCTGGGCGAAGAACGCGGCTTTGCCAAGGAGAGGTCATGGACGACGCAGCGCCCTTTCGAGTGGGCTGGGAGGAATGGGTGGGGCTGCCCGACCTCGGCCTGCCGGCGCATGAAGGCCAAGGTCGACACCGGCGCCCGGACCTCGGCGCTGCACGCCTTCGACATCGAGCCCTTCGGCCCGGCGCGCCGCGCCCACGGTGCGCTTCTCGTGCACCCGATCCCGGGGCGCACGGACCTCTCCATCCCCTGCTCGGCCGACGATCCTCGACCGGCGCGAGGTCACGAGCTCGAACGGCGAGACCGAGCTGCGCTACGTCATCGGCACCGACCTCGCGGTCGGCGATCGCACGCTGGCCGATCGAGATCACGCTGACCGACCGCGGCGCGATGACCTACCGGATGCTGCTCGGCCGGCAGGCGCTGGGCGAGGACGTCGTGGTCACGCCCGCGCGAAAGCTTCTGCCAGCCGCAGCTCGGCTACGAGGTCTACTCACTCGACCACGTGCGCGAGAGCGCGCCGTCGCGGGCGCTGCGCATCGCCGTGCTCAGCCGCGAGGCGCACAACTATTCCACCCGCCGCTCGTCGCCGAGGGCGAGCGGCGCGGCCACGTGGTCGAGGTCATCGACACCGCGCGCTGCTACATGGCGATCAACGCGCTGGCGCCCGAGGTGCACTACGACGGCAAGCGCCTGCCCCGCTACGACGCGGTGATCCCGCGCATCGGCGCCTCGTCACCGCCTACGGCACCGCCGTCATCCGCCAGTTCGAGACCATCGGGCACCTATTGCGTCAACGGCTCGGACGGGATCACCGCCAGCCGCGACAAGCTGCACGCGCACCAGATCCTGGCGCGGCACCGGATCGGCATGCCGACCACCGCCTTCGCCAACTCGCCCAAGGACACCGACAACCTGATCGGCCTGGTCGGCAAGCGCGCCGCTGATCGTGAAGCTGCTGGAATTCGACGCAAGGCAAGGGCGTCGTGCTGGCCGAGACGCAGAAGGCGGCGCAATCGGTGATCTCGGCCTTCCGCGGGCTGCAGCGCCAACTTCCTCGTGCAGCACTTCGTCAAGGAGGCCGCGGGCGAGGACATCCGCTGCCTGGTCATCGGCGGCAAGGTCGTGGCCTCGATGCGCCGGACCGCCGCGCCCGGGCGACTTCCGCTCGAACCTGCACCAGGGCGGCAGCGCCGAGCCGGTGCGGATCACCCGCGAAGAGCGCGAGACGGCCGCTGCGGGCGGCGCGGGCCTTCGGGCTCGGCCTGGCCGGGGTCGACCTGCTGCGCGCCGCGGACGGGCCGAAGGTGCTCGAGGTGAACTCGTCGCCGGGCCTCGAGGGGATCGAGAAGGCCAGCCGGCAAGAACCTCGGCGGCGCTGATATACGACGACATCGAGAAGCGCGTGCGGCCGGCGCCGGCGCCGCACGCGGCCAAGCCGTCCCGGCCGAGGCGCGCGACTGAACCGGGTTTACCCGCCGACGCGGGCTATTTCCTATATTTCTGCTCAACAATCCGACGAGGCAGAGCCGCATGAGCATTCGAGAGCACGTCGCCAGCTGGAGGGCGCAGCCACTGATCAGGCCCTCGTCCACCGAGCATCCGCTTTACGACAACGTGGTCGAGGCGTGCCGCACGGTCTACGACCCCGAGATCCCGGTCAACATCTACGACCTCGGCCTCGTCTACACGATCGAGATCACCGACGAGGGCGACGTCCGCGTCATCATGACCCTCACCGCGCCGGGCTGCCCCGTGGCCGGCGAGATGCCGGGCTGGGTCGCCGAGGCGATCGAGCCGCTGCCGGGCGTCAAGACGGTCGACGTCGAACTCACCTGGGACCCGCCCTGGGGCATGGACATGATGAGCGACGAGGCCCGGCTTGAGCTGGGCTTCATGTAGCGCCGGCGGGCCCGCGGCGTCGTGATCCGCCGCGCCCGGACTCTCGCTGCGGGCCTGCTGCTGGCCCTGGCCGCGACGTGGCTGGCGCTGGCCGCACCGGTCCTCGCGCAGGACGGCGGCCCGTCTGCCTTTCCGCGGACCGAACTGAATCCCGGCCTGCCCCCGCGCCCCGAGACCTTCGACCTCTCGACGCCGCAAAGCGCGGTGGAAAGTTTCCTGGCGGCCGCGAACGCGGAGCAGTGGGAGCTGGCGGCGCATGCCCTCGACCTGTCGCTCGTCCCGGACGAGGCGCAGGCCGAACGGGCGCCCGTCCTTGCGCGGATGCTGGCGACGATCATCGACCGGAAGGTGATGCTGCGCTGGTCGGAGCTGCCCGAGCGGCCCGATGCGCTGGTCGAAGGCGGCGGGCGCAACCAGCCCCTCGCGGGCCAGCCGCGCAAGAGCCTGCTGCTGGGCCTGCTCGACCTCGACGGGCGCGACGTCGAGATCCGCCTGAACCGCATCAAGCCGGACGATCAGGAGGCGGTCTGGGTCTTCGCCGCCCCGACCGTCGAGAACCTGCCGGCGCTCTACGACCGCTACAAGCCACCGCCGCTCGAGGAAAGCCTGCCGGACCCGCTGCACGTGGACGTGCTGTGGGGCCTCAGGCTGTGGGAGGTGCTGTTCCTGCCGCCCGCGCTCCTGGCGGTCGCCCTGATCGCCTACGGCATCTGGCGCCTGGTCACGCACCTGTCGGGCCGTTTCCGGCACTGGGCGGTTCGGGGGCTGCTGCTCAGCACCCGGCTGCCGCTGGCGTTGGGAGTTGTCGCCGCCCTGCTGAGCTATCTGACCGGAAGTCTCCTGGTGGTGTCGAGCGCGGCATCTGCGGTGATCGAGCCGACGATCCTGCTCATGTACGTCGCGGCCGTGGTCATCCTGATCGTCAACGCGATCGACGCGGTGCTCGACCGGATCGCCGACACCAATCCCGCCGACATGGCCTCGCCCGACAACGCGGTCCATCGCGGGCTGGCCACGCAGGTCTCGGCGGCGCGGCGGGTGCTTCTGGTGACGGCGGTGGTGCTGAGCGCGGGGATCGTGCTGAGCTCGGCCAACATCTTCCGGACGCTGGGCTTCTCGCTTCTGGCCTCGGCCGGCGTGCTGACGCTGGTGATGGCGTTCGCCGCGCGCGAGCTGCTGGGCAACATCCTGTCCAGCCTGCAGATCTCGCTGAACCGCTCGGCACGGATCGGGGACTTCCTCGTCTTCGAGGGCCACTGGTGCACGGTCGAAAGGATCTACCTTACCTACGTCCAGCTCCAGCTGTGGACCGGCAACCGTCTGATCGTGCCGGTCTCGTATTTCGTGCAGCAGCCGTTCGAGAACTGGAGCCACGAGGAGTTCAAGATGCTCCGCATCGTGAAGCTCAAGCTCGCCTCGGGCGCCGACGTGCAGGTGCTGCGCGAAAGGATGGAGGCCTTCGCCGAGCAGGACGACCGCATCGACCCGCCGGAGGAGGCGTTCTGCTACGTCACCTCGCACGACGAGTTCGGCAAGGAGGTGCTGTTCGCGATCCCCGTCCCCATCCCCGATGCCGGCTGGGCGGCGGAATGCGCCCTGCGCGAGTATCTGCTGGACGAAGCCCGGCGTCTGGGCGTCGAGCTGCCCGCGCAGCCTCCGCGCCCCGACGCAGCCTGAGCCACCCCGACCCTGCCGGAGCGAGGGAGAGACATGCCGACCGAGCGCGAGAAGATGGTGGCGGGCGAACTCTATCGGCCGGGAGACCCCGAGCTCGCCCGGCTCAACGCCGCGGCGCAGGCCCTGATGCGCGACTACAACGCCACCAGCCGCGGCGATGACGCGGCGCGCGAGGCGACGCTCGACCGGTTGCTCGGCAGCCGCGGACGGGGCTGCGCGATCCGGCCGCCCTTCTACGTCGACTACGGGTTCAACGTGCATCTGGGCGCGGACGTCTTCCTCAACTACGGCTGCGTCCTTCTGGACGTCTGCCCGATCCGGGTGGGCGACGGCACGCAGATCGGGCCGATGAGCCAGCTCCTCGCCGCCGACCACCCGCGCGACCCCGCGATCCGCGCGCAGGGGCTCGAGAACGGCAGGCCGGTCACGATCGGGCGCAACTGCTGGATCGGCGGCGGCGTGCTGGTCCTGCCGGGCGTCACCATCGGCGACGACGCCACCGTGGGGGCCGGCGCCGTCGTCACCCGCGACGTGCCCGCGGGCGCCACCGTGGCGGGCAATCCGGCCCGGCGGCTGGACCGCAAATCCGCCAGCCCCCCTTGAGACAGCGTCGTTGACCCTTACCTTGCGGTTGGTCGACAGAAAGGTGTTTGCATGTTCGGCATTCCAGGCAAGCAGGCCGTCACCCTCACCCCCGCCGCGGCGGACCGGATCAAGCGCCTGATGGCGCGCGACGGCGTGCACGGGCTGCGGATCGGCGTCAAGAAGGGCGGCTGCGCCGGCATGGAATATACCATGGACTACGTCGCGGCCCCCGAGCCGAACGACGAGGTGGTCGAGCAGGACGGCGCGCGGGTGCTGATCGCGCCGATGGCGCAGATGTTCCTGTTCGGCACCGAGATCGACTATCAGACGTCTCTGCTGGAGAGCGGGTTCAAGTTTCTCAACCCCAACGTGGCCGATGCCTGTGGCTGTGGCGAGTCGATCAAGTTCCGCGACGTCGAGGACCTGGCGGCCGAGCGGCAGTCGCGCTGACCGGCGCCGCACCCGCCGCCTGACGGGGCAGACGCCCCTTCCCCATACCGCTCGTGATGCCCCTCCGCCGGCGCGGAGGGTTGGATGCGGCCGTGCCCCGCGCTAGAGCAAGGGCGACGGGACAGGGAGGTATCGGCATGGCGCACCGCAAGCTCGCCGCGGGCAACTGGAAGATGAACGGGCTGGCCGACGATCTGAAGGAGGTCGAGGCCCTGCTCGAGGCGCATCCGGTGCCGGGCTGCGACATCCTGATCTGCCCGCCGGCGACCCTTCTGTCGCGGATGGCCGATCTGGTCGCCGGGCGACCGCTGTCGCTGGGCGGGCAGGACTGTCACGCCGCGTCTTCGGGGGCGCATACCGGCGACCTTTCCGCGGCGATGCTGGCCGATGCGGGCGCACGCTGCGTGATCGTCGGCCATTCCGAGCGGCGGGCCGACCACGGCGAGAGCGATGCCGACGTGGCCGCCAAGGCCCGCGCGGCGCTGGATGCCGGGCTCGACCCCATCGTCTGCGTCGGCGAGACGCTGGAGGAGCGGGAGGCGGGCCGCACCCTGGAGGTTGTCGAGGGACAGCTCGAAGGGTCGCTGCCGCAGGGCGACGCGCCGCCCGACCGCCTGACGGTGGCCTACGAGCCGGTCTGGGCCATCGGGACCGGCCGGGTCCCCACCACCGACCAGATCGCCGAAGTTCACGGCGCGCTGCGCGACCTGCTGAAGCGGCGGTTCGGCGAGGCGGGCCAGGAGATCCGGATTCTCTATGGCGGCTCCGTCAAGCCGGGCAACGCCGCCGAGATCTTCGCGGTCGCCAATGTCGACGGCGCGCTGGTGGGCGGCGCGTCGCTCAAGGCGGACGATTTCGGCGGCATCATCGCGGCGCTCGAGGCCGCCTGAGGGCACCCGCGGCGGCGTTCAGGCGCCGATCCGCGTCTCGTCGTGGCCGTAGAGCCAGTCGAAGCGGTCGACCGCCGCGCCGGGCGCGACCCGCCCACCAGACGCAGCAGGCCGTGGCCGACGCTTCGGACCGGCCCGCGCCGCAGGTGATAGTTGCGCGCATTCGCCGTGGCCGCCGCGACCACGCGCTCGGCCCGCGGCACGCCGCCGCGCCTGATAGGCCGCGAGGTCGGCGCCATCGAGGCAGCTCGCCAGCGCCCACGCATCCTCGAGCGCGAGGTTCGCGCCCTGCGCCAGGAACGGCAGCGTCGGATGCGCCGCGTCCCCCAGCAGCGCGACGCGGCGTCCATGCCAGCGCCGCGCGACGGGATGCCGGAAGAGGCCCCACAGATGCGCCTGGGCCACCCTTTCGAGCAGTGCGCGCACCTCGGGGGCGAAACTCAGGAAAGCGGCGCGCATGGCGTCGGGATCGCCCTCGGCCGACCAGCTTTCCTCGGCCCAGGCCGCCCGCTCCTCGACCGCGACCAGGTTGATCAGGTCGGCGCCCAGCGGATAGGTCACCAGATGGCGGCCGGCGCCCATGAAGACGCGCGCGCGGGCGGGCGCCTGCCCCGGCACGGTGGCTCGCCACGCGACCTGGCCGGTAAAGTGCGCGGGCGGCGCGGCGCCCAGCGCCCGCCGCGTGGGGCCGCGGAGGCCGTCGGCCCCCACGAGCAGCGGCACCCGCCGTCGCCCCCCGTCGGCCATCGTCAGGCCCACGTCCTCGCCATCCTCGACCGAGGCGACATCGACGCCGAGTTCCACGCGCACGCCGGCCGCGCGCGCCGCCGCTTCCAGCACCTCGATCAGGCGCGCCCGGTGAACGAACAGCCATTCCCGCCCGCGCCCGTGCCGCGCCAGATCGAGGGTCAGCACCGGCGCCCCCGTCTCGCCCTCGAGCAGGTCGACCGCCTCGGCGCGAACGGCCCGGTCGCGCACCGCCCCGCCGGCGCCCAGCGCGTCGAGCACGGCAAGCCCGTTGGGGCTGATCTGCAGGCCGGCGCCGACCTCGGCGATCGCGGGCGCCCGCTCGAGCACCGTCACATCCGCCCCGCGCCGCGCCAGCGCGCAAGCCGACGCGAGCCCGCCGATGCCGGCGCCGAGAATGGTGATCTCGCGTCCCGTCAGGCTCATGGCTGCGCGGCCCCCTGCCCTGGGGCGGCCGGATCCCGTCTCATCTGCCGTGCCTCCGTCTGCCGTCCCCGGCACGGCAGATGACGCGCCACCGGGCGGGGCTCAACATGAAAAAGCTGCCGCCCGGTTTCCCGAAGCGACAGCCCGTTTTCCGCGCGCCCCGCCCGACCTGCGGCTGCGGGCGAGCGGCGACAAATCTTCACTCGTCGCGGTGCACCTTTTCGCGCCGCTCGTGCCGCTCCTGCGCCTCGAGGCTCAGCGTGGCGATCGGGCGGGCGTCGAGCCGCTTGAGCGAGATCGGCTCGCCCGTCTCCTCGCAATAGCCGTACTCGCCCTCCTCGATCCGGCGCAGCGCGGAGTCGATCTTGGCGACCAGCTTGCGCTGGCGGTCGCGGGTCCGCAGCTCGAGCGCGCGGTCGGTCTCCTCGCTGGCGCGGTCGGCGATGTCGGGAATGTTGCGGGTGCTGTCCTGCAGCCCCTCGATGGTGGACTTGCTCTCACCCAGGATCTCGGCCTTCCAGGCGAGCAGCTTGCGACGGAAATACTCGAGCTGTCGCTCGTTCATGAATGGTTCGTCTTCGGCCGGACGGTAATCGTCAGGCAGGAAAACTTCGGCTTTCATTCGCTACCCCTTTCCCCATCCGCGAACAGGTGCGGATGCGCTCTGGCGCCCGAGGCACCTTCTGGCCGCGGGGCATACCCCAAGGGCAGGCTCCTGTCGATGCCAGATCACCCTGACTTGATGCTGCAACTCTCGCGCGCTAGCGTCCGCACGCGCCACAGCAAGGACCCCCGGAACATGAACTTCACCTCGACCGACGCCTACGTCGCGACGGACGACCTGACGTGGCCGTCAATGCGGCGGTCACGCTGGAACGCCCGCTTCTGGTCAAGGGCGAGCCGGGCACCGGCAAGACCGAGCTGGCCCGCCAGGTGGCGCAGTCGCTCGGGCTGCCGATGATCGAGTGGCACGTCAAGTCCACCACCCGCGCCCAGCAGGGCCTTTACGAATACGACGCCGTCAGCCGCCTGCGCGACAGCCAGCTCGGCGACGCGCGGGTCAACGACGTGGCCAACTACATCCGCAAGGGCAAGCTGTGGCAGGCGTTCGAGGCGGACGAGCGCGTCGTGCTGCTGATCGACGAGATCGACAAGGCCGACATCGAGTTCCCGAACGACCTGCTGCAGGAACTCGACCGGATGGAGTTCCACGTCTACGAGACGGGCGAGACGGTCCGGGCGACGCACCGCCCCATCGTCATCATCACCTCGAACAACGAGAAGGAGCTGCCGGACGCCTTCCTGCGCCGCTGCTTCTTCCACTACATCCGCTTCCCCGACCTCGAGACGATGAAGCGCATCGTCGAGGTGCACCACCCGGGCATCAAGGACGCGCTGCTGACCGCGGCGCTGACGCAGTTCTACGAGCTGCGCGAGACGCCGGGGCTGAAGAAGAAGCCCTCGACCTCGGAGGTGCTGGACTGGCTGAAGCTGCTGCTGGCCGAGGACCTGTCGCCCGAGGACCTGCGGGCGCGGGGCACCGACGCCCTGCCGAGCCTGCACGGCGCGCTGCTGAAGAACGAGCAGGACGTGCACCTGTTCGAGCGGCTGGCCTTCATGGCGCGCCGGCAGCGGTAAGATGCCGGCAGCCAACTGCGCACTGGCCAGACGGCCCGTCCCCCGTTAGGGGTGGGCCCGAGCAGTGCCGGACGAGCAGACTTGACCGAACCGCAGGCGACCGCGATCCGCCCCCTCTCCCGCGACGACCGCGCCGCATGGCAGCGGCTCTGGGAGGGCTATCTCGCCTTCTACGAGACGAACCTTGCGCGCGCCGTGATCGAGACCGCGTTCGAGCGGCTGCTCTCCGGGGCCAGGGGCGAGTTCGCCGGCCTCATCGCCGAGGTCGACGGACAGCCGGCAGGGCTCGCGCATTACCTGTTCCACCGGCACGGCTGGAGGATCGAGAACGTCTGCTATCTTCAGGATCTCTACGCCGAGCCGGAGGTGCGCGGCACCGGCGTCGGCCGCGCGCTGATCGAGGCGGTCTATGCAGCGCGCCGACGCGGCGGGCGCGCCGGCGGTCTACTGGCTGACGCAGGAGTTCAACAGCCGGCCCGCCGGCTCTATGACCGGATCGGGCGCACGACCCCCTTCATCAAGTACGACCGCGCATGAGCCGCCGCGCCGTCGCGCCTCTCGTTGCCGTCGCGCTGGCCGTGGCCTTGCGCGCCCAGCGCGACGCCCGAGGCCGCAGCGGCGCGCGCCGCTGCCGGTGGCCCAGCTGCCGCCGATGAAGACCTTCGCCGCCCACGCGCCACCGCGCCGCGCCGCTCGAACGCGAGATCGCGCGCGATTTCCTCGACCTGTCCTTCCAGCCTCGAAAGCGGGCGCGACGCTGCCGGTCCTGACCCGGTTCGAGGGGCCGATCACGGTGCGCGTCGCCGGCACCGCGCCCGCCGAGCCTGGCGCGCGACCTCGACCGCGCTGCTCGCCCGGCTGCGGAGCGAGGCGGGGATCGACATCACGCGCGTGCCGGCCGACGGCCGCGCCTCGATCACGATCGAGGCGGTCACGCGCGACGAGCTGCAGCGCGCGGTGCCGCAGGCCGCCTGCTTCGTCGTGCCGCGCGTCGTCGTCCTGGGACGAGTTCCGCCGCAACCGCCGCGGCGCCGCGCTCGACTGGACGACGCTGACGCACGCGCGAGCGGATGGCGATCTTCATCCCCGCGCGACGTCGCCCCGCAGGAGATCCGCGACTGCCTGCACGAGGAGCTCGCGCAGGCGCTGGGGCCGCTCAACGACCTCTACCGGCTGACCGACAGCGTCTTCAACGACGACAACTTCCACACCGTCCTGACCGGCTTCGACATGCTGATGCTGCGCGCCTCTACGCGCCCGAGCTGCACAGCGGCATGACCCGCGCGAGGTGGCGGCGCGCCTGCCGGCGATCCTCGCCCGGCTGAACCCGGCGGCGAGCGGCGCCGGCACCGGCCCCGCCGGCGCCACGACGCCGCGACTGGATCGACGCGATCGAGACGCGCGCTCGGACCCCGCGGCGCGGCCAGCCGCCGCGCCGCCGCGGCCGCGGCGCGCGGTCGACATCGCGACGCGCGCAGCGCTGGCACGACAACCGGCTGGCCTTCAGCCTCTTCGCGCTCGGGCGGCTCTGCGCTCCGGCGCGACCCCGAGCCGGCGCTGGCGGCGTTCCTGCAGGCCGGCCGAGATCTACCGCTCGCAGCCCGAGACCGCGGCTCCACGAGGCGCATGTCGCGGTGCAGCTCGCCGCCTTCGCGCTGTCGGCGGGCGAGGCCGAGCGCGGCGCTGACGATCGTCGACCGCACCATTCCGGCCGTCGCGCGAGGCGCGAGAACGCGGCGCTGCTCGCCACGCTGCTGATGATCAAGGCCGAGGCGCTGGAGATGCTCGGCCGCGCCGGCGAGGCGAAGGCGGTGCGGCGTCGACAGCCTCGGCTGGGCGCGCTACGGCTTCGGCTCGGACGACGAGGTGCGCGCGCGCGCCGCCGAGATCGCGCGCGCTGAGCCCCGAACTGGAGCGAGACACACATGATCGTCATCGTCGCCGCTGATCCTCGGCGCGGTCTGTCGGCGCGCTGCACGGCGCGGCGCCGGCAGGGCAGCAAGGCTCGACATGGCGCAATAGGCCGCGGTCTACGCCATCGTCTTCGGGCTGCTGGGGCTGATCGTGACGATCGTCATCGACGCGCCGGGTGAGCCTGATGTTCCTGCCCTTCTTCGAGACCTGCGCCGCGGCCGGCGTGCCGGTCAGCCTGCGCGAATACCTGGCCTTCCTCGAGGCGATGCGCGCGGGCCTCGTCACCTACGACGTCGAGGGGTTCTACTACCTCGCCCGCACCGCGATGGTGAAGGACGAGCGCCACATCGACCGCTTCGACCGCGCCTTCGCCGCAGAGCTTCGAGGGGCTGGAGGCGATCCCGCTCGAGGCAGGTGCTGGAGGCGCGTGGACCTGCCCGCCGGACTGGCTGCGCAAGATGGCCGAGAAGCACCTGACGCGACGAGGAGAAGGCCGAGATCGAGGCGCTGGGCGGGTTCGACAAGCTGATGGAGACGCTGCGCGAGCGGCTGAAGGAGCAGCAGGGCCGCCACCAGGGCGGCAGCAAATGGATCGGCACCGCCGGCACCTCGCCCTTCGGCGCCTACGGCTACAACCCCGAGGGCGTGCGCATCGGCCAGGACGAAAGCCGCCACCGCCGCGCGGTGAAGGTCTGGGACAAGCGCGAGTTCCGCAACTTCGACGACACGGTCGAGCTCGGGCACGCGCAACATCAAGGTGGCGCTGAAGCGGCTGCGCAGCTGGGCCCGCGACGGCGCGGCCGAGGAGCTGGACCTCGACGGCACGATCCGCGCCACCGCCGAGCACGGCTATCTCGACGTGCAAGACCCGGCCCGAGCGGCGCAACGCGGTGCAAGGTGCTGCTGTTCCTCGACGTGGGCGGCTCGATGGACCCGCATGTCAAGGTGGTGGAGGAGCTGTTCTGCGGCCGCGCGGTCCGAGTTCAAGCACCTCGAGCACTTCTACTTCCACAACTGCCTCTACGAAGGCGTCTGGCGCGACAACCGCCGCCGCTGGGACGCGCAGACGCCGACCTGGGAGGTGCTGCACACCTACGGGGCCGACTGGAAGTGCATCTTCGTCGGCGACGCCGCGATGAGCCCCTACGAGATCGCCATGCCCGGCGGCGCCAACGAGCACTGGAACGCCGAGGCGGGCCAGGTCTGGCTGAGCGCGCGCGCGCGACCAGTGGCCGGACCACCTCTGGATCAACCCGGTGCCCGAGCCGGTACTGGGAGCTACACCCAGTCGATCGGCATGATCGCGCGACATCTTCGGGCCCGAGCGGATGGTGCCGATGACGCTCGAAGGGCTGACCGCGGGCATGCGGCTGCTGGGCGGCTAGCCGGCCTCCGGCTGATCCAGAAGCGGCACCAGCCGGCGCACCATCGCCATGACCGCGCCGACGCGGCCGGGGATGTCGTCGGGCAGGTCGTCGGCAAGCTCGGTCTCGAGGGCGAGCGTGGCAAGGCCGTGCACCGTGGCGTGGACCAGCACCGCCACGTCGCTGTCGCGGCTTCCGATCCGGAGCGCTCCACGGCGGAGCGCGGCGTAGAGCATCTCGCGCGCCGCCGCCAGGTCGGGGTCGGCGGCGTCGATCTGGTCGGCCCGGAACATCACCCGGAACCAGCCGGGATGCTCGAACGCGAAGGTCAGGTAGGCGCGCGCCATCGCCGCAAGCTGCTTGGCAGGCGAGCTGCCGGTCTCGGCCCGTGCCTCGGCCACGGTGATGGCGAGCCGCCGAAACCCGTCGGCGGCATACGCGGTGAAGAGCGCGCGCTTGTCCTTGAAGTGACGAAAGACCGCCGAGGGGGCGACGCCGACGCGCCGCGCAAGCGCCCGGGTCGAGGCTGCCTCGAGCCCGCTTTCCGCCACCATGTCTGCCGCTGCCTGCAAGAGCGCCGCCCGAAGATTGCCGTGGTGATAGGGCCGCTCATCCAGCATTGAAACCTCCGCTCGCCTCGCGGGCGAGTGTGACTGTCGATCACACCCAGTCAAGATGTTCATGGCATTCGGGAATCCGACGCGGCCCCCTGGCCCCGCGAAAGCGTTTCGCCATTGGCGCTGACAAAGGGCGTGGCCGACCCCATACTCTTGCAATGCTCAAGTTCACCCCGATCCTTCTGGCCATCCTTTACGCGCTGGTGATGTACCGCTTTTCGGTCTGGCGAACGCGGTCCGAGCTCGATTCCGAGTCGTCCGAGCTGGCCGACCCGCAGCTCAAGCAGCTGACCGACCGGATGGCGGCCGCGCTCGACCTGCCGCGGATCAGGGTGAACATCTACGAGATCGCGCCGGTCAACGGCCTTGCCGCGCCGGACGGGCGGATCTTCATCACCCGGGGCTTCTACGACAAGTACCGCGCCGGCGAGGTCACGGCCGAGGAAATGGCCAGCGTCATCGCGCACGAGCTGGGCCACGTGGCGCTTGGCCATTCGCGCAGGCGCATGATCGACTTCTCGGGGCAGAACGCGCTGCGCACCGCGCTGGCCATGGTGCTCGGGCGGATCCTGCCGGGCATCGGCGGCCTGATCGCAACGGGCCTCACCACGCTGCTCGCCGCCCGCCTTTCGCGCGGCGACGAGTACGAGGCGGACGAGTATGCCTCGGCCCTGCTGACCAAGGCGCAGATCGGGACCGCGCCGCAGAAGAGCCTCTTCCGCAAGCTCGGCGCGCTGACGCAGAGCAGCGGCGGGGCCGCGCCGGCGTGGCTTCTCAGCCATCCCAAGGCCGACGAGCGCATCGCTGCGATCGAGCGCAATGAGGCGAAGTGGCTGCGCGGAACGTGACGACCGGTCAGAGGCGCTCCAGCGCCCGTGCGAACCTCGGCAACCGCGCCCGCTTCATCAGCGGCCGCATTGGCTGAGGCGTCCCCGACAGCTCCTCGGCCTTTGCCCGCACCCGCTCGGCCACCGCGGCGACGGCGTCGGGGTCCTGAGCCAGCCGCTCGAGCAGGAAGTGGTCCGGGTGGCGCAACGCGATGTCGTGGGCGGCGAGCGCGGCGCGCGGAAAATCCGCGACGTTCAGCGTCACCAGCACTTCCGCCCCGCCAGCGATGGCCGCGCCCAGGACATGAACGTCGCCCGGATCGGGCAGCCAGAGCCGATCTTCGTCCGCCGCGCGCGCGGTGACCGCCGCGTCGGGCCAGCGCGCCTCCAGAAGCGCGATCTCGGCCCCGGCGACCGCCTCGTCGCCCCGCCGGGCGGCGACGTGGCGCCATTCCTCGAGGATGCGCGGCGACCAGAGCGGCGCGAACAGCTCCGCGTCCGCGACGCCGAGCAGCATCTCGCGCAGCACGGTCGGATAGAGGACGCAGGTGTCGAGCAGCGCCCTCACGGCAGAAGGCGCAGAAGATCGCCTTGAGGTAGCCGCTTTCGGCCAGCGCGGGGTGGACCGGGTGGTCGGGCCCCGCAAAGCCGGTCCGGACGATCTGCGCGTGCCGGCCCGCGCGCCCGACGCCGCGCGTCGAGGCCGTGCGGAACTGCGCCAGGTCGGCCGCGTGGGTGCAGGAGCAGAGCACGAGGTATCCGCCCGGCGCCACCAGCGGCGCGGCGAGCCGCGCCACCCTCTCGTAGGCGCGCAGGCCCGCCTCGAGCGCACCGCGGTGCGGGGCGAACGCCGGCGGGTCGCAGACGACGAGCTCGAAACGCGCGCCTTCGCTGCGCAAGCGCATCCATCACCTCGAAGGCGTCGCCGCGGCGGGTCGTCAGCCGCGCGGCACGTCCCGCGCTCGGCCGCGCCGCGCTGCGCCAGCTCGAGCGCGGGGGCCGAGCCGTCGACCGCCAGCGCCTCGTCCGCGCCGGCCGCCAGCGCCGCCAGCGCGAAGCCGCCAACATGCGAAAAGACGTCGAGCATCCGCCCGCCCTCGCCCAGGCGCGCCGCGAAGGCGTGGTTGGCGCGCTGGTCGAAGAAGAGGCCCGTCTTCTGCCCGCCCAGCAGGTCGGCGAAGTAGGTCGCGCCGTTCATCGGCACCGCGACCGGCCCGTCCAGGGCGCCGCGCAGGACCTCGCTGGCATCGTCGAGCCCTTCCAGCCCGCGCGTCCGCCCCTGCGCGTTCTTGACGACCGTCCCGACGCCCGTCACCCGCACCAGCGCCGCGACCAGCGGCTCGAGCATCGCCTCGGCCCAGGCGGCGTTCGGCTGGAGCACGGCGACGTCGCCGAAGCGGTCGATCACCACGCCCGGCAGCCCGTCGGCCTCGGCATGGACCAGTCGGTAGTGCGGCGTGGGGTAGAGCTTCTGCCGATGCGCCAGCGCCGCGCCGATGCGGCGTTCCAGCCAGGCAACGTCGATCGCGGCGGCAGGGTCGGCGTCCAGCATCCGAGCAGTGATCCGCGAGCCGGGATTGAAGGCGACGGTTGCGACCGGCTGACGCTCGCCGTCGTGCAGTTCGGCCACCGTTCCGGGGGCGAGGGTACGGGTCCGGCGGTCGAGCACCAGCTCGTTGGCGTAGACCCACGGGTAGCCGCGGCGCAGTCTGCGCGCATCGGCCTTCGGCTTGAGGCGGACGATGGGGCGGGCGGTCATGCACGCGCCTTAGCGCTTGCGCGCCGCCCCGGAAGGTCGTCAGGCGACGGCCTCGCCCCGCCGGCGCACCAGCATCCGCCGCAGGCCGCGCCCGCAGCCGCGGACGAACGAAGCCAGGGTGGCCGCCTGGAGTTGGCGCGCGCGGCATTCGATCTCGGCGAGATCTTCGATGTGAAACGTGTTGTTCATGGTGGGTTCCTCGATCATGCGAAGGCGCTGAAGTAAGCCGCGACCGTCCGCGAAACCACCGGAAGGTCGACAAGCCCGCCATGCAGCCGCCACATGGCTTGCACGCCGGCCCCGGCGGCGTTGTTAGCGGTAGCTGCGCGTGCTAGCGGATTGACACTGACCAAGGGGAAGGAGAGCGCCATGACCCTCGACCCGACCGTCGCAAGGTCACGGACCGGATCGCCGACCGCTCGCGCGAGAGGCGCGGCCGGTACCTCGACCGCATGGCGCAGGCGGCCGAGGAAGGGCCGCGCCGCGCCCACCTCTCCTGCGGCAACCAGGCCCACGCCTATGCCGCGATGGGCACGACAAGGCGGCGCTGGCCGAGAGCCGCGTGCCGAACCTCGGGATCGTCACCGCCTACAACGACATGCTCTCGGCGCATCAGCCGTTCGAGCGCTTTCCCGAGCTGATCCGCCGCGCGGCCCGCGACCTGGGCGCCACCGCGCAGGTCGCGGGCGGCGTGCCGGCCATGTGCGACGGGGTCACGCAGGGCCAGGCGGGGATGGAGCTGTCGCTCTTCTCGCGCGACGTGATCGCGCTGGCCACGGCGGTGGCGCTGTCGCACAACACCTTCGACGCGGCGGTCTACCTGGGCGTCTGCGACAAGATCGTGCCGGGCCTCGTCATCGCGGCGGCGACCTTCGGCTACATCCCGGGCGTCTTCATCCCCGCCGGCCCGATGACGAGCGGCCTGCCCAACGACGAGAAGTCCAAGATCCGCCAGAAGTTCGCCGCCGGCGAGATCGGGCGCGACGAGCTGATGGAGGCCGAGATGGCCAGCTACCACGGCCCGGGCACCTGCACCTTCTACGGCACCGCGAACACCAACCAGATGCTGATGGAGTTCATGGGCCTTCACCTGCCCGGCGCCAGCTTCGTGAACCCCGACACGCCGCTGCGCGACGCGCTGACCGAGGCCGGGGCGAAGCGGGCGCTCGAGATCACCGCGCTCGGCAACGACTACCGCCCGGTCAGCGAGATCCTCGACGAGAAGGCCTTCGTGAACGGCATCGTCGGGCTGATGGCGACCGGCGGCTCGACGAACCTCGTCATCCACCTGCCGGCGATGGCGCGGGCGGCGGGCGTCATCCTCGACGTCGAGGATTTCGAGGACCTGTCGGCGGTGACGCCGCTGATGGCCAAGGTCTATCCGAACGGGCTGGCCGACGTGAACCACTTCCACGCCGCGGGCGGCCTCGGCTACATGATCGGCGAGCTGCTCGACGCGGGCCTCCTGCACCCCGACACCAGGACCGTGGCGGGCGACGGGCTGGCGCTCTACGCGCGCGAGCCGAGGCTGCGCGACGGCGCCCTGGTGTGGGAGGACTGGGACCGCGCGAGAGCCGCAACGACAAGATCCTGCGCCCGGCCCGCGACCCGTTCCAGAAGACGGGCGGGCTGAAGGACCTGAAGGGCAACCTCGGCCGCGGCGTGATGAAGGTCTCGGCGGTCGAGCCCGAGCGCCACGTGATCGAGGCGCGCGCGCGGGTCTTCCCCGACCAGGAGGAGGTCAAGGCGCGCCTTCCGCCGCGGCGAATTCACCGAGGACACGGTGGTCGTCGTCCGCTTCCAGGGACCCAAGGCCAACGGCATGCCCGAGCTGCACTCGCTGACGCCGACGCTGGCGGTCCTGCAGGACCGCGGGCTGAAGGTGGCGCTGGTCACCGACGGGCGCATGTCGGGCGCCAGCGGCAAGGTTCCCGCCGCGATCCACGTCTGCGCCCGAGGCCGCCGACGGCGGGCCCATCGCGCGGGTGCGCGACGGCGACCGTGTCCGCGTCGACGCGATCGAGGGCCGGCTCGACGTGCTCGAGGAGGGCTTCGCCGACCGCCCGCCGGTCGCCTACGACGGCGCCGACGCGGGCCATGGCGTCGGCCGCGAACTGTTCTCGGTCTTCCGCAATACCGTCGGGCTGGCGGAAGATGGCGCCAGCGTCGTCGTCTGAGAAAGGGATGCCATGACACCACAAGATGCCAGCCGCCGCACCGAAGACCTCTGTCGGATGGCGCCGGTCATCCCGGTCCTGGTGATCGACGATGCCGCCAGCGCGCGGCCGCTGGCCGAGGCGCTGGTGGCGGGGGGGCTGCCCGTGCTCGAGGTGACGCTGCGCACGCCCGCGGCGCTCGAGGCGATCGCCGCGATGGCCGAGGTCGAGGGCGGCGTGGTCGGCGCTGGCACCCTGCTGACGCCGCGCGACGTGGCCGACGCCGTCGCGGCCGGCGCGCGGTTCGGCGTCTCGCCCGGCGCCACGCCGCAGCTGCTCGACGCGTGCGAGGCGGCGGATCTGCCGCTCCTGCCCGGGGCCGCCACCGCGACCGAGGCGATGGTGCTGCTCGAGCGGGGCTACAGCGTCCAGAAGTTCTTTCCGGCCGAGGCAGCCGGGGGCGCCCCGGCGCTCAAGTCGCTCGCCGCGCCGCTCCCGCAGGTGCGCTTCTGCCCCACGGGCGGCATCGGCCCCGCGAACGCGCCGACCTACCTGGCATTGCCGAACGTGCTTTGCTGCGGCGGCTCGTGGGTGGCGCCGCCCGACCGCGTCGCGGCCGGCGACTGGGCGGAGGTCGAGCGCCTGGCGCGCGAGGCTGCCCGGCTGCCCCGCCCCGGCTGACCCCCCACGCCGCCGCTATCTGCGGCGGCGACCGCGTCGGCGCGGCACCGGCGGCGTCTCGCGCGCGGCGCGCAGGATCGACGACATCGGGTGCTCGGGCGTGTCGGCATGGCGACGCGCCATCTCGCGGATCGCCGTCTGCACGTCGCAGCCATCGGGCAGGCCCAGCACCCAGTCGAGGAAGATCGTGCGACACTGGGCAACGTCGATCCCCTCCATCGCGTAGGCGTCGGCGATCAGCCCCCGCGGGTCGAGATCGTCGCTGTCCCTGCCCCCCGCCATTGCCGGCTACGACGCAAGGAAGGCGGTGATGGCGGCCTCGGCCCGCGCCGCCGCCGCGTCCATCCGCTCGGCCAGTTCGTCCGCCGAGGCGGCGCCGCTCTGGCGCAGGACCAGCGGCAGCCGCGCCGTTGTCTCGTCGAGCGGCCCGCCCGCCAGCAGCCGCGACGCCGCCTGCACCGGCCACATCAGACTGTCCGCCTCGGCCAGGGCCTCGCGCCATTCGGCCTCGGGCAACCGCTCGATCTGGCACCCGATACGGCGCGCCGGCTCGCCCGAGATCAGTGTCGCAGCCCCTGCCGCCAGCGAGATGTCCTGCAACCGGCCCGCGCCCGCCCGCGGCTCCCACGGGCCGCGGCGCTGCTGCGCCGAAGCCAGCCGCTCGCGCATGTCGGCGGTATCCGCCAGCACCTTCGCCCGCTCCCGCGGCGCCGCCACCAGCTCGCGGCAGAAGGCCTCGACCCGCTGCCCCAGCTCGGTCGACCCTGCAACAGGCCGCGCCCGCGTCAGCGCCAGATGCTCCCAGGTCCAGGCCTCCTTGCGCTGGTATGTGCGGAAGGCTTCGAACGACACCGCCACCGGCCCCTGCCGGCCCGATGGGCGCAGCCGCATGTCGACCTCGTAGAGGCGCCCCTCGGCGGTCGGCGCCGACAGCGCCGTCACCAGCGCCTTGGTCAGACGGGCGTAATAGGTGCGCACGTCGAGGGGCCGGCGTCCGTCGGACTGCTCGACACCGTCGGCGTCGTAGATGACGATGAGATCGAGGTCGGATGTGGCCGAGAGCCGCTCGGCGCCCAGCGAGCCCATCCCCAGCACCGCCGCCCCAGTGCCCGGCGGCTGCCCGTGCGCGGCGGCGAACTGCGCCACCACCGCCGGCCACAGCGCCGCGACCACGGCACTTGCCAGGTCGGCGTAGTGGCGCCCGGCCTCGCCCGCATCGACCAGACCGCGCAGGTGATGCACGCCGACGCGGAAGTGCCACTCCTTCGTCCAGCGTCGCGCGGCGTCGAGCTGCGCCTCGTAGTCCTCCAGCGCACCGATGCGCCGGGCCAGGTCATCCTGCAGGGCCTCCCGGCCCGGCCACGCCTCGAAGAAGCTGCCGCCGATGACGGCGTCGAGAACCGCGGCGTGTTCGCCCAGATGCCGCGCGAGTTCGGGCGCGCTGTCGGCGATGCCGACGAGAAGATCGACGAGCTGCGGGTTCGCCTCGAACAACGAGAAGATCTGCACCCCCGCCGGCAGCCGGGCGAGGAACGCGTCGAGATGCCTCAGCGCCTGGTCGGGGTGCGTCGCCTCGTTGATCCGCCGCAGGATGCTGGGCCGCAGGCGGCGGAAGATCTCGACCGCCCGGGGCGAGCGCAATGCCTGGTATGACCGCCAGCGGTCGGTGATCTCGCGCTGCAGGTCGGTCAGCTCGGGCGCCTCGGCCGCAGGCGCGGGTTTGAAGAACCCTTCGGTCAGGTGCTGCACGCGCTCGAATCGGGTAGAGAGCTCGGACCGCAACCCGTCGGTGTCACGCCCCGTGAAGGCCGCCAGCCGCGCGAAGCCCTCGGCGGTGGTGGGCAGCAGGTGGGTCTGCGCATCGCCAATCATCTGCAGCCGGTGCTCGATCTCGCGAAGGGCGCGGTAATCGTCGGCCAGTTGCAGGGCGTCATCGCGCGGGACCCACCCCGCCGCCACCAGCCGCTCGAGGCCCTCGATCGTTCCGCGGACACGCAGGCTGGGGTCGCGCCCGCCGGCGATGATCTGCCGGGTCTGGGTGAAGAATTCGATCTCGCGGATGCCGCCGGGGCTCAACTTGACGTCCCGCCCTTCGAGGGCGCCATCGTGCAGCCCCTTGTGCTCGCGGATCCTCAGGCGCATGTCGTGCGCGTCCTGGATCGCGGCGAAGTCCAGGTGCCGGCGCCAGATGAAGGGCCGCAGCCGCTCGATGAAGTCGGCACCCGCGTCGACCGCCCCGGCGGCGGGACGCGCCTTGATCCAGGCGGCGCGCTCCCAGGTACGGCCCATGGCCTCGTAATAGCGCTCGGCGGCCTCCATCCCCAGGCAGACGGGGGTGACCGAGGGGTCGGGGCGCAGGCGCAGGTCGGTGCGGAAGACGTAGCCCTCGCCCGTGCTGGCCGAAAGGGTCGCGCTCATGCGGCGGGTGGCGCGGACGAACGCGGCGCGCAGGTCGGCATAGTCCTCCGGGTCGTGGCGCGTCTCGTCGAAGAGGCACACCAGGTCGATGTCGGACGAGTAGTTCAGCTCGCACGCGCCCATCTTGCCCATGGCGATCACCACCATGCCGTCGGCATCGTCGCCTCCGGGCAGGCGCTTGCGCCGGACCTCGGCGGCGATGGCGTGGCTGAGCGCGACGGAGACGGCAACGTCGGCGAATCGGCTCAGCGCCCGCGTCACCTCTTCGAGGGGCCAGACGCCGCCCAGGTCGGCCAGCGCGACGAGAAGCGCCAGCCGCCGCTTCAGCCGCCGGAGGCCCGGCCCGGGATCACCCTCGATCGCCCGCGCTTCCGCAAGGATTGCGTCGAGCGCCGGCTCGGGGTCGTCCGCCAGCGTCTCGGCCAGCCAGTCACTCTCGCGCCGGACCAGGTCGGCCAGGAACGGACTGCACCCGGCCGCCCCGCAGAGCAGCTCGCGCAGCGCCGGGTCAGTAGCGGGGACCGCCGCGGCCGCCTCGTCGCCACGGTCCGGTTCGAAGGGGCGCGGCGCGCGCGTCACTCGTTCGGCAAAGCCCATGGCGGCAGATTGACCGCGCCCCGCGGGGCGTCAAGCCGCGGCGGCACGGTGCGGAGCAATGTAAAAAGTTTTCACATGCGATCTTGAAGGTCGCCCGCCGACCTCCGATCTGGGGGGATGTAAAGGGAATTCACATGAACGGAGAGAACGTATCCATGACTGCGATCGCGACATGGCCCGCCCAGGCCGAGAACTGGCTGGATGAGCGCGGCAAGGTTGCCTGGATCGGAGCGACGATCCTCGGCTTCATCCTGTTCTGGCCTATCGGGCTTGCCCTTCTGTTCTACATGATCTTCTTCAAGCGGACCTTCGGGGGCTGCGCCCGTCGCGCCGGCCAGATGCGCTATGCCATGCGCTCGACCGGCAACAGCGCCTTCGACGCCTACAAGGCCGAGACGCTGCGCCGCCTCGAGGACGAACAGGAAGCCTTCGACGCCTTCCTGCAACGCCTCCGCGCCGCAAGGGACAAGGCCGAGTTCGACCAGTTCATGGAAGAGCGCGGGCGCAAGACCCGGACCGCCGAGGGCACCGAAACCTGAGCCATCGCCGCGACGGCCCCCTTACGGGCCGTCGCACGCCGCTTACATGATCCGCCGAAGGCAGAGGAAAGAAGACCGCGCCATGACGATGATCCACAGCTACGACGGACTGCCCGACCCCGGCGCCGAGGCCGCGTTCTACGAGGGCGTCCCGGTCAAGCGGCTCATCGCGTGGGTCATCGACGTGGCGGCGATCGCTCTTCTGACGCTGGTCCTCGTGCCGCTCACCGCGTTCACCGCCCTCTTCTATCTGCCGCTGCTCTACGCGGTGACCGGCTTCCTCTATCGCTGGACGACGCTGGCCCGTGGCTCGGCCACGCCCGGCATGCGTCTCGCCGCGATCGAGATCCGCCGCGGCGACGGCGGACCGCTGGATGCGCAGACGGCGTTTCTGCACGTCGCCGGCTACACGGTGTCGATCGCGTTCTTCCCGCTGCAGTTGTTCTCGATCGCATTGATGCTGATCACGCCGCGGGCGCAGGGCCTGACCGACCACCTCATCGGCACCGCCGCCGTGCGCCGCGCCGCGCGCGTCTGACCCGTCGCAAGAACCGGGCTTGGCGCAGGCCAAAGCCGTTGCTAACTTCCGTGGCAAGTCGTTGACGGGATCTGATGCGCCACACCCTTCCCATCGCTCCGCAGTTCTACGTGACTGCGCCGCAGCCATGCCCTTATCTCGAGGGCAGGATGGAGCGCAAGCTGTTCACCGCGCTGCAGGGCGAGTTCGCCGAGACGTTGAACGACTCGCTGTCCAAGCAGGGCTTCCGGCGGTCGCAGAACGTCCTCTACCGGCCGTCCTGCACCGAGTGTTCGGCCTGCCTCTCGGCCCGCATCCGCGTTGCCGACTTCCGGCCCCGGCGCAGCCAGCGCCGGGTGGCACGCCGGGCGTCGCATCTGCGGCGGCAGGCGACCTCGCCCTGGGCGACCGAGGAGCAGTACCGGCTCTTCCGCCTCTACCTCGACAGCCGGCACGCCGAGGGCGGAATGGCCGACATGGACATCTTCGAGTTCGCGGCGATGATCGAGGAGACGCCGATCCGCAGCCGCGTGATCGAGTATGTCGATGACCGCAGCCCCGACGAGCCGCTGGCGGCGGTCTGCCTGACCGACGTGCTCGATGACGGGCTGTCGATGGTCTACTCGTTCTACGACCCTGCGCTCGCGCCGCTGTCGCTCGGCACCTACGTGATCCTCGACCACGTCGAGATCGCGCGCGAGGCGGGGCTTCCCTACGTCTATCTCGGCTATTGGGTGCCGGGCAGCGCCAAGATGGGCTACAAGGCGCGCTTCCCGGCGCTTGAGGTCTATCACGGCAATGTCTGGCGCGACATCGGCGATCCGTCGGCCTATTCCGCCGAGACGCATCCACTGTCGACCGACCCGATCGCCGAGCAGGTCGCGCGCATCAACCTGCCCGACACCCGGCCCACATCCGGCTGACCGGAGCGGTCGCGCCTCGCGCGGCCGCGACAGGAAAGGTGCAAAGGCGCCCCGCGGGGCGCCTTTTCCGCTGGATCAGTTGGGCATCAGCGCCGGCACGATGGTGACCACCTGCGGGAAGGTCCAAAGAAGCGCCAGCCCCAGCACCTGGATCAGCACGAAGGGCACGATCCCCTGGTAGATGTGGCCCGTGGTCACGCTCGGCGGCGCGACGCCGCGCAGATAGAACAGGGCAAAGCCGAAGGGCGGCGTCAGGAACGAGGTCTGCAGGTTCACCGCGATCATGATCGTGACCCACTTCGGGTCCATCGTGCCGCCGTAGATCACCGGGCCGACGATCGGAATCACGATGTAGATGATCTCGAGGAAGTCGAGCACGAAGCCCAGCACGAACAGAACCAGCATCACGATCAGGAACACCAGCCATTCGCGGTCGAACGATGCGCAGGAAGTTCTGGATGTACTCCTCGCCGCCGAACGAGATCACCACCAGGTTCAGAAGCTGCGACCCGATCAGGATGGTGAAGACCATCGAGGTGACCTTGGCGGTCTCGCGCACCACCGGGCTCAGCACGCCGGCCGAGAACAGGACCCAGCACGAATAGAGGATCCCGAAGATCGCGAAGAGGTAGGCAGCCTGCGCGACGACGAAGGCGAGCCATTCCTCGAACAGCACGCCGCCGCGATTCATCCGCAGGTCGAAATTGACGCCCACGAGGATCATGATCAGGATCGCGAAGGCGGCCATCACGACGATGCTGCCCGAGCCGCCGCGCTCCTTCTGTCGTCGGTAGGCCGCCAGCATGATCGCGCCGCCCGCCCCCAGCGCCGCCGCGGGCGTCGGGTTGGTGATGCCGCCGAGGATCGAACCCAGGACCGCCACGATCAGCACCAGCGGCGGGAAGACCACCCGCAGAAGCTCGTTCTGCCCCAGCATCCCCGCCGCGTGCCGCAGCCCGTAGAATACCAGCAGCAACGGCAACAGCAAGGATCAGGAACGTGGCGCCCGGTGTCGTCACCGGCGACACGAAGAGCGCATCGAAGAGCAGCGCCAGCGCCACGCCCGCTGCGCCCACCGCAAGCGGCCAGCCCCGCGCCGTGGGGGCCACGCCCCGCGCCGTCGTCAGGATCAGCGCCAGGATCACCATGCCCGTCAGCACGCCGGTGCCGATCGGGGCGGCGCTGGCGATCTTCATCTGGCGCCGTTCGGCCATCTCCTCCGGGGTGAGTTCGTGGCTCGCCTCGACACCGCCGCGGGCGGTGATCTGCTCCTGCTGGCGAACCGCCAGGTCCCACTTGGCCTGGCCGTGTACCTCGATCATCGCCTCCTGGCATTGCGGCGAGACGTTCGTGCGCAGCACCGCGCCCGCCTCGGCCTGGCTGAAGCTGCGCACCGTGGTGTCCTGGCTGCCGGCAAGCCCGACCGCGCCCAGCAGCAGCGCGCCTCCGATCACCAAGACCGGCGCGCCGAAGAACCAGCCGAGCGCCTCGCTGCGGGTGATGACCTCGCCGCCGGCGCTGCCGCCCTCGACCGGGGGCGCCTTCGACGGATTCAGCAGCGCGTAGACGAAGGCATAGGCCCCGTAGAGAACCGCGAGCAGGATGCCCGGCAGGATCGCCGCCTGAAAGAGCGTGCCCACCGAGACCACCGCCGCCTCGCCCAGATAGGTCAGCGCGTCGGGGCAGCCCGCCGCCTGCGCCCGCGTCTCCTGCGCCGCCGCGTAGAGGTCGCCCGCCAGCGTGCCCAGAAGCACGATGACGATCGAGGGCGGAATGATCTGCCCCAAGCGTGCCCGAGGCGGCGATGACGCCGGTGGCCAGCTGCGGCGAGTAGCCGTGGCGCAGCATCGTGGGCAGCGACAGAAGGCCCATGGTGACGACGGTCGCCCCGACGATGCCGGTCGAGGCGGCCAGGAATGCGCCCACCACCACGACCGACACGGCAAGCCCGCCGGGCAGCGGCCCGAAGATCCGCGCCATGGTCGTGCAGCAGGTCGTCGGCGATGCGGCTGCGCTCGAGCGTGATGCCCATCAGCACGAACATCAGCACCGCCAGCAATGTCTCGATCGACTGGCCGGCCAGCACGCGCTCGTTGATCCGGTTGACGATGAAGCTGACGTTGCGGTCGACCGCCAGTTCCCACCCGCCCGGAAACAGCGACTCGGTGATCCGTGGCAGGTCGGGGTATCGGAACTTCGAGATGTCGAGCGGACTCTCGCCCGCGGCCAGCAGGTCGCGATAGGCCGCGCTGCCCTCGTCGATCGACTGGTGAACGAGCACCCCGGCGCTGTCGAGCGCGGCGATGATGGCGAACGACATGATCGCCGCGCCGGCGATCGCGAAGGCCACAGGAAAGCCCGAGATGATCCCGCCGAAGAGGCAGAGGAACACGATGATCAGGCCGATCTCGACCCCGTCCAGTCCGAAAAGCATCCCCTGTCCCCTAGTGCGCCAGCCGTTCCGGCGCGGCCATCTCGATCTCGCCCGCTTCCAGGGCGTCGTGGTCGAGGTACTTGCCCTCGCTCTCCGGGCCTTCCTTCCATTCCAGATATGAGCGGTAGAAGAACGACACCGCCTGCAGGAACACCATCGCGCAGAACGCCAACAGCAGGATCTTGAACAGGAAGTAGGCGTTGAACCCGCTCGGCGAGAAGCCGATCGTCTCGACGTTCCAGCGGAACGCGCGCGCCTTCATCATCATCCGATCGAGCGTCTCCGAGGCCGAGACCTTCGGGGTCATCAGGTGGCGCCACAGGAAGTACCAGCTGTACATCCAGACCAGGACCGCGAACGGCATCATGAAGATCAGGCAGCCGATCATGTCGACGGCACGCTTGGCGCGATAGCCGATGGCGCCATAGAGAAGGTCGACGCGCACGTGGCCGCCCTGCACGAACGTGTAGGCACAGCAGAGTGCCACCACCAGCGCGTTGTAGAGCTTCAGCTCCTCCGACCACCACGAGATGTCCGAGCTGAATGCCGAGCCCAGCCCGAAGGTGAGCTGCGACTGCGCGAAGATGCGCTGCGCGAACACGATCACGATCTGCTGCAGCACCATCAGCAGGCCGGCCCAGGCGAAGAACCGGCCGACGCCGTTGGCGAAGCCCTCGAGCACGCGGACCGCGCCCCACATGATCCCGTTCCGCCAGAGACCCAGCGCGGTGAGGATCAGGAAGGCCGTGAAGACGAAGAAGAAGAACTCGGACGAGCCGCCGTAATAGACGACGCGCATCACCGCCTCGGGGTTCGACCAGTCGAGCCACTGGCCGGGATGGGTCAACGCCCAGAACGTCCGCCAGAAAGTCAGGCCGATGTTGCTGAGGACCCAGATCAGGAAATCGAGCATCGCCGTCGGGACCGCTGCTGCCGCGCGCCGAAAGGATCGGGCCCCGCCGCGCTGCGCGCCGGGGCCCGGTAGTGTGGCGTCAGACGCCCAGCACGCGGTTGCGCTGCGCGGTGAACACACCCTCGGTGCGCTCGATCCAGCTCGCGGTGCTGCGCAGCGACTCCATGTAGCTGTCGTAGATCTTCGCGAACAGCTCGTCGCTCATGTTCTCGTCCATGACCTCCTTGCTGGCGCGGCCGAACGCATCCCAGACGCTGTCGGGGAATTCGTAGGTCTGCACGCCCATCGAGATCAGCTGCTGCAGCGCGCGGCCGTTGTTCGAGTGGAACTGGGTCAGGTTCCACTGGTGGCACTCGCCGCAGGCGATCTCGATGATGCGCTGCTGGGTGGGCGTCAGGCTCTCGAACACCTCGCGGTTGGTGGCGAGGCTCAGGCCCGGCCCCGGCTCGTGGAAGCCGGCGGTGTAGTAGATCTTGGTGATCTCCTGGAAGCCCAGCGCCTGGTCCGACCAAGGGCCGATCCACTCGGTGCCGTCGATCGCCCCCGAGGCCAGCGCCTGGTAGATCTCGCCGCCCGGCAGGTTCTGGACCGAGACGCCCAGCTTCGACAGCGCCTGGCCGCCCTGGCCCGGCATCCGGAAGCGCAGGCCCTGCAGGTCCTCGGGGCTGTTGATCTCCTTGCGGAACCAGCCGCCGGCCTGGGCGCCGGTGTTGCCCGCCAGGAACGACTTGAGCCCGAAGATCTGGCCCAGCTCGTCGTGCAGCTCCTGGCCGCCGTCATGGTAGTACCAGGTGGCCAGCTCGGGCGCCGTCATTCCGAACGGCACCGAGGCGTAGAAGCCGTAGCCCGGATGCTGGTTGATGAAGTAGTAGTCGGCGCCGTGATACATGTCGGCCTGACCGGCGGTGACGGCGTCGAACACCTCGAGCGCGCCCACCAGCTCGCCCGCGGCCTTCAGGTCGATCGTGAGCTGCCCGTCGGTCATCGCGGTAATGTTGTCGGCGACGCGCTGCGCCGCATCGTGCACACCGGCCAGCCCCCGCGGCCACGTCGTCACCATCGTCAGCGTGCGGTTGCCCTGCGCGTAGGCCGGCGCGGCCAGCGCGGTCGCGGCGGCAGCCGAGCCGCCAAGCGCGCCCTTCCTCAGAAATGAGCGGCGATCCATCGAAAATCCTCCCCGTTTGTCACGCCCGCTCCTGCGGCGGGCTGGACCCGATGCTCCGGTTCTAGCGTCGGGCCGGCGGCAAGTTAATACCGACTTGGCCGGATCTGTCCCCAACTTCGCGTCACCTGATAGCAGAAACTGCGCCGAATTCCCCTGCCGCGCGAAATAAAATGTCGCGTCGTCACCTGCAGGCGGAACCGGCACCGAAGCCAGCTCCGCCGGCGTGCGCGTCGCGCAACCGGCCCCGCCAGGCGGCGCGGAGGGCGGCGGGCGGGCGGGTGGGGCCGGCCTCCGCGCCGCCCTACCCCCTAATCATTGCGCGCCACGGCCGTCCCCAGTCACAAAGTTGCGCGGCCGGCGCCCCCTGCGTCACAATCTCCACGTCCGGCCATTGACGATCCCCGCCGCGGCCCATATGGTCCCGCCGCGAACCTCGAAGGAGCGTGACCGTGCGCGAACTTCTCGTACTCGTAGGATACCGGCGCATGGGCCGGTGACGGAATCCCTTCTGTCACCTCATGCGCCCCCGACTGAGACCGGGGGCTTTTTTATGCGCAACCGATGCGACTGACGGAGCAGACGATGACGACGATGACCGGCGCGAAGATGGTGGTCCAGGCCCTGAAGGATCAGGGCGTCGAGGTGGTGTTCGGCTATCCCGGCGGCGCCGTGCTGCCGATCTACGACGAGATCTTCCAGCAGAACGACATCCGCCACGTCCTCGTCCGCCACGAACAGGGCGCCGTCCACGCCGCCGAGGGCTATGCCCGCTCGACCGGCAAGCCCGGCGTCGTGCTCGTCACCTCGGGCCCCGGCGCCACGAACGCGGTCACCGGCCTCACCGACGCGCTGATGGATTCGATCCCGATCGTCGTCCTGACCGGCCAGGTGCCGACCTTCATGATCGGCACCGACGCGCTTCCAGGAGGCCGACACCGTCGGCATCACCCGCCCCTGCACCAAGCACAACTGGCTGGTGAAGGAGACCGACGACCTGCCCGACATCCATCCACCAGGCCTTCCACGTCGCCACCTCGGGCCGCCCGGGCCCGGTGCTGATCGACATCCCCAAGGACGTGCAGTTCGCCAGCGGCACCTATCTCGGCCCGCGCCAGACCCCGCCCGACGCACTACCAGCCGCGGGTCAAGGGCGACCCCGACCGGCTGACCGAGCTGGTCGGCCGCCATCGAGAGCGCCGAGCGCCCGGTCTTCTACACCGGCGGCGGCGTGATCAACTCCGGCCCCGCCGCCAGCCAGCTTCTGCGCGAGCTGGTCGAGGCCACCGGCTTTCCGATCACCTCGACGCTGATGGGCCTCGGCGCCTACCCCGCCTCGGGCGAGCGCTGGCTGGGCATGCTGGGGATGCACGGCCTCTACGAGGCCAACATGGCGATGCACGACTGCGACCTGATGATCAACATCGGCGCCCGCTTCGACGACCGCATCACCGGCCGCGTGCAGGACTTCTCGCCCGGCAGTCGCGCAAGGCGCACATCGACATCGACCCGTCCTCGATCAACAAGGTGATCCGCGTCGACATCCCGATCATCGGCGACGTCGCCCATGTGCTGGAGGACCTGCTGCGCATCTGGAAGTCGCGCGGCCGCAAGACCAACGCCGAGGCGGTGCGCAAGTGGTGGGCGCAGATCGACGAGTGGCGCAAGGTCGACTGCCTGGCCTTCGAGCAGACGGGCACGACGATCAAGCCGCAGCACGCCGTCGCCCGGCTCGAGGCGCTGACCAAGGGCCGCGACCGCTACATCTGCACCGAGGTCGGCCAGCACCAGATGTGGGCCGCGCAGTACCTGGGCTTCGAGGAGCCGAACCGCTGGATGACCTCGGGCGGCCTCGGCACCATGGGCTACGGCTTCCCCGCCTCGATCGGCGTGCAGATGGCGCATCCCGACGCGCTGGTCATCAACGTCGCGGGCGAGGCGTCGCTGGCTGATGAACATGCAGGAGATGGGCACCGCGGTGCAGTACCGCCTGCCGGTCAAGCAGTTCATCCTCAACAACGAGCGGCTCGGCATGGTGCGCCAGTGGCAGGAGCTGCTGCACGGCGAGCGCTACTGCCATTCCTGGTCCGAGGCGCTGCCCGACTTCGTCAAGCTGGCCGAGGCCTTCGGCGCCAAGGGCATCCAGTGCTCCGATCCCGCCGACCTCGACGACGCGATCATCGAGATGCTCGAGCATGACGGCCCGGTGATCTTCGACTGCCTGGTGGAGAAGCACGAGAACTGCTTCCCGATGATCCCGTCGGGCGAGCCGCACAACGAGATGCTCCTTGCCCAGTCCGCGACCGAGGGCGCGATCGGCGCCAAGGGCGCGGTGCTGGTGTGAGCCGCAGACCAGGGGAAAGCTGACCGTGTCCGCACTGAAGATCGAAAAGGGCACCTCGCGCCATTCGGCCTACGACCTGCGCTCGGGCTACGACGAGGCCATCGAGAGGCACACGCTGGCCGTGCTCGTCGACAACGAGGCCGGCGTGCTGGCGCGCGTCATCGGCCTGTTCTCGGGCCGCGGCTACAACATCGAGAGCCTGACGGTGGCCGAGGTCGACCACCAGGGCCACCGCTCGCGCATCACCATCGTCACCACCGGCACGCCCAGGATCATCGAGCAGATCAAGGCGCAGCTCGGCCGCATCGTGCCGGTCCACGAGGTCCACGACCTGACCGTCGAGGGGCCGAGCGTCGAGCGCGAACTGGCGCTCTTCAAGGTCGCGGGCGAGGGCGAGCGGCGCATCGAGGCGCTGCGGCTGGCCGAGATCTTCCGCGCCAACGTGGTCGACTCGACGCTGGAGAGCTTCGTCTTCGAGATCACCGGCACGCCGGAAAAGATCGACGCCTTCGCCGACCTGATGCGCCCGCTGGGCCTCGTCGAGCTCGCCCGCACCGGCGTCGCCGCCCTCGCCCGCGGCGCCAGCTAACCGGCACCCGGCCGCCCGCGCCGCACCTCGGCAGGAGGCCTCCCCGAGAGCGTGCCGGCCCCCGCGCTGACCAGGTGACGCGAACGGCGCCGGATGCGCCGTCGTCCGCCGCCGGCGCGCGCACCGCTCGCCGCCCGGTCGCGCCGCCGGTTCCAGGCGCCGGCGCGCCGCAAGGCGCGCGCGGCGCGGCGAGGGCTTCCCCGCCAGGGGGGGCTCGAGCCGCGACGCTTCCCCCCGCGAGGCGCGCAGCCGCTTGCCGCCGCCGCCCCCCTCTTCTACCAAGGGCCCGCATCGACCAGGGGGCCTTCCGCCGTGCGCATCCTCATCACCAACGACGACGGCATCAATGCCCCCGGCCTGAAGGTGCTCGAACGCATCGCCGCCGAGATCGCCGGCGAGGGTGGCGAGGTCTGGACCGTCGCCCCCGCCTTCGAGCAGTCGGGCGTCGCCCACTGCATCAGCTACGTCCACCCCACCATGATTGCCGAGCTGGGCCCGCGCCGCTTCGCCGCCGAGGGCTCGCCCGCCGATTGCGTGATGGCGGGCCTGCACGACGTGATGAAGGGCCGCGCCCCCGACCTGGTCCTCTCGGGCGTCAACCGCGGCAACAACGCGGCCGAGAACGTGCTCTATTCCGGCACCGTCGGCGGCGCCATGGAGGCGGCGATCCAGGGCCTGCCCGCCATCGCCCTCAGCCAGTATTTCGGGCAGGCCAATGCCGGGCTCGAGAACCCGTTCGCCGCCGCCGCCCGCCACGGCGCCGCCACCGTGCGCCGGCTGCTCGACGCGGGGCTGTGGGACGACGGCGACTATCGCCTTTTCTACAACGTCAACTTTCCTCCGGTCCCCGCCGCCGAGGTGCGCGGCCTCAAGGTGGCGGCGCAGGGCTTTCGCCGCGACGTCCGGTTCGGGGTGCAGGCGCACCTGTCGCCCTCGGGCCGGCGCTTCCTCTGGGTCACGCGGCGGCCCGCAGGACGTCCCGACCGAGCCCGGCACCGACGCCGCGGTCAACCTCGACGGCTGGATCTCGGTCACGCCGATGCGCGCCGACCTGACCGCCCACGACGCCATCGACGACCTGCAGGAGCGGATGGGGTAGCGCGATGCCCGACGCCGAACGCCAGATGCGGTTCCTCTATGCGCTGCGCGCCCACGGCGTCACCGACGCGCGGGTGCTGACGGCCATGGAAAAGGTCGACCGCGGCGCGTTCGTGCGCGGCCACTTCCACCCCCACGCCTACGAGGACACGCCGCTGCCCATCGCCTGCGGCCAGACCATCAGCCAGCCGTCCGTCGTGGCGCTGATGACCCAGGCGCTCGACGTGCAGCCGCGCCACAAGGTGCTCGAGGTCGGCACCGGCTCGGGCTACCAGGCGGCGATCCTCAGCCAGCTCGCCCGCCGCGTCTACACGGTCGAGCGCCACCGCCGCCTGGTGCGCGCGGCCCGCACCATCTTCGACGAGCTCGGCCTGACCAACATCACCGCGCTGGCCGCCGACGGCAGCCTGGGCCTGCCCGAGCAGGCGCCCTTCGACCGGATCCTCGTCACCGCGGCGGCCGAGGATCCGCCCCCGGCGCTCTTGGCCCAGTTGCGCGTGGGCGGTATCATGGTGGTGCCGGTCGGCCAGTCGGACACGGTGCAGACCCTGATCCGGGTCCGCCGCACCGGCTCCGGCTTCGACTACGACGAGATGCGGGCGGTCCGGTTCGTGCCGCTCGTCGAGGGGGTCAGCCATGACTGACCCCGGCAGGTGAGGGTTCCGGTCACAAGGAACCGGCAGACGAGGTGACGCGATGGATCGAGCAGGGCGCATCCGCACGGGGTTGGTCTGCGTGGCGCTGCTCGGGGCGGCGGGCTGCCGCGGCGGCTTCGACCTCGACATGCGCGACTTCGGCAACGGCTTCGACACGTCCGAGGCGGCGCTCGCGGCGCGCACCGAGACCGTCCGCCGCCCGACGCGCGCGGCGTGATCTCCTATCCCGGCTACCAGGTGGCGGTCGCGCGCCGCGGCGACACGCTGGCCTCCGTCGCCACCCGCGTCGGGCTGCAGGCCGACGAGCTGGCCCGCTACAACGGCATGCCCGCGGACGCGCGCCTGCGGGCGGACGAGATCGTGGCCCTGCCCCGCCGCGTCGCCGAACCCTCGCCGGCCACCGGCGCCGTCGTCGCCGGGCCGATCCGCCCCGCGGGCGAGATCGACGTCGCCACCATCGCGGGCGGTGCCATCGACCGCGCCGAGGCCGGGCGCCCCGCGGCGGCCAACGCACCGCCCGTCGGCACGCAGCCGATCCGCCACCGGGTCGCCGCCGGCGAGACCGCGTTCTCGATCGCGCGCCGCTACGGCGTCTCGGTCGCGGCGCTCGCCGACTGGAACGGCCTTGGCGACGACATGGGCGTGCGGGTGGGCCAGTTCCTGCTGATCCCGCCGGTCGACGCCAAGGCGCCCGGGCCCGCGCCAACGGTCGCCGCCACCGCGCCGCCGGGCACCGGTCGCGCGCCCGCCGAGCCGCCCAGCGCCGCGACGCCGCTGCCCGCCGCGACGAGACCCCGCCCGAGCCGGTGGCGCCAGCGGCCGACCTCGCCTCCGAGCGCAGCGCGGCCTCCGACACGGCGCGCCTGCTGACACCGGTCGGCCGGCCGGATCATCCGCGGCTACGAGAAGCGCAAGAACGACGGCATCGACATCGCCGCGGCGCCGGCACCGCGGTGCGCGCCGCCGACGCCGGCACCGTCGCCGCGATCACCCGCGACACCGAACAGGTGCCGATCGTCGTGGTCCGCCACGAGGGCAACCTGCTGACCGTCTACGCCGGCGTGGACGACCTCAGGGTCGCCAAGGGCGACCGCGTCAGCCGCGGCCAGAGCATCGCCAAGTCCGCGCCGCCGACCCGTCGTTCCTGCACTTCGAGGTCCGCGAAGGCTTCGAGAGCGTCGACCCGCCACCTACCTCGACTGAGGCCCGCCGTTCCCACCGGGGCCGTCCGGGTGCCTGTTCTTCGGAGCCGCCTTCGCTGATGCCGTCCCGGAGGGGGGCGGGGGTCCGCGTCAAGGGGCGCGCAGCGCCCGCCGCAGGCGGCTCGCCCTTGATGCGGGGCCGCGAGCCCCTCAGGCATCAGATCGGCAAAGGCGGGTGCGAAAAACAGGCACCTGCCCCTGTTCCTTGGTGGGCCCGAAGCGACCGCTCCGCTCCCACCGGGCGCGACCTGCGCGCCCGCGGGCTCAGATCCTGACGCCGCGGCGTCCCGCCAGGTCGGTGAAGAACTGCCAGGCCACGCGCCCCGACCGCGCGCCGCGGGTCGCCTGCCACTCGATCGCCTCGGCGCGCAGCGCCTCGTCGGTCGATCTCGAGCCCGTAGGCGTCGCAATAGCCGCGGACCATCGCCAGGTACTCGTCCTGGCTGCAGGGGTGAAAGCCCAGCCACAGCCCGAACCGGTCGCTGAGGCTACACCTTCTCCTCGACCGCCTCCGAGGGGCTGATCGCGGTCGAGCGCTCGTTCTCGATCATGTCGCGCGGCATCAGGTGGCGGCGGTTCGAGGTGGCGTAGAAGACCACGTTCTCCGGCCGCCCCTCGATGCCGCCGTCCAGCACCGCCTTCAGGCTCTTGTAATGCTGGTCGTCGTGGCTGAACGACAGGTCGTCGCAGAACAGCAGGAAGCGGTGCGCCAGGCCCCGCGCAGCAGCGTCAGCAGCCGGCCGATCGAGGGCAGGTCCTCGCGCTGCACCTCGACGATCTTCAGCGGATCGCCTCGCGCGCCACTTCGGCGTGGACGGCCTTGACCAGGCTCGACTTGCCCATGCCCCGCGCGCCCCAGAGCAGCGCGTTGTTGGCCGGCAGCCCGCGCGCGAACTGCCGGGTGTTCTCCAGCAGGATGTCGCGCGCCCGGTCGATGCCCACCAGCAGCGGCAGCGCCACGCGGTTGACCTGCGCCACCGGCTCCAGCCGGTCGGGCGCGACGTGCCAGACGAAGGCGTCGGCCGCGTCCGAAGTCGGGCGCCGCGGGCCGGGCGGCGGCGCGATCCGTTCGAGCGCCGCCGCGATCCGGCTCAGCGCATCCTCGTCGGCCAGGTCCCTCACCGATCCTCCTCGGCGTCGCCCCAGAGTCCTCGTCCTCGCCCAGCACGCCCTCGGCGCGCAACTGCTCGACACGCTTCCGCTCGACCCGGCGGACCAGGAAGATCGACACCTCGTAGAGCCCGTAGACCACCGTGAACAGGATCACCTGGGTGATCACGTCCGGCGGCGTCACCAGCGCCGCCAGCACCAGGATGCCCACCACGGCATACTTGCGCACGCCCTTCAGGCCGCGCGACGAAACCAGCCCCGCCTTGCCCATCAGCGTCAGCAGCACCGGCAGCTGGAAGCACAGCCCGAAGGCCAGGATGAACTTGATCGTCAGCGACAGGTACTCGTCCACCGAGCCCTGGAAGGTGATGCCCGCCTGCGCCAGGCGCCTCGGCCGCGTCGTCCGGTGGTCGGCACGTCGGAGGGCATCGGCAGCCCGCCCGGCTGCTGGAAGCCCAGGAAGAAGTCGAAGGCCAGCGGGATCACGACGAAGAAGCGCGAAGGCCGCGCCGAGGAAGAACATGACCGGCGAGGCGACCAGGAACGGCAGGAACGCGTTCTTCTCCGACCGGTAGAGCCCGGGCGCGACGAACCGCCACAGCTGGTAGCTGATGTAGGGGAAGGCCAGGATGAACCCGCCAAGAAGCGAGATCCGGACCGCCACGAAGAAGCCTTCCTGCAGCTTGATCAGGATCAGCCCGCAATCCTGGCCGCGCTCGCGCCAGCTGCGGCGCAGATCGGCTGCGTCAGGAAGTTGAAGATCGGGTTCCAGACGGTGAAGCAGATCACCATCCCGACCACGAAGGCGGCCAGCGACTTGATCAGGCGGGTGCGCAGCTCGGCCAGGTGCTCGATCAGCGGCGCCGAGCTGTCGTCGATCTCGTCCCGGGCGCTCATGTGTCGGTCTTGCCCGCGCCGGCCGCGCGGCGCTCGTCGGCCGGCGGCTCGGGCGACGCGGCGGCGTCGGTCGCCGGCGCGGCCCCGCCGTTGCCCGTCGGGGCGGCCGGTGCGCCGGCCTCGCCCGTGGGCGCGGCGGCTGCGGCCTCGGCCTCGCGGCGCTCGGTCGCGGCGCGGGCCCCGGCCTCGCGGATCTTGCGGGCCGCCTCGGCTCGCGCTCCTCGCTCAGCTTGCGGGTGGCCGGGCCCTTCTCGCGGGCCTTGCCCTCGCCCGCTTGGCCAGGTCACGACCATCTTGTCCCAGCCCTTGGTCGCGTCCTTCAGCCGGTCGAGGCCCAGATTGCGCGCCGAGGTCATCGACTTGCAGGTCCTTGGCCACGTCGTCGACGCCGGCTTCCTTCGGCGGCGTCCTCCATCGCGCGCTGGAACTCGCGCGCCATGCCGCGCGCCTTGGCGGTGAACTGGCCCAGCGCGTGGAACATCAGCGGCAGGTCCTTGGGGCCCACCACGATCAGCGCCACGATGCCGATCACCAGCAGCTCGGTCCAACCGATGTCGAACATGCGTCAGGCTCCTCAGCGCCGGCGCTCAGACCTTGTCCTTCGACGCGTCCAGCGTCGCGTCGGCCTTGATCCGGTCGGCGTGGCCCGGCGGCGTCGTGTCGCCGTGCTCGGGCGGGGCGACCGCGCGCGGGCTCTCGGTGGTCTCGTCGTCCTCGCGGCTGCCCTCGGTCACGCCGCGCTTGAAGGCCGTGATGCCCTTGCCGACCTCGCCCATCAGCGACGAGATCTTGCCGCGCCCGAACAGGACCAGCACCACGATCGCGATCAGGAGAAGGCCGGGCAGGCCGATATTGTTCAGCATGGGTTCTCTCCCCTGGGCCGAGCCCCCCGGTGCGACCGGGCGGGCCAGAAATCCGTCACCGTCCGTATCTATTGTCTCGGGCGGCGCGATGAAAGCGTGAAGTCGCGGAAACCACGGCGCCTCATCCGGCCCCCTCTCCCGGCTTCAGCGGAAAGACGAAGCACCGGTCGCGCCGGATCATCAGCCACAGCGGCGTGCCCGGGCCGGGCAGGAACACGCTCGGCACCGTCGCCTTCATGATCGAGCCGTCGAAGTCCATCCGGAACTCCACCAGGCTCTCCGTCCCCATGAAGCGCGCCCGTTCCACCACGCCGCGGGCCGGCACGCCGTCGCGCGCGCGTGGGGTCCGGGCCGCGGCCCGCCCCGGTCGAAGTCGATGCGGAGGTGCTGCGGGCGGATCACGATCTCCACCTCGGTGCCGTCGGGAACGCCGGGCGCCAGGAACTGGCCGAACGGCGTTTCGGTCAGCGCCCCCTGCACCCGCCCGCGGATCACGTTGATGTCGGAAAAGAACGCCGCCGCCGCCTTGTCCACCGGCGCGTTGTAGACGTTGTAGGGCGCGCCCGCCTGCACGATCCGGCCGCCGCGCATCAGCGCGATCTCGTCGGCCATGCGCATCGCCTCCTCGGGCTCGTGCGTGACCAGCAGGACGGCGGTGCCCTCCTCCTTCAGGATCGCCAGCGTCTCGTCGCGGATGCCGTCGCGCAGCCGGTTGTCGAGGCCCGAGAACGGCTCGTCCATCAGCATCACCCGCGGCCGCGGCGCCAGCGCGCGCGCCAGCGCCACGCGCTGCTGCTCGCCGCCCGACAGCTCGTGCGGATAGGCGTCGATGAAGCGGCCCAGATCCACCCGGTCCAGCAGCTCCGCCACCCGCGCCCGCTTCTCGGCCTTCGTCCCCTTCAGCCCGAAGGCCACGTTCTGCGCCACGCTCAGATGCGGGAACAGCGCGAAGTCCTGGAACATCAGCCCGATGCCGCGCGCGTCTCGGGCGGCATGTGGTGATGCGCGTCCGAGATCACCCGCGCCGTCGACCAGCACCTCGCCCGCGTCCTGCCGGTCGACCCCGGCGATGATCCTCAGCGTGGTCGACTTGCCGCAGCCCGAGGGGCCCAGCAGGCACGTCACCTGCCCCGGCGCGATGGCCAGCGACACGTCGTCGACCACCGCGCGCCCGCCGAAGCTGCGGGTGATGTCGCGGATCTCGAGCCTCGGGGTCACGCCGCTCCTCGCCTGCATCAATTCCCGAGTGCTTCGCTCGGGCACGAGCGCCCTAGCAGCGGCCGCAGGCGGGGGCAAGCGGCCGAGCGCCGCGCCTGCGGGCCCGAAGGGCGCGCCGCCCGGCCCGAGCGGCTCCCCGGCTTGGCCGGGGGGCTCGAGGGGCGGGCGCCCCCCGCGTCAGAGCGTGAAGTTCGTCGCCCCGCCGTCCAGCAGGATGTTCTGCCCGACGATGAACCCCGCGTGGGTCGAGCACAGGAACGCGCACGTCGCCCCGAACTCGGCCGGCTCGCCATAGCGGCCCACCGGGATCGTCGCCTCGCGCCGGCGCTTGGCCTCGTCCAGGCTGATCCCCTCGCGCTCGGCCACGCCTCCGTCGAGCGAGACGGCGCGGTCGGTGGCGTGGATGCCGGGCAGCAGGTTGTTGATCGTCACCCCCGCATGGGCCACCTGCCGCGAGGTGCCGGCGACATAGCCCGTCAGCCCGGTCCGCGCCGAGTTCGACAGCCCCAGCACCGCGATCGGCGCCTTCACCGACTGGCTGGTGATGTTGACGACGCGGCCCCAGCCGCGCTCCATCATCCCCGGCACCAGCGCCTTGATCAGCGCGATCGGCGTCAGCATGTTCGCGTCCAGCGCCTTGATGAAGTCCTCGCGCTCCCAGTCGGTCCAGTTGCCCGGCGGCGGACCGCCCGCGTTGGTGACCAGGATGTCGACCGCCCCCGCGGCCTCCAGCACCTCGGCCCGGCCCGCCTCGGTGGTGATGTCGGCGGCCACCGCCGTCACCTCGACGCCGTAGGCCGCGCGGATCGCGTCGGCCGCTTCCTCCAGCGCCTCGGCGCCGCGCGCGTTCATCACCAGGTCCGCCCCCGCCGCGGCCAGCGCCTCGGCGCAGCCGCGCCCCAGCCCCTTCGACGAGGCGCAGACCAGCGCCCGCTTTCCCCTGATTCCCAGATCCATGCGCCCCTCCTCCGTGTCGGTCGTTTCGGCCCTAGCA
Organism: uncultured Alphaproteobacteria bacterium; assembly: GCA_963773475.1. Classification (GTDB taxonomy): domain Bacteria; phylum Pseudomonadota; class Alphaproteobacteria; order Rhodobacterales; family Rhodobacteraceae; genus Roseitranquillus. The sequence continues at coordinate 564,343 of CAVZBD010000003.1, read as the reverse complement.
TCCGGTGCCGCGCCGGGAAAGTCACCTTGATCGCGCGCGGCGCCTCGCGTTACCTCGGGGGAAACCTTCAGGGATCCCGGCCATGCAGCGCGTCCTCGTCGCCACCGACCTGTCGCAGCGCTCCGACCGCGCCATCCGCCGCGCCTTCCGCATCGCGGCGCAGCTTGGCGGCCGTCTCGACATCGCCCATGTGGTCGACGACGACCTGCCGCCGGACCTGGTCGAGGCCCGAACCGAGCAGGCGCGCACGCTGATCGACCGCTTCGTCACGACGGTCCCCGAGGCCGGGCGCGCGCCACACGAGGTCCACGTGCGCCCCGGCGACGTGCCGGGCGAGATCCGTGCAATGGCCCAGGATCTCGCCGCAGACCTTGTGGTGATCGGCACCCATCGCTCGCGCCCGTTCATGGACCTGTTCCGCGAGACGACGGTGCACCGCCTGGCGCGGCTGGCGCCGGTGCCGATCCTGCTGGTGCGCGACACCAGCGATCGCGACTACGCGACCGTCCTCGCCGCGATCGACTTCTCGCCCGCCTCGGCCGCCGCCTGCCGCACCGCCCGCGCGCTGGCGCCCGGGGCCGCACTCCGCGGCTTCCACGCCGTCCACGTCCCCTATCGCGGCATCGAAAGCGGCCGGGTCAACAACGAGGCGCGCTACTACGTGGCCGACGCGAAGCAGCAGCTCGAACAATGGTCCACGGCCCACGAGCTGACCGATGTCGCCGCGGCGACCAGGATCTACGACGGCGGGCTCGGCCAGGGCTTCCAGCGCGCGTTGGCAGAGGTCGACCCCGACCTGATCGTGCTGGGCGCCAACGCCCGGCCCGACGGCGTCACCTTCACCATCGGCAGCTTCGCCTCGTCGCTGATGAACGATCCGCCGCGCGATCTTCTGATCGCCCATCCGCCCCGCCTGTCCGAGCCGCGCTGAGGCCGACGGGCGGGCGCCACGCGGGCTTCCGGTCAGGCCCCCTTTCCGAAACCGATGCAGCGGCCGGTTCCAGCCGCCGGGTCGCGTGGCCGCGCGCCGTTGCCCGCGTCCGGGATGGGCGCGCGTATGTACGGGGGGTGTACAGGGGGTGTACGCGGATCACACGGCCGTTTCACGGCGAATTGCGGCCCGGCGCGGCGACCTCTATATGCCCGCCCATGCTCAATCGCGCCTCCAACCAGCCCGACCTGCCGCCCGAGATCGCGCGGCGCCGGACCTTCGCCATCATCTCGCACCCGGACGCGGGCAAGACCACGCTGACCGAGAAGTTCCTGCTCTACGGCGGCGCGATTCAGATGGCCGGCCAGGTCCGCGCCAAGGGTGAGGCGCGGCGCACCCGCTCGGACTTCATGCAGATGGAAAAGGACCGCGGCATCTCGGTCAGCGCCTCGGCAATGTCGTTCGATTACAACAACTTCCGCTTCAACCTCGTCGACACGCCGGGCCACAGCGACTTCTCCGAGGACACCTACCGCACCCTCACCGCGGTCGACGCGGCGATCATGGTCATCGACGGCGCCAAGGGGGTCGAGAGCCAGACGCGCAAGCTCTTCGAGGTCTGCCGCCTGCGCGACCTGCCGATCCTGACCTTCTGCAACAAGATGGACCGCGAGGCGCGCGACACCTTCGAGATCATCGACGAGATCCAGGAGAACCTGGCGATCGACGTCACCCCGGCGTCATGGCCGATCGGCATGGGCCGCGACTTCCTGGGCTGCTACGACATGCTCCGCGACCGGCTGGAACTCATGGACCGCGCCGACCGCAACCGGGTGGCCGAGTCGATCAAGATCGAGGGGCTCGACGACCCGAAGCTGGCCCAGCACATCCCCGCCGACCTGCTGGAAAAGCTGGTCGAGGAGGTCGAGATGGCGCGCGAGCTGATGCCCGCCTTCGACCGGCAGGCATTCCTCGACGGGACGCTGACACCCATCTGGTTCGGCAGCGCGATCAACAGCTTCGGCGTTCGCGAGCTGATGGACGGGATCGGAAATTTCGGCCCCGTGCCGCAGCCGCAATCGGCCGAGCCGCGGCAGATCTCGCCGGACGAGGGCAAGGTGGCGGGCTTCGTCTTCAAGGTGCAGGCCAACATGGACCCCCGCCACCGCGACCGCGTGGCGTTCGTCCGCCTCGCCTCGGGCCATTTCGAGCGCGGCATGAAGCTGCACCACGTCCGCACGAAGAAGCCGATGGCGGTGACGAACCCGGTCCTGTTCCTTGCCGCCGACCGCGAGCTGGCCGAGGAGGCCTGGGCGGGCGACATCCTCGGCATCCCCAACCACGGCCAGCTGCGCATCGGCGACACCCTGACCGAGGGCGAGGCGATCCGCGTCACCGGCATCCCGTCCTTCGCGCCCGAGCTGCTGCAATCGGTGCGCGCGGGTGACCCGATGAAGGCCAAGCACCTGGACAAGGCGCTGATGCAGTTCGCCGAGGAGGGCGCGGCCAAGGTCTTCAAGCCGATGGTCGGTTCGGGCTTCATCGTGGGTGTCGTGGGGCCGCTGCAGTTCGACGTGCTTGCAAGCCGGATCGAGCTGGAATACGGCCTGCCGGTGCGGCTCGAGCCCTCGCAGTTCACCTCGGCGCGCTGGGTTTCGGGCGACAAGGCGGCTGTGGACAAGTTCGTCGCCGCCAACAAGGGTCACATCGCGCACGACCACGACGGCGACATCGTCTACCTCACGCGGCTGCAGTGGGACATCGACCGGATCGTTCGCGATCACCCCGAACTGACGCTCTCCGCCACCAAGGAGATGATGGTCTAGGGCAATTTCCGGCCCCGTGAGTCTCTGTTCCCGGACGACTTTCTCCCACGACGTGTGGCCTTGGGCAATACCTTCTGCGGTGGGTTGTGTCGCGCGCCGAGGGGAGCTAGCGTCGCTCGGAAACTGGAATCGGCGGACCTCCGCGCATGGCCATTTTGGCATCTCGCGCGGATATTCCCTCACCACTTGTGGATAAGTCTGTGCGCGCTTTCGCGGCTGCGGCGGCACGCGCCGGGGTTGCACCCGGCGCGGCCGCATTACCTCAGTCGAGGCGCGCTTCCATCGTGATTTCGGCGTTGAGAAGCTTGGATACCGGACAGTTCGTCTTGGCGGTCTCGGCCGCCTCGCGGAACTGTTCCTCATCGGCATCGGGAATCTGCGCCCGCACGTCCAGATGCACGCGGGTAATGGCGAAACCGCCGCCCGCCTCCTCCAGCGTCACGGTCGCCTGCGTCTCGATCGACTCGGCGGTCAGGCCCGCCTCGCCGAGCACCAGCGACAGCGCCATCGAGAAGCAGCCGGCATGGGCGGCGCCGATAAGTTCCTCGGGGTTGGTGCCCGGCTCGTCCTCGAAGCGGGTGCCGAATCCGTAGAGCTGGTCGGACAGCACCCCGCTCTGGGTCGAAAGTTGGCCGCGTCCGTCCTTCAATCCGCCGCGCCAGCGGGCCGAGCCACGTCTCCTGATCATCCCATCCTCCTGTCACTGGTGTCCTCGCACCTCTATCTGCCGCAGCGTCGCCCGAAGTCCAGCACCCCCGGGTCTTGCGCCACGTTGACCCCGCTCCATCTTTTCCGTAAGGACTGGCGCGAGACGGCGGCTTATCCACAAGCCGTGGCCATCCGGGCCGGCATCCGTCCCACTCGATACGACGGGCCATGACAGCGGTCCGTGTTCTCCAAGCGGACCTTCATGACCAAATTTACCGACCTCAAGCTGGACCCCAAGGTCCTCAAAGCCGTCGAAGAAGCCGGCTACGAAACCCCGACCCCGATCCAGGCCGGCGCCATCCCGCCCGCGCTCGAAGGGCGCGACGTGCTGGGCATCGCCCAGACCGGCACCGGCAAGACCGCCAGCTTCGTGCTGCCGATGATCACCCTGCTGGCAAGGGCCGCGCCCGGGCGCGGATGCCGCGCAGCCTGGTGCTGGCGCCCGACGCGCGAACTGGCCGCGCAGGTGGCCGAGAACTTCGACACCTACGCCAAGCACACTCAAGCTGACCAAGGCGCTGCTGATCGGCGGCGTCGTCGTTCAAGGAGCAGGACCCGCTGATCGACAAGGGCGTCGACGTGCTGATCGCCACGCCCGGCCGCCTGCTCGACCATTTCGAGCGCGGCAAGCTGCTGCTGACCGGCGTGCAGATCATGGTGGTGGACGAGGCCGACCGGATGCTCGACATGGGCTTCATCCCCGACATCGAGCGGATCTTCTAGCTGACGCCCTTCACCCGGCAGACGCTGTTCTTCTCGGCCACCATGGCGCCCGAGATCGAGCGGATCACCAACACCTTCCTCTCCGACCCCGGCGCGGATCGAGGTCGCGCGCCAGGCCACCGCCTCCGAGACGATCGAGCAGGGCGTGGTGATGTTCCGCGCCTCGCCGCCGCGACCGCGCCGCCAGCGAGAAGCGCGCGCCTGCTGCGCGCGCTGATCGACGCCGAGGGCGAGAAGCCTGAAGCAACGCGATCATCTTCTGCAACCGCAAGACCGAGGTCGACATCGTCGCCAAGTCGCTGAAGAAGTACGGCTATGACGCGGCGCCGATCCACGGCGACCTCGACCAGTCGCAGCGCACGCGCACGCTCGACGGCTTCCGCGACGGCGTCGCTGCGGTTCCTGATCGCCTCGGACGTGGCCGCGCGCGGGCTCGACATCCCCGCGGTCAGCCACGTCTTCAACTTCGACGTGCCGAGCCATGCCGAGGACTACGTCCACCGCATCGGCCGCACCGGCCGCGCCGGCCGCCAGGGCAAGGCGATCATGATCTGCGCGCCCTCGGACGAGAAGAACCTCGACGCGATCGAGAAGCTGATCGAGCGCGAGATCCCGCGCCTCGAGAACCCGCTCGGCCAGGGCGCGCCCGCCCCCGAGGCCGCCCGCCGAGGAGGCCGAGCCGCGGCCCAAGCCGTCGCGCCGCGGTAGCAAGGGGCGCCGCAAGGACCGGACCGAGGAACCCGGCGCGCCCGAGGCGCCCGAGCGGCCCACCGCCCCCGAAGCGCCTGAGCGTGCCGCCGCCCCCGAGCCCGAGGCGCGATCGCGACGAGCCGCGCCGTCCCCGGCGCGAGGGTCACCGCGGCAAGCGCCGGGACGAGGCCGTGGTCGGCATGGGCGACCACCTGCCCAGCTTCATCGCCCAGAGCTTCGACGAGCGCCGCGCGGGCTGAGGCGCCCGCCGCAGGCGGGAACTTTCCCCGCCTGCCGGAACAGCCGGCCGCCGGCGTCTGCTCGATCTCTCTTCCAGCGGCGCCCTCCCCGGCGGCCCCGGCCCGCGCGCGACGCCGGCGGCGGACTTCAGCCGGACAGGCGGCTGATCACCACCGTCACCTCGGGCTTCTTGCCGATCTCGTCCTGCGCCGACTGCCGGACCCGGCGGCGCAGCGCCTCCTCCAGCTCATCGTCGTCGCGCAGCGTCCGCGCGTCCGCGCGGCCGACGAGCTGCGCCAGGTCCGCCTCCAGCACCTCGACCAGCGGCGTGCCCGAGCGGCCGGTTTCGGCCAGGCCGATGAGCTCGCACCAGGGATCGCCCAGCGGCTCGTCCTCCTCGTCGATGATCAGCGTCACCGTGACATGGCCGTTCAGCGCCATGCGGATCCGGTCGCGGACCACGCCGTCCAGCGCGCCGACATGCACCGCCCCGTCGAGATAGGTGCGGCCGGTCTCCACGTGCTCGGCCATCGTCGGCCGCGCGCCGCCGATGTCGAGCATCGTGCCGTTCGGCGCCACATAGGCGGCCCGGCCCCCCGCCTCGGCCAGCCGCGCATGCTCGCGCAGGTGGCGGTGCTCGCCATGCATCGGGATCACCATCTTCGGCGCGATCAGCTCGTGCATCGCCTCCAGGTCGGGCCGGTTGGCGTGGCCCGAGACGTGGTATGGCCCGCACTGTCGTCCACCACGTCGACCCCCATCTCGGAGAAGGCGTTCATGATGCGGATCACGCCGCGCTCGTTGCCGGGGATGGTCTTGGACGAGAACAGGAACAGGTCGCCCTCCGCCAGCTCCAGCCCCAGGTACTTGCCGCGGCTGAGCTGCGCCGAGGCCGCGCGCCGCTCGCCCTGGCTGCCGGTGACGATCAGCATCAGGTCGCCGCGCGGGACGTCGCGCGCCTCCTCGGGCGTGATCGTGTGCGGGAAGTCGGTCAGCACGCCCGTGCGCACCGCCGCCTCGATCATCCGCCGCATCGCCCGGCCCAGCAGGCAGACCGAGCGCCCGGCCCGCGCCCGGCCTCGGCCAGCGTCTTCAGCCGCGCGACGTTCGAGGCGAAGGTCGTGGCCACCACCATGCCCTGCGCCTCGGCCACCAGCCGTCCGATCTCGGCGGGCAGCGTGCTCTCCGACCGGCCCGGCATGGTCGACGAAGACGTTCGTGGAATCGCAGACCAGCGCCTGGACGCCGTCGTCCGCGACCTCGCCCCACAGGGCGCGATCGAACGGCTCGCCCACGATCGGCGCGGTGTCGAGCTTGAAGTCGCCGGTATGCACCACCCGGCCTGCCGGCGTGTCGATCACCAGCGCCGAGCTTTCCGGGATCGAGTGCGAGACCGGCACGAACCCCACGCGGAACGGCCCCGCCTGCACCATCTCGGGCCAGGGCGCCGCCTCGGTCACGGCGTCCGGATCGCCGCCCGCCTCCTCCAGCTTCAGCCGCGCGATGTTGGCGGTGAAGTCGCGGGCATGGACCGGCGCGCGCAGCCGCCGCCAGAGATGGCCCAGCGCGCCCACGTGGTCCTCGTGGGCGTGGGTGATGAAGATCGCCTCGATCCGGTCGGCGTTGCTCGGCCAGCCAGGCGATGTCGGGCATGATCAGGTCGACGCCGGGCGTGGTGTCCATGTCGGGAAAGGTCACGCCCAGATCGACGAGGATCAGCCGCTCGGCCCCCGCCGGGCCGTAGCCGTAGACATAGGCGTTCATCCCGATCTCGCCCGCCCCGCCGAGGGGCAGATAGATCAGCCGGCTCTCGCTCATGATGCGCTCCGATCCCGGTTGTAGGCGTGGATCACGGTCAGCCCGTGCATCGTCAGGTCTTCGTCGATGCGGTCGAAGAGCACGTCGCCCTGGGCGAAGAGCGGCGCGAGGCCACCGGTGCCGATCACCGTCATCGGCTGGCCGTATTCGGCGCGGATGCGCTCGGTGATCCCGTGGACCAGGCCGACATAGCCCCAGAAGATGCCCGACTGCATGCAGGCGACCGTGTTGGTGCCGATCACGCGCTCGGGCTTGGTCATGTCCACGTGCGGCAGCGCCGCCGCCCCCTGGTGCAGCGCCTCGAGGCTCAGGTTGACGCCGGGCGCGATCACGCCGCCGAATAGGCGCCGTCCACGCCCACCACGTCGAAGTTCGTGGCGGTGCCGAAGTCGACCACGATCAGGTTGCCGCCGTGCCGGTCGAAGGCGCCCGCGGCGTTGACCAGCCGGTCGGGCCCGACCTGGGTGCCCGCGTCGACCCGCGGTTCGACCGGCAGCAGGCACTCGGGCTTGCCGACCACGAGGGGGCGCGTGTCGAAATAGCGGTCGCAGAGGACGCGCAGGTTGAAGACCACCCGCGGCACGGTCGACGAGATGATGACCTCGTCGATGCTGGCCTCGATGCCGCGTGCCTTCATCAGCGTGACCAGCCAGACGAAGTACTGGTCGGCCGTGCGCTGCCATTCGGTCGAGGTGCGCCACTGGGCGACGAACCGCGCCCCGTCCCAGATGGAGAAGACCGTGTTGGTATTGCCGAAGTCGATGCAGAGAAGCATGGGAGAGTAGGCCCGGCGTTAGAAATAGACGTCGGCCGCGGCGATCGCTCGGCGGCCCTCGGGCGTCTGTAGGACGAGTGCGCCGGTGGCGTCCACCGTCTCGAATTGTCCCGAGCGGGTGACGTCGCCGCTGCGGGCGGTGATCGTCTGCCCCAGTCGCGCCGCACGGGCGAGCCAGGCGCGGCGGATCGGCTCGAACCCGTCGCTCTGCAGGGTGGCCGCCCGCCGGGCCCACGCGGCGGCGAGTTGGTCGAGCAGGTCGAGCGGATCGAGCCGCACCCCCGTCTCGCCCAGCAGCGATACCGGACGGAGCGCGCCCGGCTCGACCTGGTCGGCGTGCGGCGCCGCGGCCAGGTTGACGCCGATGCCGATCGCCAGCCGGTCGGCGCGTGCCGCTGCCCGAGCTTTCCAGCAGGATGCCCGCCAGCTTGCCCCCGTTCAGCAGCACGTCGTTGGGCCATTTCAGGCCAACCGCGCGGCGGGGCCGGTTGCCTCGGCCAGCGCGTCGTGCAGCGCCAGCGCCGCGACGAAGGACAGCAGCGCGGCCTGGGCCGGACGCTGCGGCGGATGGCAGAGCAGGGTGGCGGCGAAATTGCCCTCGGGCATCCGCCAGGGCCGGCCGCGGCGACCGCGCCCGGCGGTCTGGCGGTGTGCGAGGATCCATGCGGGCGGCGCAAGCTCGCCCGCGCGCCGCAACGCCTCGGCGTTGGTGCTGTCGGTCTCGTCGAGCAGGATGCGGCCGGTGCCGGCCGGCCACTCACCGGACAAGCGCCGCCGCCGCTGCCTCGGCCGCCCCCTCGATGCCGAAGAGGTTGACGACGCCGATCACCATGATCCCCGCCGAGACCACCAGGAACCCCCACAGCACCGGCGAGGCCGACGTTCCCAGCCCCTCGGCCGGCTCGCCGAAATACATCAGGTAGACGATCCGCAGGTAGTAGAAGGCGCCGATGACCGCCGCGATCACGCCCAGCACCGCAAGCCAGCCCAGCCCCGCCTGAACCGCGGCCGCCAGCACGTAGTACTTGGCGAAGAAGCCCACCAGCGGCGGCACGCCCGCCAGGCTGAACAGCAGCACCAGCATCGCCAGCGCGCGCAGCCCGTCGGTGCGCGAGAACATGGACAGCGCCGCGATGTCGGTGACCGGCGCGCCGTCGCGCTCCATCGACAGGATGAAGGCGAAGGTGCCGACGTTCATCACGACGTAGATCGCCATGTAGACCAGCATCGCCTGCACGCCGAAGGCGGTGCCGGCGGCCAGCCCCATCAGGGCGTAGCCCATGTGCGCGATCGAGGAATAGGCCATCAGCCGCTTGATGTTGGTCTGCCCGATCGCCGCGACCCCGCCCAGGAACATCGAGATCACGCTGAGGAAGGCCAGGATCTGCTGCCAGTCGCCGACGATGCCGCCGAACGCGTCGAAGAGCACGCGCGCGAACATCCCCATGGCCGCGACCTTGGGCGCGGTGGCGAAGAAGGCGGTGACCGGCGTGGGCGAGCCCTCGTAGACGTCGGGCGTCCACATGTGGAACGGCACGGCCGAAACCTTGAAGGCGAGCCCCGCGACCACGAAGACCAGCCCGAACAGCAGCCCCAGCGACGTCTGCCCCAGCAGCGTCGACTCGATGATGCCGACGAAGAGCGTGGTGCCGGCGAAGCCGTAGGTCAGCGACGCGCCGTAAAGCAGCAGCCCCGACGAAAGCGCGCCGAGGACGAAGTACTTCAGCCCCGCCTCGGTCGATTTGGCGCTGTCCCGCCGCAGCGACGCGACGACGTAGAGCGCCAGCGACTGCAGCTCGAGCCCCATGTAGAGCGCCATCAGGTCGCCGGCCGAGACCATCACCATCATGCCCACCGAGGCCAGCGCGACGAGCATCGGGTACTCGAACCGCAAGAGGCCGCGGCGCGCCATGTAGTCCTCGCTCATCAGCAGGACCGCGGCGGCCGAAAGCAGGATCATCACCTTGGCGAAGCGCGAGAAGGCGTCGTCGACGAACATGCCGCCGAAGGCCAGCCGGACCCCGTCGCCGCCGAGGCCGATCCACAGCCCGACCAGCGCCAGCGCCGCCGAGGTCAGCCAGACGAGCAGCGGCGCCAGCGCGTCCTTGCTCGCGTAGACGGCGACGAGCAGCGCCACCATCGCGTAGAGCGACAGAAGGATCTCGGGCAGGATGACGGAGATATCGGCGAGCTCATGTGTCCTCTCAGTTCCGGGCCAGCTTCGTGTCGCCGGCCTCAAGCAGGGCGGTCTGGTGGTCTTGCACGAGCGCCTCGACCGAGGGGCCGATGATGTCGGTCACGAGGCTCGGGTAGACGCCCAGCAGGATCGTCATGACGACGAGCGGCGCGAAGATCGCCTTCTCGCGCCGGTCCATGTCGGTGATCGACTTCAGGCTCTCCTTGATCAGAGTCGCCGAACACCACCCGGCGGTAGAGCCAGAGCGCGTAGCCCGCCGACAGGATCACGCCGGTCGTGGCGACGGCGGCGACCCAGGTGTTGGCCTGGAAGATGCCCATCAGCGTCAGGAACTCGCCCACGAAGCCGCTGGTGCCCGGCAGGCCGACGTTGGCCATGGTGAACAGCATGAAGACCAGCGCATAGGCCGGCATCCGGTTCACCAGGCCGCCATAGGCGTCGATCTCGCGCGTGTGCATCCGGTCGTAGATCACGCCGACGCAGAGGAACAGCGCGCCCGAGATGAAGCCGTGGCTGAGCATCTGGAAGATCGCCCCGTCGAGCCCCTGCTGGTTCGCCGCGAAGATGCCCGCGGTGACGTAGCCCATGTGGGCGACCGACGAATAGGCGATCAGCTTCTTCATGTCCTCCTGCGCCAGCGCCACGAGCGCGGTGTAGACGATGGCGATGGCGCTGACAGCCACAGCACCAGCGGCGCCAGCAGGTCCGAGGCCACCGGGAACATCGGCAGGCTGAAGCGCAGGAAGCCGTAGCCGCCCATCTTCAGCAGGATCGCCGCCAGCACCACCGACCCCGCCGTCGGCGCCTGCACGTGCGCGTCGGGCAGCCAGGTGTGCACCGGCCACATCGGCATCTTCACCGCGAAGCGAGGCGAAGAAGGCCAGCCACAGCAGCGTCTGCAGCCCGCCCGCGATCTGCAGCCCCAGCAGCTGATCGGCGCCGAGGCGAAGTCTCCTGCAGCAGCAGCGCGATGTCGGTGGTGCCGGCGACCGACCGCCATGGCGATCATCGCCACCAGCATCAGCACCGAGCCGAGGAAGGTGTAGAGGAAGAACTTGAAGGCGGCATAGATCCGGTCCTTGCCGCCCCAGATCCCGATGATCAGGAACATCGGGATCAGGCCGGCCTCGAAGAACAGGTAGAACAGCACCAGGTCCAGCGCGCAGAAGACGCCCAGCATCAGCGTCTCGAGCACGCAGGAAGGCGATCATGTATTCCTTGACCCGGTGCGTCACGTTCCAGCAGGCGGCGATGGTCAGCGGCATCAGGAAGGTCGTCAGCATCACGAAGAGCACGCGAGATCCCGTCCACGCCCATCTTGTAGGTGAGCCCGAGGATCCAGTCGCCGCTCCTCGACGAACTGGAAGCCGGTGTCGGCGGGGTCGAAGCCGGCCAGCAGGAACAGCGAGACGAGGAAGGTGGCCGAGGTGGCGATCAGCGCCAGCCACTTGGCGTTGCGCTGCGCCGCCGCGTCCTCGCCGCGCAGGAACAGCGCCAGGATCAGCGCCGCGACGCCGGGCAGGAAGGTGATGATGGAAAGCAGGTTGTCCATCACTTCGCCCCCCCGGCGATCGTCATCCAGGTGATCAGGACCGCGATGCCGAGCACCATGGCGAAGGCGTAGTGGAACATGTAGCCCGACTGCGCCCGCCCGGCGAGCCGGGTGAAGAACGGCACGATCCCCAGCGCCAGGCCGTTGATGCCGCCGTCGATGGTGCCCGTCGCCGCGCCGCCAGAGGAAGCGCCCGAGCCCGATCGCCCGGGCGCACGAAGAGCAAGTCGTAGATCTCGTCGAAATACCACTTGTTCAGCAGGAAGAGGTAGAGCGGCCGCTGGTTGCGCGGCCAGCGCCGGCGCCAGCGACGGCTGGCGGATGTAGAACAGCCAGGCCAGGACGAAGCCGACCAGCATCGCGATGAAGGGCGTGACCTTGACCCAGATCGGCGCGTGGTGCGCGTCGTCCATCACGTGGTTGTCGGGCCCCATGTAGATCGCCCCGGTGCCCGGCGGTGCGACGACGGCCGCGTGCTCGGACGGCTCGGTGTCGACGGGCTCGGTGATGGCCTCGACCGCGCCCTCGGCGTCGCCCTGCACGGCCTCATCGACCGCCGGAACCAGCCCCTCGCCCTCGTCTTCCGCAGCGGCGTGCGCGCCGGCGGGAATGCCGAAGAACTCGGCCACGTCCTCGTGCTCGCCGAAGAACGAGCTCATCCAGATCATGCCCGCGAAGACCGCGCCCAGCGCCAGCACGCCCAGCGGCACGAGCATCACCATCGGGCTCTCGTGCGCGTGCTCATGCGTCTGCCGGTCGCCGCGCGGCTTGCCGAAGAAGGTCATGAACATCAGCCGCCACGAATAGAACGAGGTCAACGCCGCCGCCAGCACCAGCAGCCAGAAGCCGTAGGTCGCCGCCGCCCCCTCGCCGCCCCAGGCGCTCTCGATGATGGCGTCCTTCGACAGGAACCCGGCAAAGCCGATATGGGTGAACGGAATGCCGACCCCGGTGATCGCCAGCGTGCCGATCATCATCGCCCAGAACGTGTAGGGGATCTTGTTGCGCAGCCCGCCATAGTTCCGCATGTCCTGCTCGTGGTGCATCGCGTGGATCACCGAGCCGGCGCCGAGGAACAGCATCGCCTTGAAGAAGGCGTGGGTGAGCAGGTGGAACATCGCCGCCGAATAGACGCCCACGCCCGCCGCCACGAACATGTAGCCGAGCTGCGAGCAGGTCGAATAGGCGATCACCCGCTTGATGTCGTTCTGCACCAGGCCGACCGTCGCCGCGAAGAACGCGGTGCGAGGCGCCGATGACGACGATGAGCGTCTTGGCGTCCGGCGCGAACTCGATGCAGCGGCGACATGCGGCAGACCAGGAACACGCCCGCCGTCACCATCGTCGCGGCATGGATCAGCGCCGAGACCGGCGTCGGGCCCTCCATCGCGTCGGGAAGCCAGGTGTGCAGGAAGAGCTGCGCCGACTTGCCCATCGCGCCGATGAACAGCAGCACCGCGATCAGCTCGGCCGCGTTCCAAGCCCAGGCCCAGAGGAAGCCGATCTCGGTCTCCGCCAGGTCGGGCGCGGCCGCGAAGATGTCCGAGAACTGGATCGAGTCGACCAGGAAGAACAGCGCGAAGATGCCCAGCGCGAAGCCGAAATCGCCCACGCGGTTGACGACGAAGGCCTTGATCGCCGCGGCGTTGGCCGAGGGCTTGCGGTAGTAGAACCCGATCAGAAGGTAGGACGCGAGGCCCACGCCTTCCCAGCCGAAGAACATCTGCACCAGGTTGTCGGCCGTCACCAGCGCCAGCATCGCGAAGGTGAAGAACGACAGGTAGGCGAAGAAGCGCGGGCGATAGACTCTCGCCCTCGCGGAAGTTCTCGTCATGGGCCATGTAGCCCAAGGAGTAGAGGTGCACGAGCGCCGAGACCGTGGTGATGACGATCAGCATGATCGCCGTCAGCCGGTCGAGCCGGATCGCCCAGTCGGTGCTCAGGCTGCCCGATCTCGATCCAGCGCATCACCTGGATGCGCTCCATCTCGCCGTCGAAGCCCAGGAACACGATCCACGACAGAAGGCAGGCCAGGAACAGCAGGCCCGTCGCCGTCCAGGTCGCGCCCTCCTGCCCGATGAGGCGCCAGCCGAAGCCGCAGATCAGCGCGCCCACAAGCGGCGCGAAGAGGATGATCGTCTCCATGCCGTCAGCCCTTCATCACGTTGACGTCTTCCACGTCGATCGTGCCGCGGTTGCGGAAGAAGCAGACGAGGATCGCCAGCCCGATCGCCGCCTCGGCCGCCGCCACCGTGAGGACGAAGAGCGTGAACACCTGCCCCACCAGGTCGCCGAGGAACGCCGAGAAGGCGACGAAGTTGATGTTCACGGCCAGCAGCATCAGCTCGATCGACATCAGGATGATGATCACGTTCTTCCGGTTCAGGAAGAGGCCGAAGATGCCGATGACGAACAGCGCCGCCGCCACCGTCAGGTAGTGCTCGATCCCGATCATGCCGGCTCCCCGAGGTTGGCGGTGTCAGACGTAGCCGTAGCCGAGGACAAGGATGAGGACCACCACGATGGCCACGATGATGAGCGTGTTTCGCGACATGATCTACAGTCCCTGTCCAGGTTTGACGTCCTTCAGTTCCATGGCCTTGGCCGGATCGCGGTACATCTGCGCCAGCACGTCCTGCCGCTTGATCCAGGTGCGGTGCCGCAGCGTCAGCACGATCGCCCCGATCATCGCCACCAGCAGGATCAGCCCGGCCAGCTGGAAGAGCAGGAAGAACCGGTCGTAGAGCAGCAGGCCCAGCGCCCGCGTGTTCTGCACCTCGAGCGCGTTCGGCGTGGCGGCGGCAAGGCGCGTCTCGATCCCCTCGGAATAGTCCCAGACGCCGAACGCGAAGGCCAGCTGCATCAGGATGACCACCCCGATCATCAGCCCCACCGGAAGGTAGCGCGTCATCCCCGCCCTGAGCTCGGCGAAATCCACGTCGAGCATCATCACCACGAAGAGGAACAGCACCGCGACCGCGCCCACGTAGACGATCACCAGCAGGAGCGCGACGAACTCGGCCCCCACCAGGATGAAGAGGCCCGCCGCGCTGAGGAACGCCAGGATCAGCCACAGCACCGAGTGCACCGGGTTGCGCGAGATCACCACGAAGAGGCCCGCCGCCACGGCGGAGAGCGCGAAGAGGTAGAAGGCGATGCTGGCGACGGTCATCTGGTCAACGGGTTTCTTTCTCGGGGGGCGCCCCGGCGCAATCAGCGGTAGGGCGCATCCAGTTCCAGGTTCCGGGCGATCTCGGCCTCCCACCGATCGCCGTTCGAGAGCAGCTTCTCCTTGTCGTAGAAAAGCTCTTCGCGGGTCTCGGTGGCAAATTCGAAGTTCGGCCCTTCGACGATCGCATCCACCGGGCATGCCTCCTGGCAGAAGCCGCAGTAGATGCACTTGGTCATGTCGATGTCGTAGCGCGTGGTGCGGCGCGAGCCGTCGGCGCGCGGCTCGGCGTCGATCGTGATCGCCTGCGCGGGGCAGATCGCCTCGCACAGCTTGCACGCGATGCAGCGCTCCTCGCCGTTGGGATAGCGGCGCAGCACATGCTCGCCGCGAAAGCGCGGGCTCAGCGGGCCCTTCTCGTGCGGGTAGTTGAGCGTCGCCTTGGGGCGGAAGAAGTACTTCATTCCCAGCCCGAACCCCTTGAGGAAGTCCACGAGCAGGAAGTACTTGGCCGCCCGGCCGTAATCGATGCTGGCCATCGTCAGACTCCCACGGCCCAGCGGGCGTAGAAGCCGCCCAGCCAGCCGAAATGCGCGAAGAAGGCGACCAGAATGACCCAGCCCAGGCTGAAGGGCAGGAACACCTTCCAGCCCAGCCGCATGAGCTGGTCATAGCGGTAGCGGGGCACGATCGCCTTCACCATCGAGAACAGGAAGAACATCACGCAGATCTTCAGGATCATCCACAGCATGCCGTCGGGCAGGAAAGGCACCGGGCTCAGCCAGCCGCCGAAGAAGATCACGCTGATCAGCGCGCACATGAACACCATCGCCGCGTATTCGCCGATCATGAACAGCAGGAACGGCGTCGACGAGTATTCCACCTGATAGCCGGCCACGAGCTCGGACTCGGCCTCGGGCAGATCGAACGGCGGCCGGTTGGTCTCGGCCAGCGCCGAGACGAAGAACAGCACCACCATCGGCAGGTGCGGCAGCCAGTACCAGTTCAGAAGGCCCAGGTCGCCCTCCTGCGCCAGCACGATGGCCGACAGGTTCAGCGAGCCCGTCGAGATGACCACGCCGATCAGGATCAGACCGATCGACACCTCGTAGCTGATCATCTGCGCGGCCGAGCGCAGGCTGCCCAGGAACGGGTACTTCGAGTTCGACGCCCAGCCGCCCATGATGACGCCGTAGACCTCGAGCGACGAGATCGCGAAGATATAGAGCAGCGCCACGTTCAGGTTCGCCAGCACCATTCCGGGCGCGAACGGGATCACCGCCCAGAGCATGATCGCCAGCACGAAGCTGGCCATCGGCGCCATGAAGTAGACCGACCGGTCGGCCCCGGCGGGCACCACGATCTCCTTCAGCGCGTACTTGAAGAAGTCCGCGAAGCTCTGCAGCAGGCCGAAGGCGCCGACCACGTTCGGGCCCTTGCGCATCTGCACCGCGGCCCAGATCTTGCGGTCGGCATAGAGCAGCACCGCCAGGCTCATCAGCAGCATGACGACAAGGAACAGCGCCTGCGCAAGGATGATCAGCGCGATGCCGGCGCTGGTGGTGAAGAACTCGCTCATCCGAGGTCGCCTTTCACGGTCCGACAGGCTTTGGCGCGCCGAAGCGGTCGCCGAGGGCTGTAAACATCATCGACGTCCGAATGGCCAGCCTTGGCGCCCGAATTTCTGCGCCACGCCGCACCCGTTGCGCTTGCGCCGCGCCCGATGAGGTCGCGCATCGCCGCCTACTCCGCCGCCAGCGCCGAACCGGCCCGTGCGGCCGCGCGCGCCGACAGTTCCGCCAGAAGCGCCGAGGCCCGGGCGATGGCGTTGCAGAGGTAGTGGTCGGCCAGCGCCGGCCCGAACTCGCCCCCGCCCAGCGTGCCCCGCTCGAGCGGCTGCCAGTCGTTCTGCGGCACCTCGTCGATCGCCCGCAGGTGCGGCACCGCCGCGACCAGCGCCTGTCGCAGCTGCGCCAGGTTGTCGAACGGCAGCGGCTCGCCCAGCTCGGCCGAAAGCGCCCGAAGGATCGCCCAGTTCTCCTTGGCGTCGCCCGGCGGGAAGCCTGCGCGCAGCGCCAGCTGCGGCCGCCCCTCGGTGTTGACGAAGAGCCCCTGCTCCTCGGTCCAGGCGGCGCCGGGCAGGATCACGTCGGCGCGGTGCGCGCCGCGGTCGCCGTGGCTGCCCTGATAGATGACGAACGCCCCCTCGGGCATGTCCACCTCGTCGACGCCGAGGCTGAAGACCACGTCCGCGCCCTCGAGCGCCGCGGCCATCCCGCCCTCGGTCACCGCGCCCACGTCCATCGCGCCCACGCGGGCCGCGGCACTGTGCAGCACCAGCATCCGCCCGCCCTGCGCCTCGGCCAGCGCCATCGCCTCGGCCAGCACCGCCGCGCCGTCCTCGTCGCGCAGCGCCGCCTGCCCCACGATGACCAGCGCGTCCTCGGCCGGCTTCGCCTCGGCCGCGGCGCGTTGCAGCGTGTCGCGGCCGGTGCCCGCATGGCGCGTAGTGTAGGTGAGGTCGGCCTCCTCGCCGATCACCGTCACCTCGGCGCCGCGCAGCCACGCCTTGCGGATCCGCGAGTTCAGCACCGGCGCCTCGCGCCGCGGGTTGCAGCCCGACCAGCGTGATCGCGCGCGACGTGTCGATGTCCTCGATCGTGGCGTTGCCCGCATAGGCCGCGCGGTTGCCGGCCGGCAGCTTCGCGCCGTCCATCCGGCACTCGACCGCGCCGCCCTGCCCCTCGACCAGCCCCTTCAGCGCGAAGACCGCCTCGACCGGGGCCAGGTCGCCCACCAGGCCCGCGACCTTGCTCGCCCCGGCGATCCGCTCGGCCGCCAGCTTCAGCGCCTCCGCCCAGCCGGCGGGGCGCAGCTTGCCGTTCTCGCGGATGTAGGGCCGGTCGAGCCGCTGCCGGCGCAGCCCGTCCCAGACGAAGCGCGACCGGTCGGCCAGCCATTCCTCGTTGATGCCGTCGTGGTTGCGCGGCAGGATCCGCATCACCTCGCGGCCCTTGGTGTCGACCCGGATGTTCGAGCCCAGCGCGTCCATCACGTCGATGGTCTCGGTCTTGGTCAGCTCCCACGGCCGCGCGGTGAAGGCGTAGGGCTTCGAGGTCAGCGCGCCCACCGGGCAGAGGTCGATGATGTTGCCCTGCATCTCGGAATCCAGCGTCTGGCCCAGATAGCTGGTGATCTCGGCATCCTCGCCGCGGCCGGTCTGGCCCAGCTCGGGCATCCCCGCCACCTCGGTGATGAAGCGCACGCAGCGGGTGCAGGAGATGCAGCGCGTCATGTGCGTGCCCGACCAGCGGGCCGAGGTCCAGGTCCTCGACCGCGCGCTTGGGCTCGCGGTAGCGGCTGAAGTCCACGCCGTAGGCCATCGCCTGGTCCTGCAGGTCGCACTCGCCGCCCTGGTCGCAGATCGGGCAGTCGAGCGGGTGGTTGATGAGCAGGAACTCCATCACCCCCTCGCGCGCCTTCTTGACCATGGGCGAGTTGGTCCTGACCTGCGGCGGCGCGCCCTCCGGCCCCGGGCGCAGGTCGCGCACCTGCATCGCGCAGGACGCGGCGGGCTTGGGCGGGCCGCCGACGACCTCGACCAGGCACATCCGGCAGTTGCCCGCGATCGACAGCCGCTCGTGGTAGCAGAAGCGCGGGATCTCGATGCCCGCCTCCTCGCAGGCCTGGATGAGCGTCATCGCCGGGTCGACCTCGATCTCGTGGTCGTCGATGATGATCTTTCGCAGCTCGGTCATCGCCTCACGCTTCCCTTCCGGCCATTCGGCCCCGATGTCGTCAGTGGGCCCGCAGCAGCGAGCCCGTCAACGTGCCCCGCTCGATCTCGCGCAGCCCGATGGCGCAGTAGGTGTCGGGATCGCCCTTCACCGCGCCCTGGTCGGCCAGCCACCGCTTGGCGGCCGCCTTGATCCGCTTCTTCTCGGCCTCGTCGCCGATGAAGGCCTCTATCTCGGCCTCGCTGTATCCCTGCCGCAGCGCGTAGGACTTCAGCGCGTTGGCCTCCAGCAGCACCTTCCACATCTTCGGCGAGATGCTCGGGCACTCGCGCCGGATCCTGTCGCCGATCGCCGCCGCGGTGAGCGAGCCCACCACGTGCTCGTTCTCGGGCAGCGGCGGCAGGGCCAGCGCCACCGCCGGCAGCAGCGGCCAGCATCCCGCCAGCCGTCAGCGTCGCGATGAAGGATCGTCTCAGCCCGCGCATCAGCCGCTCCGGTCCGCCCCTGCGCGCGCCCGGCCGCCGGCCGGACCGCGCCCATGGCATATCGCGGCGACCGGCGCGGCTCAACCGCGCGGGGCGTGCGCCGTCGCGGCCCTGGCGCAGCTGCGCCACGACCGCCTCGGGGTCCGGCCCCTCGGCCGCGCGCGCCTGGTCCAGCTTGAACTCGGCCAGCGTCTCGTGCCGCGCGGTGGCGATCATCTTCTCGACCCGGGGCGCCGCCACCAGGCTGATCAGCGGCACGGTCACCGCGCGTCGAGACCATGATCGTCCAGCCACAGCGGCAGGTCGATGCCCAGCCAGCGGAAGCCGTAGCGTGAACAGCAGCACGCCGGGATAGACGCACAGCCAGATCAGGAAGATCAGGACCGCCTGCTCTCGTGCCGTCATCGCCGCTCACCTCCGCCGTGCCTCGGCACTGGCTACGCCGCGGGCCGCAGCACGGATCAGTCGCATGGTCCGGGCCCGTCACTCCGCCGCGACGGCCGCGGACGCCCGGCCCGGCGGTGCGCGATGCGGTCCTCGATCTCGTCGCGGAAGTGGCGGATCAGGCCCTGGATCGGCCAGGCCGCCGCGTCGCCGAGGGCGCAGATCGTGTGGCCCTCGACCTGCTTGGTGACGTCGAGCAGCATGTCGATCTCCTCGACCGTCGGCCTCGCCCCTCACCAGCCGGTCCATCACCCGCATCATCCAGCCGGTGCCCTCGCGGCAGGGCGTGCACTGGCCGCAGCTCTCGTGCTTGTAGAACTTCGACAGCCGCCAGATCGCCTTGATGATGTCGGTCGACTGGTCCATCACGATCACCGCCGCGGTGCCCAGGCCCGACTTCTGCTCGCGCAGCCAGTCGAAGTCCATGATCGCGTCGTCGCATGTGCTCGGCCGGCAGGCAGCGGCACCGAGGAGCCGCCGGGGATCACCGCCTTGAGGTTGTCCCAGCCGCCGCGGATGCCGCCGCAATGGCGTCTCGATCAGCTCCTCGAAGCGGGATCGACATCGCCTCCTCGACCACGCAGGGGTTGTTCACGTGGCCCGAGATCGCGAAGAGCTTGGTGCCCGCGTTGTTCGGCCGCCCGAAGCCCGCGAACCATTCCGGCGCCGCGGCGCAGGATCGTCGGCACGACGGCGATGGATTCGACGTTGTTCACCGTGGTCGGGCAGCCGTAGAGGCCCGCGCCCGCCGGGAACGGCGGCTTCATCCGCGGCATGCCCTTCTTGCCCTCGAGGCTTTCCAGCAGCGCGGTCTCCTCGCCGCAGATGTAGGCGCCGGCGCCGTGGTGCAGGTAGAGGTCGAAGTCCCAGCCCGAGCCGGCGGCGTTCTTGCCCAGCAGCCCGGCGTCATAGGCCTCGTCGATGGCGGCCTGCAGCGCCTCGCGCTCGCGGATGTATTCGCCGCGGATGTAGATGTAGCAGGCATGCGCCCCCATCGCGAAGGAGGCGATCAGGCAGCCCTCGATCAGCGTGTGCGGATCGTGGCGCATGATCTCGCGGTCCTTGCAGGTGCCGGGCTCGGATTCGTCGGCGTTGACCACCAGGTAGGCGGGCCGCCCGTCGCTCTCCTTCGGCATGAAGGACCACTTGAGGCCGGTGGGAAAGCCCGCGCCGCCGCGGCCGCGCAGGCCGCTCGCCTTCATCTCCTCGACGATCCAGTCGCGGCCCTTGCGCGATGATCTCGGCGGTGCCGTCCCAGTGGCCGCGCGCCTTCGCGCCCTGCAGGCGTGCGGTCGTGCATCCCGTAGAGGTTGGTGAAGATGCGGTCTTGGTCCTTCAGCATCGTCTCGTCTCACTCCTTGTCCCGGCGCGCGCGCCAGATCCGGAACGTCACCACCAGCGCCCAGACGAACGCCGCCAGCGCGGCGAAGTCGAAGAGGAACACGTAGCGCACCGGCAGGCCCAGCGCGGCCGCCCAGCCACTGCGCCGCGAACCAGAGCAGCCATGGTGCCCGCGATCACGAAGGCCGCCATGCGTACCGGCCTGCCAGCCGTCGCTCGTCCTCGGCGCGCGACATCACCGGCGTCCTGCCGCGCGGCGCGAAGGTGCTGCCGTCGCCCTCACGCGCCCTCGCCGGTCAGCGCGCCTTGCCTGGCGACCCAGTCGTCGCGGCTGACCCGGCCCCGGAAACTGCCCAGGTCGGCGTCGACCCAGGCGACCTCGGCCTCGTCCCACTGCGCGATCTGGGCGAAGTGGTGAAGCCCAGCTCGTCCAGCTGCTCGGCCAGCTTCGGCCCGATCCCTTGATCTGCTTCAGATCGTCTGCCGCCTCGTCCGCGGCTGCCGTCGCGCTCGTCTCCTCGGGAGGGCCGGCGGCGGGCCGGGTCCCCGGCGCGGCGTCGCCCGTCGCGGTGTCGGCGACCACGTCCTGCCCCGGCGCCGCCTGCTCCGGCTCGGCCGGGGCCGGCTCGGGGGCCTCGGCCTCGGGGCGGCCCGCATCGGGCTCGTCCGATTCCTGCACCGTCGCCGCCGTCCTCGTCGACGGGCTTGCCGCGGCCGGGCTGCGGGCCGGGCGTCTGGCCGGCGCCCACGCCGCCCCGGGCTGCAGATGGTCGCCGCGGACCTGCGGCGGCTCTTCCTTCGTGCACGCCGCCGTCGCGCCAGGGCGTGCGCAGCGGCACCTCGGTCCCGTCGATCCGCTTGACCGTGTCGCCGATCTCCAGCGCCAGCTGCGACGCTGGCGTTGTGCTGCCGTCCGGCCGCTCTCGTGGTCCGTCAGGCTGGTCAGCCCCGACCGCGGCTCGGACGCGAAGCGGCCGTTCTGCGGGCCCGGCACCGGCACCTCGCCCGCGGCCAGCTCGTCGAGGATCGCCGCCAAGCGCTCGGCGGTCAGGTCCTCGTAGTAGTCCTTGCCGATCTGCGCCATCGGCGCGTTGGCGCAGGCGCCGAGGCATTCGACCTCTTCCCAGCTAGAACTTGCCGTCCGCCGACAGCTGGTGCGGCTTCGGCGCGATCTTCTCCTTGCAGACGCGCGATCAGGTCCTCGGCCCCGCAGATCATGCAGGACGTGGTGCCGCAGACCTGGATATGCGCGACGCGAGCCGACCGGCTGCAGCTGGAACATGAAGTAGAAGGTCGCGACCTCGAGCGCGCGGATATAGGCCATGCCCAGCATGTCGGCGACATGCTCGATCGCCGGGCGGCGTCAGCCAGCCCTCCTGCTCCTGCGCGCGCCACAGCAGCGGGATGATCGCGCTGGCCTGCCGGCCCTCGGGATACTTGGTGATCTGCGCCTCGGCCCAGGCCAGGTTGGCGGGCGGTGAAGGCGAAGCTCTCGGGCTGGTCGTGGTGAAGGCGGCGCAGCATGTCAGTGGTCCCCATGGTCTGGCTCGCGGGCTCCGTCAGCATCGGCACGCGGCGGGCACGGTCGCCGTGGCGGTCGCGGCATGCAGGCCGGCGGCTGATCGGTCAGCAGTCGGCCATCGCGAAGTGCATCGGCGCGTCTCGCTCCGGCGCTCTGGCCTGCAGATCGCCGAGCGTCGCGGCTCAGCTCGTCGCACGGCTCGACGTGGCAGGCGTCCGCCATCGGCGCCGACGGCGCTCGGCCTGGTCAGCGCGCGAGTTCAGCTCGGCGATCGGATCGCGTCCGGATCAGCGCCGGTCCTGGCAACTCCGCCGCGCGATGACGCCTTCGCCGCGCGGCATCTGCAGCCGGCGGCGGCGTCGGCGGCGCCACAGCCTCGGCGCAGTCGCCCGACGCCATCGGCATCGCCCGCGCAGCCGGCCAGCGTCAGCGCGGCGGACGGTCAAGCGTGCTCACCGGTCGATCTCCCCGAACACGATGTCCAGCGTGCCGATGATCGCGGCGACGTCGGCCAGCTGGTGGCCCTTGGCGATGTAGTCCATCGCCTGCAGGTGCAGGAAGCCCGGCGCGCGCAGCTTGGCGCGGTAGGGCCTGTTGGTGCCGTCGGCCACGAGGTAGACGCCGAACTCGCCCTTCGGCGCCTCGACCGCGGCATAGACCTCGCCCTCGGGGACGTGGAAGCCCTCGGTGTAGAGCTTGAAGTGGTGGATCAGCGCCTCCATCGAGGTCTTCATCTCGCCCCGCTTCGGCGGGCGTGATCTTGCCGCGCGCCAGCACGTCGCCCTGGCGTCGTGCGCGCAGCTTTTCGCAGGCCTGCCGGATGATCTTCGTCGACTCGCGCATCTCGGCCATGCGGCACGAGGTAGCGGTCGTAGCAGTCGCCGTTCTTGCCGACGGGGATCTGGAAGTCGAACTCGTCGTAGCATTCGTAGGGCTGCGCGCGCCGCAGGTCCCAGGCCAGGCCCGAGCCGCGCACCATCACGCCCGAGAAGCCCCAGTCCTGGATGTCCTCCTCGGTCACGACGCCGATGTCGACGTTGCGCTGCTTGAAGATGCGGTTCTCGGTCAGCAGCCCGTCGATGTCGTCCAGCACCGTCGGGAACGTCCTCGCCCAGGCCTCGATGTCGTCGATCAGCTGCCGGCGGCAGGTCCTGGTGCACGCCGCCGGGGCGGAAATAGGCGGCGTGGAGCCGCGCGCCGGAGGCCCGCTCGTAGAAGATCATCAGCTTCTCGCGCTCCTCGAAGCCCCAGAGCGGCGGCGTCAGCGCGCCCACGTCCATCGCCTGCGTGGTGACGTTCAGCAGGTGGTTCAGGATCGCGCCCGATCTCGGAATAGAGCACCCGGATCAGCTGGGCGCGGCGCGGCACCTCGGTCCCGGTCAGCTTCTCGATCGCCAGGCACCAGGCATGTTCCTGGTTCATCGGCGCCACGTAGTCGAGCCGGTCGAAATAGGGCAGGTTCTGCAGGTAGGTGCGGCTCTCCATCAGCTTCTCGGTGCCGCGGTGCAGCAGGCCGATATGCGGGTCGCAGCGCTCGACGATCTCGCCGTCCAGCTCCAGCACCAGCCGCAGAACGCCGTGCGCCGCAGGGTGTTGCGGGCCGAAGTTGATGTTGAAGTTGCGGATCTTCTGCTCGCCCGTCTCCAGGTCGCGCGACCCGTCGTCGTAGGTGTTCCGCCGGATGTCGCCGTCCATCATTTGCGCCCCCTCCTCCTCTTCTCGTCGCCCGGCAGGATGTACTCGGCCCCTTCCCAGGGCGACATGAAGTCGAACTGCCGGTATTCCTGCACCAGGCTTCACCGGCTCGTAGACCACGCGCTTCTGCTCCTCGTCGTAGCGCACCTCGGTATAGCCGGTGGTCGGGAAGTCCTTGCGCAGCGGATGGCCGCGGAAGCCGTAGTCGGTCAGGATGCGGCGCAGGTCCGGGTGGCCCGAGAACAGGATGCCGAACATGTCGAACACCTCGCGCTCGAACCAGTTGGCCGCGGGGTGGACGCCGATGATCGAGGGCACCATCTCGTCCTCGCGCACGGCGACCTTCAGGCGGATGCGGTGGTTCTGGTACATCGACAGGAAGTGGTAGACCACGTCGAACCGCTCTCGCGCTCCGGGTAGTCGACCGCGGTGATGTCGACCAGCGTCGAGAACCGGCAGGTCGGGTCGGTCTTGCAGGAACTCGACGAAGCTCACGCAGCGACGGCCGGCGCGACGTCGATCGTCAGCTCGCCACGGCGCCACGTCCCAGCCCAGCACGCAGTCCGGGCGCTTGGCCTCGATATGCGCGCCGAGTTCGTTCAGGTCGGCCTCGGGCCCTCATCGCGTGATCGTCCCGGTGCGGCGGATCTTGCGCTGCAGCTGCAGGATGCCGTAAAGCAGCGCCTCGGCCGTCGGCGGGCAGCCGGGCACGTAGATGTCCACCGGCACGATCCGGTCGCAGCCGCGCACCACGCGAATAGCTGTAGTGGTAGTAGCCGCCGCCATTGGCGCAGGAGCCCATCGAGATCACGTAGCGCGGCTCGGGCATCTGGTCGTAGACCTTGCGCAGCGCCGGCGCCATCTTGTTGGTCAGCGTGCCGGCGACGATCATCAGGTCGGACTGCCGCGGGGAGGCGCGCGGCGCGATGCCGAAGCGCTCGAGGTCGTAGCGCGGCATCGAGGTCTGCATCATCTCGACCGCGCAGCAGGCCAGGCCGAAGGTCATCCAGTGCAGCGAGCCGGTGCGCGCCCAGTTGATGATGTCCTCGGTCGAGGTCAGCAGGAACCCCTTGTCCTGCAGCTCGCGGTTCAGCGCCTGCGTCGCGACGTCGCGGTCGAGACCGGCGTCGTAGGCCGCGGTGCTCACTCCCATTCCAGCGCCCCCTTCTTCCATTCGTAGGCGAAGCCGACGGTCAGCACGGCGAGGAACACCATCATCGACCAGAACGCCGACCTCGCTCAGCGTCCGGAAGCGCCACCGCCCAGGGAAACAGGAACGCGATCTCGAGGTCGAAGATGATGAACAGGATCGACACCAGGTAGAAGCGCACGTCGAACTTCATCCGCGCGTCGTCGAAGGCGTTGAAGCCGCATTCGTAGGCCGAGACCTTCTCGGGGTCGGGGTTGCGCACCGCCAGCACCACGGCGGCGAGGATCAGGACCAGGCCCAGCCCGACGGCGAGGGCCAGAAAGATCAGGATCGGCAGGTATTCCCGCAGCAGCTCTTCCATGGGTGACTCCGTCCGCGGCCGGGTTATCCGGGCCCTACCTACGCCCCGGTCGCCACACGGTCAACCGACGCCGCTCGCGACCTCTCGCCGCCGCGGCACCGGCGCCTTCTGCACCGCGGCGCGGCAGGCGGGCGGCGCCTTGCGGTTGCACCGGCGTGCCAGGCGGGCCGGCGCGGCGCCTACCGCGCCCAGGCCGGCTTGCGCTTGTCGAAGAAGGCGGCGATGCCCTCGCGCGCCTCCTCGCTCTCCCAGCGGGCGACCAGCGCGTCGATGCTGCTCGGCCACCGCCCGGCGTCGATCCGCCCGCCCGAGCCGGCGCACCAGCGCCTTGGCCTCGGCCACCGCCCCCGGCGCCAGCCGAGATACGGCGCGACCTCGGCCTCCACCGCCGCGTCGAGCTCGCCTCCGGCACCGCCCGGGCCAGCAGGCCCAGCCCCACCGCCTCGGCCGGCGTCGAAGACCGGCGCCGACATGAACACCCGCCGCGCCATCGCCTCGCCCATCCGCGCCACGACATAGGGCCCGATAGTCGCCGGGATCAGCCCCAGCCGCGTCTCGGTCAGCCCGATGCGCGCGCCCGCCGCGCCGATCGCCACGTCGCAGACCGCGATCAGGCCGACGCCGCCGCCGAACGCGTTGCCCTGCACCCGCCCGATCAGCGGCTTCGGCAGCGCGTTGAGCGCGCCCAGCATCGCGGCCAGCCGCTCCGCCTCCTCGGCCCGCTGCGCGCCGTCGGCCTCGATCTGCGCGCGCATCCAGCCCAGGTCGCCGCCCGCGCAGAAGCTCGCGCCGTCCCCGGTCAAGCACCACGACGCGCACCGCCGCATCGCGCGCCAAGCCGCGCCGGCCGCCTCGGCCAGCTCGTCCATCATCTCGCCCGACATCGCGTTGTGCTTCTCGGGCCGCGCCAGCGTCAGCGTCGCGACGCCGCGCGCGTCGGTCCCGATCCGGATCGTGTTCATCCCGCCACCCTCTCTCCGCCATGAACCGGCCTTCGCGCCGCGACCCTGCCGCACACCCCCCGCCGCCGCAACCGCCGCGCGCCCCCGCGACGCGCCCGCACCGCGAGGATCGAGCGGGGCGCCGATCCAGCGCGCGCCCGGCCATCGCGGGCGCCGCCAAACGCGAAGGCCGGGCCCATTCCCTCCGGGCCCGCAGCCCCGCGCGGCCCGCCGCCCCGCCACGCCGCCGCCCGCGGGGCGCCTGCGCGCCTCGGCGCGCCGGCCCGGGCGGGGCTCGATGCCCCGCCCGGGCCGGTCCCCGCAAGGGGCCTCATCCCGCGCGCATCGGCCGCGCCATCTCCGCGGCCTCGGCCAGCACGCCCGGTCGAGCCCGGTCTCCCAGCCGCGCGCCGCCAGCCACTCGTGCACCGCCTCGGTCGCGACATTGCCCGCCGCCCCGGGCGCATAGGGGCAGCCGCCGAGCCCGCCCACCGCCGCGTCGAACACCCGAAGCCCCGCGCTCCAGCGCCACCGCGACGTTCTCGAGCGCGCGGCCGCCGGTGTCGTGGAAATGCCCCGCGAGCCGGTCGGGCGGCAGCTCCCCCAGCACCGCCGCCAGCATCGCGTCGACGCTCTCGGGCGTGCCCTGCCCGATCGTGTCGCCGAGGCAGATCTCGTAGCAGCCCATGGCGCGCAGCGCGCCCGCCACCCGCGCCACCGCCGCGGGCGGCGCCGGCCCGTCGAACGGGCATTCGGTCACGCAGGCGACATAGCCCCGCACCGGCAGGCCCGCGCCCTGCGCCGCCTGCGCCACCGGCACGAACCGGTCGAGGCTCTCGTCGACCGAGCAGTTCAGGTTCGCCCGGCAGAACCCTTCCGAGGCCGAGGCGAACACCGCCACCTCGTCCGCGCCGGCCGCCAGCGCCCGCTCGAAGCCCTTCATGTTCGGCGTCAGCGCAGCGTAGCGCACGCCCGGCGCGCGGGCGATCCCGGCCAGCACCTCGGCGCCGTCCGCCATCTGCGGCACCCATTTCGGGCTGACGAAGCTCGCCACCTCGATGCGCCGGAACCCCGCCCGGCTCAGGCAGTCCACCAGCGCGATCTTCTCCTCCGTCGGGATCGGCCGCTTCTCGTTCTGCAGCCCGTCGCGCGGCCCCACCTCGAAGATCTCGACCCGTCCGCTCATCGCCTCGCTCCCTCAGCCCCCGCGCCGCCCGCCCGCGCCCGCAACCCCGACGCCACGCCGCACCTCGCTCCCGTCCCGCCCGGCCCGGACCAACCTGCCCCCGCCGCCGATCCCACCGTCACGCCACCATCCGGCGGGCGCAGCCGCCCGTCGCGCCGCCCTCCCCGCGCACTCACTGCCGACGCGAACCGTCACGCCAACCGGCTCCCGCGCCGCCCGGGTATCGAGGTTTCGCCACGGCCCCGCGACCACCACCGACGCCGCATCGCTCACCTCGGCCAGATCCGGCACCGCCCCGACAGCACCCGGCCCTCGGGCCGCCTTCTTCGCGCCGTCGCCGCCGATCCGACCGTCCGTCAACCACCTCCCGCGCCGCCCCCCAAGGGGATGCATCGCCCCGGCCGCCGCCGCCAACGGCGCCGACCCGGTCACCATGCCACCCAAGCCCAGCGACGCCCCGGCAGCACCCGGCCCGCCTCCGCGTCGCCTCGCACGCGCGCGCCCATGCGCCGCCCCTGCCGCACACAGCGCCTGCCGAGGGTCCCGCGGCCGCCCCGCCTGAGCCACGCCGGCCGCCCGCGCCGTCCCCGCCTCGGCCCACGGGCGCCACGCCCGCCCCGGCCCGGCGAGCGGCGGGTGGGCGGGCGGGGCCGCTCGCCGGGCCGGGGCGGTCACGCCGCGTCCGGCTCCAGCCGAACCAGCGGCGCGCCGGCCTCCACCTGCGCGCCCGCCTCGGCCAGCACCTCGGCCACCACCCCGTCGCGCGGCGCGCGCAACGAATGCTCCATCTTCATCGCCTCCAGCACCGCCAGCCGGTCGCCGGCGGCCACCTGCTGCCCCGCCTCGGCCAGCATCGCCTTGACCAGCCCCGGCATCGGCGCCTCGACCACGTCGACCCCGGCGCCCGCCGCGCCCGCGCGCGCCAGCGCGTCGGCCACCCCGAACGACCACGCGCCCTCGGTGAAGACGTGCACCGCGCCGCCCTCGCGCAGGATCCGCGCCGGATGCGGCCGCCCGTCCACCCACCACGTCTCGGCCTCGCGCACGATCTCGGCCGCCTGGCCCGCCACCTCGACGCGGTAGCGGCCGCGCGCCAGCGTCGTCACCCGCGCCTCGTGCTGCGCCGCGCCGTCCTCCAGCACCACCCGGCGGGCCAGCGGCGTCCACTGGGTGAAGCCGGCGAAGGGCCGCAGGTCCTCGTGCAGCCCCAGCGCGCCCAGCGCCGCCAGCGCCACGATGTCGGCCGAGGGCGCGGCCTCCTCCGTCAGCGCCTCCAGGTCGCGCCCGATCAGCCCGGTATCCACGTCGCCCGCCCGGAACCCCTCGTGCCGGGCCAGCGCGCCCAGAAAGGCCAGGTTCGTCACCGTGCCCGCCACCTCGGTCGCGGCCAGCGCGTGCTGCAGCCGGCTCAGCGCGATCTGCCGGGTCGCGCCATGGGCGATCACCTTGGCGATCATCGGGTCGTACCACGGGCTGATCGCGTCGCCCGCCCGCACGCCGCTGTCCACCCGCACGCCCGGCGGGAACACCAGGTGCCTGAGCGTCCCCGTCGCCGGCAAGAACCCCTTGGGCACGTCCTCGGCATAGAGCCGCGCCTCGAAGGCGTGCCCGTCGATCGCCAGGTCCTCCTGCGCCGCCGGCAGCGGCTCTCCGCTCGCCACGCGCAGCTGCCATGCCACCAGGTCCACCCCGGTGATCGCCTCGGTCACCGGATGCTCGACCTGCAGGCGCGTGTTCATCTCCATGAACCAGAACCGGTCGGGGCGCAGGCCCTCGCTCGCGTCCACGATGAACTCCACCGTGCCCGCCCCGGCATAGCCGATCGCCTCGGCCGCGCGCACCGCCGCCAGGCCCATCTCGGTGCGCATCTCGGCCGTCATGCCGGGCGCCGGCGCCTCCTCGATCACCTTCTGGTGGCGCCGCTGCAACGAGCAGTCCCGTTCGAACAGATGCACCGCCCGCGTGCCGTCGCCGAACACCTGCACCTCGATGTGGCGCGGCTTTTCCACATACTTCTCGATCAGCACGTCGTCGTTGCCGAACGCGCCCTTCGCCTCGGCCCGCGCCGAGGCCAGCGCCTCGGCGAACTCCGCCTCGCCGTCGACGCGGCGCATCCCCTTGCCGCCGCCGCCCGCGACCGCCTTGATCAGCACCGGCCAGCCGATATGCGCGGCCTCCATGGCCAGCCGCTCGTCGGCCTGGTCGTTGCCGTGATAGCCGGGCACGACCGGCACGCCCGCGGCCTCCATCTTCGCCTTGGCCGCGTCCTTCAGGCCCATCGCCCGGATCGCCGCGGCCGACGGCCCGACGAAGGTGATCCCCGCCGCCTCGACCGCCTCGACGAAATCCGGGTTCTCCGACAGGAAGCCATAGCCCGGATGGATCGCCTCGGCCCCGCGCTCCCGCGCCGCGGCGATGATCGCGTCGCCCCGCAGGTAGCTCTCGCCCGGCGCCGGCGGTCCCAGCCGCACCGCCTCGTCGGCCAGCGCCACGTGCCGCGCGTTGCGGTCCGCGTCGGAATAGACCGCCACCGTCCGCACGCCCAGCGCCTGCGCGCTCTCGATCACGCGGCAGGCGATCTCGCCGCGGTTCGCGATCAGGATCTTGCGGAACATGGCGCCTCCCCCGGTCCTCTCCCCGGTGCTAGTGTCTTTCCCGCCGCGCCGCCAGTCCTTCGGCCGCGCCGCCCGAGACAACCTTCCCGCCGCGCCGCGGGACGGGCGCCCGCCCTGCACACCCCTCCGGCAGGCCGGACTTTCCGAAAAAGGAAATTGCGCGCATTGCCACCCGATGCGCAATGAAATGAGATGTGCGGGCCAATGCGATGTGCTATCAATTCGGCTACAGGAGCGTGAAGAGAGTCGCGCCGCCAAGGGCGCTCCCTCCCGGCTTCCTCCTTCGATCGAAACAATGCCGCGCAGAGAGAGACACGATGGCATTCAACAATGTCGGCCATTACTGGCTGGCCAATGGCGGCTCGATGTGGGTCACCATTCGGTTTTCGGGTGAGGACAGGGGCGCGCAATGGATCATGGCAAACCCCCTGCCTTTCGACACCTTCCCCACGCCTTCCGGCACCACGCAGCTCGAAATCGAGCAGGTTCCAGAAACGCTTTCTCTATGCCAATGGCGGCACGGACTGGTCCTATAACTGTCTCGTGGAAAATACCGCCAGTCCCGGCTGGAATGCGACCTGGTTCAATCTTTCCGGCGGAGGAAACGCATAAATGGCAACGCGTCGAATGCTGATCATCCGGAACGACAAGGGCGAAATCATCGGCGCCCAGGTCGAGGATGACCCCACCGGCAACGGGATCGGAACATTCATCACGCCCGCCCGGCCGGAACACGTCCTGCATCGCGCCCCCGATGTTCCGGCCGAGATCTGCAAGCTCACCCACCCCGAGGAATTCCGCGAGGCGATCGCGGGCCATCTCGGCTCGGCGGACGCGCGAACCACGCAGATCAGCGCCGAGGAGCTGCAGGCCGCCTACTTCCCGCGCCAGAGCTGACCGAAGCGCCGCGCCGGGCCGTGGCCCACGCCACCCCGGCGCGTCCCACCCCCGTCGCGCGGCCCGACTGTTCCGGCAAAGGCCAGGCGCCGCGCATCCGCACCGCCCTGCATCCCGTCCCCGCGCTCCGGCGCCTGCCGCCCAAAGCGCCGCACCGGGTCGCGCCTCATGGCCGCCCCGGCGTTCCCCCCCCCGTCACGCGGCCCGATGTTCAGTCCGAAGGTCGGACGGCTCCGCAATGCCGCGCATCCGCCCTCGCCAAGCCCTGCATCCCGCCCCCGCGCTCCGGCGCCTGCCGACCGAAGCGCCGCACGGCATCGCGCCTCATGCCGCCCCGGCGTTCCACCTCCCGTCACGCGGCCCGATGTTCGGGCGAAGGTCGGGCGGCTTTGCAACGCCGCTGCGTGCGCCCTACGACCCGCGCCCGCGCTCCAGCGCCCGGCGGTGATGGGCCGCGCTCTCCTCGGAAAAGCAGCAGAACGTGACCTCCAGCCCCGCGGCGTGCTCGGCCACCGTGGCGACCGCGATCGCGGCCGCCCGGTCGGCGGGAAAGCCGTAGATGCCGGTCGAGATCGCCGGGAAGGCGATCGAGGTCGCGCCGACGCGGCGCGCCTCCTCCAGCGACCGGCGATAGGCCGAGGCGAGCAGGTCGGCCTCGCCCCTGTCGCCGCCCTTCCAGCGCGGGCCAACGGCGTGGACGATCCAGCGCGCGGGCAGGTCGAACCCGTCGGTCACCACCGCGTCGCCGGTCGGGCAGCCGCCGATGGCCCGGCATGCCTCCTGCAGCCGGGCGCGGCCCGCGGCGCGGTGGATCGCGCCGTCGACCCCGCCGCCGCCGGCCAGCTTCTGGTTCGCCGCGTTGACCACCGCGTCGACGTCCAGCGTCGTGATGTCGGCCACCACCACCCGCATCGTCTCGGGCGCGCGGCTCATGGCGCTCGCCGCGGGTCCGGTCGGCGCCCGGCCGGTCCTACGGGAGTCATATGCGAAGTCATATGGTTTTCCGAACGGGCCCCCCATCACATCCGGAAGACCCCGAACCGCGTCTCCTCGATCGGCGCGCTCATCGTCGCCGACAGGCTCAGCGACAGCACCTCGCGCGTGCGCCGCGGGTCGACGATGCCGTCGTCCCACAGCCGCGCCGAGGCGTAAAGCGGGTGGCTCTGCCGCTCAAACATCTGAATTGTCGGCTTTTTGAACTCGGCCTCGTCCTCGGCCGACCAGCTCTCGCCGGCGCGCTCCATCGCGTCGCGCCGGACCGTCGCCAGCACGCCGGCGGCCTGCTCGCCGCCCATCACGCTGATCCGGGAATTCGGCCAGGTCCACAGGAACCGCGGCTGATAAGCCCTTCCGGCCATTCCATAATTTCCCGCCCCGAACGAGCCGCCGACCAGCACGGTGATCTTCGGCACCGCCGTCGTCGCCACCGCGGTGACCATCTTCGCGCCGTGCCGCGCGATCCCCTCGTTCTCGTAGCGCCGCCCGACCATGAAGCCGGTGATGTTCTGCAGGAAAACCAACGGGATGCGCCGCTGCGAGCAGAGCTCGACGAAGTGCGCCCCCTTCTGCGCCGCCTCCGAGAACAGCACCCCGTTGTTGGCCACGATCCCCACCGGCCACCCGTTCACATGCGCGAACCCCGTCACCAGCGTCTCGCCGAACCGCGCCTTGAACTCGTCGAACCGGCTGCCGTCGACCAGCCGGGCGATCACCTCCTTGATATCGTAGGGGGTTCTGAGGTCCGCGGGGACCACGCCGGTGATCTCGGACGGGTCGTAGGCCGGCGGCTCGGGCGCCTCGCGCGGGTTGCCCGGCGGCACCAGGTTCAGGCTGCCTACCGCCCGCCGCGCCAGCGCCAGCGCATGGGCGTCGTCCTCGGCCAGGTAGTCGGCCACGCCCGACAGCCGCGTGTGCACGTCGCCGCCGCCCAGGTCTTCGGCGCTGACCACCTCGCCCGTCGCCGCCTTCACCAGCGGCGGCCCGGCAAGGAAGATGGTCCCCTGTTCCCGAACGATGATCGTCACGTCGCTCATCGCCGGCACGTAGGCGCCGCCGGCGGTGCACGAGCCCATCACCACCGCGATCTGCGGGATGCCCTTGGCGCTCATCCGGGCCTGATTGTAGAAGATGCGGCCGAAATGGTCGCGGTCGGGGAAGACCTCGTCCTGGTTGGGCAGGTTGGCGCCACCGCTGTCCACCAGATAGACGCAGGGCAGCCGGTTCTCCTCGGCGATCTCCTGCGCGCGCAGGTGCTTCTTGACCGTCATCGGATAGTAGGTGCCGCCCTTCACGGTGGCGTCGTTGCACACCACCATGACGTTCGCCCCGTGCACCCGGCCGACGCCCGCGATCAGGCCCGCGCCCGGCGCCGCGCCATCGTAGAGCCCGTGCGCCGCGAAGGCGCCGACCTCGAGGAAGGGCGAGCCGGGGTCCAGCAGCTCGGCCACCCGGTCGCGCGGCAGCATCTTGCCGCGCGACAGGTGCCGCTCGCGCGCCTTGGCGCCGCCGCCCGACGCCGCGACCCCCGCCGCCTCGGCGACCTGCGCCAGCGCCGCCTCGTGCGCGGCGCGGTTGGCCCGCGCCTCCTCGGAATTGGCCATGTACGACGATGTCAGGCGCATCAGAAGTCCTCCCGCATGGCGCGCAGCTCGATCGCCCGCTCGGCGATCATGCGCAGCCGGCACTCGGCCGCGGCGATGTAACGCATCGAGCCCGAGCCCCAGGCGGCGAAGGCCAGCCGGCACTCGGCATCGTTGAACTCGGCCCAGGCGCGCTGCGCCTCGCGCAGCGCCTCGGCCATGCCGGAGTATTCCGGCATCGTCTCGGCGGCGTCGGCCTGGCGCGCCGTCTCCATCGTCTGCTGGTACTCGCCGTTCAGGACCACGCCCCAGGCGTCGGCCTCGATGCCGGTGCAGGTGACGATGCCGAGGGTGGTCTGGCCCTGCGGCTCCTCCTCCTGGCAGGCCTGCGCCGCCTGGCCGATGCAGGCGCGGCGGTCGTCCAGGGTATCGGCACCGCCGTAGCACTCGGCCAACATCTCGATGTAGGGGCCGGGCACGAACTCACCCTCCGCCGCCGCGAGGGGGCCGGTGGCAAGCGCGGCGACGAGCGCAAGGGCCGCCGCACCCGCCCGTTCCGCCCGCCGTCGCAAGGCCGCGCCCATCAGCGCGCCAGCTCGCGCCGCCGCAGGATCAGTTCGACCGTCTGCTCGGCCGTCATCCGCATCTGGCAGGCGGCGTTCGCCACCGGGCCGCCGGTGCCGCCGCCCCACTGGGCGTATTCGTAGGTGCAGGCGGCGTCGCGGAACGGGATCCAGGCCCGCTGCATGTCGCGGAGCGGCTCGACCGTCCCGGGCGCGGGGATGCCGACCGCGGCGTTCTCGGCCTCGACGCGTTCCTCGGCGGCGAGAAGGTCGCGGTACGTTGTGTTGAGCGCGGCGTCCCACCACGCGCCCTCGGCGCCGTAGCAGGCACCCATGCCGGCGTTCGATGCCGCCGGCGTCGGTCGCCATGCAGGCCTCGGCGCCGGTGCCGATGCAGGCGCGCATGGCCGGACGGTCGTCGGCGGCGGCCAGGCACGCGGCGAGCGGCGCGGGGTCGAACGGCACCTCCTGCGCGGCCGCCGGCAGGGCGACGAGCGCGAGAAGGAGGCGCGGCGTCATGCCTGCGCCGCCATCAGCTCGCGCCCGATCAGCATGCGCCGGATCTCGGAGGTGCCGGCGCCGATCTCCATCAGCTTGGCGTCGCGGAAGAGGCGGCTGACCGGGGTGTCGTTCATGAAGCCCGCGCCGCCCATCGCCTGCACCGCCTGGTGGCGCCTGCACCATCGCCTGTTCGGAGGCGTAGAGCACGCAGGCCGCCGCGTCCTGCCGCGTGACCTCGCCCCGGTCGCAGGCCCTGGCGACCTCGTAGACATAGGCGCGGGCGGTGTTCATCGCGGTGTACATGTCGGCGATCTTGCCCTGCATCAGCTGGAACGATCCCGATCGGCTGGCCGAACTGCCTGCGCTCGCCCATGTAGGGCATGACCTCGTCGAGGCAGGCGGCCATGATGCCGGTGCCGATGCCCGACAGCACCACCCGCTCGTAGTCGAGGCCCGACATCAGCACGCGCACGCCGCGCCCCTCCTCGCCCAGGACGTTCTCGAACGGCACCTCGACGTCCTCGAAGACCAGCTCGGCGGTGTTCGAGCCGCGCATCCCCAGCTTGTCGAAATGCTGCGGAGGTCGAGAAGCCGGTCATCGCCTTCTCGATCAGGAAGGCGGTGATGCCCTTCGAGCCCGCCTCGGGGTCGGTCTTGGCATAGACGACCAGCGTGTCGGCGTCGGGGCCGTTGGTGATCCAGTACTTGGTGCCGTTCAGCACGTAGTGGTCGTTGCGCTTCTCGGCGCGCAGCTTCATGCCGACCACGTCCGAGCCCGCGCCCGCCTCGGACATTGCCAGCGCGCCGACATGCTCGCCCGAGACGAGCTTCGGCAGGTAGTGCCGGCTTCTGCTCGTCGCGTGCCGTTCAGCCGGATCTGGTTGACGCAGAGGTTCGAATGCGCGCCGTAGCTGAGCGACACGCTGGCCGCTGGCGCGGGCGATCTCCTCCACCGCGACGATGTGGGCGAGGTAGCCCATGCCGGCGCCGCCGTATTCTTCCTCGACGGTGATGCCCAGCAGGCCGAGCTCGCCCATCTCGCGCCAGAGCTCGGTGGGAAAGGCGTTGGTCCGGTCGATCTCGGCGGCCATCGGCTTGACGCGCTCCTGCGCCCAGCGATGGACCATCTCGCGCAGGGCGTCACGTCCTCGCCCAGGTCGAAGCTCATGGATGCGGTGAACATGGCGTCCCCTCCCATATGCGCCCTGCGGCGGTCGGGCCGGGTCTAGGCGCGGCCCCCGCCTGCGTCAACCGAGGACGCCGCCGCGGGCGCCACGCGCGGGCGGGGCCGCGGCCGCCACCTCGGCCCGGATGATGCGGGCGATCAGGGCGCAGTCCTCCAGGCTGAAGGTCAGCGGCAGGCGCATGTCGAGGAGGCCCGCGAGCACCCGGTCGGTGCGCGGGCATCGGTCGGAGCGCGGCGCCTAGCGCCAGTGGCGATAGCGCGAGGTGAAGCCCAGCGGCTCGCGGCGCGCCGAACCATTTCAGCTCCACCCCCCGCGCGGCGCAGCGCGCGACCACGCGCGCCGACCGCCGCGTCGGGCCAGTCCAGCAGCAGGAACTGGAACGACGAGCCGACGAAGCCCTCGGCCGCGGGCCGCGCGATCAGCGTCAGGCCGGGCGTGCCGCGCAGCCCCGCCTCCACCGCGCGGTAGCGCTCCGTCCCAGCGCCGCGCGCCGCGCCTCGAGCTGCGCGCAGCTGCGGGCGCAGGATCGCCGCGCGCAGGTTGTCCATCCGGCCCGAGATGTTGGGCACGTCGCACCTCAGCTCGCGCGAAGGCCTCCGGCGGCGGCGCCGCGCGGTGGCGGTCGTAGAGCATGTAGCTGCCCGACAGCAGCACCGCCGCGCGGCGATCGCCTCGGCATCGTCGGTGACCAGCAGCCCGCCCTCGCCCGAATTCACGTGCTTGTAGGTCTGGGTCGAGTAGCAGCCGATCGCGCCCGTGCCGCCCCGAGGGCACGCCGCGCCAGCGCGCGCCCATCGTGTGCGCGCAATCCTCGATCACCGTCACGCCCGCGCGCGTCGCAGATCGCCATCAGCCGGTCCATGTCGCAGACGTGGCCGCGCATGTGGCTGAGCAGCAGCACCGCGCGCCTCGCCCGCCTTGGCCGCCAGGTCGTCGAGGTCGATGGTCAGCCCCTCGGTCGACGCCGACGAAGACCGGCACGCGCGCCGACCGCGGCGATGGCGCCCGGCACCGGGGCGAGCGTGAAGGCGTTGGTCAGCACCCGGTCGCCCGGCCCGACGCCCAGCGCCCGCAGCGCGCATGCGCCAGCGCATAGCCGCCCGAGGCCACGGCGAGGCAGTAGCGCGCGCCCGGTCAGCGCGGCGAACTCCTCCTCCAGCAGCGCCGACCTCGCCCGACCTCGCCGGGCGCGAGGTTGTAGCGGTGCAGCCGGCCGTGCCGCATCACCGCCGACCGCCGCCTCGATGCCCTCCTCGGGGATCGGCTCCTGCTGGGTGAAACTGCCGGTGAAGACCTCGTCCATGCGCGGCCGGATCGCGTGCGGGCCGACGCGGCGCGGTCAATCAGCCGATCAGCCGCGCCACAGACTCGTCGAGCGTCGTCGAAATGGTCGAGCAGCGCCTCGGGCGCCAGCGCCGCCATCGCCGCGCCCGCCGGGCCGAAGGCGACGAGCACCGAGGGCACGCCGGCCGCGCGCGCCGTCTCGCGGTCGGTCATCGGTGTCGCCGACCAGGCAGGCGCGGCGCGGGATCGCCGCCGGCGCGGCGCACCGCCTCGCAGCAGGGGCGCGGGATCGGGCTTGCGCACCGGCAGCGTGTCGGCGCCCACCAGCGCGGCGAAGCGGTCGCGCACCCCCAGCCGCGTCAGCAGCAGCTCGCGCCAGCGCCTCGGGCTTGTTGGTGCAGATGCCGACGCGCGTAGCCCGCCGCGCGCAGCCGCCGCCACCGCCGCCTCGGCCCCGGGATAGAGCACGGTATGGCGTGTCGATCGCCGCGCTCGTAGGCGTCCAGCAGCCGCGGATACTGCGCGCTCGACCTCGTCCTCGTCCCAGCGCCGGCCCAGCCGCTCGAACCCCAGCCGCAGCATCGCCCGGCCGCCGCGGAACGCGGTCGCCGCGTCGGCCGCCGGGTCCAGCAGGTCGCCGTGGCCCAGGCCGCGGAAACAGGCGTTGGCCGCGGCGATCAGGTCGGCCGCTGGTGTCGGCCAGCGTGCCGTCGAGATCGAAGATCACGCGTGCGCATGGCGCTCTCCTGCCGCGCTGCGCGTCGCCCGTGTAACGCCGTGAAACATGTCTGATGCGCCGCCCCTTGCGGCGACGCGGCCAAGCGGTTAGAACGGCCCGCAGGCAGAAGGAAAGAGCAGCGCCGATGACCACCGCATCTCATCGTCCTCGCCGCGGGCCAGGGCACGCGGATGCAACTCCGACCGGCCCAAGGTCCTGCACGAGCTCGGCGGGCGCGCCGCTGCTTGCCCATGCGCTGCGCCGCGGGCGCGCGCGCTGGAGCCCGAGCGCATGGTGCTCGTCGCCGGCCACGGCGCCGAGGCGGTCGAGGCGGCCGCGCGCGATCGAGATCGACCCCGACATCGTCGTGCGTCCGCCAGGAGGAGCAGCTGGGCACCGGCCCACGCCGTCGCCCAGGCGCGCGCCGGCGCTGGAGGGCGTCGACGGGCGACGCCCTCGTCCTCTACGGCGACACGCCCTTCATCCGCCCCGAGACGCTGGAGCGGATGCGCGACGCGCGGGCCGCGGGCACGACGTCGTCGTGCTGGGCTTCGAGGCCGCCGATCCCGGCCGCTACGGCCGGCTGGTGATGGACGGGCGAGCGGCTGGAGCGGATCGTCGAGTGCAAGGACGCGACGCGCGGCCGAACGCGCGATCACGCTTCTGCAACTCCGGCGTCGTCTGCGCCGATGCGCGCGCTGCTGTTCGACCTGGTCGACGGGGTCGGCAACGACAACGCCGCGGGCGAATACTACCTGACCGACATCGTCGGCGCTCGCCCGCGCCGCGCGGCCTGTCCGGCCACCGCCGTGCACCTGCGACGAGGCCGAGACGCTGGGCGTCAACTCCCGCGCCGACCTGGCCGCGGCCGAGGCGGCCGTTCCAGGCCGCGCGCCCGCGCCGCGGCGCTGGAGGACGGCGTGACGCTGACCGCGCCCGAGACGGTGCTTCTTCGCCCACGACACGGTGATCGGCCGCGACGCGCGTGATCGAGCCCAACGTCGTCTTCGGCCCCGGCGTCACGGTCGAAACCGGCGCCGCGATCCGCGCCTTCAGCCACCTCGAGGGCTGCCACGTCGGCGCGCGGCGCCATCGTCGGCCCCTATCGCCCGCCTGCGCCCCGGCGCGGAGCTCGCCGAACGACGCCCACGTCGGCAATTTCGTCGAGATCAAGAACGCCGCGATCGGCGAAGGCGCCAAGGTCAACCACCTGACCTACATCGGCGACGCCGACGTCGGGGCGAGGCACCAACATCGGCGCGGGCACCATCACCTGCAACTACGACGGCGTCTTCAAGCACCGCACCGAGATCGGCGCGCGCGCCTTCATCGGCTCGGACACGATGCTGGTCGCGCCGGTGACGGTGGGCGACGGCGCGATGACCGCCATCGGGCTCGGTCGTCACCGAGGACGTGCCCGCCGGCGCGCTGGCCATCGGCGCGGGCGCGGCAGGTCAACAAGCCGGGCTTGGCGCGCAGACTGATCGACAAGCTGCAGGCGGCGAAGGCCGCCAAGCGCGAAAGGATAGGACTCATGTGCGGAATTGTCGGCGTCCTGGGCAAGCACGAGGCCGCGCCGATCCTGGTCGAGGCGCTGAAGCGGCTGGAATACCGCGGCTACGACAGCGCCGGGCATCGCCACGGTCAACGACGGCCGGCTCGACCGCCGCCGCGCCGTGGGCAAGCTGGTGAACCTGTCCGACCTGCTGGTCCACGACCCGCTGCCCGGCAAGGCCGGGCATCGGCCACACCCGCTGGGCCACCCACGGCGCGCCCACCGTGGCCAACGCCCACCCGCACCGGGCCGGGCCCGGTCGCGGTCGTCCACAACGGCATCATCGAGAACTTCCGCGAGCTGCGCGCCGAGCTGGCCGCCGCAGGGCTACCGGCTTCGAGACCGAGACCGACACCGAGACCGTCGCGCTGCTGGCGCAGCACCTGACCTCGACGCAGGGCCTGCGCCCGCGCGAGGCCGCGCCGCGCGACGCATCGCCCGGCTGGAGGGCGCCTTCGCGCTGGCGCTTCCTGTTCGAGGGCGAGGACGACCTGATCGATCGCCGCCCGCAAGGGCTCGCCGCTGGCCATCGGCCATGGCGACGGCGAGATGTATCGTCGGCTCCGACGCCATCGCGCTGGCGCCGATGACCGACCGCATCACCTATCTGGAGGAAGGCGACCGCGCCGTCGTCACCCGCGCCGGCGTCGAGATCCGCGACGCCGACGGGCAGCGCGCCAACCGCGCCGTGCGCACGCGTCGCCATCGACGCGGCGCAGGTCGACAAGGCCGGCCACAAGCACTTCATGGCCAAGGAGATCGCCGAGCAGCCCGCGGTGCTGGCCGACGCGCTGCGCCCATTACCTCGACGGCCGACGGCGGATCGCGCTGCCCGGCGCCGAGCCTCGACTTCGCCGGCGTCGACCGGGTGATGATGGTCGCCTGCGGCACCGCCTTCTACGCCTGCCATGACCGCGAAATACTGGTTCGAGCAGCTCGCCGGCGCTGCCGGTCGAGGTCGATGTCGCCTCCGAGTTCCGCTACCGCGAGCCGCCGATGGCGCCGAGCGCACGCTGGCGCTCTTCGTCAGCCAGTCGGGCGAGACCGCCGACACGCTGGCCGCGCTGCGCTACTGCCGCGACAAGGCGCAGGATCGTCGCGGTGGTCAACGTCGACCGAAAGCTCCATCGCGCGCGAAAGCGACCTCGCGCTGCCGATCCTCGCCGGGCCCGAGATCGGCGTCGCCTCGACCAAGGCCTTCACCTGCCAGCTGACCGTGCTCGCCTGCCTGGCGCTGAAGGCGGCGCCGACCGCGGCCGGCTCGACCCCGAGGCGCTGGCCGGCCGCATGTCGCGGCGCTGCGCACCCTGCCGGGCCTGATGAGCCACGCGCTGGCGTCCGAGCCGACGACATCCGCGCCGTCGCGCAGCAGCTGGCCGAGGCGCGGACGTCCTGTTCCTGGGCCGCGGCGCGATGTACCCGCTGGCGCTGGAAGGCGCGCTGAAGCTGAAGGAAATCAGCTATATCCACGCCGAAGGCTATGCGTCGGGCGAGCTCAAGCACGGGCCCATCGCGCTGGTCGACGAGACCGTGCCGGTCATCGTCATGGCGCCGCGTGACGCGCTCTTCGACAAGACCGTCTCGAACATGCAGGAGGTCATGGCGCGCGGCGGCAAGGTGCTGCTGATCACCGACGCGGCCGGTGCCGCGCGAGGCCGGCGACGGCGCGTGGCAGGCGGTGGTGATGCCGCCGGTCGCCGCAGCTCTTCGCGCCGATCCTCTACGCGGTGCCGGCGCAGCTTCTGGCCTACCACACCGCCGTCGCCAAGGGCACCGACGTCGACCAGCCGCGCAACCTCGCCAAGTCCGTCACGGTGGAGTAGCAGGGGGGCAGGCGCCCGCCCGGGCGCCGCAGCAGGTCGCGAGAGAGGGCTGCCACCGATGCCGCCAAGGGCCATCCTCTTCGGGTCGCTCGGCGTTCTTGCCGAGACAGCCGAGCTGCAGCGGCGCGCGTTCAACGCGGCCTTCGCCGAGGCCGGGCTCGACTGGCAGTGGGAGGTCGAGGACTACGTCCCGCTCCTCGCCCTGTCCGGCGAGACGCGCCGCATCGACGCCTTCGCCGCCGCGCGGGACGAGACCGTCGACACCGGCGCCCTCTGCGCCCGCACCCGCGCCATCTTCCGCACCATGCTGCAGGGCGTGCGGCTTGCCCTGCGGCCGGGTGTCGACGACGCGATGGCGGCCGCCCGCCGGGCCGAGGTTCCGCTGGCCCTGATCAGCAGGTCCGAGCCCGAGACGGTCGAGGCCGTGCTGGCGGCGCTCGACCTGCCCCGCAGGACGTTCGCGGTCGTGGCCGACCCCCCGCACACCGCTGACAGCCCGGCTTCATCCGCCTACGTGGCCGCCCTGGGGGCGCTGCGCCTGTCCCCCGCGGCCTGCCTCGCGGTCGCGGACACGCCCGAAGCGGCCGAGGCCGCCGCGGCGGCGGGCGTTCCCTGCATCGCCTTTCCGGGCGCGCTGCATGTGGGGCGGCGGTTCGGTGACGTGGCGGCGCAGGTCCATGTGCTGGCGCCACGCACGCTGGGGCTCTCGAACGCGGAGGATGAGCCCGGAACGGGCTAGCGGGGGCCGCCCTCGAGCAGCCGCCGGCGCCGGATCTTGCCGGACGCGGTGAGGGGCAGCGCATCGACGACCTCAATTCGCCGCGGCACCGCGTGGGTGCCGACGCGGCTGCGCACCAGTTCGGCCAGCTCGGCTTCGAGGTTCGGCGGCACCGGCTTCGAGACCGGCACCACGAAGAGCGCGACGGTCTGCGTCCAGACGGGATCGGGCTGCCCGACCGCGGCGACCATCTTGACGGCCGGGTGCTGGCTCGCGGCGCTTTCGATCTCGTGCGGCCCGAGCCTGTAGCCGGCCGTGATGATGAGGTCGTCGGCGCGCTCGACGAAGGTGAAGTAGCCGTCCTCGTCCTGGGTGCCGCAGTCGCCGGTCCGCAGCCAGTCGCCGATGAACGCCGCCTCGTCCTCGGCCGGGCGGTTCCAGTAGCGCAGGAACATGGCCGGATTGGGCCGGGCGATGGCGATCTCGCCCATCTGTCCCCGCGGCAGCTCGACCCCCGCCTCGTCGATGATGGCGACGTCGAAGCCCGGCACG
This sequence comes from uncultured Alphaproteobacteria bacterium, assembly GCA_963773475.1. Lineage (GTDB taxonomy): Bacteria > Pseudomonadota > Alphaproteobacteria > Rhodobacterales > Rhodobacteraceae > Roseitranquillus. The sequence goes on along the minus strand of CAVZBD010000003.1, from coordinate 521,860 downwards.
GCAAGGCCCAGCGTGCCGGGTCGCGTCTCCATCGCCGGCGGGCTCGAGATGATGGGGGTGCTGCACTCGGTCAGCCCGTACCCCTGGCTGAGCGCGAGGCCGAGCGTCTCCTCGGCCCACGCGATCGTCCGGGGGTCGACCGGCTCGCCGCCGGTGCCAAGCGAGCGCAGGCTGTGGTCGGCGGGCGCCGGCACTTCGCTCATCACCCGCAGCACGCTCGGCGGGCTGACAATCGCGGTGATCCCGCGGTCGCGGATCAGGCGCCACGCGACCTCGGGGTCGAACTCGGGCAGGCGGTGGCTGACGAAGGGGACGCCGTACCACATGCAGGGCAGCACGGCGAAGAGGCTGCCGACCCACGACCAGTCGACCGGGGTCCAGCCCAGATCGGTCGGCTGAGGAAAGTTCGGATGGTGCAGCTCGACCGCCGGCAACTGCCCGACCAGCATCCGGTGGCCGTGAACGACCCCCTTCGGCGGCCCGGTGGCGCCCGACGTGTAGAGGATGAAGGCCGGGTCCGCGGCGCCGGTGGTCACGAAGCTGCGCAGCGGCTGCGCCAGGGCGATGTCGTCCCAGAAGGCGCGGACCGGCGAGCGTGCCGGCCCGTTCGTCCACACCGCCTCGAGCGCAGGCAGATCGCCGCGCAGCGCCATCACCTTGTCGAGCTGACCGCCGTCGCAGACGACGGCGCGCGCGCCGCAGTCGTTCAGGCGGTAGGCGGTCGCGGCGCTGCCGCTGAGCGTGAAGATCGGCACCGAGACGGCGCCGACCTTGAACAGCGCCAGGTGGGTGATCAGCGCCTCCGGGCCCTGGTTGAGGATCTGCGCAACCCTGTCGCCGCGCCGGACCCCGGCGGTGAAGAAAGCCGAGGCCATGCGGTCCGACGCCTCCTTGAGGCGCGCGAACGACCAGTGCTCGACCTCGCCGCTGCGCCGCACGTGCACCAGCGCCGTCCGCTCGGGGTCGAAGCTGGCCCAGCTGTCGCAAAGGGCGTTGGCGATGTTGAAGGTCGGCGAGATGCGCCACTTGAACAACTCTCGCAGCTGGCCCCAGTTATCGGCCCGGTGCAGGATCCGCCGCCCGAATGGCCTATCGAACATGGACCTTCACCTCGGCCAGATCGGTCAGCGGCACTTGCAGAAGCCGCATCGCCGCGAGGGACAGCCGGCTGCCGCCCTCGGCCGGGCGCAGCTCCAGCGACGCCGACTGCCCGGTCGCGACCACCTCGACCCGCCCTTCGCGCCGCTCGCTCACCAGCCGGGTGCTGAGCCAGAGCCCGCCCTCGGTCACGTCGCCCAGCGAGGCGACGGTGACGCCGAGCACCTCCTCGGCCCCGGGCGCGGCCTCCGACGCCGCGCGGCGCTGTTCGGGCGTGGTGGTGTCGAACTGGGCCGCCGTGCGCGCGCCGGCCGGCGGCGGCGGCGCGGCATAGGCCGGCTCGGGCCGCCCCGCCGCGATGCCGCCATTCACCGCGGCGCGCTCGGGCGTCGCGACGCAACCTGCCAGAACGGCAAGCACGGCGAGGCGGGGCGCGATCCGCAGGAGCATGAAATCAGACGTAGCTCAGTCATTCGTGTCCACAAGGAACCTTGCAGGTCATCTACGCAGTACCCTAGTCTTAAATCCATGACCGCGCCCCTCATCGACCCGTTCCAGCGCGCCATCACCTACCTCCGCGTCTCGGTCACCGACCGCTGCGATTTCCGCTGCGTCTACTGCATGGCCGAGAACATGACCTTCCTGCCCAAGAAGGAGCTTCTGACGCTGGAGGAGCTCGACCGCCTCTGCTCCGCCTTCGTGCGCCTGGGCGTGCGCAAGCTGCGCGATCACCGGCGGCGAGCCGCTGGTGCGGCGCGACATCATGACCTTCTTCCGCGCCATGTCGCGCCACCTCGACAGCGGCGCGCTGGACGAGCTGACGCTGACCACCAACGGCTCGCAGCTGGCGCGCTTCGCCGACGAGCTGGCGGCGGCGGGCGTGCGGCGGGTCAACGTCTCGCTCGACACGCTCGACGAGGAGAAGTTCGCCCGCGTCACCCGCTGGGGCCGCCTGCCGCAGGTGCTGCAAGGGCATCGACGCGGCCCAGGCCGCCGGGCTGCGGGTCAAGATCAACACCGTCGCGCTGAAGGGCTTCAACGAGGACGAGCTCTTCACCCTGGCCGAATGGTGCGCCGCGCGCGACATGGACCTGACCTTCATCGAGGTCATGCCGATGGGCGACCTCGGCGACGAGGACCGGGTCGGCCAGTACTGGTCGCTGAACGACCTGCGCGCCCGGCTGGCCGAGCGCTACACGCTGACCGACCTGGCCGAGCGCACCGGCGGCCCGGCGCGCTATGTCCGGCTGGAGGAGACGGGCCAGAAGATCGGCTTCATCACGCCGCTCACGCCACAATTTCTGCGAAAGCTGCAACCGGGTGCGGATGACCTGCACCGGCGAGCTCTTACATGTGCCTCGGGCAGGAAGACATGGCCGACCTGCGCGCGCCCGCTGCGCGACCACGCGCGAACGACGCGGTCGCTCGAGAACGCGATCCGCGCCGCCATCGCGCTGCAAGCCCAAGGGCCACGACTTCGACTATTCGCGCCAGCGCGCCGACGGCCAGGTCTCGCGCCACATGAGCCACACCGGCGGCTGAACCGGTTCAGACCTTCTCTCGCCGCTCGGCGGGAAAGCGGGCGCAGTCGGGATCCAAAAAGTCGATCAGGTCGATGAGGGCTTGCTGGAGCAGGGACAGCCGCACGACCTCGGCTCCGCCCCGCGCCGCGAACGTCTCGACGGCGCCGCGAAGCCGGTCGAGAAACGGCCGCTCGACCCCTTCGTCACTTCGCAGAAACGTCGAATAGCCGATACAGGCACGGCCATCCGGCGCGCTCTCGACCATTTCCTCGCCGATGCCGCGCTGTTCGCCGCGGAAGATGCGCAGGCTGCCAGGAATGTCGTCGCGCGACCAGAGCCCCGCGATCGTGTCGAGCAACTCGCCAGGTCGCCTCGTCGCGGCCTCCTCGCCGAGATCGAGGAACTGCGCCTCGACCCGGATGATCTCGATCCAGGCGAAGAGCTGGGCGATGAGGTACGCGGTATTGTCGACCACGTAGGCCTTCTCGCAGTTCCGACCCGCCGGTGTAGTACGCCCCCACCAGGTCCTGCCGAAGGATGTTGTAAAGCCGGCTCTGCAGGTCGAAGGCGGCGTGGACGAGGGGCTCGCGGTACCGCGAGACAAGGCGCTCGGCAGCCTCGCGGCGCGCGACTTCGGCCTCCTCGCGCCGCAACTGGGCCTCATATCGCTTGAGCCGGTGTTGCGAGAGGGCGGCGAACGCGGCCGAGACGAGCGCGACCGCGGCAGAAATGACGGAGACGAGGACCGGCGTTTCCATCGCGATCGCCGCCGCACGGGTTGTCAGGCGGCGGGCATCCGCTTTTCGACGATCTCGGCCCACCACGAGCAGCCGGCGGGGATCGCCTCGTCGTTGAAATTGTAGAGCGGGTGGTGCACCGAGGCCGTGTCGCCATTGCCGATCAGGATGTAGGCGCCCGGCCGCGCGTTCAGCATGAACGCGAAATCCTCGCCGCCCATGATCTGCGCGCGCCTCCGTCGCACCCGCCCGAGACCGACTTCGCGACCTCGGCCGCGAACTCGGTCTGCTCGTCCGAGTTGACCATCACCGGATAGCCGCGCTGATAGTCGACGCGCGCCTGCGCGCCGAAGCGCCCGGGCGGTGGTCTCGGCGATGGTCTTCAGCCGCTCCTCGGCCATGTCCTGCACTTCGGGGTCCAGGGTGCGGACGGTGCCGCGCAGGAACACCTTCTGCGGGATCACGTTGTGCGCCTTCGACTCGGTCTCGAAGCTGGTGACCGAGACCACGAGCTGCTTGACCGGATCGAGGTTGCGGCTGGCGATCGACTGCAGCGCGACGACGATGTGGCTGGCGACCAGCGTCGTGTCGATGGCCTCGTGCGGCTTGGCCGCGTGGCCGCCCTTGCCCTCGACCTCGATCTCGAACTGGTCGGCGGCGGCGAAGAACGCGCCGGGGCGGATCGCGAAGCTGCCGGTGGGGAAGCCGGGCATGTTGTGCATGCCGTAGACCTCCTGGATGCCCCAGCGCTCCATCATGCCGTCGTCGACCATCTCCTTGCCGCCGCCGCCGCCTTCCTCGGCGGGCTGGAAGATGACCACGCAGGTGCCGTCGAAGTTGCGCGTCTCGGCCAGGTACTTGGCCGCGCCCAGCAGCATCGCGGTGTGACCGTCATGGCCGCAGGCATGCATCACGCCCGGCGTCTTGCTAGGCGTATTCGGCGCCGGTGGCCTCGTTGATCGGCAGCGCGTCCATGTCGGCGCGCAGGCCCACCACCTTGCCCGAGGCGTCGGTCTTGCCGCGGATGATCCCGACCACGCCGGTGCGGCCGATCCCCTCGACCACCTCGTCGCAGCCGAACTCGCGCAGCTTCTCGGCCACGACGCCGGCGGTGCGATGGGTGTCGAACAGCAGCTCGGGATGCTCGTGCAGGTCGCGGCGCCACGCGGTGATTTCGGAATGCAGCTCGGCAAGACGGTTCTTCACGGGCATCACGGATACTCCACAGGCGGATGAGGGTCGGGTTTTTTCATCGCATGGGCGACGGCGGCCGGCAAGATGACCCGCCTCAGGCGCAGAGCTCGTCGACAAGGCGCGAGACGAACGCCTCGCCCGCCTCGAGCTGGGCGATGCTGATGAACTCGTCGGGCTGGTGGGCCTGCGCGATGTCGCCCGGCCCGCACACGACGGCCGAGTAGCCCGCCGCCTGGAACTGGCCCGCCTCGGTGCCGTAGCTGACCACGTGGCTGCCGTTGTCGCCGGTGAGGCGCCGCACCAGTCGTCTCGGCCGCGCCATCGTCCTCGGGGCGCAGCGCCGGCACCTCGAAATACTGCTCGACGTCGATTCGGGCCTCGGGGCGCACCGCCTTCATGGCCGCCTCGACCTCGGTCACCCGCGCCAGATAGGCGTCGCGCCACTCATCGAGGCTCTCGCCCGGCACGCAGCGGAAATCGACGCCGAAGCGACACTCGCCCGCCGTGATGTTGTGGGCCGTGCCGCCGCTGATCTGGCCCACGTGGACCGTGGTGAAGGGCGGCTCGAAGATGGCGGCGACGGGGTTCGGGGGCTTGGCGCGATTGCGGGCGTTCATCTCGTTGACCCACTCGATCAGCCTGGCGCCCTCCATGATCGCGTTGACGCCCTCGTGCAGCATCGAGGAATGGACCTCGTAGCCCCGGACGTCGTGTAGAAGCCCGCGCCGCCCTTGTGGCCGGTCACCGCCTGCATCATCGAGGGCTCGCCGATGATCGCCGCCGCCGCCTTCGGCAGGTTGGCGCGCATCGCCTCGATCATCGGCGGCGCGCCGGTGCAGCCGACCTCCTCGTCGTAGCTGAGCGCGATCTGCAGGGGCCGCCTGACCCCGCGTTCCAGCGCCAGCGGCACCGCCGCAGAGCGCCAGCGCGTCGAAACCCTTCATGTCGGCGGTGCCGCGTCCGTAGAGGCGGCCGTCACGCTCGGTCAGGGTGAACGGGTCGGCTCGACCAGGCCTGCCCGTCGACCGGCACCACGTCGGTATGGCCCGACAGGATCACGCCCCCCTCCACGGCCGGGCCGACATTGGCGAACAGCGCGGCCTTGGTGCCGTCGGCGTTCCAGGTGCGATGCGCGGTCACGCCGAGGCCGGCCAGGTATTCCTCGACCCAGTCGACGAGCTCGAGGTTGCTGTCGCGGCTGACGGTCGGGAACGCGATCAGGCGTTCGAGGATGTCGCGGGCTGTCAATGTCATTGCTTGAGCACGAAGTGGTTGGGGCCGACCTCGTCGTAGATCGACGGGCCGGGCTCGTAGCCCAGCGGGTGGATCGGCGACGGGATCGGCTTGAAGTCCAGGTCGCGTCTCGGACTTGCGACGGCGCGGATCGGCCACCGGCACCGCCTTGAGCAGCGCCTGGTATATTCGATGCCGCGGGTCCTCGAACACCGCGGCGCGCGGGCCGATCTCGACGATCCGGCCCAGGTACATCACGCCCACCGTGTGGCTGACCCGCTCGACCACCGCCATGTCGTGGCTGATGAACAGGATCGAGATGCCGAAGCTCGGCCTGCAGCTCCATGATCAGGTTGAGCACCTGCGCCTGCACGCTGACGTCCAGCGCGCTGACCGCCTCGTCGGCGATGATGAGCTTGGGGTTGAGGGCGAGCGCGCGGGCGATGGCCACCCGCTGCCGCTGGCCGCCCGACAGCTCGTGCGGATAGCGGCGCATGAACTCGCGCGGCAGGTCCACCCGGTCGAAGAGCTGGGCGACGCGGTCGCGCAGCTCGGCGCCGCGGGCGAGGCCGAAGTTCTTCAGCGGCTCGGCCACCTGGTCGGAAAGCTGCATCTGCGGGTTCAGCGAGGCGAACGGGTCCTGAAAGACCATCTGCATGTCGCGCCGCGCCCGGCGCAGCTCGCCCGGGCCCATGGTCGATCACGTTCTTGCCGTCGAGGACGATCTCGCCGTCCAACGGCTCGACCAGCCGCAGGATCGAGCGGCCGCAGGTCGACTTGCCGCAGCCCGATTCGCCCACGAGGCTCAGCGTCTCGCCCACGCGGATGTCGAAGCACACGTCCTCGACCGCGTGGACGTTGGCGATGGTGCGGCGGAAGAAGCCGCCCTTGACCGGGAAGCGGGTGGTGAGGTTGCGCACCTCGAGCATGTGGCGCTCGTCGGCGACGCGGATCGGGCCGGTGTAGGCGCCCGCGTCGCCCATCAGGCGCATCGGCTCGGGCGCCGGCTTGCCGCGCATCTCGCCCAGCTTCGGCACTGCGGCCAGCAGCGCCTTGGTATAGTCGTGCTTGGGGTTCTCGAAGATCTGCTCGACCGGCCCCTCCTCGACCTTGAGGCCGCGGTACATGACCACGACGCGGTCGGCCATCTGCGCCACCACCGCCATGTCGTGGGTGATGAACAGCACCGCCGTCCCCGTCTCGCGCTTGAGCCGGTCGATCAGCGCCAGGATCTCGGCCTGGATGGTGACGTCGAGCGCGGTCGTGGGCTCGTCGGCGATCAAGAGCCGCGGCTCGCAGGCCAGCGCCATGGCGATCACCACCCGCTGGCGCATCCCGCCCGACAGCTCGTGCGGGTACTGGCGCAGCCGCCGCTCGGGCTCGGGGATGCGGACCTGGCGCAGCAGCTCCAGCGCGCGCGCCTCGGCGGCCTGGCGGTTCATGCCCTTGTGGACGCGCAACCCCTCGGTCAGCTGCCGCCCGACGGTGAAGACCGGGTTCAGCGACGTCATCGGCTCCTGGAAGATCATGCCGATCTCGTTGCCGCGGATGGTGCGCATCAGCGAGCCGTCGGCATGGGCGAGGTCGGTCATCCCGTCGCCGCGATCGAAAGATCAGCTTGCCGCCCGCGATGCGGCCGCCGCCGAACTCGACCAGGCGCATCAGGCTGACGCGAGCTGACCGACTTGCCCGACCCGCTCTCGCCGACGACGCACACGGTTTCGCCGGGATCGATCGTGAACGAGACATCCTCGACGCCGACGACGGTGCCGTCCTTCGTCTCGAACTCCACACGCAGGTTCTCGATGGCGGCGATGGGCTGGTCGAGCACGTCGACTTCCCCGATGCGACGCTCGACGCTAGGGCCAATCGCGCGGGCGTGTCAAACGGCGCGACCGGACGCCGCAAGGTCACCATCGTCCCGCCCGACTGACGATGCGGCAATGCTTGCATTTCGCGCCGCATGTGTCCGAGGATGCCGTTCATGCGTCCCAGACGGGGCGTTCGATCCTTTCTGAAGAAGAGCTGGACGCATTGCGAACCACTTCGCAGACAAGATCGGCAGATGCCCCGCGGCAAGCGGCGCGGCACGAACAAACATGTCCAACAAGGAGCACACCATGAAACTCACAACGGCCCTCATGGGCGCGGCGGCGGCGGTTGCGCTGGCCCCCGCGGCCTTCGGGCAGGAGAGTGGCGAGCGCGGTCGCGACGGCCAGGTCAACATCATCTACTGGCAGGCGCCCTCGATCCTGAACCCGTACCTGTCGGGCGGCACCAAGGACATCGAGAGCTCGAGCCATGGTGATCGAGCCGCTCGGCCGCTACGACCAGGACGGCAACATGGTCCCCTACCTGGCCGCCGAGATCCCGACGCGTCGAGAACGGCGGCGTGCAGCGAGGACCTGACCGACGATCACCTGGAAGCTGCAGCGACGGACGTCATGTGGTCGGACGGCACGCCGTTCACCGCCGAGGACGTGGTCTTCACCGCCGAGTACTGCATGCACCCCGAGGGCGGCTGCGCCCAGCGGGCCAAGTTCGACGGCGTCGACAACGGTCGAGGCGCTCGACGACCACGACCGTCAAGGTCACCTTCTCCGAGCCCAAGCCCGATCCCCTACGGGCCGTTCATGGGCGGCCAGTCGCCGATCATCCAGAAGGCCCAGTTCCAGGACTGCCTCGGCGCCCGCGCGCCCGAGTGCACCGAGGCGAACTTCAACCCGATCGGCACCGGCCCCTTCGTCGTCACCGACTTCCGCCCGAACGACGTGATCCAGATGGAGGCGAACGCGAACTACCGCGACGAGGGCAAGCCCGCCTTCGCCACGCGTCACCTTCAAGGGCGGCGGCGACGCGGCCGCCGCGGCGCCGCGCGGTGCTCGAGACCGGCGAATACGACTACGCCTGGAACCTGCAGCTCGCCCCCGACGTGCTCGCAGAGCATGGCCGCGGCCGGCAAGGGCACGCCCGTGTCGGCCTTCGGCACCCTGGTCGAGCGGATCGAGATCAACCTGACCGACCCCGACCCCAGCCTGCCCGAGGGCGAGCGGTCGACTGCGCGCGCACCCGCATCCGTTCCTGACCGACATGAAGGTCCGCAAGGCGCTGTCGATGGCCATCGACCGCCAGCTTCTGGTCGAGATCGGCTACGGCCAGGCCGGCCGGCCGACCTGCAACCTGGTGCCGGCGCCCGAGCTCTACGCCTCCGACAACACCGACTGCCTGACGCAGGACATCGAGGGCGCCAAGGCGCTGCTGGAAGAGGCCGGCTGGACCGACACCGAACGGCGACGGCGTGCGCGAGAAGGACGGCGTAGAAGCTGAGCGTGCTCTACCAGACCTCGACCAACGCCGTGCGCCAGGACTTCCAGGCGCTGATCAAGCAGTGGTGGAACGAGATCGGCGTCGAGGTCGAGCTGCGCAACGTCGACTCTCAGCGTCTTCTTCGGCGGCGACCCGGGCTCGCCCGACACCTTCCAGAAGTTCTATGCCGACGTCGAGATGTACGCCAACAACTTCGACGGCACCGACCCGCGAGGCCTACCTGGCGCAGCACACCTGCGACAAGTGCCGACCCGGCCGGAAAGCCAGTGGCAGGGCGAGAACATCAACCGCTTCTGCATCGCAGGAATACGACGCGCTGGTCGACGAGCTGGGCCGCACCGGCGACCTCGAAGAGCGGGGCCGCATCGCCCGCAAGCTCAACGACATGCTGACCAAGGACAGCTACGTGATCATCCCGCTGGTCGATCGCGGCCGCGTCTCGGCGCATGCCAACGACCTCGGCGGCGTGATCCTGAACACCTGGGACAGCGAGCTGTGGAACGTCGCCGACTGGTACCGCATCAAGTGAATGATGCCGGCCGATCGGCACCGGACGCCGGCGCCGCCCCGGATGTCGGCCGGGGCGGCGACCAGCCCGCAGGAGGCTGTGCCGATGCTGACCTACACGATCCGGCGGCTCGTCCTGGCGATCCCGACGCTGCTCTTCATCTCCCTCGTCATCTTCCTGCTGCTCGAGCTCGCGCCGGGCGACCCGATGGCGCAGGTCCCGCTGACCGTGCCGCCCGAGGTCAAGCGAGCAGATGCGCGAGGCGCTGGGCCTGGGCGAGCCCGATGCACATCCGCTTCTGGAAGTGGCTGGTGCAGTTCTTCTGGGTCGAGCCGCTGCACCTCATCGACAACATCTTCGGCACCGACTTCGCCGAGGGCCAGCAGCGCGTGATCTCGTGGCAGACGCGCTCGCCGGTGATGGACATCGTCGCCCAGCGCATCCCGCAGACGCTCTGGGTCGTCGGCCTGGCCTATCTCGTCGGCGTGCTCATCGCGCTGCCGATCGGCATCATCTCGGCCTACCGGCAGTATTCCGCCTTCGACCAGGTCGGCACCTTCGTCTCGATGGTCGGCTTCTCGGTGCCGCCCTTCTTCTCCGGCGTGCTCGTCATCGTGATCTTCTCGGTCCAGCTCGGCTGGTTCCCCTCGATCTACGACACGACCCATCGTCGTCGACAGCTGGGACAGCCTTCGTCGTACCAGCTGCGGCAGATGATCATGCCGGTGATGGTGCTGGCGCTGCAGACCACCGCGCAGATCAGCCGCTTCATGCGGGCCTCGATGCTCGACAACCTCAACCAGGACTACGTCCGCACCGCCCGCGCCAAGGGCCTGAGCGAGACGTGACGTCGTGCTGGTCCACGTGCTGCGCAACTCGATGATCCCGGTGGTCACCGTCATCGCGCTCGGCGTGCCCGGCGATCTTCGGCGGCGCGATCATCACCGAGCAGGTGTTCAAGGTGAACGGGATCGGCCAGCTGCTGATCACGGCGATCCAGGCCAACGACCTGCCGATGGTGCAGACGCTGACCTTCATCTTCGCCGTGCTGATCGTGCTCTTCAACCTGATCGCCGACGTGCTCTACGGCCTGCTCGACCCGAGGATCCGCTATGACTGATGCCCACCGCCAAGCACCGCCGCTGACCCGGACGCTCGCCAGGTCCAGCGCCCGCCCCGCAACCAGTGGTGGGACGTCTGGGACCAGTTCAAGAATCCCACAAGGGCGCGGTCGTCGGCGCGCTGCTTCTTCATCTTCATCATCTCTCGGCGGTCCTGGGTCGGGCCGCTGATCTGGACCGATCGAGCCGACCTACATCGACATCCGCGCCCGCAACCAGGGCGTCGAAGTCTGGCGCACCCGTTCGGCACCGACCAGCTGGGCCGCGACATGCTGGCGCGGATGATGGCCGGGCGGGCGGACCTCGGTCGCCGTGGGCGTCACGGCGATGCTGCTGGCGCTCTGCCTCGGCACGCTTCGATCGGCGTGCTGGCCGGCTTCTTCCGCTGGCTCGACGGCCCGCTGATGCGGCTGACCGACCTGTTCCTGGCGCTGCCGCTGCTGCCGCTGCTGCTGGTCATGGTGATGCTGTTCCGCGAGCCGCTGTCGAGCCGCTTCGGCCCCGAGACCGGGCATCTTCATCCTGATCGTCGTCGCCATCGGCGTGACCTGTGGATGCCCACGGCGCGGATCGTGCGCGGCGACGTGCTGGCGCTGAAGGAGCGGGAGTTCGTGCTGGCCGCCCGCTCGATCGGCACGACGAACTCGCGGCATGATCATGCGCCACATCCTGCCGAACGTGCTCTCGCCGATCATGGTCTCGGCCACGCTGGGCATCGCCAACGCGATCATCACCGAAATCGGCGCTGTCGTTCCTCGGCCTCGGCTTCCCGCCGGACTTCCCGACCTGGGGGCGGCTGCTCTTCGACGCCATCGACTACCTGCAGCAATACCCCGAGCGGGTGATCTGGCCGGGCCTCGCGATCTCGCTGACGGTGCTGAGCGTCAACTACATCGGCGACGGGCTGCGCGACGCGCTCGACCCGCGGATCCGCGGCCGCTGACCGGAGCAGCAAAAAAGGACCGTGACGCCCCGCCGGCCCGCGGCGCGGCGGACGCTGTTCCGGGCGGCGGGGCCGGCGCGGAACGTCCGTTTCCCGGACCGCGCCCTCGCATCGGGACAACGTCCGTCCGCGTCCCCCGGCCGCGCCACCGGGGGCCATGTCCTTGATAATGCGCGTACCGCGTGTCATCCGAAATCGCGCGCAAGTCCGGCATCGGAGGAGTCCGCACATGTTCGAATCCGCTCGGCTTCGAGACGCTCACCGCCCGCGCAGGCCGCCGTGGTCCTCGGCGTCTGGTCCTGGGCGCTCGTCTTCGGCGTCGCTGGCCGAGATCACCGCGCTTCTGCCTGCGCCGGGCCGTCGCCGGCGATCGGGCCGAGCGCAGCCCGGCGCGCGGGCGTCTGGCTCGCCGCGCTGGCGACCGCCGTTCTGGGCACGCCAGGCCGCGGTCTGGCGCGGGGCTGATCGCGTTCGCCGACCACCGCTTCCTGCGCCCGACATGCCCTGGCTCGCCATCGTCTTCGGCGGGTTGATCTTCGGCGTCGGCATGGTGCTGACCCGCGGCTGCATCTCGCGGCTGACGGTGCTGCTCGGGCTCGGGCAACCTGCGCGCCCTGACCGTGCTCATCGTCTTCGCGATCGCCGCCCACGCCACGCTGAAGGGCCTGCTGGCTCCGGTCCGCACCGCGCTGTCGCAGGTCACGCTGCCGCTGGGCGAGGCGGCCTCGCTCGCCGCGCTGCCGGGCGGCGCCGCTGGTCTGGACGCTGCTGATCGCTCGGCCTCGCCGCGGCCCTCGCCTGCGCTCGGGCGCGCGCCCGGCGCCACCTTGTGCTGGCGGCGCTGCTGGGCCTCGCTCGTCCCGGCCGCCTGGGTCGGCACCGGCTTCGTCCTTTTCGACGAGTTCGACCCGATCGCGATGGAGAGCCTGTCAGCTTCACCTCGCCGCTGGCCGAAACGCTGTTCTGGTCGATCGCCTCGACCTCGATCGCGCCGGGCTTCGGCGTCGGCCTGATCGGCGGCATCGCTGCTGGGCGCGCTTCGTCCTCGCCCTCGGCGGCGGCCGCTTCCGCTGGCAGAGCTTCGAAAGCCCCGCGCCAGACCGGCCGCTACGTCGCTGGGCGGTGCGCTCATGGGGGTCGGGCGGCGTGCTGGCCGGCGGCTGCACCCTGGGCGCGGGCCTCGTCGGGCGTGCCGACGCTGTCGGTGGCGGCGATCCTCGCCATCGGCTCCATCGTGGCGGGCGCGGCTCGCTGGCGCGACCGCGGCGCTGCGCCGGCGCGCGGCGCCGGCGCGCGCCGTCCCGGCCGAATAGGCTACCTCCACTTCCGGCCGGATCCGCCGGATCATCAGCCAGACCGACAGCACCACGCGGCGGCGTCAGCACCGCCATCACCAGCGCTTGTCGAGCCCCAGCCGTGCGGCGCGAACGGATCAGACGCAGGTAGTTGCGCGAGGTTCACCGCGTAGTAGCTGATCGCCACCACCGACAGCCCCTCGACCGTCTTCTGCAGCCGCAGTTGCAGGTCCGCCCGCCGGTCCATGCTTTCGAGCAGCTTCTGGTTCTGCGCCGAGCGCTCCACGTCGACCCGCGTCCGCAGCAGGTCGCCCGCCCGCATCGCCCGGTCGGCCATCGCCTGCAGCCGCCGCTCGGTCGCCTTCACGGTCCGCATGGCGGGGTCGAAGCGGCGCATCATGAACTCGCCGAAGGTCTGGCGGCCCTCGAACCGCTCCTCGCGCAGCACGTCGATGCGCTGGTTCACGAGCGCCTCGTAGGCGCTGGTCGCCCCGAAGCGGAAGGAGGTCTGCGCCAGGATCGTTCTCGAGCTCGGCCGAGACGCCGAGCAGCGCCTTCAGCGTCGTCGTCGGCGCGCGCTGAGCTGCTCGCCGCTCATCTCGCCCATCAGCGCGCTCAGCTCGCGGTCGATGCGCCGCATCCGCGGCGCCAGCGCCCGGCACCCGCGCCAGGCCCAGCATCGACATCGCCTTGTAGGTCTCGATCTCGCACAGCCGCTGCACGATGCCGGCCGATCCGGCGCGCGCCCGGTGCCGGGCCGCGCGAAGACGGCGAAGCGCATATGCCCGCCCGGGTCGATGCGGAAATCGCCCGCGATGATCGCCGCGCCGTCCAGCACCCGGCTGACGGCCAGGCTTTCGGGCACGAACCAGTCGTCCAGCTTGTCGCGCGATCTCGGCTCGTCGTCCGTCCATCTCCTCGACCCGGATCAGGGCCGAGGTCATGCGCGCGCCGGGCGCCTCGACCAGCCAGTCCTCGGGGAAGACGCGGAAGGCGTCGGCGTCGAACGGCCGCTCGGCCACGCCGTCGCCGAAGATCGTGTAGGTGACGAACTCGGTGTGGCTCTCCCACTTCAGCCGGTGCTTGCCGATCTCGCCGAACTAGTGCGTGGCACCCGGCTGCGGATGCTGCGCGCCGTAACGGTCGAGCAGCGCCAGCAGGTGCGCCCGTGTCGGCGTCGCGGTCGCGGCTGGCGGCCTCCGAGGGCTGCTTGATCGCCAGGAAGGCCGCACGGCCGGGCGCGGCGAGCGCGGGAACGGCCGCGCGTGCAGCTCGTTCGCCAGTTGATAACGCAGCGGGTGCTCGCGCAGCCCTGTCACCGCGGCGGCGTCCCCGCCGCGGCCTGACCCCTCCCGCGCCGACCGTTCAAGACAGCTGACCCAGCAGCGCGTCGACGCTGGCCTTGGCGTCGCCGTAGAACATCCGCGTGTTCTCCTTGTAGAACAGCGGGTTCTCGATGCCCGAATAGCCCGTGCCCTGCCCGCGCTTGGAGACGAAGACCTGCTTGGCCTTCCACACCTCCAGCACCGGCATGCCGGCGATGGGCGAGTTCGGATCCTCCTGCGCGGCCGGGTTCACGATGTCGTTCGAGCCGATGACGATCGACCACGTCGGTCTCGGGGAAGTCGTCGTTGATCTCGTCCATCTCCAGCACGATGTCGTAGGGCACCTTGGCCTCGGCCAGCAGCACGTTCATGTGCCCCGGCAGCCGGCCCGCCACGGGGTGGATGGCGAAGCGCACCTCCTTGCCCTGCGCCGCGCAGCTTGCTTGGTCAGCTCGCTGACCGCGTGCTGCGCCTGCGCCACCGCCATGCCGTAGCCCGGCACGATGATGACGCTGTCGGCCTCCTCCAGCGCCGCGGCCACGCCGTCGGCGTCGATCGCGACCATCTCGCCCTCGATCTCGGCCGCCGGGCCCTGCGGTGCCGCCGAAGCCGCCGAGGATCACGCTGACGAACGACCGGTTCATCGCCTTGCACATGATGTAGCTCAGGATCGCACCCGAGGAGCCGACCAGCGCGCCGGTCACGATCAGCAGGTCGTTGCCCAGCGTGAAGCCGATCGCCGCCGCGGCCCAGCCCGAGTAGCTGTTCAGCATCGACACCACCACCGGCATGTCGGCGCCGCCGATGCCCATGATCAGGTGCCAGCCGATGAAGCCCGCGATCAGCGTCATCAGCACCAGCGTCCAGATGCCCGCGCCGTCTGAAGTAGACGATCAGCAGGATCAGCGACGAGCGCCGCCGCGCCCGCGTTCAGCAGGTGCCCGCCCGGCAGCTTCTTCGGCTTGCCGTCGATCTTGCCGGCCAGCTTGCCGAAGGCGACGACCGAGCCGGTGAAGGTCACCGCGCCGATGAAGATGCCGAGGAACACCTCGACCTTCAGGATCGCGATCTCGACCGCGTCCTTCTGCGCCAGCCGCTGCGGCGAAGCCGGTCAGGTCTCGACCGGCCCGCGCCTCGGCAGCGTCAGGCGCTAGCACGCGCGCCCAGCTCGATGATCGGCGTTGAGGCCGATGAAGACCGCGGCGAGGCCGACGAAGCGAGTGCAGCGCCGCGACCAGCTGCGGCATCTCGGTCATCTCCACCCGCCCGGCGACGTACCGGCCCGAGCGCGCCGCCGACGACGACCATGACCAGGATCACCAGCCAGTTGCCCGACGCCCGGCCCGAAGACGGTGGCGACGACCGCCAGCGCCATGCCGACGATGCCGTACCAGACCGCGCGCTTGGCGCTTTCCTGGTCCGACAGCCCGCCGAGCGACAGGATGAACAGGACCGCGGCCGCGACGTAGGCGGCGGAGACGAGACCGATTCTGACATGCAGCCGCCCTCACGACTTCTGGAACATGGCAAGCATCCGGCGCGTCACCAGGAAGCCGCCGACGATGTTGATCGAGGCGATCAGCACCGCGATCGCCGCGAGCAGCACCACCAGCCAGCTCGCCCGAGCCGATCTGCAGCAGCGCGCCCAGGATGATGATCCCCGAGATCGCGTTGGTCACCGCCATCAGCGGCGTGTGCAGCGAGTGGCTGACGTTCCAGATCACCTGGAAGCCGACGAAGCAGGCCAGCACGAAGACGATGAAATGGCTCATGAAGCTCGCCGGCGCGACAGGCGCCGACCAGCAGCATCAGCACGCGCGCCCACCACCAGCAGCGTCGACCTGGTTCTGGGTCGGCCTTGCGGAAGGCGGCGAGCTCCTGCGCGCTTCGCTCCTCCGGCGTCAGCTCCTTCGGCTTGTCCTTGGCTTCGGCGGCCGGCGATCGCCTGCACCTTCGGCGGCGGCGGCGGGAAGGTGATCTCGCCGCTCGTGGGCGACGGTCGCGCCGCGGATCACGTCGTCCTCCATGTTGTGGACGATCTCGCCGTCCTTGCCGGGCGTCAGGTCCGTCATCATGTGGCGGATGTTGGTGGCGTAGAGCGTCGAGGACTGCGTCGCCATCCGGCTGGGAAAGTCGGTGTAGCCGATGATCGGTCACGCCGTTGTCGGTGACGATCTTCTCGTCCGGGCCTGGTCAGGTCGCAGTTGCCGCCCCGCTCGGCGGCGAGGTCGACGATCGACCGAGCCGGGCTTCATCGCCTCGACCATGTCCTCGGGCCACAGCTTCGGCGCCGGCCGGCCCGGGATCAGCGCGGTGGTGATGACGATGTCCATGTCGGGCGCCAGCTCGCGGAACTTCTCCAGCTGCTTCTCGCGGAACTCGGGCGACGACGGGCGCGGCATAGCCGCCGGTCGCCGCGCCGTCCTGCGTCCTCCTCGAAGTCGAGGTAGACGAACTCGGCCCCCATGCTCTCGATCTGCTCGGCCACCTCGGGGCGCACGTCGAAGGCGTAGACGATGGCGCCGAGGCTGGTCGCGGTGCCGATCGCCGCCAGCCCCGCGACGCCCGCGCCGACACCAGCACCTTCGCCGGCGGCACCTTGCCCGCCGCCGTCACCTGGCCGGTGAAGAAGCGGCCGAAGTTGTTGCGCCGCCTCGATCACCGCGCGGTAGCCCGCGATGTTGGCCATCGAGGACAGCGCGTCCATCTTCTGCGCGCGGCTGATGCGCGGCACCATGTCCATGGCGATGACGTTGGCGCCCTGGTCCGTCGCACTGCTCCAGCAGCTCCTCGTTCTGCGCCGGGATAGAAGAACGAGATCAGCGTCTGCCCGTCGCGCAGCCGCTTGACCTCGGCCTCGGTCGGGCGGGCGCACCTTGGCGACCACGTCGGCGGCCTTCCAGAGCGCGGCGGCGGTCTTGCACGACCTCGACGCCGGCCTCCTCGTAGGCCGCGTCGGCGAACCCGGCCGCGTCGCCCGCCCCGGCCTCGATCACGCAGTCATGGCCCAGCTTCTGCAGTTCGCGCGCGCCGAGTCCGGCGTCATCGCGACCCGCGCCTCGCCCTCGTGCGATTTCCTTCGGTGCCCCGATCTTCACCTTGTCCCCCTTCCGGCCGCTCGCGCCGCCTGGACCGCTTTCGGCCCCGCCTCTTAGCTTGCGCAACTTTGTTGCACAACACGGCGCTGCCGCAGCGTCGCCTCAGAGCCAGCGCCGCGTCCGCCGGGCCCAGTCGGCGAACGCCTCGGGAAAGGCGGCGCCGAGGCGCGCCTCCTCGTCGCGCACGAAGCGGCGGTCGATCACCCACACGAAGAGCGGCACCGCCGGCAGCACCAGCGCCGTGTCCCAGATCAACCCCGCCCCGGCGAGGAACAGCGCGTCGGACAGGTAGATCGGGTTGCGCGACACCCGGTAGACGCCGCCCGAGACCAGCGCCGAGGGCTCGCGGCGCGGCACGACGCTGGTGCGGGCGCGCCCGAACTCGCGAATCGCGAGCGCCATCAGCACGGCGCCCCCGACCACCAGCGCCCAGCCCAGCACGTCGCCCGCCACCCCGAAGACCGGCAGCGGCACCGCCCGCGAGAGCCACCAGAGCACGACGAGAAACAGCGCCAGCCAGACCGGCGGGATGTCCACGCTCCGCATCGTCGTCCTCCACACCCGGGACCGGGCAATCCCTATCTGCGGCCCGCCCCCTCCGCAACGGGCGCGGCCCCTTGGCGGCCTGGCCCCGGGCGGCTCCGGGTCGGGGGTGTTGCCTGCGCGCGTATGTACGGGGGGTGTACGGGGGGTGCACGCGGTGTGTACGGCCGCTTGACCGCCCCTCCGCGTCTGGCGACAAGGGCGGCGTGACCGATTTTTCCCGCACCCGCGCCCGCTTCCACCTGCCCGACGGCGTGATCTATCTCGACGGCAACTCGCTCGGGCCCGCTGCCCCGCGCGGCGCCCGACCGCGTTCGCGCGACCGTTCAGCCGAGAATGGGGCGAGATGCTGATCGGCGGCTGGAACCGGGCCGGCTGGATGGACACGCCGCGCCGCGTGGGCGACCGCATCGGCCGCCTGATCGGCGCCGAGCGCGGGCACCGTGGTGATGGGCGACACGCTGTCGATCAAGGTGTACCAGGCGCTCGCCTCCGCGCTCGAGATGCGCCCGGACCGCCGCATGATCCTGAGCGACAACGGCAACTTCCCCTCCGACCTCTACATGGCGAGGGCCTTGCGCGGGCTGCTCGACGGCCGGGCACGAGCTGCGCATCGTCGCCCCCGAGGACGTCGCCGACGCCATCACCGACGAGGTCGCGGTGCTGATGCTGACCGAGGTCGACTACCGCACCGGGCGGCTGCACGACATGGCCGCGCTGACCGCGAAGGCCCATGCGGTGGGGGCGCTGACCGTCTGGGATCTCGCGCATTCCGCCGGCGCGCTGCCGGTGGACGTGGCCGGCGCCGGGCCGACTTCGCGGTGGGCTGCACCTACAAGTACCTCAACGGCGGCCCCGGCGCGCCGGCCTTCATCTACGTAGCGCCCCGCACGCCGACGCGGCCGCCCCGGCGCTGTCCGGCTGGCTGGGCCACGCCGCGCCCTTCGCCTTCGACCATGGCTACCGCCCCGGCGCCGGCATCGAGCGGATGCGCGTCGGCACCCCGCCCGATGCTCCAGCTCGCCGCCCTCGACGCGGCGCTGGACGTCTGGGATGACGTGGACATGGAGGATCTCCGCGCCCGCTCGATCGACCTGCAGGAGCTCTTCATCGCCGAGGTCGAGGCCGCGCTGCCCCGACCTGTCGCTTGCCTCGCCCCGCGACCCGGCGCGGCGCGGCAGCCAGGTCTCGTTCCGCCACCCCGAGGGCTACGCGATCATGCAGGCGCTGATCGCGCGCGGGCGTGATCGGCGACTTCCGCGCGCCCGACATCCTGCGCTTCGGCTTCACCCCGCTCTACCTGGGCGAGGACGAGGTACGCCGCGCCGCCGCCACGCTGGACGACGTGATGGCCCGGCGGCTCTGGGACGACGCGCGCTACAAGACCCGGGCCGCCGTCACATGAGCGGCGCGCTGATCCTGCGGCGGATGCGGCCGGGCGAGGAGCTGCGCCTCTACGAGGTGATGCGCGCGTCGGTCCTGAAGGGCACCGTGGGCGACTACGACGACGCCCAGCGCCGGGCATGGGCGCCCAACAAGCCGCCGGTGAGCTGGCCCGACCGGCTGCGCGCCCGCCAGTGCTTCGTGGCCGAGGACGGCGCGCGGATGCTGGGCTTCATGGCGGTGACGCCCGAGGGCCACCTGGACCTGGCCTTCGTGGCGCCCGAGATGATCGGACGCGGCATCAGGCAGCCAGCTTCTCGAGCGCGTCGAGGCAGAGATGCGGCTGTCGGACGTCACCGAGATGACCTGCGACGCCAGCAAGGGCGCCCGCCGCCTGCTCGAGCGGCGCGGCTGGGAGGTGGCGTCCGAGCAGACGGTGCGCACCGGCGGCGCGGCGCTGGTCCGCTACCGGATGCGCAAGCGGCTCGGCTGACCGCACCGCCGGGGCAGCGCAGGTGCCACGGCTCAGGCGACTGGCGCCGGTTCCGCCGCCGCGCCGCGATCCGCCGACACGGGCAGCATGAAGCCCCGCGAAGAACTCCGCCAGCTCGTCATGCGCGTCCAGCGGCAGCACGTGGGCGACGTACTGGTCGGGCCGCACGACCACCAGGCAGCCGCGCGGCCGGTCGATGCCGCGCAGGTCGAAGATGTCCCGGCCCGCCTTGAGGTCGGCGCAGAACATCTTCTCGTAATCCATGAGCCCCAGCCGGCCCTTTCGCGGCCAGCAGGAGATCCGGCAGCGCCTCGAGCGCCAGGTCGTGCGCGCCCTGCTGGAAGACCGCGCGCAGGTCGATGACCGCGTCGATGTCCGCGCCCGCGGCGGGTGAAGCGCCGCACCGGCGAGGCCGGCGCCTCGGCAAGGAACTCGCAGAGCCGGCGGATGGCCGATCCCTCGGCCGCCGGATCCTCGGCGGGGCAGAAGGCGAAGAGGCGCCAGCGCGCCGTCGGCCCGGACGACATGGCCCAGCTGCATCGGGCTTGCGCGTCGGCCAGCCGGACCACCGGCGCGGAGTGGAAGCGCGTGCCGATCGCGAACCCCGCCGCGAGCGCCTGCCATGTCGCCGGCCCGGTCAGGACCGAGGGCGCATAGGTCACCGACATGCCGGCCGTGTAGCGGCCGTGCTCGATGAAGTAGCGCTGGAACTTCGGCCGCCTCGCCGGCCGCGCCTCGCCGCCGCGGGCCGCTCGCTCATGATGCGCGCCCATTCCCGGTCGAAGTCGATCAGGTCCTGCGCCACCGCCTGCCGCTCGGCGGAGTAGCTGTGCAGCAGCGCCGGGCCGGCAGCGCCCCGCAGCACCGCGGCCAGCTTCCAGCCCAGGTTGAAGGCGTCGCCCATCGAGACGTTCATCCCCTGCCCCGCCTTCGGGCTGTGGGTGTGGCAGGCGTCGCCGGCGATGAAGACGCGCGGCAGGCGCGTCGCCACCTCGGCCTCGGGCACGTCGTCGAACCTGTCGGTCAGGCGCTGGCCGATCTCGTAGACCGACCACCACACCACCTCCTTCACCTCGAGCGAGTAGGGCCGGAAGATGCGCTGCGCCGCCGCGATCAGGTGCTCGACGGTGATGTTGCGGCTCGCCACCCGCTCGCCCGGCTTCAGCTTGTCGAGCTCGATGTAGAGCCGGACGAGGTAGCCGCCCTCGCGCGGGATGATGATGATGTTGCCCTCGTGCGGCCGACTGGATCAGCGTCTTGCAGCGGATGTCGGGAAAGTCGGTGACGGCCAGCACGTCCATCACGCCCCAGGCCTGGTTGGCCGAGTCGCCCGCGCAGCTCGCGCCCGATCGCCTCGCCGCACCGCGCTGCGCGCGCCGTCGCAGCCGACGACGTAGCGCGCGCGCAGACGGTCGTCGCGTCTCGCCCGGGGCGGCGCGCTCCAGCGTCGACGGCGACCGGGTGGTCGCCGCCGGCGGAGTCGACCTCGAGGTCGCGAGCTCAGCCCGTAGTCCGGCTCCAGCCGCGACGGCGAGTTGCGCATCACGTCCAGGTACATGTCGTGCACGCGCGCCTGGTTCAGGATGATGTGCGGCATCTCGGACAGCCCGTCCTCGACATCCTGCATGCGGCCGTTGCGGCGTGATGTGCTCGGGCCGGTCCGGGTCGGGCTTCCAGAACGTCGTCTCGTTGACCCAGTAGCCCTGCTTCAGCACCTTCTCGGCGAAGCCGAAGGCCTTGAACATCTCCATCGAGCGGCAGGAGATGCCGTCGGCCTGCCCCTTCTCCATCGGGCCCGGCTTGCGCTCGACGATGCGGGTGCGGATCCCGGGGAAGGCGGAGAGCTGCGCGGCGAGCGTCAGGCCGGCCGGGCCGCAGCCGACGATCAGCACGTCGACCGTCTCGGCAGGCCCGAGCGGCGCCTGCGGCGGCCGGGCGCGGCGTCGGAGACCTCGGGGTCGCCGGGGCGAAATCCGTCGAGGTGATACTGCATGACGAAAGCCTACACCCGGTTTCCCGGTCTGACGAGGATCGCCGCGAGGCGGTGCGGGCCAGCGTCAGGCACCATTGGGCGCCACGGCCCCGGGTCCCAGCAGGAAGAGGAGCAGCTCGGCCAGCAGGCCCGCCATCACCGGAACCACCGCCACCGACATCAGGCGCAGCAACGCATAGCGCACGCCGATCATCGGGATCTCGTAAGCCAGGATGCGGTGAAAGGCGAAGCACGACCACCCGGTCAGCAGGGCGACGACTTGCGGCACGCCCGCCCCGATCTGCAGCACGAAGAGCGCGATCGGAAACGAGGTGACCGGCCCGCCGGGAAGAATACCGCCGATCACGCCGGCCAGCAGGATGCCGAGAAAGCCGGTGTTCGGCCCGATGGCCGCGAGGATCGGGCCCCGCGGCAGCACCTCGGACAGGAGCGACGCGGTGATCAGCGCCAGGACCAGCTTGGGCAGTACCAGCAGGATCGTGTCGAGCGCGATCCCGCCCGCGCGTCTGAGTTGCGCAGAACCGCCAGTGCGCCAGGTGACGGCGGCCAGGATCAGCGCCAGCGCGATCAGGCCCACCCGCACCACGTCGGTCACGGCGCGCCGGCCCCACGGTCGGC
Organism: uncultured Alphaproteobacteria bacterium; assembly: GCA_963773475.1. Classification (GTDB taxonomy): domain Bacteria; phylum Pseudomonadota; class Alphaproteobacteria; order Rhodobacterales; family Rhodobacteraceae; genus Roseitranquillus. The sequence goes on along the minus strand of CAVZBD010000003.1, from coordinate 499,428 downwards.
GGCGAGGCCCGTGCGGGCGGCGATCTGACGCGCCAGCAGACCGGCCACGATGGGGCCGGGCAGGCCGGCCACGTAGCGCAATGCGGTGAACTCGGGGCCCATCAGCGGCAGCTCCCACACCACCGCCCGTTCCAGGCCGATCAGGGCCCAGCCGGTGATGTAGGCGATCACCAGGCCCGCATCCGCGCCGGCCCGCCAGAGGACCAGCGTCATCGGAAACGACACGAAGGGCCCCGACGGCGTCAGTGCGCCGGCCAGCGCGGCAACCGCCATGCCCGTCAGCGCCCGGCCCTGCCCCAGCCGGCCCGCGAACATCTCCTTGCGGACCAGGACCTGGATGAACGCGCCGATGGTCAGACCGGCCGCGAGTTGTGGCAGCACACTCAGCATCAGGTCGACGCCGCGGGCCAGCGCCGATGTGACCGCCGCTTCGCCCTTCAGCCCCCAGACAAAGACTGTCGACGCGATCGCCAGCGCCGCGAAGATCAGCGTCGTCCGGTCGAAGATCCGGCCAAGCATCAGCCGCTCTCGGCCCGCGCGAGGTCCCTGACCAGATATTCCCAGTTGTCCGCGTAGAAGGCGTCGGGCATGGCGACGACCTGCGGCGCCTCCTCGGCGCCGGTGCGCGAGAACCTGCGCCCCGAAGCCGCGGCGTCGAGATGGGCGCGCGCCGCTTCCTCGAGCCAGATGCCCAGCAGCGCAAGGCGCCGCGCGTCGGACGTGTAGACGCTGACCCCGTGGTTGCGCATCAGCAGGATCGACGCGCCCCCCAGCGAGCGGGCCACCGCCTCGCCCTCCTCGACGGTGCGGACGAGGTCCGGCGTGTCGTCGAACCGCGCGAGCCCCGCCGCCTGCACGCGCGCGCCGTTCTGGGTGACGACGATCAGCTCGTCCCGGTCGCCCGACAGCAGCGTCGCATGGTGGGGGTGGCTGTGCAGACTGACCTGCACGTCCGGGCGGGCGCGCAACGGCATCGCATGGACGGGCCACTCGCTGTGCCGTCGCCCCTCGCCCGCCAGCACGTTCCCTTCCCAGTCGATCAGCAGGAAATCGTCGGCCGAGCGCAGCTCGGACAGGGCATGCCCCCGGCGCTTCATCCAGATGCCCTGGCCCTCGGGGTCGCGCAGCGCGACGTGGCCCAGTGTCAGGTCCTCGTGCCCATGCCGCGCCAGGATCCGCGAGGCGGTGGCGAGCTCGGCCAAGCGATCGTTCAACTGGCTGTCCATGGTCTCTCCGTCTCTTTGCAGGTGTCAGCGGCTCAGATCAGCGGGATCGGCCCGAGCGGGATCGGCACACCCAGCGCCTGCGCAAACAGGCCCCAGGCGATGAGAGCTCCCCCGAGGCCACCCAGCAAGGCCGCGAGCCAGCCCTGCCGATGCCAGATCAGGATGCCGAAGATGTAGACCCCGGCGCCCGCGACGAAGCCCAGCCCCCAGAAGGCCGGGATCGCCGCCAGCACCTGGACCATGCCGGTCAGATCCCGCGCCAGGCCCGGCCGCGCGCCCGTCGCCGACGCGTCATCGCCGGCGGGATCCTCGTCGCGTGCGGGCAGCGGCCGCGGGAAAAGCGCCACCCAGATCAGGAGGAGCACGGTCAGGCCCCCCATCAGGACCGGCATCCGCGCCACCGGCCAGGAATAGCCGTCGACCACCTGACCGGCGATCATCACGCCCGCGACCAGCGCGGCCAGGACGAGGGCGAAGACGCGGTCAGTCATTGTCGTCTCCCGTGCGGCGGCGCACGCCCCTCCAGAGCGGGACGACGATCGCCAGGACGAGGATCGCGCAAAGCGCGAGCGAGATCGGCCGCGTCCAGAATGTCCAGCCATAGGCGCGCAGCGAGATCGAGAGGTAGGTCTCGGCCTCGGCCCCGAGGACGAAGCCCAGAAGCAGCGCCGCCCGGCTGTAGCCCAGCAGCTGGAGGAAGTAGCCCAGGATGCCGAAGGCGAAGACGAAGAGCACGTCGCGCACGTCATTCGCCGTCGAGTAGGCACCCAGCAGGACCAGCACGAGCAGCACCGGCCCCAAGATCGAGCCCCTGATCCGCGTGACCGCCCCGATCTGCCGCGCGAGCGCCAGCATCAGCAGCGCGGCGAAGACGTTGGCGATCCCGATGACGAGGACCAGCCCGAAGGCCAGGTCCATGTGGTTCTGCAGGAAGTCCGGCCCGGGGATCAGCCCGAGGATCAGGAACCCGCCCAGAAGCAGCGCCATGCCCGCGCTGCCCGGGATCCCGAAGGCCAGGGTCGGCACCAGCGCGCCGCCCTCCTTGGCGTTGTTCGAGCTTTCGGGCGCGATCACGCCCTCGATCGCGCCCTTGCCGAACGCCTCGGGCGTCTTCGAGGTCTGCCGAGCGGCGGCGTAGGCCACGAAGGGCGAGGTCTCGCCCCCCACGCCGGGCACGATCCCCACCAGCGCCCCGATGATCGACGACTGGAAGAAGAGCACCGGGCGCCGGATGACCGACAGCACCCCCTCCCACACGTCGGCGTAGGTGATCTTTCCTTGCGTCTTCGAGATCGACGCACCGGTCGACAGCATCGCGATGATCTCGGGCACCGCGAAGAGGCCCAGCGCGATGGGGATCAGGCGGAACCCGTCCAGCAGGTAGTCGACCTCGAACCAGTAGCGGGCGACGCCGGTGATCCGGTGCTCGCCGAACATCGCCAGGAAGATGCCGAGTGCACCGGCGGCCAGGCCCTTGATCGGCTGCCCCTCGCCCAGGACACCGATGAAGCAGATGCCCAGAAGCGTCAGAAGGAACGTCTCGGGCGAGCCGAAGGCGGTCACGATGGGCTTCAGGAACGGCAGGATCGCGGCGAGGATGACGATGCCGACCACGCCGCCCAGCGCCGAGCCCGTCAGCGCCGCCCCGATGGCATAGCCGCCGCGCCCCTGCTTGCTCAGCGGATAGCCGTCGATGACCGTGGCCGCGTTGGGGGGCGAGCCGGGGACGCCCAGCAGCACCGCCGTGATCGATCCGCCGGTATAGACCACCGAGTGGAGCGCGAGCAGGAAGGCCAGCCCCGCCACCGGGTCCATCCCGTAGATGAATGGCAACAGGATGGCGATCGCGGTCAGGCCGCCGAGACCGGGCAGGATGCCGAAGACCAGCCCGATCGGCACCGCGAGCGCCATGAGGCCCAGGATTCGCGGCTGGGTGAACTCGGCGAAGGCCGAGGCTATGGCCTCCAGCATCCCGCGGCCTCAGGCGCCGCCGGGCCGACACCTGGTGCCGGCCCGTGCCTGTGTCGTCTCCACCGCGCTCAGAAGAACTTCTCGAGCAGGACAGTGCGCACCTGCTCCAGCCGCTCGTCGCTGAGCGAGTTCATCAGTTCCTCGATGATCTGCTGCTGCTCCTTGCCGCCGAGATAGTTGATGTCGCGCCCCTTCGAGGTGGCGTCGGCGATGAACTCCTCGTCCGTCAGGACCGCGCCCAGCTGTTCACGCAGGTATTCGACGCGGTCTTCGGGCACCGTCGGCGCCGCCGCGACGGAGCGGCCGATCTTGGAAATGCTCTCGCGGAAGTCGACCCACCACTGCATGTCCTCGGGCACGTCCGCCGCCTCGATGACGGGCGGCGCCTCGGGGAACGATTGGGTGCGCTCGCGCGCGAGGACGGCGATCGGGATCAGCTCTTCTCCGGTGGCGTAGTTCTTGGCCGAGCCCGCCTCGACGGCGAAGGCGTCGGTCTCGCCCCGGATCGCGGCCAGCGAGGATTTCGCGCGAGCCGCTGTAGCCGGTGATGATCTGGCAGTCGAGCTGGGCGACTTGGCAGAACACGGCGGCATAGTCGCTCAGCCCGTCGGCGGGCGAGCCGGCCGAGAAGCGGATCGGGCGGTCGGCGTTTCTCAGATCCTGGATGGTGCGGAAGGGCGACGCCCCGCTCAGCAGCACGACCCCCGGTTCCGAGGCGACGCGGCCCAGCCAGTTCATCTCCTCGATGTCGAAGCGCCGGCCCTGGCCATCGGTCAGCTGCGTGAGCAGCGCCGCCTCGCCGTGCACCATATGGATCTCGCTGCCGTCGTGCTCGCCGCGGAACATCGAGTTCAGCGCGCTCTTGCCGCCCGCGCCGGGGCGGTTCTCGACGATCACCGTGCCGCCGAGACGCTCCTCGAGATAGGGCGCGATCAGCCGCGCGTAGGTGTCGAAGCCGCCGCCGGCCCCGAAGCCCACGACGAACGTGGTGGTGTTGTCGGCGTAGAAGTCCGCCGCGTCCTGCGCCGCGGCGCCCGCTGCGAGCGCCCCCAGAGACAGCGCCGACACCCATCCGATGATGGTTCTCTTCATGGTACATCCTCCCCGTGTTGCCGCGATCGTTCGCGTCCGGTCCCGTCTGCGCGGGATTGCGGAAGTCGAGCCTATACGGGGAGAAATGGCCTCACAACTGCCGAGCCCGCCCGGCCTTTCGCAGGAGCCGACGCGCTGGTCTGCGGGGGCCGCCAACGTCGGGCCAGGGCCCCACGACGTGGCGGTGCGGCCCGTTGCGGTCGCACTCCGCCCCCTCGCTCTACCGTCAGGCGGAAAGCTCGGCGCGATTTAGGGCGCACTGTGACCAGAGCTCGTCCATGGCGTGGATCAGGGCGTCGATTTCGCCCGGGCCGTGTACCGGCGAGGGCGTGAAGCGCAGCCGCTCGGTGCCCCGCGGCACGGTCGGGAAGTTGATCGGCTGCACGTAGATCCCGTGCCCGTCCAGCAGCATGTCCGAGAGCATCTTGCACTTCACCGGGTCGCCCACATGCACCGGCACGATGTGGCTGCCGTGGTCGATCAGCGGCAGGCCCAGACCCTTCAGCCGCATCTTCAGCGTCCGCGCCTGCGCCTGGTGCCGCTCGCGCAGCGCCTGGTCGGTCTTCAGGTGCCGCACCGACGCCGCCGCCCCGGCCGCAACCGCAGGTGGAAGCGACGTCGTGAAGATGAACCCCGGCGCGTACGAGCGCACCGCGTCGCACATCCGCGCGCTGGCCGCGATGTAGCCGCCCATCACCCCGTAGGCCTTGGCCAGCGTCCCGTTGACGATGTCGATCCGGCCCATCAGCCCGTCGCGCTCGGCCACCCCGGCGCCGCGGGGGCCGTACATCCCCACCGCGTGCACCTCGTCGATGTAGGTCAGCGCGCCGAACTCGTCCGCCAGGTCGCAGATCGCCGCGATCGGGCCGAAATCGCCGTCCATCGAGTAGACCGATTCGAACGCGATCAGCTTCGGCGCCGCCGGGTCGTCGGCCGCCAGCAGCGCGCGCAGATGGTCCACGTCGTTGTGGCGGAAGACGCGCTTGGCGCCGCCGTTGCGGCGGATCCCCTCGATCATGCTGGCGTGGTTCAGCGCGTCGGAATAGATGATCAGGCCGGGAAACAGCTTCGGCAGCGTCGACAGCGTCGCGTCGTTGGCGATGTAGGCCGAGGTGAAGAGCAGCGCCGCCTCCTTGCGGTGCAGGTCGGCCAGCTCGGCCTCGAGCGCCTTGTGATAGACGGTGGTGCCCGAGATGTTGCGCGTGCCGCCCGAGCCGGCGCCGGTGGCGTCGACGGCCTCGTGCATCGCCTCCAGCACCACCGGGTGCTGGCCCATGCCGAGGTAGTCGTTGCCGCACCAGACGGTCACCGGCCGCTCGGTCCCGTCGGGGCGGCGCCAGGTGGCGTGGGGAAAGGCGCCGCGGCGACGCTCGATGTCGATGAAGGTGCGGTAACGGCCCTCGTCATGCAGACGCTGCAGCGCCGCGTCGATCCTCGCATCGTAGTTCATGCGGCGCTCTCCCGTTGGCGAAGCCTTGCCGGCAGCAGGGCCGACGCGGCGGGTCGTGGCCTTGACCGAAGTCAAGCGATCACTCGCTGTCCATCAGGGCGCGCAGGCGCCGGGCCGACCATATCGCCGCCGGCACGCCGAGAGGAACCGCGGCGACCAGCGCCGCGACGGGCGACAGCGATGGCAGCCCCACGACCGGCGCCATCAGGGCGACCATGAAGAGGTTGATCGCCACCGCGGCCGCCGCGAACGGATAGAGCAGGAGGGCCAGGCGGCGGATGCCCCATTGCTCGATGCTCATGCCGCCTCCGCCGCGGCGCGTTGCAGGGCGGCGGCGATGAGCGCGGGGACCTCGGGACGCGCGCCCACGGGCGGCAGGATCGGGCCGGGAAATCCCGCCGTCTCCAGCGCCTCCGGCAGATCCTCGTTCACATGGCCGTTGGCGGCGGCGAAGAACGGCAGGCAGAGCGCCGGGCCATCGACGCGGCCCGCATCAGCCAGGTACGGCGCCTCGTCGACGAAGCCGCAGGTGACGGCGCGGAACGCCCCCGCCGCCTCGACCCACGCCGCGACGCGGCGCGCCGCGGCCGCCGGGCGCGGGTCCGAGGGCGAGCCGTGAGCGGCCAGCAGCAGGTGCGCGGCGGCAGGGTCGAGGTCCACGGCGCGGGCGCCGTCCAGCGCGGCGGCAAGTGCGAGCTCGGCCGTGGCCGGGTCGAGGCCGAAGGGCGGCAGCACGCGGACCGGCCCATCCCACGTCCGGGCGATGCGCCGCGGCAGGTGGGTCGAGACGAACCAGCCATCTGCCATGAAGAGCGGGTAGACATCGACCGGCCCCGGCGCCAGCGCGGTGAGCGCCCGGCCGAGCGTGCCGTCGCCCGCCAGCGTGGCGCTGCCGACGCGGTGGTGCGGCAGGTGGCGCGCGATCTCGGCGGCGAGCGCCGCCAGCGCTGCCTCGGGCCCCTCGGGTGCCGAAGGTTGACCGTGGGTGACGATGAGAGCTGAGTGGGTCATGGGCATGATATGGCGCGCTCAGTGGCTGGTGCCATCGGAGAAGGTGATCTTGTTCCAGACGTTGTACTTGCCCGACGGCTTGCGCATGGGAGGCGCTTGACCTCCTCGAGGGTCTCCGCGTCGTAGACGACGACGGCGCCGTCATCTTCCCACACGCTGACGAGGGCGTAGCGGCCGTCGCGGTCGAACTCGACATGGGCGGCGGTCGTGCCGGGCACCGGCCGCAGCGTCTTGACGATCTCGAGCGTCCGCTTGTCGATGACGTGGATCGCGTCGCCGTCGGGGCCGAAGAAGACGTCGGCCCAGGCAGTAGGGCGACGCCTCGTGGCTGCGCAGGAAGAAGCCGGGGCCGAGGGTCTCGATCTCCTCGACCACGCTCCAGTCCTCGATGTCGATGACGCGACAGCCGCGTCTCCTTCAGGTGCGGCGTCGCCATCACCCGGCGCCCGTGCCACTCCAAAGCCGCCCGAGCCCAGATGCGGCATGCCCGGCAGCGGCAGCTGCGCGATCTCGCGGCCGACAGTCGAGGTTCACGACCACGCCGTGCTCGCCGTCGCGGGCCGGCGCAGATCAGGTTGCGGTAGTCGGGGGTGAAGAAGAAATCGTCGATCGGCTCGTCCAGCGACGATGCGGCGGAGCGCGAACAGGCCCTTCGACGAGGCCAGCGCCTCCTCCATCCCGCTCTCGTGGCTGTGGACGAAGCCCTCTGGACCGGGCCGGCCGTCGGGTCGAGTCGCGATCTCCCAGATCTCGGGCACGTCCTTCAAGGCCAGCGATGAAACTCTGGCGCGGCGGGGCCTGGTAGACGGCGCGACACCCGCGAGCGGGGTCCCGTGCTGTCGGCGACCGTGGATCACGCGCTCGCGGCCGGAGATCCTCCGTCGTCGAGGATCGTCGAGCGTGCGCGGCAGGTAGTTGGCCGACGGCCAGCCAGCGGCCGTCATGCGAGAGGGCGATGTTGCGGGTGTTGATCCCGGCGCGGACCTCGGCGACCTTCTGCAGCGCCCCACAGGTCCTACTTCTGCGACCCAGCCGTCGCGCGACATGATGTAGACGAAGCGGCCGTCGGGCGGAACTTCGGGCCGCCATGCACGGCGAAGGGGGTCGGCAAGCGGCGCAAGGGCTCGAACCTGTCGCCGTCGAGGATGGTGACGTGGTGGTCCCCGGTCTCGACCACGACGAAGAGGTTCAGCGGGTCGGCCTCGAAGACCGGCGCCTCGGCCGGAGCGTAGCCGGTCGATCTCGCGGCTCGCGGCGATCTCCGTCGGCGCCCCACGCCGGGACACCGTCGAGGCGGCGTGTCCAGCACAGGCGGCCAGGGCCTCGATCTCGTCAGGCGTCGAGCAGTGTCGGCGAAGGACGGCATCTGCGTCTGCCGCGCGGCCGTGGGCGATGACCTTGCCGCCGCGCTGGCCCGCTTCAGCCGGCCGAGCGTTTCCGGCAGCAGGGCCGGGCCGGTGCCGCCGAGCCGCGCCTCGCCATGGCAGGCGGCGCAATGTTGCGGCGTAGAGCGCCGGCGCCGTCCGGTCGGCCTGGGCCGGCCCCGGCCGCGGCCGACGACCAGGGCGCACACCGCGCAAGCCTACTCATAGCGGCGGCATGGGGTCGCGGCTCTTGCCGCGGAAGGGGCGCACGTCGAGCCGAGCGGCCTCGGCCACGCCGATCTCGGCGTCGGTCAGGATAGCAGGCCGGGTCCTCGGCCCAGGGATCGCCGGTGAGCTGCAGGCGCCCGGACCCGGGTGTTGCCGCCGCAGACCGCCTTGTAGGCGCAGGCGCCGCAGCGGCCCTTGAGCGGGCGCGGGCGATGGCTTGAGCCTGCGCCAGCATCGGGTCGATCGCCGGTCCAGATTTCCGAGAACGGCCGCTCCTTCACGTTGCCGGCGTGTAGTGCCACCAGTAGGTGTCCGGATGGACGTTGCCTGCGATTGTCGATGTTGGCGACGTCGACGCCGGCCGAATTGCCGCCCCACGCCTCGAGCTTCTCGCGCAGCGCCGCGACGGCCTCGGGCGGAAACTCTCCGCGCACCCAGCGCAGGAAGTAGACCGCGTCGGCGTCGTTGTTGCCGGTCACGATCTCGAGCGGTCGCCGGCCTCGGCGGACGCGTGCGCGCGCTCGATCAGCAGGTCGATGGCGTCGCGGCCGCGGGCGCGGCTCGCGTCCTCGCCCCGGTTCTTGTCGCCCCGGCCGGCATAGACGAGGTGCGAGAGGTAGAACTTGTCGACCCCCTCGTCGCGACAAAGGTCCAGCATCGCGGGAAGCTGGTCGGCATTCGCCTCGGTCATGGTGAAGCGCAGGCCCACCTTGATGCCGCGTGCCTTGCAGGCGCGGATGCCCTCGAGCGCCGCGTCGAACGCACCCTCCTGCCCGCGGAACCAGTCGTTGAGGGGCCCGATCCCGTCGAGCGAGATGCCGACGTAGTCGAACCCGATCGCGGCGATCCGGTCGGCCGTCTCGCCCACCACGGGCGTGCCGTTGGTCGACAGGGCCAGATAGCGGCACACCTTCCGCGACCGCTCGGCGATCTCGAAGAAGTCGAACCGCGAGCAGCGGCTCGCCCCCCGACAGGATCAGCGCCGGAATGCCGAAGCCCCCAAGGTCGTCGACCACCGCCATCGCCTGCTCGTGCGTCAGCTCGCCCGGGAAGGCCACGTCGGCCGAGGTGGTGTAGCAGTGGCGGCAGCGCAGGTTGCAGCGCCGTGTCAGGTTCCAGATCACCACCGGCCGGACGGGCCCCCGCCGCTGGCGGAGGGGCCGCGGTGCGGCGAGAAGGTCGTGCATGTACTGCGAGAGGCGAAACATCAGTCGGTCCTTCTTGCAAGGCGCAGCCCGGTCTTCTTGAGGATCCGGGTCGAGTAGAGAATGTCGGAGGCCCGGCAGGCCGCGCCGAGGAGCGCGGCGATCTCGGCGCGCTTGGTTTCGACCTCGGCCCGATCGTGGCCGTGTACCATGGCGAAGAGGTTATAGGGCCAGTCGGGCAGCGCCCGCGGGCGGATGTAGCAGTGCGAGACGAAGTCCAGCGCGCCCACCTTCGGGCCCAGGCGCTCGGTTTCCTCGTCGTCGAGGTCCCACACGGTCATGCCGTTGGCCACCAGCCCCAGCTTGTAGTGATTGGGCGCCGCAGCGATGCGTCGGACCACGCCCGCCTTCTGCAGCGCCTGGAACCGCTCGAGCACCACAGCTTCGGTGAGGCCTATGTTTTTGGCCACCGTCGCGAAGGGATGCGGCACGAGCGGCAGGCCCTTCTGGGTGGCGGCCAGGATCAGGCGATCGGTCGCGTCGAGCATCATGCCGCCACCCGGAAGCCGATGAAGAACTCGCGCAGCTTGGGAAAGCGCAGGACCCTCAGCCCGGTCGCGTCCTCGATCGCATCGGCGACCTCGCCGATCTCCTCCGGCGTTTCGGTGGCCAGCACGAACCACATGTTCAGATGGTGGGTGCGCTCGTAGTTGTGCGCCACCTCGGGCCAGGCGTTGACCTGCTCGGCCACCGCGTCGAAGCGGTCGGCGGGCACGCTCATGGCGCAGAGGCAGAACGCCCCGCCCATCGCTTCGGCGTCGATGAACGGACCGAACCGCGTCAGCACCCCGTCCTCGCGCAGGCGGATCAGGCGCGCCAGCAGGTCCTCCTGCGGCACGCCGAGTTCCTCGGCGATGTCCTCGAACGGCGCTTGCGTGATCGGCAGCGGCTCCTGCAGGCGGTTGAGGATCGCGCGGTCAGTGGCGTCGAGCGGGGTCACGCGGCGGCCTCCCTCCGGGCGATGGTGGCACCCCGCTGCGAATAGCAGCGCAGGCTGAACAGGATCTCGGTCGGCGCGTCGGCGATGCCCGCGGCCGCCGCGGCGGCGCGCATGGCCGACAGCGCGTCCGCGCGCGAGCGCGCGTGGAACATTGCATAGAGCGTGTAGGGCCAGGCGTCGGGGACCGGCCGGCGCTCGTAGCAGAGGGTGACGCCGGGTTGCGCCGCAAGGACCGGGCCGGCGGTGTCGATGCGCGCCGAATCCAGCGCCCAGACCACCATCGCATTGGCACTCCAGCCCAACGCGCGGTGTCGCACGATGACGCCGACGCGGCCGAGGATGCCGGCCTCGAGCAGGACGCGGATGCGGGCGATGACCTCGTCCTCGTCGCGCCCCACGTGAGCGGCGAGCGCGGCGAAGGGCCACGGTACCAGCGCCAGCCCCGAGGAGAGCGAGTTGAGGATCGCGGCGTCGCCCGGCCGCAGCGCGTCTGGGTCGGCGCGCCGAGGCGCCGGCACCCGGCCGCGCCCCGAGAGCGGAAACCCGAGATCGACGTTGAAGGGCCGCACCAGCCGCAGGTCGAGCACGCGCAGGCCGGTGCGACGCTCGATCGAGGCAAGGCCCGCATCGACCGTGGTCCGGTCCGGCCCGGTGGCCACGAACCATAGGTTCCAGCGGTTCTCGCGCAGGTACGAGTGGTTGACGCCGGGGGTTGCGCCGATCTCGGCGGCAACGCGTTCGAGGTCCGCGGGCGGCGCCGCGACCGCGGCCAGGGTGCTCGCCCCCGCGGTGTTGGGGCGGGTGGTGCCCCCTACGCGCGAGATCGCGCCCGCTCGCTTCAGCCGCGCGAGACGCGCGATCACCTCATCCTCGGGCGTGGCCAACTCGAGGCCGATCGCGGCGAAGGGTCGCCCGACCAGCGGCAGGTCGCGCTGCCACTCGTCAAGGAGGCGCCGGTCCGTGGTGTCGAGATCGTCCCACATGGCCTAGAGCCCCGTCCGGTGCGCGCGCGCGGTGAAGAAGATGCCCGACGGCTTCTCGGCCGGGATCTCGGCCAGCTTCTCGAAGGTGCGGGTGTCGTAGACCTCGACCCGGTCCGCATCGCGCACCGACAGCCACACTTCGTTGCCGCGCGGCGCGAATTCCATGTGCAGCACGGCCGGGCCCGGCGCAAGTTCGTAGATGACCTCGCCCGTGAGCGTGTCGAGCACCTGCACACGGCCATTCGTGGGCGGCGCGAAGTTCACCCAGACGTTGCGGCCGTCGGGCCTGGCCATGGCGAAGACCGGCTGACCGGCGACTGGCGTCCGCCCGGTCTCGGTGAGGTCGCGCGCGTCGACCCACAGGACCTCGTGGCGGCCGACGGCCGGCAGGACGAAGCGGTCGCCGGCCTTCGCCCACCCTTCCAGGTGCGGCATCTTGTAGACCGGCAGAGCGGGATCATCCTTGCCGTAGCCCTGCAGGATGCGGCGCGGCGCCGGCTCGTCCTCCCACAGGTCAAAGGCGGCCAGACCGTCCTCGCCGAAAAGCCCGGCGATGTAGGTCCGCCCGTCGCCGGTGATAAGCGCGTCGTAGGGGTTTTCGCCGGCACGTCCGAGCACCGAGACCTCGGGCTCGTCGCCGGCCGAGAAGTCGGCCATCCACGTCTCGCCGCTGTCCCACAGGGAGAAGACGAAGCGGCGCCCGGGCACGTCGACGAGGCCCAGGGTCTTGTCGCCCGTGGGGATGTCGGCCACGGGCGCAAGGGTTCCGGCGTCGAACACCCGCACGCCGCCGGGCTCGTAGTTCGAGACCGCCACCAGCGTGCCGTCGTCCGAGATCGCGCCGCCGATCGAGTTGCCGGCCTGCACGGTGCGCGCCGCGATCTCGCCGGCGATCAGGTCCACCTTGGTCAGCCCGCCGTCGCGGCCGAAGACATAGGCGAAGCGCTCGTCCGGCGAAAACACGATCGAGGCGTGGCTCAGATCGCCGAGGCCGGTCACACGGTCCAGAACGGCGCGGTCCGAACGGTCGACGATCAGGACAGACCCGCTCGCCCGCTCTACGATGACGCCGAGATCGCCGGTGGCCCGCACCTCGCCGGCCCGGGCGGCGGCGGCCGCGAGAAGAAGGATCGCCAGCAGACGGATCATTCGATGGGCTCCTTGAGGTAGTCGGCGATCCAGGCTGCCTCGGCCTCGGACAGAAGCGGCCGCCAGGGCGGCATCGCGGTGCCGGGCACGCCGTCAAGGATGATCGCCGCCAGCGCCTCGGGCGAGCGGTCGGCGAGCGCCTCGGGCAGCAGCGCGCTGCCGAGGCCGCCCTTGCGCGTCAGTCCGTGGCACGAACCGCAATCGTGCATGACGAGGTTCTTCAGCGCCTCCTGCCGCTCGGGCGGCACCTCGGCCGCGACCGGCAAGGCCAGGAGCGCAAGGGGCACGAGCCTAAGCATGCAGCGCTTCACGCATGGGCAGTTGCGCCACCGCTTCCTTCACCACAGCCGCGGCAGGCAGCAGCGCGACGACGCGGCCGATGACGAAGAGCGCCGGCGAGGCAAGCGCGGCACCTGCCGCATCCTCGGCCACGGTCGCGAGGGTCGAGGTGAAGTGCCGCGCGTGCGCCGTGGTGGCCGACGAGACCCCGAGCACCGGCAATTCGGCCGGCATCCCGTGCTCGATGAGACGCGCGGCGATCTCGGCGATGGTCGCCGCGCCCATGTAGATGACGAGCGTCGTCTCGACATCGGCGAGGCTCGGCCAGTCGAGTTCGAGCGGGCGGTCGCCGCGGCAATGCCCGGTAACGTAGCGAAGGCCGGTGACGAGGCCGCGCTGGGTCAGAGGCAGGCCCAGTGAGGCCGCCGCGCCTTGTGCCGCGGTGATGCCGGGAACGATCTCGGCCACGATGCCGGCGGCGCGCAGCGCCTCGGCCTCCTCGCCGCCGCGCCCGAAGATGAACGGATCACCGCCCTTGAGGCGCACCAGGCGCGCCCCTGTCAGTGCAAGCTCGACCAACATCGCGTTGATGCGCTCCTGCGGGACCGGGTGGCTGCCGGCGGTCTTGCCCACCGGGATCAGGCGGGCGTTGGCGGGAGCTAGCGCCAGCACTTCCGGCGAGACGAGCCGGTCGTGCACCAAGATCTGGGCGCGCGAGATCAGGCGCGCGGCGCGCAAGGTCAGCAGGTCGGGGTCACCGGGCCCGGCGCCGACGAGGTGGACGCGTGGTATCTGACCCATGCGGGGCATCCTCCGGCTGTCGAAGTGCCGGCCCGGGCGCGCGGCGCCCGGACCGGGTTCGCATCAGTAGACGTCGTTGCGAGTGTTGTAGACGTTGAACTTGCCGGTAGGCGTCACCAGCCGCTCGTCCTTGATGACGTGCTTCAGCTTGAGCGTCTTGTCGTCGACAATCACGATCGCGCTCTCGAGATCGGCCGAGTTCCAGACCGAGAACCACACCTCGTCGCCGGCCTCGTTGAACTCGGGATGCACGACGCGGGGCTGCCCGTCGCTTATCCCGGCCCACTCGCCGATCGGCAGCACGGTGTATTCCGGCTCCTCCTGGTCGAGGTCGGCGATGTTGAATACCGCAACCGAGGCCGAGGTCTCGGCATCGGGGTTCAGCGGCGTGTCGACGTAGATGTGCTCGCTCTCGGGGTGCGTCTTGATGAACAGCGAGCCGCCGCCGAGGCCATACATCGTCTGCACGACCGTCCACGCCTGGTCGGGGTGCCCCTCGGGGTCGGTACCGATCATCGAGATCGTGTCGTCGCCGAGATGCGAGGTCGCCCAGACGGGGCCGAACGTCGGATGCTCGAAGTTCGCGCCGCGGCCCGGATGCGGGGTGATGCCTCCGGTCTCGACCAGGCCCTCGAGATCGCCGTCCTCGGTGTCGATCACCGCCACCTTGTTGCGCGCGTTGGCGGCCACCAGGAAGTACCGGCCCGTCGAGTCGAATCCGCCATCGTGCAGAAAGCGCTCGCCCTCGATTTCGGTCACCGTGAGGTTGTGCAGGTCGGTGTAGTCGACGAGCTGGATCTTGCCCGTCTCCTTGATGTTGACGATGAACTGCGGCTTGGCGTGCGACGCCACGATCGAGGCCACCCGCGGTTCGGGGTGGTAGGTCTGCTCGTCGTAGATCATGCCGCGGGTCGACACGATCTTGAGCGGCTCGAGCGTCGCCCCGTCCATGATGACGTATTGCGGCGGCCAATAGGCGCCGGCGATGGCGAACTTGTCCTCGTAGCCTTCGAACTTGGAGGTATCGACCGAGCGCGCCTCCGACCCGACCTTGATCGAGGCGACGATCGTCGGCTCTTCCATCCAGAGGTCGATCATCTTGACGTCGGCGTCACGGCCGATGACGAACAGGTACCGGCCGGAGGCCGACATGCGGCTGATGTGGACGGCGTAGCCCGTCTCGAAGATCTTGACGATCTCGTAGGTGGACGCCGTCGATCAGCGCCACCTGCCCCGCATCGCGCAGCGTCACCGAGAACAGGTTGTCGATGTCGAGGTCGTTCTGCTTCTCGGTCGGCCGCTCCTCGGGCGGGACGATGAGCTGCCACGAGGCGCGCATCTTTTCCATCCCGAACTCGGGCGGCGCCGGCGGCTCGACCAGAAGATAGCGGGCCAGCACGTCGATCTGCTCTTCGCTGAGCTGGCCCGAGGTGCCCCAGTTCGGCATCCCCGCCGGGCTGCCATAGGTCATGAAGTCGACGAGGTGCTGGTAGCCCAGCTCACGCGTGAGGTCGGGGGTGAGCGGCTTGCCGGTCGCGCCGTTGCGCAGCACGCCGTGGCAGCCGGCGCAGCGCTGGAAGTAGATGTTGGCGGCCTGGTTGAACTCCTCCTCGGTGATCACCGGGTCGTCGGGCTTCAGGCCGGGCACCTCGACGTGAAGGTCGGCGAGTCGGTCCGCGCTCCACTCGTAGCGGTCCTGCGGGGTCGTCTCGTGACCCTCGGGCGTGTCTTGCGCCATCGCGACGGTGGCGGTGAGCGCGAACGGCAGCGCGACGCTGGCAAGGAAGGCGGCCCGTCTGGCCGTGGGGTCCCTGGTCATCCCTGTCTCTCCGGTGGTTATGATTTTCGGGTCGTCAGACTGGGGCCGACCTTGTGCCGCGGCCGGACCCAACCCCTTGACTTTCGTCAAGGCTCGCGCCGGTCGGGCTGCGAAGTGTCGCGGTCATGGTGCAGGTGCGCGCTTTGCGGTTCATCCTCGTCGGCCTTGCGCTCGTCGCGTGGGCGGTGTCTGCCGCCGTGGCGCAGACGCCGCTTGGTGCCGAGCCCGAACCCGCGGCCGCGCCCGACGCCGCGCTCGCGCAGCGGCTGTTCGACACCGAGGCGCCGCTGACGGTTTTGCGCGTCGACACCCCGCCGGCGGGCTGGCGGATCGAATCGCCGGACGGCCTGGTCGGCCACATCGGTTCGACATGGGAGATCGCCGGCGCGACCGGCTATTCGGGGCGGCCGATCGACATCCTCGTCGCGGTCTCGCCCGACGCGCGGATCGTCGGGGCGGAACTGATCCGTCAGAGCGAGCCGGTGCTGACGCTGGGCATCTCGGAGGCCGAGATCGCGGCCTATGTGGGCGCGTTTCGCGGCGTCGACCTGACACAGCCGCAGGTGACGGCGTTCGGCGCGCGCAGCGACCTGCCGGACGTGATCGCCCGCGCCACGGTCTCGACCGGCGTGATCCGCGACGCGATCCTGCGGACGGCGCGGACGCTGGCGCTTGGCCGCGGCCTGATGGGCCACGGAGGCGCCCGGGTCGACCGCACCTCGTGGCAGGCGGCGGACTGGAACGCCCTGGTCGAGACCGGCGCGCTGGGGCACCTCGTCGTGCCGCTGGCCCAGGCGCGCGAGGCCCTGGCCGGTGCCACCGTACCGCTGCCCGACGGCGAGGGGACGTTCTTCGAGATGTGGGCGGGTCTGCTGGACCCGCCGACGGTGGGAAGGAACCTTCTCGGCCAGCAGGACTACAGCCGCCTGATGGCGACGCTGGGGCCGTCCGACGTGGCGCTGTTCATGGCCTCGCGCGGGCTGCAGACCCATCGCGGCACCGGCTGGCGGCGATCGGGCGTCTTCGACCGTGTCGAGGTGATCCAGGGGTCGGAGACCTTCACCCTGACCGAGGAGGACTTCCGCCTGGTCGAGACGCTCGAGATCGCCGGCGCGCCCGACCTGCGCGAGATCAGCGTCTTCCGCCTTGACGGCGCTCGCTTCGACCCGGGCCTTCCGTTCCGCGTCGAGGTGACGGCGACGCGCCCGCACCCAGCGGCGAGGCGGTATTGCGGATGACGCTGCCCTACGAGCTGCCAGCGCGCTTCCTCAGCGCGCCACCGCCCGAGGACCAGCCGCTCTGGGTCTCGGCGTGGCGGTCGAGCGTCCCCGAGATCGTCGGGTTGGGGCTGATGCTGACCGCCCTGACGGGGATCCTCTTCTTCCAGCAGCAGTTCGTGCGGCGGCCGGCGCTCTGGCGCTGGGGCCGGCTGGGGTTCCTGACGGTGACGCTGGTGTGGCTGGGCTGGATCGCGGGCGGGCAGCTCTCGGTCGTGCAGGTGGTGGCCTTCGTTCAGTCGCTGCTCTCGGGCTTCCGGTGGGAGACGTTCCTGATCGAGCCCGTCATCTTCATCCTGTGGAGCTTCGTGACGCTGGGCCTGCTGTTCTGGGGGCGGGGCGTGTTCTGCGGCTGGCTCTGCCCGTTCGGCGCGCTGCAGGAGCTGCTGAACCAGGCGGCGCAGCGCCTCGGGATCAAGCAGGTCGCGGTCCCCTACGCGCTGCACGAGCGGCTTTGGGTGATCAAGTACACGCTCTTCGTCGCGATCCTGGCACTGTCGTTCTACTCGATGACGTCGGCGCTGGTCGCGGCCGAGGTCGAGCCCTTCAAGACCGCGATCTCGATGCGGTTCGTTCGCGCCTGGCCCTTCGTGGCCTTCGCGGTGGCGATGCTGGGTGCGGGGCTCTTCATCGAACGTTTCTACTGTCGCTATGTCTGCCCGCTGGGCGCGGCGCTGGCGATCCCGGCGAAGCTGAAGATCTTCGACTGGCTGCGGCGCCGTCCGCAATGCGGGCGCGAATGCCGCCTGTGCGAGGTCAAGTGTCCGGTGGGCGCGATCGACCCGCTGGGGCGGATCAATCCGAACGAATGCGTCCTCTGCCTGCGCTGCCAGATGATCTACTACGACCCCAACACCTGCACGATCCTCAAGGCGCGCGCCGCCCGCAAGACCCGCGCGGCGGGGGCCACGGCATGAGGCGGCGCACGTTCCTCGTCGCCGCGCTCGCCGCGACCGCCTTCGCCGGCCGGGTGCGGCCGCAGCGCTGGGAATGGCGCGGCGACGCGCTCGGTGCCGAGGCGCGCATCGTGCTGTTGGGCGACCGGGACACGGCACGCGCGGCGATCGCGGCGGCCGCCGACGAGATCGAGCGGCTCGAGCGGATCTTCAGCCTGCACCGGCCCGAAAGCGAGCTGTCGCGCCTGAACCGCGCGGGCACCCTGGCCGCGCCCTCGCGGGATATCGCGCATGTCCTGTCTGCCGCGGCCGCCATCCGGGGCGCCACCGAAGGGGCGTTCGACCCCGCCGTGCAACCGCTCTGGGAGGGGGCCGCCGCCGGCGACGCCCGCCTGCCGGTCGAGCGGGTCCGCCAAGCCGAGGTGAGGGTCGCCGGCGGCCGCATCGACCTCTCGCCCGGCACGCGCCTGACGCTGAACGGCATCGCCCAGGGTACCGTGGCCGACCGGGTCGCCGAGCTGCTGGTGGCGCACGGGTTCGAGGCGCCGGTGGTGGACGCGGGCGAGATGCGCCTGCCGGGCGCGCAGCGGCGCGCCATCGCCCTTCCCGCCGCTGGGCTCGAACTGGATCTGGCAGACGTGGCGGTGGCGACATCCGAGCCCGGGGCGATGCCGCTCGGGCCGCGGCATCACCTCTTCGATCCGGCGACGGGCCTCTCGCCGCGGCATTGGAAAAGCGTGACGGTGATCGCGCCCGACGCCCAAACGGCGGACGCGCTCTCCACCGCCTTCGCCGTGTCGGACCGGGCGCGCATAGGCGACCTGGTGCCGCCGGGCATCCGCGTCATCGCGACGGCCCCGGACGGCGGCGTCCACCATTTCGGGCGGAGGGCGGGATGAAGGCGCCCCCCCTCTTCACCGAAGCGCATCGGCTCTTCTTCCTCGCCGCCGGCATCTTCGCGTTCTGCGCGGTCGCGGCGTGGGAGCTGTGGCTGGGCGTGCATGCCGCGGGGGGGATGGTGGCGCGCGCCTCGTTCGCGGTCGCCCCGCACCAGTGGCACGCGCACGAGTTGATCTTCGGCTATGTCGTCGCCGTCATCGCCGGGTTCTTCTTCACCGCAGTCCCGAACTGGACGAAGGCCGCGCCGCCGCGGGCGCCGCTGCTGATCGCCGTCGCCG
Source organism: uncultured Alphaproteobacteria bacterium (assembly GCA_963773475.1). Classification (GTDB taxonomy): domain Bacteria; phylum Pseudomonadota; class Alphaproteobacteria; order Rhodobacterales; family Rhodobacteraceae; genus Roseitranquillus. The sequence goes on along the minus strand of CAVZBD010000003.1, from coordinate 480,559 downwards.
TCCTGTGGGTGGCTGGCCGCCTCGCGATCTCCACCTCCGCATGGCTGCCGGCCGGGGTCGTCGCGGCGGTCGACCTCGCCGTCCTTCCGGTGCTTGCGGCATGGGTCCTGGGCGCGCTCCGGCGCAACCCCAAGCCCGCGAACCTGATGCTGGTGCTGCTTCTGGCGCTCGTCTGGGCCGGAGACGTGCTGACGCATCTCGACTGGCTCTGGGGCGTGGGCGTCGGCGCCGACGTGGGGCTGCGCACGGCCCTCCTTGGACAGGCGGCGATGGTCGCGGTCATCGGCGGCCGGGTGACGCCCGCCTTCACGCGCAACGCCATGCGCCGATCCGACCATGCGGGGCGCGAGCCGTCGTCGCCGTCGTTCCTCACGGCGCTGACGGTGGGCGCGGCACTGATCCTGCCGCTCCTTTCGCTCCTCGATGCGACCGGACCGATCTTCGGAACCCTCGCCGGCGTCGCGGCGGCGGGGCAGGCCCTGCGGCTCTCGCTCTGGCAGGGGTGGTGGACGCGGCGGCAGCCGATCCTCTGGAGCCTGCACCTCGCCAGCGCGATGCTTGCCGCGGGCTACGCGATCCTGGCGCTCGCCGCGTTCGGATACGGAAGCGAGATTGCGGCGCTCCACGTCATCGGCATCGGCGGGGTCGGCGGCATGACGCTGGCGGTGATGAGCCGCGCGGCGCTCGGCCATTCCGGACGTCCGCTGATCGCGCCCCGCCCGCTGGCAGCGGCCTACGCCATGCTCGCGCTGGCGGCCGTCGCGCGGGCGGCCGGCTCGTTGGGCGGCGTCGGCTGGTACTGGACCGGGGTGCTGGGCGCGGGCGCCCTGTGGTGCCTGGCCTTCGCGATTTTCATCGTCGTCTATGTACCGATCCTGGCCGGCCCACCGCTCGAGCCCGCATCCTGAACCGCAAGCGACAACAGAACCCGAAACGACAACACGAGGAGACAGACATGAAACCGATCCTGGCAATCGTGGCGGCAGCGACCGTCGCGGCCGGCGCCGCCGGAGGCGCGGCTGCGGACGACGTCGAGGCCGGCAAGAAGGTCTTCAACAAGTGCAAGGCCTGTCACCAGGTGGGGCCGGACGCGAAGAACCGCATCGGGCCGACGCTCACCGGCGTCATCGGGCGCGAGATCGCCTCGGTCGAGGACTTCAAGTATTCCGACGCCTTCCAGGAGAAGAAGGCCGAGGGTTTCACTTGGACCGAAGAGCACCTGGAGGAGTACCTGGCAAGCCCTCGCGACTACATCCCGGGCAACAAGATGACCTTCGCCGGCCTGCGCAAGGAGGACGACGTCGAGAACGTCATCGCCTACCTCGCGACGTTCCAGTAGCGCGATGCGACGGCCGTCTTGACTTTGGTTAAGGCCGCCGGACCCGCGGGGCGCGAACGTGCCCCGCGCCACCTCGGAGTTCGGCGAAAGAAAGGGACGCCATGCGCGAAGTCCTCACAAAAACGATGGCCCGCAACATCTTTCTCGGCGGGTCGCTGTTCTTCATTCTGGTCTTTCTTGCCCTCACGGTGCAGTCGCACCTTTACATCCTGAGGGTGTCCACCGATCAGGCGGCGCTGACCGAAAGCGTCGCGGCCGGCAAGCGGGTGTGGGAGAAGCACGCCTGCATCAACTGCCACTCGATCCTCGGCGAGGGCGCCTACTTCGCGCCGGAGGTCGGCAACGTGATGACCCGCTGGGGGGTGCTCGACGACCCCGAGGCGGCCTACGAGACGCTGAAGGGCTGGATGGAGGCGATGCCCACCGGCATCGAGGGCCGACGCCAGATGCCCTATTTTGGCCTCACCGACGAAGAATACCGCAACCTCGCAGAGTTCCTGCGCTGGACCGACACGATCCGGGCCCAGGACTGGCCCCCGAACGACGCCGGCTGAAGGGATCCCCCACATGAAATACCCCACCCAGAACATCGCCTATTGGTACATCCTGAGCGCGCTCGCGATCTTCGCGGTCCAGCTGACCGGCGGCCTGCTCGCCGGCTGGGTCTACGTGTCGCCCAACACGCTGTCCGAGATCCTGCCGTTCAACATCATCCGGATGCTGCACACCAACAGCCTCGTCGTCTGGCTGCTGCTGGGCTTCATGGGCGCGACCTACTTCATCCTGCCCGAGGAGGCCGAGCGCGACATCCATTCGCCGATGGTCGCCTACATCCAGCTCGGCATCCTGCTGATCGGCACGGTGGGCGTGGTCTTCACCTACATCTTCAACTGGTACGACACGAACCCGCTGCTCAGGACGGAGGGACGCGAGTTCCTGGAACAGCCGCTCTGGGTCAAGGTGGGCATCGTCATCGCCGCGTTGATGTTCCTCTACAACGTCACGATGACCTCGCTGAAGGGGCGCAAGACGGCGATCACCAACGTGCTGCTGCTCGGCCTCTGGGGGCTGGCGGTGCTGTTCCTGTTCGCGTTCTACAACCCCGAGAACCTCAGCCTCGACAAGCAGTACTGGTGGTGGGTCATCCACCTCTGGGTCGAGGGCGTGTGGGAGCTGATCATGGCCTCGGTGCTGGCGTTCCTGATGCTCAAGCTGACGGGGGTCGACCGCGAGGTGGTCGAGAAGTGGCTCTACATCATCGTCGCCACGGCGCTCTTCTCGGGCATCCTCGGGACCGGGCACCACTATTACTGGATCGGGATGCCGGGCTACTGGCAGTGGACCGGCTCGGTGTTCTCGTCGCTCGAGATCGTGCCGTTCTTCGCGATGATGGCCTTCGCCTTCATCATGGTCTGGAAGGGGCGGCGCGATCATCCCGAACAAGGCGGCGCTCTTGTGGTCGCTCGGCTGCGCGACGCTGGCGTTCTTCGGCGCGGGCGTGTGGGGCTTCATGCACACGCTGCACGGGGTGAACTACTACACCCACGGCACCCAGATCACCGCGGCGCACGCGCACCTGGCGTTCTTCGGCGCCTATGTCTCGCTGAACCTCGCGATCTTCACCTATGCGATGCCGCTGCTGAAGGGACGCGATCCCTACAACCAGGTGCTCAACATGGCGTCGTTCTGGTTGATGGCCGGGGGCATGTGCTTCATGACCTTCACGCTGACCTTCGCGGGAACCGTGCAGACGCACCTGCAGCGGGTCATGGGCATGTACTACATGGACGTGCAGGACCAGCTCGCCGTCTTCTACTGGATGCGGTTCGGCGCGGGCGTGGTCGTGGCCATCGGCGCGGTGGTCTACATCTACTCGGTGCTGGCGCCGCGGCGTGAGGTGATCTCGCCCGAGCCCACAGTGGCGGCGGAGTAGGCTGATGGACGGCTCGACGGTGACGCAAGCGCCCTTCTACCTGCCGACGGGCGATGAGTGCGAGGTCTTCGCGGCCGCGCACGCCCATCGCCTGCCGCTCCTGCTCAAGGGGCCGACGGGCTGCGGCAAGACGCGGTTCGTCGCCCACATGGCGGCGCGGCTGGGCCGGCCGCTCTACACCGTCGCTTGTCATGACGACCTGTCGGCGGCCGACCTGATCGGCCGCTGGCTGCTGCACGGCGGCGAGACGCAATGGAGTGACGGCCCGCTGACACGGGCCGTCCGCGAAGGCGCGATCTGCTATCTCGACGAGGTGGTCGAGGCGCGCAAGGACGTCACCGTCGTGCTGCACCCGCTGACCGACGACCGGCGCATCCTGCCGATCGACCGGACGGGCGAGACGCTGGAGGCGCCCGAGGGCTTCATGCTGGTGGCCTCCTACAACCCCGGCTACCAGAACGTGTTGAAGACGCTGAAGCCCTCGACCCGCCAGCGCTTCCTGTCGGTCGAGTTCGGATTTCCCGAGCCGGCGCGCGAGACGCAGATCGTCGCCGCCGAGAGCGGACTGGACGAGGCGCGCGTCGCAAACCTCGTCCGGCTGGCCGGCAAGCTGCGGGACCTGCGCGGGCAGGACCTCGAGGAAGGCGTCTCGACGCGCCTCGTCGTCTATGCCGCGACCCTGATCGCCGGCGGCCTGCCGCTCGACCGGGCGGTGCGGCTGGCGATGATCGAGCCGCTGACCGACGACGACGACGTGCGTCAGGGCCTTCTCGACCTGGCGATGTCGGTGTTCGGCTGAGCAGCATGGGCCGGCTTGAGCTCGACATCTGGGAGCCGGAAGAGAGCGTCGGCAAGGTCTGGCACGTCCTTGTCGAGCGCCTCGACGCCCCCGCGGCGCACGCGGCGGCGGCGGTCCCGCTCGAGGCGATGTCGCAGCGGCTCGCGGTGCTGTTCCGCGGCATGGGCGGGATCGGGAGCGTCGAGATCCGCCCCGCCGTCGCCGAGGCGAGCGGTCATCGCCTGTCGCTGCGCCGACGGCTGGGGCACGTCGCCGAGCATGTCGCGACTGCCTCGTTCGACGGCACGATCCTGCGCCTGCCACCGGTGATCGACGTTCTGGCCGAGCCCGAGGCCAACGGTGCGCTTTACCTCTGGCTCGCGGCCGTTGCGGCCCATGTGGAGCTGGGCCCGATCCCCGATGACCCCCTGCAGGCCGACCTGGCCACGATCGAGTCGGCGCGGCGGGCGACCGAGCTGACCCTGGCCGACGCACCCGGCCTCGCGCCGCTGCACACAAGACTTGCCGCCGCGATCCTTGCCGGCCGACGGGCGGTGACCGGCTCGCCGGCGGAAGCGGCGGTCGAGGCGCTGGTCCGCCGGGCGCTGGGCGACGCCGCGCCCCTGCCGCCGCTGGCCGAGGCCTGGACGCGCGGCGAACCGCCCGCGGCGCCGAGCGGCTATCGGCGGTTCCGTCCGGTTCCCCTGTGGGTTGCGGCGCGTCCGGCCGAGGGCGGCGAAGCGCGTTCCGACGAGCCCGGCACCGGCGGGCGCACCGGCGCCGAAAAGCAGGGTGCGCATCGCGCGCGGCGGCGCAAGTCCGACCAGGCCGCACGGCGAGACAGCCTGATCCTCTACAAGTTCGAATCGATTCTCTCGTGGGCCGATTTCCTCAATCTCAACCGCCGGGTCGAGGACGACGACGACGAGAATGCGGGCAAGGCCGCCGACGACGTCGACGAGATTTCGCTGACGCAGGTCGACCAGAGCCCGGCGACGCGGCTCAAGCTGCACCTCGACCTCTCGCCCGCAGACGTCGACCGCGAGCGGCTGTCGGGCACGCACCTCTATCCCGAGTGGGACCACAAGTCCGGCGCCTACCTGCCCGACCACGCCCGTGTGCTGGCATCCGTCGCCGAGACCGGAGAGCCGCTGGCCCTCGATGCGGCGGCGCGACGGCGCGTGCGGGCGGTCCGCCGCCGGTTCGAGCCGCTCCGCCCGCGCCGTGTGTCGGTGCCACGCCAGATCGACGGCGACGACCTGGACCTCGATTCCGCCGTCGCCTCGGAAATCGACCGCCGCGCCTGCGGCCGTGGCTCGGACCGGATCTGGCGCGTTTCCCGCACCGCCGAGCGCGACCTCTCGGTTGCCGTCCTGCTCGACGCCTCGCGCTCGACCGAGAGCGCCGTGACCGGGCGCAGCGTCCTCGACATCGAGAAGGAAGCGCTGACCGCCCTCGCCTGGGGCATTGATGGCTGCGGCGACATGCTGTCGATCGACGCCTTCTCGTCGCTCCGTCGCGACCGCGTCTTCGTGCAGACGGTCAAGGGCTTCGACGAGAAGATGGGCCCGACCGTCGAAGCAAGACTGGGCGGCTTGCGGCCCGGACACTACACCCGCCTCGGCGCGGCGATCCGGCACGTCTCGACCGAACTCGGACGACAGTCGAGCAGGTCGCGCCTGCTCCTCGTCATCACCGACGGCAAGCCCAACGACCTCGACCACTACGAGGGCCAGCACGGGATCGAGGACACGCGGATGGCGATCCGCGAGGCGCGCCGCGCGGGCAACGCCGTCTTCGGCATCGCGGTCGACGAAAAGGCCCGCACCTGGTTCCCGCGACTTTTCGGACGCGGCGGCTATGCGTTGATTTCACGCCCCGACCGTCTGGTCGCGGCGCTGCCAAACCTCTATTCTCACCTCGTCTGCTGCTGAGCTTGCCCGAGGTCCGGCCACTTGCCGTGGCCGGCATCTCTCTGCTTGGAGGATGCATGCTTCATCACGTTGACCGCGCGAAAGCGGAGCGATCGAACCTCATAGCCGGCCTGCCTCAAGAGGTGCGGCAGACGTTGCTCGACCAGGCCGCGGTCAGAACGTTCGAGCGTGGCACCACGATTTTCCTGCAGGGAGAGCCGGCTCGCGTCATCTATGTCGTGCTTGATGGCTGGGTGAAGCTCTATCGCATCGCCCAGAGCGGCAACGAGGTGGTGCTGAGCTGTTTCACCACCGGGCAGAGCTTCGCCGAGCCTGTCGTGCTCAGGAAGGACAACTATCCGATCAATGCCGAGGCGGTGACAGACTGCCGGGTGGTGACGATTCAGGGCAGCCTTCTGACGGACCTGATTTCGCGCCGGCCGGAGGTGACGACGTCGATCATCGCTTCGATGTACGCGCATTTTCAGGATCTCGTCCTCCAGATCGAGAGCCTCAAGGCGAAGTCGGGCGCGCAGCGCGTCGCCAACTTCCTGCTTGACCTCTGCGGCGAGCAGAACTGCGGCAGCGCGACGGTCATGCTGCCGTTCGACAAGTCGCTGATCGCCGGAAGCCTCGGCATGAAGCCCGAAAGCCTGTCGCGCGCCTTCTCGCGGCTCAATTCCGTCGGCGTGACGATACACCAGAAGACTGCCGAGATCGCCGACATCGACCGCGTGCGCGCCTATACCGAGGAGGATCCGGCCGATGCCTGGAACCGCACCGCCTGAACGACTGGCGCGCACGCTGGCCGCCATCGACGCCGCCAACGCCGCCGATCCCACGCTCGAGGACGATAATGGGCGGATGCGCCCCGCCGCGCTGCTTTATGGCGAGCGGATGTCGGCCGAGCTGGCGCAGCTCTGCCCCGACGCCTCGGAAGAGTTGCAGATCGCCGCCCGCGGCCAACATATCGAGCGCTGGACCTCGCCGCGCGCGTCCTACCCCGAGGGGCGGGCCGGCTATCTGGCCTGGCGGGCCGATCTCGGGCGATTCCACGCCGAGCGGGTGGCAGGCCTGATGCGCGAGGCGGGATACGACGAGGCCACCTGCGATCGTGTAGCGCGCCTTCTGCGCAAGGAGGGAATCAAGCGCGATCCCGAGGCGCAGATGCTCGAGGATGTGATCTGCTTCGTCTTCATCCGCTGGTATCTGGCCCCCTTCGCCGGGACGCAGAGCGCCGAGGCGCTCAACCGGATCGTGGCCAAGACGGCGCGCAAGATGTCGGCCGAGGGGCGCGCCCGCGCGGCGGCCGAGTTCCAGATGCCGGAAAGCTTCGCCCCCTACTTCGCGGCCTGACGCGCCGCACGCCGCCATCGGCGGCATCGGGTTGGCGCCGGGACGCGGGCGGCGGCCCGTGACGCATCTGAAGGCCCTCAGCCGCCGCAGTCACTCCGTCCGGCCGCGCAGATCCGCAAGAAGCGACGGTCCGAGATCAAAATGGTCGATCGCCGCCTCGATGACGCTCTCGTCGAGGCTCGGGGGGCTGAGGTCGACGTCACGCCCGAGCCGCTCCACGATTTCCTCGATCGCGGTGATCCGGCCCAGCTTCTTGTCGTTCGCCGGCACCACCCGCCACGGGGCGAAGGACGTCGAGGTCTTCGCGAGCATCTCGTCGATGGCGATCTCGTAGTCGTCCCAGCGCTGGCGGTTGCGGAAGTCCTCGTAGGAGAGCTTCCACCGCTTGAGAGGATCGCGCAGGCGTTCCTCGAGGCGTTCAAGCTGAACGTCGGGCGAGATGTGGAAGAAGATCTTGGCGATCCGCGTGCCGTCGTCGACCAGCATCCGCTCGAAGTCGGTGATCTCGCGGTAGCCGTCCCGCCACCGCTCGGGCGGCGTCAGCTTCTCGACCCGTTCCACCAGCACGCGGCCGTACCACGACCGGTCGAATGCCGAGATGGCGCCGCGGGGCGGCAGCCGCTCCATGAAGCGCACGAGGAAGTGCCGGTCGAGGTAGTAGGGCCGCGGCGCGCCGATCGGCCAGACCTTGAAGTTGCGCGGGTCGAGCGCGGACGAGATGCGCCGGATCGTGCCGCCCTTGCCCGCCGCGTCCCAGCCCTCGAACACCACCACTGCCGAGCGGCCCTGCACCAGATAGGCCTGCTGGATCTGCATGAGCCCGATCTGCAACTTGGCCAGCCGCTCGTGGTAGGCCTTGCGCCCGAGCTTCCGGCTCAGGTCCACGTCCCGCAGCTGGGGTGGCCCTTGGGGTGCGCGCTTGCTCATCTTCGGGGTCCGTCCGGCGAGAGGAATGCCCGGCAGCTTTGTCGCGAACGCGAGGCTTCACAAGGCCGGATGTCGTCGCCGACGAGCGGCGGACCTGCGGGCGAGCCTCGACCGGACCGGCGACGCCGGCGGCCGTTCCGTCCGTCGCCGACGCTCACCCGTGCCCGTGGCGGATCCTTGCGTTGGCGCACCGCAGGGCCGCCGCCGAGATCGGCCCCGACGAAAATCGTTGACTTTTTCGCCGCGGCCGCACAAGTGCAGCACGACGCCAATGCTTTGCCGCGTGAGCAGGCGGGTCGATACCCCGCGACGAGCATCTGGACCGCAAGTTTCCCACATCACGCACGGGGGACGCCGCCCTTGGTGGCTCGTGTGGCAATGAGGCCGCGCGGGCGGTCACCTGTGGCGCATTCCCGGCCTTGTCCTCCGCCCGAAGGCGGCGGCGACGCCTCATCCGGGCACCCGCCCGGCAAAGGACGAACATGACTTTCGAAACGCTGGGCCTCGAGCCCCGCATCGTGGCCCGCGCGGCCGAGCAGGGCCTGACCCGGCCCACGCCCGATCCAGCAGCAGGCGATCCCCCACGCCATGAAAGGCCGCGACGTGCTGGGCCTGGCGCAGACCGGCACCGGCAAGACCGCCGCCTTCGGGCTGCCGCTGATCCACGCGATCGGCGCCGCCGAGCGTGCGGCGCCCAAGACGGCCTCGGCGCTGATCCTCGCCCCGACGCGTGAGCTTGCCAGCCAGATCGCCGACACTCTGACGGCGCTCACGGGCGGGCGCGCACCTGAAGATCGGGCTGGTGGTCGGCGGCCGGTCGATGCAACGCGCAGACCAAGGGCTGGCGCGCGGCACCGACATCCTCGTGGCGACGCCCGGCCGGCTTATCGACCTGCTGGACCGCAAGGCGGTGCACCTGGGCAAGACCCGGCTACCTGGTCCTCGACGAGGCCGACCAGATGCTCGACCTGGGCTTCATCCACGCGCTGCGCCGGATCGCGCCGCTGCTGCCGAAGGAGCGCCAGACGATGCTGTTCTCGGCCACCATGCCCAAGCAGATGGACGAGCTGGCGCCAGACCTACCTGACCGATCCGGTCCGGGTCGAGGTGTCGCCGCCGGGCCGGCCGGCCGACAAGGTCGACTCAATCGGTGCACTTCGTCGCCAAGGCCGAGAAGCAGGCGCTGCTGATCGAGCTTCTGGACGGCCACCGCGACGGGCGCGCGCTGGTCTTCGGCCGCACCAAGCACGGCGCCGAGCGGCTGATGAAGCAGCTCGACCGCGCCGGCTTCGCCGCCGCGTCGATCCACGGCAACAAGAGCCAGGGCCAGCGCGACCGCGCGCTCGCCGGCTTCCGCGACGGCGAGCATCCGGGTGCTGGTCGCCACCGACGTGGCGGCGCGCGGCATCGACATTCCCGATGTGCGGCCACGTCTACAACTTCGACCTGCCGAACGTGCCCGAGAACTACGTCCACCGCATCGGCCGCACCGCGCGCGCCGGCGCGCGAGCGGACAGGCCATCGCCTTCTGCGCGCCAGAGGAGATCGGCGAGCTGCGTGCGATCGAGAAACTGCTGGGCGAGACGGTGCAGGTTGCCGGCGGCACACGCTGGAAGGAAGTCCGCGCGTCGGGCGCTCCCAACGCCAGAAAGGCCCGCCCCCGCCGTCGGCCCCGCCCCGGTCGCGTCGCGCGCAAGGCCGCCTGACGCAATGATCGCCGCCTCGCATCCGTGCCGAGGCGGCGGCCCCTGCCGCGACGCGGCCGCAGGGGCCAGGCCGCCGTTCAGTTCAGGATGGTCGGCTTCCTGAGGTCGATCAGGCCGCTTCTGCGAATGGGCTCGGCCGGGTAGTCGGGCTCGAGCAGAAGCGAGGGCTCGAAGTCGGGCTCGATCCTGCGCAGCCGCTCGACCGTCAGGCGCGCCCGCTCCACATCGCCGCTCGAGACGTAGGTCGCCAGCAGGTACCGCAGCGAAGCCGCATAGTCGGGGCGCATCGCGTGTGCCGTCTCGCCGACCAGTGTCGCCTCTTCGGTGCGCCCCGTCAGAGACGCCGCGAAGGTAAGCGCGGTGTCCAGAAAGTGCCGGTACGGCCCCTCGCCGGCGATCTGGCGCGCGTGGCTGGCGGCCTCGTAACCGGCCTCGTTCCGCCCCCAGTTCAGCCGCGCGATGGCCAGGAACGTCCACGCCAGGACGTTGTGCCTGTCGAGCTTCACCGCCCGCTCGGCCATTTCGAGCGAAACCGCGAAATCGCGCAGGACGAAGCCGTGGACATGGCTGGCCAGCGCCAGCACCAGCGGGTTGTGCGGCTCGAGCTCGATCGCGCGGCGGATCAGGTCGCGCGCCTCCTCGCGGGTGCTGGGCGTGTGCCGACGCTCGCCGACGACGAAGCACCAGACGAAGGCCTCCCAGGCCAGGTGAATGCCCCGCCCCTCGCGCGCGAAGCTCGCCCGGAGCTCGGCGATGAGCGCGTCCGGATCGCTTGCGGCGGTCGTCCACATCCGGTGCAGGGTCGCGGCCGTTCCGACGCCGAGGCCCTGCGACGCGAGGCTGCCGAAGGGACGATCGGCCGAAAGCGCCGCGCTGGTCCTGTCGACGCCGTTGTTGATCAGCCGCGTCAACGCCGCGCCCGTCGTCTTGAGGGCCGATGCCGGCAGCACGTCGGCCATCTGCCAGCAGACGCGCCCGTCGTGCGCCGTGGTCAGCTGCACCCGCAACGCCACCCCGTCGCCCAACGCCTGCTCGTGCGCCTCCAGCACGTAGACGCCGGCCGCCGGGGCGCCGCTGGGGATCAGCCCATCGCGCACGGTGATGGTGCCGAGGTCCGACACCCCCTTCGCGATCGCGTGGACCACGAAGTCTGCCAGGATCGCGTGACCGCCGGACGCATGCGTTGCCAGATGAAGGAGCGGCGCCGCCGACCGTGCCCTCTCCACGGGCGCCACGCTCTCGGGCGCCGGCGCGGCCGCCTCCTCGAGCTCGAGCCGCGTGTCGCGCAGCCAGTCGTCGAATTCCGGGTCCTTGATGCCGATGCCGTCGAGAAAGACAGCGCCGGCGCCGAGCGGGCCGGCGCTGCGCGCGCGATCGTCGAGGTCGGTCCTGACCGCGTCGGAATCGAGGCCCACCACGCGTGCATCCGCCTGCAGGATGTCACGATGGGCGCCGAAGCTCTTTCTGATCTCGGTCAGACACTGGCGCAGGCTCGCCGCGCCCTGCTCCTGCGCGCGATCGCTCCAGAGTTTGTCCTGCAGCGCCGCGCGCGACATGGTGCGGTTCGGCGCCAGGCACAGAAGGGCGAGAAGGCCGCACGCCTTCTGCGAACGGGGAGTGAGATCCTCGCCCGCACTCGTCCGGACCCGGAAAACCCCCAAGGTCCGGATTTCCACTTTCACCTCCGCCTCGACCATCGGCTAACGCCGCTCTCCCAGAAATGGCCTAGATCTCGGATCATTGACAGGATTGCATATCGGGCCTTACGCTGTGAGCGCTATTTTTGCGTTTTCGCCCAATTTCACGCAATTTTATTAGGGGAGGCTGCGCCGTGGCCGCATTGGGTCAAGGCCAAGGACAAGGCCAGGGACAGGGTTTGGGGCTCGGACAGGGCCAGGGTCAGGGGCAAGGACAGGGCTTCGGCGACCGGCCCGACCTTGCGGCGAACTCGGCGTTGACCGCCAGCGTGCTGATTTCGTCGCGCGACGGTGTGGTTGGCGCCTGGAACGAGTTCGAGCACATGGGCCCCCACGCCCTACAAGCTGGGCGCGCCGGGCAACATCTTTCAATGGTCGCCCTGGGTCAGGGCGCAGGTATTCAACAACATCCTGATCGCGCCGATCGACGTGGTCCAGTCGGAGGACGGCCTCGTCAACCTGTGGGTGCGCGATCCGATCGCCGCCCCGGCCAAGTTCGACGACCCGATCGGGTACGACAACCCGCGGCGGCTTCTCAGCATGGCGCGGCCGAACGCGGCGCTCTTCAAGGATCAGCTCAAGTGGGTCGAATACTGGTCGGCGCTCAGATCCGAGCGGATGGCCGAGATCCTGCTCGAGACCTCGAACATCCTGCTGCCGATGGCCTCGGTGGTCGATATCAACCCCGCGCGGCGGCCCCACACGATCGAACTGCTCGAGGCATATTACACCACCGTTGCCGCGGTCGAGATGCGGTTCAAGAATGCCATGGCCTGCCGGCGGCCGGTGGAATATTCCGCCCAGGTTCAACCGATGATCCAGACGCCGGGACATTCGAGCTTTCCCAGCGGCCACGCGACCGAGTCCTTCTCGTTCGCCTTCCTGCTGGCCACACTGGCCGAGTACCGCTCGGGCGCCGGACACGGCACCAAGGCCTCGGCCGAGACGGCCGATCAGCTCGCCGCCCACGCCTATCGCACGACGCAGAACAGGGTGGTGGCGGGCGTCCACTTCCCGGTCGACAACGCCGCCGGCGAGGCGCTCGGGCTGCGGGTAGGCATGTACCTCGTCGACCGCTTCCAGCGGGCGGCGGGCGAGACGCCGACGAACCCCCTGCCCGGCACGCCCGAAAAGATCGAGTTCCCCCACCTACGAGGATTTCGACTACAGCGCGTTCTGGAAGGACAGCTGGTTCCCTGCCGACGGGACGCCCGCGCCCGGGGCCGGCGCGGGCGGCCCGGGCGCCTTCGACGTCGACGCGATGCTGGGCGAGCTCTGGCGGCGCGCCGTCCAGGAATGGAAAGCGCCATGACGACGAAAGCCACGGGCGACGAGACACCGTGGGAGGCCGGGCCGAAGCTGCCCCCGGGAATGGAGCCCCTGCGCTACTGGTTCGAGGAAGAGCAGCAAGCGGACGGAGACACGATCTACGTGGCGCCGTTCCTGCTCGAGGCCGACTCACTCGAGGAAATGCAGGGCCTCCTTAGGGAAGTCCGCGCCTTCGTCGGAGACGACCCGCGCTGGTCGATCCCCCACTTCTACGAGGAGATGTATTTTACCGAGGAGGGCCAGAAGCATTTTACCGGCCCGTTCGAAATGGTGTTCTTCGGCCCGCTCGGGGATGCCGCGCGCAGCCTCATTTCGCGGCTGGAGAAAATGACCGCCTCGGGCATCCCCATCCCGATTCCCACGCCCAAGCGGAATGCGAACCGCGAGCCGCCCGATTTCGATGTCAGCCCGCCTCGCGACGGCAGGATCGAAAGGATCGTCGGCATCATCGATTCCGACATCGCCTTCGCCAACGCGCGGTTCCGCAATTCCGACGGCACCACCCGCCTCGCCGGCTTCTTCGACATGGACGCCATCGGCTATGACCTGCCCGGCGTACCCGGCAGATACGTCTCGGCGAACGAGATCAACGGCTACCTCGGCCGGCTGAAGACCCCGAACTACACCGAGTCACAGCTCTACCGCGACTACCAGCAAGAGAGCTACCTCAAGCCCTGGATGGCGCGTCCGTCGCCCTTCGCCGGTCACGGCACCGGGGTGATGGACGCCGCGGTCGGCGGAGACGTGCTGTCGGACGACGGACGCACCCGCGTCGTGGCGGTGCAGCTTCCGCGCTTCGCCGTCGCGCTGACCCACGGCTACCATCTGGACCTGTTCGTCAGGATCGCGCTGCACGTGATCGCCTTCGTGGCGTTCAAGGCGTGGATCGCCAATGGCGGCCACTACCCGCAGACCTGCGTCAACATCAGCGTGGGCGGCCATGCGGGACGCCACGACGGGCTGAGCCGGGCCGAACAGTCGATGGACGGCTGGCTGCGCAGCGGCCTCATCGCCGGCATCTTCCTGCCCGCGGGCAACAGCTTCGGCCGCGACGTCCACGCTGCGTTCAAGGGCAACGAGCTCGGCTCGGACCAGGATACGCTGCTCTGGCACATCCTGCCCGACGACGGCACGGCGAGCTTTCTCGAGATCTGGCTTCCCGACAACCGGAACGACCTCGTCGGCCTGCACCTGACGATGCCGACCGGTGCCGCGGCAGACTTCAAGCCCGCCGACCTGTTCGAAGGCGCCCACTACGTCTATCGGATCGGCGGAAGAGTGGCGGCGCGGCTCATCGTCAAGGACGATCCCGCCTTCGACGAAGCCGGCCAGAACCGGTCGCGGCGATGCATCAAGCTCATGCTGGCGCGGACGGCGCTGCGCCCGCCGATCTTCGGCAATCCGACGCCGGGGTTCATCGACCTTGCCGGCGACGTGGCCGTCAGGCTGACGCGCGGGGCGATCGGGGACGACGAGCTGGTCGAGCTCTGGATCGCGCGCGACGACCAGATCTTCCGTCTTCCGACCCGGGCGCGGCAGTCCCACTTTGCGGCCTACTCGCCTGCGGAAAAGCGCATCACCAACACCGGCACCCTGTCCGACATGGGAACCGGCCTGCGGACGGTCGTCTGCGCGGCGCACTGGGCGTCGAACCGGCTACCCACGCCCTATTCGGGCCGCGGCATCCCCGAAGACAGGACCCCCGCAAGGCGGAACATCAAGCCAACTGCTTCGTACGTGGCCGACCTGAGCGAGGCACATCAGGGAACGCTGGTGGCGGGCTACTTCAGCGGCTCGACCAGCTTGTGGAGCGGCACCAGCTTTTCGGCGCCACAGGTCCTGCGCACCGTGCTGATGTCGCCGCCTGCCGCCGGCCAGACCATGAAGGAGAAGGTGCGCCTTGCGGCCGAGAACGCCGAGGCGAACGGCACCGAGATCCGGGTTCCGATCCTGCCCCGCCACGACAACAGCACCGTCGACTGGGGGGCGGGGCGCATGGACTACGAACACCTCGGCCTCAACGATACGGGCTCGACCGATTATCCGAGGCGTCGCCGCGACAGCATCTGAAGAAACAACGGACTGCCCCGGCCGCGCTCAACTGGCGCAGCCTAGTCCCGCGGGGGACCCGAGGTTGCGTTCGTCGCTTGGCCCGCGTCGTCGGCGGGCTGAACCCACGTCGCGATGCGCTCGGCGTTCTCGGCGATCCAGTCTTCCGCGACCCGTCGAGCCGACGCGCCTTCGCGCGCCATCCGCGCAAGCCATCCGTTCACGTCATCGCGGGTGAACGCCACGCGCCGCAGGAACGCGAAGAGGTCGGGCCGGCTGTCGCCGAGCCGGCTGGCATAGGCGACGTGGACATGGGTCGAGGACAGGGCGCAAAGCGGGCGCGGCAGCCCCTCGGGACAGTCGCCGCCGCCTGCGGTGCCCTGTGCGTCGAGACCGGTGATCTCGGCCAGGTCGTAGACGTCATGGATCGAGTTCGGGCTCGTAGCCGTAGAAGATCAGCGGCCGCGAATTGGCCATGAAACGGTCGAGCTTGGCCTTGAATATCCGGTCCGAGAAGACCTCGCCCTCCCACAGCCTGTCCAGGTCCGTCTCGGCCAGCATCTCCTCCATCAGCGCCGTCGATTCCCAACCGGGGGCGCCCAGCCAGATCTCGCCCCGCCCGTCGCCGTCAGAATCGAAGGCCGCGGCGATTTCGGGGCGGGCCAGATCCGCGAACTCCCCGATTCCCAGCGCCGTGGCGATCGCGCGGGGCGCGTAGATCCCCTGCACGCCGCGATAGGGACGGTCGTTCAGCCGCGCGACCGGGTCCGCCGTCTCGACGTAGCGGGCCAGGTTATCGGGCTGGTTTTCGGCCCAGAAGTCGGGGTGGATGTCCACCTCACCCTTCTCCATTCGGGGAAAGACCTCCGACACCGCCGTGTCGCGCCTGCCCACGCGGAGGTCGAACGTGGACGCGATCACCTGCGCCAGAACCTCGGCGGCCACGCGGCTTGCGTCCCAGTTCAGGGTCGCCACCGCGACATCGGGCGCCTCGCCCAGGAACGCACCCGAGATCTGTTCGGACACCACGCCGGGCCGCAGCACCTGGGTCAGACCGGCACGTTCGGCCGACCGGCTGGAGACCGGCAGATAGACGAGCGCGCCCACGACCAGCGCCGCCGTCGCCCAATAGATCACCGGAAAGGTCGAGCGGGCATTGCCCAGCACCTCTTCGACCAGCCGCCCCTGCTCATCGCGGTGGCGGATCGGCGCGGTGGGCGGCAGGCCGGCGAACTCGCGGCTGACCACGACGGCACGCGGCAGGTAAAAGCCGCGGCCGAGCTCGGAAAAGCCCTGCTGCAACCGCAGAAGCTGGTTGCGGAAGCCGTGCAGGTTGTTCTGCTCGTAGTCGTTGATGGTGAAGATCACCAGCAGACAGCCGGCGGCGAAGACATAGAGCCCGATCAACCCGAAGGCCGTCTCGTCGCGGATCAGCATCAGGAAGAAGATCGAGCCGAGGCCGGTGATCCAGAGCGCCGCCTTCTCGCCCAGCGACAGCCGGTCCCGGTGGATGGTGAACCAGCCGTCGAACTCGCGCAGATGCGCCTCGGTCACCTCGCCATCGCGGGTCGGCACGTCGCGCAGCGCCGTCCGCAGGTCGCCGGCAAGCCGCTCCTTCTCGGTCATGTCGGTGGTGAATTCGAGGTCGGTCAGACGGCGCAGCACGCGGTCGATCGCGTCGTCGGCCCCACGGGTGCCGTCGCGCGACGACAGCAGGCTGCGCACCATCGCCGCGCGGGCGTCGACTTCCTCGGCCCGCCGCCCCGAGACGCGGGCCAGGATGAAGCCCGCCAGGATCGCGAACAGGCCCGAGATCGCGTACATGACGTCCACCAGGACGCCCTGCGCCGACATGGGCCGCAGGATCTGCGAGGCGAGCGCGACGTAGACGGTGCCGATCAGTGCCATGACCGGTGCGCTGTTGGAGCGGTACTGCCCGTGCAGCGTCATGTTCGAGAAGATGATCAGCACCAGGCCCAGCACCGCGATTGCCGTCACCGGCTCGCCGAAGAGCAGGAACAGCAGCACGACCGAGACGGCTGGCGAGAAGTAGGGCAGCGACGAGAGCGTCAGCGACTTGTATTCCGAGAACGCCCAGGTCCAAGTGATCTCGGCCGCCAGATACGTTCCGATCCCGATCATCGCGCAGATCGCCACGACTTCGGCATCGAACGCATAGAACCGCAGCGGCCGGTCGGTCAGGAACATCGCCCCCAGCACCAGGGCGAGCGAGACGACGTTCGCGGCGGAAATCGCGTAGAACGTGCCCGTCAGCTTGGAGTTGCAGATCCGTCCGAACCGCTCAATCGCGTTGATCGCGAACGGCAGATAGAAGCCCGAGCCGATGGCGGCGACGAAGGCGAACAGGATCTCGCCATTGCGGCTGAGGCCCGCGGTGGCCGACAGGTCCGAGATCCCGATCGCGACGGCGCCCAGAAAGGCCACGAAGATCAGCGACAGCTCGCTCATCGTCAGCTTGCGGCCATGTGCCGGCGCGAAGAGCCGCATCGCCAGGACGGAAATCAGCGGCCACGAAAAGGCGATGATCGTCGCATCGACCTTGGGCGCGCCATAGAGCGCCCGGTAGAAGCCGTAGTACCACATCGCCAAGAAACCGCCCGCCACGGCCGACTGCAGCGCGCCGCGCCAGGCGCCCGGGGCGCGCACCAGGGTCAGGGTCCGCCGGCCCATCGCCAGCGCGATCACCAGGCTGGTCGCGACCGATATCAGGCCGGCTGCCACGAAGACCTCGCCGTATCCCGCCCGATCGCCGATGAGCGTGATGAAGATCGGCTTGAACGACCAGAAGCAGACGGCAGTCACCGCTGCCGCGACGATGAGCGGCAGGGGTGTCTTCGGCTTCAACGGCGCTCGGTCGGACATGCTCGTCTTCGCCTACCGCCTGCGCCCCTGCATGGCAATTCGCAGGTGGCGCCGGGATATGGACACGCGGCCTGCGCGACCGGCGTCGACAGCGCGGTTGTGTCGGACGATCCGAGCCGGTAGCCCGGGATGACGCGGGAAGACGGGGCAGCCAAGATGCGCTTTTCTCTGTGGCTCGTTCTGGCGGGTGCGACGATCGTCGCCGGCATCGCGGTGCCTTACGGCGTCCTCGCCGGGCGCGCCACGCTCGCCGTGTTCGTGTTCTGGTGCGTCTTCGCGCTGGCCGTGATCGCACTGATCGTCGCCGGAACAGCAAGCTGGAGAGACGGGGAATGATCTCACCCGTCCTGATCTGGAGCGCCATCGCCGTCTTCGCGCTGGTGGGCGGGGTCATCGCGGTGGCCGCGGCGCGCGGCAACGCGGGCACGGCGGTCGACTACTATCTGGGCGGACGCCGACTTGGCGGCGTGGTCGCGGGGCTGTCCTATGCGGCGACCACCTACTCGGCCTTCATGCTGGTGGTGCTGACCGGCCTGACCTATCGCGGCGGGGTCGGCGCGCTGGGGTTCGAGCTGATCTACTTCTCGGGCCTGACCCTGCTCGTGGTGTTCGGGCCCCGCTTCTGGCTGGCCGCGCAGCGCTGGGGCTTCATCACCCCGGCCGAGATGCTGGGTGCGCGCTATGGCGACGCCAACATCGCCCGGCTGGCCGCGGTGCTGAGCCTGGTCTTCCTGATGCCCTACTGCACGACGCAGATGGCAGGCATCGGGCTGCTTCTGTCCGGCATGACCGGCGGCGCGATCGGCCTTGGGACGGCGGTGGCGATCGGCGCGCTGCTGGCGATCTTCTGGACCCTCGTCGCCGGATTGCGCTCGGTCGCGTGGACGGATGCGGGGCAGTCGGTGATCATGCTGGGCTCGGGCCTCCTGGCGGTGGGCTTTGTTGTCGCCTCGATCGGCGGGCCGGGGGCCATGCTGGACGACCTGCAGGCCCAGCACGGCGAATGGCTGGGCGTGCCCGGGCCGGGGCTGTGGTCGCTGCCGACGTTCCTGGCGTTGTCCCTGCCGTGGTTCTTCTTTCCGCTGTCGAACCCGCAGGTGAGCCAGCGGCTGTTCGTCGTCCGCGACCTTGCGGCACTCAGGCGGATGATCTTCTGGGTGCTGGGCTTCGGCCTGGTGTTCACGCTGATCGCGGTTGTCTGGGGGTTCGCGGCGCTTCTGGTGGCGCCCGAGCTGGAGAACCCGGCCACCGCGACGCCCGCGCTGCTGGGCTCGGGCGCTGTGCCGGTGCCGGTCGCCCTGCTGTTGATGATCGGCATCCTGTCGTCGGCCATCTCGACGCTCGACTCGATCGCACTGACGCTGGGGGCCATGGCGGCGCGCGACCTGGTGCGTCACCCGGGGGTCGAGGCGCGGCAGGTTCTCGTGGGGCGCATCGTGGTGGTCGTCGTCGTGGTCTTCGCGGCGACGTTCGCGGTGCGTCAGGCGGCCATCGTCGATCAGCTGGCCGCACTTTCGGCCGCGGGGCTGGTGGTGACGGTGCCGGCCACGGTCGCCGCGTTCTTCTGGCGGGGCGCAACGGCGGCGGGCGTTCTTGCCTCGCTGCTGGGCGGCGCGGCGACGGCGGTCTGGCTCGCGCTCTTCGCCGGGGTCAGCGTATTCGACCCGCGCCTGGCGCTCTGGATCATCGGCGTTACCGTCGCACTGCTGGTCGGGGTCAGCCTGGTGACGCGTGCGCGGGCGAGCGCGCTCGATTTCCAGAGCGAACTCGCGCCCGACCTGGCACGTCGCCGCATCTGGTAGTTCCCAGCCGCGTCAGTGCCGGGGCGGGTGACGTGGGAGTCCATCGCCCTAACGGCGCCGCCGGTATCGCGCCGACGGCGCCCCGCGCTGGCGGAACGAGCACACGCTCACTGTGACCAGGAGAAAAGGGGCGGACCTGCAGCCCGCCCGGAGACGTCGCCGGGGATTGCCCCCGGCGACGGACATCGCGTCAGCCCGACCGCGCCGGGGTCAGGTCGTGCTGCATGATCGGGGTCGAGCGCACGCGCTTGCCGGTCGCGAAATAGATCGCGTTGGCGACCGCCGCGGGCGTCGGCGGGCCGCCGGGCTCGCCCATGCCGCCCCACCAGCCGTCCTCGGACAGCGCGAAGTGCACCTCGACCTCGGGCGCCTGATGGATCCGCATCAGGTTGTAGCTGTCGAAGTTGGTGTTGACGAAGCGTCCGTTTTCGAGCCTCAGCCCGCCATAGAGCGCGTGGCTCAGCTCCCAGTTCACCGCGCCCTGCAGCTGCTCGCGCGCGTTCAACGGGTTGATGAGATAGCCGCTGTTCTGCACCAGGATGATCTTCTCGATGAAGAGATCGCCCCGCCGCCCGACCGAGACGGTCGCGCAGGCCGCGCAGAAGCTGGCGTGGTCTTCGGCCACGGCCACGCCCATCCCCTCGCCGCGCGGAAGGTCGGTGGTGAAGCCCGCGACCTCCTTCATCTTCAGAAGCACGCGCTGCCACGGTTCCATGCCCTCGGTCATCTTGATCCGCCACTCGAGCGGATCCCAGTCGCCGGCCAGCGCCATCTCGTCGGCGAACTGCTCCATGATGAAGGCGTTCTGGTTCACCCCCGGGCCGCGGTGCGTGGCCGTGGGAATGTGGCCGTCATAGTTGTGCTTCTCGTGCCGGCGGTTGGGGATCAGGTATGGCGAGTCGCTGATCGCCGCGTCCGCCGTCGCCGGACCGTGCCGGTCGGCCGCCTGGAACGGGAACCACACCGCGTTCGACGTGAACGCCGTGGGCAGCCCGTCGTCGCCGATCGCCGCGCTCAGCCGCGTGTGGTGCGGCGGACGCTGCTTGTCGTGGTTGATATCCTCCTCGCGGGTCCAGATCACCTTGGCCGGGCGCCCGAACTTGTCCGAGATCACCGCCGCCTGCCGCGTCACCGCGGTGTTGCCGCCGCCGTTGCCGCCGAAGGCGCCGCCGATGAACACCGTATTGACGTAGACGTCCCTGGTGTCGCGGCCCAGCTGGTCGGCGATCAGACGGATCGGGATCGTCTGATCCTGCGTCGGCGACCAGGCGTCGATCCTTTCGGGCGTGACGCTAACGGTCGCGTTGATCGGCTCCATGCGGGCATGGGTTTCGTACGGCCGATGGTACTCCGACACCAAAACGCGCTCCGGGTCGGCCGCGGCGATGATCTCGCGCGCGTCCATCCCGGTCTCGTTGCTGACCGTGCCGGGGACGTCCCACAACCGCTTGGCCTCGGCGGCCTGGGTCGCGTCGCTGATCGTGTCCTTGCCCTCGAAGTCCCACTCGATCGGGATCATGTCGGCGGCGACCTTGGCGGTGTACCAGCTGTCGGCGACCACGGCGATGCCGTCCTGCAGATCGCTAGTGTCGCGCTTGCCGTCCTGCGCGCGGAACTCGACCACGCCGAGGACGCCGGGGCGCCCCTCGACGACGCTGGCGTCATAGCTCACCAGGCGGCCCCACGGCACCGGCGGGTTCTTGACCGCGGCATAGACCATGCCGTCCAGCTCGGTATCGATGGCGTAGGCGGCGCTGCCGTTGACCTTCACCGGCACGTCCATGCGCGCCAGTTCCTTGCCCAGCAGCCACCAGTCGCCGGGCTTCTTGATCGCCGGCTCCTCGGGCAGCGTCACGTCCGCCGCGGCGGTCGCGAACTCGGCATAGGTGCCGCGCTTGTCGCCCGCGCTCAACTCGCCCTGCTTGGCGGTGACCTCGGAGCGATCGACGCCCCAGGACTGCGCCGCCGCCTCCTTCAGGCGCTCGCGCGCCGAGGCGCCGGCCTGCATGATGTGCGGATGCTGCTGCCGGACCAGCTGCGAGCCGTAGGTCGTGGTGACGATGTATTCCTCGCCCTCGTTCACGTGCCGGTTCATGTCGGCGAAGACCGCGCGCACGTTCTCCCACGGCACGTCGAGCTCTTCGGCGATCATCGACGAGACGGCCGTCAGGGCGCCCTGCCCCTGCTCGGTATGCGGCACCCGGATCGTCACCGTTCCGTCGGCGTCGATCGTCAGCCAGGCGTTGATCTCGGTGCCGTCGGTCGGCGTGGTCCAGGGCTTGGGCGCCACCACGGCGGCCATCGCGCCAGGCACCCGGAAGCCCAGGATCATGCCGCCGCCCGCCGCGACCATGGTGCGGATGAGGGCGCGACGCGAAAGCTTCTTGTCCATGACTGTCATGTCGTCCTCCCTCAGGTCTTGATCTCGGCGGCGCGATGGATCGCACGGCGGATCTGCGCGTAGGTTCCGCAGCGGCACAGATTGTCGGCCATCGCCTGGTCGATCTCGCGGTCCGACGGGTCCGGCGAGCGATCGAGCAACGCGGCCGCGGCCATGATCTGGCCCGACTGGCAGTAGCCGCACTGGGGCACCGACTCCTCGACCCACGCCTGCTGGACTGCATGCGTGCTGTCGGACGAGAGCCCTTCGATCGTGGTGATCTCGCGGCCCGCGGCGCTCGCGGCGTTGACGTTGCACGACTTGACCAGCTTGCCGTCGATATGGACCGAGCAGGCGCCGCACTCGGCAATGCCGCAGCCAAACTTGGTGCCGGTCAGCTTCAGTTTCTCGCGCAGCACCCACAGAAGCGGGGTCTGCGGATCGGCATCGACCTCGTGGGTCGTGCCGTTCACGGTGAGGGTGAGCGACATCGGACACCTCCCTTGTTGTCGCGATTTTTCACGCCGGCGCCGACACCTTCTCCCCCGTGTGCCTTGCAGCCAACAACTTGAAGATGCGCGAGGCACCGGCGCGGGGCAATACAAACCGACGACGGGTCCCGTTCCGCGGAACGCGCCGTCGTCGCGCCTGGCGCCGGCCGCCGGGACGGCGACGGGACGGAACGGCGGCCGGCTCCGCGCGGAGGCTCTTGACGCCGCTGCGGGAAAGCGCAGGTGCACCGAGGGGCAAGGGTTTCAGCAGATGGCGTCGGAAAGCACGATCACCACGGCCGACCGGCAGGCAACGACCGACTGGCACGCCCGGGATCCGCGCGATGTCCTGCAGCGTCTGCAGTCAAAGCGCGGCGGCCTGGACGAGGAGGAGGCGGCGCGTCGCCTCGACGACTACGGGCCGAACGCGCTGCCCCCGGCGCCCAGGCGGACGGTACTGCAGCGCTTCCTGGGCCAGTTCAACAACCTGCTGATCTACGTGCTGATCGCGTCGGGCGCGATCACTGCGCTGCTCGGCCACTGGACGGACACGGTGGTCATCCTGGCGGTGGTGGTGCTCAACGCCGCGATCGGCTTCTGGCAGGAAGGCCGCGCCGAGGACGCGCTGGCGGCGGTGCGCAACATGCTCTCGACCGAGGCTTCGGTGCTGCGCCGGGGCGCGCGCCATACGGTCCCGGCCGAACGCCTGGTGCCGGGCGACGTCGTCCTGATCGAGGCGGGCGACCGGGTGCCGGCGGACCTGCGGCTGATCGAAGTCCGGGGCCTCAGGGCGCAGGAGGCGGCGCTGACCGGCGAGTCCGTCGCTGCCACCAAGGACGTGGCGCCGGTGGCGGCGGATACGCCGCTCGGCAGCCGCGCGTCGATGGTCTATTCGGGCACGCTGGTCACCTCGGGCCGGGGCAAGGGAGTGGTGGTGGCGACCGGCCCCGCCGCCGAAATCGGGCGCATCGGCGCGATGCTGGGCGGCATCGAAGAGATCGCGACCCCGCTTCTGCGCCAGATCGACCGGTTCGCCCGCATCCTGACGATCATCATCCTGGGCGTCTGCGCCGTGGTCTTCGCCTACGCCGTGGCCGTCGCGGGCTACGAACCCGAGGACGCATTCATGGCGATGGTCGGCATGGCCGTGGCGGCGATCCCCGAGGGGCTGCCGGCGGTGCTGACCATCACGCTTGCGCTGGGGGTGCAGCGGATGGCGCGGCGACACGCCATCGTCCGGCGCCTGCCCGCCGTCGAGACCCTGGGCGCGGTGTCGGTCATCTGTACCGACAAGACCGGCACGCTGACCCTCAACGAGATGGTGGTCCGCGCGCTTGTCCTGCGGCCGGAGGGGGCGCCGGTGCACCTGTCGGGCGACGGCTACGCCCCGGACGGCAACCTGACCGCCGAGGACGGCCCGACCGAGGAGGCGGCGCGCCGGCTCGCCGTGACGGGGCTTCTGTGCAACGACGCCCGCCTGCACCGCGACGATGGCGACTGGGACGTCGAGGGCGACCCGATGGAGGGCGCGCTGCTGGCGCTGGCCTGCAAGCTCGACCTCGACCCAGCCGAGATCCGGCACGCGCAGCGGCGCCTGCACGACATCCCCTTCGACGCCGCGCACCGTTTCATGGCCACCCTGAACGTCACTCCCGAGGGGGCCGAACTCCACGTCAAAGGTGCGCCAGACCGCCTGCTGGGCCTGTGCACGCACCAGGCCGGTCCGGCCGGGACCGAGCCCATCGACCGCGACACCTGGGCGGCACGCCTCGAAGAGCTCGCGGCGAGCGGGCATCGCGTCCTGGCCTTCGCCACGCGACCGGCCGAGGCGGGCGAGCTGGAGGTGGACGACATCGACGGCCTGACGCTGCTCGGGCTGGCGGGCTTCATCGACCCCGCGCGCCCCGAGGCGATCGCGGCCGTGGCCGACTGCCGCCGCGCCGGCATCGACGTCAAGATGATCACCGGCGACCACGTGAAGACGGCGCTGGCGGTGGCGGACGAGCTGGGGCTCGACACCTCGGGCGGCGGCCTGACCGGGGCCGAGATCGAGACGATGGACGAAGCCGAGCTGCGCCGCCGCGCGCCGCAGGTCGACGTGTTTGCCCGCGCCGCGCCCGAGCACAAGCTGCGGCTGGTCGAGGCGCTGCAATCCCACGACCTGGTGGTGGCGATGACCGGCGACGGCGTGAACGACGCCCCCGCGCTGAAGCGCGCCGACGTCGGCATCGCCATGGGCATCAAGGGCACCGAGGCCGCCAAGGACGCCGCCCGCGTGGTGCTGGCCGACGACAACTTCGCCTCGATCGTCGCGGCGGTGCGCGAGGGGCGCACGATCTACGACAACATCAAGAAGGTGATCGCCTGGAACCTGCCGACGAACGGCGGCGAGTCGCTGGTCATCATCGCGGCGATCCTGTTCGGGATCACGCTGCCGATGACGCCGGTGCAGATCCTCTGGATCAACATGGTGACGGCCGTGGCGCTGGGGCTGACGCTGGCGTTCGAGCCGGCCGAGCGCGGCGTGATGGACCGCAGGCCAAGGCGGATGAACGCCTCGCTGCTCGATGCCGAGATGGTCTGGCGCGTCGTCCTTGTCTCGGCACTCTTCGCGGTCGCCGTCTTCGGCGCCTTCGCATGGGCATTGCAGCGGGGCGAGAGCCTCGACTACGCGCGGACCCTCGTCGTCAACCTGATCGTGGTGATGGAGATCTTCTACCTGTTCTCGGTCCGCTACCTGCACCTGACGGTGCTGAGCCGGACCGCGCTGTTGGGCACGCCCGCCGTGCTTATTGGGGTGTCGATCGCGGTCCTGCTGCAGTTCGGCTTCACCTACCTGCCGTTCATGCAGGCCGTCTTCGCGACCGAGGCGATCGCGGTGGGGGACGGCGCGGCCATCGTCGCCATCGGGGCGGCGCTGCTTGTCCTCCTCGAGGCCGAGAAATGGGTGCGGCATCGCATCGCCCGCCCCCGAGCCGGGACGCGGCCATCCGGCCCGCGCCACGAAACGACTGGCCGTCGCAGTTGACGTCGATCAACGCCCCCGGCACGTCCCGCACCCACCATCGTCCCGGTCCCGCCGGACCGGCGGAAGGAGGGCGCATGGACAAGCAGAAGATCAGGATCGAGCAGCACAGCGGCACGGGGCTTTTGTGGGTCGCGGGGTGGCTCTTCACGATCGGCTACAGCGATCTGTCATTCTGGCAGGGCGTCCTCGCCATCATCGTGTGGCCCTACTACCTGGGCCTCGACCTCGCCGCGCTCCCGCCGGCGATGCCCGCGCCCGGCTCTCCCTGAGACGTACACTTCAGCGCAGCTAATCGAGCCGAAAAGACTGAAGAAGGGCTTGCGGGCCGCGTAGCCTCAGAGCGTCGGCAGCATCTCGCGGATCGCGTCGATGCGAGAGGCCGGCGCCGGATGGGTGGCCAGAAATTCCGGCGCCCGCCGCCCCATCGCCGCGTCCATCCGCTGCCAGAGCGCGATAGCCGCCTCGGGATCGAAGCCCGCCTCGGCCATGCCCCGCAGCCCCAGCCGGTCTGCCTCGAGCTCCTGCCGGCGGGTGTAGGGCAGCACCAGCCCCACCTCGACCCCGAGGCCCAGCGCCGCCACGATCTCGTTCGCGTACTGCACGTCGCCGAGGTCGAGGAAGAAGGCGACGATGCGCATGCCGAAGGACTGCGCCACCTGCGCGTTCATCCGCTCCTGTCCGTGCTCGGCCTGCAGATGCCCGATCTCGTGGCCGACCACGGCAGCGAGCTGGTCGGGGGTCTCGACCACGTCGAACATCCCCTCGTAGACGCCGATCTTGCGGCCCGGCAGCGCGAAGGCGTTGATGTCGGGCCGCGCGAAGACCACCGCCTCCCAGTCGTCCACGCGCTCGCCCGCCGCCTCGAGCAGCCGCACCGCCACCCGGTCGAGCGCCTGCTGCAGCTCGGCGTTCCGGGTGGGCGGGGCCGCGGCCGAGATCTCATCCCATGCCTGGAGGCCCATCGCCTCGACCGTCTCGTCCGAAACCAGGTCGATGTCGGGCAGGCCGTCGCAGCCGGACAACAGCGGCAGCGCCCCGGCGCCGCCCAGCCGCAAGAAGCCGCGCCGCGAAAGATGACACTGGCACATCATGCATACCCCCGCCTGCCGCCGCTTCCGAACGCCTGCACCCGCGGCGGCGTTCCGGCGGGATCTCCATCCGGCTCCCGGGCCAGGACGCGCGTCGACCCGGGCCGGGCGCCAGGGCCCGACCCGCCGGCGCCGTGACGGCAGATCATCCGGCGTCGCCGGCGGCCCGTTCTCCCACCTCGATCGGCGCGCCGTCGCGCCACACGACGCGTCGAGCGCGCGGGCACGAGACGAGGTCGGCCCAGTCCTCGGCGTCGATCCAGAGGAAGTCGGCCGGCTCGTCCTCCTCGAGCGCGGGCAGCGTCATGCCGCACCAGTTCGCCGGCATGTCGGCGATGGCGTGGCTCCAGTCGGCGGGGTCGAGATGGGCGGCCAGCACCGCGGCGCGGAACACCTCGACAAGGTCATAGTCGCCGAACGGATAGAAGCCGTCGCGCACGTTGTCCGAGGCGATCATCACCTCGATGCCGGCCTCGCGCGCCTCATGCAGCGGCGCCAGACCGCGCAGGCGCGGCGTACGGCCCGGCGTACCGTCCTGCAGCCAGGCATTGGTGGTCGGCAGCACCGTCAGCGCCACGCCCGCCTCGCCGGCCGCGTCGAGCACCCGCGCCACCTCGTCCTCGGGGCGGATGGCGAGCGAGCAGGCATGGCCGCAGAGGACGCGGCCCGCCATCTCGCGCCGCGCCGTCTCGGCCACGATCACGTCGAAGCCCTGCGCCTCTGGCTCGAGCCCCTCGTCGACGTGGAAATCGAGCCGCAAGTCGTGCCGGTCGGCCAGCGCGAAGACCTTTTCCACGGCCTCTTCCAGTGCGCCGTTGCGATAGACGAAGCCGCCCAGCACCCCGCCGTCACGCGCCACCCGGGCGGCGATGGCCGCGCCCTCCTCAACCAGAAGCTCGACGGGCGACAGCGATGCCAGCTGCAGATGCACCCGCCCGCGCCACTCCTCGCGCAACTCGCACAGCACCGGCCAGGCCAGGGGCACCTCGGCCTCGCTCCAGTCGACATGGGTCCGCATCGCGCCGGTGCCCGACCGCCACGCCCGCTCGAGCGCGCGCTGCGCCCGCGCCCGCACGTCGTCCTCGGTCCAGAGCGCGCGGTCGGCCGACATCGCGTCGATCGCATCGAAGAGGGTCGCCGGCCGCCCCTCGATCCGGTGCCCGGTGAAGGTCTTGTCCAGATGCACGTGCACGTCTGCCAAGAGCGGCAGCACCATGCCGCCCCCGCCTTGCTCGACCGGCGACAGCGCCGCGATGCGCCCGTCGCGCACCGCTATGTCCCAGGTGCCGGCCCGGTCGGCGAGCCGGACGCCTGACAGCCGGGGGGCAACCTCATCCTTCATGGGCAACCTCGCCTCCGGGACAGTAGCGGTGCACCGGCGCCATCCACGACGCGGGAACGACGCTCAGCGCGCGCAGCAGCGACGCTGGAGTCATTGGCGGGAGCATCCGCGGGATCGGGTCGCGGAGGCCCCGCACGCGAATGCGACAGCCCGGACTGGTCGCCGGTCGCCCCGTCACCGCGCCGACCAGCGCCATCCAGCCCGCGGCACGAGGGCCCGCGCTGCCGCATCGGGTCGATCCGACGGTCCATCATGCGCATCCCCATCCGCACGCGCCCGAACAGACTAGATTTCGCGGAGTGGGTAAACCGCGTTGTCAGCGCCACCGGCAACCCTCACCCCGCCACGCCGCGCGGGACGTCCGCTCCACCATCCGTCTCGCCGGCACCTGGCAGCCGGCGACCAGCCCCGGGACGCGGGGCGATCACGAACCCGTCGCCACGGGCCGCCCCCGCGTCACCGGCAGTTGAGCGAGATGTGACGCTACGTGACGCGTGATTTTGTCACACTGCCCACGTTCACAGAGGAGGATGCCATGACCCGACCCATCGCCATCGCCGCCGCTCTGGGCGCCGCGCTCGCCGCTGCGCCGGGGCTCGCGCAGGAGCACCCGTTCGGCGGTCAGGACGACCAGGATTATGCCGCGCAGCTCTGGCAAGTGCTGACCGAGATGCGCCTGGCCGGCGACGACCGGATCACCACCCTCCCCTACGAGGGGGTCGAACCGCACGGTTTCGTCCTCGAAACGCTCTACGCGACGGCCACGCTCGACGGTCATGACGGAAAGGTCATCGTCAAGCGCAACTACGGCCCCGAGGGCGTCAGCGTCAGTGAGGTGCAGGCAGACCGTGGCGGCCATCTCGGTGCCGTGACCGTGATGTTCCAGCGCGAGGAAGGGTTCGACCCCGAGACGAACGACTGGTTCTGGGCCAAGTACCTGCCCGACGGTTCGCTCGACCAGAACCCGGCCGGCGTGCCGCTCGCCGGGCGCGTGGGCAAGGGTGCCGATGCCGGCTGCATCCCGTGCCACGCGCAGGCTGAGGGCGACGATTTCCTCTACACCACCGACGCGCTCGACTGAGTGCCCGTCGCGGCCGCCCGTGCAATCCCCGCACGGTGGCCGCGGCAACAGGGACTGGTCACGCAACAATCCGCGCCGGAGCCGCAGTGCCCCGGCAGGAGAACGTTTTTCCTTTTCCGACAGTTCGACCGCCAGTGTGATCTGACACCGGTACCCGAAAGCATCGCACGTCGCACGACGTGACGGATCGGCCGCAGCGTCGCGCTCAGCCGGCCACCAGGTCGGGCAGGACCGCGTCGAGCCGGCCCTGTCCGCCGGGCCGCCAGCCCAGCCGCTCAAGACGCGCCGTGGGCATGACGGAGAGGCGGCTGCGGTCGGAGGCGGGCGGAAGCGGGCGCCGCACGCCTGCCAGATCCGCCACTCGGCCGAGCAGCGCTCGGCGGTCGAGAATCAGGTCCGAGCAGTTGAAGGCGCGGCCCGCCGCGGCGTCGGGGGGCGCCAAGAGGAGCCGCCGCACCGCCGAAGCAACGTCCCCCCCGTAGACCTCGGTCGCGACGCGGGGCGCGATCGGCTCATCTGCCAGAAAGGCGGCGAAGAGCGCCTGCCACTTGTGTGGCCGCCCCGGCGCCCAGCGTCCGTAGACGCCCGTCGCACGAAGGCTCGCCGTGACGGCGCCCCGCGCCGCCAGCGTCTCGAGCGCCACCTCGACCTCGCGCTTGACGCACCCGTAGAGCGTGTCCGGGCACGGCGCCACGCCCTCGTCCAGCCGCCGGGGACTGCCGCCGTCGCCATAGACAGCGCGCGAGGACAGGAAGACCAGGCGCCCCACCCCGTCCGCCGCCGCCGCCTCGAAGAGCCGCACCGAGGCGTCGCGATTGCGCCGCACGAAGCTCGCAGCGTCCGCACCCTCGCCGCCGCGATAGCGCCCCGCCACATGATCGAGCGCGGCATGGACAAGCGCATCGACGTCCCCCAGCGGCGGCGGCGCGACGTCGTTGAGGTCGAAGGGCCGGAAATCCACCGGGCCGGAGAAGGTGCCTGTGGCCGGCGGCCTGCGCCCGAGCACCAGCACCTCGTCGCCGGCCGCCAGCGCCTCCTCGACGAAGAAGCCGCCGACGAGGCCGGTCGCGCCGGTGATCGCGACCCTCACGGCGCGGGCAGCGTTGTCGGGTCCGGCACCGGCTCGTCGCCCGCATAGGCCTGCCAGAGGTCGATCAGCGGACGCAGCCGGTCGGCCTTCGGATTGTCGGCCTGCCACGGCTTTTCGTACTGGAAGTGCAGCACGCGGATCGCCTCCCAGCTCCACAGCTCGGGCAGGTTGAACCAGACGTATTGCAGCATGTTGCAGAACACCGGCAGCCCGTGCCAGCGCGGAAAGAAGTCCTGCAGGAATGTCTGATCGGTGCGCCGCCAGAAGGCGCCCGGCCGGTCGAGCCGCGCCAGCATCGCCTCGAACGTCGCCGGATCGGGGCGCGCGGTGAAGACGCCCGAGTTCATCCGATGGAAGTCGGCCAGGCTCTCGTAGACGTTGGGCGCAGCACAGAACTCGGGGTACTCGAACAGCACGGTCGCAGTTCTGCAGCACCAGCGCGTCGGCGTCGACGAACACCACCCGGTCGTAGTCGAGCTGCCAGAGCCTGAGCTTGACGAAGTTGTCGAGCGGCGTATGGAAGGCCGGCTTGCCGCCCTTGGTGAACGGCGCCGCGCGCATGCAGGCGGCCCCGCGCATGGGCCTCGTTGAACGCCGCCGACGTGGGCAGCAGCCCGACCTCCACCAGCCGCACGCCCAGCGCGTGCAGCCCCGCAAGATCGTCCGCCGCGACCGCGCCGGTATGCATCACCACCAGGTCGGCCCGCGTGCCGGTCAGGCGCAGCGAGCGCATCAACGCCCGTGCGCCCGGCGCATAATCGGCGTTCGTCACCAGCGTGACGTAGGCGCAGCGTCCCGGCAGGGCCCCGGCGATCATCGGGTCAGGATGCCGACCTGAGCCCCTTGCCCTCGGGGTCGCTCTCGACCCGCGCGGCAAGCTCCCGCGTCCAGGCCGAGACGGCGGGGACGCGCTTGCGGTCGATCCGGTGGGCATACTTGCGCGCCACCTCGACCACTTCCTGCAGCAGCCCCTCGGCCAGCGTCGTGGGCTCGAGCCCCAGCGCCAGGAACTGCTCGTTCCTCACCACCAGGTCGTTCTCCGCCGCCTCCTTGCGCGGGTTCGGCAGGTAGGCCACGCGCGCCCCGGTCAGCCCGGCGACCAGCTCGGCCAGGTCGCGGACCCGGTGCGTCTCGGTCATCTGGTTGAAGATCCGCACCCGCTCGCCGGCCTTCGGCGCATCGGCCAGCGCCAGCTCGATGCAGCGCACGCTGTCCTGGATGTGGATGAACGCCCGCGTCTGCCCGCCCGTCCCGTGCACCGTCAGCGGGTAGCCGATCGCCGCCTGGATCAGGAACCGGTTCAGCACCGTGCCGTAGTCGCCGTCATAGTCGAAGCGGTTGATCAGCTGCTCGTGCCGCCGCGTCTGGTCGGTGTGGGTGCCCCAGACGATGCCCTGGTGCAGGTCGGTGATCGCGCAGCCCGTCGTTCTGGGCGTAGAACTGGAACAGGATCTGATCGAGGCTCTTGGTCATGTGGTAGACCGAGCCGGGCCGCGTCGGATAGAGGATCTCCTGGCTGGCCTTCTCGCCGTCCAGCGTCTCGACGTCGACCTTCAGGTAGCCCTCTGGGATCGCCGCGCCGACGCTGGAATAGCCGTAGACGCCCATCGTGCCCAGATGCACCAGGTGCGCGTCGATGCCGGTCTCGACCAGCGCCGCCAGCAGGTTGTGAGTCGCGTTCACGTTGTTGTCGACGGTGTAGACCTTGTGGCGGTCGGTCTTCATTGAGTATGGCGCGGCGCGCTGCTCGGCGAAGTGGATCACCGCGTCGGGGCGATGCTCGGCCAGCCACGCCTTCAGCCGCTCGTATTCCTTCGCGATGTCGAGCAGGTGGAAGTGCAGCTGCCGCCCGGTCTCTTCCTTCCAGATCCGGCACCGCTCCTGGATCGAGTCCATCGGCGTCAGCGACTGCACGCCCAGCTCGGTGTCGATCCATCGCCGGCTAGGTTGTCGACGATGTGCACCTCGTGACCGAGGTTCGACAGGTGCAGCGTGGTGGGCCAGCCGACGAAGCCGTCGCCGCCGAGGATCGCGATGCGCACGGGATTCTCCTGTTGCTCGTCAGGGTCAGGTCGCGCCATCTGCTAACGTTGCGACAGCGCGCTGTCGAACGGAACATCCAGGGGCCCGGCGGCGAGGTGCCGAAGGGCCGGGACGGCGCCCGCCAGCAAGGGCCGGCGCGGGAACGATCCGGGTCGCTCGCCGGCACTCGCCGACCGAGTGACCTGAATATCCGCGTCTGCTACCTTGGCGGGTAAAATCGCCGACGCGGCTGCAGGAATTTGTGCCGGCATCCGTCGGGTTTGGGTACGAGGGTCG
The DNA here is from genome assembly GCA_963773475.1 of uncultured Alphaproteobacteria bacterium. GTDB lineage: Bacteria > Pseudomonadota > Alphaproteobacteria > Rhodobacterales > Rhodobacteraceae > Roseitranquillus. The sequence goes on along the minus strand of CAVZBD010000003.1, from coordinate 448,028 downwards.
CGTGTACGAGGACTTTTACGAGTTGAGCGAGCGGCCGTTCCGCCTCGCGCCCGACCCCCAGTACATCTACTGGACAACCCAGCACCGCCGCGCCTTCGAGATGCTGCTGCTGGGCATCCGCCGCCTCGCACCGATCACCGTGGTCACGGGCGAGGTCGGGTCGGGAAAGACCACCCTGATCCGCGAGTTCCTCCGCACCGCCGACAACGACCTGACCATCGGGCTGCTGTCGAACGTCATCGGCGACCAGGCCGACCTCTACCGCTGGATCATGATGGCGCTGGACGAGCCGGCCGCCGCCGGGGATCGGCCCGGACTCGCCCGGCAACTCGAGGAGCTGCTCCTGCGCGAATACGCGGCCGGACGGCGAACCGTGCTGATCGTCGACGAGGCGCAGAACCTGTCGGACGAGGGGCTCGAGGCGCTGCGGCTGGCCACCAACATCAACTCGGGCAAGGACGCGCTGCTGCTGCTGGTGCTGGTCGGGCAGCCGCAACTGCGCCAGAGGCTGGCGGCGCGGCAGCTGCGCCAGCTTCGGCAGCGGGTCGGGGCGTCGTTCCACCTCGAGGCGATGACGCGCGCCGAGACCCGCGACTACGTGCGCTTCCGCCTCGAGACGGCGGGCGGGTCGCCCGACATCTTCGACGACGCGGCGCTGGCGGTGATCCACGCCGAGGCCGGCGGCGTGCCACGCGTGGTCAACACGCTCTGCGACCTCTGCCTTGTCATGGGCTTCGCCGACGGAACCCGGCACCTGACCGGCCCCTACGTGACCGCGGTGATCGAGGAGGCGCGCGACCAGAACGTGCTGGCCACCCTTTCCCAGTCGCATGAGCGGGCGCGGCCCTCCCCCGCGTCCGACGCGGCGCGCGACCGCCTCAAGCTGGTGGGCGGCGCGGCCGCGACGACCGGCGGCTCGGCGCCGGCGCCACCGGCCCGGGTGCCGCCGCCGGTCCGGGTGGCGGCCTCGGGCCGCGGCGCGCTCGCCCGGCTGCCGCTCGCCCAGGCGCTGCCGGCGGCCGAGCCCGGTGCGGACGCGTCGCGCCAGCCGGATGCAGCCCTCAACACCCTCGCCGAAACGGCCCCTGCCCTGCACCCCGCCCCCGTCCCGACGAGACGAGGAGCACGCCGGCGCCGCGACCGAGGCGGCGGCGTCCGGGGCCGCACCGACCACCGCCGATGTGGCGCGGGACGACGCGCCGCCTCCGTTGGCCGCCCCCGACACCGCCCCCGTGCCGAGGCGGCGGCGCCGCGCCACAACTGTCGCTGCCGTTCTGGTTGTCGCGCTGGCGGGGGCAGGCCTCGTGGCCACCCGCTGGCCGGCGTCGACGCCCCCCGCCACCGCCGCGGCGCTCGCGCCGCTTGCAACCGCCGGGGCCGAGCCGGGCGAGGCCGAAGCCCTGTTCGCCCGCGCCCTCGACGTGGCGCTTGACGACCCGGCGGAGGCCGCGATCCTCTATGCGCGCGCGGCGAACCTGGGGCATGCGCGGGCCGCGATCTACCTTGGCCAGATGTACGAGACGGGCGACGGCGTGCCGATGAACGCGAGCCTTGCCCGGATCTGGTACCGCGCTGCAGGAAGCAGCGGCGGCGGCGCCAACCTCGCGGCGCCGCAAGCCCAGGGTCCCTTGCTGCCGCCCGTTCCGCTGGCCGCGACGCTGGTGGGCAAGGGTCGCGCCGACCTCGTCTGGACGGCCGAGGGCGCGACGCCGCCAGTCTTCGTCGTCCAGACCACCGCCGACCCGGCTCTTGGCGCGCAGGCCGTGGCCCAGGCGACGCGGACCGCCCTGCGCGTCGTCCTGCCGTCGGGAAGCCGCTACTGGCGCGCGGGCGCGGCATTGCCGGGCGCCCGGCCCGCCTTTTCGGACTGGCGCCCCCTGCCCGAGGAGACGCCGGGCTAGGCGCGCCCGCTCAGCAACCGATCTCGGCGCAAATCCGGGCGCGATAGGCCTCGTTCGCCTGGCTCTCGATCGACGAGCCGGTCGCCTCCGGCATATCCCCATCGCAGCTCAACCTGTGGCCCTCGCTGAGGCCGGCATTCACGCACTGCGACACTTCCCACCCCGGCGGAATGTCGTCGAGGTCGACGCTCTGCCACTTGGGATGGCCATTCTGCTGCAGCTCGCCGAAGCGGCTCAGGATCAGGTGCGAGATGTCGGCCACCGCGTCGCAGCTCGCGCGGTGATAGGCGTTGCGCGTGGGCGCATAGTCGTAGGTCATCAGCACGGCCTTCACCGCCACCACCTCGATCGGCTCGGACTGGAACGGGTAGACGTCGCCGCCGATCTCGGCCGAGACGTAGACCGCCTGCAAAGTCGGGTCGTCGATCGGCACCAGGTGGAACCGCTCGGCATCGATGCGCTCGTCCTGAAACAGCTTCGCGGGTGCGCCCGCCACGTAGAAGAACGCGTCGATCTCGCCCGCCAGCAGCGCCTCGAGCGAGGCGTCGGCGCTGATGGTCAGCCGCTCGGCCGGCTCGACCCCGGTCAGCCCCAGCACCAGCGAGGCGGTCAGGAAGGTGCCGCTGTCCTCCTCACCGATCGCCACCCGCTTGCCGGCGAGATCGCCGAGTGAAGCCACATCGCGCGACGCCAGCACGTGCACCTCCTCGTTGTAGAGCGGGAAGGCGATGCGCACGCCGCGGACAGCCCGGGCGATGGCAGGGTCATCGGCGGCGTAGGTCTTGAGGTATTCCAGCACGTCGCTCTGGACGATGCCGAACTGGGTGAAGGGCCGCTTGCGCACCCCGAGAAAGTTCTCGAGCGACCCGGCGCTCTCGCGCACGTTCAGCGTCAGCCCGCATTCCGAGGCCACCTTGCTGATGTCGCGCCCGAACTGGATGTAGGTGCCGGTGGGCCCGCCGGTCAGGATGTTCTTCTCGAACTCCTCCTGCGCCCCCGAGGGCGCCGCCACGGCCAGCACCACGGCAAGCGCCGCGCCGAGCCTCGTCAAGATCCGTGATGTCCGTGCCACTTGTTCCATGCCTCCCGTGATGGTTCGTCGCCGCCTCAGCACCCGCCCAGCTCGCGCATCAGCGACAAGAGCGTCAGGCGGTTGATCTGGCCGATCGCCTCCTGCAGCGCGTCGACGGGGCAGGCGCCGGCGACCAGCAGCGCCGTCAGCTCGGCCACCTGTTCGGGCCTGGCCGTGTTCAGTCCCGGCGCGCGTCGCACCGCCATCGACACCACGCCGCCGTCGCGCCGCGGACCGCCGGGCCGCGACGCGGTCGTCCGGGCCGGCGGCGTCTCGGCGGCCTGCGGCGCCTGGCCTGCGGACAGGCGCGCCACCTGGCCCTGCAGTTCCTCGATCTGTCGCTCGAGGTCGGCCAGGGTGCGGCGGCCGCGCTCTGCACCGGCCTCGGAATCCGCCGCGGCCGCCTCGGCCTCGGCCCGACGCGCCTGCTGCGCGGCCAGCGCCTCGCGCCCCGTGGCCAGTTCGCGCTCGAGCGTCGCGAGGTCGTCGCGCAGCGCGGCGCTGCGCTCGCTACCCTGGACGATCTGCGCCTCGATGCGGCTCAGGCGCTCGGCCGACGCCTCGGCGGCGGCCTGCAGCTCGTCGGCCCGCTCGGCCAGCTGCCGGGTGCGTGCCTCGGCCGCCGCGGCCGCCTCCTGCGTGCGCTGCATCGCCTCCTGCGCTGCCTCGAGCTCGGCCTGCGCATCCGCGCGTGCCTGCTGCGCCGTCGCCGCGTCCTCGGCGCCCGCCGCCGCGTCCGACCGCGCTGCCTCGAGCGTTCCGACCGCCTCGCGCAGCTCGGCCTGGCGTGCCTCCAGCGCCTCCAGCTCGCTCTGCCGGTCGGCCAGTTCCGCCTCGGCCTCGGCCCGCGCCGCGGCTGCCGCTTCGGCCGCCGCCCGGTCCTCGTCGCGCGCCGCCTGCAGTTGCGCCCGCTCGTCGGCCGCCGCCTCGTCGGCCGCGACCCGTTCGGACGTCTCCTGCTGCAACCGGTCCAGCGCCTCGCGTTGGGCTGCCAGATCGGCGGTCACCGCATCGCGCTCGGCCGTCAGCTCCTGCAGGCGCCCCTCGGCCTCGCCCAGCGCCGAGCGCCGCTCGGCCAGTGCCGCCTCGGCTTCGGCCCGCGCCGCGGCTGCCGCTTCGGCCGCAGCCCGATCCTCGTCGCGCGCCGCCTGCAGTTGTGCCCGCTCGTCGGCCGCCGCCTCGTCGGCCGCGGCCCGTTCGGACGTCTCCTGCTGCAACCGGTCCAGCGCCTCGCGTTGGGCTGCCAGATCGGCGGTCACCGCGTCGCGCTCGGCCGTCAGCTCCTGCAGGCGCCCCTCGGCCTCGCCCAGCGCCGAGCGCCGCTCGGCCAGTGCCGCCTCGACACGGTCGAGTTCATCGCGCGCGGCGGCGCCGGCCTCGGAGCTCGACTGCTGCGCGTCCATCTGCGCCGCAAGGTCGGTCAGCTGGCGCTCCTGCGTCTCGAGCTCGGCCCGCCCCTCCTCGATCGCCTGCTGCGTGGCGTCGCGCTCGCGCACGAGACCGTCCAGCGCCTCCTGCGCCGCACGCCCCTCGTCGCGCAGGGCCGCCAGGCGGGACTCGCTGTCGGCCAGCGCGGCCTCACGCTCGCCCAGCGTGGCCTCGGCCTCGGCGACCGCGCCGCGCAGCGTCTCGAGCTCGGACTGCATCTCCTGCCGGGCGGCGGTCGCCTCGGCCAGATCGGCCCCGGCCCGGTCCAGCGACACCTGCCGCGCCGTCAGCCGGTCCTCCAGCGTCGCCAGATCCGCACGCGCCGCCTCCCGGTCGGCCTCGACCGCCTGCCGCTGTTCCGTCGCCTCCGCCATTTCGGCCTGGCGCGCCTCGAGCTGCGAGGTCAGCTCGGCCAGCTGTCCTTCGGCCGCCTCGCGCCGCGTCTCGGCATCGGCGGCCGCCGCCTCGCCTTCCTCGAGCGAGGCCTGCAACTCCGACAGCCGCGCCTCGGCCGCCTGCCGCCGGTCGGCAAGGGCCGCGACCTCGTCCTCGAGCGAGGCGAGCCCGGACCGGTGCTCCTCCAGCCTGGCCGCCGCGTCCGCCCGCGCCGCCTCGGCCTCCGCCTGCCGGGCCTGCGCCTCCTGCATGGCTCTCTGGGCCTCATCACGCCGGTCCTGCGCGTCCTGCGCGGCGGCCTGGGCCTCATCCGCCTGCTGCCGGAGAACATCAAGGTCGGCCTCGACCGCCGTCCGTTGGGCCTTCGCCTCCGCCACGCGGGTCTCGGCCTCGGCGGCCGCCGCCTTACGCTCATCCAGCGACGTCTGGACTTCGGCCAGGCGCGCCTCCGCAGCCTGCCGCTCGTCCGACAGGGCGGCGAACCTGTCCTCGACCGAGGCGAGGTCGGCGCGTCGCTCCGCCAGCTGGCTCTCCACGCGGTCCAGCGACACCTGCCGCGCGGTCAGCCGGTCGTCGAGCGTCGCCAGCTCCTCGCGCGCCGCCTCCCGCTCGGCCTCGAACGCCTGCTCCTGCTCCGCAACGTCGGCGAGATCGGCCCGGCGTGCCTCGAGCTCGGACATCACGTTGGCCAGCAGCGTCTCGGCCTCGGCGGCCGCGGTGGCGCGCTGCTCGGTCTCCGCCTGCACCTCGGCAAGGCGCGCCTCGGCCGCCTGCCGCTGCTCGGAGAGCGCCGCCACCTCGTCCTCGAGCGACGCGAGGGCCGCCCGGCGGTCCTCCAGCCGGGCCTCGGCATCCGCCAGCGCCGCCTCGGCCTCCTCCTGCCGGGCTTGCGCCTCGCCCGCGCCGTCGCGGGCTTCGTCGGCCTGCTGCCGGAGCGCGGTCAGATCGCTTTCCAGCGCATCCCGCTCGGTCTCGGCCTCCGCGCGCAGGGTCTCAAGCGCCTGCTGCGCCGCGTTGCGCTCCTCCTCCAGCGCCGCAAGCCGCTCCTGCGTCTCGGCGACCCGCGACTGCAGCGAACCGAGCTCGCTTTCGCTGTCGGCGCGGGCGCGTTCGGCGGCCTGTCGGGCCTCGGCCAGCTCGGCACGGGCCGCATCCGCCTCGCCGCGCAGTCGCTCCAGCTCGGCCGTGGCGTCATCCCGCGCCGTCGCCTCGGCGGCGTCTGCCGTCTCGGAGGGGGCGGCCGCCGCCTCCTTCAGCCGCTCCCCGGCTGCGTCGAGCTCTTCGGTCAGCGTCGCAAGGCGCTCCTCGGCCGCCGCGACCTGCTGCTGGCGCTCCTGCAGCAACGCGTCGGCCTGGGCGATCTCGTCGCCGAGACGCTGACGCTCCTCGCCCAACCCCTCGACCCGCGCCGTCTCCTCCTCGGCCTCGCTCCTCAGACCGGACACCAGCTCGCGCGCCTCGTCGAGCGCACCGCGCGTCTCGGCCAGCTCGGCCTTGGCCGCCGCGACGTCCTGCTCGAGCACCGCGATGATCTTGCGGAACGATGCGGCCTGGCGCGACAGCTCGTCGGGGCTGGCCTCGGGCGCCGCCGGCTCGGCCTGCGCCGCCGCGCTTTCGGGCGCTGCAGGGGCCTCCTGCGCGTCCTGCGCCGCCACCTCCGGCCCCACGCCGCCAACCAGCATGAGCCCCCCGAGCGCCACTCCGATCGCCTTGTTCCGCATCCGTCCCCCCGACCGATGGTTGTCTCCACCCCCGCAATAGAAGCATCCAGAGACATGTAGCGACAAGACTTTTCCCGTTCCCGGCCCCAGACGGCGCCGGAATGGGGCCGCGGCACGGCAACCGCCGGGGTTGGACAACTCCGGGCCCATGGCGGATCCTCGCCCCCGTTCAGCCATGAGCCGGGGTGACTCGCGTGTCGAACCACCAGCCCGAAGCCGCGGCCCGGTCGGTCGAGGTCGAGGCCGCCGAGGCCGAGTTCCGGGTGACCCTCGGCGGTCCGCTCGTGGTGGACACGATCACGCCGGTCGCGGCGGCGCTGGGCCGGCTTCCCCCCGACCGGCGGCTCGCCCTGGCGATCGGACGCGTCACCCGGCTCGACACGGCGGGGGCCTGGGCGATCTGCCGGCTGACCGCGCGGTTCGAGGCGGCGGGGCAGGACGTGACGCTCAGCGGCGGCCGCGCCGAACAGCGCGACCTCATCGCCGCCGTGGCCGCCGCGATGCCTTCCGCGACCGAACCGGCGCCGCGGGGCAGCCTTGTCGCGCGGCTCGACCATCTGGGCCGCGCGGTGGCGCAGGCCGCCACCTCGGTCGTCGAGCTGACGGGCTATCTTGGCCTCTTCCTGGCACGGCTCGGCGCGACGCTGGTGCGGCCGCGGCGGTTCCCGGCGACCCCGCTCGTGCACCATTGCGAGGAGGTGGGCCTGAACGCCGTGCCGATCGTCGCGCTCATGGCGTTCCTGATCGGCGTCGTCCTGGCCTTTCAGGGCGCGACCCAGCTTCGCCAGTTCGGGGCCGAGGTCTTCGTGGTCGACCTGATCGCGATCTCGGTGCTGCGCGAACTGGGCATCCTTCTGACCGCGATCATCGTCGCCGGGCGCACCGCGTCGGCCTTCACCGCCGCGATCGGCTCGATGAAGATGCGCGAGGAGATCGACGCGATGCGCACGCTGAGCATCGACCCGGCGATGGCGCTGATGCTGCCGCGGGTCCTGGCGCTGCTGATCACGCTGCCGATCCTGGGGCTGGTGGCGAACCTGATGGGCCTGCTGGGCGGCGGACTGATGGCGTGGCTCGACCTCGGGATCTCGCCGGCGATGTTCCGCACCCGGCTGGTCGAGGGCACGTCGGCGGCGCATGTCCTGGTGGGCATGATCAAGGCGCCCTTCTTCGCCGTCATCATCGGGCTGATCGGCTGCCACGCGGGGATGCGCGTCGGCGGCGACGCCGAGTCGCTGGGGCGGATGACCTCGGCCGCGGTGGTGGCGGCGATCTTCGCGGTGATCGTGGCCGACGCCCTCTTCTCGATCTTCTTCGCGCAGGTCGGCCTGTGACCGCCGCGCCCGAGATCGCGATCCGCCTGCGCGGCATCGCCAACCGCTTCGGGCCGCACGTGGTGCACGAGGGCCTCGACCTCGACGTGCGGCGGGGCGAGATCCTGGGCATCGTCGGCGGCTCGGGCGCCGGCAAGTCGGTCCTGCTGCGCACCATCGTCGGGCTGCAGCGCCCCGCGGCGGGCCGCATCGAGGTGCTGGGCGTCGATCTGGCCACGGCCGCCGAGGCCGAGCGGCAGGCGGTCGAGGCGCGCTGGGGCGTGATGTTCCAGGACGGCGCGCTCTTCTCGTCGCTGACGGTGCGCGAGAACGTCGAGGTTCCGCTGCGCGCCGTTCCGGGGCTGGACGACGACGTCCGGCGCGCGCTGGCCGAGCTCAAGATCGCGCTGGCCGGCCTGCCGCCGTCCGCCGTCCACAACTTTCCCGCCGAGCTGTCGGGCGGGATGCGCAAGCGCGCCGGGCCTGGCGCGGGCGCTGGCGCGCGACCCCGAGATCCTGTTTCTCGACGAGCCGACGGCGGGCCTCGACCCGATCGGCGCGGCCGCCTTCGACCGGCTGATCCTCGGCCTCGGCCGGGCGCTGGGGCTGACGGTGTTCCTGGTCACCCACGACCTCGACACGCTGGTACGCCGTCTGCGACCGCATCGCCGTGCTGGCCGACCGCCGGGTGCTGGCGACCGGCACGCTGGACGAGATGCTGGCGCTCGACCACCCATGGGTGCACGACTACTTCCACGGGCCGCGGGCGCGAGCGGCTCGCGCAGCCGGCAAACCAGGGTAGGGTGATGGAGACCAAGGCGAACTACGTCCTGATCGGCGCCTTCACGCTGGCCGGCCTGGCGGGACTGGTCGCCTTCTTCCTGTGGTTCGCCAGCGTCGAGCTCGACCGGCAGTTCGCCTACTACGACGTCGACTTCACCAGCGTCTCGGGCCTCGGGCGCGGCTCCGAGGTGCGCTTCAGCGGCCTTCCCGTAGGCCAGGTCGTGCGGCTGGGCCTGGCGCCCGAGGGCGCGGGGCGGGTCCGCGTGCGGCTCGAGGTCGATGCCGCGACGCCGGTGCGCACCGACAGCATCGCCACCGTCGAGACGCTGGGCGTCACCGGCGTCTCGTATGTCGGCGATCAGCGCCGGCAGCCGCGGGGCGCCGCTGCTTGCCGCCGCGTCCGACGCGCCGATCCCCGAAATCACCGCCGGCCGCTCGGCGATCCAGGCCCTGACCGAGGAGGCGCCGCAGGTGGTCTCGCAGATCCTCGCGCTGCTCGAGGACCTGGGCGAGGTGACCGGCCCCGAGAACCAGGCCCGCGTCCAGACGATCCTGGCAAATCTCGCCACGTCGTCGGATTCGCTGACGCAGGCGCTCGACAACGTGGCGGCGGTCTCGGGCGACATCTCGACGGCAGTCAGCGGCGTCTCCGACTTCGCCGCCGGTCTCGAGAGCATCTCGCAGGCGGTTTCGCGCGCGCTGGACGTGACCGACGACATGGTGGCCTCGGTCGATGCGCTGAGCCAGGAGGCCACGCAGACGCTGCAGACCGGCACAGCCGCGCTCGAGGCGGCGCGCGACGCGGCGGAAGTGACCCGCACCTTCGTGAGCGAGGACCTGGGCTCCGCAACCGGCGAGGTCCGCGAAACCGCGGCCCTGGTGCGCGACCGGCTCACGACGCTGGGAGACGAGGCAAGCCGCACCATGGCCGACTTCGCGGCCGCCGGGCGCGCCGCCACCGACCGGCTGGAGCAGGCGCAGCAGACGCTGACCGCCGCCGACGAGATGCTGGGCCGGGCGGGCGACACGCTCGCCTCGGTCGACACGCTGGTGGCCGGACCGGGCGCCGAGCTCGTGGCCGAGGCGCGACAGGCCGTGGCCGAGGCGTCGCGCACGCTGTCAGCCGTCGGCGACACCGCCGAGGCCGATCTGCCCGCCATCGCCGCCGACATGCGCAGCGCCGCGCAGCAGGTCGACGCCGCGGCCGCCCGCGTCGGACAGGACCTGTCGGCGGCGTCGGGCCGCCTCGCCACCCTGACCGAGACGGCGCAATCGACGCTGGACCAGGTGCAGGAGACCTTCGCCACCGCCGATGAGACGCTGACGGCGCTCGACCGGGTCCTGGCCGAGGGCGAGACCGCAGCCGCCGCGGCCGGACGCGCCTTCGACGGCGCCGACCGCCTGATCGCCGACGACGTGGCCCCCCTGGCGGCCGACCTGCGCGACAGCGTGGCCGGGCTCAACACCGCGCTCGACCAGGTCGCGGCGGACCTGCCCGGCGTCACCGGCGACCTGCGCAAGGCGAGCGCCGAGGCGCTGTCGGCCTTCGAGACGCTGGAACGCACGGTGACCGCCTCGGGGCAGCAGGTCCAGTCCTTTGCAAGTCAGGGCCTGCCCCAATACACTCGGCTGGCCATGGACACCCGCGCCCTCATCGCCCGCCTCGAAGACCTCGTCCGTCAGATCGAGCGCGATCCGGCGCGCTTCTTCCTCAACAGCCAGACGCCGGAGTTTCAGCGATGACCGGGCTGGCGCGCCGGCTCGGGGCGCTGGTCGCGCTGCTGGCGCTCGGCGCCTGCGGCGCGATCTCGGCGCTCAACGACGTCGACCAGCCGCTCGACAGCTACGAGCTGGGCGTGCCCCAGGGGCTGCCCGTCGCGCGCCGGTCGCTGCCGCAGCACCTGACGGTCGAGCGGCCGGCGGCGGGCGGCGCGCTCGACACCGACCGGATCCTGATCCGCCCGAACCCGCTGCAGGCGCAGTACCTGCCCGCCGCCCGCTGGACCGACGAGGCGCCGGTGATGCTGCAGACGCTGATCCTGCGCAGCCTCGAGGCCACGGGCGCGCTGACCTACGTGGGCCGCCGCCCGCTCGGCGCGTCGAGCGACTACGCGCTGCTCAGCGAGATCGCGGCGCTCGAGGCGGCGCCGCTCGCGGACGGCGACGCGGCCACCGTCCGCGTCGAGCTGTCGGCCTGGCTGGTGCGCGAGGAGGATGCCCAGATCGTCGCCGACCGCACGTTCACCGCCACCGCCTCGGCCCCCTCGACCGAGACGCTGACGCTGGTCGCCGCGCTCGATCGCGCGACGGGACAGGTCCTGCGCGAGATCGCCGCCTGGACGCTCGCCACCCTGGGCGTCGCGGCAAGCGCCGGCGGCTGACCCGCGCGCGCGGCTCAGCCGCGGCCCAGCACCTCGTCCGGGCGTCCCGCCTCGATGCCCAGCGCCTCGCCCACCGCAGGGCTCAGCAGCCGCCCCTCGTGCACCGACAGGCCCTCGGCCAGGTGCGCGTCGTCGGTGCAGGCCCGCTGCCAGCCCTTGTCGGCCAGCGCCAGCACGTGCGGCATCGTCGCGTTCGTCAGCGCGAAGGTCGAGGTGCGCGGCACCGCGCCGGGCATGTTGGCCACGCAGTAGTGGATCACGCCGTCGACCTCGTAGATCGGGTCGTCATGGGTGGTGGCCCGCGACGTCTCGAAGCAGCCGCCCTGGTCGATCGCCACGTCGACCAGCACCGCCCCCTGCGGCAGCAGCGCCAGGTCCTCGCGCCGCAGGAGCTTGGGCGCCGCCGCCCCCGGCAGCAGGACCGCGCCGATCACCATGTCGGCGGTCGGCAACTGCGCCAGCACCGCGTCGCGGCTGGCATGAAGCGTGGCGAAGCGCCCGCCATGCACCTCGTCGAGGTGGCGCAGCCGCGGCAGCCAGCGGTCGACCACCGTCACCCGCGCGCCCATTCCCGCAGCGATGGTCGCGGCCTGGGTGCCGACCACGCCGCCGCCCAGCACCAGCACCCGCGCGGGCGACACGCCGGGCACCCCGCCCATCAGCACGCCGCGCCCGCCATTGGCCTTCTGCAACGCCCAGGCGCCCACCTGCGGGGCCAGCCGCCCGGCCACCTCGGACATCGGCGCCAGCAGCGGCAGCCCGCCGCCCGGCGCCGTGACGGTCTCGTAGGCGATCGCGGTCGCGCCCGAGGCCAGCAGGTCGTCGGTCTGCGCCCGGTCCGCGGCGAGATGGAGATAGGTGAACAGGACCTGCCCCTTGCGCAGCATCCGCCGCTCGGAGGCCTGCGGCTCCTTGACCTTGACGATCATCTCGGCCGCCTCGAACACCGCCTCGGCATCGGCGACGATGCGGGCGCCGGCGCGCACGTAGTCGTCGTCGGCGATGCCGACCCCGGCCCCTGCCCCGGTCTCGACGATGACCTCGTGCCCGCGCGCGACGAGCTCGGAGGCGATCGCCGGCACCACGCCGACGCGATATTCCTGGTTCTTGATCTCTCGCGGACAGCCCACGCGCATCGGGTCACCTCCTCCGTCATCGTGCCGGTGCGCCGGCCGGCGCCTTCCGCGCATAGACCGTCCGTGCGGGGCGAAACAACCCCGCACCGCCGACGCGGATCGAACCAAACCGGCCGCTTCCGTGTTGTCCGCAGCAAGGACCCGCAGACGAAGGACACCCCCATGAGCACCTCGCAGACGACCACCGACCACGACAAGATCCGCGCCTGGGCCGAGGAACGCGGCGGCCGCCCCGCCCGGGTCGCCGACAGTTCGGGCGACGGCATCCTGCGCATCGACTTCGGCGGCGACGACGAGGGCCTCGAGGCCCTCGACTGGGACACCTTCTTCGAGGTGTTCGAGGCGAGCGACCTCGCGCTGCTCTACCAGGACAAGACCAGCGACGGAGAGGTCAGCCGCTTCAACAAGCTGGTTTCGCGCAACGAGAGCTGACGCCCGGCGGGCTGGCGGATCTCCGCCGGCGGCCCGCGCAAGCTTTCGTTTGCCACAGGGGCCGGATCGGCCCCATTCTTCCCCCATTGCAGCAAAGTGATCGGAGGGAGGAAATAATGAGCATCCTGTCAGGCCTGTTCGGCGGCGGCGGTGAGCGCAAGCCGCCGGGGACATCCGACGTCAAGATCCACCCGGCCGTCGACAATGGCTTTCCCGACGCCAGCCCCGGCTTCTCGGGCGGCGTTCTCACCTGCAAGTGCGCGACCGACCCGGTGAAGGTGCGCGTCAAGGCACAGACCGCGCACAACCACGTCTGCGGCTGCACCAGGTGCTGGAAGCCCGACGGCGCCGTATTCGCGGAGATCGCGGTCGTCAGCCGCGATGCGGTCGAGGTGATCGAGCACGGCGAGAAGCTCGAGGTGGTCGACCCGACCGCGACGATCCAGCGTCACGCCTGCAAGGTCTGCGGCGTGCACATGTACGGGCGGATCGAGGACAAGAATCACCCGTTCTACGGTCTCGATTTCGTCCATACCGAGCTGTCGGATGAAACCGGCTGGTCGCCGCCCGAATTCGCGGCCTTCGTGTCGTCGATCATCGAATCGGGCACGCCGCCCGAGCGGATGCCGGCGATCCGCGCCCGCCTGGAAGAGCTGGGACTGCCGCCCTACGACGCCCTGTCGCCGGCGCTGATGGACGTGATCGCCACGCACGTGGCCAAGCAGAAGGGAACGCTGCGGCAATAGGGCGCGTGCGGCCCTGCGCCGGGACGAGGCCCGACGCAGGGCGCCCGCAGTTCAGTGCGCGAGGACGTCCCGGAAGACGTGCTCGGCAATGGCGTCGCGCCGGACACCCAGCGCGGCAAGTTCGGCGTCGCTCTTGGCGTCGAGGCGCAGCGCCTCCTCGAGACGGCCGCGTCCTTCCAGGTAGGGATTGAAGCCCTGACCCATCCCGGCAAGGAAAAGGTCGATCTGGGCGCTGATCGTGCTCTGATGCGAACTCGTTGACATACGGAAACCTCGTTCGTGTTCGGGTTTCCTCCCCGCCCGATCACCTAGGCGACGGGCGGCCGCGGCACCATGGCGGCGCCGGCAAGGCCGGTCTGCGCCTGCCGCATGCGCCAGCGGCGCGCGGCAGGCGCCTGTGGGCCGGACCTATTTCTTGTCCCTCGCCTGCGGCTTCGAGTCGGTCTGGCCGGTGCCCTTGCCCACCGGCGCACCCGCCGCGGCCTTCGAGGCGGCGTCGAAGGCGTCGTCGTCGCCCTTCTTACCGGCATCTTGCTTCTGCGCCTTCTTGTCGACGTTCTCGCGCGCGGGCGACTTCGGCGTCGACGCGACGGTCTCGGCGGCACCCGCCTTGGGCGCGGGCGCGGCCTCCGGCTTGGTGCCGCCAGCCTTGGGCGCGGGCGCGGCCCCAGCCTTGGGCGCGGGCGCGGCCTCCACCGCCGTGCCGCCCGCCTTGGGTTCGGGTGCGGCCTTCGCCGCGTCAGCCTTGGGCGAGGGCGCGGCCTCTGCCTTTGCGGCCGGGGCGCTCGGCGCGGTCTCCGGCGCCATCGCGGCCTCGGGCGCCGACTGGCGCGCGGCGCGGTCCGCGGCGGGGCGGGCCGGGGCTGCCGGCCGGGCCTGGGGTGCGACCGGGAGGCCGGCGCCCTCGCCGGCGGCCGCGGCGCTCTGGCGCGTCAGGCTCGTGGCCATCCCGAGGCTGCGGCGCGTCATGTCGATCTGCGCGTCGACGATCTGGCGCCAGACCTCGGCGCCTTGCTGGAACAGGCGAAGTTGCATCTCGAAGGCGGTCATCGTGGCTTCCTTTCGCTGGGGTGGAGCTGGGAACGATCGCTTCTGCAGCGCAGCATTCAGGACCCCCCGCGCATGCCCCTGCGGCCGAGGCGACTCGCGTTCCGCTTGGTCCGGCGCCGCAGCGGCTTGACCCAGGCGCCGACGACCTCGTCGGGCCGGCCGCCGGCCGCCGCAGCGCGCGCGGCCGCCGCCGACGCCTCGAAGAAGGCCGGCGCCTTCTCGGCCACCATCCTGTGGTTTTCCGAGGCGGCCACCGGCCAGAATCCGGCGATGCCGAGCAGCCGGTAGGCGATCACCATCTGCGTCTCGATCAGCATCTGGCTGACCTCGAGACCCCCTTGCCAGAGTTCGAAGGGTGTCGGATGGCGCATCGGGAACTCCGCTTTTGCTGCAGTGCAGCAACAGATGGCGAATGGCGGGAGCGCCCGCAAGGGAAATCGCGCGGACCGCGCGTCAGGACGGCCGATCTCGGCGGCCGATCGCCGCCAGCGCCTCGTCCACGGCGGCGTCGAAACGCAACTCGAGCGCCGCATCGGTGCCGCGGCAGGCATCGACCACGCGGCACGCACCCTCGACATATTCCCGCGCCCGCGCAACCTTCCACGCTTCGGGCTCGCGCGCGATGTCGTGCAGGTTCGAGGTCTGGTCCGCGATCTTGATCAGCTTCACATCCGCATCCGCCGCGCCCACATGGGCCGCCTGCCGCGTCTTCATCTCGAGCTTGGGCAGATCCTCCCACTCGGGCGGATTGGTCAGCGCCTCGACCAGCCGCGCCACCCGCGCGCCGAACACCTCCGCCAGCTCGGCCGACCCGACCTCGGAATCCTCGACCACGTCGTGCAGGACGGCCGCCATCACCACCTCGGCCGGCGCGCCCGCCTGCGCGACCAGGTCCGCCACCTCGATCACGTGGTTTACGTAAGGCACGCGGCCCGCCCCCTTGCGGCGCTGCCGCGCATGGCTGCGCGCCGCCAGGTGGTAGGCCCGTGCCAGGTTGCGCAGATCGTCGCCCATTCGTCCGCCTTTCGCTCGGCCCGATGCTGCGACCAAGCCTAGGCGCCGGCGCGGCCGCGGCAACGTCCCCGCCACTGGCATCCGCCGCGCCGGTGCGCTAGGGCGCTGGCCATGGCCGACACGCTGACGATCCGCCGCCCCGACGACTGGCACCTGCACCTGCGCGACGGCGCGATGATGGCGGCCGTGCTGCCCCACACCGCGCGCGATTTCGCCCGCGCCATCGTCATGCCGAACCTGGTGCCGCCCGTGGTCACCGCCGCGCGACGCCGCGCGCCTACCGCGACCGCATCCTGGCCGCGCTGCCGCAGGGCGCGCCGCTTCAGCCCGCTGATGACCCTCTACCTCACCGAAGAGACCGACCCGGCCGACGTCGCGCGCCGCCGCCGAAAGCGGCCTCGTCACCGCGGTCAAGCTCTACCCGGCCGGCGCCACCACCAACTCCGCCTCGCGGCGTGCGCGACCTCGACCGCGTCGCGCCCGTGCTCGAGACGATGGCCGAGATCGGCCTGCCGCTCTGCATCCACGGCGAGGTCACCGACCCGCAGGTCGACATCTTCGACCGCGAGGCGGTTTTCATCGACCCGTGCTCGACCCGCTCCGCGCGCGCCTGCCCGAGCTGCGCATCGTCCTGGAGCACGTCACCACCAGCGACGGCGTCGCCTACGTCCGCGAGGCCGAAGCGAACCTCGCCGGCACGATCACCGCGCACCACCTGGTCATCAACCGCACCCACATGCTGGCGGGCGGGATCCGGCCGCACTACTACTGCCTGCCCGTCGCCAAGCGCGAGACGCACCGCCGCGCTCTGGTCGAGGCCGCCACCTCGGGCGACGCGCGCTTCTTCCTCGGCACCGACAGCGCGCCCCATGTCGACGCCGCCAAGCTCTGCCGCCTGCGGCTGCGCCGGCTGCTTCACCGCCCCCGTGGCGCTGCCGCCTCGTCGCGCATGTCTTCGACGCAGGCCGGCGCGCTCGACCGGCTCGAGGCGTTCGTGTCGCTCAACGGCCCCGCGCTTCTACCGGCATGGCCGCCGAACGAGGACACGCATCCGCGGCGAGCCGCTGGTGCGCGGCGCCCGGACGGCCCGGTCACCGTCTTCGACCCGGCGTCGCTCTCGGAGAGCGGCCCGATCACCGTCTTCGATCCGGGCTTCGAGATCGGCGGGCACGTCGAGGAGGACGCATGATACCCACCCAGGCCAACCCCGACGAGGCCGCGGCCCTCGCCGCCTCGATGCTGCTCGAGATGCCGGGCGGTGCACTTCAATGCGGCCGAGCCCTTCACGCTGGCCAGCGGCCTGCCCTCGCCCACCTATGTCGACTGCCGCCGCCTGATCGGCTTTCCGCGCATCCGCTCGGCGCTGATGGACCTGATGGCGCAGATGGTCCTGCGCCGCAGCGGCTTCGAGGCGATCGACGTGGTCGCGGGCGGCGAGACCGCGGGCATCCCCTTCGCCGCGCTGGTGGCCGAGCGGCTGGCGCTGCCGATGGCCTACATCCGCAAGAAGCCCAAGGGCTACGGCCGCAACGCCCGCATCGAGGGGGTGATCGACGAGGGCGCCCGCGTCCTGCTGGTCGAGGATCTGGCCACCGACGGCGGCTCGAAGATCTCCTTCGTCGAGGCGATCCGCGAGGCCGGCGCCGCCTGCGGCCACACCGCCGTCATCTTCTCCTACGGCATCTTCCCCGAGACCGAGCCGATGCTGGGCGAGCGGGGCATCACGCTGCACGGCCTCTGCACCTGGTGGGACGTGCTGCGCGCCGCCCGCGAGCGCGCCGCCTTCGACGCCGCCACCCTTGATGAGGTCGAGGCGTTCCTGACCGCCCCGCGGGAATGGCAGGACGCGCACCGCTCGGGCTGACCCCCCTCGGCCAGTTTCCGCCGACGCCGGAGGCGAGGCGCCGTGCCTCGCCATATCTTGACGCCGCACCCCCTTCAGCCGCAAGATGATGCGGGACGGCGGTTTCCCACAGCCTATCCACAGCAACATACATTTTGGCACCGCCACCCGCCTTCGGTATCCCGCAGGCAGCGGACGACACGGGGACAGGCATGAACGAGATCGCGGCGATCAAGCCGGGCCAGCAGCACGAGGACGAGGGCACTCTCCCGCACAACATCGAGGCCGAGCAGCAGCTGCTGGGCGCGATCCTGACCAACAACGACGTCTACGACCGGGTCGCCTCGATCATCACCGAGGCGCATTTCTACGACCCGGTCCATGCCCGCATCTACGAGGTGGCGGCGGCGCGAATCGCCCGCAACGCGCTCGCCTCGCCGGTGACGCTGAAGGCGTTCCTCGAGGATGACGACGGCCTGAAGGAGCTGGGCGGCCCCGCCTATCTGGTGCGCCTCGCCGGTGCCGCGATCTCGTCCTTCGCGGCGCGCGACTACGCGCAGATGATCCACGACCTGGCGATCCGGCGGGCGCTGATCGGGCTCGGGCGCGACATCTCGGCCAAGGCGGGCCGGGTCGACGTCGACAGCGAGCCGCGCGAGCAGATCGTCGAGGCCGAGCAGGCGCTCTACAAGCTGGCCGAGACCGGCCAGTCGCACCAGGGCTTCCAGTCGTTCCTGCGCGCGGTCACCGACGCGGTGCAGGTCGCCAACGCCGCCTACATGCGCGACGGCGGGCTGGCCGGCCTCTCCACCGGGCTCGTCGACCTCGACAAGAAGCTGGGCGGCCTGCACCGGTCCGACCTGCTGATCCTCGCCGGCCGCCCCTCGATGGGCAAGACGTCGCTGGCCACCAACATCGCCTTCAACATCGCCAAGGCCTACCGGCGCGGGCAGCTGCCCGACGGCTCGGAGGGCGCGGTCGAGGGCGGCGTGCGTCGGCTTCTTCTCGCTCGAGATGTCGGCCGAGCAGCTCGCCGCCCGCGTCCTCTCCGAGGCCGCCGAGGTGCCTTCGGAACAGATCCGCCGCGGCGACATGACCGAGGCCGAGTTCCGCCGCTTCGTCGAGGCCGCCAAGACGCTCGAGGCCTGCCCGCTCTACATCGACGACACGCCGGCGCTGCCCATCGGCCAGCTCGCCGCGCGCGCCCGGCGGCTCAAGCGCGAGCACGGGCTGGACGCGCTCTTCATCGACTATCTGCAGCTCGTCCGCCCGGCCTCGGCCAAGGACAGCCGCGTCAACGAGGTGTCCGAGATCACCCAGGGCCTCAAGGCCATCGCCAAGGAGCTCGACATCCCCGTGGTAGCGCTCTCCCAGCTCTCGCGCCAGGTCGAGAGCCGTGAGGACAAGCGCCCGCAGCTGTCGGACCTGCGCGAAAGCGGCTCGATCGAGCAGGACGCCGACGTGGTGATGTTCGTCTTCCGCGAGGAATACTACAAGGAGCGGGAAAAGCCCGCCGACCACGAGCTCGAGAAGATGGCCCAGTGGCAGCAGGAGATGGAAAAGCTCCACGCCCGCGCCGAGGTCATCATCGGCAAGCAGCGCCACGGCCCGATCGGCACCGTCGATCTCAGCTTCGAGGGTCGCTTCACCCGGTTCGGCAACCTCGTCCGCCCCTGGCAGGAAGGCGCCGCCGACTCGTTCTGACCGTCCCGCGCCGCCGCACGTTCCGCTCCCCCCCTTCCGCGGGGCCGGGGCGGGTCAAGGACGCGCGGCAGCGCGCCGCCGCAGGCGGGCAAAGCTCCTTGACGCGCCTCGGCCCCGCCTCACGCTAGGGCGAGGTGACCTGAGGAACACCCCGTTCCTCAGGCACCTCTCAGCAGAAAGTGCCCGCGCCGAACCAGCGCCGCCGCACGTTCCGCCCCCCCGGCCGCGGGGCCGGGGCGGGTCAAGGACGCGTGGCAGCGCGCCGCCACAGGCGAGCAAAGCTCCTTGACGCGTCTCGGCTCCGCCTCACGCTAGGGGAGGTGACCTGAGGAACACCCCGTTCCTCAGGCACCTCTCAGCGGAAAGCGCACGGGCCCCGCCCGCCCCCACGGGCCCCGCCCGCCCCGACGTCGGGCGGCGCCTGACGCCCCTACGTCTGCCCCGGCTTCCCCAAGTGCTTGCGCAGCCGCGACGGCGTCGACCGCTTGCGGTCACGATACGGGTTCTTGTCCGCCTGCGACCGCAGCGTCAGCCGCACCGGCGTGCCGGGCATGTCGAAGGCATCGCGCAGCCCGTTGACCAGGTATCGCGAATAGCTTTCCGGCAGCTTCTCGGGGTGCGAGCACATCACCACGAAGCCCGGCGGCCGTGTCTTGACCTGCGTCGCATAGCGCAGGCGGATGCGGCGGCCGCCCGGCGCCGGCGGCGGGTGCTGCGCCACCATCTCGGCCAGCCAGCGGTTCAGCCGCGCGGTCGGCACCCGGCGGTTCCAGACATCGTGCGCCTTCAGCACCGCCGCCTGCAGCCGGTCCAGCCCCCGCCCCGTCCTGGCCGAGACCGTCACCAGCGGCGCGCCGCGCAGTTGCGGCAGCAGTCGCTCGAATTCCTCGCGCAGTTCGGCCAGCCGCGCCTGCCGGTCCTCGACCGTGTCCCACTTGTTGACCGCGATCACCACCGCGCGCCCCTCGCGCTCGGCCAGGTCGGCGATCCGCAGGTCCTGGCTCTCGAACGGGATCGCGGCGTCGATCAGCACCACCACCACCTCGGCGAACTTCACCGCCCTGAGCGCGTCGGCCACCGAGAGCTTCTCGAGCTTCTCCTGCACGCGCGCCTTGCGGCGCATGCCCGCGGTGTCGAACATCCGCACCGGCCGCCCGTCCCAGTCCAGCATCACCGAGATCGCGTCGCGGGTGATGCCGGCCTCGGGTCCGGTCAGCAGCCGGTCCTCGCCCAGCAGGCGGTTGATCAGCGTCGACTTGCCCGCGTTGGGCCGGCCCACCACCGCGACCTGCAGCGGCCGGTGCGGCGCGGCCTCGCCGCCGCCTTCCTCGTCCACCGCCAGCTCGGTCGCCGGAACCGCGTCGGTGTCGGCGGTGGCCGCGGCCTCGGCCGCGCGGTGCGCGTCCACCAGCGGCGCCAGCGCCACGGCCAGCTCGCCCATCCCCTCGCCGTGCTCGGCCGAAAGGGCGACGGGCTCGCCCAGCCCCAGCCCGTAGGCCTCCAGCAGGCCGGATTCGCCGGCGCGCCCCTCGGCCTTGTTGGCCGCCAGGATCACGTGGCCGGCCCGGCGGCGCAGGATCTCGGCGAAGACCTCGTCGGTCGCGGTGATCCCGGCGCGGGCGTCGACCAGGAACAGGCAGGCATCGGCCGCGTCCACCGCGCGCTCGGTCAGCCGCCGCATCCGCGCGGGCAGGCTGTCGTCGGTCGCATCCTCCAGCCCGGCGGTGTCGATGACGGTGAAGCGCAGGTCGCCCAGCCGCGCATCCCCCTCGCGCAGATCGCGGGTGACGCCGGGCTGGTCGTCGACGAGCGCCAGCCGCTTGCCGACCAGCCGGTTGAAAAGGGTCGACTTTCCCACGTTGGGCCGGCCGACGATGGCGAGCGTGAAGGGCATCGGGTCGCTCCGCTGCTACGACCGCCCGCCATTGCAGAACCGGACGCGGATCGCAAGGCCCCGCGTTCCTGCCACGGGTCGGCCGATTCGCACCGGCAGCCACCGCTTTTCCCACAAACGACCGTCCGGACACCCGCGAACGCCACGCGCGCCTCGCAAAGACCCTGCCCGCGGCCAAAGCCGCCGCCGCAACCATCCCCAGCTACCGCCGCCGCCGAAAGGGTGCCGAGCGGCACCACCCGCGACCCCGCCCTCTCATCCGCCGCCTTGCAATCCTTGCCATTTCGAGCGGACACGCCGTCCCTCAACGCCGTCCAGCAAGGCGGCCCGCCCGCGCGCCGCGCCCCACCGCGCCGCAGGCGCGGGCGCCCGGCCGAGCGGGCTCCCGTCAGGGGGCCCCGAGGTCGGGCGCTTCCCCGCCGGGCCTCAGCGGCAGGCGCGACATCCGCCTGTCGGCGAGATCATCGGCAGCGTCCGCTGCGTGACCCACCGCCTCATGCCGATCGACAAAACCCCACCGGCACGCCGCCGACGGTCGCCGTCCGTCGATCGGCCGATCGTCCCGATCGCGCCCCCCCAGCCCGCCGCGCGCGCACGGCCGCGGGCTCCCGCAAGGGGGCCCCGAGGTCGGGCGCTCCCCCGCCGGCCTCAGCGGTAGGCGAGAAGCCCGCCCTTCTGCGAGATCACGTAGAGCGTCCGGCCCGCCACCACCGGGTTCGAGCTGGCGCCGCCGGGTAGCGGCGTGGTGCCCGTCAGCGCGCCGCTCACCGGGTCGAAGCTGCGGATCAGCCCGTCGTCCGAGGCCACCACCAGCCGTCCCCCGGCCAGCACCGGCCCGTAATGGGCGAAGACCTCCTTGCGCCGGCGCGGCCGCTCGGAGGTGAAGTAGGGCAGCGGCGTGCCCCAGATCCGCGCGCCCGTCGCCGCGTCGAGGCGCACCAGCTCGTTCTGGTCGGTGACGATGAACACGCTGCCGCCGGCGACCCACGGCGGGCTCATCGCGCCTTCCTCGGCGGTCCAGAGCCGCTCGCCGCTGGCGGCGTCCAGCGCCACGGTCCGCCCCGACGGGTTGCCGGCATAGATCCTGTCGCCCACCGCGACCGGGTCGCCGGTGATGTCGTCGATCCAGCCATAGGCCCGTCCCAGCCGGCGGCCCACGACCGGCGCGGTCCAGACCCGGGTGCCGCCGCCGCGCAAGGCCGCGACCAGCTCGCCCGAGTTCATCGGGAAAAGCGCCAGTCGCTCGGTCACCGCCGGGGCCGCGCCGCCGTCGACGCCGGCCGGGCTCGGCAGGCCCGAAACCTCCCACAGGATGCGCCCGCTGCCCGCGTCGATCGCCCAGCCGCGGCTGTCGCGCGAGACGGCGTAGACGATGCCGCCCGCCACGGTCGGCGCGCCGGTGGCGGCCGCGTCCAGGTCCTGGCTCCAGAGCTCGCGCCCCGACGCCGCGTCGAGCGCCACCAGCGTGCCGAACCCGGTGGTGACGAAAAGCCGCCCGTCGCCCGCGGCCAGCCCCCCGCCCGAGGCGTCGCCCGACCGGTCGGCCGGCGGCGTCAGGCCGCGGCTCCACAGCGGGGCGCCCGCGGTCGAGAAGGCGCTGACCCGCGCCTGGCTGTCCAATGCGAAGACGCGCCCGCCGGCCACCACCGGATCGGCGGTGATGCGGTGTCGGCGCCCGGCCGCCTCGCCGATGTCGGCGCGCCAGAGCGGCGCCAGCGCCCGGCCCAGCGCCGGATGGCCGGGCGAATGGTCGGCCGCGCCGGCCTTCTGCGGCCACGCGGCGTTGACCACCGGCGCCGGCAGGGCAATGGGGCGCGGCCCCTCGGGCGCCTCGGCCCGCGCCTCGCCACGCAGCGCAAGCCGCTCACCGGGCAGGATCGGCTCCTTCTCGGTGCACGCCGCCAGCACCGCGCCGACCAGCGCCAGAACCGGCCGCCCGACGCAGCCCCGCCCCGCGACCTCCGGCGTCCGGCGACGCCCCCGCTCTCCGGCGCATGACGCTCACGTCGGCTCGACCTCGCCGCCCAGGGCGACGATCATCTGCGTCGCGCGCCGCCGAAGCCCGGACGTCGTTTCACCTTCGGCGAGGATGTCGCGCAACGTGGCGATGGCGGTGTCGCGGTCGCCCGCCTCGACCTGGGCCAGCGCGATCTGCTCGAGCGCCAGCAGCCGGTAGGGGGCGCCCGCGCCGGTCAGCGGCTCGAGCCGCTGGATGCGTTCGTCCGGCCCCGGCTCGCCCGCGCCGATCAGCACCAGCTTGAGCCGCGGCGAGGTCGGCGTAGCGCGGCGCGACCGCCTCGTTCGAGGCCACCGCGTCGAGCGCCACCACCGCTGTCGCCCGCGCCTCGCCGTCGTAGGTCTCGGTCGCGGCCAGCAGGTTGAGGAACGCCTCGGCCGGCCCCTCGGCGTCCAGCGTCGCCAGCGCCTCGGCCCGCGCCGGCCCGTCGGGCTGCGACAGCGCCGCCACCACCGCGTCGCCCAGCGCCTGCGCCTGCGCCGTCTCGCGCGCCTTGCGCCACTCGTTGAACGCAGCGCCGCCCACGACGATCAGGATGATCGCGATGGCCAGCCAGGCCCAGCGACGGAAGGTCGCAAAAAGACGATCGCGCCGGACCGCCTCGGTGACCTCGTCAATGAAACTGTCATGATCCGACATTATCACGTCCCCACGGCGTCGCCGCGCCGTAATACATGGCGTATCCTCGGGTGCCAAGGCCGCGCGACGGCGGACCTTGAGAGAGCGTGGCAGACGCACTAATCTAAACCGGGCTGTTCAGCGCAGATCACCGGAACCGGAGCGACCGACGACCATGCCCAGGACCGCATCCGAGACCCTGGGCACAACCAGCTGAGATCGAGGCCCGCGCGCATGCGTCCTATCCCCATTCTCACCGCCCTGGTGGTCATGGCAGCGCTTTACCTGCTGGTGTTCGAGCGCCCGGCGGTGATCGCCTTCGCCCAGGGCGAGCCGCGCGAGGAACAGAGCGCGCCGGCCGAGCCCGAGGCGCCCGAGGCGGTCTCGGTGGTGGCGCTGCGGTCCGAGGCCGAGCAGGTCGACAGCGCCGTGGTCCTGCGCGGGCGCACCGAGGCGGCCCGCCAGGTCGAGGTGCGCGCCGAGACCAGCGGCAAGGTCGTCTCGGCGCCGCTGCGCAAGGGCGCCTTGGTCGAGGACGGCGACCTGCTGTGCGAGCTCGATCCCGGCACCCGCGAGGTCGCTGACCGAGGCGCGAGGCGCGACTGGCCGAGGCCCGCGCAGCTGCCCGAGGCCGAGGCCCGGGTGACCGAGGCCGAGGCGCGCCTGCGCGAGGCCGAGATCAACGACCGCGCCGCGTCGAGCCTCAGCCAGGACGGCTTTGCCGCCGAGACCCGCGTCGCCGCCACCGAGGCGGCCGTGCAGGCGCCCGCGCTGGCGCAGGCGTCGAGATCGGCGCCGCGCCGGCGTCGCGCAGCCGGCCGAGGCCGCCGTGGCCGCGGCCGAGCGCGAGATCGAGCGGCTGACCATCCGCGCGCCCTTCGCCGGCCTGCTGGAAACCGACACCGCCGAACTCGGCGCGCTGCTGCAGCCCGGCGCGCTCTGCGCCACGGTGATCCAGCTCGACCCGATCAAGCTGGTGGGCTTCGTCCCCGAGACCGACGTCGACCGGGTCGCGGCTCGGCGCCCCGGCCGGCGCGCGGCTCGCCTCGGGGCGCGCAGGTGCAGGGGCCAGGTCACCTTCCTCAGCCGCTCGGCCGACCCCGACGACGCGCACCTTCCGCGTCGAGGTCGAGGTCGCCAACCCCGACCTGTCGATCCGCGACGGCCAGACCGCCGAGATCGTCGATCGCAGGCCGACGGGCGCGCAGCGCGCACCTGCTGCCGCAATCCGCGCTGACGCTGAACGACGAGGGCGCAGCTCGGCGTGCGCGTCGTGGACGAGGACGACGCGCGCCGCCTTCGCGCCCGGTCACCGTGCTGCGCGACACGCCCGACGGCGTCTGGGTCGCCGGCCTGCGCCGAGACGGCCGACGTGATCGTCGTCGGACAGGAATACGTCACCGACGGGCGTGCCGCGTCGCGACGCCGACCTGCCGGGAGGCCGGCGCGATGACCGGCATCGTCGACTGGGCCGCCGCCCGGGCGCGGATGATCGCTCGCCTTCATCGCGCTGTCGCTGCTCGCCGGCGGCGTGCGCCTATGTGTCGCTGCCCAAGGAGGGCGAGCCCGACATCGAGATCCCGGCGCTCTTCGTCTCGGTCCCCTTCCCCGGCATCTCGGCCGAGGATTCCGAGAAGCTGCTGGTCAAGCCGATGGAGACCGAGCTCGCCGACCTCGACGGGCTCAAGACGATGACCGCGCACCGCGGCCGAGGGCTATGCCGGCGTCGCGCTGGAGTTCGAGTTCGGCTGGGACAAGACCAAGACCATCGCCGACGTGCGCGACGCGATGAACAACGCCGAGGCCAACTTCCCCGACGGCGCCGACAAGTACTCGATCAACGAGATCAACTTCTCGGAATTCCCGATCATCATCGTCAACCTCACCGGCGCGGTGCCCGAGCGCACGCTGCTGCGCGTCGCCAAGGACCTGCAGGACCGGCTCGAGGGGCTCGAGCCGGTGCTCGAGGCCGCGCTCGCCGGCCAGCGCGACGAGATGCTCGAGGTGGTGATCGACCCGCTCCGGCTCGAGGCCTACAACGTCACCGCGGGCGAGCTGATCAACGTCGGTCACGCAACAACAACCTGCTGATCGCGGCGGGCGAGGTCGAGACCGACAGCGGCGCCTTCTCGGTCAAGATCCCGTCGTCCTTCGACGACCGGCAGGACGTCTACGCCCTGCCGGTCAAGATCGAACGGCGACCGGGTCGTGACGCTGGGCGACCTGGCCGACATCCGCCTGACCTTCGAGGACCGCGACCGGCACCGCCCGCTTCAACGGCGAGAACGACGGTCGCGCTGCAGGTGGTCAAGCGCAAGGGCTTCAACCTGATCGACACCGCCGACGCTGGTGCGCGAGGCAGGTCGAGGCCGAGCGCGCCGACGCTGGCCGCCCGAGCTGCGCGACGCCGATCGAGCGTCGGCACCTCGAACGACCAGTCGCCGCACCGTCGCCTCGATGGTCAGCCAGCTCGAAGGCTCGGTGCTGACCGCCATCGCGCTGGTGATGATCGTGGTGCTGGCCGCGCTCGGCACCGCGCTCGGCGCTGCTGGTGGGCTTCGCGATCCCGACCTCGTTCCTGCTGTGCTTCGCGCTGCTCGGCGGTGATGGGCATCACGATCTCGAACATCGTGATGTTCGGCCTGATCCTGGCCGTGGGGATGCTGGTCGACGGCGCCATCGTGGTCGTCGAATACGCCGACACGCCGCATCTCCGAAGGCTCGGGCCCGATGCGCGCCTATACCGAGGCGGCCAAGCGCATGTTCTGGCCCATCGTCTCCTCCACCGCCACGACGCTCTGCGCCTTCCTGCCGATGCTGTTCTGGCCCGGCGTGCCGGGCGAGTTCATGGGGATGCTGCCGGTCACGCTGATCTTCGTGCTCTCGGCCTCGCTGGTCGTGGCGCTGATCTACCTGCCGGTCATGGGCGGCGTCGCCGGGCCGCATGACGCCGCATGCTTCGAGCGCGCCGTCGGACGCGCTGCGGCGCGGCGCTGCCCTGGCTGGTGCGCGCGGCTGCTGGTGCCGGTCGCCGCTGGCGCTGGTCTTCGTCGGCGCGATGCAGATGCTGAACCCCGGCTACCTCTTCGGCGCGGCGGCTCGCCGCTGCCGGGCGCTGTCGCCTGGCTGCCCGGCGTCGGTGCTGTTCCTGGCTCGGCGCCGTCGCTCACCTCGATCACGCTCGGCGCCGGCCAAGATCGCAGCGCGCGCCGCGGCGCGATCGCGCGCCGGCTACCGCCGCACGCCCTTCGGCCGCTTCATCCAGCTCATCGCCGGCAACCCGGTGATGCCGCTGGTCACGATCGCCGCCGTCGTCGGCCTTCGTCGTCGTCGACCTTCGGCTACTACGGCGCAGCAACAACAACGGCGTGGAGTTCTTCGTCGAGAGCGAGCCCGAGCAGGCCATCGTCTACGTCCGCGCGCGCGGCAACCTGTCAGCTCGCCGAGAAGGACGCGCTGGTGCGCGCAGGTCGAGGACGATCGTCGCTCGCGCACCCCGGGCGTGCAGAGCGCCTTCGCCTTCGCCGGCGACGGGCGGGCTCAACGCCAACACCGGCGGCGCGCAGGCGGCCCGCGCGACACGATCGGCCAGGTCCAGATCGAGCTGATCCCGTGGGAGGACCGCGCCGCCTACGCCGACGCATCACGGCATGACCGTCGGCGAGCTCGACGGCGACCTGGTGCTCGCCGAGCTCGCAGGCGCGGCTCGACCAGCATCCCCGGCATCCGGACCGAGATCCTCGAACCTCGCCATGGGCCCGGCCTCGGCCAAGCCCGTGCACCTGCGGCTGAAGGGCGACGACTGGGACGAGCTGCTGGCCGCGACCGAGACCGTCGCGCGCGCCACTTCGAGGCGACGCCCGGCCTGACCGACGATCGAGGACACGCGCCCCCTGCCCGGCATCGACTGGCAGATCGACGTCGACGTCGAGAAGGCCGGCCGCTTCGGCGCCGACGTGGCGACCGTGGGCGCGATGGTGCAGCTCGTCACGCGCGGCATCCTGCTCGACACGATGCGGGTCGACTCGCTCGGACGAGGAGATCGAGATCCGCGTGCGCCTGCCCGAGGAGGACCGGGTGCTGTCGACGCTCGACACGCTCAAGGTGCGCACCGCGCGACGGCCTGGTGCCGCTGTCGAACTTCATCACCCGCGAGCCGGTGGCCAAGCTGGCCAGATCGACCGCGTCGACCAGAAGCGGTTCTTCGACGTCAAGGCCGGCGTGGCGCCGGACCTGGTCAAGCTGACGGCGAGCGGCGGACGAGCCGACGCTCGTGCCGATCGCGGCGACCGGCCGAGGACCGCTCGCGAGCCGGATCGCGGCCGGCGAGCTGACGCGATGCCCGTCAACGCCAACGAGCGGATCGCGGCCTGACCGAGTGGCTCGAGACCGACCCGCTGCCCGCCGGCATCGACCTGGGAATGGACCGGCGACCAGGAGGAGCAGGCCGAGAGCCAGGCCTTCCTGATGACCGGCCTTCGCCGGCGCGCTGGGGCTGATGTTCATCATCCTGCTGGCGCAGTTCAACTCGTTCTACAACGCGGTGCTGGTGCTGCTGGCGGTGGTCCTGTCGACCGCGGGCGTGCTGATCGGGATGCTGGTGATGGACCAGGCCTTCTCGATCATCATGACCGGCACCGGGATCGTGGCGCTGGCCGGGATCGTGGTGAACAACAACATCGTGCTGATCGACACCTACCAGGAATACGCGCGCTACATGCCGCGGATCGAGGCGATCATCCGCACCGCCGAGGACCGCATCCGCCCGGTGCTGCTGACCACGATCACCACGATGGCGGGCCTCGCGCCGATGATGTTCGGCCTGTCAGCTCGACTTCTTCGGCGGCGGCTACTCGATCGACAGCCCGACCGCGCTCTGGTGGAAGCAGCTGGCCACGGCGGTGGTCTTCGGCCTCGGCATCGCGACGGTGCTGACGCTGGTCTTCACGCCCGTCGATGCTGGCGCTGCGGGTCTGGGTCGCGACCTACGCCGCTGGCTGGCTCGCGCGGCTGCTGGCGCGCTGTCGCTGCGGCCGCGGCAGCCGCGCCGCGCGCGACTTGGCGCTGCGACCGCGCGGCGCGCGCGCGTCCGGCCGCCCGAGATCATCTGGGACGACGATGCGCCCGACGGCGACGTCGAACGCCGCATCTGCGCCACGCGCCCGCCGCGGCGACGTGAAGCGGCCGGAGATCGCCCGGGCCGCGTCCGACCCTTCACCGCAGAGGTGCGCATCGGCGAGGCCAGCGCGAGCACGCCCGACCTGCGGCGCTTGCCGAGATACAGCGCCAAGCCTCGTCGGGATGTGGCGCACCAGACCGCGAGGGTCGGGCGCGGCCCTTCACGCGTTACGCCGCGCGCCTGCTCACGCGGCTCGGCTTCCTCTTCCGCCTGCCTGCCGCGCCCACAGCGCGGCATAGCGCCCGCGCGCGCCAGCAGCTCCTCGTGGCGTGCCCTGCTCGACGATCACCCCGTTCTCGCAGCACCACGATCCGGTCGGCGTCGGCGATGGTCGACAGCCGGTGCGCGATGGTGATGCACGCGTGCGCCCCTGCGCCCGTCGGCCTTCAGCTCGTCCTGGATTCGCGCTCGGTCTCGGTGTCGAGCGCCGTGGTCGCCTCGTCCAGCAGCAGGATCGGCGGGTCCTTCAGCAGCGTCCGCGCGATGCCCACCCGCTGCTTCTCGCCGCCCGACAGCTTCAGCCCGCGCTCGCCCACCGTGGTCTCGTAGCCCTCGGGCAGCGAGGCGATGAAGTCGTGGATGCTGCGCCGCCCGCGCCGCCGCCTCGATCTCGTCGCGGCTGGCCTCGGGGCGGCCGTAGGCGATGTTGTAGAGGATCGTGTCGTTGAACAGCACCGTGTCCTGCGGCACCACGCCGATCTGCGCGTGCAGGCTGTCCTGCGTCACGTCGCGCACGTCCTGCCCGTCGATCCGCAGCGCGCCGCCGGTCACGTCGTAGAACCGGAACAGCAGCCGCCCGATCGTCGACTTGCCCGACCCCGAGGGCCCGACGATCGCCACCGTCTGCCCCGGCGGGACCCGCAGGCTCACGCCCTTCAGGATCGGCCGCTCGGGGTCGTAGCCGAACTCGACGTCGTCGAACACGACCTCGCCGCCGCGGACCGCAGCGGCCTGGCGCCGGGCCGGTCCTCGACCTCGGCCGGCTGCTCCAGCAGCATCGAACATCTCGGCCATGTCGACCAGCGCCTGCCGGATCTCGCGGTAGACGGTGCCGAGGAAGTTCAGCGGCATGGTGATCTGGATCATGTAGGCGTTGACCATGACGAAATCGCCGACCGTCAGCTCGCCCGCCTGCACCCCCATCGCCGCCATCACCATCACGACCACCAGCCCGGCGGTGATCAGCAGCGACTGCCCGAAATTCAGGAACGCCAGCGAGTAGGACGTCTTGCACCGCCGCCGCGCTCGTAGCCCGCCATCGCGCCGTCGTAGCGCGCCGCCTCGCGCGCCTCGGCGCCGAAATACTTGACCGTCTCGAAGTTCAGCAGGCTGTCGATCGCCTTCTGGTTGGCGTCGGTGTCCTGCCCGTTCATCTCGCGGCGGATCTTCACCCGCCACTCGGTGACCTTGAAGGTGAACCCGACGTAGAGCGACGATCGTCACCGCCAGCGACCACCAGGTAGCGCAGGTCGAACACCACCGCCGAGGATGACCGCGATCAGCACCAGCTCCAGCGACCAGCGGCCCGATCGAGAACAGCAGGAACCGCAGCAGGAACTCGACCCCCTTCACGCCCGCGCTCGATGACCCGGCTCAGCCCGCCGGTCCGGCGCGTGATGTGATAGCGCATGCGACAGCCGGTGGATGTGGGTGAAGGTCTCCAGCGCCAGGCGCCGCAGCGCCCGCTGCCCGACCGCGGCGAAGATCGCGTCGCGCAGCTGCTGGAAGCCCACGTTCAGCAGCCGCGCCATCGCCGTAGGCCACGGTCAGCCCCACGGCGCCGGCCGCCAGCAGCCAGGCCGCCCGCTCGCCCTCGCCGGCCAGCGCGTCGACCGCGCCCTTGTAGAAGAACGGCGTCGCCACCGCGATGAGCTTCGAGGCGAGCAGCGCGATCAGCGACAGCACGACGCGCCGCTTCACCCAGGGCTGTCCCTCGGGCCAGAGATAGGGCGCCACCGCGCCGGATGGTCTGGATCCCGCTCGCGCGCTCGGCGGCCGCGGTCGGCTCGGAAAGGCTCATCCCCCCGATCTAGCCGCGCCCCGGGGCATTGGCCAGCGCCGCGCTCAGCCCCGGCGCCGCCGCCGCGCGCCCAGCGCCCCCGGCGCCCCGGCCGGCAGCGGCAGCGCGGCGGGCGCGGGGATCGGGCTCGGGGCCGCCGTCGGGCTTCTCCTCGCGCAACGCGCAGGCCACCCCGGCCAGCGCGCCCGTCACCTCGACCCGGCTGATGGTCGTGGGCGCAAACGTCCGCACGGCACCGTCGCGTCGCGAAACGCGTCGTCGACGACATGGAAGGGCGAGGCGAAGACCTCGGCCCCATCCTGCAGCACCCTCGGCCGGAAGACGGCAAAGGCGTATTCGTCGCAGGGCAGCGCGCCCGCCCCCGGCCCGGTGGTGTAGCGCCCGCCCCGGATCGTCTCGGCCGGCCGGTTGACGAGCGGCGGATCCCCGGTGACGTTCAGCAGGTCGAACGCCAGGGTCGACGTCGCCTCGGACGAGACCACCCCCCGCGGCAGATCGGCCCCAAAGATCGCCACCCCCTTGACCCCGGCCCGCCGGCCGGTCGAGCCGGGGGCGGGAAACCGCCCGGTCGGGGTGCCGGGGGTGGCGCCGCCCTCGGGCTGCGCCGCCTTGGCCAGCGCGCCGGTGGCGTCCGTGCCGACCGTGACGCCCGAGGCGGCGCCCGTCGCCGGGAACCTCTCGCCCGCATGGGTCGCCTCGATCCGCCCCGACGCGAACGCACCCGTCACGTCGCCCGGAACGTCGATCGAGAACGAGGCCGTGCCGGAACGGACCGCCCACCGCGGCCGGGCCGCCCGCGCCCGCGCCCCGCGCCAGAAGCACGCAGCCCGTCGTCGCCCCGAAGATCCGGCCGCAGCCTGGCACGCCGCGCCCGGTCGGTCAGTCCTCGTCCTCGGGGATCTCGAAGACCTGCCCGGGATAGATCAGGTCGGGGTCGCGGATGCTGTCGCGGTTGGCCTCGAAGACCCGCACGTAGAGCATCCCCTGCCCCCACCGCTCGCGCGCGATGCCCCACAGCGTGTTGCCGGGCTGGACGGTCACCACCCGCACCTCGCTCTGCCCGCCGGGGTCCAGCGCGGCCAGCTCCGAGCGGTCCTCGCGGCGGAACGGCGTCTCGGCGCGCGAGGTGACGCGGCCCTCGGCGTCGATCTCGTCGACCCGCAGCGTGTAGGTGCCGGTGTCGACCTGCGGCAGCGGCGCGCGCCACTGTCCCCCGGGCGAGATCTCGACGGTGCGCACCGGGTCGTTGTTGATGTAGATCCGCGCGAAGGCGCCGTCGCTGCCGCGCCCGGCCAGCTCGACCTCGCCCGTCGGATCGTAGGCGATCGAGTCGATGACGATCCGGTCCATCACCTCGGGCGCCTGGTCCTGCAGGACCTGCACCCCCTCCTCGCCCGCCAGCAGCACCCGCGGCGCGCCCGCCGCCGCGCCGGCCACGTCACCCCCGGCCCCCTCGCCGCCACCGTCGCCGGACCTCTCGCCCTCTGCCGGCGCGACGCCGCCCGCGCCTGCCACGACCCAGTCCGCACCGTCCGCCGCCCCCGCGGCCGCCACATCCACCGAAGCCCCGGCCTCCGCGCCCCCGGCGACGTCCGTCGCAGACGCCGCCGAACCGCCCTCGCCCTCGCTCTCCCCGGCGGCCGCAACATCCGCCGACCGCCCCACCGGCGCGTCACTCCGGCCGCCGGGCGCCTCGGTCGCGGTAGCGCGCACTCCGCCCCCGGCCGCACCACCCGCGCCGCCCTCCGCCCCGGCGACAGCAACACCGCCAGACCCGCCACCCGGCGCATCGTCCGCCCCGCCCCGCATGTCGGCCGCGTCCTCCGCCACCCCGGCCTCGGCACGCACGCCCGGGCGACCCGCCCGCGCCGCGCCGCCCTCGTCAACCGATCCAGCCGCGCCGCCCTCGATGTCAGCCACGGCAACACCGCCCGACCCGTCGTCATCCACGCCCCGCACGTCGGCCGCGCCCTCCGCCGCCCCGGCCTCGGCACGCGCGCCCGGGCGACCCGCCTGCGCCGCGCCGCCCTCGTCGGCCGATCCGGCCGCGCCGCCCTCCACGTCAGCCACGGCAACACCGCCCGACCCGCCACCCGGCGCATCGTCCGCTCCGACCGGCTTGTCGGCCGCGCCCTCCGAGGCGGCGTCCTCGAGCGGCCCGGCGGCGGCGTCGTCCGACGGCGACCCGCCGCCCTGCCGACCCGCCACCCCGGCCGCACCCGCCCGATCCTCCGCGCCTGGTGCAGCACCTTCCGCCGCCCGGCCGGGGCCTGCACCTGCGCCGCCCCCCTCGGCCGGGCGCACGCCGGCGCCGCGCCTTGCGCCGCATCGGCAGAGCCGTCGGCGCCGCGCGCCCCCGCCTCGGCGACGTCATCGCCCTCGCCCGGCGCGCCGCCGGCGTCCGGCACCGACGGCGCCTGCGCCCCGCCCCGGGCCCGCGGCCGCGGCGGAGCGGCGGCCGGGGCGGACGGCGCGCCTGCATCCCCCGCGACACGCGGCGGCCGGGGCACGGCCCCCTCCGGCGCCGCGAGCGGCGCGCCAAGGCCCAGATCCGCCCGTGGCACCGGGGCCGCCCGCTCCCGCGGGCCCAGCAGCGCCACGTCCTCGCCCTCGGCCGCCGGCGCGCCGGGCGCCGCGGCCGGCGCCGCCGGGCGCTCGGCCCCCACGGCGGGGCGCGCATCGGCCCCCGGCTGCGGCGCCGCCAGCCCCGGCGCGGCCGTGGCCACATCCACCGACACCGCCGCCCCGGCCCCGTCCTCGGGCTCGGCGCCGGCGTCGGCATCCGACGCGCCCCGGGCCTGCCGCGCCGCCAGCAGCCGCTCGGGCGACGGCGCAAGGATCACCGTGTCGGTGGTGCGCTCGCTGCGCCCGTCCGGCGCCAGCGTCCGCAGCGAAACCAGCCGCGGCTGGTCCGACAGCCCCGCCGAGAACAGCGCCACGAAGTTGCCCGCCGCGTCCGAGCGCACCCGCGCCGCCTCGACCCCGTCGATCAGCACGAACACGTCCGCCGCCGGGCGCGCGGTGCCGGCCACCAGCGCCTCGCCATCGGTCTCGACGCGCACCACGTCGAAGCGCGGCAGCATCTCGGCCGCCGCCTCGGCCTCCGCCGCGTCCGCCGCCTCCGCGCCCGGCTCGCCCGCCTCCTCCGTCTCTGCCGGCGCGCGATCGCCCGCGGGCGCGGCATCGCGCGGCGCCTCGGCCACGGGCCGGGGATCGGGCGGCGCGGGCGCACCCAGCCAGCGCGGCACGAGCGCAAAGCCCGCCGCGACCAGCCCAGCACACAAGAGCGCGACAAGAACGCCGGCCCGCATCCAACCGCCTCCCCGAGATGCCGGCAGCCCTCCGCGGGACGCGCACCGCCGCCGGTTGAGCCAGCATACCAACGCCGCTAACAGGGGTCAAAAGCGTGATCACGAACGGGAATCGCCCCATGCCGCCCACCGCCTCGGTCTGCGTCTATTGCGGCTCGCGCGTCGGCGCGCAGCCGGCCTATCGCGCCGAGGCGGGGCGCCTCGGCCAGGCGCTGGCCGCCGCCGGGCACCGCCTGGTCTACGGGGCGGGCGACGTGGGCCTGATGGGCATGGTCGCCCGCGCCGCGCAGGAGGCCGGCGGCGACACCTTCGGCGTCATCCCGCGCCACCTGCTCGACCGCGAGGTCGGCAAGCGCGACCTCGCCCGCCTCGTCGTCACCGAGACGATGCACGAGCGCAAGAAGGTCATGTTCATGAACGCCGACGCGATCGTGGTGCTGCCCGGCGGCGCCGGCACGCTCGACGAGTTCTTCGAGGTGCTGACCTGGCGCCAGCTCGGCCTGCACGCCAAGCCGATCCTGCTGCTCGACACGGCGGGCTACTGGGCGCCCCTCGCCGGCCTCGTCGACCACGTCATCGCCGAAGGCTTCGCCGACGCGACCCTGGCCGAGTGCATCGCCCGCGTCGCCGACGTCCCCGCCCTCATGGCCGCGCTCTCCGACCACCTCACCACGCGCCGCGCCGCCCGCTGAACCGCCGCCGCACGGCGCCCCGCACCCTGCACGCGGGGCCGGCGGCGGCGCACATCCTGCCGACGCCGCGCACCGCGCCGCCGCCCCGACGGCGACTGCGGCCACTTTTGGAAACACACCTGCCCGGTCGCGGACGCCGCACGACGACCTGACGCAACTCAGGCGGTCCTGCCTGGCCACAGCCAGACAGGCCTGCGAACGTCCCCGGACGGGGCACCGGAAACCGCTCCGCGCACCGCCGCCACCCGGCGGCGCTGCCGCCGACCAGCCCGCCGCGCCGCCCGGCGGCGCGGTCAGGCGGCGCGGGGGTCGAACTCCGACTTCAGGATGCCCTCGATCTCGTCGACCGGGTGGTTGGTCAGCGTCTTGGGCACCTCGCCCACCACCTTGTCGCGCACCTCCTTGTGCATCTTGTCGCGCAGCTCGCCCAGCGTCTGCGGCGGGGCGCAGATCACGATCCGCTCGAACCGGTGCTTGTGCGCCTGGGCATAGAGCAGCTCGGCCAGATCGTCGGCGAACCGCTCCTTTTCCAGCCGATGCCAGTCGGTGTCCTCATAGGCATACCGGCGCGGCCCCGAGCTTTCGCCCTGCCGGCCCGGGCGGTTCGCCGCCTGCTCGCGCGTGGGCGGGTTCTCGTGGTGCTCCTCGCGGCGCACGTTCAGCACCGGGTACTCGGCGTCGCCGTCGTTGACCAGGAACAGCGCCTTCTCGCCGTCGGCGACCAGAACCCACGTCTCGTTCGACAGGTCGGTGATCGCCATCAGCGGTTCTCCTCGCCCAGGTTGCTGGTGCCGGGCTTCTCCTCGTCGGCCTTGCGGGCGCGCGTCACGCCGGCGTCGGTGTCGCCGGTGCGCTTCAGTTCGTCCTCCGAGCCGATGGCGCGCGACAGGTCGCCGCCCGCACGGCCGGCGCCCTCGGGCTCGGCTTCGGGCTTGCGGCCCAGCACCTCCTCGGTCTCGCGGCTGCCGTCCTTGGATCTTGCGCGATCGGCCATGTCGTCCTCCGTCGTCTCGTGATGCCCGCCCAACCCGTGCGCGGGCACCCGAGTTCCGAAGGTCAGGCCCGCCGCCGCACCAGCCCGAAGAGCCCCAGCGCGCCCGCCAGCAGCGGCAGACCGGCGGGCAGCGGGATCACCCCCGCCTCCTCCGGCACGAACTGCAACGTCAGCGTGTCGTCGGTCGGCAGCGTGTAGACGTAGCTGCCGGGGGTCACGCCGAGGCTGGCGAAGCTTTCGCCGGCAAAATCGAGCGTCGCCTGCACCGGGCCTGCGCTGAAGCCCTCAGGAAGCAACAGAAGCGGCGGTCCCACCTGGGACCCGTCCGCCAAACTGACTATGGCAAGCGCCAGGCTCAGCTCCAGTCCGGTTGCGACCCCTGGCGTGAATGCGCCGGTCCCGAAGCTCAGCGGGCCGTCGATCGCGTACGGCTCGAGCAACGGAATCAGACCGTCGCTGGTGGAAAGAAGGCCCTGCTGAGGCTCTATCCCGGCGCTGAAATCCAACCCGGCCGGAAGCGGGGCCCCGGGGTCGAGCGACCCCGACAGCGTCCCTTCCACCCCCGTGCCCGTCTCCACGAAGGCGAACACCGCCGCCGCCTGAGCGCCGCCCGCGCTCACCGCGACGCCGAGCGCCGCCGCCAGAACCGTCTTCATCGTCACCCCTCCCTGATTTTTGTATCCAAGCCTACCGGCCCGTCCGCCGCGCCGGCAAGGGAATTTGCTGCGCCAAGGCCCTGTTCCTCCGAGATCTTCGCCTTTACCCCCCACCGGGCGAGCGCCCGCGCCGCGCCCTCCCTCGTCGCGCGCGGGAACTCGCGGACCCGCCCCGCCGCGAGGCCGGAATTCGATCGGGCCGGCCTCAGCCGCGGCGCCGAACCAGCCCGAAGAGGCCCAGCGCCCCCGCCAGCAGCGGCAGCCCGGCGGGCAGCGGCACGACCGCGCCGTCGTTGCCTGCCTCGAACGTCACGGTGAGCGTGTCGCTCGGCAGCGAGTAGACATAGGCGCCCGGCACCACGCCCAGGCTCGCCAGGGTCTCGCCGGAAAAGGTCAGCGTGCCCGACAGCGCCTCGCCCGATGTGTAGCCCGGCGACAGGTAGAGCGTCTGGCTCACGCCGGCGAGAAGGATGTTGTCGCCGGAATAGCTGCCGTTGGTCTGGCCGCCACTGCCGAAGGCGCTCGGGCCGACGATCCGGTAGCCCTCGGAATCCTGGCTCGGATCGTCGGTCGCCACGATGAACGCGTCGGACGGCACGATGAAGTCGTTGCCGCTCAGGCCGGTGGGCACGGTCGACGTGGCGCCGGTCAGGTCCAGCGACCCCGACAATTGCCCGACCACGTCGCCGCCGGTCTCCGTGAAGGCGAACACCGCCGCCGCATTCGCCGCACCCGCGCACATCGCGACGCCAAGCGCCGCCGCCAGAACCATCTTCATCGTCACCCCTCCCGTTTCTTTCCCGACCGACCCTACCAACTCATCTGTCGCGCCGGCAACGGGGCGCGCAACGTCAACCTACTGTTTTGTCGAAACAATCTGTTTCCCGCTGCCCACAGGCGAGTGCCCGCGCCGCATTCTCCCGCGCGGCGTGCGGGAACCCGCGACCCCCTTGCCGCGCTGTGGCCCCGAGGCAGCATCGAAGGGCAGGTCGCGCATGTTCGACTGGATCACGGGGTTTCTTGACGCCATCGGCCCCGTCGGCGTCGCCCTCCTGATGTTTCTCGAGAACGTCTTCCCCCCGATCCCGTCCGAGTTGATCATGCCGCTTGCGGGCTTCAACGCGGCGCAGGGCGACGGCAACCTGATCGTCACCATCGTGGCGGGCACGCTGGGCTCGCTGGCGGGCGCGCTGATGTGGTATTACGTCGGCCTCTGGATCGGGAAGGAGCGGGTCTGCGAGCTCACCCGCAAGCATGGCCGCTGGCTGACCATGTCCCCGCAGGAATTCGACCAGGCCGACGACTGGTTCGCCCGCCGCGGCGGCGCCGCCGTGTTCATCGGCCGCCTGGTGCCCACCGTCCGTACCTTCATCTCGGTCCCCGCCGGCATGGCGCGGATGCCCATGTGGCGCTTCCTGGCCTACTCGGCCGTCGGCACCGTGATCTGGACGGCGTTCCTGGCGCTCTGCGGCTATATCCTCGAAAGCCAGTACGAACTGGTGCAGCAATGGCTCGACCCGATCTCGACCGCGGTCGTCATCGGCATCGTGGCCTTCTACCTCTGGCGCGTCGCGACCTACCGCCGCCGCACCCGCCCGGCCGAGTGACGACGCGGCCCGACCGCCCCAGCCTGCGCGAAACGGCCCCGTCCGAGGCCGCCGCCCTCTGCGCGATCTATCCCCGCACCTTTCCCGACGAGGATCTGACCGGTCTGGTCGCCGCCCTCCTGCGGCGCGACGACACGCTCTCGCTCGCGGCCTTCGCGGGGGCGGCGCCGGTGGCGCACGTGATCTTCACCCCCTGCGGCGAGGCGGCGCGCGGCGCCCTGCTCGCGCCGCTGGCGGTGGTGCCCGAGTGGCAGGGGCAGGGCCTCGGCACGGCGCTGGTTCAGGAGGGCCTGGCGCGGCTGGCCCGGCGCGGCGTGGCGCAGGTCTTCGTGCTGGGCGACCCGGACTTTTACGGGCGGGCGGGCTTCGGTACCGAAACGCGCGTGACGCCGCCCTGCCCGCTTCCGCGCGACTGGGCCGGCGCCTGGCAGTCGCGGCGCCTTGGCGAGGGCCCGCCGCTGCGCGAGGGCCCCCTCGTCCTGCCCGACCTCTGGCTTCAGCCGTCCCTCTGGCGCCGCCACTGACCGCCGGGCGGCGGGGCCGCTCACGACCGCCGAGGCGACGTCATCCGGGAGAAGTATCGCCGCCGTGACCGGAGCCGGCCCCCGGCGTCCTCGGCCGCGGCGACATGGCGCCCGGGTCCGGGCGCCGCAATCTGTCCAAAGCCGGTACGGAATTCTGTACGGTCTGTCCAAACCCCGTACAGAAAAATGTACGTTTTGTACGGTTTCGCCCCGGCGAGCGTACGTTCGCCGGGGCGCGCCGGGTCAGGCGTTCGACAGCCGCTCGGCCACGTTCTCCCAGTTGACGAGCTTCTCGAGGAAGTTCGACAGGTACGCCGGGCGCTTGTTGCGGAAGTCGATGTAGTAGCTGTGCTCCCACACGTCGCAGCCCAAAAGTGCAGTCTGATCAAAGCACAAGGGGTTCACGCCGTTCTCGGTCTTGGTGACCTTCAGGCTGCCGTCGCGGTCGGCGACCAGCCAGCACCAGCCCGAGCCGAACTGGCCCGCGCCGGCGGCGCTGAACTCTTCCTTGAACTTGTCGACGCTGCCGAAGGCATCCACGATCCGCCGCTCCAGCTCGGACGGCATCGCGCTCTGGTTCGGCGTCATCATTTCCCAGAACTGGTTGTGATTCCAATACTGTGAGGCGTTGTTGAAGATGCCGTTCTGGGCCACCGCGTCGGGCTGATAGGTGCCCTTGATGATCTCCTCGACGCTCTTTCCTTCCCACTCGGTGCCGGCCACGGCCTTGTTGCCGTTGTCGACATAGGCCTTGTGGTGGATGTCGTGGTGGTACTCGAGCGTCTCGCGGCTCATGCCCTTGTCGGCGAGCGCATCGTGCGCATAGGGAAGCGGGGGTAGTTCGAAAGCCATGTCTCTCCCTCCTGTCATTGTCTCGACGCTCAATGAAGCGCCAGGGCGAGGGGCGTCAAGCCGCGTCTGCGGCCTCGGCCCTGTCCCGCTTGCCGGCGCGTGCAACCCCAGGGCCGCATCCGCCTGCGCCGCTTCGGCAATCAGATCAAAGACATAAGCCGCGACCGAGCGGAAGCAGATCAGGCTCGCGCCGTCCGCGTCGAACCAGAACGCCGCTGCCACCTGCCCCAGCCGCGTGCGCCGCATCTGCCCCTCGGGCAGGGCCGCGGGCGCCACGTCGGCGGGCGTCAGCTTGGCCAGCACGTCGCGACAGGCCGGCCCCTCGAGCCGGATCAGCGCGCGCATGTCCGACACGTCGGCGACCAGCGCATGCTCACCCGCCAGCGCCTCCCGCAGGCGGTCCGCGACCTGGGATGTACGTTCGGGCGGGACCAGCAGCAGAAGCTCGTCCGGCGCCATCCACGCGACGTGGCCGCCCGCGCCCGCGCTCAGCCGGCCGGGCTCGGGCATCGCGGCCACCGCCTGCCCGACCGCCTCGCGCAGGGTCGCCGCGCCCAGCTCGGCGCGCAGGGCGATCATGCCGTGCGCGTCCCCCTCGCGGAGCGCGATCAAGCCGTTGAAACGGCGACCGGAAAGCGGCGTCTCAGGCATGCAGGCGCTCTCCCTCGGGGTCGAAGAAGACCGGGCGCCACGACCGTCGCGTGGATCTCGTTGCCGTCCGGTTGCGGGAAGATCAGCGTCTCGCCCATCCGCTCGGGGCCGCGCGCGATCAGGCCCAACGCGATGCCGCGCCCCAGCGTCGGCGACCAGTAGGACGAGGTCACCCGCCCCTCGACGATGCGCTGGCCCAGGGCATTGCCGCCCTCGGTCGCGGCATAGCTGCCCGCCGGAAGGACCGCGCCGTCGGTCGTCCGCAAGCCCGACGAGGCGCCAGCGCGGGCCGGTCATCGCCGGGCGCATCTGGCCGCGCTTGCCGATGTAGTCGTCCTTCTTCTTCGCGATCGCCCAGTCGAGGCCCAGGTCCTGCGGGATCACCGTGCCGTCGGTCTCCTCCCCGATCATGATGTAGCCCTTCTCGGCGCGCAGGATGTGCATCGCCTCGGTGCCGTAGGGCGTGACGCCGAGGTCGGCGCCCGCCTCGACCAGCCGGTCCCAGAGCTCGGTCCCGCGGTTCGCCGGCACCGCCAGCTCGAAGCTGAGCTCGCCCGAGAACGAGATCCGGAAGACGCGCGCCGGGATGCCCCCCACCTCGCCCTCGGCCCAGTGCATGAAGGGCAGCGCCTCACGCGTGAGGTCCATGCCGCCCAGCCGTTCCAGAAGCTCGCGCGCCTTCGGGCCGGCGACGGCGATCTGGGCGTACTGCTCGGTCAGGTTCAGCGTGAAAACCCGCCAGTCCCACCACTCGGTCTGCAGCCACTCCTCCATGTGGGCGTGGATGCGCTCGGCCCCGCCGGTGGTGGTGTGGCAGAGCCACGTCTCGGGGCCGAGCCGGGCCACCACGCCGTCGTCGATCAGGAAACCGTTCTCGTCGCAGATCAGGCCGTAGCGGCAGCGCCCGTCGGCGATGGCCGAGGGCGGCCGGTGTAGATCATGTCGAGGAACCGGCCGGCATCGGCGCCCTGCACGACGATCTTGCCCAGCGTCGAGGCGTCGAGCAGGCCGACCCCCTCGCGCACCGCGCGCACCTCGCGCTCGGCGGCCTCCTCGCGGCTCTCGCCCCGGCGGGGATAGGACCAGGGGCGGCGCCAGTGGCCCACCGGCTCCCACGCCGCGCCCAGCGCCTCGTGCCGGGCCGTGCAGCGGCGTGCGGCGCACCGGCAGGAACAGCGGGCCGCGCGCAGAGCCGGCGATGGTGCCCATGGTCAGCGGCGTCTAGGGCGGGCGGAACGTCGTGGTGCCGACCTGCGGGATCGGCGTGTCGAGCGCCTGCGACAGCACCGCCAGACCGTTGATGTTGCTGAGCTTGCCCTGGTCGGTCGCCATGCCGAGCGTGGTGTAGCGCTTGGCGTGCTCGACGCTGCGGTAGCCCTCGCGCGCGGCCAGCGCCACGTCGGACACCTTGACGTCGTTCTGGAAGTCGAGCCACGCCTTGCCGCGCAGATCCGGCCCCGCGCCCTGCGGCATCATCCAGACCGGGTGGGTCGCCCCGGCCTCCAGCGGCTCGGCCCGCGGCGCCTCGCCCGCGGTGTCGCCGGCCCCGGCCTCGCGCGCGGCGCGGCGGCCGGCCGCGTGCCCCGAGGCCAACGCCTCGGCCAGCGCCAGCGCCCCGTCGGCGGCCCCTGCGGGCACCACCATCGCCGCGCCGTCGGCGCCGGTGGGCGGGCGCGCGGCATCGGGGCGGAAGAGGCAGGCCGCGTCGTCCCAGGTCAGCTTGCCGCCGCAATGGGACCACAGATGCACCGCGGGCGACCAGCCGCCCGACATCGCCACCGCATCGCAGCCCAGCGTCTCGACCGGCGCGCCCTCGCCCGCCTGCGCGCAGAGGGTGACGCCGGTGATACGGCGCGCCCAGTGAACCTGCGCGACGCCGGTGCCGGTGACGACGCGCAGGCCCGCCTCGCGCGCGCGGCGCGGCAGCTCGCCCGTGGCCTCGGGGCGCGCGTCGACGATGCAGGGCACCAGCAGCCCCGCCTCGGCCAGCGCCAGCGCCGTGCGGTAGGCGTCGTCGTTGTTGGTGACGATCACGGTGCGGTCGCCGGGCGAGACCGCGTAGTTCGCCAGATAGTCGCGCATCGCCGAGGCCAGCATGACGCCGGGCCGGTCGTTGCCGGCGAAGGCCAGCGGCCGCTCGATGGCGCCGGTGGCCATCACCAGGCGGCCGCGCGCGGATCTTCCACAGCCGCTCGCGCGGGCCCGCTGGCCGGACGCTCGACCGCCAGCGCGAAGCCGTGGTCGTAGAGCCCGCTGACGGCGGTCGAGGGGCGCAGATCGACGTTCGGCATCGCCGCGAGTTCGGCGACCGCCTCGGCCACCCAGTCGGCGGCCGGCCGCGCCGTCGATGG
Organism: uncultured Alphaproteobacteria bacterium; assembly: GCA_963773475.1. Classification (GTDB taxonomy): domain Bacteria; phylum Pseudomonadota; class Alphaproteobacteria; order Rhodobacterales; family Rhodobacteraceae; genus Roseitranquillus. The sequence continues at coordinate 405,742 of CAVZBD010000003.1, read as the reverse complement.
CCTCGCCCGTCGACCGGGGCGCGGCCGCCCCAGTGGGGCGCCTGCTCGCAGACCATCACCCGCGCGCCCGAGCGACCGGCGGCAAGCGCCGCGGCAAGACCCGCCGCGCCGCCGCCCGCGACCAGCACGTCCACATGGGCATGGACGTGCTCGTAACGGTCCGGATCGCGCGTCTCGGGGTCGGGCGCCCGGCCGAGGCCCGCGGCCTGGCGGATCAGCGGCTCGTAGACGCTCTCCCAGAAGCGGCGCGGCCACATGAAGGTCTTGTAGTAGAAGCCCGCCGGCAGGAACCGCGACAGCGCCGCATTCAGCACGCCCACGTCGAACGCGAGGCTGGGCCAGCAGTTCTGGCTGCGCGCCGACCAGCCCTTCGGCCAGCGGCACGCCCGTCGCCCGCGCGTTCGGCTCGAACCGGTCGCCGCGGCCCAGACCCAGCAGCGCGTTCGGCTCTTCCGGCGCCGCTGGCGACGACGCCGCGAGGACGGTGGTACTTGAACGAGCGGCCGCACATCGCCTGCGCCGTTGGCCAGCAGCGCCGAGGCCAGCGTGTCGCCGGCTAGCCGCGCAGGCGCCGGCCGTCGAAGGTGAACTCGAGCGGCCGCGACCGGTCGAGCAGGCGCCCGCCGTGGGCCAGCCGGGTGCTCATCGGGGCCCCCGCGCCGGCGTCGGCGATGCGGGCGCGGACGTGGTCCGGCGGCCCGTCGGCCTGGGCCGGGTAGGTGCCGAAGACCTCGTTGGTCGCGGTGCAGCGGGCGGCGTGGAACCACTTGCCGCAGCCGAAGGCGTGGCGCCAGCGCTCGAGGTGAACGCCGCGCGGATTGTCCCGCAGGAAGAGGTACGCCTCGAATGCGTCGTCGTCGGACCCGGGCCCGGCACGGCGCAGATGCGCCGCGCCGCCCGCCGTCAGCTCGGTCTCGTCGGCGGCGATGCCGCAATAGGGGCAGGTGAGCGTCAGCACCACGGCCCGCCCTGCACCGGCGCCTTGGCCGGTGCGCCATCCAAGGGCCGGGGCGTACCCGGCCCTCGGCGGCTCGATGCGCGGCCCGAAGGGCCGCGCGCCCTGCGCCGCGCTATTGCCCGGCCTCGACCTCTCCGGTGGTCGCGGCGGGTTCGAGCGTCTCGACCTCGGCGGTTTCGTCGGCCGCGCTCCACCACCACCAGATGATGAGGATGACGATGATGACGACGATAATGCCGATCCAGGTATTTCTAGACATCTTGTCCCTCCATTGAGCGCGGCAGGCCGGCCGTCAGACCGGCGCTTGCGGCGTCAGGTTCCACACGCTGGGAAGCTTCCTCGCGATTTCATGGCTCAATGCGCCACCCCCGCGGCAACGCTTTCGTCGATGAAGCGCCCTTCGCGGAACCGCTCGAGGCCGAATGCCGCCGCCAGCGGCCCCGGCGCGTCCTTCGCGACCAGCTCGGCCATCGCCCAGCCCGAGCCGGGGATCGCCTTGAACCCGCCCGTGCCCCAGCCGCAATTGACGAAGATGCCCCCCACCGGCGTCTTGCGACAGGATCGGCGAGCGGTCGCCGGTCATGTCGACGATCCCGCCCCACTGGCGCAGCATCTTCAGCCGCGCGAGCATCGGGAACGTCTCGACCAGCGCGCGCACCGTCTCCTCGACGTGGTGGAAGCTGCCGCGCTGGGTGTAGGAGTTGTAGCCGTCGGTGCCGCCGCCGATCACCATCTCGCCCTTGTCGGACTGGCTCATGATAGCCGTGGACGGTGTTGGCCATCACCACCACGTCCATGCAGGGCTTGATCGGCTCGGAAACCAGCGCCTGCAGCGGCACGCTCTCGATCGGCAGGCGGAAGCCCGCCATCTCGGCCAGCACGCCCGAATGGCCGGCGACGATCGAGGCACAGGCTGTCGCAGTCGATCGCGCCGCGCGTCGTCTCGACGCCCTGCGACGCGGCCCGCCTCGGTGCGCACGCCGGTCACCTCGCATTGCTCGATGATGTGCATGCCCATGTCCGAGCAGGCGCGGGCATAGCCCCAGGCCACCGCGTCGTGGCGCGCGGTGCCGCCGCGCGGCTGCCACAGCGCGCCGAGGACCGGGTAGCGCGGCCCGTCGATGCGGATGATCGGGCAGAGCTCCCGAACGCGCTCGGGGTCGATCCACTCGGTCGCGACACCCTGCAGCGCGTTCGCCTGGACGGTGCGCCGGTAGCCGCGGACCTCGTGCTCGGTCTGGGCCAGCATCATCACGCCGCGCGGGCTGAACATGACGTTGAAGTTCAGCTCCTGGCTGAGCGTCTCGTAGAGGGCTCGGGACTTCTCGTAGATCGCCGCCGACGGGTCCTGCAGGTAGTTCGAGCGGATGATCGTGGTGTTGCGGCCGGTATTGCCGCCGCCGAGCCAACCCTTCTCGAGCACCGCGACGTCGGTGATGCCGTGGTTCCGGCCGAGATAGTAGGCGGTGGCGAGGCCATGGCCGCCGGCGCCGACGATCACCACGCGGTAGCGGCGCCGCGGCTCGGGGCCGGCCCAGGCGCGGGGCCATCCCGGTGTGGTGCCGCAGCGCCTCGCGCGCGATCGCGAAGGCCGAGTATCGCCGCATCCTGCCGCACCCCTCGTCGAGTCCTCGCGGCCATCTTTGGAAGCTGCGGCGCGGTTTGCCAAGCCGGCGGCGGCGGATCACGCCCCGATCGCGACATCGCGTCCACGCTCACCGGCCCTTTCGTGGCGGGCCGCCAGCGGATAGAGCGTGCGCGGGAAAGGGAGCGCGGCATGCCCATCTGGCTGTTCTGGATCATTGCGGCGGCACTGGCGCTGGCCTGCGCCGCGCTGCTGGCGCTGGCGGCGCTCGGCGCGCGCCGCCGGGGCGCGGCGACGCCGGCACCGAGGACGTCGAGGTCTATCGCGACCAGCTCCGGGAGATCGACCGCGACCTCGCGCGCGGCGTCCTCGAGGCCGACGAGGCCGAGCGGGCGCGCCTGGAGGTGTCGCGCCGCCTGCTCGACGCCGACCGCAAGGTGCGCGAGGCCGACGACCGCGGCGGAGCGCCGCGGCGCCTCACCGTCGCGATGGCCGCCCGGCGGGGGTCCTGGTCGTGGTCGGCAGCGTCGTCGCCTACAGCCGCCTGGGCGCGCCGGGCTATCCCGACATGCCGCTGGCCGCCCGGATCGAGGCCGCCGACGCGGCGCGTGCCAGCCGCCCGGACCAGGCACAGGCCGAGGCCGAGATGGCCGCCAACCTTCCCGCCCCGCGCGAGGCCGCGCCCGAGTTCGCGCAGCTGATGGAGCGGCTGCGCAAGGTCGTCGCGGAACGGCCCGACGACCTGCAGGGGCAGATGCTGCTGGCCCGCAACGAGGCCGGGCTGGGCAACTTCGTCGCCGCGCGCGAGGCGCAGGCGCGGGTGCTCGAGCTCAAGGACGACGGAGGCCACCGCCGCCGACTGGGCCGACTACGCGGACCTGCTGATCATGGCGGCGGGCGGCTACGTCTCGCCCGAGGCCGAGGCGGCGCTGTCCGAGGTCCTGCGCCGCGAGCCCTCGAACGGGCGCGCGCGCTACTACACGGGCCTGCTCTACGCTCAGACCGGGCGGCCCGACCTGGCCTTCCGCGTCTGGCGGCCGCTGCTCGAGGACAGCGGCCGAGGATGCGCCCTGGGTGCCCCCGATCCGCGACCAGATCGGCGCGCTGGCGCAGATGGCGGGCGTCGATTACCGGCCGCCCCAGGCCACCGCGGCCCGGCCCCAGTGCCGCCGATATGGCTGCCGCTGCCGACATGTCCGCCGAGGAGCGTGCGGCGATGATGCGCGGCATGGTCGGGCGGCTCTCCGATCGGCTGGCGACGCGAGGGCGGCCCGCCCGAGGACTGGGCGCGCCTGATCACCGCGCTGGGCGTGCTGGGCGAAACCGACCGGGCGCGGACGATCTACGCCGAGGCGCGCGAGGTGTTCGGAGACGCGCCGGACGCGCTCGCCACCGTCGAAGCCGCGGCCGAGCGCGCCGCGCATCGCCGAATGATCCACGAGAGCGTCGAGGACTTCGCCGCGGCGCTCGCCCCCCGGCGCGCGCTGGCCGGGCTCGACCTCGGCGACGCGCACGATCGGGGTGGCGGTGTCGGACACGCTGCTGTCGGTCGCCACGCCGCTCGAGACGATCCGCCGGATGAAGTTCACCGCCGATGCCGAGCGGCTGCTGGCCCGCTGGAGGCGCGCGCCATCGGCGGGCTGATCCTGGGGCTGCCGCGCAACATGGACGGCAGCGAGGGGCCGCGCTGCCAGTCGACCCGGGCCTTCGCGCGCAACCTCGCGCGCCTGACCGAGCTGCCGATCACCTTCTGGGACGAGCGGCTGTCGACCGTCGCGGCCGAGCGGGCGCTGCTCGAGGCCGACGCCTCGCGCCGCCGCCGTGCCGAGGTCATCGACCACGTCGCCGCCGCCTACATCCTGCAGGGCGCGCTCGACCGCCTGCGCCACCTGAAGGGCACGTCATGACGCGGCTCGCCGCATCAAGATCGCCCTGCATCGACGTCTGCGTGATCCACCGGCGCGAGGGGCTCTGCGTCGGCTGCCTCAGGACCGGTGACGAGATCGCCGCCTGGGCCGCGATGAGCGACGAGGAGCGCGAGCGCATCCTTGCCGAGCTGCCGTCACGGGCCGGGCGCCTGAGGGTCCGCCGCGGCGGCCGCGCCGGCCGCGACGCCGGCCGCTGAGCCACGCCCACTCCTGGCGGGACTGCTCCCTGTCCGCCGTAAATCGGTGCCGGATGGCCCGCCGGGCGTTCCGGCGGCACGACCCGATCAGTGGCGAAGCCGGGATCTAGGCGGCGAGGCTGGTTCGGGCAACGCGTCGAGCGCCGCCAGCAGGGCGCCCTCGTCGGCATCCGGCCGCTGCGCCGCCTCGGACAGCGACCGCCGCCAGCGCGCGCGCGCCCGGCCGGCCGGCGAAGAGCCCCATCATGTGCCGCGTCACGTCGTGCAGGCGGCCGCCCTCGGCCAGGTGGCGCCGGATGTGGGGCAGCATCTCGGCCGACCACCTCGGCGGGCGATTTCGGCGGCGCCGCCTCGCCCCAGATCCGCGCGGTCCGCCGCGGCCAGCATGTCCCACGGCGCGTGATAGGCCGCGCGGCCGACCATCACGCCGGCCAATCCGCGGGCGAGGAACCGCTCGGCCTCGTCGAGCGAGGCGATTCCGCCGTTGATCGAGATCGCGAGGTCGGGGAACGCCGCCGCCATGCGCACCACGAGCTCGTGGTCGAGCGGCGGGATCTCGCGGTTCTCCTTCGGCGAGAGGCCCTGCAGCCAGGCCTTGCGCGCGTGGATCGCCACCCGATGCACGCCGGCCGCCCTGCATCCGCTCGAGAAAGTCGCGGCAGCACCTCCTCGGGCTCCTGATCGTCGACGCCGATGCGGCACTTGACCGTCACCTCGACCGGGCGACGCGCGCGATCATCGCGGCGGCGCACTCGGCCACCAGGTCGGGGCGGGTCATCAGCACCGCGCCGAAGCAGCCCGACTGCACCCGGTCCGACGGGCAGCCGACATTGAGGTTGATCTCGTCAAAGCCCGCCTCGGCGCCCGATCCGCGCGGCTTCGGCCAGCTCGGCCGGCTCCGAGCCGCCAAGCTGCAGCGCGACCGGATGCTCGGCCGCGTCGTGCCGCAGCAGATGCCGCGCCCCGCCCCGCACCAGCGCCGCCGACGTCACCATCTCGGTATAGAGCAGCGCCCGCCGCGACAGGACGCGGTGGAACATCCGGCAATGTCGGTCGGTCCAGTCCATCATCGGGGCGACGGACAGGCGCGATGCTGAATCGAGCTGCAATCTCAACTCCTACACTGGGGCGCGTAGCTGCTTCACGGCCGCCTCGGGCGCGAGTTCCTCCCGCGGCATGTAACGGACGTGCAACAGCAGAACCACCCCGGGGATGCCAGCGCCGCCGCCTGGCCTTCGACGGCGCCTGACGCGGAAACGGCGCTTCGTCTTGTCCGGCTAGGTGCGTCGAGCCGGGAATGGTATCCGGATCCGCTTCAGGACGTGGCCGCTTTCGTCGAGGGTCAGCCGCACGCGCCGGGTGCCGCCCTGGAAGGTTACCCGGCAACGCCCGGCGTCCTCGCCCTCGCCGCGCTCGAACCGGGTCGTGATCTTGCCCTCGCGCATCATCTGCCAGGCAGCGGACGGCTCCAGGTCGAAGAGTTCGGCGAGGTCCGTCGCTTCGATCGTGAAACCGCCCTCCGTCGGGTGGAGCTTCATATCGTTCTCCCGCAGCGTTGCCCCGCCAGAGGCCGGCTACTCTGCCAGCTGCGCCTCGTGAGCGCGGCGCGGCAGGGCGATGTCGGCCAGCGTCGACCGGTCGAGCTCGGCCAGGAAGGCGGCCTCGGCGCGGCGCAGCCGTCCCTTGAGCGCGCAGCGCCCGTCGATGGTGCAGTCGCCGTTCGTGCCGAAGCATTCGACCAGCGCCCGTCCCTCCTCGAGCAGGCGGACGATGTCGCCGAGGCGGATGTCCTCGGGCCGCCGCGCCAGTGTCGCGCCACCGCCGCCGCCGCGGCGGGTGGTGACGATGCCGGCGCCGGCCAACCGCTGGATGATCTTGGTCAGATGGTTGCGCGAGATGCCGAACTCGTCGGCAAGCTCCGCCGTGGAAAAGCCGCGCCCGGGCGCGCTGGCCAGCCGCATCAGCGCGCGCAGACCGTAGTCGGTGAAGGAGGTGAGGCGCATTGTCTCGCTCAATAGGTATTTACAATACCAATTAGCGGACGTAGGCACGAATGCAAGCATTCCTGATCGCGAGGTTCGCCCATGCAGACCGAAACCGCCGCGCGTCGCGTCGGCGCGGCCCCGGATGACGGCCGCGCTGATGGCCGAGACCGGCCTGTCGGAGGACGTGTTGCGAACCCTCGTCCACCGCTTCTATGGCAAGGTGCGTCGCGACGCGGTTCTGGGCCCGATCTTCGCGGACCGGATCACCGACTGGGGCCCGCATCTCGAGCGGATGGCGGCGTTCTGGTCGTCGGTCGCGCTGATGACGGGGGGCTACCACGGCCGTCCGGTCCCGGCGCATGCCGGGCTTCCCGTCGGCTGGCCGCATTTCGAGCGGTGGCTGGCGCTCTTCCGCGAGACGGCGCACGAGACCTGCACGCCCAAGGCGCCACCCACGTCATCGAGCGGGCGGAGCGCATCGCGCGCTCCCTCCACTACGCGATCGAGGACGCGAAGGCGGAAACGCCCGCTCTCACGCCGTTCCGGTCGCCATCGATGCAACGGGGTGGCGAGCAGCCATGATCCGCAAGCGTGCCACAGGGCCTGTCACCTGCCTCACCCGGAGTTGTCGCGTTGCGTCTCGCCCCCATGCCGGGAGCGGGCTGCGGCCGGAGGGGGCAGTTGCGCTTGTCTGACAAGACGCCTCCCAAGCTCGCGCCCGGGGCGGAGCGGCCGTTCGCAAGTAGCGACGAACCCGGCCCCTACGCCTCGCCGCCGTGCTTGGCGCACGAGGTCGATCCCGCGTATGTGACGCCACTGGCGGAGGATCCGCAGCAGGCTTCGGACGTGGCGCGCTGGCGCAAGGCCGAGCGGACGCGCCTTCTGGCGGCCCGGGCGGCGTTGCCTGTCTCCGAGCGCGGCAACATCGCCGAGGCGCTCGCGGAGGCGCTCGACCGGCTTCTGGCCGAGAGGGTCGGGAGCGTGGCGGGCCGCGTCGTCTCGGGCTACTGGCCGATCAAGGGCGAGCCCGACCTGCGCGCTGGCTCGGGCAGCAGGATGCCGCCGGCGCGCGTCACTCGCGCTGCCCGTGGTCGAGACCAAGGCCGCGCCGCTGGTGTTCCGCCGCTGGACCCCCGAGCGCGAGATGGTGCGCGGCGACTGGAACATCCCGGTGCCGCCTCCCGACGCGAGCGGCCTGATCCCGGAGATCATGCTTGCGCCGCTCGTCGGCTGGGACGGCGAGGGCTATCGGCTCGGCTACGGCGGCGGGTACTTCGACCGCACGCTTGCCGCGCTTCCGCCGCAGCGATTGGTGATCGGCGTGGGTCTGGAAGCGGCCCGGCTGGCCACGATCTACCCGCAGCCACACGACATCGCCCTCGACGCGATTGTCACCGAGATGGGCCTGCGGATGATGCGGCAGCGGTGACGGCTCCACGGCCGGCGGCGCAATCGCGCCGAAAAGCAAGCCGGACGCGGCTGCGGCATCGTATCGCGCCGGGTCCGGCAACGCGCGAGGCTGCAGGCATCGGAGCAGGCGCCCTCAGGAAACGACTGCTGCCACCCCAGGAGCGGCCAATCCGGCCCGGGACCTGCGGTATTCACAATCACTGCGCGATCGGCCACGGTGACGGCAGATCGACGGGCGAGGGAGAGCTGAATGATTTCGGGTCTGACGGTTGGAACGCGCCAGTTCGCGCTCGTCGATCCTGATCCTGGGCGCGCTCGTCGGGCTCGGCATGGCCGTGGCCGGAGCCGGAGAGGCGTTCGGCGCGCACGGCTTCATCGTCATGCTGTTCAGTGCAGCCCTGCTGGCCTTCGCCGTGCTCTCGAAGCTCGACGACCCCGAGCCACCGCGAGAGCGACTCCGCTCCTACTACGACGACCCGATCAAGGTCGGCATCGTCCTCGCCATGGTCTGGGCGGTCATCGGCATGTTCTTCGGGCTCTGGGTCGCCTCCCTGCTCGCCTGGCCGGACCTGACCTTCGACGCGCCCTGGGCGAGCTTCGGCCGGCTGCGGCCCGCGCACACCACGGCGGTGATCTTCGGCTTCGGCGGCACGGCGCTGATCGCGACGTCGTTCCACGTCATGCAGCGGACGAGCCGCGCGCGCCTCGCGGGCGAGTTCTCGCCCCTGGTTCGTGCTGATCGGCTACCAGCTCTTCGTGATCCTCGCCGTCACGCGGCTACCTGATGGGCATCAACCAGTCCAAGGAGTACGCCGAGGCCGAATGGTACGCCGACCTCTGGCTGGTCGTGGTCTGGGTCACCTACTTCGTCCTCTACATCCGCACGCTGGCGCGCCGGAACGAGCCGCACATCTACGTCGCGAACTGGTACTACATGGCGTTCATCCTGATCGTCGCGGTGCTGCACATCTTCAACAACCTCGCGCTGCCGGTCTCGTGGGCGGGCTCGCGCAGCTACATCGTCTGGTCCGGCGTGCAGGACGCGATGATGCAGTGGTGGTACGGCCACAACGCGGTCGCGTTCTTCCTGACGGCGGGCTTTCTCGGCATGCTCTACTACTACCTGCCGAAGCGGGCGGAGCGGCCGATCTATTCCTACCGCCTGTCGATCCTGTCGCTTCTGGGGGATCGTGTTCTTCTACGTCTGGGTGGGCTCGCACCACCTGCACTACACGGCGCTGCCGCAATGGGTGCAGACGCTCGGCATGACCTTCTCGGTGATGCTGCTGGTGCCGTCCTGGGCGACGGCGGCCAATGCGCTGCTGACGCTGAACGGCGCCTGGCACAAGGTGCGCGACGACGCCACGCTGCGCTTCATGATGGTGGCGGCGATCTTCTACGGGCTGACCACGTTCGAGGGCTCGTTCCTGGCGATCCGGGGGGTCAATGCGCTGTCGCACTACACCGACTGGACGGTGGCGCACGTCCATGCCGGCACGCTCGGCTGGAACTCGATCCTGATCTTCGGCGCGTTCTACGCGGCGGTCCCGGTGATCTGGCGGCGCGAGCAGATGTGGTCGCCGCGCCTGGTCGAGTGGCACTTCTGGCTCGCGGTGATGGGCACGGTCATCTACGTCTTCGCGATGTGGAACTCGGGCATCCTGCAGGGCCTGATGTGGCGCACCTACACCGATGCCGGGACGCTGCAGTATCCGTTCATCGAGTCGGTGGTCGGCGATGAACCCCTACTACATCGCCCGCGGGGTCGGCGGCACGGCGTTCTTCGTGGGCACGCTCCTGGCCTCGTTCAACATCTGGATGACGATCCGGCAGGCGCCCGACGCGCGCCTCGCGCACGACCGTCCGACCTCCGCGGCGGGCGAGGCCGACGAGCGCAGCGTGCCGGCGGAGTAAGCCGATGTTCGAGAAGCTCAACGAAGCTAAAGATCCTCGCCCCGTTCCGCACGCTCTTCCACGGCATCTTCCGCGGCCACTACCAGCTCGAGCGCTATTCGCTGGCGCTGGCCTTCGGGATCATCGTCGCCGGCGGCATCGGCGGCGCAGTCGAGATCGCGCCGCTCTTCACCATCGACGAGACGGTGGAGGAGGCGCCCGACATGCGGGTCTACACCCCGCTCGAGCAGGTCGGCCGCGACATCTACATGCGCGAGGGCTGCTACGCCTGCCACAGCCAGATGATCCGCACGCTCGCGGACGAGGTCGACCGCTGGGGACCGTATTCGCTGGCGGTCGAGTCGAAGTACGACCACCCGATGCTCTGGGGCTCGAAGCGCACCGGCCCCGACCTCGCCCGCGTCGGCGGCAAGTATTCCGACGCCTGGCACGTGGCGCACCTCTACTATCCGCGCGACGTCGTGCCGGATTCGGTGATGCCGGCCTACCGCTGGCTGGCCCGGCGCAACGCGGACCTATCGACGACCTGCCGGAGCGGCTCGCCACCCTGCGCAGGGTGGGCGTGCCCTACACCGACGCGCAGATCGAGAACGCGGTCGCAGGACGCGCTGGGGCAGGTGAACCCTGACGGCGACCGCGCCGACGGGCTGATCGAGCGCTACGGGGAGGCCACGAACATTCGCAACTTCGACGACCAGCCGGGCGTTCCGACCGAGATGGACGCGATCGTCGCCTACCTGCAGATCCTCGGCCAGCTCATCGACGTTGAGACGGCGCGCAGGCCGAACTCGAGGAGGAGTGAGCGCATGGACATCGACCACGACACCCTCGTCGCCTTCGCCAAGACCTTCGGGCTCTTCTACCTGATCGTGCATGTTCGGCGTCGCCGTGGCCTACGCCTTCTGGCCATCGAAGAAGGGCGAGTTCGACCGCGCCGCGCGCAGCCTGCTCGACGACGAGGACGGCCCATGTCGGTGAAGGAGCGCGACCCGCTGACCGGCCACCAGACCACGGGTCACGAGTGGAACGGCATCACCGAGCTCAACACCCGCGTGCCGCGCGCGGTCTGGTGGTTCGATCGGCATCACCCATCTCTGGGCGCTGATCATGTGGATCCTGCTGCCGCCTGGCCGCTCGTCACCACCTACACCAAGGGCATCCTCGGCATCGACCAGCGCGAACTGGTCGCCGGCGAGATCGAGGCCGGACGAGCGCTATCGCGAGCACTGGGTGGTGCGCTTCGAGGGCGATTCCCTCGACACAGATCCGGCAGGACGAGACGCTGATGGAGATCGTGCGCGGCGCCGCGCCCGCGATCTGGGGCGACAACTGCGCCGCCTGCCACGGGCGCGAGGGCCGGGGCGGCCCGGGCTTTCCCGAACCTCGCCGACGACGCCTGGCTCTGGGGCGGCAGCGACGACGCGGTGCTCGAGACGCTGCGCGTCGGCATCAACTCCGCGCACCCCGACACGCGCTATTCCGAGATGCTGGCCTTCGGCGAGACCGGCATCCTCACCCGCGACCAGATCCGCACCGTGGCCGCCTATGTGCAGTCGCTCTCGGGCCTCGCCGATCCTCCGGCCCGGCGGTGCGCGAGGAGGGCGCGACGATCTTCGCCGACAACTGCGCGAGCTGCCACGGCGAGGACGCGCCGGGAACTGACCGACATCGGCGCGCCCGAACCTGACCGACGCGTTCTGGATCTATGGCGGCGACGCGGCGACGCTGTTCGAGACGATCCACGGCGGCCGCCAGGGCTGGATGCCCGCGTGGGAGGGGCGCCTGACCGACCGCCGAGCGCAAGATGCTCGCCGTCTACCTCCTCGACGTCCTGCCGGAGGACGGAATGAGCGACGCGGCGCCTCCCGCCTCGGCCGCGGCGGCCGCTGGACGCTCGCGGCTGATCGGCGCCGGCCATCGTCGCGGTCTTCGCCGCGGCGAACGCGCACCTCGTCTACGTCTCGCTCGCCTCGCAGCCGGACTGCGTGCCCCACCTCAAGGCGCCGGACGGCAGCGGCACCGCCTACCGCGCCGCCAAGTCCGCCTGCTGACGGAGATGCCGATGGAAGCCGAAAGCCTCCCCAAGATCGTCCCGCCGCTGCCGCGGCCGAACGAGAAGGCGCGGAACCTGCCGCGCGGCACGGCGCGTCGATTGGCTCAAGGCCGGGTTGGCGGGACCTCCGCACCAACCCGGTGCCCAGCCTGCTCTACGGGCTGTCGTGGTCTTCGCGGTGTCGATCTTCGTCGTCTGGGGGATGTTCCGGTTCGAGGTCGACTACTTCCTCTTCCCGGCCCTCAGCGGCTTCATGGTGCTCGGCCCGCTGATCGCGACCGGCCTCTACGAGAAGAGCCGGCGGCTGGAGCAGGGCGAGCGCACCGGCCTCGGCTCGGATGCTCTTCGTCCGTCCCGCCTCGACCTACCAGGCGGTGTTCCTCGGGCTCATCCTGCTGCTCGCTCTTCATGCTCTGGCAGCGGGCGGCGGTGCTGCTCTATGCGCTGCATATGGGGGTGCGGCCGTTCCCCGGCTTCGACGAGATCGTGCGGCGTGGCTCTTCACCACCTGGATGGGCTGGTCGCTGCTGATCACCGGCACGCTTCGTCGGCGGCCTCTTCGCCGCCTTCGCCTTCGCCGTCAGTGTCTTCGCCGTGCCGATGATGCTCGAGGAGAAGACCGACGCCCTGACCGCGATGGGCATCAGCCTCGTCGCTGGTCTGGAACAACCTGGCAGTGATGCTGGCCTGGGCGCGATCGTCGTCGGCCTCTTCGCGGTCTCGGTCCTGACGGCCTTCGTCGGGCTGATCGTGATCTTCCCGCTGCTCGGCCACGCGACGTGGCACGCCTATCGCGCGATCCGGGTCAGCCGGGGCGAAAGCGTGTTCTACTGGGCCGAGTGAACGGCGCGGCGCGTCCCGGCTCGCCCCCCAGACGGGGCCGCTCAGGGTTTGACATCAGGCATGTCGGGCGCCTAGATGCGACGCAGGTATCGGGCACCTGCCGCCTGCGGACCTCGGTCACGGTGAAGCCCGGCGCGACGAACACACTCACCCTCGAAGCATTTCGTAGGTGGGCAACGCAGGCCCCCATCAAGCGCGAGATGCCTCCTGCGAGGAGTGAGCGATGTCGCCCCGGCACGCCCCCGAGAATTGTTTTCTGACCGCTCCGACACGAACGGTCTTTTTCGCCAACGTACTTCCGATGATGCTCGTCATGACGATGAGCGGTCTGCTCAACGTCGTCGACGCCGCGTTCCTGGGGCACTTCGTCGGCGCCGATGCCCTGGCTGCCGTCAGCATCGTCTTCCCATTCCTGATGATCACCATTGCCCTGTCGGCCCTGGTCAGCGGCGGCATGTCCAGCCTTCTGGCGCGGCATCTGGGGGCGGGCCGGCTTGACGAGGCGGCGGCGGTTTTCGCGCGCGCACATGGGCTGGCGCTCGGCATCGCGCTGGCCCTGATCGCGGCGTTCTGCGTCGGCGGAGCTGCCGTGGTCGGCGTCCTCGCGGGCGCGCAGCAGGACGTCGCCGCCATGGCATACACCTATCTCGCCATCATGGTCTGCGCGGCGCCTGTCCAGTTTCTCCTGGGACTGCACGCGGATGCGTGGCGCAACGAGGGCCGGTCGGGGCTCATGGCGCTCATGTCGGTCGGGGTGACGCTGGCAAACATCGCTCTGAACGCCGTGCTGATCGTGGGCCTGGAGATGGGCGTCGCCGGGTCGGCTATGGGAACGGTGCTGGCCCAAGGTCTGGGGCTGGCTTTGCTCGTCGGCCTGCGTCGGCACGGAGGTGCGGCGTTGCCGCTCTCGGTGCTCGGCAATTTCAACTGGATCGGGCATTGGCGCCCGATACTGGCTCTCGGCGCGCCCCTCGCCCTCAGCTTTGTGGGGATCGCCGTGGTCTCGGCGACCGTCATCGCGACCCTGCGGCTGACCCACGATGCCGACTATCCCGACGTGGTTGCAGCCTACGGGATCGTCACCCGGATCTTCGGCTTCGCCTTCCTTCCGCTGATGGCAATCGCGCTCGCGACCCAGAGCATCGTCGGCAACAACGTGGGCGCGGGGCTCTTTCGGCGGTCCGACGCAGTGCTGCGGCTCGCGCTGACCACCGCAGCCCTCTATTGCGCGATCGTCCAGGCGATCATGCTCGGCGGCAGCCGCCAAATCGGGTCGGGCTTCATCCGGGATCCGGCGGTCGTTTCGGACGTCGAGGCGATCCTGCACCCGATGGCGTCTCTCTACCTGTTCGCGGGTCCGGTTCTTGTGCTGGCGCTGTACTTCCAGGCCATCGGCAAGCCGGGACGCGCGGCGGCGCTGACCCTAGTCAAACCCTTCCTGCTCAGCCCGGCGCTCATCCTCGCGCTTGCGGCGCTCGCCGGGGCCCGCGGGATCTGGTTCGCGTTTCCCCTGGCCGACGGCCTCGTGGCCGCCCTTGCCGCGACGATCGTGATCGGCAGCCTCAAGCGCCATGCCGCGCGAGCCGGATTCGGGCTGGCCGTCCTGGAGGAGCCGACATGACCCTGCAATCGCTCGCCGATGCAAAGGCGCAGGCTCGGGCCCTGCGCGACAAGCTTGCCGCCGAGGGAACACCGATCAGCCATTCGAAGGCGCTGGAACTGGTCGCCCGCCAGAACGGCGCGCGGGACTGGAACACCCTGCACGCCCGGCTGTCGCGGGAGGCGCCGCAGCCCTTCCACGTCGAGCAGCGGATACAGGGCCTGTATCTGGGTCAGCGCTTTGCCGGCCGCATCGTGGCGCTGTCGAGGGCGGGGACGAACTTCGTCGTCTCGATCAGGTTTGATCAGCCTGTCGATAGCGTCCGGTTCGAGAGCTTCGCCAACATGCGCCGCCAGATCCGAGCGACTGTCGGCCCCGACGGCCGATCCCCCAGCACGACGTCAGATGGCAGACCGCATCTGATCATCGAGCCGCCGGCACACGTAAAGTGACGAGACGCCGCGAGGTTTGTCATCGGACGGTCGCGGCACGCAGCATGGCGGCCGGCGCTGGGGGTGCGCGTCAGAGGTCGCGGTAGGGGGCCCAATCGGGCTCGTTGGCGAAGACGAACTCGTAGTAGTCGCGCCCCCGCAGCTCGGCGGCCGCGGGTTCGTCCAGGATCACCTTGCAGCTGGGGTGCACCTGGATCGCCGAGGCGCTGACCGAGGCGGTGATCGGCCCCTCGACCGCGCGGGCGACGATGGCGGCCTTGCTGGCCCCGCAGGCGAGCAGCACCAGCTCCTTCGCCTCGAGGATGGTGCCCACTCCCATCGTCAGCGCCCGCGTCGGCACCTTCTCGGCGTCGCCGCCGAACATCTCGGCGTTCTGCCGGCGGGTGGTCGGCGTCAGCGTCTTGTCGCGGGTGCGCGACATCATCGCGCTCAACGGCTCATTGAAGCCGATATGCCCGGCCTCACCGATGCCCAGCAGTTGCAGGTCGATGCCACCCGCCGCCGCGATGCTCGCCTCGTAGTCGCGGGCGGCGGCCTTCAGGTCGGCGGCCGCGCCGTCGGGCAGATGCGTGTTTTGCCGGTCGATGTCGACATGGCGGAAGAGATGCTCGTGCATGTAGTGCGCGTACGAGTTCGGATCCTCGGGCGAGAGGCCGACATATTCGTCGAGGTTGAAGGTCCGGCAGGCGGCGAACGACACCCCGCTGGCCACCAGCGCCGCGTAGACGTCCTCCATCGTGCGGCCGGTGGCAAGGCCCAGAACCAGCTCGGGCCGGGCGCGCAGGCGCTCCTCGATCAGCCGCGCGGCAAGGCGCACGGCCGCCGCGCGGGTGGGGCGGATGATGACTTCCACGGGCTCAGCCCTCCTCCTGCCCGACGCCGTCCATTGGCCGCCCCGCGACCCGGACCTCGACAAGCCGCAACTCGGCGTCGAGCACCGCGAAGTCGGCCGCCGCGCCAGGCACGATGCGGCCGATATCGGTGCGCCCGATCCAGTCCGCCGGGATCTGCGACAGCCGACGCGCCGCCTCGTCGAGCGGAAGGCCGATCGCGACGAGGTTGCGCAAGCCCTGGTCCATGGTCAGCGACGATCCGGCGAGCGTGCCGTCGGCCAGCCGCATGACGCCGTCGGTCTTGGTCACCGTGTGCCGGCCCAGGCGGTAGGTACCGTCGGGCATGCCGGCGCTGGCCGTGGCGTCGGTGACGCCGTAGAGGTTCGGGATCGCCCGGCGCGCGGCAAGGATGGCGCCGGCCTCGACATGGACGAGGTCAGGGATGACCTCGGCGAACCTGGCATGGGCCAGCGCCGCGCCGGCGATGCCGTTGCCGCGATGCGCGACCCCGCTCATCGCGTTGTAGAGATGGGTGATGCCGCAGCCCCGCAAAAGGCACGCGGCGGCGCGCGCATAGTCGCAGACGCTGTGGCCGATCTGGGCCTTGGCGCCTTCGGCCTGAATCGACGCCAGAAGCGCCTCGTCCGGGTCGACCTCGGGCGCGAAGGTGACGACGACGACCGGCGCGATCCGCGCCCACGACCGCAGCAGCGCGGCGTCAGCCGGAATCGCGTGCGGCGGCTGCGCCCCCAGCTTGTCGGGGCTGATGAACGGCCCCTCGAGATGCGCGCCCAGGATCCTCGCGGCCCCGTCCGGCGGCGACGCGACCACTTCGGCGACGCCTCGCAGGAAGGTCTCGATCTCATCCACGGGCGCGGTGACCGAGGTGGCCAGCATCGAGGTGGTGCCGTGCCGCCCGTGCAGCCGCGCTGCCTGGGCGATGGCTTCGGCGCCCTCCATCACGTCCCCGCCGCCGCCGCCGTGGTTGTGCAGGTCGACAAAGCCCGGCAGCACGTAGGGTGGCCGCGGCGCGGCGGTCGGCGTGCCGGTAACGGTCGCGACCCGCGCATCGAAGCGCACGCGCCCCTCGATCCAGCCGCCGGGGCAGAGGACGGATCCGCGCAACTCGTCCATCACGACAGCTCCGTCACGAAGTCCCACCGATCACCGCGAAACGCCGAGCGGGTGTATTCGACGGCTCGTCCGTCTCCGGCGTAGGCGATCCGCGTGATCAGCAGGCCCGGAGCGCCGGGCGCGCAGCCGAGCCGCGCCGCCTGCTCCTCGTCCAGCGCGACGGCCGAGAGCCGCTGGATGGCTCGGACCGGGCGCATCCCTGCCGCCTCCATCGCGGCATAGAGCGACTCGCCCACCGCCGTCGGGTCTGGCAGCGCCTCGCCGATCACGGTCGAGGCCTCGATCGCCAGCGGCCGCTCGTCGGCGCTGCGCAGCCGGACGATCCGACTGACCCTGCGCCCGGGCGATAGGCCGAGGCCGATGACCTCCTCCGGGGTGGCGATGCCGGCGCCACAGCTCAGCACCTCCGAGCGGGGCACCATGCCGCGCGCCGCCACGTCCTCGGAGAGCGAGGTCAGCTTGGACAACGGCTGCGAGACCCGGTTCGAGACGTAGGTGCCCGAGCCGCGGCGCTGTTCGACCAGCCCCTCGCCGGCAAGCTGCTCGAGCGCATGACGCACGGTGATGCGGCTGACGTTGTGGATCTCGGCCAGCTTGCGCTCGGGCGGCAGCGCCGCGCCCGCCGCGTAGTCGCCGGCGGCGATCTTCTGCGACAGCGACTGGGCAAGCTGCTGGTAGAGCGGCAGCCCGCCACCGGACCGGCCCTCGGCCTCCGCGCGCAGCTCGCCCGCCGTCATCGCGCGACCACCGCTTCGGCCTCGCGCTCGAGCGCGATCTGCAGCAGGCCGTCGAGCGCGCTGCCCCGCGCCCGGATCAGGCGGCGGCCGAGCGCCGGCTCGATACGCGGGGCGATCACGTCGGCAAGACCGCCGAGCAGCGCCAGCGGCATGTCGCTACCCGCAGGGGCATCGACCGCAGCGATGGCAAGCGCCACCTCGTCTGCGGCGGCATCCAATATCCGCGCGGCCAGCGCGTCGCCCGCCTCGGCCGCGGCGACCACGACCGGCGCCAGCGAAGCGAACTGGGTCGAGCGCGCATCGCGCAGCCACACCTGGATCGCGTCGAAGTCGCCCCCCACCTGCCGAGGCAGCCGATCGAAGAGCGCCGAATCCTCGCGCAGCCGGCCGTCCTGCCACTTGAGGAACGCCTGGATCGCCCGGTGCCCGATCCAGGCGCCCCCGCCCTCGTCACCGGCCGGAAAGCCCCAGCCGCTCGATTCCACGACGCGGCCATCGGGATGCAGCGCGTAGGCGGTGACGCCGGTGCCAACCGCCGCGGCGACGCCGGGCGCACCGCCCAGCGCCCCGACCATCGAGGCATAGCCGTCGGTCACGATGACGATGCTGGCGCAGCCGAACGGGTCGCCCGCCCTGAACGCCGCCCGGTTCGAGGGGCTGCGCGCCCCCGCCAGGCCGGCGGCCAGGCGCAGGGGCGGGCGGCGCGCGCCGTCGAGCCCGGCCTGCCGAAGCGCCTCGCGCAGGGCGGCGCCGATGTTCTGCCACGCCTGATCCACCCCCAGCGTCAGGCTCGACGGGCCGCCGGCGCCCTCGCCCAGCAGCCGCCGCGCGGGGTCGTGCAGGCGAACGCGCGTGCCGGTCGCGCCGCCGTCGACCACGGCAAAGACGCTTTCGTGACCGTCCCCTGGCAATGTACGCTCCGCAGAAGGTGGCATGAGACGGGACGATAGCCATAGCCGCGGGGATATCAATACCAAAGTATGCCATCCATGGAACTGTCTGACCTTTGGTATTGTGTTTGGTATTGCTTTGGTCATATTGAGCCGCAACGTACGATTTGGGTGAGCCATGAACACGGAAGACGTCAGTCCGCGCTTCGCCGCGCTCGATACATGGCCCTCGGACGATGTCGTGGCGGCCGTTGTCGAGGGGCAACTGGCGGCCGCCGCGGCGGTGCGCGCGGTGCAGGACCGGCTGGCGGCGGCAGCGGACGCGGCGGCCGAGCGGCTTGCCGACCCGGCCGGGCGGATCCTCTATTGCGGCGCCGGCGCCTCGGGCCGCATCGGCGTGCAGGACGGGGTCGAACTCTTCCCCACCTACGGTTGGCCGCACGAACGCCTCGTCTACCTGATGGCGGGGGGCGACGCGGCCCTGGTGCGGTCGGTCGAGGGCGCCGAGGACGACACCGACGCGGCCGAGGCCGCGATCGGCCGGCTTGCCCTGGGCCCCGCCGACGTGCTGATCTCGGTCGCCGCCAGCGGGCGGACGCCCTACGCGGTCGCCGCGGCGCAAGCCGCCCGCGCCGCGGGCGCGCTGGTCATCGGGGTAACCAACAACGCCGGCAGCGCCCTTGCTCAGGCAAGCGACCACGCAATCGAGCTGGTGACGGGGGCCGAGGTCATCGCAGGCTCGACCCGCATGGCGGCCGGGACGGCGCAGAAGGCGGCCCTCAACGCGCTGTCGACGACGATCATGGTGCGCCTCAACCGGGTGCACGACAACCTGATGGTCGACCTCAGCTCGGACAACATCAAGCTTGCGCGGCGGCGCCGGCAGATCCTGCAGCGCGTCTCGGGCGCCGCCGAGGACGAGGCCGAGGCCGCCCTGACGGCGGCAGACGGCCACATAAAGACGGCGGCGCTGATCCTGCGCGGCTGCGAGCCTGAGCGGGCACACGCGCTGCTCGACCGGGCGGGCGGCAGCCTGCGCGAGGCGCTCGGCGCATTGCCCGCATGATCAACACCAGAGGGAGGACCCCAATGAACCGAACGCTCCTGTCCACCGCCGCGATCGCGGCCGCCATGGCCGCTGGCGCGGCCACGGCGCAGACCACGCTGACGATCGAGAGCTGGCGGTCCGAGGACCAGGCGATCTGGGACGACGTGCTGCTGCCCGCCTTCGAGGAGCAGCACCCCGACATCGACGTGCAGTTCAAGCCGACCGCGCCGACCGAGTACAACGCCGCGCTGAACGCCCGGCTCGAGGGCGGCACCGCGGGCGACCTGGTCGTCTGCCGGCCCTTCGACGGCTCGCTGGCGCTCTACCAGAAGGGCCAGCTCGCCGACATCTCGGACCTCGAGGGGCTGGACAACTTCCCCGACTTCGCCAAGTCGGCGTGGCAGACCGACGACGGCAGCGCGACGTTCTGCGTGCCGATGGCCTCGGTGATCCACGGCTTCATCTACAACAAGGAGGCGTTCGACGAGCTGGGTCTGGATGAGCCGAAGACCGTCGAGGAGTTCTTCGCCGTGCTCGACAAGATCAAGGAGGATGGCACCTACACGCCGCTCGCCATGGGCACCGCCGACCAGTGGGAAGCCGCGACGATGGGCTACACCAACATCGGCCCGACCTACTGGAA
The DNA here is from genome assembly GCA_963773475.1 of uncultured Alphaproteobacteria bacterium. Taxonomy (GTDB): domain Bacteria; phylum Pseudomonadota; class Alphaproteobacteria; order Rhodobacterales; family Rhodobacteraceae; genus Roseitranquillus. Next base: position 385,532 of record CAVZBD010000003.1, on the reverse strand, counting down.
GGGCGAGGAAGGCCGCCAGGCGCTGATCGACGGCACCGCCAAGTTCACCGACCCAGAATTCGTCGAGCCGTTCCGCGTCATCAAGCGCTGGGGCGACTACATGGGCCGCGCCTACCAGGCGCAGAGCTACTCCGACAGCCAGAACCTGTTTACCCTCGGCCGCGCCGCGATCTACCCGGCCGGTTCGTGGGAGATCGGCGGCTTCAACCAGCAGGCGATCTTCGAGATGGGCGCGTTCCCGCCGCCGGTGCAGGCCGAGGGCGACACCTGCTACATCTCGGACCACACCGACATCGGCATCGGCATGAACGCCGCGACCGACAACCCCGAGGCGGCGCGCACCTTCCTCGAGTGGGTGGCATCGCCCGAGTTCGCCGGCCTCTACACCAACGCGCTGCCGGGCTTCTTCTCGCTCTCGACGGCCGAGTTCGAGGTCGAGGACCCGCTGGCGCAGGAGATGATCTCGTGGCGGCAGGAGTGCGAGAGCACGATCCGCGTCGCCCACCAGATCCTGTCGCGCGGCGAACCCAACACCTGGAACAACCTCTGGACGGTCAGCGCCAACGTCATCAACGGGGCGACCACCCCGGAGGAAGGCGCCGAGACGATCCAGAAGGGTCTCGAGTCCTGGTACGAGCCGCAGCAGAACTGACGGCCTCGCGCGTCCCGCCCGCGCGGCGGGGCGCGCCCATCTGCAGGGAGGGAGGGCGCCGGCGGTGTCCGAGGTCACGACAAGGCAAGCGACGACGGAAGCGCGCGCCCGCCCGACGAGCGGCAGGAAGCGCCGGCGCGGCGGCAGATGGCACATCGCGGTCTTTCTCGCGCCGGCCGTCCTCATCTACACGATCTTCTCGATCTATCCGCTGGTCGAGAGCCTGCGCCTGAGCCTCTACGAGGGGCTCGAGGACGGAACCGCGGTCTGGAACGGCCTGGGCAACTACGCCACGCTGCTCTTCGATCCGAACTGGGCGACGCAATTCTGGCGGGCGCTTTGGAACAACCTGGTCCTCTTCTTCATCCACATGGTGGTGCAGAACCCGATCGGCCTGCTGCTGGCGGCGCTGCTGTCGCTGGCGCCGCGTTTCGGGGGCGCCTACCGGACGCTGATCTTCGTGCCGACGCTGCTTTCGGTGGTGATCGTGGGCTTCATCTGGGAGCTGATCCTGTCGCCGCTCTGGGGCGTGGCCGAAACCATCCTCGGCGCCGTGGGCCTGGCGTGGCTCTATCAGCCCTGGCTGGGCCTCGAGGAAACGGCCCTTGCGACCGTCTCGCTGATCTCGGTGTGGCAGTACGTGGGCATCCCGATGATGCTGATCTATGCCGCGCTGCTGTCGATCCCGGACGAGCTGATCGACGCCGCCCGCGTGGACGGCCTGTCGGGCTGGTGGATATTCTGGAAGGTCAAGCTGCCGCTGATCCTGCCGACGCTGGGGATCGTGGCGATCCTGACCTACATCGGCAACTTCACCGCCAGCTTCGACCTCATCTACACGATCCAGGGCGCGCTGGGCGCACCCGAACTACGCGACCGACGTGATGGGCACGCTGCTGTTCCGAACCTTCTTCGGTCAGCAGCTCCAGATCGGCGACACCCACATGGGCGCGACCGTGGCCAGCATGATGTTCTTCATCATCCTGGTGGGCGTGACGATCTACCTTGTCCTCGTCCAGCGCCGCCTGCAACGCTACGAGATGTGAGGGGGCCATGACCGACGTGTCGACCAGCCGCGCCCGCGCCAGCCGCGCCAGGGGCGTCTCGACCCGGGTGGCGGTGCACGCCGTCCTGCTCGGCTACACGATCATCGCGGTCTTCCCGGTGATCCTGGTGATCCTCAACTCGTTCAAGAACCGGCGCGGGATCTTTACCGAGCCGCTGGGGCTGCCGGTCGGCGAAAGCTTCAGCATGGAGGGCTACGCGACCGTCTTCAGCAAGGGCGACTTCGCCACCTACTTCTCGAACTCGCTGATCGTCACGGTTGCGTCGCTGTTCCTGATCCTGCTCCTCGGCGCGATGGCGGCGCATGCGCTGGCCGAGTACCGGTTCCGCCTGAACACCTTCTTCTCGATCTACCTGATCCTGGGGATCATGGTGCCGATCCGGCTGGGGACGGTGGCGATCCTGCAGCTGATGGTGAATCTCAACCTCGTCAACACGCTGCTGTCGCTGATCCTGGTCTATACCGCGCAGGGGCTGCCGGTGGCGGTGTTCATCCTGACCGAGTTCATGCGCACGCTCAGCCGCGACATCAAGGACTGCGCCCGCGTCGACGGCCTGAGCGAATACCGGATCTTCTTCGAGGTCGTGCTGCCGCTCATCCGGCCCGTCCTGGCCACGGTCGCGGTGTTCTCGATGATCCCGATCTGGAACGACCTGTGGTTCCCGCTGATCCTGGCCTCGGGCGACGCCACCAAGACCGTCACCCTCGGCGTGCAGCAGTTCATCGGGCAGTACACCGTCAACTGGTCGGCCGTGCTCGCGGCGCTTTCGATCGCGATCCTGCCTGTGCTTGGCCTCTACGCCCTCTTCTCGCGGCAGCTCATCGCCGGCATCACTTCGGGCGCCGTCAAGGGCTGACCCCTCCACGAAAGGCTTCGTCATGTCCGATCTTCAGCTCAGACAGGTCCGCAAGGCGTTTGGCGAGGCCGAAGTGATCCACGGCGTCGACCTCGAGATCCGCGATGGCGAGTTCGTGGTCTTCGTGGGCCCCTCGGGCTGCGGCAAGTCCACGCTCCTGCGGATGATCGCCGGCCTCGAGAGCGTCACCTCGGGCGACGTCGTGATCGGCGGCGAGCAGGTCAACGACATCTCGCCCGCCGACCGCGGCATCGCGATGGTGTTCCAGTCCTACGCGCTCTACCCGCACAAGAACGTCTACGGGAACATGGCCTTCGCGCTGCGCCACGCGGGCGCCGACAAGAAGCTGATCGACGAGCGGGTGCGCAAGGCCGCCGACATCCTCGGCCTCGAGGCGCTGCTCAAGCGCAAGCCCAAGGAGCTTTCGGGCGGCCAGCGCCAGCGCGTCGCGATTGGCCGCGCCATCGTCCGCGACCCCGAGATCTTCCTGTTCGACGAGCCGCTGTCGAACCTCGACGCGGCGCTGCGCGTGCAGATGCGGATCGAGATTCTGCGCCTTCACCAGCGGCTCGGCACCACGATGGTCTACGTCACCCACGACCAGATCGAGGCGATGACGCTGGCCGACCGCATCGTCGTGCTGCGCGCCGGCCGGATCGAGCAGGTGGGAACCCCGCTGGAGCTCTACCATCATCCGCGCAACCTCTTCGTCGCGGGCTTCATCGGCAGCCCCAAGATGAACTTCCTGCCCGCCGAGATCACCGGTTGGTCCGAGGCGGGGGCGGGGGTGCGCGTCGCCGGAACCGATGGTCTCGCCGTGCCGGTCGAGCAGGGCGAGGCGCCGGAGGACGGCGCCGTCACACTGGGCATCCGGCCCGAGCACGTGCGGCTGGCCGACCCCGAGGGGGCGGCGCTGCGCGGCAAGGTGCTGGTGGTCGAGCGCCTGGGCGGCGAGACGTTCCTGCATCTCGAGCTCGGCCCCGGCGACCAGGAGTTCTCGGTCAAGACCGAAGGCAACGTGCAGGCGCGACAGGGCGACACGGTAGGACTCGAGTTCCCCGCCGACGCGCTGCACCTCTTCGACGCCTCCGAGGCCGCCTTCCGCCACAAGCGCACCAACACGCTCGTGGACGAGGGCGCGCTGGCCCCGGCCTGACGGCTCAGCGGCGGGGCGCCTCGTAGGCCGGCGGGGACAGCGCGCTCTGGAACCAGCCAACGAAGCCCGCCATCGAATGGACAGGCAGCCCGGTCGCGGCGGCGATGTCGGCGGCGTAGGGCGTCATGTTGGTACATTCCAGCACGATGGCGCCCAGGTCGGAATGAGCCGCCTGCATCGCGCGCGCGGCCGCCACGTTGTCCTCGCGCGCGACCTCGACGTCGAGCTCGGGCAGGTCGTCGAGGATCGTGCGCGTAAAGCCGCGGCCGCCCTCGGTGGTGCCGACAGGCGTGCCCTCGGGCACCCCGGCAGCGGCCAGGTGCGCCTCGGTCAGCGTCGAGGCCGAGATCGTCAGGATGCCGGCGCGGCGCCCCCTGGGCAGAAGCCTGTTCACCAGCGCCACCTGCATCAGCGACGAGCTGAGCACCGGCACCGGCACGGCCTGCGCCAGCTCCTCCTGATAAAGCGAGAGGAAGCCGCAATTCGTGGTGATCCCGTCGGCGCCGTCGCGCACCAGATCGCGCGCGGCGTCCACGAAGCGGCCGAGCAGCCCCTCGGCGCGATGGCGCACCACACGGTCGGGCGAGGCGTCGCGCACCACCCGGTAAAGGACCGGGAACGGCCATGTTCCGGCATGCCCCATGTCACCCGGGATGCGCGGAAAGCGCGCCTCGAGCATCAGGATGCCCACCGCCGCCCCGTAGATGGCCTTTCCGCCGCTGACGATCATCGCGCCCCCCTTCTTCGCGATCGGCCGATTGCCGCCGCCGATCGTCCGTCCCAATATGCACGCGCAAGCGCGGCGAACAGCCGGAAAGAACGGGGGGGACAAGATGGACGACGGCCGGAACATCCTGTCGGGGGCCGAGGCGATGGTGCGGATGCTGCAGGCCCACGGCGTGCGCCACATCTTCGGCCTCTGCGGCGACACGACGCTGCCGTTCTATGACGCGCTGGCCCGGCTCGACCACGGCATCACCCACTTCCTGACGCGCGACGAGCGCCACGCGGCCTACATGGCCGACGGCTATGCGCGCGTGACGGGCCGGCCCGGCGTCTGCGAAGGGCCATCGGGCGGCGGCGCGACCTACATCCTGCCCGGGCGTCGTCGAGGCGAACGAAAGCTCGGTCCCGGTGCTGGCGATCACCACGGACGTCGCGACCACCTCGCGCGGGCGGTACCCGCTGACCGAGCTGGACCAGGAGGCGCTGTTCCGCCCGGCTGACGAAGTGGACCGCCTCGCTCGACGACGCGAGCCGCCTGCCGGCGATGGTGCGCGCCGCCTTCCGGGCGATGACCACCGGGCGGCCGGGGGCGGCGCACCTGGCGCTGCCCTTCGACACCCAGAAGGCGCAGGTCGACCCGGCCGAGATCTGGGCCGACCCGCGCCACCAGACCTTTCCGGCGGAACGCACGGCGCCCGACCCCGAAGCGGTGGCCGAGGCGCGCGGCGCGGCTGCTGGCGGCGACGCGCGCCGCTGGCCATCTGCGGCGGCGGACCGGTGCTCGCGGGGGCCGAGGCAGCGCTCGTCCGGCTGGCGCGGGCGCTGGACATGCCCGTCGCGACGACCGTCTCGGGGCAGGGCGTGATCGCCGAGACCGACCCGCTGGCGGTCGGGGTCGTCGGCTCGAACGGCGGCGTGCCCGCGACCCGCGCCGTGGTCGAGGCGGCCGATCTGGTCCTCTTCATCGGCTGCCGCGCGGGCTCGGTGACGACCGAGCGCTGGCGCGCCCCCGCCCCCGGCACGCCGATCATCCACATCGACGTCGACCCGATGGTGATCGGCGCGAACTACCCGACCGAGGTCGCGATCTGCGCCGACGCGCGGCTGGCGCTGGAGGCGCTGGCCGACGCGGTCGAGCGCGGGGCGCGGCACCCGCGACAGGACGGCGCGCGCCGTGCCGCCGAGGCGTGGCAGGCAAAGCTGGCCGCCTTCGCGCCGCTGGCCGAAAGCCGCGAGCGGCCGATCCGCCCCGAGGCGGTGATCGCGGCGCTGATGGACGCTGCTCGACGACGACGCGATCGTGGTGGCCGACCCGGGCACCCCCTGCCCCTACGTCTCGGCGCATTACCGCTGGCGGCAGGCGGGGCGGCACTTCATCACCAACCGCGCGCACGGGGCTCTGGGCTACGCGCTGGCGGCCTCGATGGGCGCGCATGTGGGCCGCCCCGACGCGAAAGGTCGTGGCGCTCATGGGCGACGGCTCGTTCGGCTTCTGCTGCGGCGAGTTCGAGACGCTGGTGCGCCACGAGATGCCGATCACCTCGCATCGTCTTCTCGAACGCCAGCTTCGGCTGGATCAAGGCCGGCCAGCGCAGCGGCTTCGGCGGCCGCTACTACAACGTCGATTTCGGCCGCACCGACCATGCCGCCGTGGCCGCGGCCTTCGGCGTCAGAAGCCTGGCGCGTCGAGGATCCCGGCCGAGCTGCCCCGCGTGCTGGGCGAGGCGCTGGCGCATGACGGGCCGACCCTGGTCGACGTCATCGCCCAGCCGCTGGAAGAGGCGGCGGCGCCGGTCTCGGAGTGGGTGGCGTGAGCGAGGCAGCCGCAAGACCGTCGCCATCGTCGGCGCCGGCATCGTCGGGGTCTCGACCGCGCTCTGGCTGCAGCGCGCGGGCCACGAGGTCGTCGCTGATCGACCGCGCCGGCCCGGGCGAGGGGACGAGCCACGGCAACGGCGGCGTGCTGGCCTCGTGCTCGGTCGTGCCGGTCACCGTGCCGGGGCTGATCGGCAAGGCGCCGCGGATGCTCTTCGACCGCAACCAGCCGCTGTTCCTGCGCTGGAGCTACCTGCCGCGGCTGATGCCGTGGCTGGTGCGCTACATGCGGCCACGCCAACGCGAGCGACGCCCGGCGCATCGCGACGGCCCTCGCACCGACTCGATCGGCGACAGCCTGGGCGACCATCAGGCGCTGGCAGAGGGGACCGCGGCCGAGCGCTACCTGCGCGCCGTCGGACTACCTCTTCCTCTACCGCTCGACGCGCGGCCTACGAGGCCGACGCGTTTCGGATGGGACATCCGGCGCGCGCACGGCTTCGCATGGGACGAGATGGAGGAGGCCGAACTGCGCGCCTACGATCCGGCCTTCGGTCGAGCAGGCCGGTTTCGGCGTGCGCCTCGGCGGACATGGCCACATCACCGACCCCGGCGCGCTACGTGAAGGCACTGGCCGCGCATGTCGAGGCATCCGGCGGTCGCCTTGTCCGGGCCCGGGTCGACGATCTCGTCCGCACCGGCGGCCGGGTCACCGGCGTGCGCGCCGACGGCGAGACCATTCGCCTGCGACGCGGCGGTGATCGCGACCGGCGCGTGGTCGAAGCCGCTGGTCGCGCGCGCTGGGCCTCGACGTGCCGCTCGAGACCGAGCGCGGCTACCACCTCGAGCTGTGGGAGCCGTCGGCGATGCCGCGCGCGCCCACCATGATCGCCGCCGGCAAGTTCGTCGCGACGCCGATGGAGGGGCGGCTGCGCCTGGCCGGGATCGTCGAGTTCGGCGGGCTCGACGCGCCGCCCTCGCGGGCGCCGTTCGAGTTCCTGCGCCGCCACGCCCGCGCCGCCTTGCCGGGCCTGACGTGGGCGCGCGAGGTCGAGTGGATGGGCCACCGGCCGGCGCCGGCCGACTCGATCCCGGTCATCGGCGAGGTGCCGGGACTGACCGGCGCCTGGCTGGGCTTCGGCCACCACCATGTGGGCCTGACCGGGGGGCCGACGGACGGGGCGGCTGCTGGCGCAGATGATCGCGGGGCAGCGGCCGAATGTTGACGTCGGGGTCTACTCTCCGTCACGTTTCGGCCATCGGACGACGACGACGTCCGCACGGACGACGACATAACCAGGGGAGGAACATGAGCCGAAACTCAAGCAATTGGCCTTCGGGGCCGCGGCCGCGGCGCTTGCCGCCGGTGCGGCGGGCGCCGAGACGTGGGACATGCCGCTCGCCTACCCGGCGACGAACTTCCATTCCGAGACGGCGCAGGGCTTTGCCGACTGCGTGCGCGACGCGACGGGCGGCGACATCGACATCGCAGACGCACCCCAACGGCTCGCTGTTCTCGGGCGACGACATCAAGCGGGCGGTGCAGACCGGCCAGGCGCCCATCGGCGAGCGGCTGCTGTCGGCGCATGCGAACGAGAACGCGCTCTTCGGCTATGATTCGATTCCGTTCCTGGCGACCTCTTTCGACGAGTTGGTGCGCCTGGCCGAGGCCGCAAAGCCGGCGCTGACCGACCTGCTCGACAGCCAGAACCTGGTCTACCTCTACTCGGTGCCGTGGCCGCCGCAGGGCCTCTACGCAGCCGAAACCCATCGAGAGCGCCGAGGACATGAAGGGGCTGAAGTTCCGCGCCTACAACGCCGCGACCGCGCGGCTGGCCGAGCTGGCGGGGATGCAGCCGGTGCAGATCGAGGCGGCCGAGCTCAGCCAGGCGCTGGCCACCGGCGTGGCCGAAAGCTTCGTCTCGTCAGGCTCGACGGGCTACGACGAGAAGGTGTGGGAGCATCTGTCGAACTTCTACGAGGTCGATGCCTGGCTGCCGCGCAATACCGTCTTCGCCAACAAGAACGCCTGGGAAGGCCTGAGCGAGGACCAGCAGCAGGCGATGCGCGACTGCGCCGACACGGCCGCCGAGGAAGGTCTGGCCAAGTCAAAGGAGCTGACGCAGTTCTACCTCGACGGCTTGCGCGAGGGCGGCATGACCGTCGAGCCGCCCAGCGACCAGCTGCGCGCCGACCTGAAGAAGATCGGCGACACGATGACCGAGGAGTGGCTGGCCGAGGCCGGCGACGAGGGCAAGTCGATCGTCGACAGCTACAACGCCGGAAACTGAGGCAACGGGGGGCGCCCGTCGCCGCCCCCCTTCAGGACACGCCCGATGCAGATTCCTGCGCCGCACGCTCGACGCGCTCTACCTCGCCGGCGGGGTGCTGGCGGCGCTCTGCCTGATCGCCATGCTCGGGCATCATCGTGGCGCAGATGGTGGCGCGCTGGACCGGCACCACCTTCCCCGGCGCCACCAGCTATGCCGGCTATGCGATGGCGGCGGCCTCGTTCCTCGCCTTCGCCCATGCGCTCGAACCGGGGCGTCGCATATCCGCGTCGGGCTGCTTCTGAACGCGGTGGGCCGGCACCGGCGCTGGCTCGAGCTTTGGTGCTTCGCCATCGGCTCGGCTGCGGCGTGGTTCATGGCCTGGTACGCGATCCGGCTGGTGCGCTGGTCGCTGGATCCTGGGCGACGTCAGCCAAGGGCAGGACGCGACGCCGCTCTGGATCCCGCAGGTGCCGATGGCGGTCGGCGCGGTCATTCTCGCCGTCGCGCTGACCGACCACCTGCTCAGCATCATCTTCGCGGGCGATCACGGCATCGCGCGAGGACGTCGCCGCCGAAGCGCACGCGGAGTAACGTCATGGGCGAGCTCGGCGCGATCGCGATCTTTCTCTTCGTGCTGTTCCTGCTGCTCGGCACCGGCGTCTGGGTCGGCCTTGCGCTGCTGGGCGTGGCCTGGGTGGGAATGGAGCTGTTCACCACGCGCCCGGTCGGCGACGCGATGGCGACCATCGTCTGGACGGCCTCGTCGTCCTGGACGCTGACGGCGCTGCCGCTCTTCATCTGGATGGGCGAGATCCTCTACCGCACGCGGCTCTCCGAGGACATGTTCCGCGGGCCTCTCGCCCTGGATGGCGCGGCTGCCGGGCGGCCTGATCCACACCAACATCGTGGGCTGCACCGTCTTCGCCGCGGTCTCCGGCTCGTCGGCCGCGACGCTGACCACGGTCGGCAAGATGTCGATCCCCGAGCTGCGCGCGCGCGACTATCCCGAGCGGATGATCATCGGCACGCTCGCCGGGCGCGGCGACGCTGGGGCTGATGATCCCGCCCTCGCTGACGCTGATCGTCTATGGCGTGACGGTCGACGAATCGATCTCCAAGCTGTTCATGGCCGGCATCCTGCCGGGCCTCGTGCTGGCGGCGATGTTCATGGCCTATGCCGGCGCAACGCGCCCTTCTGTCGCGCAACTTCAATCCCAAGGCCGACCCGCCGATGAGCCTGCGGCGAGAAGCTCAGGAACTCGCGCTTCCTGGTGCCGGTGATCTGCCTGATCGCGGTGGTGATCGGCTCGATGTATCTCGGCTACGCCACCGCGACCGAGGCGGCGGCCTTCGGCGTGATCGGCGCGCTGCTGCTGGCGGCCGGCCAGGGCTCGCTCACCTGGGCGACCTTCACCGAGAGCCTGATGGGCGCCACCCGCACCTCGGCGATGATCGCGCTGATCCTCGCCGGCGCCGCGTTCCTGTCGCTCTCGATGGGCTTCACCGGCCTGCCGCGCGGGCTTGGCCAACCTGATCGCCAGCTGGGATCTCAGCCGGTTCGAGCTGCTGATGGTGCTGCTCGTCTTCTACATCGTGCTGGGCTGCTTCCTCGACGGCATCTCCTCGGTCGTGCTCACCATGGCGGTGGTCGAGCCGATGATCCGCGAGGCGGGCATCGACCTGATCTGGTTCGGCATCTTCATCGTCGTGGTGGTCGAGATGGCGCAGATCACGCCGCCCATCGGCTTCAACCTCTTCGTGCTGCAGGGCATGACGCACCACGAGATGAGCTACATCGCCCGCGCCGCGATCCCGATGTTCCTGATCATGGTGGTGATGGTCTTCGTGCTGATCTTCTTTCCCGACCTTGCCACCTGGCTGCCCGACAACATCCGGCAGGGGCCGAACTAGGCCGGCACCTCGAAAAGCTGCCGGGGAAAGTCGGCCAGCGTCTCGGCCCCGCTCTCGGTGATCGCGAACGACTCGCTGACCACGAGGCCGTACGTCTCAAGCCAGAGCGCCGGGATGCAGTGGAACGTCATCCCCGGCTCGAGCACCGTCCGATCTCCCGGCCGGAGCGAACAGGTGAGCTCACCCCAGGTCGGCGGATAGCCGATCCCGACGGGATAGCCGATGCGGCTGTCCTTCGCGATGCCGTGCCGGGCGATCACCTGCCGCCACGCCGCCTCGAGATCCTCGGCCAACGCGCCGGGCCGAGCCGCCGAGAGCACCGCCTCGAGCCCCTCGACGATGATCGCGGTGGTGGTGCGCAGCCGCTCGGGCGCCTCGCCCAGATAGACGCAGCGGGCCAGCGGAGCATGATAGCGATGCCGCACCCCGCCCTGTTCGATGTAGAAGAGGTCGCCCGGCGCCAGCGGCGCGTCGGTCCAGCTGAGGTGCGGCGCCGCGGCAAGCTCGCCCACCATCGCGTTCGGCGGCTTGCAGGGGAAGGTGCCGCCCACGTCCGCGGTGCCGCCGACCGTCACCTTGTAGAGCTCGGCCATGACATCGCACTGGCGGACGCCGACCGCGCAGGCGTCGATGGCGGCCTTCAGGGCGGCGGCCGAGATGCGCCCCGCCTCGCGCAGGTAGGCAAGCTCCTGCGGCGACTTGCGCATTCGGCACCAGTTGACCAGCAGCGTGGCGTCGGCGAACCGCGCATCGCCCAGGCCTGCCGTCAGGATGTCGTGCCAGCGGGCGGTATAGTAGTAGTCGTCCATCTCGACGCCGATCCGGGCGCCTCCCCATCCACGGTCGCGGATCATCGCGGCCAGGTACTGCATCGGATGCCGCTCGGACGAGGCGACGTACTCGTCCGGGTAGGGCACGATGCGACTGTCGTCCATGAAGACGGTGAAGCGCGCGCCGACGGCGTCCATCTTGCGGCCGAACCAGATCGGCTGGTCCTCGTCCATATGCACAAGCACCATCTGCGGCGTGTAGAAGGACCAGCCGTCATAGCCCGTCAGCCAGAACTGGTTGGCGGGGCTCGCCACCAGCAGCAGGTCGACCCCGGCCTCGCCCATGCGTGCCTTGACGCGATCCACGCGGCGGGCGAACTCGCCCTTCTCGAACAGCTCGATCCTCTGCACCCGGTGCCTCCTCCCATGCCTGCGGGCGCAGACTAGGGCGGTCGGCGGCCGGGGTGAAGCCGGTCCGACCTCGCCCGCGACCCGGCCGCAGGTGCCGCGGCGGTTCCGCGATCGCGGGGTGGGTGTCTCAGATCGCGTCGACGGCCTTGGCCAGCATGTCCCTGACGTCGCCCGCGACCTGCTTGAGCTGGGCGTTGTCGATCGCCGTCATCGAGGCGACAGGGTCGATGGCGCTGACCTCGACACCCTCGGCCACCTGCCGCAGGATGACGTTGCAGGGCAGCATGGCGCCCACCCGCGGCTCGACCCCGATCGCCTCCCAGGCCATCTTGGGATTGCACGCGCCGAGGATCAGGTAGGCGTCCATGTCGGCGTCGATCTTCTTCTTCATCGTCGTCTTGACGTCGATTTCGGTCAGCACGCCGAAGCCGGCATCGGCCAGCGCCGCGCGGGTTCGGCGCTCCACGTCCTCGAATGATGCGTCGGAGATCGTCCGGTCGATCGTGTAGGCCATGCGTTCCCTCCATTGGCTGTCGGCGTACCGGCAGGCTGGGCCGGCACGCCACGGTGTCGATCTTGCAGCGCCGACACCCGGTCACCAAGGGGAACGCACCGCGACGCCCGATGGGCTCAGGCCCAGTCGACCCAGACGCCGCCCGCATCGGCCGAACGGACACAACTGGCCACCCAGCGCACGCCATGCACGCCTGCTTCGATGTCCGGATAGCGTATCTCGGCCAGGCGCCGCGCATCGCCTTGCTCGGCCGCCTCCATCGCCTGCGCGAACCGGTCGTAGATGTTGGCCCACGCCTCGAACAGCCCTTCGGGGTGGCCGGCGCCGATCCGATCCTCGGTCAGCGCGCCGGCGTGCAGGTATCCCATGTTCCGCTCGAGGATGCGCACCGGCTCGCCCTGCACCTCGTGGCGCAGCTGGTTGGGCTGCTCGTCCCACCATTCGAGGCTGGCGGTCTCGCCCACGATCCGGATCTTCTGGCTGTGCATCGAGCCCGCATTGACCGCGCTGGTCCAGAGCTGGCCGAAGGCGCCGCCCTCGTACTCCATCAGCACCACGGCGTTGTCCTCGAGCGGGGCGCGGGAAGCCACGAAGCTCTGGCGGGCGCACATCAGCCGCCGGATGGCGAGCTGCGGGCATATCAGCCGCGAAAGGTAGAGCGGGTGCGTCGCAAGGTCGCCCAGAACATAGCTCGGCCCCACGACGGACGGATCGACGCGCCACCTGATCGCCGGGTCCCGCTCCTCGAGGGGGGCCGAATGGTAGCCGTGCGCGAACTGCATGTTCACCAGCCGGATCCGCCCCAGCTCGCCCGCCTCCACCATGGCGCGCGCCTGCTCGATCATCTGGTAGCCCGAATAGCCGTAGGCAACGCCGACGATGCGCCCCTTCGCCCGCGCCAGGGCCTGCAGCTCTTCGGCCTGGGCGACGGTGACGGTCAGCGGCTTCTCGCAGACGACATGCAGCCCCGCCTCGAGCGCCGCCTTCGTGATCTCGTGATGAGTGTTGTTCGGCGTCGTGACCGACACGGCCCGGATGCCCTCCGGCCTTGCCGCCTCGGCCGCGAACATCTCGGCATGGTTCGGATAGCACCGCTCGGGCGCGATGCCGAGCTCGCGGCCGAACGTCCGCCCCCGCTCGGGGTCGAGGTCGAGCGCCCCTGCCACCAGATCGAAGTTCCGGTCGCGGAGCGCGGCGCAGCGATGGATGTAGCCGATCAGGCTGCCGCGCCCGCCGCCGACCATTCCCCAGCGGATCGGCTCCGCCACCTTCCTGCCCCCGTAGATCATCCGGTCCTCCCTCGGGAAACGACGCGCTGCGAGTCCCTCCGGCCGCCCCCACGACGGCCGGCCTCAACCGCCGAGCGCGACCACCGTGCCGCGTGCAATCAGCATCAGCGAAAGCACGAGCAGCAGCACCTCGATGATCCGCACGTAGGTCCGGTCGTGGAGCAGCCCCACGATCCAGCGCCCGGCGACGGTGCCGACGATGCCCGCCGCGACAAGGGCGATCGTCAACGGCCAGTCCAGCGCCTCGAAGGCGCCGAGCGCCCAGTAGCCGGGCACCTTGGCGAGGTTGGCCACCGCGAAGGCGATCGCGACGGTCCCCGCGAACTCGAGCTTCGGCAGGCGCTGCGGCAACAGGTAGGCCTGCGAGGGCGGCGCACCGGAATGGGTGATGAAGCTCGTCACCCCGGTGAGCGTACCCCAGAAGAGGCCCGGCCCGATGCGCGCCTCGGCCGGTGCCGCGGCGACGCGGCCGAACCAGCTTCGCCCGACATACCAGAGCCCGATGAGACCGGTCGCGATCAGCAGGACGCTCTCCGGCGTGACAGGGGTGATCAGCGTCGCCAGCGCGACTCCAAGCGCCATCGCCGGGATCAACACCGCAAGATTGCGCCGGGAATATCGCCGCCGGTAGAGCCAGACGGCCACCCAGTCGGTCACCAGCAGAACCGGCAGCAGCAAGGCCGCCGCCTGGATCGGACTCATCACGAGGGCCAGCATGGGCACCGCCAGCGAGCCGGCCGAGGCCAGCCCCCCCTTCGACATGCCGATGATCGCGGCCGCGCCCAGCAACGGGATCAGATGCTCGGTCACCGGCATCGCGCCCTTCGGTGCGGCCCCGCCGCGCCATCGTCACGCATCGCGCTGGGCGATCCAGTCGAAGTCGGGGTGGTTCGCGAACCGCCACTTGCGCATCGGTCCGGCCATCACGTTGAGGTAGTACATCTCGTGCCCATAGGGCGCACCGCAGGGGTGGTGGCCGCGCGGCACCAGCACCACGTCGCCGTCCGAGACCGCCATCGTGGCGTCGAGCTCGCCGTCCTCGGTAAACACCCGCTGGATCCCGAAGCCCGTCTTCGGGTTCAGGCGGTGATAATAGGTCTCCTCGAGGTAGGTCATGCGGGGATAGTCGTCCTCGTCGTGACGGTGCGGCGGGTAGGACGACCAGTGGCCGTCGGGCGTGAAGACCTCCGTCACCAGCAGGCTGTCGGCAACGTCCCGATCCTCCATCGCGATGGCGTTGATGTGGCGCGTGTTGGTGCCCTTGCCGCGCGGTGTCAGGCTGATGCCGGCGGGGCCGATGACCTGCGCGTCGTGGCCGCCGTGGCCGGGTGCGCTGCAGACCGCCAGCGTGCAGTCGGTGGTGGCCTCGGCCCGCCATTCCTTGCCGTTGGGGATGTAGACGCAGTGCGGCGGGGTCTTCTCGAACACGTCCATCCGCTCGCCCAGTTCGCCGAACTCGCGGTCCGCGCCGGTGATCGTCGCACGGCCCTCGACCAGTACCAGGATCACCTCGCGATCGCCCGTCGCCTCGGACGCGACCTCGCCCGGGCGCAGCCGGTAGAGGCCGAAGCCGACATAGGACCAACCCGAATCGTGCGGCGTGACGTTGTGGACCTTTCCGCCGGTCCCGTGAGGCTTGCGAAGAAGGTCGGTCATGGCTCGTCCCTGGGATTGAAGTCGATGAAGAACTTGTAGGCGGCATAGACGCCCAGCGCGCCGAAGAGAATGCCCCAGAAGGCCGAGCCCGAGGCGAACTCGACCAGCGCCCAGCCCAGCGCCACCGCGACCACGACGATGCGCAGCCAGAGCGGCTTGAAGAACGGATGGTCGAGGTCGAACATCAGGCGTAGAGGCCCGGCCGGTCGGCCAGTCTCACCTCGACGGCCTCGCCCGTATCGGCGGCCTTCAGCCCCGCGTCCGAGACTGCGGTGATTGCGTAGCCGTCCCAGGCCGAGGGGCCGGAGGCACCGCCGGCAGACGCCGCCTTGATCCACTCGGCGATCTCGAGATCATAGGCCGCGATGAACCGCTCGCGCCAGTCGGCGGGGACGCGGCCCGAGAAGCTGTCGCCGGTCTTCACGACCACCGGGTTCGCCTCGGCGAGCTCGATCGTGCCGGTCTCGCCCGAGACCTCGCCGCGGATGTCGTAGCCGTAGCCGATGTTGACGCTGACCTCGACGGTGGCGAGGACGCCGCCGCGCATCTCCATCACCGCGAAGATCGGGTCGCGCAGGTCTCCGCCGACGCTGTTCCGCTTGCCGGCGAGGACGCGCACGCGCGCCACCTCGTCGTCGAGCAGCCAGCGCGCCACGTCGATGTCGTGAACCATCGTGTCGCTGATCGCCATGTCCGAGGTGTAGAGGTCGGACGGCACCGAGGCGTTGCGGTGCGCCGCGTGATACATCAGTGCCGCGCCGATCCGGCCGGAGGCCAGCGTCTCCTTCAGCGCCCGGTAGGCAGCGTCGTAGCGGCGCATGAAGCCGACCTGGATCAACCGGCGGCCGACCTTCACCTCGGCCTCGATGATCCTCAGGCAGGCGTCCTGCCTGGGCGCAAGCGGCTTCTCGCAGAAGACAGGCTTGCCCGCCGCGAGGGCCGGCAGGATCGCCTCTTCGTGCGCCGGACCCCACGAACAGACCATCACCGCGTCGACCTCCGACGCCGCGATCAGGCTTTCGGCGTCGTCGCAGACCCTCGCGCCGGGCGTCTCCGCGGCCTTTTCGGCGCGGCTGCGGTCGGCGTCGGTGACGGCGACGACCTCGCCGCCGGCGAGCACGTCGGTGATGCGGCGGATGTGGTCCTGCCCGATCATGCCGGTGCCGATCACGCCTATACCCGAGGGTCATTTGACACTCCAATGCTCGTCGATCCGGCGCTGCATCTCGTCCCGCATGAAGCGCGAGCTCTCCTCTGCGCGCTCCTCCCAGGCGAAGACGCAGGCGGTCATGATGCCGTCGAAGCCGACCTCGGCGAGCGTGCCGAAGAAGTCGTCCCACGGGACCTCGCCCTGGCCGATGTCGAGGTGCTGGTGCACCCGTGCCGCCGATCCCGGCGGGTTGACGATGTAGCGGAGGCCCGAGGAGGCCTTGTGGTTGAAGGTGTCGGCGACGTGGACGTGGGCGAGGACGTCGGCGCATTCGCGGATCATCGCCGGGATGTCGTCGCCGAAGTAGAAGGTGTGGGGGGCGCAGTAGAGGAACCTCACCCGCTTGCTGTTCACCGTGCGGATCAGGTCGACCGAGGGTTGCAGCGTCTCGACCCAGTCCTCGGGGTGCGGCTCGATGTGGAGGTTGACGCCCTCCTTCTCGAGGACCGGCACCAGCTCGTCCATCGAGCGCCACCAGGCGTCCTCGCAGGCCTCGACCATGCTGCCGGTGTGGCAGCAGTAGCAGGTCCCCTTGTCCGGGTGGGGGCCACGCCCGAACTCGGAGTTGAGGGTGTCGACGCCCATCTCGACGGCGATCTCGATGGCGCGCTTCCAGTGGCGGACGGCCGCCTGCCGCTCGGCCTCGTCGTTCGAGGCCCAGCGGTACATCGGCAGGAGCGAGGCGATGCCGACGCCGGCACCGGACAGCGCCTTCCTGAACCGCTTGATCCGGTCGGGGAAGACGCGGGGGGCCTTGAACCATTCGAGGAAGTCGGCGCGCGGCGAAAGCTCGATCCATTCGTAGCCGAGCCGCGCCGCCAGATCCGGCAGCTCCTCGAGGGGCAGATGCCGGTGCATGAAAGGGTCGAGGGCGATCTTCATCGCTGTCCTCCGTGGCCGGCCCGCGTCAGGCGGCGGCCTTCTCGAGCCCGACATCACGAGCGATGTCCTTGAGGGTGCGGAGCCCGAGCCCCTGGTACTCCAGCGGGTTGCGCACCGCCGAATCCTGCTCCGCCTCAATGACGATCCAGCCCGAATACCCGTGCTCGGCCGCGATCTTCAGGACCGGCTCGAAGTCGACGCAGCCCTCGTCGTCGCCCGGGACGGTGAAGGCGCCCCGGCGGACGCCCTCCAGAAAGCTCAGGTTCCGGTCCCGCACGTCCCGCGCGATCTCTGGCCGAACGTTCTTGCAGTGGATGTGGGTGACGCGGTCCATGTACTTCCGCGCGACCTCGGCGGGGTCGGCGCCGCCGAACCAGGCGTGCCCGGTGTCGAGCAGCAGACGCGTGTGCGGCCCTGCCATCTCCATGAAGCGGTCGATGTCGGCGGCGCTCTCGATGATCGTGCCCATGTGGTGGTGGTAGCCCATGCTGACGCCCTCACCGGCCGCGAAGGCCGAAAGCTCTTCGTAGCCCTTCGAGAACCGATCCCACTCGGCGTCCGACATGACCGGCCGGGCATTGACCGGCACCCCGTCCTGCCCGTGCACGGTGTTCGAGCATTCGCAGGCGTTGATGTGGTCGCCGCCCGCGGCCCGGGTGAAGTCGATCCAGGCCTTCAGCGCCTTCTTCTCGGTCTCGATGTCGTTCACCAGCAGGTTCGTCGAGAACCAGCCGGCGGCGAAGCGCAGGCCGTACTCGGCCAGCTTGGCCTTCAGCGCCGCGCCGTCGTCGGGCATCTTGTGGCCCTTCTCGATGCCGTCGAAGCCGATCTCCCGGCAGTCCGACAGGCAGTCATCAAGGCTCAGGTGGTCGCCGATCGTGTGGTCGTCGTCGTTCGACCAGGCGATGGGGTTGGTCCCGTAGCGGATCATGTGGAGGCCCTTTCCCTGACGTGGCGGACATAGCTTTCCCGCGCCTCGCGCACCTCGGCCCGGTCCGAGACCTCGGGGACGGCGACGTCCCACCAGAATCCGCCCACGTCGCGCGGCGTGTAGGGTGTGGTCTCGATCACCACGACGTAGGGCACGGTTTTGTCGTGGCGCTGCGCCAGAGCGTCCTCGAGTTCGGCGACGGAGCCCGCCTTGACCGCCTCGGCGCCCATCGCCCGGGCGTGCGCGACGAAGTCGACCCAGGTGTCGTTGACGTGGTAGGCGTGCTCGATGAGATTGTTGAACTCGGCGCCGCCGGAGCCCTTCTGCAGCCGGTTGATGCAGCCATAGCCGCGGTTATCGGTCAGCACGACGGTGAAGGGTACTCCCATCATCGCCGCCGTCGCGAGCTCGGAGTTCATCATCAGGTACGAGCCGTCGCCGACCATGACGATGAGGTCGCTGTCGGGCTCGGCCATCTTGATGCCGAGGCCGCCGGCGATCTCGTAGCCCATGCAGGAATAGCCGTATTCCATGTGGTACGAGCCCGGGCGGCTGGCCTTCCACAGCTTCTGCAGCTCGCCCGGCATGGTGCCCGCGGCGCACATGACGACGGTGTCGTCGGTGGCGGCGCGCTGCACGGCGCCGATCACCTGCTGGTCGGAGGGCTTCTCGTTGGTGTCGGAGGGCGCCGCGGTGACGGCTTCGAGGTCGGCGAACCAGTCGGCCTTGAGGCTGTCGTCGACCGGGCGCACGCGGTGGTCGCCGAGGAGCGGCGTCAGCTCCTCGAGCGCGATCAGGGCGTCGCCGATGACCGGGAAGGTGCCGCGTTTCATGCCGTCGTAGGGCGCGATGTTGATCGAGGCGAAGCGGACGTCAGGGTTGCGGAAGAGGCCCCACGAGCCGGTGGTGAAGTCCTGGAAGCGGGTGCCGACGCCGATGACCAGATCGGCCTCGGCGGCATAGCGGTTGCTGGCCGAAGAGCCGCTGACGCCGATGCCGCCGAGGTTCAGCGGGTGGTCGTGGGGGAGCGCGGACTTGCCGGCCTGAGTTTCGCCCACGGGCAGGTCGTGGGTTTCGACGAAGGTGCGGAGCGCCTCGGTCGCCTCGGCGTAGTGCACGCCGCCGCCGGCAATGACGAGGGGCCGTTTCGCCGCCTTGATCGCCTCCGCCAGCGCGTTGAGCTCGCGCTCGTCGGGGCGCGGGCGGCGGCGGTGCCAGACCCGGGGCTCGAAGAAGTCGGCCGGGTAGTCGCAGGCCTCGGCCTGCACGTCCTGGCAGAAGGCGAGCGTCACCGGGCCGCAGTCGAGCGGGTCTGTCATCGTCGCGAAGGCGCGTGGCAGCGCGGTCAGCAGCTGCTCGGGGCGCATGATGCGGTCGAAGTAGCGGCTGACGGGGCGGAAGGCGTCGTTGGCGCTGACCGTGCCGTCGCCCCAGTCCTCAATCTGCTGCAGCACCGGGTCGGGGGCGCGGTTTGCGAAGACGTCGCCGGGGATGAAGAGGACCGGCAGGCGGTTGACGTGGGCGAGCGCGCAGGCGGTGACCATGTTGGTGGCGCCGGGGCCGATGGACGAGGTGACCGCCATCGCCCGGCGGCGGCGGAGCTGCTTGGCGTAGGCGATGGCGGCGTGGGCCATGCCCTGCTCGTTGTGGCCGCGCCAGGTCTGGAAGGTCTCGCGCTCGGCATGCAGCGCTTCGCCCAGCCCGGCGACGTTGCCGTGACCGAAGATCGCCCAGCAGCCGGCCAGGAACGGCTCGCTCTCCTCGTTCAGCTGCCGGGCCAGATAGCGCACCATCGCCTGCGCCGCGGTCAGTCGGATCCTCGTCATGCGTCCCCCGTCATGTGTCTGTCGAACGCGACCGGCACCGCCGGCGCGATGGAATTTGCAATCGTGCTGGCCTCCCGCGCCGCGTCGAAGATCGCGGCGGCGTCTTCCTCGCTCGCCCCGGACATCTCGACGTCGACATGCGCGCGGACCGCCCGCAACGGCGTGCCGGCAAGCGTCACGTTGGCCCGGACCTCCCTGACGACGACGTCCTTTCCGGACGCGGCCGCGACATCGTGCAGGTGGTTCCAGAAGCAGCCGCCGATCGCGAGCGCCAGAAGTTCGGCGCCGTCTGAACCCCAATCCGGTGCCGCCGGCCTTGCCCTCGGGCCGGTCGGCGAGGACCGAGTGCCCGCCGGCCGTGCCGAGCGCGGCGCCGGTACCGGCGACTGGCGCAAACGTGACAGAGACGTTGCGGCTCATGCCGCCGCCTCGGATGCGGCTTCGCGCGCCTGGTCCCAGGTAGCCGCGAGGGCAGAGAACCTGCGCGCCATGTCGTCGACCGCAGCGGCATCGTCGGTCTCGCCCGCCAGCCAGCGCCGCGCCGCCTCGCCGAAGATCGTGCGGCCGACGGCGAAGCCTCGGACCAGCTCGTGCCGCGCGGCGCGGGTGAAACTGGTTTCGAGCTCGTCCGACGGCGTGTCGAGGCCCAGCACCACCACGCCCCGCGTGTTCGGATCGTTGCGGGTGATCGCGGCACAGGCACGCGCCCACATCGCGTCGGTCTTGAACGGCTCGAGCTTCCACCAGTCGGGGAAGATCCCCGCGTCATAGAACCGCTGGATGATGGCGGGCGTGGTCTCATCATCGACCGGCCCGACCTTCGACGGGATCACCTCGAGCAGGAACTCAAGCCGGTTGCGGCGGGCCGCGGCGAACAGGCGCTGCACCGTCGCGATCTGATCGGCCCAGATCTCGGCGCTGTCCTGCGGGTGGCAGAAGCAGAGGCACTTGGCCACGTGGTCGGCCGGCCACTCCGAGAGGCCGCCACAATCGGGCCCCAGCTCGGGCTCGAGCGTCAGCGGGCGTGAGGCCGGCCATTCCACCGGCCGACCGATCCAGAGGCCGGTGCCGGCGGCGCGGTAGAGCGCCTCGCGGCCGAGGCGGCCGTCGCAGAGGATGCCGTAGCCCGGGCGGCCGGCGGCGACGCGGCGCGCGGCCTCGAGGCAGAGGGTCTTGAAGGCGCCGATCTTCTCGGGCGTGGCGCCCGGCATCTCCTCCATCTGCGCGCGGTGGTCGAAGGCGAAGACGCGCATCTCGGACCAGTCGCCGTGGCGGGTGGTGGCCCAGTGCACCTGCTCGAGCTCGGCGTCGTTGCGGAGGTCGGGGCGACGGATGCCACGGTCGAGGAAGAACCGGAGCTCGGCCCAGGACGGATAGGCAGGGGTGCAGCCGTGGCGGGAGACGGCGAAGGCACCGCAGGCGTTGGCGTACTTGAGCGCCGTCGGCCAGTCCTCGCCCCCGTCCTCGAAATCGAGCCAGCCCTTGAGCAGGCCCGACATGAAGCCGTCGCCGGCGCCGAGGACGTTGAAGACCTCGATGGGAAAGCCCTCTCCCGCCGCGCCCTCGTCCAGGCTGCCGGGGATGGCGCCGGTGAAGGCCACGGCGCCTGCCGCGCCGCGCTTGCAGACGAGGGTGGCGGCGGAGACCTCGCGCACGGCGCGGAGGGCGGCGAGCGTGTCGGTGGTGCCGCCGGCGATGTGGAACTCCTCCTCGGTGCCGACGATCAGGTCGAAGAGGTGGAGCGTCGACTGCAGCTTGGCCGTGACCTTGTCGGAGGCGACGAAGCGGCTCTCGCCCTCGCCGTGCCCCGCGACGCCCCAGAGGTTGGGCCGGTAGTCGATGTCGAGCGCCGTCCGCGCGCCGTTCTCGCGGGCGAGGCGGAGGGCCTTCAGCACCGCCGCCTCGGTGCGCGGGTGCGACAGGTGGGTGCCGGTCGCGACCACCGCGCGGGCCTCGGCGATGAAGCCGGGGGCGATGTCGTCCTCGGTCAGGCCCATGTCGGCGCAGTTCTCGCGGTAGAAGATCAGCGGGAACTGATGCTCGTCGCGGATGCCGAGCAGGACCAGCGCGGTGAGGCGGTCGGGGTCGGTCTTGACGCCCCGTGTGTCGACGCCCTCGCGCCGCAGTTGCTCGACGATGAAGCGGCCCATGTGCTCGTCGCCGACGCCGGTGATGACGGCGGAGCGGAGCCCCAGCCGGGCGGTGCCGCAGGCGATGTTGGTGGGCGAGCCGCCGATGTACTTTTCGAAACTGCGCATATCCTCGAGCCGGCCACCCACCTGCGCGCCGTAGAGATCGACGGACGAGCGGCCGATGGTGATCAGGTCGAGCGTCTTCGTCACGCCAGCACCTCCGACACGTCGACCGCCCGCCGCTCCTCGACCGACCTCAGCGCGGCGTCGGCAAGCGCCAGTGCCATCAGGCCGTCATGGCCGGTAGTGGGCGGAACAGTCTTCTGCTCGACCGCCGCGACGAAGGCCGCGATCTCGGCGGCGTAGGCGGCGGTGTAGCGGGTCATGAAGAAGTCGAGCAGCGGCGGCCGGGCGAACCCCTCGCCGGTCGCCAGCTCGGTCCGGGACTGATGGACGTTCGACGCCGCGATCATCCCGGTCGAGCCCAGCACCTCGATCCGCTGATCGTAGCCGTAGGTGGCGCGGCGGCTGTTGGTGATCGTGCACTGGCGGCCCGAGGGCGTTGTCAGGATGACATTGACGCTGTCGAAATCGCCGCGGCGCCCGATCTCCGGGTCGACGAGGACCGAGGCGGCGGCCTGAACCGTCTGCGACCTCTTCGCCCAGCAGCCAGCGCGCCACGTCGAAGTCGTGGATGGTCATGTCGCGGAAGATGCCGCCCGACCGCTCGATGTAGTCGTAGGGCGGCGGCCCGGGGTCGCGCGAGGTCAGCGTGACCATCTCGACCTCGCCGATGCGCCCGGCGTCGATCTGGGCCTTGAGGGCCTGGAAGTCGGGATCGAAGCGGCGGTTGAAGCCGACCATCAGCGCGGCGCCCGTCTCTTCGACGACGGCCAGGCATGCCCTGACGCGCGCGACGGACAGGTCGACCGGCTTTTCGCAGAAGATGCCCTTGCCGGCGCGGGCGAACCGCTCGATCAGGTCGGCATGGGTGTCGGTGGGCGTGCAGATCACCACGCCGTCGATCTCGGGCGACGCCTCGATCTCGTCGATCGTCCGCACCTGCGTGCCATGGGCGGCCGCCAGGGCTTCGGCGGCCTCGGCGATCGGGTCGGCGACGGCCGCCAGAACGGCGCCCCCGGTCGTCGCGATGGCCCCCGCATGGACCTTTCCGATGCGGCCGGCACCCAGGATGGCTAGTTTCGTGACCATCGACACAAGTCTCCCCACAAGGCGCAGCGGCTGCGCCAGTTCGGTCCTCGGGGGCGACGCGCGATGCCGCCACCCCTAAGCGGCCTTAATCAGGCCGCATCCATGTAGTCCGGCTGCGTCTTGACGCCGGTGATGTAGGCGACCACGTCCTGGCCGTCGGTCTCTTCCTTGCGGAGGTTGGCGCAGATCCGGCCGCGGCGGAACACCACGATCCGGTCGCAGAGCTCCATCACCTGCCGCATGTTGTGGCTGATCAGGATCAGCGGCTCCCCCTGCTCCTTGAGGGTGCGGATGATGTTCTCGACCTGCGCGGTCTCCTGCACGCCCAGCGCGGCGGTGGGCTCGTCCATGATCGTGAGCTTGGAATGGAAGGTGGCGGTGCGCGCGATCGCCACGCATTGCCGCTGCCCGCCCGACATGTTCTGGATGGTATTCCTGATGTTGGGAATCTTGACGCCCGTCTTCTGCAGGCCGGCGATGGTCGCCTCGCGCATCCCCTTGTAGTCGAGGATCGAGAACGGCCCGAGCTTGAACAGCACCTTCTCGCGCCCGAGGAACAGGTTGTCCGGCACGTCGAGGTCATCGGCGAGCGCCAGGTTCTGGAACACCGTCTCGATCCCGGCCTCACGCGCCTCTAGCGGCCCGTCGAAATCCACGTACTTCCCGTCGAACCAGATCCTGCCCGCGGTGCGCTGCTCGACCCCGGTGATCTGCCGGACGAAGGTCGACTTGCCGGCCCCGTTGTCGCCCATGATCGCGACGTGCTCGCCGCGGCGGAGCTCGAAGTTCGCGTCCTGCAGCGCGTGGACGCCGCCATAGTGCTTGGTCAGCCCCTCGGTCCGCAGGATCACCTCGCCGGGCGCGTCGCCCGGGTGCGGCGTCCGGGCGCCCGAAATGTCGGTCCGCATGTCGCTTGCCATGGCCGTCTCCCTTACGCCCTGTGTGCCGCGCGGCGCTGCCGCCACTGGTCGAGCACCACGGCGCCGACGATGATCGCGCCCTTGACCATCTCCTGGTAGTAGGCGTCGAGGCGCAGGAACGTGAAACCCGAGATGATGACGCCGAAGATCATCGCCCCCAGCACTGTGCCCACGATCGAGCCGCGCCCGCCCTGGAGCGAGATGCCGCCGATCACCGCCATCGCGATGGCGTCGAGCTCGTACATCACGCCCATCCCGGCCTGCGCCGTGAGGTTCTTCGAACTGAGCACCAGCGCCGCCACGCCGGCGAGCAGGCCGGCGATCGTGTAGACCAGCACCTTGTGGCGCTCGACCTTGATGCCCGACATCCGCGCCGCCTCCTCGTTCGAGCCGATGGCGTAGGTGTGCTTGCCGTAGACGGTGTAGCGCAGGACCAGGTGGAACAGGATCGCCAGGACGATGAAGATGAAGACCGGCATCATGCCCGCGCCGATCGAGGCGTAGCTCTCGGTCGGGAACGAGACCGGCCGACCGGCGGTCCACCACTTGGCCACGCCGCGCGCCGACACCATCATGCCCAGCGTGGCGATGAAGGGCGGAATGCCCGTGTAGGCGATCAGCAGGCCGTTGATCAGCCCGGCCCCGAGGCCGCAGGCGAGCGCCACGACGCATCGGCACGATGACCGGCAGGTCGACCCAGCCCCACTCGAAGAAGACCGCGCGCGTGTTCTCGAGCCCGTTGATCTCGCCGACCTGGGCGAAGCTCATCGCGATCATCGCCGCGGCGCCCACCACCGAGCCCGAGCTCAGGTCGATGCCGCCGGTGATGATCACCTGCGTCACGCCGAGCGCGATGATGCCGATGATCGAGACCTGCAGGATGATGATCTGCAGCCGCGCCTCGTTGAAGATCGCGTCGACGTTGTCGCGCGTATTGAACAGGAAGCTGTCGTGCATCAGCAGCCGGCCCAGCACCTCGAAGACGACGACGATGAGCACGAGGGCGATGGCGACGCCGGCCTCGGGCGGCAGGTTGCGCCTGGTGGCGTCGAAGCGTCAGCCCGCCGACGCCGTGGTGGATTCTGCCATCTCGGGTCTCCCTTTCTCAGGGCCGGCTGCCGAGGCGCCGGGCTGCCGTGACGGCGGCGCGAATTGGCGCCGCCTCCGCGCTCGCGGGTCCCCGAACCGCTCAGTTCTTCGCTCGTGAACTCCGACATGTTGTCGGGCGTCACGAGCTGGAACGGCACGTAGACCTTCTGCTCGACCTCCTCGCCGTTGCGCGAGCTTGAGCGCCGCGTCGAGCGCGCCAGCGCCCTGCCCGGCCGCGTCCTGGAAGACCGTCACGTCGAGCTCGCCCGCCGCCATCGCCAGAAGCGCGTCCTGCGTGGCGTCGACGCCGCCCACGACCACGTCGTCCATGTCGATGCCGGCCGCCTTCATCGCCTGGATCGCGCCGATCGCCATCTCGTCGTTGTTCGAGATCACCGCGTCGAACGGCTCGCCCGACGACAGCCAGTTGGTCATCAGGTCCTGCGCCTCGTCGCGCGACCAGTTGGCGGTCTGCTCGTCGATGACGTTGAGCTCGACGGCGCACTTGCCGCCGTCGATCACGTCGTGGATGTCCTGCGTCCGCTGGACCGCCGCCTGGTTCGACAGCTCGCCCATCATGATGTAGACGTCCGCCGGGTCCTTGCCCGCCGCCGCCAGGATGTCGCAGATCTCGATCGTCTCCAGCGTGCCCGACTCGCGCTCGTCCGAGGCGACGAAGGCCTGGTTGTCGGGCAGCGTGTCGACGTTGACCGGCTCGCGGTTGACGTAGACCAGCGGCACGCCGCCCTGCTCGGCGGCATCCGACATCGCCTGCGTGGCCGAGGTGTCGACCGGGTTCACGATGATCGCGTCGACTCCGCAGGCGATGAAGTTGTTGATCTGGTCGAGCTGGCGCGCCACGTCGTTCTGCGCGTCCTCGACCTGGATGTCGACGCCGTCCATCCCGTCGGCCATACTCGATCATCCCGTTGCTCAGCACGGTCAGGAAGTTGTCGTCGAACAGCGCCATCGACACGCCGATCGTCTCGGCCATCGCCGTCGTCGACAGAAGCGACAGGAGCCCCCCTGCAATAATCGTTCTTTTCATCTTATCCTCCTCCGTTCGGTGTCCGGCCCACCGGGTTCTTCCGCCGGATCGCCCTCCTCCCCGGAGGGGCTCGTCTCAGGCCGCCGCCGCGGCGACCGACGCCTGCATGTGCTCGATCGTCCGGCGCAGCGCCCGCCTCGGGATCGGCCAGCCGGTGAACCTCGGGCGAGAAGGCCTCGATCGAGATCGGGCCGTCGTATCCGCCGCGCCGCAGCGCGATGATCTGCTCGACGTTTCCCAGCCGGTCCTCGGCGTCGACCAGGATGCGGTGGGCGTCGGCGATCTCGTCCAGCGCCAGGCTCGCGGTCGACGACGCCCGAGACGTGCACCATGCCCGTCCGATCGGGAAAGATCGGGCCGCCGCCGGCGAGGAAGTGGTGGAACGTGTCGTGCACCAGCCTGAAGACCGCGCCGCCGCCGACCTCGTCGATCAGCGCCAGCGTCTCGGCCTTGTCGGCCAGCGACGAGGTCAGCGGAAAGCCCAGCGGCTCGATCAGCGCGACCATCTCCGCGTCTTCGAGCATCGGCCGGATCGCGGCGAGCGCCCGGCGGGCGTTCTCTTGCCGCTCGCCCTCGGCCATGCCGGTGCCGTCGTTGCGCGGGATCAGGCTGATGGTCTCGGCGCCGCAGGCCCGGCGCGCTGGCGATCAGGGTGCGCACCTCGTCGCGCACGGCGCCGGACCAGGTGTTGAACGGATAGACCTGCGATAGCCCGACGATGCGGAGGCCGTGGTCCGCGCCCCGCCTTGCCAACCGCCGCCGCGTCGTCACCGTCGAAGAGCGGCCGCCCCAGGTCGTTGCGAAGCTCGACACCGATGCAGCCGAGCGACCGCGCCAATCGAAACAGCTCGCGATAGCCCAGGCGGGGCACCGTCATGTGGTTGATGGCGAATGGCAGCATGTCGAGCGCACTCCCTGTCGCCCAGCCGGTTCGCCCGATGCCCACCCCGCGTATCGGCTGCGGCAGGCATCCCGCGACCGTCGTGGAACGGATATTCCATTCCGGCCGCGCCGGCAAGGAAAATGTTAACGAGCGCGTTCCGCGCCGGTCGCCACCGCCAGCACAGTGGCCAGCGTCATGGTCGCGGCCAACGCGCGGAACGAGCCCACGTCGACCTCGCGCGTCCACAGGGTCTCGCCCGGCAGGCCGGCGATCGGGCTTTCGACGCCGTCGGTGATCCCGATGACCGGAACGCCCCGCGCCGCGGCCAGGCGCGCAAGCTCCACCGCCTCGCCGGTGTAGGGCGCGACGGTGACGACGATGGCGACGTCGCCGGGGCGGATCGCGCTACGCGACCCCAGATCTCCGGGGGCGGCATGCAGCACCGCCGGCACCTGCATCTTCTCGAAGACGTAGAAGAGATAGCTCGCCACCGGGTAGGACCTGCGCAGCCCGACCAGGTGCACGGTCTCGGCGTCGCGCAGCAGCGCCACCGCCCGCTCGAACGCCGCCATGTCGATGGTTTCCGCAAGCAAGTTCAGAGACTTGTGGCCGGCATCGACGAAGTCGAGAAGCAGTTGCGCGCCGTGTTCGTCCCGCTCGCGCAGCCGCTCGAGCCGGGTGCTGTAGTCGGGCCAGCGCTGGGAATAGTCGGCCCGGAACAGCCTCTGCATCTCGGAGAACCCCGAGAACCCGATGACCTGGCAGAACCGCATCAGCGCCGAGGGCTGGACCTGCGCCCCCGCCGCCAGCTCGGCCACGGTCGAGACCGCGACCTTCTCGGGATGCTTGAGCAGGTAATCGGCGCATTGCCGCAGCCGCTTGGGCAGCGTGTCGGCGACTTCGAGGATCCTCTGCCGGACCTCGTCGGGCGAGCCGGGCGGCCTGCCGGCATCACTGGCTGCGTCCATTCGCTTTCCCCGCATCGACCTCGGGCCAGACGGCATGGAACGAACATGCCGCACGACGCATGACCGCGGGAACCCTTGCATTGGAAAATTCATTCCGCAAGCCCGCGACAGCCGCTCGGCGGCCACCGCGGCCGCCGGCGACGTCCCGCGAGCCCAGAGCGCGCGGCCCACGCTGCGCCGCACGCGCCCCGGCGCCCGCCGGCCGTTCCGGCACCGCCCGGCGCGGCCGGCGATGCCGCCCACGCCGGACGCGGTTGCGCTCAGAGTTCGCGCAGGGCGTTGAACTGGTCGACGTAGCCCGAGCCGTCGATCCGGGCGGCGATGACCGTGGTCCGCTCGGTATGCCGCGCCTGGGTCAGCGCGTCCTGCAGCGCGTTCTCGGTCTCGACCACCACGCCGTCGGCGCCGAAGCCCTGCGCCAGCGCCTCCCAGTCGATGCCGCCGATCCCGACGCCGTGCCGCGGGATGCCCTTGATCTCCTGCTTGATGCGGATCAGTCCGATCTCGGGATCGTCGAAGACCACGACCGTGATCGGCAGCTTCTCACGCACCGAGGTCTGCAGCTCGGCCACCGCCATCATGAAGCCCCCGTCGCCGGTGAAGGCGACGACCGGGCGGTCGGGATGCGCCATCCGCGCGCGCCAGCGCGCCGGGAATCGCATAGCCCATCGAGCCGAGGCCGTTCGACGTCAGGAACTCGCGCGGGCCGTAGGACTGCCACTTCTGCACCACCAGCAGCCGGCTCGCCCCGGCATCGCAGGTGGCGATCGTGTCGCGCGGCAGCGTGGCGCGCGCGACCTCCATCGCCCGCTGCGGCGACAGGCCGGTGGCGGGCGTGTCCAGCGCGTCGCGCACGTCGTCGCGGAATGTGGCCGCCGCCGCCCGCCCCAGCCCTGCCCGGCCTGGCACCACTCGGCGAGGCCGCCAGCAGCAGCCTCAGGTCGCCCGATCACCTCGAGCCTCGGCCGGCACCAGCGCGTCGAGCGACGGCGTCGTTGGCCAGCGAGATGACGGGGATCGTCGTAGGGCCAGGGCTTCGGCTGCAGCTCCACCGCGTCGAGGCCGACCGTGATGATGAGGTCCGCCTGCTCACCAGCTTGCGCTCGATCAGGCCGCCGATGATGCAGCCGGCGCGCAGCTGGTGATCCTCGGGGATCGCGCCCTTGAGCTTGGAGGTGGTCAGCACCGGCGCGCCCAGCTGCTCGGCCAGCCGCACCAGCTCGGCCGACGCGCGGTCCCAGTAGACGCCCGAGGCCCGCCAGCAGGATCGGCCGCCGCGCCCGCGTCGATCCGCGCGACCGGCGTCCTTCAGGCTCGACCGCTCGGGCTCGGGGAACGCCAGGTTCGGCATCAGCGGCGGCGGCGCCGTGCAGCTCGCCCGCCTCCTTCGTCGGTCTCGCTCTGCGGCATGTCGAACTGCACCGGCCCCGGCGCGGGCGCGGTCGCGGTGCGCATGGCGCGGCGCCACCTGCTGGCGGACCACGCGGGCGTCGATCGTCGTGCCCCACTTCACCATCGGCGGCGTACATCGCCAGGTGGTCGATCCGCTGGCGCAGCCCGACCTCGTGCTGCGGCGTGGCATAGCGGTCGGTGATCGCGATCAGCGGCGAGCGGTCGAGCACGGCGTGGGCGACGCCGTTGACCATGTTGGCGGCGCCGGGCCCCCGGGTCGACAGGCAGACGCCCGGTGCGCCGGTGATGTCGCCCCAGGTCGCGGCCAGCATGGCGCCCGCCACCTCCTGCTTCATCAGGATGAAGCGCATGTCGCGCTGCGCGCGCCGCCTCCATCAGCTCGACCGACTCGCCGCCCGGGTGGCCGACGATGAAGGGCGTGCCCGCCTCCTTGAACGCGTCCGCCAGCACCTCGACACGTCGTTGCCATCGCTCCGCCCCTCCCGTTGCCGTACGCGGCCCTCGGCCGCTGCTCCTGCGCGAAGCGGTTGCTCAGCGCCAGCGCCGACCGACCACGTCGGCCTCCGGCAGCGCCTCGCCCCGCAAGGAAGCGCCGCGTGTTGGCGACCGCGCGCGCCGCGATCGCCGCGAAATTGTCGACCGTCGCCCCGGCGCAATGCGGCGTCGACCACGGTGTTCGCAGGCCCAGCAGCGGATTGCCGACCGGCGGCTCCTCCGAGAACGCGTCGAGCGCCGCGCCGAAGAGGCGCCCCGTCGCCAGCGCCTCGGCCAGCGCCGCCTCGTCGACCAGCCCGCCGCGGGCGGCGTTCACCAGGATCGCGCCCGGCTTCATCACCGCGATCCGCTCGGCCGAGATCAGGCCCGCGGTCTCCGGCATCAGCGGCAGGTGCAGCGTGACCACGTCGGCCTGGGCCAGCAGCTCGTCGAGCGCAAGCGGCCGCGCGCCCAGCCCGGCCTCGACCTCCGGGTCGGCGCAGCGACCGGGTCGTAATAGACGATCTCGACGCCGAAGCCGCGCCAGCAGCCGCGCCACCTGCCGCCCGATCGCGCCGAACCCGACGATGCCCACGGTCTTGCCGTGCAGATGCCGGTTCTCGCCGCGCACCTGCTCCTTGTCCCATCGCCCTGCGCGCGTCTCGCGCGTCGAGGCGCGGCAGGCGCCGGCAGGCGGCCAGCATCAGAAGAAGGGTGTGCTCGGCCACCGGGATCGCGTTCCCGGCATGGAGCCGCGCCACGCGCGACGCCGCTCGTCGGCACACCAGTCGGTGTCGATACGGTCGACGCCCGCGCCCAGCTTCTGGATGAAGCGCAGCCGCGGCGCCCGCTCGAGCAGCGTGCGCGGCATCGGCGTCGCCATGACAAGCGCCACGTCGGCCGGCGCGAGCGCGGCGGCGCGCGCCTCCTGGTCGGGGCCTCGGTGATGCTGAGCGTCCAGCCCGCGGGCAGCGCCGCCTCGATGGTCTCGACGATCCTCGGGTGGAACGGGTCGATGATACCGACTGTGACTGCCGTCATCCCTCCGCCCCTCCCGGCGCGCCTGAGGTTATCCAAGCGTATACGGGTGGCGACAATGGGGTTCAAGAAGCCTCGACTTGCAGGATACGCTGGTGCACACCACCATACCGTCCCGAGCAGACCCAGGGGCGGCCCAGGCAGGACGAGCGCATGTCGAGATCACAGGAAATCTACGAGACGCTGATCGAGAACCTGCGCGCGGGCACCTACAAGCCCGGCGACCGGATCCGCGCCGAGGACGTCGCCAAGGCCTTCGAGGTCAGCCGCACGCCGGTGCGCGAGGCGCTGTCGCGGCTGCTGGAACGCGGGCTGCTCGAGATGACGGCGACGGGCCTGGCGGTCACCCGGCTGCAACGGCAGAGCGTGCTCGAGCTCTACGCGATGCGCGAGATCCTCGAGGGCTCGGCGGCGCGCTTCGCCGCCCAGCATGCCTCGCAGAGCGACCTCTACTCGATGCGCCGGATCGCCGAGGCCTTCGCCGTGCCGTCCGACGATGCGCCGCGGGTGGCCCAGCTCAACCGCGCATTGCACGATGCGATCGCCGAGGCGGCGCACAACCGCTACCTGCTCAGCATGCTGCAGGGGATGCACGACACGGTGATGGTGCTGCCGTCCACCACCTTCGCCGCGGCCGGGCGGCAGGAGGCGGCGGTGGCCGAGCACGCGGCGATCCTCGATGCGATCGAGCGGCGCGACCCAGACGCGGCCGACCAGCTTGCGCGCGAGCACATCCGCCACGCCCGCGACGCCCGCCTGGCGATGATGTTCGACTACTGAAGCCCGGCCGGCAGCGCCACGCCCCGCGCCCGCGCCGCCTCGACCAGCGGGGCGAGGTCGGCGCGGCGGTAGGGGATGCCCTCGCGCCCGCGCCGCGCTTCGGTCCGCGCCTCGGGCTCGCCCGGCAGCAGGATCTCGTCGACGCCCTCGGCCGTGGGGTTGGCGCGGATCGTCGCCGACCTCCTCGGCCATGCGGGCGGCGAACGCCTCGGCGCCCACGAACAGGTCGGGGCGGATCGCCATGATGAAGTGGCCCACGTTCTGCGGCCGGTCGAAGCTCTTGTACTGGTCGCCCACAGCGCCCGCGAAGGCGGCGCCGGTCAGCACGCCGCAGAACAGGTCCATCAGCATCGACAGCCCCGCCCCCTTGGCGCCGCCGATGGGCAGGACGACCCCGCGCAGCGCCGCCTCGGCATCGGTGGTGGGCCGCCCGGCCTCGTCCAGCGCATAGCCCTCGGGGATCGGCCGCCCCTCGCGCGCGGCCTTGCGGATCTTGCCGCGCGCCGCGACGCTGGGCGACATGTCGAGCACGAAGGGCTGCGCCGCCGGGGTTCGGCATCGCCGCGCCGAAGGGGCTGGTGCCCAAGAGCTCGCGCCGTCCGCCCCAGGGCGGCATCGCCGGTGAGGCGTTGGTGAAGACCAGCGCGGCGTAACCCCGCCTCGACCGCCTGCAGCAGGTAGTTCGCGCCCATGCCGAAATGGGTCGAGCGCGACACGCCGACCGTGCCGGTCCCGGCCTCGCCGGCAATGGCCATCGCCTCGTCCATCGCCCGGGTGGCGACGACGAAGCCCAGCCCGTTCTGCCCGTCCAGATGCGCCACCGCCGGCGCCACGCGGCGCGGCACGAGCTCCGGCGCCGCGGATCGACGAGGCCCCTGCCGATCCGGTCGAGATAGCCCGGCATCCGCACCAGCCCGTGCGTGTCCACCCCGCGAAGATCCGCCCGGACCAGGCAGCGCGCGACGTGGTCCCGGCGTCCCCGGGCGGCACGCCATGCGCGCCCGAAGAGCGCCGCGGCGAACCGCTCGCGCCGCTCCGGGCGCAGCAGGACTTGTCTGCTCGTCGTGGCATCGGCGCACCTCCCTCAGCGCCCTGTATCCGGCTGGATGCGACGATGTGCAACGATGCGCGCGCGGCGTTTGACCCCTGCACACCAACGCATACAGGATGATACGAGGGAGGCGGGCCAGGACGCGATGCTGCTGCTCGAACACGACGCGAAGGAGGTGCTGGCCGCGCGCGGCGTGCCGGTGCCCCGCGGGGTGCTCGTCCCCGCCGGCGCCGAGGCGAAGCCGGTCGGCGCGCCGCCCTGGATGGTCAAGGCGCAGGTTCCCGCGGGCGGGCGCGGCAAGGCCGGCGGCATTTGCCGCGTGGACGGCCCCGACGCCCTGCCCGAAACCCTCGCCGACCTCCGCGGCCGCAGGATCCACGGCCACGTGGTCGAGGAGCTGCGCATCGAGACCGCGATCGACGGCGCGACCGAGGCGTATCTTGGCCTGTCGCTCGACGCGGCCCGGGCGCGCATCGTCGCGATGGCATCGGCCGAGGGCGGCGTCGACGTCGAGGCGGGCGGCCGGATCGCCCGCGCCGAGGCGCTGCCCGATCCCGCCGACCTGGGTCGCGCCGTCGAGACCGTGGTCGCCGCGATGCCCGAGCGCCTGCGCGCCCCGCTCGCCGCGGCCGGGCGCCTCCTGTCGGACGCGTTCCTGGACCTCGAGGCGACGCTGATCGAGGTCAACCCGCTCTTCGTCCTGCCAGGACGGCGGCTGGCTCGCCGGCGACGTTCGCATGGCCATCGACGAGAGCGCCCTGCCCCGGCAGCCCGAGCTGGCCGCGCTGCTCGACCGGCGCGCCGCGGCCTACCCCGACGCGACCTTCAAGCGCGCCCAGGGCTATGACCTGGTGGTCGTCGACCCCGAGGGCGAGATCGGCCTGGTCAGCACCGGCGCGGGGCTCAGCATGAAGCTGATCGACGAGATGACCGCCCGCGGCGCCCGCCCGTACAATTTCTGCGACATCCGCAGCGGCATGATGCGCGGCGACCCCGGCCGCCTGGTCGAGGCGCTGCGCTCGCGTCGGCGCCGGGCCGCGGGTCCGCGCCGTGATGGTCAGCATCTTCGCCGGCATCACCGACCTGGCCGAGTTCGCCGACCTGCTGGTGCAGGCGCTGAGGGCGGTGCCCGACCTGCGCGCGCCGCTGGTCGTGCGCCTTGTCGGCAATGGCGAGGCGGCGGCGCACGAGCTGCTCCGGGGCTCGGGGCTGGACCTGATCCTCGAACGCGACCTCGACCGCGCGGTCGAGCGCTGCATCGGCCTCGCGCGTGCTTGACCGCCTGCTCGACGCGGGCGCCGCCCCGCTCGGCGTCGTGGTGCAGGGGGCGACGGGGCGCGTCGCCCGCCGGCACATCCGCACCATGCGCGGGCACGGCACGCGGATCGTCGCCGGCGTCTCGCCCACCGCGCGCGAGGCCGAGGTCGAGGGCGCGCCGGTCTTCGCCACCTGCGCCGAGGCGGTCGCGGCGACGGGCGCCGAGGCCAGCCTGATCATGGTGCCGCCGCTCGCGGTGCTGCCGGCCCTGCGGGAGGCGCTGGAGGCCGGGATCGGCCTTGTGGTGACGGTGACCGAGGGATGCCGGTGCACGATGCGCTGCGGGCGTACGTCGACGTACAGAATGCCGGCGCCACCTGGATCGGCGCCTCGACGCCCGGCCTTGCGGTGCCGGGGCGCATCAAGATGGGCTTTTTGCCCGAGGCGGCGCTGGCGCCGGGGCCGCTGGCGATCTGGTCGAAGAGCGGCACGCTGTCCTACGAGATCGGCCTGCGCCTGCGCGAGGCCGGGCTGGGCCAGTCGGCCTGGATCGGCGTCGGCGGCGACCCGGTGAAGGGCACCCGCTTCGCCGACCTGGTCGAGCCGTTCCGCGACCACGGTCCCACCCGCGCCGTCGTCGTGATCGGCGAGATCGGCGGCAGCGAGGAGGAGGAGCTGGCCGAGGCGCTGGCCGCACCGTCCGCTGGGCAAGCCCGTCTACGCCATCGTCGCCGGCTCGGCCGCGCCCGAGGGCGTGACCATGGGCCATGCCGGCGCGATCATCGAGGGCGGACGGGGCACGCTTGGCCTCGAAAATCAAGGCGTTGGAGGCGGCGGGCGTGCATGTCCGCGACCGCATCTCGGGCCTGGTCGAGGCCGTCACCACCGACATGGGAGCCTGCCGATGAAGATCGACCTTACCCCCGAGCAGCGGCAGATGATCGCCACGGTGCGCGAGCTGACGCAGGAGCGTTTCGTGCCCCGCGGCCTGCGCTGGATGGACGGCACCTTCCCGTGGGAGAACCTGCGCGAGCTGGCCGAGATGCGGGCGTGCTGGGCATGGCGGTGCCCGAGGAATACGGCGGGCTGGGCATGCCGGTGACCGAGACGGCGCTGGTGCTCGAGGAGATCGCCAAGGGCTGCTACGTCACGGCGATGGCGGTGCTGGGCGAGGTGGGCGTACAGACCCGCATCATCGCCACCTACGCCCCAGACGAGATCAAGGCGCGCATCCTGCCCGGCGTGGTGGCGGGCGAGCACATCCTGGCCATCTGCATGACCGAGCCGCATGCCGGCACCGACGTTGCAAACTACCGTACCAACACGGAAATCCGGAACGACCGCGTGGTGGTGAACGGGGTCAAGACGCTGATCAGCCGGGCGCCCGAGGCGGCGATGTTCGTGGTCTTCACCCGGGTGAACGGCGAGACGGGGCGCGAGGGGATCGGCTGCGTGCTGGTCGACCGGGGCACGCCGGGGCTGGAGGTGACGGGCGACTATCACACGATGGGGGGCGAGAACCTGCACGAGGTGCGGTTCGACAACGTCGAGCTGCCGCGCGAGAACCTGGTGATCGAGCGGGACGGATTCCGCAGCCTTCTCAATGCCTTCAACACGCAGCGCTGCCTCAACCCCGCGATCTCGCTGGGGCTGGCCGAGGGGGCGTTCGACGAGTCGCTGAAATACGCCGCGCGAGCGCGAGGCGTTCGGCAGAAAAGTGGGCGATTTCCAAGGGATGCGGTGGAAGCTGGCGGACATGTTCAAGGACATCGAGGCGGGGCGCGGGCTGCTTTATCGGGCCTGCGCCAGTGCCGACCCGTTTCCCGACCCGTTCCTGGCCGCGACGGCCAAGGTGTTCTGCAACGAGATGGCGCTGCGCGTGACGTCGGAGGCCGTGCAAGTGCATGGCGGATATGGATTTACCGACGAATACCTGGTCTCGCGCCACTATCGCGGGGCGCGGTACGGAACGCTGGGGGGCGGGACGTCCGAGACGCTGCGCGACCTGATCGGCAAGCGGCTGATGCGGGACGGCGACCTGGGCGACGGCATCCTGAGCCGGCTGCTGGACTGAGCGAAACGTACGGGATTCGGCGATTTTCCGTACATTCTGTACGGTTTTCCGTACGGGGTTTGGACAGAACGTACAGTTTTCTGTCCCTGCTTTGGACAGAATCTCGCGGCCGCCGGGCGGCTCAGATCAGGCCCGCGGCACCCAGCGCCGCGGCCAATGCGAGGATCAGGACCGGGTGCAGCCTGAGCGCCAGGACCGCCGCCGCCGAGGCCGCCGTGACCGCGTAGCTCGGCCAGCCGGTGGCCGCGGCGTCGGCCACCAGCCAGGCGCTGCCGGCGACGAGGCCGACGGTCAGCGGCACCAGGCCGCGGCGCAGCACCACGAACCACGCGCGGTCCTGCCAGGCGCCCCACATCCGCGCGACCGAGCCGGTCAGCACCATTGCGGGGGCGATGAAGGCCAGCGTCGCGGCGATGCCGCCGGCGATGCCGCCCACGCGCCAGCCGATCAGCGTGACGAAGAGCATGTTCGGACCCGGCGCCGCCTGGGCGAGGGCGAAGAGGGTGGCGAACTGCTCTTCGGTGAGCCAGCCGGTGGCGGTGACCACGCCGCGATGCAGCTCGCCCAGGATGACCGAGACGCCGCCGATCGCCAGCAGCGATTGCACCATCAGGTAGCCCAGCAGGTCGGGCATCGGGTCAGCCACGCCGACGCTCCCACGCGGCGAGGGTCAGCGCGACCGGGGCGACGGTGGCGATGACCCCGGCCAGCGGCACCTGCAGGCCCGCGATCAGCGCCACCACGGCGACGGCGACGGCCAGGCGCAGCGGCTGCGCGCGCAGCGTCCAGACCAGCCGCAGCGCCAGCGCCGCGACGAGGCCCGCCGCGGCGGAGGCGACGACGCCGGTGGCGCGCGCGACCGCCGGCACGTCGCTGAACCCGCTGTAGAGCGAGGCCAGAACCAGCACCACGGCGACCGGGGCGGCCAGCATCCCCGCGACCGCCGCCAGCGCGCCGCGCCAGCCCGCGCTGCGCATGCCGAAGACGATGGCGACGTTCAGCGCGTTGGCGCCGGGCAGGATCTGGCAGAGCGACAGGATCTCGGCGAAGTCCTCGGGCGTGAGCCAGCGGCGGCGGTCGACCAGCTCGTGCATGATGACGGGCATCGCGCCGCCGAAGCCGCCGACGCCCACCATCGCGAACGCGGCCAGGATGCGCCCCGGGGTGGGGGCGGAGACGGCCGGGACGGCCGGGCGGGTCAGGCGACCGGGCAGAGGCCCCCGTCGACGTTGATCGCCGCGCCGGTCACGTAGGAGGCCGCGTCGGAGGCGAGGAAGCAGGCGACGTTGGCGAACTCCTCGGCCTCGCCCATGCGGCCGAGCGGCACGGTGGCGGCGGTGGGGGCGAGGAACTGCGTCGTAGGTCTCGCCGGTGTCGGAGGCCTTCCAGCGCCGCTCCCACTGGCCGCTCTTGATCTTGCCGACGCAGAGGGCGTTGACGAGGATGTTCCACGGCGCGAGCTCGCGCGCGAGGGTGCGGGTGAGCGTGAGGCCGCCCGCGCGGCTGAGCGAGGTGGGCATCGAGCCGGCGTCGGGCGCCTTGCCGACGATGGCCGAGACGTTGAGGATGCGGCCGTGCCGCCGCTCCTTCATGGAGGGGACGACCGCCTGGATCAGCGCCATGGGCGCCAGCAGCTTGAGGTCGAGGTCGTCGACCACGTCGTCGCGCGTCAGCGATTCCAGCGGACCGCGGCGCGAGCTGCCGGCGTTGTTGACCAGGATGTCGACGGGGCCGAAGCGGCCGGTCACCGCCTTTAGCGCGGCGGCGCGGGCGGCCGGGTCGGTGACGTCGGCGGGGAAGGCCAAGACGCGGCCCGGTGCGTCGGCCCCGATCTCGGCCTCGGCCTCGGCCAGCCGGTCGGCGCCGCGGGCGAGGATCGCGACGCGCGCGCCCGAGAGGGCGAGGCGGCGGGCCACGGCGCGGCCGAGCCCGCTGCTGGCGCCGGTGACGAGGGCGGTGCGGCCCGAAAGGTCGATCAGCATGGCGCGGCCCCCGTCATTCGTCGACCCAGTGGTGCGGCGGCTCGGGGCCGCGGCGGCGCGAGCGGAGTTGCAGCACCGCCGTCCAGACCAGCAGCAGCCGCCGTCAGCGCCAGCAGCGTGCCGGCGATCGGGCGCGTTGCATGATGGTCAGGAAGTCGCCGCGGTAGATCAGCATCGCGCGGCGTGAAGTTCTCCTCGACCATCGGGCCGAGGATGAAGCCGATCAGGAGCGGCGCCAGCTCGAACCTGAGCAGGCGCAGCACGTAGCCCGCAAGGCCGAAGGCCAGCACCAGGAACGACGTCGAAGGTGCTGGCGCGGACCGTGTAGACGCCGATGCAGATGAAGCAGATCACCGCCGGGTAGAGGTAGCGCGTAGGGGATCTGGAGCATGCCGCACCCAGATGCCGATCAGCGGGATGTTGAGGATCAGCAGCAGCACGTTGCCGACCCAGAAGCTGGCGGCGAGGCCCCAGAAGATCTCGGGGTTGCGTGCCCATCAGCTGCGGCCCGGGCTGCGATGCCGTGGATCATCAGCGCGCCCATCATCACCGCCATCGTGGCGCTGCCGGGGATGCCGAGCGTCAGGGTCGGGATGAAGGCGGTCTGGACCGCGGCGTTGTTGGCGGATTCGGGCGACATGATGCCCTCGATCGCGCCCTTGCCGAACTCCTGCGGGTCGCTTCGCAGATGCGCTTCTCGACGGCGTAGCCGATGAAGGTGGCGATGCTGGGCCCGGTGCCGGGCAGCGCGCCGAAGAAGCCGCCGATGCCCGCCGCCGCGGCACGAGCGGCATGACGCGAGCGCCGGCACCTCGTCCCGCGCTGGGCATCATCGAGCGCAGCGTGACCTTCTGCGATGAACGGCTTGTCGATGGAGGTGGCGATCGACAGGATGATCTCGGACACGCCGAACAGGCCCATGGCCAGCGCGATGAAGCTGATCCCGTCGCGCAGCTCGAAGCAGCCGAAGGTGAAGCGCGGCGACGCCGCTGGCGATGTCGGCGCCGACCGTGCCGAGCAGCATGCCGAGCGACGACCATCGCGAGGCCCTTGGCCGGGCTCGTCCTGCGTGACGGTGGCGGCGGCGACGAGGCCGAACAGCATGATCGCGAAGTACTCGGCCGGGCCGAAGGCCAGCGCCCAGCGCACGATCAGCGGCGCGAAGCGCGTAGAGCGCGATGATCCCGCAGCGTGCCGCCGAAGAACGACGCGATGGTGGTCGTGAAGAGCGCGACGCCCGCCGCGGCCCTGCTGCGCCATCGGATAGCCGTCGAGGCAGGTGATCGCGTTCGACGGCGTGCCGGGCAGGTTCAGCAGGATCGACGAGGTCGAGCCGCCGTATTCGGCGCCGTAGTAGACGCCGGCCAGCATGACGAGCGCGGTCGTCGGGTCGAGGTAGAAGGTGATCGGCAGCAGCATCGACACCGCGGCCAGCGAGCCGATGCCGGGCAGCACGCCGAAGAAGGTGCCGAGGAAGACGCCGAGCGAAGCAGTAGAGCAGGTTGGCGGGCGAGAGCGCCGTCTGAGGCCGAGCAGGATGTGTCGACCAGAGCTCCATCAGAAGCGCCAGTCGAACGGGTGGATCGGCAGGCCGAGCGCGACCAGGAAGACCAGCCAGCAGATCGCCGTGATCGCGGCGGCGGTCAGCGCCCTGCCGGCGGGGCGCATCGCCGGGTTGCCGAGCGTGGCGATGATGGCGGCGAGGAAGGTGGCCGGCACCAGCCCCACCCGCGGCAGCAGCAGGCCGAAGCCGAGGATCGCGCGCCAGCACGGCGATCGTGGCGCGCCCAGGCGAAGCGCGGCAGCGGCGACGACTGCGCCCGCCCCAGCGCGGTGGCGCAGATGGTCAGGCCCAGCAGGACGGCGATGACGCCCATCCAGAACGGCACGAAGCCGGGGCCCATGCGGACGATGCTGCCCATCCGGTAGGCCGTCGCGCCGATCGCGAAGAAGAGGCCGGTGGCGACCACCACAAGCCCCGAGAGCAGATCGACCTTGTCGACGTTTCGCATCGCGTCCCCTTGCGCGGAGAGGACGTGGCGGACCGGGGCGCGCGGCCGCCCCTGCCGCCGGCGTCGCGCGTCACTCGGCGGTGATGTGCGCCTCTTCGGCCACCTGGGCCCAGCGGTCGAAGTTCTGCGTCCATGAAGTCGGCGACTCCTGGGCCGACATCGGGCGGGGCGTGCCGCCGTCATTGGCCAGGAACTGCTTGAACTCGTCCGAGTTCAGCACCTCGTTGATCGCGGCGTTGAGCTGGTCGACCACCTGCTCGTCCATGCCGGCGGGGCCGAGGATCGCCCACCACTGGATCACCTCGAACTCGTCGAGGCCGGATTCGTGCAGCGTCGGCATGTCCGGCACCGCGTCGGAGCGCTCGAGGCTGGTGACGGCGATGGGCTTGAGGTTCCCCTCCTCGGCCTGCGGCTTCATCTGGGTCATCGAGCCGATGGAATACTCGATGTGCCCGCCCATCACGTCGGTCATCGCCGGGGCGCCGCCGGGGTACTGGATCACCTGCACGTCGGTGCCGGCGGCCTGGTTGAAGAGCTCGCCCGCGAAGTGCTGGATGCTGCCGACGCCGGTGGCGCCGTAGCTGAGCGGCCGGTCGGAGGTCTTGAGATGTACTCGATGAATTCCTGCGGCGTGTCGGCGGGAATGTCGGGCCGGGCGCCGATCACCAGCGGCACCTGCCCGATCAGCGCGATGGGCGTGAAGTCGGCGCGCGGGTCGAACGGCAGGTCGTTCTGCACCGCCGCGTTCATGGTGAAGGTGACCGAGGCGATCATGATGGTGTAGCCGTCGGGGTCCTGCTCGGCCAGGTAGGCCGAGCCGATGGTGGCGCCGCCGCCGGGGCGGTTCTCGACCACGACCGGCTGGTCCCAGTTCTCCTGAAGCTGCTTGCCGAGCTGCCGCGCGACGATGTCGTTCGAGCCGCCCGGCGAGAACGGCACGACGATGGTCACCGGCTTTTCCGGAAACTCCGTCTGCGCCCCGGCGGCCCCGGCGAGCGCGGCCCCCGCCGCCAGCGCGGCGACCGTATGCGTGATCCGTTTCATGGCTTCCTCCCTTGGTTGAACGGCGTGCCCGATGCCCCCGACCGTGCGGAGGCGCCGTGCAGAGCCGCCGCGTTGACGATACCCGTGGATACGCTCGGATCAATAGGTATGCGCCGGACGCAGGGCGCGGCGGGCCGGGTGGCGGGCCGGCGCGCGCGGGGCCGGCGCGGCTGTCGGCGGGGCCGGGGCGGGCGGCGGCGGGACCGAGGCGCGTCACGACGAGGTGCGGGCGCGGGGCCATGCCGCGTCGTCCGCCGAGACCGACCCCGACTGCGCCGCGGTGGCCGCGCCGGTCTTCGACGCCGACGACGACCTGGTGGGCGTGCTGTCGATCTCGGGGCCGCTCGGCCGGTTCGCCGAGGCGACGGTGGCGCGGCAGCTCGGCCACCTGATGCCCGCGGCGGCGGCTGACGCGCGCCTTCGGCGCCACCGCGCCACGGCGCCGCGCCATCCGGCCCCGGCCGCGTCGCGGGTCAGAGGGCGCGGTGCATGCGCACGGCGGGAAACACGATGCCGGGCCTGAGGTCGATCTCGACCGGGCCGTCGATCTCGAACCCGCAGGCGGCGTAGAAGCAGACCGCGTTGCGGGTGCTGAAGCAGACGAACTCGCGCATGCCGGCCGCGCGCGCCGAGGCGGTGAGGTGTGCCAGCAGCGCCGAGCCGATGCCGTGCCGGACGCGCCGCGGATCGCTGGCCAGGTGCCGGACCTCGGCGGTCTTGTGGCGGCGCGTGGCGCTCCAGCCGCCGGCGCCGACGACCTGCCCGTCCTCCTCGGCGACGAGGTAGCGGCCCGAGTTCACCAGCCGCGGATTGGCCCGCGACAGAAGCGGCACGGCGGTGACCATGACCGAAGGCGGATACGCCTCCTTCAGCAGCGCCGGGAAGGCACGCGAGAGGACGGCATCGATGGCAGTAAGGTCGCCCCGGACCGCCTTGCGGATGGTGATCGTCGCAGCCATGGCCGCAGGATAGGACGGAGGGCGCCGACGAGAAAGGGCCGCGCGAGCGGATCGCGCGGCCCCGAGGCGGATCGGCCGAAGCGTCGGCCGTTACTTGATCTTGCCTTCCTTGTACTCGACGTGCTTGCGCGCGACCGGATCGTACTTCCGGATCGTCATCTTCTCGGTCATCGTGCGGGCGTTCTTCTTGGTGACGTAGAAGTGCCCGGTGTCCGCCGTCGAGTTGAGGCGAATCTTGATGGTTGTCGGTTTGGCCATGATCGTCTCCTCGCGCGGGGCAGCGCGCAGGGCCACCCGCAAAATCTCGAAGCCCGCCTATTACCCGCCGCGGCGCGCCTGTCAACCGGCTTTGGGCCCCGGAATGCGCGCGGATGGCCTGTAAGCCGGATTCTGTCCAGGGGTCGCCCCCTTGGATGACCATTCATCTGGCCGCGCCGTCGCCGGTGCGGTCGTGCTGCCAACCCGGGTTCCTCGGGCCGAAGCCGCCCTGCCCGAAGGCGCGGAACCCCTATTCGGCATTGCTCCCGGTGGGGCTTGCCGTGCCGGTCCGGTTGCCCGTCCCGCGGTGGGCTCTTACCCCACCGTTTCACCCTGACCCTGCATGCAGGGCGGACTGTTCTCTGTGGCGCTTTCCCTCGGGTTGCCCCGGCCGGGCGTTACCCGGCACCGTCGCTTCGTGGAGTTCCGGACTTTCCTCACCCCGAAGGGTGCGGCCATCCAGCCATCCGCGCGGGCCAGCACTTAGACGCCGGCGTCCCACCGGTCAACGGGATAGCGCGCGGCCAGGTCGGCGGCGAGCGCGGCGTCGACCGCGTCGGCGGGCCCGCGGGCGCCGGGGCGGAAGCGCAGGCGGAAGGCGGCGAGCCGCAGCGCCGGGCCGGCCCCCTGGGGATAGCCGAAGCGCCTGAGCGCGGCGTCGGGGTCGGCGTCGGCGTCGGCCCGCGGCCGTGGGCCAGACCGAGAGGCCGCGGGCGGCCAGGCGGCGCCAGTCGAAATGCGGGCCGGGGTCGGTCTTGCGCTCGGGCGCCATGTCGGAATGGGCGATGACGCGGGCGGGGTGCAGCCGGTGCCGCGCCAGCACGTCGCGCAGCAGGTGCTCGAGCGCGGCCATCTGCGGCTCGGGGAAGGCGCTCTCGCCGTCGCCCTCGAGCTCGATGCCGATCGAGCGGGAGTTGACGTCGGTGACCGCGCCCCAGGCGCCGGCGCCGGCATGCCAGGCGCGGCGCTCCTCATCGACGAGCACGAAGAGGCGGCCGCCGCGGTCGACCAGGTAATGGGCCGAGACCTCGGCCAGCGGGTCGCACAGCCGGTCGAGCGCGGGCTCGCACGGCAGGACGGTGTGGTGCAGAACGACGAGGTCGGGGCGCGCGCCGCCGCGCCTGTGGCCGTGGTTGGGCGACGGGCGCCGAATCGCGCCGGCGCTCACCCGCCGTTGCGGGCCGCCCGGAACGGCGCGGGATCCCAGTAGCAGGCGAAGCCGTCGCCGTCGGGGTCGAGGCCCAGCCGGTCACGCTCGGGGCCGCCCCGCTCGAGGAAGTCGCGCTGCGCCAGGTCGGACGAGGCGTACTTGCCGCAGGCGCGCAGGAACCGGTTCTGGGCGTTGAAGCCGGTCCGGCTGTAGACCCGCTCGCCCACGGTGTTGGTGGTGTTCAGCGCATAGGCCACGATGTTGGGGCCGGTATCGCCGGGCCGGCTGGGGACCGGCTGGGGCGGGATCACCTGGTAGGCCTCGCGCTGCGCCTCGAGGCGCTCGCGGTCGGACTGGATCGTCTCGCGCGAGGTCACGGCCTCGAAGCTCTGCTCGTCGCTGATGCCGGGGTTGTTGACGCTGACCTGCGGCTGCGCGGCCTGGTCCGGCGGCAGGAAGATCTGCGCCTCGGTGCCGGAG
Source organism: uncultured Alphaproteobacteria bacterium (assembly GCA_963773475.1). Classification (GTDB taxonomy): domain Bacteria; phylum Pseudomonadota; class Alphaproteobacteria; order Rhodobacterales; family Rhodobacteraceae; genus Roseitranquillus. Next base: position 341,363 of record CAVZBD010000003.1, on the reverse strand, counting down.
CCGGCGCCGGCGCCCGTCTCGTAGCGGGTGCCGGGATACCGGCTGGCCGGCCCGGAGGCGATGCCCGCCGCGGCCAGCTCCTCGGTCGAGATCGGGGAATCGGCGGCCGGCGGGTAGAGCGTCGTGACCGGCGGCGCCCCCCTCAGCTGCGCCTCGCGGTCGACGGTATAGACGTCGTCCGACACCGGGGCGGTGCAGGCGGCGAGGAAACTCAGCCCGAGGGCGAGGACGGGGATGCGCATGGGTCGAGCCCTACCACCATTTCGCCGGCTTCGCCACGAAGCCCGCCGCACGTTCCAGTGAATGGGCGATGTTGAGAAGGTCGCCCTCCTCCCACGGTCGCCCGATGAGCTGCAGCCCCAGCGGCAGGCCGCCCGGGTCCTGCCCGGCCGGAACCGCTGATTCCCGGCAGACCGGCGAGGTTGACCGTCACGGTGAAGACGTCGTTGAGGTACATCTTGCACCGGATCCGCGTCCGCCATCTCGCCCAGCCCGAAGGCGGCCGAGGGGGTGGCCGGCGTCAGGATCGCGTCGACGCCGTCGGCGAACACCTGCTCGAAGTCGCGCTTGATCAGCGTGCGGACCTTGCGGGCGCGGTTGTAGTAGGCGTCGTAGAAGCCCGCCGACAGCACGTAGGTGCCGACCATCACCCGGCGCTGGACCTCGGGGCCGAAGCCCTCGGCGCGGGTCTTCTCGTACATCTCGGTGATGCCGTCGCCCTGGGTCAGCCTGGCGCGGTGGCCGTAGCGCACGCCGTCGTAGCGCGCGAGGTTCGACGACGCCTCGGCCGGCGCGATCACGTAGTAGGCGGGCAGCGCGTATTTGGTGTGCGGCAGCGAGATGTCGACGATCCTGGCGCCGGCGTCGGCCAGCATCTCGCGGCCGCGCGCCCACAGCGCCTCGATCTCGTCGGGCATGCCGTCCATGCGGTATTCGCGCGGGATGCCGATGGTCTTGCCGCGGATGTCGCCGGTCAGCATCGCCTCGAAGTCGGGCACCGGAAGGTCGGCCGAGGTGGAATCCTTCGGGTCGTGCCCGGCCATGGCGCCCAGCATGATCGCGGCGTCGCGCACGTCTTTGGTCATCGGCCCGGCCTGGTCGAGCGACGAGGCGAAGGCGATGATGCCCCAGCGCGAGCAGCGCCCGTAGGTGGGCTTGAGCCCGACGATGCCGGTGAAGGCCGCGGGCTGGCGGATCGAGCCGCCGGTGTCGGTGCCCGTGGCCGCCAGGCACAGGTCGGCCGCGACCGCGGCGGCCGAGCCGCCGGACGAGCCGCCGGGCGTCAGCGGCCGTGTCGTCGTTGCCGCGCCGCCACGGGTTGACCGCCGTCGCCGTAGGTCGAGGTCTCGTTCGACGAGCCCATCGCGAACTCGTCCATGTTGAGCTTGCCCAGCATGACCGCGCCGGCCTCGAACAGCTTGCGCGTCACGGTCGATTCGTATTCGGGACGGAACCCTTCGAGGATGCAGCGAGCCGGCCTGGCTGGGCACGCCCTTGCGTGCAGAACAGGTCCTTGATGCCCAGCGGGATGCCGCAGAGCGCGGGCGCGTCGCCCGGCGGCGAGGCGCGCGTCGGCCGCCTTGGCCTGTGCCAGCGCGATCTCGGGCGTGGGGTGGACGAAGGCGTTCAGCGCCGTCGGCCCCCTCGATCGGCGGCGAGGCATGTCGCTGGTCAGCTCGACCGCGGTCAGGTCGCCCGCGCGCAGCGCGTCGCGCGCCTCGGCGATGGTCAGCGCGCCCAGGCTCATTCGACCACCTTCGGCACGGCGAAGAAGCCCTCGCGCGCGTCGGGCGCGTTCGACAGGACCCGCCGGCTGGTCGCCGCCGCGTCACCACGTCGGCGCGCCGCTTCAGGCGCATGGGCGTGACGCTGGTCATCGGCTCGACGCCCTCGACGTCGACCTCGTTCAGCTGCTCGATGAAGCCGAGGATGGTGTTGAACTCGCCCGCCAGCGCCGGCAGGTCCTCGTCGGGCACCGCGATGCGGGCCAGATGCGCCACGCGGCGCGCGGTCTCGAGGTCGATGGACATGGGGCAACCTCCGATCGTTCCGAACGGCGTTTAGCGCCCCGCCCGCCCCGCTTCAAGCGAGCCTTGGGCCATGTGGCGGCGCTAGACCTCGATCATCCAGCCCAGCATGACCGCGTTGAGCAGGTGCCACAGGAAGTGGGTGCCCAGCGGGTTCGCCGCGCAGAGCGGCGCGTCGAGCGAGCGGAGGACCAGCGACACGGTCAGCATCCCCGCCCCGATGGCCAGCCCGCGCGCGGTTTCGCGGCGCCCGCCCCCGCAGCAGCACCGCGTAGAGCGCGATCAGCAGCGGCACCGGCCAGTAGAAGGCCGAGCGCGCGAAGAAGGGCAGCGCCGCGAAGGCCGGCGTCAGCACCATCGCCCAGGGCAGGAAGGCGGCGGTGCCGGCGAGGCTGGTCCACGGCCCCCAGCCCCAGAAGTGCCGGTTCGCCGCGAAGAGGTAGAGCAGGACGAAGACCCCGATCGGCGCGGTGTCGGCCAGCGCGGCCCAGGCGGTGGCGTGGGTGTGGAACAGCTAGCTGCCCACGCCGATCGCGGCCAGCACGACGCAGAGCGCCCGGCCCAGCGGCAGGCCGGCCGTGCGCCGCCACATCAGCGCCGCGGCCAGGACGAAGGCGACGTTCGTCAGCGCGTTCACCGGCTCGGCCCAGTAGCCCGGGTCGATGCGCTCGCAATAGCCGTCGATCTTGCGCGTCCAGTCCATGCCGTGCTCCCTTCCTCCCGAGTGATGGACACGCAGACGAGAGAGGTCCAGATGAAACTCACATGGCTCGGCCACGCGTCATTCCGCCTCGAGATCGGCGGCAAGGTGCTGCTGATCGACCCGTGGCTCGACGGCAACCCGTCCTTCCCCGACGACCGGCGAGGCGAGGCGATCCAGGGCGCGACCCACATCCTGCTGACCCACGGCCATGGCGACCACGCGAGCGAGGTGCCGGGTCTCGCCGCCGAGCTCGGCATCCCCGTCCTCGGCATCTTCGATCTGATGGAATGGTGGGCGCAGGAGCACGGCATCCAGACCGTCGGCATCAACAAGGGCGGCACGGTCGACCTCGGCGGGGTCGCGGTGACGATGGTGAACGCGGTGCATTCCTCGTCGATCGACGCCAGTATCGGGCCAAACGGCCCCGTCTATGCCGGATCCGAGGCGGGCTACATGATCGCCGGCGAGGGCCACGTGATCTACGTCTCCGGCGATACCGACGTCATGGCCGACATGGCGCTGGATGGGCGAGCTGCACGCGCCCGACATCGGCATCCTCTGCGCCGGCGGGCATTCTACACGATGGACATGAAGCGCGCGGCCTGGGCGGCGAAGCGCTACTTCGACTTCAAGACCGTGATCCCCTGCCACTACCGCACCTTCGCGCGCTCGAGCAGATCGGCCGACGCCCTGGTCGAGGGGCTGCCCGGCGTCGACGTGCCGCACGCCCGAGGTGATGGAGACGATCGAGCTCTGACGCCCCTGCCCCCGGCCGGGGTGTCGCGCCCGCGGCCGAAGGCCGTCGCTGGCCGAGGGCTGCCCGAAGGGTGGCTCGAGGCCGGCGAGCCCCCTTCGGTCGCGAAGCCCCCTCGGCCCGAAACGCCCCCGCCCCGCGCCCGACCCCGCGGGGGCGCGCCCGCGGCCGAAGGCCGTCGCCGGCCGAGGGCTGCCCGAAGGGTGGCTCGAGGCCGGCGAGCCCCCTCAGCCGGGAAAGACGCCGGTCAGCGCGCGCTGCACCAGCGAGGTGACGCGGGGCCGCCGCTGGCCGTGGAAGGGCAGCGGCCGGCAGACCTCCATCGCGGCCACCCCGACCCGCGCGGTCAGCGCGCCGTTCACGATCCCCTCGCCGAAGCGGCGCGAGACGCGGCTGAGGACGTGCCCGCCGCCCACCGACGAGACCAGATCGTCGCCCACCGCCACCGCGCCGGTGGCCACCAGGTGCGTCAGCACCGCCCGCGTCAGCCGCCAGGCGCCCAGCGTGCCCGCGCGCCCGCCGTAGACCTCGGCGATGCGCCGGATCATCCGCAGGTTCGCGGTCAGCGCCGCCGCCACGTCGGCCAGCGCCAGCGGCACCAGCGCGGTCACCGTCGCCACCTGCCGCGCCGCCGCCTCGACCTCGGCGCCGGGCCGCGCGTCCAGCGGGCGCAGCATCTCGGCCTCGGCCAGGTCCAGCAGCGCGTCGGCGTCGAAGACGTCGTCCTGCCGCTCGGCGAACCGCTCGCGGCCCCAGCGCACGTCCTCGCGCCCGGCATACATCCGCTCGAGCCGCGCCGCGACCTTGCGCGCCGCGCCAGGTCCGAGGTCGCCAGCGCCGCCTCGGCCTCGCGGTGCAGATCGCCCAGCCGCGCCAGCCGCGCCAGCGCCGCCGCCTCCTTCACGATCAGCGCCAGGCACACCGCGAGGAACGCCGCCACCAGGCCCAGCGCCACCCAGCCCAGCACCGGGTGCGACCGGGCCAGCGCGGTGATCGCGCCCCAGGCCCAGACCGAGATGCCGAAGCTCACCAGCGCGCCCAGAAGCCGCCAGAACCACGTCGCCAGTCGCGACGGCCGCCGTGCGGCCAGGGTGGCGGCGGCGCGCATCGCCCGGCCCTCGGGCGCGCCCGGCCCGGCCGCGTCGGGCACCGGCGGCGCCTCGGCCGGCGACGGCGCCCCCCTCGTCGGGCAGGTCGATCAGGACCGGACGGCCGCGCTCGTCCCGCCCGCTCATCTCAGCTTGTCCCCGAACAGGAACTGCGCCGCCCGGTCGAGGCGGATATGCGGCGGCCCCTCGCCCGGCTTCAGGTTCAGCCGCGCGGGCGCGAACTCCATCACCTCGTAGTCGGCGTCCAGCCACTGCCCCGCCCCCTCGCGCGCCGGCGACCAGCAGGCGCGCGGGTCCTCGGGCAGGTCGCCGGGATGGAAGGCGGCGCTGCGCCCGGTGCCCGTCAGCCGCCCGCGCACCACGTCGAGCGGCCGGCCCTCGTGCTCGACCGTTTCCTCGGTGGTGGCGCGCAGCGCGGCGATGGCCATGGCGCCGGTCTCGGCGCCGGCGAAGTCGGCGCGGCGGCGGGCCTCGGCCACCAGCGCCTCCATGATCGCGGTCAGCCGCGGGTGCTGGCGGTGGTGCAGGTGGTCGGCCTTGGTGGCGGCGAACAGGATCCGCTCGACCCGCCGGCCCAGCAGCACGCCGGCCCAGCCAGGCTGTTCCGCCCGGGCCGGAAGGCGCCGAGGATGTCGGCCATCGCGCAGCCGCAGGTCCTCCACCGCGCGCGGGGCCGGCGTGGATCGCGCCCAGCACGTCGACCAGCACCACCTGCCGGTCGATCCGGGCGAAGTGGTCGCGGAAGAACGGCTTGACCACCTCGCGCTTGTAGGCCTCGAAGCGGCGCTCGAACTCGCGCGCGAGCGAGCCGCGCGGCGCGGGCCCCGGCGGCAGCGGCGCGAAGGTCAGCGCGGGCGAGCCCGCCATCTCGCCCGGCAGCAGGAAGCGCCCCGGCGTGCAGTCGGAAAAGCCGCGCGCCCGCGCGCTCGGCCAGATAGCGCGGTGAAGGCGTCGGCCAGCCGCCGCGCCGCCGGCTCGTCCAGCCGGGCCGCCGGATCGGCCGCCGCCAGCGCCGCGCGGAAGCGGCGCGGCGCAGTCGCGGCCGCGGCGGCGCGGTCCAGCGTCTCGGCCGACCAGTCGGCGTAGGTCTCGGTCGAGCAGCGCCGAGGTCGAGCAGCCATTCGCCGGGGTAGTCGACGATGTCGAGATGCACCGTCCGCGGCCCCCGGAGGCCGCCCAGCAGCCCGCCGGGCTGGACGCGCAGCGACAGGCGCAGCTCGCTGATCGCGCGGGTGCCCTCGGGCCAGTGCGGCTCGGAGCCGGTCAGCGCGGCCAGGTGCGCCTCGTAGTCGAAGCGGGGCACGGTGTCGTCGGGCTGCGGCTGCAGGTAGGCGGCGCGGATCGCGCCGTCGGCCGCGGCGCGCAGGCCGCGGCATCCGCGCCGCGGTCCATCAGGTTCGCCACCAGCGAGGTGATGAACACCGTCTTGCCCGCCCGGCTGAGCCCGGTGACGCCGAGGCGGATCACGGGCTCGAAGAACGCCTCGGACACGGTGTTGCCGACGCTTTCCACCCCGCGCGTCATTCCGTCGGCGATGTCGCCGACGACCACTCGGCTTCTCCCTGCCCGGTTCGCGGCACACTAGGGCCGCGGCGCGGCTTGGGCCAGAGCCTCGCCGGTTGCGCGGGGCCGAGCGTGGCGGCTAACGCACCGGCGCATGCCGCGCTACGCCCTCAAGCTCGAATATGACGGCCGGCCCTTCTCGGGCTGGCAGCGCCAGGTCGCACCGGCCGTCGGTGCAGGCGGCGCTCGAGACGGCGCTGGGCCGGCTCGAACGCGACGTGCCCTCGGATCGCCGCGGCGGGGCGCACCGATGCGGGCGTTCATGCGCGCGGCCAGGTGGCGCATGCCGACCTTGCCCGCGACGTGGCAGCCGTTCCGCCTGATGGAGGCGCTGAACCACCACCTGCGGCCCGACCCGGTGGCGGTGCTGGCGGTGGCCGAGGTGGCCGGCGACTGGCACGCGCGGTTCTCGGCGGTCGAGCGGCGCTATGCCTACCGCATCCTGAACCGCCGGGCGCCGGCGGTGCTGGATCGCGGGCGTGTGGCATGTGCGGCATGGGCTGGACGCGGGGGCGATGGCCGAGGCGGCGCGGATGCTGGAGGGGCGGCACGACTTCACCACCTTCCGCTCGACCATGTGCCAGGCGAAGAGCCCGGTGAAGACGCTCGACGAGGTGCGCGTCGAGCCCTGCGACACCGAGGCCGGCCGCGAGATCCGCTCCACGTGCGGGCCAGAAGTTTCCTGCACAACCAGGTGCGCAGCTTCGCCGGCACGCTGGAACGGGTCGGCGCCGGCGCCTGGCCGCCGGCCCGCGTGGCCGAGGCGCTGGCGGCCCGCGACCGCGCCGCCTGCGGGCCGGTGGCGCCGCCGCAGGGCCTGTTCCTGATGGCCGTGGGCTACCCCGAAGACCCCTTCGCCTGAGGCCGATTCCGGGGCGTCACCCCCGGTGCACCCCCTGTACACCCCCCGTACATACGCGCGCCGGCAACGGTGGCCGCAACGGTGGCCGTTCGGGCGCGACCCCGGCGGCTTGCGGACCCAGAGGCGCGCCGCCTTCGGGCCCGCTATGGGATCAGGCGGGGCGGTGGGAGGCGACGGCGGTGCTGTCGGAGCGGACGAGCGAGCCGCCGGAATAGCCGGGGGTGAGGAGGGCCACCTGCCGGCCCGCGCCCGCCGAGGGGTCAGGCCAAGGGGGGCGAGGAGCCCGGTCGGGAAGCGCCTTTTCCTGTGGCAGGTGGCGGGCGGCGCGTCGCCTTCGGGCCGCCAAGGGATCAGGCGGGGCGGGGAAGGCGATGGCGGTGCTGTCGGAGCGGACGAGCGGGCCGCCGGAATAGCCGGGGGTGAGGAGGGCCACCTGCCGGCCCGCGCCCGCCGAGGGGATCAGGCCAAGGGGGGCGAGGAGCCCGGTCGGGAAGCGCCTTTCCCGTGGCAGGTGGCGGGCGGCGCGTCGCCTTTGGGCCGCGAAGGGATCAGGCGGGGCGGTGGGAGGCGATGGCGGTGCCGTCGGAGCGGACGAGCGAGCCGCCGGAATAGCCGGGGGTGAGGAGGGCCGACCTGCCGGCCCGCGCCCGCCGAGGTGTCCAGGCCAAGGGGGGGCGAGCAGCCCGGTCGGGGAGCGCCTTTCCTGTGGCAGGTGGCGGGCGGCGCGTCGCCTTTGGGCCGCTATGGGATCAGGCGGGGCGGTGGAAGGCGATGGCGGTGCTGTCGGAGAGGACCAGCGGGCCGCCGGAATAGCCGGGGTCGAGGCCGGGGGTGAGGAGGGCCACCTGCCAGCCCTCGCCCGCCTCGGGGATCAGGCCGAGGGGGTCGAGGGGCGCGGTCGGGGCGCCCTCCATGTGGCAGACGGCCAGGACCTGTCGCCCCCGGGCCCGTGGCGGAGCGAGACGAAGATCGTGCGCCCGTCGATCGGCTGGACGTAGTCGAAATGGTCGCCCGGGCCCGAGGTTGCGGCGCAGCCACGGCCGCGCGCTGCGGAACTCGCGCAGGCGCCAGCATGAAGCGCGGTCTGCGCCGGGTCGAGCTGCGACAGCGAGTTCGGCGACGTTGCAGTATTCGTGCATGTCGTCCATCCACGCCCGCGCGATCCGCTTCAGCGCCGGCGACGTGAAGCGGTGCGGGCCCGGCCAGCGGCGGCTCGACCGCGTTCAGCAGCTCGGCGATCTCGTCCAGGTCGTAGTCCGTCACCTCCACCAGCGCCGGCAGGAACTCGAAGAACCGGCGCCAGGTCCTCGCGCGTCGCGAAAGCCGAGCTCCTTGAGCCGGCGGAAGTTGCCGGGGACCGAATAGGCGTACTCGTCCACCTGCCACTTGAGGCTGATCGCCTCCTCCGCCACGACCTTGACGCCGTAGTTGTCGTCCTGGTTGCGGATGAACCCCCACGAGGCGCGCGCCGTGGCGTTGAGGAAGTCCATCGGCACGCCCGGAAAGCGCCGCGTAGGTCAGCATCGCGACCGCCGGGTTGTCGTAGGCCTTGTCGAGGATCTCCATCCGCGTCGTCGCCGAGGCGGGTGTTGATGTTGAGCTTGGGGTTCACCTGCGTGCCGCGCCGCAGCGTGTCGTGGTTGGCGGTGCCCGAGATCCAGTTCTCGCCGCGCTCCAGCATCTCGCGGATGCGCCAGAACTTCGACAGCCAGAAGGTGTAGAGGAACGGCGTGTTGTGGGCGAAGGTCAGCGGCCCCCACTGGAACACGTCGTCGTCGCGCTGGCTCTCGATCACCGCGCGGTAGGTCGAGGCAGCTCCCAGTCCTCCTGCGGCCAGGGGCGGCCGTCCTCGAAGACGAACCAGGGGCGATAGCGCGTGCCGGCGACCTCCTGCACGAGGTCGGCCATGCTCTGCAGGTAGTCGTCGTCGTGGCGCAGCTCCTGCGCCGTGGGCGTCCCACCACTTGAAGTCCTGCGCGCCGTCGACGCGCACCCCGTCGGCGCCGAAATTCGACCTTGCGCCGCTGCATCTCCAGCAGGATCGCGCGCACCGCCGGGTTCCGGTAGTCGAGGTTCTGCCCGTACATGTTCGGCCCGGCGAAGAAGTGCGGGTTCAGCGCGTCGAGCCCCTGGTTGTCGGAATGGCCGAAGACCACGTCGAGGATCAGCATCTTCGGCTCGCCGGGGAAGTTGTGCAGCGTCGGCGGCGAGGTCGACCAGCTCGTCCGGCCGGCCGGTTTCCAGCAGCACCGGGTTCACCGCCGCCATGCCCGGCGATCACCACGTCGTAGCCCCAGTTCGTCGTGTCGGGCCGCGTCAGGCGTCGACCGCCAGCGCTCGCCCGTCGGCCGCCGTCTCGTGCCAGAAGTCCGGCCCGGTCTCGTAGACGGTGGTCGGCTCGACCGGCAGCAGCTGCACCGCGTCGTAGCCCAGGAACAGCTCGTCCGCCGGCTCGAGCGGCAGGTCCGGCGCACCCGCTCGGCCAGGCGCTGGAACTGCCGGTCGAGGCTGGCCAGCGTGCCGCCGGCCGTGGCGGTCGGCACGTGGATCTGCAGGATGTTGCGTGGGCGGCCCGAACTTGTGCGGCGCCTCGCCGCGCCAGGCCGCGCCAGTAGGCGCGCGTCGCCGCGCGCGGCCTGCATCGCCGTCGACGTCGTAGAGCTCCGCCGGCGCGAAGGCGCCGAAGGGCAGCGACACCGCCAGCGGGTCGAGGATGCGGTGCCAGCGCCCCTCGGCGTCGCGCCAGACCAGGGCGTAGAAGTCGCCGATCCGCGTCGCGGCGTCCCGGCCTGCATGCCCTCGCGCCGCGGCGAAGGCATGCGCCTCGTAGCGCGCCACCGGCAGGCAGCGCCGCTCGAAGCGCACCTCCTGGTGGGCGCGGGTCAGGTCCAGCGGCTCGGCGGGGGCGAGCACCTCCAGGAAGACGTCGCCGTCGGGCACCCGGTGGTCCAGCAGCTCCGGCGTCCAGAAGCCGAACTCGGCCCGGCGCCGGTCCAGCGGCCGCCCAGGTGGCGCGCGATCTCGCTGCTGGGCCTCGAAGGCGGTGGCGGCGTCGGTCAGCGCCTGCGCGGCACCGCGCCGCCAGGTCCGCCGCGACCTCGGGCAGCGGGCGGAGGCGGTCGGCGAGCGCCGGCGCGCGTCATGTGCGGACGTCGGGGGCGTCGCGGCCCGTGTGCTCGCGGATGCCGGCGATCTCGTCGGCGGCGGCGATGATCTCGGCCAGCGCCTCCTGCGGGTCGCGGTCGCAGGCGCGGCGGGGTCCTCGGTCGCAGTCCTCCAGGTAGACGCGCAGCGTGGCGCCCGACGGTGCCGGTGCCCGACAGCCGATAGACGATCGCGGCCGCCGCCCTCGAAGGCGACGCGGATGCCCTGCCCCTCGGCGCGGCTGCCGTCGACCGGGATCGTCGTAGGCGAACTCGTCGGCGGCCTCGACGCGGCGGCCGGCGACGCTCGCGGCCGGGCAGGTCGGGCAGCGCGTCGCGCAGGCGGTCCATCATCCGCTCGGCGGCGTCGGCGTCGACGCCCTCGTAGTCGTGGCGCGAATAGTAGTTGCGGCCGAACTCGCGCCCAGTGGTCGTCGAGGATCTGCTGCCACGGACTTGCCGGTCGACGGCGAGGATGTTGAGCCAGAGCAGCACCGCCCAGAGGCCGTCCTTCTCGCGCACGTGGTCGGAGCCGGTGCCCGCGCTCTCCTCGCCGCAGAGCGTGATGCGGCCGGCGTCGAGCAGGTTGCCGAAGAACTTCCAGCCCGTCGGCGTCTCGTAGCAGTCGAGCCGGCGCCGCGCCGCCACCCGGTCGACCGCGCGGGAGGTCGGCATCGAGCGCGCCACGCCCTTCAGCCCGCCGGCATAGCCCGGCGCGAGGTGCGCGTTGGCGGCCAGCACGGCGAGGCTGTCGGAGGGCGTGACGTAGACGCCGCGGCCGAGGATCATGTTGCGGTCGCCGTCGCCGTCGGAGGCCGCGCCGAAATCCGGCGCGTCGTCGGCCATCATGCTGTCCATCAGCTCCTTCGCCCAGATCGGGTTCGGGTCGGGATGGCCGCCGCCGAAGTCGGGCAGCGGCCCGGCGTTGACGACGCTGCCCTCCGGCGCGCCGAGCCGGCTCGTCGAGGATGCGCGCGTGGCATAGGGGCCGGTGACGGCGTGCATCGCGTCGAAGCGGATGCGGAAGCCCGCGGCGAAGAGCTCGCGGATGCGCGTCGAAGTCGAAGAGCCGCTCCATCAGCGTCGGCGTAGTCGGTCGACCGGGTCGACCACCTCGATCTCCATGTCCGCCGAGCCGAGGTCGCCGGCGGCTGCGACAGGTCGACGTCGTGCGCCTCGAGGATCTCGTAGCTGGTCGATCGTCTTCGGCGCCGGCGAAGATCCGGTCGGTCACCTCCTGCGGCGCCGGCCCGCCGTTGGGCGTGTTGAACTTGACGCCGAAGTCCTCGTCCGGGCCGCCGGGGTTGTGGCTGGCCGACAGGATGATGCCGCCGTCGGTGCTGGCGCTGGCGGATCAGGTTCGAGGCGGCAGGCGTCGACAGCAGCGCGTCCTGGCCGACGATGCACCTTCGCCGCGCCCCGAGGCCGCGGCCATCCGCAGGATCACCTGCGCCGCGCGGTCGTTGAAGTACCGCCCGTCGCCGCCGAGGACGAGCGTCTTGCCGTCGACGCCGCCGATGCCGTTCCAGATCGCCTGGACGAAATTCTCCAGATAGTGCGGCCCCATGAAGACGTGGGTCTTCTTGCGCAGGCCGCTGGTGCCGGGCTTCTGCCCCTCGATCGGCTGCGGTCTGAACGGTGATGCGTTCCATCGGCTCCCTCCTCAGCGCCCGCGTCTCGGTCATGATCTCGGCGCGACGCGCGCCACGCGCGGGTCGTCGGCCGAGCGTCCGCGGCCCGCACCGGCAGCCGCCGGCGCCAGTTGGGGTGGTCGTCGCACCGTGCCCGGCAGGTTCGGCTGCTCCTCAAGCCCGAGCATATCCTCGATCTGCACCGCCACCAGCGCCGAGGCGGTGCGCGCCGAGGAAGCGTGCATGGCGTCGGCGTCGCCGCCGCCGCACGGCCGCGTCGAAGCCGCGCCACGTCGCGCGCGCCGGGCCTCGCGCGCCTTGCGGCGCCGTGCGGCGGTCGATGTCGCCGACCTTCTGGCGCCAGTCGATGTCGCGGCCGACGCGCCAGCCCGCATAGGTGGGCAGGTCGTGGGTGCCGAACGAGGCGAGCGCGCGCGGTGTCCCAGTCCTGGGGCGGCGGAAGCCGCCGTGCGCGGCGCTGCTCGAACATCGCCACGCGGCAGCCGAGCAGGCCCGCCGCGTCCAGGTCGTCGCTGCAGGCCCTCGGGGACGTTGCCGAGATCCTCGCCGACGATGACGGCGCCGGCGCGGTGCGCCTCGATCCGGGCCACCGCCAGCATCGCCGCCTTGGGCATGGTGACGTAGGTGCCGGGCACGCCGCCTCGGGCACCCAGAAGGCGCGGTCGAACCCCAGGATGTGGTCGATCCTGAGCAGCCGGGCATAGCGCAGCTGGCGTGCGCAGCGTCTCGACCAGCGGCGTGAAGCCCTCGGCCACCAGCGCGCGCGGGTTGAGCGGGGCGAGGCCCCAGTTCTGGCCCCTCGGCCGAGAAGGCGTCGGGCGGCGCGCCGAGCGACACGCCGCGGCGAAGGCGGCCCGGTCGGCCCAGGTCTCGGCGCCGTGCGGGATGGGTGCCGACGGCGAGGTCGAGGTAGAGGCCGTGCGTCATGCCCGCCTCGCCCGCGGCGCGCGCGGCGTCGGCGAAGCTGGGTCTCGGCGCGCCACTGCAGCCAGGCGTGGAGGCGCACGCGGTCGGCGGCCTCGGCGGCGAAGGTCGCGACCTCGGTCGTGTCGGGATCGCGGTAGGGCGTCGGCCATTCCGACCAGTAGGCGCCGTAGCATTCGGACAGCGCCTGGTGGACGGCGAAGGCGCTGCAGGCTGTCGCCCTGCCGGTGGCGCCAGGCCGTCGAAGGCGCGGTCGCCGCCGCGCCTCGCGGAAGCGGCGGAACGCGGCCTCGAGCGCGGCGAGCTTGACGCCGCGCGGCGCCGGTATAGTCGATCAGGCTCGCCGCCGGGGTCCTCGTCGTCCGTCGAGGCGACGTGCAGGACGTTGAGACGCCGGCGGTGCGAGGGCGAATAGGGGCTGATGGCGTTCGGATCCTCGGGAAAGCCCGCATGGACCGGGTTGACGCCCGACGAAGCTCGGCGCCGTGCCGGCCGAGCGCCGGCGACGGCGCGGCCGAGGTCGGCATAGTCGCCGATGCCGCCCGCTCGGCCGGGCGCAGGCCGTAGAGCGGCAGCGTGACGCCCCAGCTTCGCGCCGGCAGGTCGGCAGGCGCGCGCGGCGCCGCCAGCACCAGCGTCACGTGCGCCGCCCCGCCTCGAGCCGGTGATAGCCCAGCGGCAGGCGCGGCAGGCCGTCGGCCACGCGGCCGCCGAACTCGGAGCCGTCCTCGAGCGCAGACGCGCCAGTGCTCGACATCGTCGCGCAGCGACAGCTCGGGCGGCGCGTCCGGCCGCCACCACCAGCCAGTCGGGCAGCGCGCGCGGCCTCGCGCAGGGCGCGCATCTCGTCGAGCGCCTCGGCGGCCTCGGCCTCGGTCGTCGGCGGCCAGGCCCATCGCCGCGCAGCACGGCGCGCGCAGCGTCTCGGGCGGGACGGCGCGGCCGGCGCCGTCGAGCCCGGTCGTAGGAGGTCGCCACCCCCACCTCCTGCGCCAGCGCGGCGAGGTCTCGCGGCGGCTCATTCGTCGGCGTCCTTGCCAGCACGACGACCGATTGCGCCGCGACCTGGATCTCTGCCCGAGACCGGCGACCGGATCGGCGGCGGGGGCGGCGGTGTCGACGTGGCGCACCCAGAGCCGCCCCTCGGTCAGCGTCGGGCAGGCGCACCTCGACCGCGTCGCCGGCGTTGAAGACCGCGAAGATGGCGTCCTCGCTCGCGGCATAGTCGGCGGCGTGCCGGCGGCGGTGCGCATCTCGACGCACCACCAGCCTGAGCTCCGGGTCGGCCCAGTCCTGCGTCGCGTCATCGGCTCGCCGTCGGGGCGCCACCAGAACAGGTCCTCGCTGCCGTCCTCGCGCCGCTCGCGCGAGTGCAGGAACACGCTTCTGCCGCAGGATCGGGTGCTGCTTGCGGAAGGCGATCATGCCGGCCGTGAAGTCATGGAAGTCCTGGTCGGCGCCGTGACCAGTCGATCCAGCTCGATCGCGTTGTCCTGGCAGTAGGCGTTGTTGTTGCCGCCCTGGCTGTTGCCGATCTCGTCGCCGGCGAGGATCATCGGCGTGCCCTGGCTGAGCAGCAGCGTCGCCATCATGTTGCGCTTGCGCCGCGCGCGGGCGGCGAGGATCGCGGGATCGTCGGTCGGCCCCTCGACGCCGAAGTTGTCGGAGTAGTTCTCGTCGATGGCCGTCGCGGTTGTCCTCGCCGTTGGCCTCGTTGTGCTTGCTCGTCGTAGCTGACCACGTCCTCGAGGGTGAAGCCGTCATGGGCGGTCAGGAAGTTGACCGAGGAGGTCGCGGGCCGGCCGGAATGGTCGAACTGCGTCGCCGAGCCGGTCAGCCGGTCGGCGAGCTCGGGCGCCAGCGCCTCGTCGCCGCGCCAGAACCGGCGCACGCCGTCGCGGAACTTGTCGTTCCATTCCAGGAACGGCGGCGGGAAGGCGCCCAGCTGGTAGCCGCCGGGCCCGATGTCCCAGGGCTCGGCGATCAGCTTGACCTTGGTCAGCACCGGGTCCTGCCGGATCGCGTCGAAGAAGGCGGCGCCGCGGTCGAAGCCGCCTCGGCGCGCGGCCGAGCGTCGAGCAGAGGTCGAAGCGGAAGCCGTCGACGTGCATCACCTCGACCCAGTAGCGCAAGCTGTCCATGACCATCCGCAGCACCATCGGGTGGTCGACGTTCACGGTGTTGCCGGTGCCGGTGTCGTTGATGTAGTAGCGCCGGTCGTGGCATCAGCCGGTAGTAGCTGGCGGTTGTCGAGGCCGCGGAAGCTGAGCGTCGGGCCCATCTCGTTGCCCTCGCAGGTGTGGTTGTAGACCACGTCCAGGATCACCTCGATCCCGGCGGGGTGGAAGCGGGCCACCATCTGCTGGAACTCGCTGATCTGGTCGGACTGCAGGTAGCGCGGGTCGGGCGCGAAGAAGCCGAGCGTCTGGTAGCCCCAGTAGTTGCGTCAGCCCCTTCTCGATCAGGAACCGGTCGTTGAGGAAGGCCTGCGCCGGCAGAAGCTCGATCGCGGTGACGCCCAGCTTGTTGAGATGCTCGAGCATCGGCGTCGGAGGCCAGCGCCCAGGAAGGTGCCGCGCTGGTCGACGCCGGGATGCATCTTGGTCAGGCCCTTGACGTGGGCCTCGTAGATGACCGTCTCGGTCGATCGGCGTCGCGGGCGGACGGTCGTCGCCCCAGGAGAAGGCCGGGTCGACCACCACCGAGCGCGGCATGTAGGGGGCGCTGTCGCGCGGTGTCGAAGCGACAGGTCGGCGTCGCTTGTGCGCCGACGCGTGTAGCCCATCAGCGCGTCGTGCCAGCGCGGATGGCCGGTCAGCCGCTTGGCGTAGGGGTCGATCAGCAGCTTGTTGGGGTTGAAGCGGTGGCCGTACTCGGGGCGCGTAGGGCCCGTGGGCGCGGAAGCCGTAGTTCCGGCCCGGGCGCAGGCCCGAGACGTAGCCGTGCCAGACGTCGCCGTCCCGCTCGGGCAGGTCGATCCGCGCCACCTCGCTGCGGCCGTCCTCGGAGAACAGGCACAGCTCGACCCGCGTCGGCGTGCTCGGAGAACACGGCGAAGTTGACGCCGTCGCCGTCGAACGTGGCGCCCAGAGGCGCCGGGCGCCCCGGCGCGATGGTGAGGTTGTCTCTCATCGTCGCCTCGATCGTGTCGATATAGAGGGCGGCATACTCGGCCGCGGACGCATCCCAGCCCACGGGCTGGCGCATCGCGTTCTCGCTGCAGCCGCCTCCAGATCGCGGGATCCTCGTACAGATCGCAGAGGCGCCAGTGCAAGTGCCAGCGCGGGCCGCGGTGACCGGATGGAACTGTATGCCCGTGGCCACGCGGGTGCGCAGCGCCATCGGGCTTGCGTCGATCACCGTGTCGGCCAGCCCGCCGGTCAGCGCGACCACGCGGCACGCGTGCCGTAGCGCAGCCCGTAGAGCTGGGTCAGGCCGCAGGGCTCGAACCGCGAGGGCACGAGCGATCGCGTCGCCGCCGGCGAACATCCGGTGCGACAGCGCCTCGTCGTAGCCGATGCGCACCGCGACCCGGCCGGGGTGGTGCGCCGCGCGTCGCGCCAGCGCCTGCTCGAGCCAGGGGTCGCCCGAGCCCAGCAGGACCAGGCGGCCGCCGCGCTCGAGAAGCCGCGGCAGCGCCTCGAGCAGCAGGTCGAGGCCCTTCTGCTCGGTCAGGCGCTGACCACGACGCCCAGACGGGGCCGTCGTCCTGCCGGCAGCCCGACCTCGTCCAGCAGCGCCGGCGCGGTTGGCCGCCTTGCCGCTCGGGCGCGTCGATAGGGTGGCGATCGTCAGGGTCGGCGGCGGGATCCCAGCGCGGTCAGTCGATGCCGTTCAGGATGCCCGAGCAGCGGTCGGCCCGGTCGCGCGATCACGCCGTCGAGGCCCATGCCGAACTCGGGCGTCTGCAGCTCGGCGGCATAGGTCGGGGCTGACGGTGGTGATGCGGTCGGCGTGCACGAGCCCGGCCTTGAGGGAACTCGAGCTGGCCCCAGTACTCGTAGCCGCCGGGGTGGAAGCCCTCGGGCGGCAGCCGCAGCGCCTCGCGCATCGCGGCCGGCGGCGAGGCCCTGGAAGGCGATGTTGTGGATCGTCAGGACCGCTGCGCCCGGCCGCCGGCCGCGACAGGTAGACCGGCGCGAACCCCGCCTGCCAGTCGTGGGCATGCAGGATGTCGGGGCGCCAGCCTCGGCCGCCCTCGGCGGCGAGCGCGCGCCGCCACCCAGCGACAGCGCGGCGAAGCGACGCGGGTTGTCGGGCCAGTCGCGCCCGTCGGGGCCGAGGTAGATGGCCGCCCTCGCGGTCGTAGAGATGCGGCGCCTCGAGCAGCAGAGCGACAGCCCGCCGCCTGCCCCTGCCAGCACCCGGCCGGCCCGCCGAACAGGTCGCCCTCGTCCAGCACCGGCCGGACCTCGGACAGCGCCGCCAGGACCGCGGATAGCCGGGCAGCAGCACCCGCATCTCGCAGCCCTGCGCGGCCAGCGCGCCGGGCAGCGCGCCCACCACGTCGGCCAGGCCGCCGGTCTTGACCAGCGGCGCGCATTCGGACGCCACCGAAGGATTCGGGTCATAGGGCGGCGGCCCGCGCGTCCAGCATCGTCCTGGGTGATCAGCGTCACGCCGGTTTCGGAGACGCGGAACCATTTGGCTTCCTCCTCGGGGTCCTCGCCCACGACCAGGCCCTCGGGGATGCGCACGCCGCTGTCGATGACCACGCGGCTGAGCCGGCGCGGACCGCTCGACCACCACCTGCGGCAGCACCACCGCATGGTCGAGCACCGAATACGAGTTGCGCGTGCACCTGGTGAACAGCAGCGAGTTGCGCACCTCGGTCCCCGAGATGATGCAGCCGCCCGACACCAGCGACTGGAGACGGCCGAGCCGCGCCGGTCCTCCTCGTCGTGGATGAACTTGGCGGGCGGCACGATTTCGGCATAGGTCCAGATCGGCCAGTCGCGGTCCTAGAGGTCGAGGTCGGGGTCGAAGTCGGTCAGGTCGATGTTGGCCTGCCAGAAGCGCGTCGATGGTGCCCACGTCGCGCCAGTAGGCCTCCTTGGTGGGCGTCGGACTTGACGCAGCTGTCGGTGAAGCGGTGGGCCATGGCCTTGCCGCTCGTCGACCAGCTCGGGGATGATGTCGCCGCCGAAATCGTGGCTTGCTGTCGGGGTCCTCGGCGTCGCGGCGCAGCAGCTCGCGCAGGAACTGCCAGTAGAAGACGTAGATCCCCATCGAGGCCAGCGTCACTGTCGGGATCGCCGGGGATGCCGGGCGGGTCGGCGGGCTTTTCCAGGAAGGCGGTGATGCGGCCGTTCTCGTCGACGTCCATGACGCCGAAGGCCGACGCCTCGGCGCGCGGCACCGTCAGGCAGCCCACGGTCACGTCGGCGCCGCTCTCGACATGCTGCTGCAGCATCATCTCGTAGTCCATCTTGTAGATGTGGTCGCCGGCCAGGATCGACGCACGTAGTCGACGTCGTAGCTGTCGACGATGTCGATGTTCTGGGTCACCGCGTCGGCGGTGCCGAGGTACCACTGCGTCTCGCTCACGCGCTGGCAGGCGGGCAGGATGTCGAGGTACTCGTTGCGCTCGGCGCGGAAGAAGTTCCAGCCGCGCTGCAGGTGGCGGATCAGGCTGTGCGCCTTGTACTGCGTGGCGATCGCCATCTTGCGGATGCCCGAGTTCAGCGCGTTCGACAGCGCGAAGTCGATGATCCGGGTCTTGCCGCCGAAATAGACGGCGGGCTTGGCGCGATAGTCGGTCAGTTCCTTCAGGCGGCTGCCGCGTCCGCCGGCCAGAACGAAGGCCATGCTGCGGCTGGTCAGCCGCGGTGTCGGATAAGCCATCGTCCCCCTCCCCTCGTTGTCGCCGTCGCGCGCGCGGGCAAGGCGGAACGGCCCGGCCCGGCGGCGACGCCGTCATTGCGGCATCAACGCGCGCCATGGTGCCACGGTTTCAAGCCGCGATCACCCGTGGCGTGAGCCGGTGGCGGATTGAGGGGTGGCGGGCGGCGCCGGCGCCGCCCGTCCGGTCAGACGGGCGCCGGGATGGCGTTGCGCTCGGACGGCAGCGCCCCCTCCTGCGCCTCGGGGACGGGGCCCACGGGCGCGGCCTGCCAGATTTCGCGCATGTAGCCGCGGATCGTCCGGTCGGACGAGAACCAGCCCGAGCGCGCGGTGTTCAGCGCCGCCATGCGGTACCACTCGCCCGGGTCGCGGAACGCGCCGTCCACCTCGCGCTGGGCGCGCCAGTAGTCGGTCGAAGTCCGAGCAGACGAGGAAGTAGTCCTTCTGCGACAGCTCGGCGGCGATGGCCGCGGTAGCGGCCGGGCTCGTCGGCGAGAAGGCGCCGTCGGCGATGGCCGCCACCGCCCGCGCCAGGCGCGGATCCTCGGCGATGGCGCGCGCCGCGTGGTCGGGCGTCGCCCGGCGGTCGATCACCTGCTCGGCGGTCATGCCGAAGAGGAAGAAGTTCTCGGCGCCCACATGCTCGCGGATCTCGACGTTGGCGCCGTCCAGCGTGCCGATGGTCAGCGCGCCGTTCAGCGCGAACTTCATGTTGCCGGTGCCCGAAGCCTCCATGCCGGCGGTCGAGATCTGCTCGGACAGGTCGGCGGCCGGGATCAGCCGCTCCGCCATGGATGACGTTGTAGTTCGGCGGGATAGACGACGCTGCAGGTAGCGGTTGGTGATCGGGTCGTTGTTCAGGACCGGCGCCACCTCGTTGATCAGCTGGATGATCTCCTTGGCCAGCACGTAGCCGGGCGCCGCCTTGCCGCCGAAGATCTTGACCCGCGGCGTCCAGTCGCCGCCCGGGTTGTCGCGGATCTCCTGCCAGAGCGCGATCGCCTCGAGCATGTTCATGTAGCTGGCGCTTGTATTCGTGGATGCGCTTGACCTGCACGTCGAACATCGCGTCGGGATCGACGCGCACGCCGCGCGTGTCGCGCCAGCCAGTCGGCGAGGTCGCTGCTTGTTGGCGCGCTTGGCGGCGGCGAATCGCTCGCGGAAGCCGGCGTCGTCGACGAGCGGCTCCAGGCGCTCCAGCTGCTCGAGGTCGTCGACCCAGCCGGCGCCGATCGCCTCGGTGATCAGCGACGAGCAGCCGCGGGTTGCACGCCAGCAGCCAGCGGCGCGGCGTGACGCCGTTGGTCTGGTTGACGATGCGCTCGGGGTGCAGCCGGTGCAGCTCGGCGAACACGGTCGCTTCATCAGCTCGGTGTGCAGCGCCGAGACGCCGTTCACGCGGTGCGCCATGATGAAGGCGAGCTCGCCCATCTTCGACCTGGCCGTCGTCGCGACGATCGCCGAGCGCCGCGGTCGTGGGAAGCTGCCGCGCGTGAGCCAGTCGTCGATGCGCTCGATGATCTGCATGTGGCGCGGCAGCAGCCGGCCCATCAGTCCGTCGCGCCAGCGCTCCAGCGCCTCGGGCAGCAGCGTGTGGTTGGTGTAGTTCAGGCAGCGCCGCGCCGTCTCGATCGCCTCGTCGAAGCCCATGCCGCGCTCGTCGACCAGCAGCCGCACCAGTTCCGGGCCGGCGATGGCGGGGTGGGTGTCGTTGAGCTGGATCGCGACCTTCTCGCGGCAGCCGGCGCAGGTCGCCGTGCCGGTCTCGAAGCGGCGCACGATGTCGCGCAGCGAGGCGGCGGTGAAGAAGTATTCCTGCTTCAGCCGCAGCTCCTTGCCCGCGTCGGTCGTGTCGTCGGGATAGAGCACGCGGCTGATCGTCCGGGCCAGCGCCTCGGGCTCGGCGGCGGCGGCTAGTCGCCGCGGTTGAAGCGCGTCGAGGTCGAAGAGCCGCGTCGGCTTGGCGCCCCAGAGCCGCAGCGTGTTGACCCAGCGCCCCTGCCAGCCGAGGATCGGCGTGTCGTAGGCCGCGGCCAGCACCGTTCGGCCCGGGCGTCCAGACGGCGCGGCCGTCTCGCTGCCGACCTCGCCGCCGAAGCCGATCTGGAAGGCCGCCTCGGGGCGCTCGAACTCCCAGGCGTGGGCCTGGCGTCAGCCAGTCCTCCGGCTCCTCGACCTGCCGGCCGTCGTCGAAGCGCTGCCGGAACAGGCCGTGCTCGTAGCGGATGCCGTAGCCCATGGCCGGGCATGCCGAGCGTCGACATCGATTCGAGGAAGCAGGCCGCCAGCCGGCCGAGGCCGCCATTGCCCAGCGCCGCGTCCGGCTCGTCCTCGAAGACCTGCTCGAGCGAGAGGCCCGCCCGGCGCAGCGCCCGCTCGGCCTCGTCCAGCAGGCCCAGGTTCTTGACCGCGTCCTCGAGCAGGCGGCCGATCAGGAACTCCATCGACAGGTAATAGACGCGTTTGGCGTTCAGCGGCATAGGTCTTGCGCGTCGAGGCGAACCATCGGTCCACCATGCGATCGCGCACCGCCAGCGAAAGAGCCACGCGCCAGTCGTGGATCTCGGCATGTGCGGCGTCCTTGCCGATCCCGTACTTCAGATGTTCCAGGACCGCCTTGTCGAGAGGTTTCGCCATCATCGCAGTCTCGCTCCTGTGGGCTCGCGGCGCCCGCAGCAGGAGGCGCCCCGACAGTCACTTCTGCATATCCGGCATTATATGTTAACGCCAACCTAGCGGCAGGCAGGAAATCCGCACCAGAGTGTGGATGCCGCGCCTATGCGGCGGCCGAGACACGGCGCGCGGCCACGAACTCCTCGAGCACGTCGGCGTATTCGGGATCGCGCGAGGCGAGAAACAGCGTCGCGGCCAGCATTCCCGCCTTCGAGCCGCAATCGAACCGCCGTCCCGAGAAGTAGAAGCCGGCAGGCCGATGCCGTCGATGCCGCGCGCCATGGCGTCGGTCAGCTGGATCTCGCCGCCCGCGCCCGGCGCCTGCGTCTCGAGCGCGTCGAAGATCGACGGGTCGAGCATGTAGCGGCCGACGACCGCGGTCGTGGACGGCGCAGCCACGGGCTCGGGCTTTTCCACCATGCCCGCGGCGAAGGACCAGACGGCCTTCGGCCCGGTGACTCGAGCATGCCGTAGGCCGAGATGCCTCCCCGGGCACGACCTCCATCACCGCCATGAGGTGCCCGCCGCCGGCCCGGTCGTAGGCCGCGATCATCTCGGCGAGGCAGCCCCTCCGGCCCGAGGATCAGGTCGTCGGGCAGGATCACGGCCACCGGGCCCGGCAGGACGTGCGCGCGCGCGCAAAGCACCGCGTGGCCCGAGCCCCAGCGGCTCGTCCTGCATGACGAAGACGCATGTCGTGCGCGTCGTCGTCCAGCGCGTCGCGCTCGAGCCCGCGGGCGAGCTTCCCTTGCCGCGCTCGCGCAGCGTCGCGCAGAGCTCCTCGTCCTCGCAGCACGTAGCGTTCGATCGCGGACTTCGACGGATGGCTGACGAAGACCATCCGCTCGATGCCGCCTCGCGCGCCTCGTCGATCGCGAACTGGATCAGCGGCGTGTCGATCACCGGGAGAAGCTCCTTCGGCGTCGCCTTGGTGGCGGGCAGGAACCGGGTCCCCAGGCCGGCGACGGGGAAGATGGCGGTTCGGACTGGTGCCTGGCTCATGTAACGTTAACTCCCTCTTCAAAACCCGTGCGGGGCCATTCGATGCTGCAGCGCAGCAGCGCGCATGGCAAGGTTCGGTGGCGGCAGGAAACCCTGGGCTCGCGCCGGGCGTTCCTTCCCTCAGCGAGCGCGGACTGCTTCGAGGCCCAGCACATCATGAGCGACAACGGAATGCAGGCGGACGAGGTTCCAGAACATCCGTCCCCATACGGCCCGATTGCCGTGATCGGCGCCGGGGCGTGGGGGACGGCTCTCGCTGCGGTTGCAAGAAATGCAGGTCGAGCAACCATTCTTTGGGGCCGCGACCCGGAGGTGGTCGAGGCGATCAACCGGCGGCACGAGAATCCGCACTACCTGCCGGGCATCCGCCTGCCCGACGGGCTGCGGGCAAGCACGGACATGGCCGAGGCGCTGAACGAGGCCGAAGCCGCGATCGTGGTCACGCCGTCGCGCACGATCCGCTCGGTCTGCCGGCAGATGGCGCCGGACCTCGGCCGGGGCATACCGCTGCTGCTCGGCGCCAAGGGCATCGAGCGCGAGACCGGGCTGCTGCTGGCCGACGCCGCCGCCGAAGAACTGCCCGGCCATCCGGTGGGCGTGGTGTCGGGCCCGACCTTCGCGCGCGAGACGGCGCTGGGCCATCCGACCGCCGCCACCGTCGCCTTCCGCTTCACCCACCACGACCGGCTGTCGCCGGCGCACAGCACCGCGGCGCGGTTCGCCGTGTCGCTCAGCGCGTCGGGGTTCCGCCCCTACGTCTCGGACGACCTGGTGGGGGTCGAGATCGGGGGGCGTCAAGAACGTCATCGCGATCGCCTGCGGGATGATGACGGGCGCGGGTTTTGCCGAGAACACCCGCGCGTTGCTCATCACACGGGGGATGGAGGAGATGAGCGTCCTGGCCGAGGCGCTGGGCGGGCGGCGCGAGACCATCTCGGGGCTCTCGGGCGCGGGCGACCTGATCCTGACCTGTTCCAGCGAGACGTCGCGGAACATGTCCTTGGGCGTCCAGCTCGGCCGCGGGACGCCCAGGGAAAAATGCTTTGATGGCAGGGACGTAGTGGTCGAGGGCGAGGTGAACGCGCTGTCGGTCGTCCAGCTGGCGCGGCGCATCGGGATCGGGATGCCGATCTGCGAGGCGGTCCACGCGATCCTGCACGAGGGGGCCGACATGCGCGACGCCTTCACGGCGCTGTGGGCCCGGCCGCTGCGGGGCGAGCCCACGTCGCTTGCGATCTCGCTCGCCCACCAGGGCCTCTGGACCGGCCGCTGAGGGCGATCGGACTCGCATATGACTTGCATATGACTCCCGTCGGACCCGGCGCGCCGATGCTCGGACATCCGGCCCGGTCAGGCCCTCCCGGTCGGTCGGAGTGCTGAATTATGTCGGTCGCCTCGTGGAAGCGGTCGGCGATCTTCGTGGCGACCCGTCGGCGATCCGGCCGCCGAGGCGGGGTGGCTTGCCGGCTACCTTGGCGTCGACGGCGCAGGGGAATGACGCGTGTCGGACCCGGCGCTGCGCTCAGCCTTCGTCCGGGCCGAGAGCGCCAGCGCGTCGAAACCCTTCATGTCGGCGGCCACTCCGTACGGCCGGGCCTCGCCCATCCGGGCGGTGAGGCCGGGTGCCGTCTTCGTGGCGAACCCGTCGACGATCCGGCGGCCGAGGCGGGGTGGCTTGCCGGCTACCTCCTGGCGTCGACCGCGCGAGGCGCGTCGCGGGCTGCGCTGAGGCCTTCGTCGGTTGGGCCGGGCGTGCCGGCTCGGGCTCGGCCGCCATCGCCTCGGCCGTGCTTCCCGGACGGGGAAGCGCGAGGAACGAGGCGGCCGTCTTCGTGGCGCACCCGTCGACGACAGGCCGCCGAGGCGGGTGGCTTGCCGGCCACCACCTTGGCGTCGACGGCGCAGGGCGATGGCTCGCATCGGACCGGGCTGCGCTCAGCCCTCGTCGGGTGGGCGGTCGTGCCGCCGCGCGAGGGCATGCGGGCCGGTGAGGCCTTCGCGGTTTCGGCGGGGGCTGCCGGATCGTCTCGTCGGCAGCGGCGAGGAAGCGGATCTGCCGTCTTCGTGGCGAACCTGTCGGCGATCCGGCGGCCGAGGCGGGGTGGCTTGCCGGCTCCTTGGCTCGGCGCGGGAGTGACGCGTTGGCGCTGCGCTCAGCCCTCGTCCGGGCCGAGAGCGCCAGCGCGTCGAAACCCTTCATGTCGGCGGTGCCGCGTCCGTAGAGGCGGCCGTGGGCCGGTCTGTCCCGCCGGGGGCGTAGGCCGGTGAGGCCTTCGCGGTTTCGGCGGGGCTGCCGGAGCGTCTCGGCCGCTTGGAAGCGGGCGAGGAAGGGATCGCCGTCGTGGGAACCGTCGGCGGTCCGGCGCCGAGGCGGGGCGGCTGGGGCCGCCTTGGCGTCGACGGCGCAGGGCGATGGCTCGCGTCGGACCGGGCTGCGCTCAGCCCTCGTCGGGTGGGGCGGTCGTGGCGCCGCGCGGGCGGCATCCGGGCCGGTGAGGCCTTGCCGGTTTGGGGGGCCTGCCGGATCTGATCGGTCGCCTCTTCCCCGGATGGGCCTCGGCCACCTTGAGGAAACGGGCGGGGAAGCGGGCGGCCGTCTTTGGCGCGGCGCCGCGGTCGGCGATCGGGTTGCCGAGCCGGGCGGGGTCGCCGCCGAGCCGGGCCGGCGTGCCGCCGACCTCGGTATCGGCGTCGTGGGCCGGTGACGCCGTCGGAGGCGCCGCGCCCGGCGCGGCGGTCAGCCCTCGTCGGGCGTGCCGGTCTTGTCGCCGCGCGACAGCATCCGGCCGAGCCAGCCCTTCTTGGTCTCGGGGTCGGCCTCCTTGATCATCTCGGCCGCCTCCTCCTCGGAGGGGCCCTCGACCACCTCCTGGAAGCGGGAGAAGAACTGGTCGGCCATCTTCTTGGCGAAGCCGTCGATGATCCGGCTGCCGAGCTGGGCCAGCTTGCCGCCCACCTTGGCGTCGACGTCGTAGGCCAGCCGCGTCCCCTCGGGGATCGGCGACAGCGCCACCTTGGCCGCCCCCTTGGCGAAGCCCGCGGGGCCGCCCTTGCCCTCGCCCGTGAGGGTGCAGCTCTCGCCCTCGACCATGTCGGTCAGCGTCACCTGTCCCTTGAAGGTGGCCTTCACCGGGCCGACCTTCTGCACGACCGTCGCCTCGAACCCCTCCTCGGCCGAGCCGGTCATCTCCTGGCAGCCGGGGATGCAGGCCTTGAGAACCTCGGGGTCGGTCAGGGCCGCCCAGACGATGGCGGGATCCGCCTTGATGTCGCGTTGATCCGTCAGCTGCATGTCGCTCCTCCCGCTGGTCCGCGCGCGAGCCTAGAGCGGCCGGGCGCGGCCGCCAAGCCGCACTTGGCCGATGGGCGGCCGGATGCCTCAGAGAACCTGGATGTGGCCGATGCCGCTGCTGTCGTAGCGGTCGAGGCCGTGGGCGATGACCGGCGTCAGCGGCCGCCCCGCGGCGGTGACCACGATGACGTCGCCGCGCCGGACGACCATCCCGGGAAACCGGTCGACCAGCCCGTCGGCCAGCGCCTGCGCCTCGGCCAGCGGCCGCCCGGCGCGCGCGGCCAGCGTGACGAGGTCGGCGCAGAAGCCGCACATCAGCGCCTCGATCATGCCGCCGCGCAGCAGGTCCTCGCCGCTGAAGGCATGGCCGCGCGCGGTGGCGAAGCGGCCGCCGCGGATCGCGCGGCTGTAGGCCGAGGTGGCCGGCGTCGTTCTGCGCGTAGCCCTGCGGGAAGCGCGAGATCGCCGAGGCGCCGAGGCCGATCAGCGCCTCGGCGGCGGTCGTCGGTGTAGCCCTGGAAGTTCCGCCGGAGCCGTCCCGGCGCGCGCCGCCACCGCGAGCCCGTCGCCCGGCCGCGCGAAGTGGTCGATGCCGATCTCGGCGTAGCCGTCCCAGACGAAGAGCTGGCGCGCGGTCTCGAACAGGTCGAGCGCGCTCCTGCGGGCGGGGCAGGGCGTCGGTGGGGATCATGCGCTGCCGCCGGGCCATCCAGGGCACATGGGCGTAGCCGTAGAGCGCCACCCGGTCGGGCGAGAGCGACAGCACCTGCTGCACGGTGTCGGCGATGCCGCGCGGGCGTCTGGTGGGGCAGGCCGTAGAGGATGTCGACGTTGAGGCTGGTCGACGCCGCGGGCGCGCAGCCCGTCGACGGCGGCCTCGGTGACCTCGAAGCTCTGCGCGCGGCCGATGGCCTTCTGGATCACCGGGTCGAAGTCCTGCACGCCGATCGAGGCGCGGGTCATGCCGCCGCCCGGCCAGCGCGTCGAGCCGCGCCTCGTCGATCTCGTTGGGGTCGATCTCGACCGAGAACTCGGCGTCCGTCGGCGAAGGGCGCCGTCGCCGCGACCGCCCCGGCCAGTTCGCGCGATCATGTCCGGCCGCAGCAGCGTCGGCGTGCCGCCGCCCCAGTGCATGCCGCGACCGTGACGCCCGCGCGCCAGAGCGTCGGCGACCAGCGCGATCTCGGCCTTCAGCCGTGTCGAGGTAGGCCGCCAGCGGCGCGTCGGGCTGCGGTGCCCTGCGTGCGGCAGGCGCAGAACCAGCACAGCCTGCGGCAGAACGGCACATGCATGTAGAGCGAGACGCCTGCGAGCCGGGCGCGACGGCGCCGATCCAGCCGCCGAACTGCGCCGGGCCCGACGTCGGCGCGAAGTGCGTGGCCGTCGGGATAGCTCGTGTAGCGGGGCACGCGGGCATCGAAGAGATCCGAGCTTGCGCGAGTTGCGAGGCAGTGTCCATGCCCTACCTTGTAGGAGGCGAACAGACGGCCGCCTTGATCCACGATCAAGCAGGAAGGGCCGCGAGCATGAGATGCAGCCCGCGATGCCGGACCTCATTGAGAGTTGCGCGAACTGTCCCGATCCGGCATCGGGCGGTCTGCGCGCGCTGCGAGCCGACGAGCTGCGTGCGGCTCGAAGAGATCAAGTACTACCGCACCTTCGAGGCCGGGCAGACCGATCATCTGGGCCGGCGACCAGATGGACTTCGTGGCCTCGGTCGTCACCGGCATCGCGACGCTCAGCCAGACGATGGAGGACGGGCGGACGCAGATGGTGGGCCTGCTGCTGCCGTCGCGACTTCATCGGCCGGCCCGGGCGCGACGACGGCGCCCTACGACGTGACGGCGGTGACCGACGTGACGATCTGCTGCTTCCGCCGCGGCCGTTCGAGGACCTGATGCGCGACGACGCCGCATATCGGCGCAGCGGCTGCTGGAGATGACGCTGGACGAGCTCGACGCGGCGCGGGAATGGATGCTGCTGCTGGGCCGCAAGACCGCGCGCGAGAAGATCGCGAGCCTGCTCGCGATCATCGCCCGGCGCGAGGCGGCGCTGCGGACCGGCTGCCCGGCGCGGGCGGCTGGCGTTCGACCTGCCGCTGACGCGCGAGGCGATGGCCGACTACCTGGGCCTGACGCTCGAGACGGTGAGCCGGCAGATCTCGGCGCTGAAGCGCGACGGGGTGATCGAGCTGGAGGGCAAGCGGCAGGTCGATCGTTCCCGACTTCGACCGGCTGATGCGGAGACCGGCGACGACACCGACGGCGGCGTCCTGGTCGAGCGGACGCGCCGGCCGTCGCCGGCGGCCCGACGGCGCCGCTCAGTGCGCCATCAGGACCGGGCACGGTCGGCCGATTCGCAGCATGTTGCGCGTGGCGCCGCCGAGGATCGCCTCGCGGAAGCGCGAATGGCCGTAGGCGCCCATCACCATCAGGTCGGCGTCGCGGTCGCGTGGCGTAGCGCAGCAGCACGTCGGACATCGTCGGCATCGTCCGGCCAGCACCGAGACCTCGGCCCGCACGCCGTGGCGCGACAGCATCTGCGCCGAGCTCGCCGCCCGGGTCGGAGCGGTCCGAGCGCGTGGCGCGGCGGGTCGACGATGACGATGTCCACGGTCCGGCGCTTCGCGCAGGAGCGGCAGCGCCGCGCGGACGGCGTTCAGCGCCTCGCGCGCTCTCGTTCCAGGCCACCACGACGCGGCGCGGCGCGACGGCGCCGGAGTCGCGCCGGCGGGCAGCACCAGCACCGGCGCGCTGCCGGCGAACAGCGCGGCCTCGACGATCGCCACGTCGCTCGGCGCCGCGCTCCTCGCCGTAGGGCTTGCGGCAGGATCGCGAGGTCGGCGAACCGGGTGCAGTCGGCGACCAGGGTCCGACCGCGCCGATCTGCGGCACGCCGGCGGCCATCGACCTCGCAGCGGGCGCCGCGTCTGGCCAGCAGCTCGCGCACCGTCGGCCTCGAGCGCGTTCGGCCTCGGCCCGGGCCTCGGCCAGCGTCGTCCTGGATCGCGAACGCGTCGGCGCCGGCGTAGTAGGCGCCGGGCTGGGTCCGGTCGATGCCGAGGCAGAGCACGTCGAGATGCGCGTCCGTGCGCCTCGGCCATGGCGACCGCGGCCTCGAGCGCGCGGCTTCGCGTGTCGCAGTCGATCACGATCGTGACGAGCGTCTTGTAGGCCATGTCGGCCTCCTCGCATGATGGCCGCCGCAGTCTCCGCGCCGGTGCAGCGCGACGCCTTGACCTGGTCAACCGGTCGCCGCGCCGGACATTTGACCTGGATCAAGGCGGCTGCCTCGCCGCCGCGCCATGCAGAAGCGCATGACGAACCGGGACCCGGCGTGTCCGTGCGCGCGGCCCGGAGACGAACAAAGGGACACGAGCATGTGGGACTACGTCAAGCTGGTCGGCGCTGGGGCTGGTCGCGCTCCTTGCCGCGATCGCGGCCAACTTCGCGCGCGACCTGCGCCTACCAGGTGCACGCGATCATCATCATGCTGCGTCGCGGCGGGCTGTTCGTCTGGACGCTGCGCCGGATCGACGAGACCGAGGCCCGGCGGCCGACGACGCGGGCTACATGGACGGCGTCGATCCGCGCCGGCGTGATCGCCACCGCCTTCTGGGGCGTCGTCGGCTTCCTCGCCGGCGTCTTCATCGCCTTCCAGCTCGCCTTCCCGGCGCTGAACTTCGACTGGGCCGCAGGGCTACATGAACTTCGGCCGGCTGCGGCCGCTGCACACCTCGGCGGTGATCTTCGCCTTCGGCGGCAACGCGCTGATCTGCGACCTCGTTCTACGTCGTGCAGCGCACCTGGCGGCGCGGCTCTGGGGCGGCAACGCTCGCCTGGTTCGTGTTCTGGGGCTACCAGCTCTTCATCGTGCTGGCGGCGACCGGCTACCTGCTGGGCGCCACCCAGTCGAAGGAATACGCCGAGCCGGAATGGTACGTCGACCTCTGGCTGACGATCGTCTGGGTGGCCTACCTGGCGGTCTTCCTCGGCACGATCATCAAGCGCAAGGAACCGCACATCTACGTCGCGAACTGGTTCTACCTGAGCTTCATCGTGACCATCGCGATGCTGCACGTCGTCAACAACCTGTCGATCCCGGTGTCGATCTTCGGCTCGAAGTCGGTGCAGGTCTTCTCCGGCGTGCAGGACGCGATGACGCAGTGGTGGTACGGCCACAACGCGGTGGGCTTCTTCCTGACCGCCGGCTTCCTCGGCATGATGTACTACTTCGTGCCGAAGCAGGCCGAGCGGCCGGTCTATTCAGCTACAAGCTGTCGATCATCCACTTCTGGGCGCTGATCTTCCTCTACATCTGGGCCGGTCCGCACCACCTGCACTACACCGCGCTGCCCGACTGGGCCTCGACGCTGGGCATGGTGTTCTCGGTCATGCTGTGGATGCCCTCCTGGGGCGGCATGATCAACGGCCTGATGACGCTGTCGGGCGCCTGGGACAAGCTGCGCACCGACCCGATCATCCGGATGATGGTGGTCTCGCTCGGCTTCTACGGCATGTCGACCTTCGAAGGGCCGATGATGTCGATCCGGGCGGTGAACTCGCTGTCGCACTACACCGACTGGACCATCGGCCACGTCCATTCCGGCGCGCTGGGCTGGAACGGCATGATCACCTTCGGCGCGCTCTACTTCCTGACGCCGCGGCTGTGGAACCGCGAGCGGCTCTACTCGCTGCAGCCTGGTCAACTGGCACTTCTGGCTCGCGACCATCGGCATCGTGCTCTACGCCGCGTCGATGTGGGTCACGGGCATCATGGAAGGCCTGATGTGGCGCGAGGTCGACGCGCAGGGCTTCCTCGTGAACTCCTTCGCCGACACCGTCGCCGCGAAGTTCCCGATGTACGTGGTCCGCGGCGCTGGGCGGGGTGATGTACCTCACCGGCGCGCTGATCATGGTCTTCAACCTCTGGATGACCGTCACGCGCCGGCGCCGCGCGCAAGCCGGCCGCCGGAGCCGCCGACGACGGCCGATCCGCGCCGAATAAGGAGCGACCGGCGACGATGGGCATTTCTCGACAAGCACAAGATCATCGAGACGAACGCGACGCTGCTGCTGGTCGCTCAGCTTCCTGGTGGTGACCATCGGCGGCATCGTGGAGATCGCGCCGCTGTTCTACCTGGAGAACACCATCGAGGAGGTGGAGGGCGTGCGCCCCTACTCGCCGCTGGAGCTGGCCGGGCGCGACATCTACGTCCGCGAGGGCTGCTACGTCTGCCACAGCCAGATGATCCGCCCGATGCGCGACGAGGTGGAGCGCTACGGCCACTACTCCTGGCGGCGGAGTCGATGTACGACCACCCGTTCCAGTGGGGCTCGAAGCGGACCGGGCCCGACCTGGCCCGCGTCGGCGGCCGCTACTCGGACGACTGGCACGTGCGACCACCTGACCGACCCGCAGTCGGTGGTGCCGGAATCGGTGATGCCGAAGTACGGCTTCCTCGCGCGACACGCTGATCGACGGCCGAGCACATCGAGCGACCTGATGCGAGACCAACCGCGATGGTCGGCGTGCCCTACACCGACGAGATGATCGCCAACGCGCAGGCCGGACTTCGCGCGTCCAGGCCGACCCGGACGGCGACTACGACGGCGCTGCTGGAGCGCTATCCGGGCGCGCAGGTCGCGCAACTTCGACGGCCAGCCCGGGATTACCGAGATGGACGCGCTGATCGCCTATCTGCAGATGCTGGGCACGCTGGTCGACTTCTCGACCTTCGACGCCCGACGCCAGCCGGTGAGGAGGGCGCGATGGACACCTATCACATCCTGCGCGACTTCGCCGACAGCTGGGTGCTGCTGGCCTGTTCGCTGTTCTTCGTCGGCGTCGTCGTCTGGGCCTTCCGGCCCGGCAGCCGCGAAGGCGCACGACGACGCGGCCAGCATCCCCTTCCGCAACGACGACGCGCCCGGACGACGCGCGAGCGACGCCAGCCGACGCGAGGAGCGACTGGACATGAGCAAGAAGCACGGACGAAGACCCGACGAGGTCGAGACGACCGGCCATTCCTGGGACGGGATCGAGGAGTACAACAACCCGCTGCCGCGCTGGTGGCTGTGGACCTTCTACGCCACGATCGTCTGGGGCGTGATCTACACGATCGCTCTACCCGGCCTGGCCGCTGGTCAACGGCGCGACGCCGGGCCTGCTGGGCTTCTCGACCCGCGCGGACGTGGCGCGCGGAGATCGCGGCGGTCGACGAGGCGCAACGCCGCGCTCGAGCGAGCAGCTGGTCGACGGCCGACCTGACCGCGCATCGAGCGACGACCCGGAGCTGACGACTATCGCGGTCAACGCGCGGCGCGGCGGTGTTCCGCACCAACTGCGCGCAGTGCCACGGCGTCGGGCGCGGCGGGGGCGCAAGGGCTATCCCAACCTGCTCGACGACGACTGGCTCTGGGGCGGCACGATGGACGACGATCGCCTACACCGTCACCCACGGCATCCGCAACGAGCAGCGACCCGGACGCGCGCTGGTCGCAGATGCCGGCCTTCGGCGACGATCCTCGACGCCCGAGGAGATCGACGCAGGTCGTGCAGCTATGTCCGGCGACTGTCGGGGCAGGAGCACGACGCGGCGCTGGCCGACGCAGGGCGAGACGTGTTCATCGACAACTGCGCCGCCTGCCACGGCGAGGACGGCAAGGGCAGACCGCGACCTGGGCGCGCCGAACCTGACCGACGCGATCTGGCTCTACGGCGGCGACGTCGCGACGCTGACCGAGACGGTCGACCAACGCCCGCTTCGGCGTGATGCCGGCCTGGCGGGCGCCGGCCGGGCTGACCGAGGCCGAGGTCAAGCGCGGTGGCGGCCTACGTCCACCAGCTGGGCGGCGGCGAGTGGACCAGTGAGCCCGGCACGAGCGCACCGCCGACGTCAGACCGGCTCCGGATGCGCACGGCGTGCCTCGGGGCTCCTCGTCGGACGACGGCAGCGCTCCGGGCGCCGCGTTTCCGCGGCGTGCAGAAGGCGCGCCGACGGAGGTCGGCCCCCGATACGCCGGTGCCGCCGTCGCTGGCCTACTCCTGATCGCACGTCCGAAGGAGCTTGATCCAGGTCAAGGCTGCCCGACCGTGACGCGACGCGATCAGGACGCGGCAGCGCAACAGCCAGATCGGAGGCATTCCCGATGAGGACGCAGACCGAGCCACGACCGAACGCTCTATGCCGCGCGCGAGCCGATCTTCCCGCGCCGCGTCAAGGGCACGTTCCGCACCCTGAAGTGGTGGATCATGGCGCGTGACGCTGGGCATCTACTACCTGACGCCCTGGATCCGCTGGGACCGCGGCCCGAACCTGCCCGACCAGGCGGTGCTGGTCGACCTCGCCAACCGCCGGTTCTTCTTCTTCTGGATCGAGATCTGGCCGCACGAGTTCTACTTCGTCGCCGGGCCTGCTGATCATGGCGGGCCTGGGGCTGTTCCTGTTCACCTCGGCGCTGGGCCGGGTCTGGTGCGGCTATACCTGCCCGCAGACCGTCTGGACCGACCTCTTCATCCTGGTCGAGCGCTGGATCGAGGGCGACCGCAACGCCCGCCTCCGGCTGTGGAACGCGCAAGTGGGACGCGCACAAGTGCGCGGCTGCGGCTGACCAAGTGGGCGCTCTGGCTGCTGATCGCGGTGGCGACCGGCGGGGCCTGGGTGTTCTACTTCACCGACGCGCCGACGCTGCTGCGCGACCTGGTGACCGTTCAAGCGCACCCGGTCGCCTACACCACCATCGCGGTCCTGACCGCCACGACCTTCGTCTTCGGCGGCTTCGTGCGCGAGCAGATCTGCATCTACGTGTGCCCCTGGCCGCGCATCCAGGCGGCGATGATGGACGAGGACACGATCACCGTCGGCCTACCGCGACTGGCGGGGCGAGCCGCGCGGCAAGGGCAAGTCCGCCGCCGCAGCAGGCGCAGGCGGCGCAGGCCGACAGGCCGAGGCGCCGGCCGCGGGCCCGGGCAAGGCGCGATATCCCTCCGACGCCCTACCCGAACCCCGAGCTGCAGGTCGGCGGCGACATCCCGCCGGCGCCCCGGCCGGCCCGGCGACTGCATCGACTGCATGGCCTGCGTCAACGTCTGCCCGATGGGCATCGACATCCGCGACGGCCAGCAGCTGGACTGCATCACCTGCGCGCTCTGCATCGACGCCTGCGACGACGTGATGGCCAAGATCGGCAAGCCGCGCGGGCTGATCGACTACATCGCGCTGACCGACGAGGCGCGCGAGCGGGCGGGCGAGCCGCCGAAGCCGGTCTGGAAGCACGTCCTGCGGCCGCGCACGATCCTCTACACCGTCGCTCTGGTCGGCGGTCGGCGTCGGCCTGCTGGTCGCGCTGTTCATCCGGCCCGACATCGACCTGACCGTCGCGCCGGTGCGCAACCCGATCTTCGTCACCCTGTCGGACGGCTCGATCCGCAACACCTACGACGTGCGGCTGCGCAACAAGCACGGCGAGGAGCGGCCGTTCCGCTTCACGCTGACCTCGCGACGCCGGCCTGCGGCTCGAGCGTCGAGGGGACGCCGGACGACCTGCGTCACGCGTGCCGGCCGACGAGACGCAAGCTGCAGCGGGTCTACGTCACTGGCGCCGCCGGGCAGCCGCCGCGGCGACACTCGGACCGCACCGAGCTCCGGCTCTGGGTCGAGGATACCGTGAAGCGGCGACCGCGCCCATGCGACACCGTCTTCAACGGAAGGAGCAACTGAGCGATGCCCGCAGCCTCTGACCGGGCGCAAGGTGCTCGCGATCACCGTCGCGCGCCTTCGGCGTCATCATCGCGGTCAACGTCGCGATGGCCGTGTCGGCGGTGCGCACCTTCCCGGGGCTCGAGGTCGAGAACGGCTACGTCGCCAGCCAGACCTTCGACGCCGAGCGGGACGGCGCAGGAGGCGCTGGGCTGGAACGTCGCCGCCGAGGCCGACGCCGGCGCGGTCTGACGCTGGCCATCACCGGGCCCGACGGGCGGCCGGCGCAGGTCGCCGAGCTGTCGACGGTGATCGGTCGGCCGACCGACCGAGGCCGACGACGACCGCAGCCCGGCCTTCGCGCTCGACGGCGCCGGTGTCTGCGCGCGCCGGTCCGAGCTGGCGCCCGGGCAACTGGGACGTGCAGCTGAGCGCCATGGCCGCAGGACGGCACGCCTTCCGCCAGCGCGGCTGGACCTGCGGGTGACCGTCGGAATGAGCCTGGCCGACGCGCGCGCCTCGGCCTGCCCCGCCTGCGCGGCGGCGCCGCCGGCCGCGGCGCGCCGGCGGCGGCGCCGCGGGCGGCGACGGCTGATGCTGTCGCTGCCGACGGTCCATTGCGCGCGCCTGCATCGCCACGGTCGAGCGGGCGCTGCGAGGCGCGCGCCGGGCGTGCGCGCGGCGCGGGTCAACCTGACGCTGCAAGCGGGTCGCGGTCGAGGCCGAGCCGGGCGTCGAGCCGGCCGAGCGCTGATCGGCGCGCTCGAGCGGGCTGGGCTACGAGGCGCACGAGCTGGACGCCGCCGCGCTCGGCGCCGACGCGCGACCGACCGCGCAGGGGCGCGACCTGCTGATGCGGCTCGGCGTCGCCGGCTTCGCGATGATGAACGTCATGCTGCTGTCGGTCGCGGTCTGGTCGGGCGCCGAGCGACGCGACGCGCGACCTGTTCCACTGGATCTCGGCCGCGATCGCGCTGCCGGTCGATCGCCTTCGCGGCGCAGCCGTTCTTCCGCAACGCGCTGGCGGCGCTGCGGGTCGGGCGGCTGAACATGGACGTGCCGATCTCGCTCGCGATCCTGCTGGCCGCGGGCATGTCGCTCTACGAGACGGCGGCCGGCGGCGCGCACGCCTATTTCGACGCCGCGCTGTCGCTGACCTTCTTCCTGCTGGCCGGCCGCTACCTCGACCACCGCACCCGCGCGCGCCGCGCGCTCGGCCGCCGAGGAACTGGCCGCGCTGGAGGTGCCGCGGGCGACCCGCGTCGTGGCCGGCGGGCGAGACCGTGGTGCCGGTGGCCGACCTGGTCGCTGGGCGACCTGGTGCGGGTCCGTCCCGGCGGCCGCGATGCCGGTCGACGGCGTGGTGATCGAGGGCGCGAGCGAGCTCGACCGCTCGCTGCTGACCGGCGAGAGCCTGCCGGTCGCCGTGCGCCACGGGCGCCGCGGTCAGCGCGGGCGAGGTGAACCTGACCGGGCCGCTGACTGTCCGGGTGACGGCGGCGGGGCGCGACAGCTCGCTGCACCGGCATGGCCGACCTGGTGGCCGTGGCCGAGAGCGGCGCGCAACCGCTACACCTCGCTCGCCGACCGGGCGGCGCGCGATCTATGCGCCGGCGGTGCACCTGCTCGCGCTGCTGGCGCTTTGCTCGGCTGGTTCTGGGCGACCGGCGACCTGCGGCTGGCGCTCAACATCGCGGTGGCGGTGCTGATCATCACCTGCCCCTGCGCGCTGGGCCTGGCGGTGCCGGCGGTGATCGACCGCCGCCTCGGGGCGGCTCTTCCGGCGCGGGCTGCTGATCAAGGACGGCACCGCGCTGGAGCGGCTGGCCGAGGTCGACACGGTCGTCTTCGACAAGACCGGCACGCTGACCGGCGGGCAGCCGCAGCTGCTCGAGCCCGCCGACCGCGGCCGATCATGCGACGTCGCCGCTGGCGCTGGCCGCAGGCCTCGTCGCACCCGCTGGCCCGCGCGCTGGCCGAGGCGGCGGCGGGCCGCGGCGTCGCGCCCGCCGCGCTGGCCGATCTGCGCGAGGTGCCGGGCCACGGCGTCGCAGGGCGGTCCTGGCATGGCCGCCCGGTGCGGCTCGGCCGCGCCGACTGGGTCGGGGCCGAGCCGGTGGCCGAGACGGCGACCTACCTGTCGGCGCGGGCGGGCGCCGTGAGCTTCGCCTTCAGCCGACGCGCTGCGCCCCGGCGCGCGCGAGGCGGTCGAGGGGCTGGCAGCGCAGGGTCTGGGCGTCGCAGCTGCTCTCGGGCGACGCACGCCGCGGCGGTGGCCGACATCGCCGCGCGGCTCGGCATCGAGACGCTGGAGGCGGGCGATGCGCCCCGAGGACAAGGCCGCCCGCGTCGCCGCCCTCGGCGCGGAGGGGCGGCGCGTGCTGATGGTCGGCGACGGGCTCAACGACACCGCGGCGCTGGCGGCGGCGCATGTCTCGATCTCGCCGGCCTCGGCGCTCGACGCGGCGCGGGTCGCCTCGGACATCGTGCTGCTCGGGCGCGACCTCGCGCCGCTGGCCGAGGCGGTCGCCACCGCGCGCAAGCGCCACGCGCCGGATCCGCGAGAACTTCGCCATCGCCGCGCTCTACAACGCCGTGGCGGTGCCGCTGGCGCTGGCCGGGCTTCGCCACGCCGCTGGTCGCGGCGCTGGCGATGTCGAGCTCGTCGATCACTGGTGTCGCTCAACGCGCTCAGGCTGCGCGTGATGGAGGTGCTGGCGATCCTGATCCCGGTCTCGCTGATCCTCGGCGGGGCGGGGCTTGCCGCGTTCATCTGGGCGCTGCGCCGCGGCCAGTTCGACGATCCGGAAGGCGACGGCCAGCGGATCCTGTCCGAGCGCTACGACGACGCCCCCGCCGACGACGACTGAGCCGCCCTCTGGCGTATCGCCGCGCCACGCGCCACTCTGCCCCCCGAGGCAGCGAGCGACAGGGGACAGCGATGACCGCGATCACGGCCGAGACGGTGCGCGCCGCCGAGGCGCTGATGGGCGTCGACTACACCGATGCCGAGCGCCAGCAGATGCTCGACAATCTCGAGGACCAGATCGACCAGGCCCGCCGCCGCCGCGCGCTGGCCTTCCCGAACGAGCTGCCGATGGCCAGCCGCTTCGACCCGCGCCCGGTGGGCTATGCCGGCTTTCCGCCGCAGCCGCCCCTGGCCTTCACCCAGGCCGACCCGGTGCCCCTGCCCGGCGACGCGGAGGACATCGCCTTCGCCCCCGTGACGCAGCTTTCGGCCTGGATCCGCAGCGGCGCGCTGAGCAGCCGCCGGCTGACCGACATCTACCTCGCCCGCATCGAGGCGCTGGGGCCACGGCTGGAATGCTTCGTCACGGTCACCGCCGAGCTGGCGCGGGCGCAGGCCGACGCGGCGGACGCGGCGCTGGCCGCGGGCACCTGGCTGGGGCCGCTGCACGGCATCCCCTATGCCGCCAAGGACCTGCTGGATACCGCGGGCATCGCCACCACCTGGGGCGCCACCCCCTACCGCGACCGCGTGGCCCGGGGCGACGCCCGGGTGGTCGAGATGCTGCGGCAGGCGGGCGCGGTGCTGCTGGGCAAGACCACGCTGGGGGCGCTCGCCTACGGCGACATCTGGTTCGGCGGCCGGACGCGCAACCCGTGGAACCTGAACGAGGGGTCGAGCGGGTCGAGCGCCGGCTCGGCCGCCGCCACCGCCGCCGGCCTCTGCGCCTTCGCCATCGGCACCGAGACGCTGGGCTCGATCACCTCGCCCTCGCAGCGCTGCGGCACCACGGGCCTGCGCCCCACCTTCGGCCGGGTCAGCCGCGCAGGTGCCATGGCGCTCTGCTGGTCGCTCGACAAGATCGGGCCGATGTGCCGCACGGTCGAGGATTGCGCCATCGTGCTGGCCGCGATCAACGGCGGCGACCCGGCCGACCGCTCGTCCATCGACGCGCCCTTCGGCTTTGACGCCGCCGCGGGCGTGCGCGGGATGCGCGTGGGCTACGTCCCGCAGCACTTCGAGGCCGACGGCGCGACCGACGCCGACCGCGCCGCGCTTGGGGCGATGCGCGCGCTGCCGGTCGACCTGGTGGAGGTGGCGCTGCCCGACCTGCCCTACGGCGCGCTGATGTCGATCCTCTACGCCGAGGCCGCCGCCGCCTTCGAGGAGCTGACGCTGTCGGGCCGCGACGACGAGATGGTCTGGCAGGAGGCGGGCGCCTGGCCGAACGTCTTCCGCAAGGCGCGCTTCCTGTCGGCGGTCGACCACGTCCAGGCCGACCGGCTGCGCTACCGGGTCATGGAGGCGGTCGGCGGCCTCTTCGACGGGGTGGACGCGATCGTGGGCCCGTTCGGCGGCGACATGCTGATCGCGACGAACTTCACCGGCCACCCGTGCCTGCACCTGCGCGCGGGCTTTGCCGAGCTTCCGACGCGCACCCCTTCCTCGCTGGCGGGGGGCGGGGTCGCGCAGGGCCGGCCGCAGGGCTCCGGGCGCGCCTTCACCGTGCCGTCGGGCATCTCGCTCTGGGGCCGGCTCTTCGACGAGGGGCGGCTCTGCAGCCTCGGCGTCGCGCTCGAGGCGGCGCTGGGCGTCGCCGACCGGCGCCCCGGCTTCGCCCGCTGAGGCCCGGGCGCCCCGGCCCGCCACACGCGCGCCCCAGACGCCCGGCCGAGCGGCTTCCCGGAGCGTGCTCCGGGGGGCCCGAGGTCGGGCGTTCCCCCCGCGCCGCCATCCGCGCGACCCGACGGCAGGTGAGTCATTCCTGCCGCAGGCGGCGGAAACTCATGTCACGCGACACCTTGTGCGGGAACCGCTGGACTGTGGGCTCGTTCGTGTCACAGGGTTGATGAACACATGTCCGGTGCGGGGAGACCATGAAAAGCTATTTGATCACCGGAGGGTGCGGCTTCATCGGGCGCGCGCTCGTCGAGGAGTTGCAGGCCCAGGGACACGCGGTACGGGTGCTGGACTCGCTCGTCGAGCAGGTTCACGGCGGCCGTGACGCGACGCCGGCCGACGGGGTCGAGTTCATCGAGGCCGACATTCGCGACGCCGACGCGGTCCGGCGCGCCACCGCCGGCGTCGACGGCGTGTTCCACCTGGCGGCCGAAGTCGGCGTCGGCCAGTCCATGTACGAGATCAGCCGCTACGTGGGCGCCAACGACCTCGGCACCGCGGTCCTGCTCGAGGCGCTGATCGACCGGCCGGTGCCGCGCCTCGTCGTCGCCTCCTCGATGAGCGTCTACGGCGAGGGGCTCTACCAGGACGGCAGCGGCGCCCGCATCGGCCATGCCCGCCGCCGCGCCGCCGACGTGCGCGCCGGCCGGCTGGGACCTGTCCGGCGACGACGGCCGGCCGCTGACGCCCGTGCCCACCGACGAGGAGAAGCCGGTCGACCTCGCCTCGATCTACGCGCTGACCAAGTTCGCGCAGGAGCGCGAGGTGCTGATCTTCGGCGACGCCTATCCGGTCGAGACGGTGGCGCTGCGCCTCTTCAACGTGTTCGGCCCGGGGCAGGCGCTGTCGAACCCCTATACCGGCGTTCTGGCCAATTTCGGCTCGCGCCTGGTGCACGGCGAGCGGCCGACGGTCTTCGAGGACGGCCAGCAGAAGCGCGACTTCGTCCATGTCCGCGACGTCGCCCGCGCCTTCCGCCTGGCGATGGAGAGCCCCGACGCGCCGGGCCACGTCATCAACATCGGCAGTCGGGCCACGCCTACACCATCGCCGGCGTCGCCGAGATGCTGGCCGAGGCGATGGGCGTGCCCGAGCTTAGCCCCGAGATCACCGGCACGCGCCCGCGCTGGGCGAC
Source organism: uncultured Alphaproteobacteria bacterium (assembly GCA_963773475.1). GTDB lineage: Bacteria > Pseudomonadota > Alphaproteobacteria > Rhodobacterales > Rhodobacteraceae > Roseitranquillus. The sequence continues at coordinate 301,331 of CAVZBD010000003.1, read as the reverse complement.
ATCCGCAACTGCTTCGCCGACCTCTGCAAGGCGCGCGACCTGCTGGGCTTCAGCCCCGAGCGCCGGCTGGAGGATTCGCTCGACGAGCTCGTCCGGTGGATCCGCGCCGAGGAATCGGTCGACCGCGGCGCCGAGATGCGTCGCGAGCTCGAGGCGCGGGGGCTGGTCACGTGAGCGCCGCCCCCCCTCACCCCGAGCCTCCGGGCTTCGTCGAGTGGTTCCGCCTGCACGACCGGCACCACGCCGAGGAGGTCGTCGGCCGGAATGCACGAGGCCGGCGTCGCGCCACCTGCGCACCCAGCTTTCGTGGGCCGAGTACCACACGCCCGAGGGGCACGACTGGTACGACTGGCTGTTGCCGAGGCTGGGCAGGCATTTCCGGGTGATGCCGTGCGTGCACTACACGCCGCCCTCGATCTCGCGCACCGGCCGCTCCTCGGGGCCGCCCGAGCGGCTGCGCGACTACGCCGATTTCATCGACCAGATGCTGACCCGCTACGGCGAGCACTTCGAGGCGGTCGAGCTGTGGAACGAGCCCAACAACCTGCTCGACTGGGACTGGCGCGTCGATCCGCAGAGCGAGCTCTTCTGCGAGATGGTCGGCGCCGCCGCCCACTGGGTGCGCGAGCGCGGCTTCCGCGCGGTGCTCGGCGGCCCCTGCCCCTTCGACCCGATCTGGCTCGACCTGATGGGCGAGCGCGGCATCCTGGGCGTCGTCGACGCGGTCGGCCTGCACGGCTTTCCCGGCACCTGGGACAGCGAGGCCGGCGGCTGGCGCGGCTGGTCCGGCCATGTCGACGAGATCCGCGACCGTCCTCGACCATCACGGCTCGGACGCCGAGATCTGGATCACCGAGGCGGGCTATTCCACCTGGGAGCATGACGAGACGGGCCAGCTCCGCGCCTTCCGCGAGGCGCTGGATGCGCCGGCGGCACGGCTCTACTGGTACGGCTGGCGCGACCTCGCCCCCGACATCGCGGTGCAGGAGGGGCTGTGGTTCGACCCGCGCCACTACCACCTGGGCGCGGTCGACGCGACGAACCGGCCGAAGCTGCTGGCCCGGCTGCTTGGCGCGGGCGGGGTACCGGCGATCGACCGGGTGCTGGCGCTGGCCGCGCCGGCCACGCGCCGCGTCGCCGACCGGCCGGTGGTCGTCACCGGCGGCAGCGGCTTCATCGGCGCCAACCTCGCCGACGAGCTTCCTCGCCGACGGCGACGAGGTGGTGGTGCTCGACAACCTCAGCCGGCCGGGCGTCGAGGAGAACCTGGACTGGCTGCACGACCGGTACGGCGGCCGGGTGCATCCGCGGGTGCTCGACATCCGCCGGGGCCGGGTGCTGGCCGAGGCGCTGGACGGCGCCCGCGCGGTGTTCCACCTCGCCGCGCAGACGGCGGTGACCACCAGCCTGGCCCACCCGATCGACGACTTCGAGGTCAACGCCGCGCGGCACGCTGAACGTGCTCGAGGCGGTGCGCGCCGCCGACCCGACGTGCCGGTGCTCTTCGCGTCGACCAACAAGGTCTATGGCGACCTGGCCGACCTGGCGCTCGAGGACTTCCCGACCGGCACCTGCCGCGCGACGCGCAGATCCGCGCGCGCGGCGTCTCGGAGGCGCGCCCGCTCGACTTCCACACGCCCTATGGCTGCTCGAAGGGCGTGGCCGACCAGTACGTGCTGGACTACGCCCATTCCTTCGGCATGCGCGCCGCGGTGCTGCGGATGAGCTGCATCTACGGCCCGCACCAGTTCGGCACCGAGGATCAGGGCTGGGTCGCGCATTTCCTGCTGCGCGCGCTGCGCGGCGAGCCGATCACCATCTTCGGCGACGGCCGGCAGGTGCGCGACGTGCTGCACGTCGACGACGCGGTCGCCGCCTATCGCGCGGCTGCTCGAGAACATCGACGCCGTCGCGGGGCACGGCCTTCAACCTCGGCGGCGGGCCGCGCAACGCGATCAGCCTGAACATGCTGCTGGCCGAGATCGAGCGCATCGCGGGCCAGCCGCCACAGGTCAGCTTCGAGGCGACGCGGCCCGGCGACCAGCGCTACTTCGTCGCCGACACGTCGCGGCTCGAGGCGCTGACCGGCTGGCGGGCGACGGTGCCCTGGCGGGAGGGCGTGGCGGCGCTCTGGCAGCTGGCTGGCACGGCACCGCGTGGGCACCTCGGCCCACGCCGCACGCAAGGGGAGGGTTCCGGCATGAGAGTCGCGCTGGTCAATCCGGCGCTGGAGCTATGACGGCAGCATCTATTTCGGCTGCCGCGAGCCGCACCTGCCGCTGGAGCTGGGCTATGCGCGCGCGCTGCTCGAGGCGGCGGGCCACGAGGTGCTGATGCTCGACGGCCAGCTCGAGGGGCAGGACAACGCCGCGCTGGCCGAGGAGGTCGCGGCCTTCGGCGCCGGACATGACGGTGGTGACCACGGCGCCCACCTACCTGTTCTGGCGCTGCGCCCCGCCCGAGCTGCGCGTGCCGCGCGACTTCCTCGACCGCCTGGCCGGGCGCGGCGGGCGCACCGTGGCGGTCGGCCCGCACGGCTCGGCGACGCCGGGGCCGACGCTGCGCAAGCTCGGCGTGCGACCTGGTGGTGCGCGGCGAGATGCGAGGAGGTGGTGGCGCGCCTCGCCGACGCCGACGACTGGTCAGCGATGACCGCGACCTCGCGGCTGGAGGGCGACGAGGTGGTCTCGACCGGGCCCGGCGCGGCAAGCCGCTTCGTCGACCACGCCGCGCTGCGCTGGCCGGACGAGTGGATCGCGCGGCACACCCACCACCACCACCGCTTCGACGAGCGGCCGTGGCGCGGCCCGGCGCCGAGGTCGAGGCCTCGCGCGGCTGCCCCTACGAGTGCAGCTTCTGCGCCAAGATCGACTTCCGCGACGCCTACCGCCGCCGCGACCTGGCGCCCGTGCTGGAGGAGATCGACGCGCTGATCGCGCAGGGCGTCGGCTACCTCTACTTCATCGACGAGATCTTCCTGCCGCAGAAGGCGCTGCTGGAGGCGCTGGTCGAGCGCGACGTGCTGTTCGGCGTGCAGACCCGGATCGACCTGTGGAAGCCGCCGCTGCTCGAGCTGCTGGGCCGGGCGGGCTGCGTCTCGATCGAGGCCGGGCTCGAGAGCCTGACGGTCGAGGGCCGCGAGCAGCTGGCCAAGCGCTGCCGGCTCGAACACCCGAGCTGGCCGCGCTGCTGATCAAGGCGCGCCAGCACGTCCCCTTCGTGCAGGCCAACCTGATCGGCGTGGTCGAGGACGATCCGGCGCTGGTCGACCACTGGCGCGGGCACCTGATCGAGCAACGGCGTCTGGGCGAACGAGCCGGTGCCGCTCTATCCCTATCCCAGTCCTCGCCCGACTACCGCAGGCTCTGGGGCGCGCCGGACGACCAGGCGTGGGAGCGGGCGCACGAGCACTACCTCGCCGCGTTCGAGCAGTTCAGCGACATCCAGGACCAGCGGCCCGCTGCCGCTGCGCGAGCTGGAGGCGCGCATGCTGCCGCTGACGCGGCCCGCGGCATCGTCCTGATGACGATCGACGCCGTCGGCGGCGTCTGGCGCTACGCGCTCGACCTGGCGCGCGGGCTGGCGGAGCACGGCGTCGGACGACCTGTCCTGGGCTTCGGCCCGCCGCCCGACGCCGCCCAGCGCCGCGAGGCCGAGGCCGCGGGCGCGCTCGTCTGGACCGACCTGCCGCTCGACTGGATGGTGGACGAGCGCCGCCGCGCTGGCGGCCGTGCCCGGGCGCGCATCGCGGATGCTGCGGCGCGGCGTCGGGGCCGATCTGCGTCCAGCTGAACCTGCCCTCGCAGGCGGCGGGCCTCGTCGACCGACCGGCCGGTCGTGGTCGTCTCGCCATTCCTGCGTGGCGAGCTGGTTCCGCGCCGTGCGCGGCAGCGCCGCTGCCCGCGGACTGGCGCTGGCAGCGCGACCTGAACGCGCGCGGGCCTTGCCCGCGCCGACGCGGTCGTCGCGCCCAGCCGCAGCCATGCCGAGCTGCTGGCGACGGTGCTATCCCGGCCTCGGCCCGGTCGAGGTGGTGCCGAACGCCACGGGCCGCCGCCGCCCGCCCCGGCGCGCGAAGCAGCCCTTCGGCCTATGCCGCCGCGCGGCTGGTGGGACGAGGGCAAGAACGCCGCCACGCTGGACGCCGCCGCCGCGCGCGCTCGACTGGCCGGTCTGGCGCCGGGCGCGCCCGAGGGGCCGCAGGGCCAGCGCGTCGACGTTCGCGCCATGCCCGGCGCGCGGCCCGCTGCCGCCACGCGGCGCTGCGCGACGCGTGGCCGCCGCGGCCGGCGTCTTCGTCTCGCCCTCGCATCTACGAGCCCTTCGGCCTCGCCGCGCTGGAGGCCGCGCGCGCCGGCGCGGCGCTGGTGCTGTCGGACATCCCGACCTACCGCGAGCTCTGGGACGGCGCCGCGCTCTTCGCGCGCACCGCGCGACGCCGGCGGGCTTCGCCGCCGCGTCTCGACCGGCTCGCCGGCCGACGCGGACCTGCGCGACCGCCTCGCCGCGCGGCGCCGCCGAGCGGGCCGCGCTATCACGCCCGACGCGCAGGCGCGGGCGATGCTGGACGCTCTACGCCGCGTCTCGCCGCGCCGGCGGCCGATCGCCGCGAGGGGCCGCCTGATGCGCTTCGTCTTCTACACCCATTCGCTCGTCTCGGACTGGAACCACGGCAACGCCCATTTCCTGCGCGGCATCATGCGCGAGCTGGTCGCGCGCGGCCACGAGGCGCTGGCGCTGGAGCCCGCGGACGGCTGGAGCCGCGCCAACCTGCGTCGCCGACGCAGGGCGCGGCGGCGCTGGACGCGCTTCGCGCGCGGCTTCCCCGACCTCGCGGTCGCGGACCTACGGCGCCGGCTTCGACCACGACGGCGGCGCTCGACGGCGCCGACGTGGTGGTCGTGCACGAATGGACCGACCCGGCGCTGGTCGCCCGGCTCGGCCGGCGCGCGCGGCGCGGCGGGCGCTTCACGCTGCTGTTCCACGACACGCACCACCGCGCCGTCTCGCGCCGGACGACGATCGCCGCGCCTGACGCTCGACGGCTACGACGGCGTGCTGGCCTTCGGCGAGGCGCTGCGCGAGCGCTACCGCGCGCGCGGCTGGGGCCGGCCAGGTCTTCACCTGGCACGAGGCGGCCGACGACCGGCTGTTCCGCCCGCACCGCGCGAGACCGCGCGCGAGGCGACCTGGTCTGGATCGGCAACTGGGGCGACGGCGAGCGGACGCGCGGAGCTCGACGACTTCCTGATCGAGCCCGGCCGCGCGCGCTCGGCCTCGCCGCCACGGTCCACGGCGTGCGCTATCCCGAGCGACGCGCAGGCGCGCGCTGGCCGAGGCCGGCATCGCCTATCGGCGGCTGGATCGCCAACGCCGACGTGCCGCGGCCTTCGCCCGCCACCGCGTGACCGTCCATGTGCCGCGGCGGCCCTATGTCGAGGCGCTGCCCGGCATCCCGACGATCCGCCTGTTCGAGGCGCTGGCCTGCGGCATCCCGCTGGTCTCGCGCCCCCTGGGACGATGCCGAGGGCCTGTTCCGGCCCGGCACCGACTTCCTCGTCGCCCGCGACGGCGACGAGATGCGGCGCCACCTGCGCGCGCTGCTGGCCGACCCGGCGCTGGCGCGCGGAGCTCGCGCGCGGCGGGCCTGGAGACGATCCGCGCCCGCCACACCTGCCGCCACCGGGTGGACGAGCTGCTGGCGATCCTCGCGCCGCTCGGCACCGCCGCGTGCGCGACGCGCCGGCGAGAGGAGGCGGCGGAATGAAGATCGCGTTCTACGGCTCGAGCCTGCTGTCGTCCTACTGGAACGGCGCGGCGACCTACTATCGCGGCATCCTCAAGGCGCTGGCGGCGCGCGGGCACGAGATCACCTTCTACGAGCCCGACGCCTTCGACCGGCAGGCGCACCGCGACATCGAGCCGCCGGACTGGTGCGCGCGTCGTGGTCTACGCCGGCACGACCGAGGCGCTGGCGCAGGCGGCCGCGAGGCCGCCGAGGCCGACGTCGTGGTCAAGGCCTAGCGGCGTCGGCTACGCCGACGACGCGCTGCTGGACGCAGGTCATGGCCGGCGCGCCGCCCCGGCGCGCTGCGGATCTTCTGGGACGTCGATGCGCCCGCCACGCTGGCCGAGCTGCGCGCCGCGCCGAGCCACCCGCTGCGCCGGCATGCTGCCCGGAGCTCGACATGCGTGCTGACCTATGGCGGCGGCGACGCCGGTGGTCGCGGCCTACCGCGGCGCTCGGCGCGCGGCACTGCGTGCCGATCTACAACGCGCTCGACCCCGACACGCACTACCCGGTGCCGCCCGACCCGCGCTTCGCCGCCGACCTGGCCTTCCTCGGCAACCGGCTGCCGGACCGCGAGGCGCGGGTCGAGGAGTTCTTCCTCGAGCCCGGCCGCGCGCGCTGCCGGACCGGCGCTTCCTGCTGGGCGGCTCCGGCTGGGAGCGACAAGCCGATGCCGCGACAACGTGCGCCAGCTGGGCCATGTGCGGCACGGCGCGATCACAACGCCTTCAACTGCACGCCCCGGCGGTGCTGAACATCAGCCGCGACAGCATGGCGGCGACCGGCTTCTCGCCGGCGACCCGCGTCTTCGAGGCGGCCGGCGCGGGCGCCTGCCTGATCACCGACGCACTGGGACGGGATCGAGCAGTTCCTCGACCCCGGACGCGAGATGCTGGTCGCGCGCGACGGCGCCGACGTGGCCGAGATCCTGGGCGGCCTCACGCCCGAGCGCGCCGCGCGCGATCGGCCAGGCGGCGCTGGCGCGGGTGCTGGCCGAGCACACCTACGACCGCCGCGCCGAGCGAGGTGGACGCGCTCTCGCCGCGACTGCATGGCCGGCGCGGGAGGCCGCGCCGCATGACCCGCCCGCTGCGACATCGTCTTCTTCGGCCTGTCGCTGACCTCGTCCTGGGGCAACGGCCACGCCACGACCTATCGCGCGCTGCTGCGCGGCCTGACCGCGAGCGGGCCACGACGTGCTGTTCCTCGAGCGCGACGTGCCCTGGTACGCCGCCAACCGCGACCTGCCGGAGCCGGACTTCTGCGACTTGGCGCTCTACGACGGCCTCGACGACGTGCTGGCGCGGCCACGGCGGCCGGCTGCGCCGGCGCCGACGCGGTGATCGTCGGCTCCTACGTGCCCGAGGGCGATCGACGCTGATCGACCGGCTCGCGGCGATGCGACCTGCGGCGGCTCTGCTTCTACGACATCGACACGCCGGTGACGCTCGCCGCGCTGGAGCGCGGCGACGAGGAATACCTCGCGCCGCCGGCAGATCCCGCTCTTCGACGTCTACCTCTCCTTCACCGGCGGCCCGATGCTCGACGCGGCTCGAGCGCGGACTTCGGGGCGCGCAGCGCGCCGTGGCGCTCTACTGCTCGGTCGATCCCGACCGCTACCGCCCGACCGGCGAGGCCGCGCGCATGGGACCTCGGCTATCTCGGCACCTACAGCCCCGACCGCCAGCCGGCGCTGGAGCGGCTGCTGATCGAGCCCGCGCGCGCGCCTGCCGCGACCGCCGCTTCGTCGTCGCCGGGCCGCAGTATCCCGCACGACATCGACTGGCCGGCCAACGTCGAGCGGATCGAGCATCTGCCGCCGGCCGGACACGCCGCCTTCTACAGCCGCCAGCGCTTCACGCTGAACGTCACCCGCGCCGACATGATCGCGGCCGGGCTGGTCGCCCTGCGTGCGGCTGTTCGAGGCCGCCGCCTGCGGCACGCCGGTCATCAGCGACCGCTGGCGCGGGCTCGACGAGCTCTTCCCCGAGGGCGAGGCGATCTGCATCGCCGACACGCCCGAGGACGTGGTCGGCGCTGCTCACCAACGACCGACGCCGCCCGCCGCGAACGGATCGCGCCGGGCGGCGCGCGCGCATCGTTCTGGCCGACCACACCGGCCGCGCCCGCGCGGCGCGAGCTGGTCGGCCGCCCTCGGCCGATCGACCACCCGCGCCCCGTGGCCGCCTTGAACCCATAGAGGAGGGACAGCCCATGCGAGACCGATCACGGCACCGTTCCGTCCGCAAGCGCATCCTCGTCGCCGGCGGCGCCGGCTTCCTCGGCTCGCACCTGTGCGAGGCGCTGCTGGGCGCGGGCCACCGCGTCATCTGCCTCGACAGCTTCCTGCACCGGCGCGCGCGGCGAACGTCGGCGCGCTGGCGAACCATCCGCGCTTCGCGCTGATCGAGCACGACATCTGCGAGCCGCTGCGCGCCGACCGGGCCGATCGACCGGATCTACAACCTCGCCTGCGCCGCCTCGCCGCCGCACTACCAGGCCGACCCGGTGCACACGATGCTGACCAGCGTGCTCGGCACCCGCAACCTGCTGCGCCTCGCCGAGCGGCACGGCGCGCGGCTTCTGCAGGCCTCGACCAGCGAGGTCTATGGCGACCCCGAGCAGCATCCGCAGCGCGAGGACTATCTGCGGCCACGTCAACTGCACCGGCCCCCGCGCCTGCTACGACGAGGGCAAGCGCGCGGCCGAGGCGCTGTGCTTCGACATGCCGCGCGCCGGCCGGGTCGACGTGCGCGTGGCGCGGATCTTCAACACCTACGGCCCGCGGATGCAGGCCGACGACGGGCGCATCGTGTCGAACCTGATCGTGCCAGGCGCTGGCGGGGCGAGCCGCTGACCATCTACGGCAGCGGACGAGCAGACGCGCTCGTTCTGCTACGTCTCCGACCTGGTCGCCGGGCTGATCGCGCTGATGGAGGCGCCGGCGGCCGCCGGACGGGCCGGTCAACCTCGGCAACCCCGACGAGTTCACGCGTCCTCGAACTGGCCGAGCAGGTGCTGCGCCTCGACCCGCTCGCGCTCGGCTGACATTCGGGCCGCTGCCGCAGGACGACCCGCGCCGGCGGCGCCCCGACATCGCCCGCGCCCGCGAGCTGCTCGGCTGGGAGCCGATGGTGCCGCTGGTCGAGGGCTTGCGGCCGACCATCGACTGGTTTCGCCGGGACCGGCATCCGCGCCCCGGCCGGCGCCTGGGCCACCGGCGGCCGTGCCGCGCCCCGCCTCGCCGCGGCGCCAGGCTTAACGAGGCGCCGGAGGACTGGGCATGAGCGAGGCCGCAAGCTGCGACGGCGCATCCGCGACCTCGGCCCGTGGTTCCACAACCTGCGGATCGGCGGGGTCGAGACCGCGCCCGACCACTTCCTCGGCGACTATCCCCGGCTTCAAGTGGCGAGGGCTTCGCGCCACGTCGCTGCCCGACGACCTGACGGGCGCGAGCGTCCTCGACATCGGCTGCAACGCCGGCTTCTACTCGCTCGAGATGAAGCGGCGCGGCGCCGGCCGCGTGGTCGGCATCGACACCGACCCGCACTACCTGCGCCAGGCGCGCTTCGCCGCCGAGCAGGCCGGCGCGGACATCGAGCTCCGGCAGATGTCGGTCTACGACGTCGGCCGCGCTCGGCGAGCGGTTCGACCTCGTGATCTTCATGGGCGTGCTCTACCACCTGCGCCACCCGCTGCTGGCGCTGGACCTGATCCACGAGCACGTGGCCGGCGACCTGCATGCTGTTCCAGTGCATGCAGCGCGGCGACGACCGCGCCGCCGAGCTGGCGGAGGACTACCGCTTCGACGAATGGGACCTCTTCGACCGCCCGGACTTCCCCGGGCTGCACTTCGTCGAGCATCGCTACGCCGACGATCCGACCAACTGGTTCATCCCCAACGCCGCCGCGGCCGAGGCGATGCTGCGCAGCGCCGGGCTTCGCGATCGAGGCGCACCCCGAGCGCGAGGTCTATCTCTGCCGCCGCACCGACCGCTCGCCCTGGGCGGATCCGCCACCCGCCATCGCCTGACGGTCACGGCTCCCGGCAATCCGCGGGTCCGGGCGGCGTGGCGTGCGTGGAGATCCGAAGGAGGGACAGGGCGTACCCTCACGGCCAGTCGGTCCCGGGGGCCGGGGCAGCGCCGGCGGCAGGAACCACCGCCGGCGTAAGGCTCCGGCAGACCGTGTCGGCCTGCCGGTGCGGGTCTTACAGGAAGAAGTCGGCTTCGGTCAGCGCGACGTTGCCATCGAGCCAGATCGTGAGCTCGACCTCGGCGTCGGTATCGGGGTTGCCGGTGACGATCGTGCGGTCGGCGAGCGCGTCGTACTCGATCGCCAGCGTTCCCGGCGTCCCGTCGAGCGGGCCCGAGACGATTTCGAACGCCTGGTCGCCGCCGACCTCGCGGTTCGCGTCGATCCGCGACAGGTCGATCTTGTCGTTCTCCGAGAAGTCCATGATCGTGTCGATGCCACGGCCGTCGCGCGAGTCGCCCAGGCGCTTGAAGAAGAACGTGTCGCTCCCTTCGCCGCCCCAGAGGATGTCGACACCGTCGTCGCCGCGCAGGACGTCGTCGCCGGCAGCGCCGTAGAGGACATCGTCTCCGTTATCGCCGTCGATATCGTTGTCGAGCGCGTTGCCGACGATCAGGTCGGCGCCGTCGTCACCTTCGTAATCGCGGCCCTCGAAGGTGGAACTCGAGCTCAACGCCTCCTGGCGCGGGCTCTTGTGTCGGCGCGGGCTCCTTTTCTGCCGGGGCGGGCTCTTCGGCCGGGGCAGGCTCTTCGGTGGGCGCAGGCTCTTCGGTGGGCGCAGGCTCCCGGTCCGCCGGAGTGGGCTCCTCGGCCGGTGCAGGCTCCTCGGCCGGCGCGGGTTCCTCGGTCGGCGCGGGCTCCTCGGTCGGTGTAGGATCCTGGTCGGCCGGGGCGGGCTCGTCGGTCGGCGCGGGGGCCGAATTTCCACGGGCTCGACCGGATCCGACGCGCCGGTATCGCCGTCGTGCTCGGCGATCCACTCGTCCCGCGCCGTCTCCCAGTAATCGCGGGCCTCCTGGCCCTGGAGAACGGTCCAGCCCTCGGGCGGCATCGGGTAGTCGTCGGGCAGCGGCGTGTCCGAAAGGTTCAGGAACACGTTGCCGCGCGACTCGATGGTGTGCGCCCAGGCGTCGAACATGCTGCGATAGCTGTGGTGCTCGACATTCTCGATCGCGAAGACGTTGTCGATGAAGCGCAGGTTGGGTGTGATCTCGCCGTCGGTCGCGGAGTCCGTCTTGATCGGCGAGGCGTGGGACATCTCGCCCTGGTAGAGCGACTCCTCGAGACGCAGCAGCACGCCTTCCATGGTGACCGTCTCGCCGCTGCCGTCGACGGGGCTCGACGACGACGGGTCGATGCTCAGCCCGCCGAAGACGCCGTCGAAGAGGCTGTCGCGAATGGTGCCGCTTTGCAGCCGGTCATTCTCGACCGCGTCGTCGCGCGCGTCGGTGACCCAGACATCCTCGATGAGGAAGTCGGGGCTGTTCCACGAGACGCGGACGGCGTCCCAGGTGTTCGAGATCCGCCAGTCGCGGATGACGACGTTCGGCGTGTCCTCGGTGCGGACCGCCGCCGAGTTGCCCAGATCGTAGACATCGCGCCAGGCGCTTTCCTGGTCGATCTCGCCCACGATCGTGCCGCCTTCCAGCACGACGTTGGGTGCCTCGTAGACGAGGAACGGGTAGGGGTTGCTCTGCCCGTCGCTGTCGTCGTTGTCCTGGATCCAGGTGGCGTTGCTGGCGTCGATCACGGAGCCGGCGTCCAGCCCGGTGACCCTGTATGACGAGTAGCCGTAGTCTTCGCTGAGAGTGATTGAGCTCACTTGATAGTCCTCGTTTCGCATCTTTGGGTTGATGGCCGGCGGATATGCGAAAGCGGTAAACGAGGAGTTAAACGCGAGCTGGTTCGCGCACTGGCGCGATTCTGCCATCAATTTCTTTATATTAGCTGACTATTGCCGATTACGCGGCGGAAGCAGGGACGGCGGAAAGCAACCCATGGCAGAGATGCGCCGAGGCCCTGCGCGAGGCCTCGGGCGACGAAGTTGCTGACGGCGAAGCAAGATGGCGGCCAGTCGTCCGTCGGCACGCAGACCGCGCCGCGCGCGCCGGACGATCGTGGCGAAATTGCGCGTATCGGCCCGTACGACGCGACGTCACGAAGCAAAAGATGCCGCGGGAGGGAGGGCCGGGCCGACAGATCCGGCGGGAGCAGGACCGGGCGACGGCGCGATTCGCCCCCGCCCGGCCGTTCCGGGTCCGCCCGATCCGCCACCCGCCGGGGGCGGTCAGGTCAGGTCGTCAGGCCACGGCCCAGCCGGTATCGCCCATGTCGAGCTCGATCAGCCGGCCGTCGGCCTCGTGGCTCCACCCGTAGTCGGCCACGTAGAGCTGCATCTCGCCAGAGCCGTCGCTGGCCGGGGCGAATTCGAGGTCCTTGACGCTGACCCGGTGGTTGTTCTCGGCGTTCCGCGCATCCTCCAGCGTTGTAATTACGTCGAGCACCTCACCGTCCCGGTCGACTTTCCAGATGTTGGCGCTGAAACCGCCGCCGATGTAGAAGACGTCCTCCCGCGCGTCGAAGACGAGGGCCTCGGGGTCGAAGATCTCGCTCGGCAGGACGAAACTGTCGATCTGGGTGGTCCCGTGCTGGTCCACCTCGATGATCGTCCGGTCCAGTCCGTTGCAGATGAACAGGTTGCCGGTGACCGGGTCGAATGCAATGTCCTCGGGATCGTTGCCCCCGAGAGCGACGGTGTCGAAGTCCCAGAGGACCTTGTTGGGCTTGTCCTTGTCGACGCAGAACACCCGGTACTCGTCATCGTCGGTGATGAACAGGCGGCCGCTGTCGGCGTCGATCGCAAGCCCGGTGGGCTCGTCGGTGAAGTTCAGGCGGCTCCGCGAGGTCAGGCTGCCGTCAAGCTCGAGCGCGAAGAAGTTGTCGGACTGGAAGAACGGATCCTCGTCGACTTCTGAATCGGCCATGAACAAGGTGTTCGACTTGGGGTCGTAGGCAATCGCCGCCGGATCGGTCATTCCGAGCGGAACCGTGTCGTGCTCGGTGAAGACGCGCGGACCTTCATCGACGATCGTGGCGGCAGCCTGCGCCACGTCGATGGCGAGTGGCGCGCCGCCGCCGGTCCGGGCATCGTCGATCCGCAACGAGAAGGTCTCGGCGCCCTCGGCCAATAGGTCGTCGAAGAGGTCGACCGGCACATAGGCGAAGGTCGAGCCTGCCGTGATGGTCACCTCGACGGACGAGATGGCGTCGTAGTCCTGCCCTTCCGAGGCGGTCCCGGCGACGGTGCTGCAGGTGAGGACCACGTCCTCGTTCAGCGGGTCCGACAGCTCGAGCATGAAGTAGATGGGGCCGGAATCCTCGGCCCGCGGCGCCGCCTCGAAGAGCGAGACGGACACCGACGCGGTCTCGGGCAGGGCGACGATCTGGCTGGCGGTCAGCGGCGTGCTCGCGTCGACCAGCGTGATCCGCGTGCTGCCAGCACCGCCCGCACCGTCGGGATCCCACAGCAATTCGGAGTCAGCCGCGTCGTAGACGAACTGGCCGTGGCCGGACGCCGTGGCTTCCGGGCCGCTCGTGAAGTAGTCGGCACTCAGCACGCCGCCGGTGAGGCCGGCCCCTTCGGCAAGGCCGAACTCGGTGGCGTAGATGCCGATCCTGTCCTCGGCGTCGAAGTCGTAGATCCGGTCCCAGGCGCCGGGTTCCAGGGTCAGAACGAACGTGTCCGCCCCGGCCCCCCCGCGATAGTAGTCCTTGCCCTCTCCGCCGATCAGGATGTCGTCGCCGCCATAGCCGTAGATCGTGTCCGACCCGCCGCCGCCGAAGATGACGTTGGCCGCGTCATTGCCCTTCATGACGTTCTTCAGATCGTTGCCGGCAGCGTCGATGGCGTCGTCGCCGCGCAGGTCGATCTTGTCGAGATAAGAGCCCAGCGCGAAGCTGATCGTGGTCTGCACGGTGTCGGTGCCGCCGTCGTCGACGCCCGGCGTCGTCTCCTCGCTGACCAGGTCGCCGGCATCGTCGACGCGATACAGATCGTTGCCCGAGCCGCCATACATGGCGTCGCGCCCCGCACCACCGTCGAGAAGGTCGTCGCCGTCACCGCCATAGAGCGTATCGTTGCCGTCCTTGGCGTAGATCCGGTCGCGGCCGCCGAACCCCCAGATCCGTTCGGACCGTCCGGTCCCGATCAGATCGTCGTCTGTCTCGGTGCCGAAGATGTTGAAGATCGCCATGCTGTCACTCATGCTGCTTCCTTCCTCTCCTCCCGGGTGATCACTGCCCCCTCCATGCGCCGAGGCGGCCCGTCACCCCTTCTATGCCGGCCTGCCCTGCAGGCCGGCCGGGGCCGGTCCCACCTGGCTATAGCGGTGTCTTCTGTGGACGCGCCACTTGACCTGGCTCACCACGACCGAGATCGGCGCCGCGTCCTGCGCGCCCCCCGCTTGAAGCTGATGCAGCGCCGCCAGGGCCGCGCGGGCGTCGGTGACGCCCCACCGCACGGTCAGGATCACGTGGTCGACCAGCGAGGCCAGCAGCCGCGTCTCGGTGGCCGTCGCCACCGGCGCGCTGTCGATCAGGATGCAGTCGTAGCTCTCCTGCAGCCCCGCCAGCAGCGCCGGGAACTCGTCCCCCGATAGCAGCCTGAGCGGGTCGACCCGCTCGGCGGGCAGCGTCAGATAGTCGATCCCGTACTCGCTCGCGGTACGGACCGCGAAGCCGGCCGGGCCGCGGGGCAGCGTGACCTCCGCCGCCGCGCCGCCCGAGACACCGAGCCGCCGCAGCAGCCCCGGCCGACGCAGGTCGAAGTCGACGATCAGAACGCGCTGGCCCAGTTGCGCCGCATAGATCGCAAGGCCGGACACCAGGGTTGTCGCCCCGTCGCCCTGCGCGCAGGAGGTGACCAGCAGGCGCTGTGCGTGCCGCGCATCGGGCTGTCGCTGCCGGGCGGCGACGAAGACCGAGCGGATCGCCTCGGTGAACGGTGAGAAGGGCTGCTCGTGCAGCCGCTTCCGCAGCCCCGGCCCCCGCGGACGCGCGATGCGCGGCACGAGCCCGATGCAGGGGGCACCCACGGCCAGCTCGACGTCGCGCTCGCCGCGGAGGCGCTGGTCGAGGCGCTCGAGCAGGATGGCGAGGACGCCCGCCAGCACCAGCGAGGCGACGAGGGCCGGCGCCACGAACAACCGCGGATCGGGCGTGCTCGGCCCCTCGGGAACCGCAGCCGTGGTGATCAGGCGGGCCGAGGGATGCGCGGCGCCCTCGCTCTGCAGGTCGGCGTAGCGGCGCAGCAGGCTCTCGTATGACTGGCCCGCCGCGCCGGCCTCACGCTCGAGCTCGCGCAGTCGCGTCCAGGACCCGGTGGACTTGGTGCTGGCCTCCTGCAGCGTCTCCAGCCGCGCCTCGATGTTGGACAGCCGCTCGGCGACCACGTCGCGCTCGCTCGCGGCCCGCTCGAGGGCGGCGTCGGGCGCGGCGATCTCGGGGGCCAGCAGCGGCCCGGCCCCCAGGCCGCCGTCGCCCACGAGATCGGGGGGCGAGACGGCGGCGATGCGCAGGTCCGCCTCGCCACGATGTTTCGAGGCCTGACGGTCGTCCGGCACGCCGCCCAGCGACGCCGCGCGCAGCCGGCCGAGCTGAATGTCCCGCGCGTCGAGTTCCGAGCGCGCGATCATAAGCTGGCGCGTCAACTCGCCGATCTGGCGATCGATGACGTCGGTGCCGGTGTCGTCGCCGAGGCCGTAGCGGATCCTGTGCGCCCGCAGCGCGCTCTCGGCCCGTTCGAGCTTGTCGCGGGCGACGGGAATTCGGTCCGCGATCCGCTCGACGAAACGGTCATGGCGCTCGCGCTGCTCCAGGACCTCGCGCTCGAGATAGAGTTCGACCGCGCGGTTGGCGACCAGCGCCGCCACCTCGGGATCGGTGGTGTTGAACGTCACCGCGATCAGATGCGAATGGCGTTCCTTGTAGGCGTTGAGGCCCTCGTCGATCGCCTTTTCGTCGAGCTGGAGCGGGGCCGGTTCCGGGACCAGCTCCCGCAGGCGCGAAAACGGCTCCGCGAGGGCCGGCTGGGCCGGGTCGGGCTGCGGTCGGGGCGAGCGCCTCGGCCACCGCGTCGTCCTCGGCCAGGCTGGCGGCCAGCGTCCGGATGTGGTTGGGCGAGATCAGCATCTGGACCAGCGTCTCGACCGCGGCCTCGTCGACGATCTCGACCCCGTCCTGCCTCTGCGCCTCGTAGAGGAGCTGCGCCTTGGCGGTGTAGCGCGGCGGTAGCAGGAAGCCCGCGGCCCCCGCCGCCCCGCCGCCCAGCAGGCCGATCGTCGCGATCAGAAACCAGCGCCGCCGCAGCAGCGTCGTGATCTGCCGGAAATGCAGGTCGCCGGAATTGAGATGGATCATCGCGCCTTCGCCTCCCCCAGCGAAGCGCCGCACCGGATCCGGGCCGCGATGGCCGCCGCACGCTCGGGTGCCCACGCACGAACGCCTGCTCGGCCCAGGCGGCATGGAGCGCCGTGCCTTGCGGCCCCGCGCGCCG
The DNA here is from genome assembly GCA_963773475.1 of uncultured Alphaproteobacteria bacterium. Lineage (GTDB taxonomy): Bacteria > Pseudomonadota > Alphaproteobacteria > Rhodobacterales > Rhodobacteraceae > Roseitranquillus. Next base: position 284,952 of record CAVZBD010000003.1, on the reverse strand, counting down.
TGCCCCCGGCGCCGAAGCCGTCAGATCCTGGAATGTATCGCACGCCTGCTCGCAACTGCTTACCCCCCACACTCGACCTTCATCATCCACCGGCCGAGCCGCCCGATGTCCCGGACATCCCCGCGCGGCGGCGCACCGGCGCTCTGCCGGTCGTCGCGCTGGCGCGCGGTATCTCACTGTCACACGGGCACCCTGCAGGACGTAGTTCCATTCGGGGTGATCCCATCACCCGGAAGGGGGAGGTGCCGGTGCGGCGACCGTGCCCCGACAACGGGACGACGATCTGCCGAAGCGGTGGGCTCATGCCGCGGCGGCGGGGGCCGGTGCGGGCCGATCGGCGCGCCGCGGCGCCGCCTCGAGCAGGCACAGGACGATCGCAAACCAGAAGATCGGATGCCGCAGCACGTAGTGGAACATGGCGAAGACGAGCAGGCCCGCCACCAGCCCCGCCAGCGCCTGGCGGCCGGCCCGCGCCGCGCCCACCAGGGCCGTCGCCGAGATCCAGGCGAAGGCCGCCACGGCGCCCAGGCCGCCCTGCGTCAGCAGATCGAAGAAGGTGTTGTGCGCCTCGAACTTGTTGGGCGGCGGCCGCTTGTACGCCTTGCTGGTCAGGTGCGGGCCGGGCCCGAATCCGATCAGCCATGACTGCACGCCCTTCTCGACCGACTCGGCCCAGAGGCCGAGGCGGGTCTCGCCCTGGTCGTTGTCGCCGTAGATCTCCTCCGAGCTCGCGACGATCTGGTCGACCGCGGTCGAGGCGAAGGGCATGGCCGCGACGACCGCCAGCGGCATCGTCAGCACGAATACCACCACCGCCGCCCCGCGCAGCGTCGGCGCCATCTCGGCGTCCTGCACCCATGCGAAGGCCTTCAGCATCACCACCAGCCCGCCCGACAGGATCAGGCCGATGGTAAAGCTGTCGCTGTGGCTCATGATGCCGGCCAAGAAGGCTGGCACCACGCAGCACAGCGCCAGCGCCGCTTCCGCCGGGCCGCGCGCGGTTTCGGCCAGGTGCAGCCCGAGCAGCGTCAGGACGAGGGAGAAGAAGCCGAGCTGGTTGGGATTCTCGGCCCAGCCCCGCAGCCGATCCCAGTACCAAGGGTCGAAGCCGGGCACCGGGACGACGCCCACCCCGTCGCCGATCTGCAGCAGCAGCGAGATGCTGCCGAATACCAGCATGTACCAGCAGGTCTGCCGCCGCTCGTGCGGATCGGCCAGGGCCAGCGTCATGGCGAGGCTCAGCGCCAGCACCAGCCCGTAGGCAGCCGCGTCGCGGAAGATCCCGCCATAGTCGTGGAAGGGCTCGATCGCGAGGCCCACCACCATCCCGACGCCCAGGATGAAGATCATGAACAGCCAGAACGCCGTCGCCTTCACGAAGGCCGGGTTCGGCGTCACCCGCCGCGACAGCATCTGGCGCAGGACAACCAGGCCGAGCCAGAAGACCAGCGTCAACTCGCCCGGCCCCACCGGGACGTCCGAGGGGCGCAACTGGGTCGCCGCCGTCATGACCAGCCCCAGCGCAAGGATCGCGCCGATCATGGCGGCGGTTGCGCCGGCCGCGCCCAGCGGGCGGGCGAGCCGAGGCGTCTCATGGCGTCGCGCCCAGGCTCTCGCGCGGCTCGGGGGCCGCGTCGCCGCGCCTGTCGTTCATGAGCGCGCGGTAGAGCTTGGCGTGACGCTCGGCACCGGCGGGGACCGAGAAGCGCTCGCGCACGAGCGCCGGCAGGCGGTCGGCCATCGCCCGGCTGGCGGCGCGGTTCTCGAGGGCCTCGAGGATGCAAGCCGCCAGGCGCTCGGGCGCACGCGGCGGCACCAGCCGTCCGGTCTGCCCGTCCTCGACCACGGCGGTGCATCCCGGCATGCTGGTCGACACGATCGGCAGGCCCGCCAGCGCCGCCTCGAGCAGGACGCGCGGCACGCCTTCGGCATACTCGGTCGGAAAGGCGAAGAGGTCGGCCATCCGCAGAAGCGCCGGCACGTCGCGGCGCGGCCCCGTGGCGACGACGCTGGGCGCCCGCGCGGCGATCTCGGCCTCGGTCACGGCAAGCGGCCCCTCGCTCTCGAGCGGACCGACGAGCAGGAAGCGGATGTCGGGCCGGCGCTGCCGCACGATGTCCACCGCCTTCAGCAGGGTGCCGATGCCCTTCTGGCGCGTCATCCGTGCCACGGTGATGACCACTTCGGCGTCGCCGAGCCCCAGCGCGGCCCGCAACGCGGCGGGCGCGGGCGCCGCCGCCAGGGCCCGGTCGAAATGCTCGGGGTCGATGCCGCCGCCGCCCGCCGGGATCAGGACAGGTCGCGCCCCCGCGATGCCGCCGCGCTCGAAGAAGTCGCGGTCGCTCTCGGACTGGAAGACGGTCGCGTCGGCGTACCGCGCCGCCAGCCGGTGCAGGCCGCGATAGCAGAGCCGGGCCCCCATCGCGAGCGGCGAGCGCGCCGAATAGACCCAGCCACGGCCGCAGATCGTCCGCACCGACAGCACGTCGCGGCCCGCCGCCGCTAGCGGCAGCATCAGCGACGGCTTGGTGTCAAAGCCCTGCGCGATGTCGGGCCGCACCCGGTCCAGGATCGCGCCGAGGCGCCGGATCGCGCGGATGTCGCTCGCCGGCGAGACGAAACGGTCGAAGGCGAACGGCACGAAGTCGATCCCCGCCGCCTCGAACGCCGCCGCGCCGCCGCTGGCCGCCACGCTGACGCGAAAGCCGCGCTCGCGCACCGCGCGGACGAACGGCAGGCGCAGGTCGGCGTCTTCACCGGCCACGAAGAGGATGTGCGCGCTCATCTGTGGGTCGCCCGCTGCCTGCCGCGCATGGCTAGAGGCCCGTCGCCGCGAAGTAGCGCGCATAGACGCTGCGCAGGTCGGGAAACCTGTCGCCGTCGGCGGTTGCCAGCGAGGGGCAGGCATGCCGCTCCTGCTCGCCCCACGAATAGGTCATGTCGAAGGGCCGCGTTTCGCGCGGAAGCAGCTCGTCCCACAGCGCCAGGATCTCCTGCAGTTCGTCGATCTCGGGCAGGCGGTAGTATTTCTCCTCGTTCGTCGAGCAGGCCTGCCCGAACGCCTGGAAGACCGGCACCAGCCGCTCGGGCGGGATGCCGGCGTCGAACGCGCGCCCTGCCCGCTCGCGGATCTTGTCGATCTCGCATCGCGGTTTCTTGGTGTTGCAGGGATAGACGACGATCCCGATGAGGTCGGCCGCATCGGCGAGTTGGTGGAACTCTTCCTGATACTTGTACCCGCCGCTGACGGCGATGAACGTGCGCCCGTCGGGGTCGTTCGCCTTGATCAGCGCGGTCCGTTCGGCGATCCGCTGCGGCGCGTCGGGGCAGACCGACGGATGCGGCGTGTCGGCGATGAAGTAGATGCCGCTGAAGTTCGGGTGGTCGCGGGCCTCGCGCGCGATCTCGGCCGTGCCCGCGTCGTCGCGCTGCCAGGCGCAGGTCTTGTCGTAGCCGTTGCGCATCCACAGGATGCCCTTGGTCCCCGGGGGCAGCGCATCGAGGGCCGCGACCGACGAGACGTCGGCCAGATTGAAGCCGATCGCGGCGGCGGCGGGAAAGTCGTCGGAGTGGTTGACGGTGTAGTGCAGCGCCTTGTCCGAGATCGTGGCGCGCCCCGGCGTTCCTTCCGAAAGCCAGAAGATCGCGCTGGCGCAGGCGACGATGGTGGCCGTCGCCGCGACGCTGCGCAGCGCGGTGGCGCCGCGCAGCCACAGCCAGACCAGCGCGACCGCCGCCAGCGCGCCGGCCGCCCCCGAGGCGAGGTCGATCAGGCTCGGCTGGCGCTCGGGCAGCAGCGCCTGGGCAAGCCCGGCCGACACGGCCAGCGCGACCATCACCAGCACCGCCAGCCGCGCCGAACGCAGCGCCAGGGCGACCAGCAGGCCGGCCGCGAAGAACGCGCCGGCATGTTTCGCCGCCTCGTCGACACCCGCGAGGGGTTCGGCCGGGACCACGAGCAGGACCACCAGACCGGCGACGGCCAGGCACGCGGCAACGCGGCTCAGGCCGGCAAGGACATTCGGGCGGAACATCGGCATCTCCCTGACTGCACGATGAGGGCGGAGCGCGAGGCGCCGCCGGGGGGTCGCTCCCGAAGGTCCCACGGCGTTCCGTTCGGCGGGCGCATCGGGCAGCGTTCCCGGCCGGAGCCGGGTCCTTCGTCGGAAATCCCACGAACGTACATCGCTGCCTTGCCGACACCCGCATCTGCCCAGAGGCGCGAAGCGCCCCTTCGTGTCAGGAAAAACTCGCGGATCGGCCTGCCTGCGGGAAGTGCACTTGCGGGTGAGGCGCTAACCCCGACGAGGTATCGGCGCCCCGGCCCCGTCGTCCCGCACTACCCGGACGGTTGATCCCGTCTGCGCGCGTTTCACGCGCAGGCGCGGGCGTTAAGGTGAAAGCGTGAGTGGTTTGAACGCGCGTGTCGGCGCAATGCGCCCGCGCGGCGGCCGGCAGCACGCAGCGCGACGTGGAGACAGGATGCAGAACCCGGGCCCGCGAACGTCCGATCCCGCATGCGAAGGCTGCGGGACGGGCGCCATGCGCTGAAGCACGACACGCAATGATGACGCTTGGATCACGCCCCGCCGCCCAGGATGGCCGCGCGCCACTCGCCCCGGGCATGCCGGGGTCCGCAATCCGGTGCGTCGAGTTTCTCGGGCCTCCAGGGGCGGGAAAGACCACGCTGGCATGGGCGGTGGCAGATGAGTTTCGCCGCCGCGGCGTCGCCGTGCACCTCTCCCTCAGCGCGCGGCCCGGCGAGGTTGCCCCCGGCGACGGCGCGCCGGCCGGCCCCACGCGAGCCGCCAAGCTTCTCGGACTGCTGGGCGGCGCCCGCGACCCGCTGGTCGACGACCTGCTGCGCCTGATGCCGCTGGGAACGGGCCTTCGCGCCCGCCGGCGGCGCCGCTACCTTGCCGACCTCTCGGCCGAGCGCGGCCAGGGCGCGCTGGCCCTGCGGGATCAGGGCTGGCTCTGCGCCATCGCCGGGCTCGCCCACGATTCCGGCCGCAACCAGGCCGACGATCTCGACGCCGCGCTGGATCTCGTCCCGCTGCCCGCGATCGCGGTGAGGGTCAGCGTCCCCTGCGAGGTGGCCGAGGCCCGGCTTGCGCAGCGCCTTGCCCGGCAGGGACGGCTGGAGCGGCTGCTGGAACGTCCCCCCGCCGACAACATCGCCCTGACCGAGGTCTTCGACCTCGTTTGCGACCTCTTTGCCCGCCGGGGCCGCCCGTTGGTCGATGTCTCAAGCCGCGACCACGGCACGCTCGCCGAAGGCGTCCGCGCCGTGACCGAGGCTGTCGGCGCCGCAGCGACCGCCCCGCGCCTGCGCGGAGCGGCATCGTGAGGCGCCTGATGCCGAGCCCCCTGCGCGGCAGGCCGCGGCTCTCCGAGCTCGAGATCGGGGGCGCCCGGCTCTTCGCGACGAGCACGCGCGCCTTCGCCGTCCTTGTCGCGGGCGCCGGGATCGGCTGCGCGGCGCAGCTTGTCGCCGTGCGCCTGATCGGCGAGGTCAGCTTCGGCACATACGCCTACGTCATCGCGGTCACCACGGTGCTGGGCTACCTGTCGACGCTCGGCTTCCACGTGTCGCTGCTGCGCCTCCTGCCAGCCTACCGCGTGGGCGAGGACTGGGGGCGGGCACGGGGCGTTTTGCGCTTCGCCTTCCGCGCCGCAGCCGTGGCCGGGATCGCGGTCGCGCTGCTGACCGCCGCCACGGCGCTGGAGATCTACGGCGCGGGCGCCGAGCTGGGCCTCGCGCTGCTGATCGGCGCAGCGGTGGTGCCGCTCATGGCGTTCCGCCTGATCGGCGCCGCAATGGTGCGCGCCTTCGGCGGCGTCATCCTGTCGATGCTGCCCGAGCGGATCCTGCGCGACCTGCTGGCGGTGGTCCTGCTCGCCGCCCTGGTGCTGAGCGGCCTGGCCGCCCCGACCGCGGTGACGGCGATGGTCGCGATGCTCGTCGCGTCGCTGCTGGCGCTGGCCTTCCTGGCGCCACTTCATGTCGGTCCTGAAGCCGCCCGAGCTGGACCGCGCCGACCGCCTCTCGGTGCCGCGGGACTGGCTGCGTCCCGCCGTGCCGCTGACGTTCATCATGCTGGCCGACACGCTCATGTCGCGCGCGGGGGTCCTGGTGCTGGGGCTGCGCGGCGACGTGGTCGAGGCCGGGATCTACGCGGTGGCGTTCAGCCTCGCGCTGCTGACGTCGATGCCGCGCATGGCGATCGCGTCCCTCTTCGCGCCCACCGTCTCGACCCTGCACGCCCGCGGCGATACCGACGCCCTGCAGCAGCTCATCGCGCGCTCGGCGCTCCTGTCGCTCGCCGGGACGCTGGCGGTCGCGCTGCCGCTGATCATCGGGGCGCCGATCCTGCTGGCCTGGTACGGACCGACCTTCGGGGCCGCCGCGCCGATCCTGGTGATCCTGATCGCCGGCCATCTCGCGGCCGCGGCGGCCGGGCCGCAGCAGCACCTGCTGACAATGACCGGACACGAGCGGCAGGGCGCGGTGCTGATGGGGGCGGCTGCGGCCGGCGCCTTCGCTGGCGGCGCGCTCCTGGCGATCCCCTACGGCCCGGCCGGCGTGGCCGCGGCCGCCGCGATCAGCATGACCGGCTGGAACGTGGCGATGGCGATCTTCGTGTGGCGGCGCCTCGGGTTGCGCCCCGGGCTCGCCTGCCTGCGGCTGCCGGCGCGGCGCCCGGCCCGTTCGTTGACAGCGGGAGGTCCTCGGTGAACCAGATTGCGACGATGCAGAGCGCGGGCGCGGGGCTTGAGGCGCAGACGGATAACGACGCCGGGGGCGGCGCGCCCTTCGGGGCGCTGATCGCGGCGCTCGACGCCCGGCGCGTCGAGTACTGCCACTGGAAGAGCAACGTGCGGCTCGACGAGACGCTGGCGGGCGACGAGGATTTCGACGTGCTGGTCCGGCGCGAGGACGCCGCGGCGTTCTTCGCCGCGCTGTCGGATGCTGACTTCCGTCTGGCCCAGGGCGCCGCCGGCCATCCGGGCGTGCTGCACGCCTTCGCCCTCGACCCGGCGACGCTGCGCCTGGCCCACGTCCACGCCTACTTCCAGGTCGTCAGCGGCGACAGCCTGGTGAAGTCCTACCGGCTGCCGATCGAGACGCTGCTTCTGGCCGGTTCCCGGCGCGAGCGGGGCGTCCGCGTCCCCGCGCCCGAGGCCGAGCTCGTGGTCTTCCTGATCCGCATAGCACTCAAGCACACGGGGCCCATCGAGACGTGGATGGCCAACCGCCACTACCGCGCGGTCCCACCCGAGCTGGCGTGGCTGCGCGACCGGGCCGACGAGGCCGCGGCCCGCGCCCTCTGGGCCGAGACCGTACCACAAGGGTCCGGCGACGAATTCGACGCGCTGATGGCGGCGGTCGCCGACCCGGCGCGACTGGCCGAGCGGGTGCGCCTCGGCGTCGGCCTGGCCTGGCGCCTGCGCGGCTGGCGGCGGCTGGGCATGGTACCCGCCACAATCTCGCGCAGCGCGCGCCTGCTCGGGCTGGTCCGGGGGCGGCTGGTGCGGCGCCGGTCCCGCCACCTGGCCGCCGGCGGCGCGATCATCGCGCTGGTGGGGCCGAAGGCCTCCGGCAAGTCGACCCTCGGTGCGGCGCTCGCCGACCGGCTCGGCAAGCAGCTCGACGTCCGGCGGATCCATGTGGGCAAGCCGCCCGCGACGTGGCCGACCGCGCCCGTGCAGCTCGTCCTGCCGCTTTTGCGGCGCGCGATGCCGGGCGAGCGGTCGGGCGAATACCAGAGGCCCGAGCGCCGGGCGCGACACAGCTATTCCTGGGCCCACGTGGTGCGGATGCTGCTTCTGGCGCACGATCGCCGCGCCCTCCTGCGGCGCAGCCGCCGGGCGGCCACGCACGGCGCGATCCTGGTCGCCGACCGCTACCCCGCGTCCGGCGCGGGCGGGATCGACAGCAGCCAGTTCGGCGAGGCCGCGATCGCCGCCTGCACCTCCCGCGCCAAGCGCGCGCTGATGCGGCTGGAAAGCCGGCTCTACCGCGACCTGCCCCGGCCGGACCTGGTCATCCGCCTGATCGCGCCGATCGAGACGACGCTGCAGCGCGACGCCTCGCGCAGCAAGCGCGAGGGGCCCGACCCCGACAGCGTCCTGCGTCGCCGTGAGCTCGAGACCGCGCTGGACTTCCCCGACGTGCCGGTGCTGACGGTGAACTCGGACGCGCCGCTCGAACAGACCGTCTCGGAGGTCGTGCGCGGCGTCTGGCAGCGCCTCTAGCGCCGGCCGCGCCCGGTCGGGCATTCCACCCCGCCCCCAACCGCCCCTGATTTCGCCGCGCAACGGTGCCGCCGCGGGCGTCCGGCTGCGCGCCATCCAGAGGCGTCCGGCCACATGGTTAATCAGGGTTAACCCCTCAAGTCACGGAACCTAACCCGTCTTCGACCGCCGCGATCCGGCCCCGGCTGCTACCTTGTCATGAAGCCGTCACACATTCCGGGGCGGTTCGGCCCGCGACTTGCCGCGGCGACGCGGCGCACCGGGTGGGGAACGACATGGAGGGGGATCCGATGAAAGTTGTCATCCAGTGCGGTGGAAAAGGGACGAGGCTGCGCCCGTACACCATGGTCTTGCCGAAGCCGCTGATGCCGGTTCACTCGCAGCCGGTCCTCGAGCTCCTGGTGAAGTGGCTGCGGCGGAATGACGTGCGCGACGTCTACATCACCACCGGCTACCTGCGGCACCTGATCAAGAGCTTCTGCGGCGACGGCCGCCAGTGGGACATGCACATCAAGTACACCGACGAGAACGAGCCCCTGGGCACGATCGGCGCCATCAGCATGCTGCGCGACGAGTTGACTCGACCTTCATGGTCATCAACGGCGACGTGCTGACCGACCTCAGCATCGCCGCGTTCGCAGCCTGCCACGCGCGCAGCGACGCGATGGTCACCGTCGCGACGGCGATGCGCGAGACGGTGATGGACTTCGGCGTCATCGAGGCGGTGGACGGCCGCGTGACGAACTTCCGGGAAAAGCCGCGCTTCGCCAACATGATGAGCATGGGCATCTACTGCATGGAGCCCGAGGTGTTCCGGCACATCCCGCATTACGTGCCCTTCGGTTTCGACGACCTCGCCCTCTGCCTGCTGGCGCGGGGCGAGCACATCCACACCTACCTGCACGAGGGCTTGTGGCTCGACATCGGGCGCATCGAGGACTTCCAGGCGGCGCAGACGCCTGACTTGGGACGAGCAGGCGCCGGCGCACGAGCGCCTCGAGTTCGTCGCCTGAGAGCCGCGGAAGAACCGTCCATGCCACGCCAAGAGAGGGCACTCGATGTTGCTTGTTGCTGAACCTGTTCTGGGTGCCGAAGAGTGCGAAGCCGTGATCTCGGTCCTCGAGTCGCGGCTGGATCACCACTGGGCGAGCGCGTCCGCGGCGTTCGAACAGGCCTTCGCCGCGCCGCCACGACGCCGCCCGATGCGGTGGCCGTCAATTCCTGCACCGCCGCGCTCCACCTCGCGCTCGAGGCGCTCGGGATCGGGCCGGGCGACGAGGTGCTGGTGCCGTCGCTGACCTTCGTCGCCACCGTCAACGCGATCCTCTATGTCGGGGCCGAGCCGGTCCTGGTCGATATCGAGGCCTCGAGCATCCGCTGATGTCGATCGAGGAGGCCGAGCGGAAGGTCACGCCGCGCACCCGCGCGGTGATGCTGATGCATTTCGCCGGCCACATGGCCGATCCCGAGCCCTGGCGCGCCTTCGCCGCCCGACACGGGCTGCTGCTGATCGAGGATGCCGCCCATGCGGTGGGGGTGGCCGGCGTCGGCACCTATGGCGACGCCGCCGCCTTCAGCTTCTACGGCAACAAGAACATGACGACGGCCGAGGGCGGCATGATCCTGATGCGCGACCCCGAGGCGCTCGACCGCGTCCGCCAGATGCGCGCGCACGGCATGACGCGCAGCGTGGTGCAGCGCCTGACGGCGCGGTCATCGCACTACGACGTCGACATGCTCGGCTACAACTACCGCATGGACGAGCTCCGGGCGGCGATCGGCCTCGTCCAGCTCTCGCGGCTCGGCGCGATGACCGCCCACCGGGGGGCCCTGGTCGCGCTCTACCACGAGGCGCTCGGGCGGCTGGCCGAGCGGCATCCCGGCCTCTGCGTGCCGCGGCCGCAGACCGGCGTGTCGGCCCACCACATCATGCCGGTGGTGCTGCCGCAGGGGGCCGACCGTGACGGGATCGCCGCCGCGATGCACCGCGCCGGGATCCAGACCACGATCCACTATCCGCCCGTTCACACGCTCACCTTCCACCGCGCGCGGCAACCCTCGCTGCGCCTGCCTCGCAGCGAGGAATTTCATCGCCGCGAGCTCACCCTCCCGCTGCATCCGAAGATGTCGGGCGCCGATGTCGGCCGCGTCGTCGAGGCGCTGGAAAACGCCCTTCAGGAGGCGCTGGAAGAGAACTGAGAGACCGATAAGGACCAAACATGTTTCAAGAAATCGCTTTTCGTCCCAATACCCTCGCCACCCGCACGGTCGACCTCGTCCTCGCGACGGCGGGCCTCGTGTTGCTCGAGTCCGCTTCTCGTGCTGCTTGCCATCGCCATCGTGCTCGAGTTCGGGTTTCCCCGTCTTCTTCGTGCAGACGCGGATCGGCCGCGGCGGCCGCACCTTCCGCATGTACAAGTTCCGCAAGTTCGACGCCCGCCGCGACGACGGATGCCCGCTGACGCTGAAGGACGACGTGCGGATGACCCGCGTCGGGCGCTTCCTGGCCCGGACCAAGCTCGACGAGATGCCGCAGCTTCTCAACATCCTGCGCGGCGACATGTCGGTGGTCGGGCCGCGGCCCGAAAGCCTTGCCTTCGTCGACTGCTTCGACGAGCGCGCCCGCCTTCTGCTGCGCGAGCGGCCGGGCATCTTCGGCCCCAGCCAGGTGATGTTCCGCAACGAATGCGCCTACTATCCCGCCGACCGCGACCCGGTGGGCTTCTACCGCGAAACCCTGTTCCCGGCGAAGGCCACGATGGACCTCGCCTATTATCCCAACCGCACCGCCTGGCGGGATCTCGGCTGGATCTGGCGCGGGGTGCTCGCCGTCATCGGCGTCGGCGCCGGACGCGACGGCTTCAACCCGGCGCCTGTGGGCCTTGGTCGCGCGGCCAAGGCGCCGATCGCGGCAGAATGACGGAGGAAGTCCGATGAACCCGCGGCTACGCGAGATCGAGAACTACGCCGGGCGCAACGTCCTGGTGACCGGGGCCGACGGCTTCATCGGCTCGCACCTGGTCGAGGCGCTGGTCGAGGCGCGCGCCAACGTGACGGCGCTCTGCCTCTACAACTCGTTCAACTCCTGCGGCTGGATCGACGCCCTGCCGCACGCCACGCGGGCGCAGTTGAACGTGGTGCGCGGCGACGTGCGCGATTCGGCGCATGATGCGGCGCCTGGTGGCGCGGCAGGACACGGTCTTCCACCTCGCCGCGCTGATCGCGATCCCGCACTCCTACGCCGCGGCGCAATCCTATCTGGACACCAACATCAGCGGCACGCTCAACATCCTCGAGGCCGCGCGCGAGCATGACGTGCGGCGCGTGGTGCACACGTCGACGAGCGAGGTCTACGGCACCGCCATCACCGTCCCGATCTCCGAGTCGCATCCGCTGCAGGGGCAGTCGCCCTACTCGGCCTCCAAGATCGGCGCCGACATGCTGGCCGAGGCCTACGCCCGGTCGCACGACCTGCCCGTCGTCATCCTGAGGCCGTTCAACACCTTCGGCCCGCGGCAGAGCGAACGCGCCGTGATCCCGACCGTCCTGCGCCAGGCCCTCGACCCCGAGGTCCGGGCGATCCTCGTGGGCGACCTCACGCCCATCCGCGACTTCACCTATGTCGAGGACACCGCCGCCGCCTTCATGGCGGCCGGCGCGGCGCGGTCGGTCGCCTTCGGGGTCCCCTACAACGCCGGTTCGGGCCAGGCTGTGACGGTGGGCGACGTGGTCCAGCTCATCCGCAGCCTCACCGAGTGCGACAAGCCGGTGATGCAGGAGGTCGGGCGCATGCGCCCGCCCAAGTCCGAGGTCAAGGAGCTTCTGTGCGACGCCAGGCGCTTCACCGCGGCGACCGGATGGCAGCCGAAGGTCGAGTTCCGCGACGGGGTGGCGCGGACGGTGGCGTGGTGGCGCCGCCGCTTCGAAGAGGGGCGCGTGCGACAGGAGGCCAGCTATGCGACATGAGCCGCGCCGCGCCATGGCCGCCGGCCTGCGGCGGTCGGTGCTCGCGGCGGTTGCCGTTCTGGCCGCGGCGGGCCTCGCCACGGCCGAAGACTACCTGCTGCAGCCGGGCGACGTGGTCGAGATGTCGGTCGCGGGCCTGCCCGAGATGCGCTCCCAGGCCGCGATCCAGATCGACGGCAGCCTGAGCCTGCCCTTCGTCGGGACGCTCGAGGCGGCCGGCGTGACGCTGTCGCGGATGCGCGGCCAGATCCAGACCGCGCTCGCCAGCCAGCTGATCCCGGTCTACCTGACCGACGGCACCGAGGTGACGCGCACCATCGAGCGCAACCAGGTCTCGGCCTCGGTGGTCGAATACCGGCCGATCTTCGTCAGCGGCGACGTGATGCAGCCGGGCGAATTCCCGTTCCGTCCCGGCATGACCGCGCGGCAGGCGATCGCCGCGGCGGGCGGCGTTGCCTCGGCTCCGCTGGTGAGCGTGGGCTACGACCCGATCGAGTTGCGCACCCAGTTCGGCGCGGCCTGGCAGGCCGCGGCCGTCGCGACCGCCCGCGTCTGGCGGCTCAAGCGCGAACTGGGTGACGATGCCGAATTCGACCGGCAGGCGCTGCCACCGGCGCCCGACGCCGCGGGCGCGCTCGACGAGGTGCTGGACGTCGAGCGCCGCATCGCCGACGAGCGGGCCGCCGCCCAGGCGCGCGAGCGCAGCTATCTGTCGAAGCAGGTCGACCAGATCGACCAGCAGCTCGAGGTGCTGCAGAGCCAGGTCGAGGCCGAGAAGCAGGGCGAGGCCGAGGATGCCGACGCCCTCGCCGTCGCCGTCGAAGCCACCGAAAAGGGGGTCCTGACGCAGTCGCGCCTGCGCGACCTGCGCACCGCGTCGCTGATGTCGGCCACCCGCCGTCTGCAGACCGAAGTGAACCTGATGCAGCTCGAGCGCCGCCGCCGCGAGGTCGCGCGCGAGCTCGAGCGCCTCGACGAGGACCTGACGCTCGATCTGCTCGCCGAACTCCAGGACGCGCGCGTCGCCGAGGAGCGCGACACCGCGCGGCTTTCGGCCGTGATCGACAAGCTGGACGCCGCGGGCCTGGCTCCGCCCAGCCTGCAGGGAAATGTCGGGCTGCCCGAGATCACCCTGGTCCGGGGCGGCGCGGCCGTCGCCGGGGCGGCGGCCTATGACACGCCGGTCCAGCCCGGCGACATCCTGGAAGTGAGGCGCCGACTCGAGGCACCTGCCGGGTGAGGGCCGCCCACGCCCTTCCTGCCACTTCCGGCTGTGGCGCGCCGCACCACCGGCGTCGCGCCCCTGGCAGCAACCGACGGCCCCGACGGCCCGTCGTTGCGAAATTGTGAACGGTCCGACCCCGAAAAATGCCCCGGACCTGCCACTAGGGAAGCTCAACCGATCAATGCCTTAGCCGCATATTTCGCGCAAAAGCTGTAAGTCAATTTAAAATACACGCAACCTTGCCAAATATTTACGCCAATTTCCGCTCATGCTAGTATTCAGAAGTTAAATAGTGTGAGTGATCGCCCAGACTTTTTGTCAGACGGCTGTCCATTCCCCATCCCTCGGGCGGGTCATTTCGCGTACGAGTCCTGACATTTCTGCTGCGAGCGAAACCAATAGCTAGACGCTGTTTTCGAGGTCCATTGTGAACAGTCATCCCCAGATCTCGATCATCGATCCGAATCTCCTCTCATGTGAAGGGCTCAAACGGGTACTCGGCGGGCGCCGCTTCAAGGTCGGCAGGACTTGGCCGAACAGCGACGCCGCGCTCGAGGCCGCCACCATGGGCGAAGCGCCGGCCGCGATCCTGATGAACTTCTCGGGCCAGGCCCTGCCCGAGGCCGAGGACTTCGAGCAGCTGCGCCAGGCATATCCCGGCACGCGCCTCATCCTGTTCGGGGAAGAGCTCGACCCGACGCGCGTCCAGGCTGCGGCCAAGGCCGAGGTGGACGGCTTCCTGCTGGCGTCGATCAAGCTCGAGGCGCTGCCCAAGGCAATCGAGCTCATCCTGCTGGGCGAACGGCTCTTTCCCGCGCCCTCGTTCGACAAGGGCCGCAAGAGCCGGCCCTCGCCCCATCTCGAGGTCTCGTCACTCGCCACGCTGTCGACCAGCGAGATGCGCGTCCTCGCGCTGCTGGCCAAGGCATGCGCCAACAAGGTGATCGCGCGCGAACTCGGGATCTCCGAGTCCACGGTGAAGGTCCACGTGAAGGCGATCCTGCGCAAGACGGGCGCCAAGAACCGCACCGACGTGGCGCTGCTGTCCCGCGACCTCGGGGCCAAGGCTTACCTCGAAAGCGTCGCCTCCGGCCGCTCGGAGAACTCGGTCGGGCGCGAGGGCAACTCGTTCCTCATCGAACGCGCCGAGGGCGAAAACGGTCGGCTCATGTAGGTAGGCCAACCGGCTGCGTTCCGGCAAATGCGGCCATCCGCCCTGCCCCCACGGAGGGTACGCGACCGACGGCGGCAGGCCATGGCCGCCGATCGATCGCATCGATGTGCAAACCCCCGGACCATCGCCGCCGCGCCCGGTCGCCCAGGGGGCGTCCTCAGCGCTCGCCCAGCGCGCCCTCGATCAGCTCGGCGCTCTCCTCGACGCCGTAAAGCGCGATGAAGCCGCCGAAACGGGGGCCCTGGCTCGCCCCCAGCAGCACTTCGTAGAGCGCCTTGAACCAGTTCCTCAGCGGCTCGAAGGCGTGCTCCTTGCCGACCGCGTAGACCAGCGATTGCAGCGCCTCGGCATCGGCGCCGCCCTCCCACGCGCGCAGCCGCGCGGCCAGGTCGGCCATCGCCGCCCGCTCCTGCTCGGTCGGGGCGCGGAAGTGCCGCTGCGGCTTCTCGACCTCGGCGAAGTAGCGCACCGCGAAGCCCGCCGCCGCGTCCAGGTCGGGGTGGCTCTCGGGGCTCGCCTCGGGCTCGTAGCGGCGGATGAAGCCCCACAGCGCCTCCTTGTCGGCGGCGCCCGAGACGCTGGCCAGGTTGAGCAGCATCGCGAAGCCCACGTCGAGGGTCGAGCGCGGCGGCTCACCCGAATGGATATGCCACACCGGGTTGGCCAGCTGCGCCTTCTCGTCCTGATCGGGGTAGGCGCGCAACTGTTGGTGGTATTCGTCCACCGCCTTCGGGATCACGTCGAAATAGAGCCGCTTGGCCGTCTTCGGCTTCTGGTACATGAAGTAGCCGAGGCTCTCGGGGCTGGCATAGGCCAGCCACTCCTCCATGCTCAGCCCGTTGCCCTTCGACTTCGAGATCTTCTGCCCGTTCTCGTCGAGGAAGAGCTCGTAATTGAACAGCTCCGGCACCGGCCGGTCGAGCGCGCGACAGATCTTGGCCGACAGTTCGGCCGACGGGATCAGGTCCTTGCCGTACATCTCGTAGTCGACGCCCAGCGCGGCCCAGCGCATTCCCCAGTCGGGCTTCCACTGCAGCTTGACGTGGCCGCCGGTGACCGGCACCTCCATCCGCTCGCCGTCGGGCTCCTCGTAGACGATGGTGCCCTTCTCGACGTTGCGCTCCAGCGTCGGCACCTGCAGCACGCGCCCGGTCTTGGGGCTGACGGGCAGGAACGGCGAATAGGTCTCGCGTCGGCTCGCCTCGACCCCGCCGAGGCTGGGCAGCATGATCGCCATGATCACCTCGAACCGCTCGAGCACCCGCAGCAGCATCTCGTCGAACCGCCCCGAGCGGTAGTAGTCCGTGGCACTCGCGAACTCGTACTCGAAGCCGAACCCGTCGAGAAAGGCGCGCAGCCGCGCGTTGTTGTGGTGTCCGAAGCTCTCGTGCGTGCCGAACGGGTCGCGCACCGCCGTCAGCGGCAGGCCCAGGTCCTCGCGCATCGCCTCCTGGTTCGGCACGTTCGTCGGCACCTTCCTGCAGCCCGTCCATGTCGTCGGAAAAGCACACCAGTCGGGTGGGGATGTCGCTCAGCGCCTCGAAGGCGCGGCGCACCATCGTGGTGCGCATCACCTCGCCGAAGGTGCCGATATGGGGCAGCCCCGACGGCCCGTAGCCGGTCTCGAACAGCACGTATCCCTTCTCGGGCGGCGCCGCCTCGACGCGTTTCAGCAGCCGCCGCGCCTCCTCGAAGGGCCAGGCTTTCGACTGCATCGCGGCGTCGCGCAGATCGGACATCGGGACGTTCCTTCGGGGCTCAGGGATGACCGCCGCCACCTATTGCCGTGCGCGCCGCGCGTCAATAATCTTCGCCGCGTCGCAGCAGGAGGCTCCGTTGTCCGCAGTTCGCCCAGACGCTCACGCCGCAGGACGCGCTCGTCGCGATGATGATCGCCACCTCGGCCTCGGACGAGAAGATCCGCACCTCCGAGCTCGTCACCATCGAGCGGATCGTGAACCACCTGCCGGTCTTCGCCGACTACGACCAGGGGCGCATCCGCGAGGTGGCCGGCGAGGTCTTCGACCTCTTCGCCGAGGAGGACGGGCTGGATCAGCTCTTCGACCTCATCCGCCGCGTCCTGCCCGACCGCCTGTGCGAGACGGCCTACGCGCTCGCCTGCGACGTGGCGGTGGCCGACGGCCTGCTGGGCGAGTCCGAGCTGCGGATGCTGGAAGAGATCCGCCACGAGCTCCGCGTCGACCGCCTGCACGCCGCCGCGATCGAGCGCGGCGCCCGCGCCCGCCACACCACCGTCTGAGGGCCCGCGCAGCGCTGGCGCCGCCACTCTTCGGCAAATCGCTCGCACCGCGTGCCTGATCCGCGCGCCCAGCGCTGGCGCCGCCCCCGCTTCCAACGCAACCCGCACCGCCCTTGCGTCGCAGAGGCCAGAGCGGGCCCCTCCCCGGGCGCAGGCGCCACCGCCACGCGGCGCCGGAGCGCATGTCCTCCTCGCCGCGGCCGCCGTTCCGCGCCGTCCTCGGCACGCACCTGCCGCCCGAGCGCGGTCGCAAGACCGGCTGCCCGATGACGCCCTGCTTCGCTTCACCTGTTCCATGGTGGGCGCAATGACCCGCCTCCCGGTGGAAACGACCCACTAGGCGCCCCGTCCCTGCGCCGCCCGACGGGGGCGGGGCCGGTCCGGCGCGACGCGGGTGGGCGGGCGGGGCGGCGCGCCGGACCGGCCCCGCTCACGCGTGCGCCACCGCCCAGTGGCGCAGAAGCCCCCGCTGCAGCTCGCTCGCCCGTCCCGCCCAGGCGCGCGCCCCGGGCGGGCGCTCGCGCTCGGCCGGCGACAGTGCCGCACGCCGCTCCAGGTCCGAGGCGAAGATCGCGAAGGCCAGCGGCCGGCCCGACGGCGCCGTCGAGGTATCCCGCCAGCGCCTTGACGAAGTTCAGCGTCCCGGTCTTGGCGCTCCACGATCGGCCGCCGCCGCCTCGCCCAGCGGGAATCGGCTTCAGAAGCGGCGGCAGCGGCGCCTCGCGCGCCCGGCCGCACCAGCGCCCTCACCATGTCCGCCGCCGCGATCCGCGAGGTCGCCGCCAGGCCCGAATGATCCACCAAGTCGCGGCTCCGCCCGCCCAGGCCGCTGCCGAGCCAGGCGTTCATCGCTCGCCGCCGACGCGGCCAGGCGGCGCGGCGCCGGGCCCCGCGGCAGCGCTCGCCGCCAGGCCCACCACCTCGGCGGTGAGGTTGGTGGAATACTACAGCATGTCCCGCAGGATCGCCGCCAGCGGCGGCGCTCTCGGCCTCGCCAGCGGTCCGCGCCTCCGGCACCGCGGCCGACCAGCGCGCGCCTCGGGCGTCGCGATGCCTGCGCGCCCGCGCCAGCGATCCGGAACACCTCGCCGGCATAGAGCGCCGGGCGGCGCACCGGCAGCCAGCGCGCGCCCGCCCTCCCCAGCGCGCCGCGCGCCACCGTCCAGTCGTCGACGCCCTCGCCGTCGGCATAGGTGTAGACCGGCCCGCGCCGGTCCACGACCTGCATCCGCGCGCATCGTCACCCGCGGCGCGCGCTGCGCCGCGCGCGTCCAGCGCGCACGTCGTAGCCCGAGTCGCCCTCGCTCCCACTCGAAATGCACCCGGTTGAAGTTCAGGTTCAGCCCCGACAGCGCCGGGTTGTAGCCCACATGGGCGGGCTGCTCGGCGTCGATCTCGCCGGATCCGCGGCAGCGCCCCGGGCCAGACCAGCGAACCGCCCGCCCACCTCGCGCAACCCCGCACCGGCAGGCTCGGCCACCAGAGCGCCAGCCCGTCGGTGTCGAGCACCGGATCGCCGCCGCCGGCCAGCACCAGGTCGCCCTCCAGCCGCCCGTCCTCGACCGGACCGGTGGCCAGCACGCGGGTGGCGAAGCGGTGCCCGCCGCCCAGCCCGTCCAGCGCATAGAGCGCGGTCATCGCCTTGGCCGTGCTCGCCGGCGGCTGCGCGCAGCAGCGGCTTGCGCGCCGCCAGGATCTCGCCGCTCCGCATGTCGGCCACGCGAAGCTCACCTGGCCGCCGAGCCCGGCGCGCGCCACCAGCGCCTCGGCCTCGGCCTCGGCCGCCGAGACCGGGCCGGGCCGCGGGGCCGGGGCGAAGCGCGTGCCGGCGCGCCGGCCAGCGCCGCGTCGGCGCCGCCGGCCAGAAGCGCGCCCAGCACCCACCGCCGCGTCGGAAGGATCCTGTCGTGCACAGCCATGCCGGCGATCTTGCGTCCGCCGCGGCGCCCCCGCAAGCCCACCGCTCCCGCACGGTTAGCCGAGGGTGAAGCACCCGCCCCGCGCCGACGGCCGATCCGGGCGCCACGCCAGACGGCCGGCCGAGCGGCTCCCCGCAGCGGGGCCCGAGGCCGGCCGTGCCCCGTCCGGCCGCCGGTCAGCGCTGCCAGAGCCCCCGCGCCCGGATCTCGCTCGACGAGATGTCGCGCATCGGCATGCTGCACGAAGCACCAGGCCGGCGGATCGCGCCACGGCAGCAGCCGCGCCTCGGCCGCCGGCAGCCGGGCCCGCGCGAAGACGCCGCGCCGCCGGCCGACCACCGCGCCGAGAGCCCCTGCCCCGGCCGCGCCAGCACGCCGACCGGCACCATGCTCGATGATCGCCTGCCAGTCGTCCCAGCGGTGGAAGCTCGGCGAGGTTGTCGGCCCCCATCAGCCAGACGAAGCGCACCCCCGGCACAGCGCCCGCACGCGCCGCAGCGTCTCGGCGGTGTAGCGCGTGCCCAGCCGCGCCTCGATGTCGCTGACCACCACGCGCGGATGGTCGACCAGTCGCCCGCGCCGCGGCGAGCCGCCGCGCCAGCGGCGCCGGCCCCTCGGCCTTCAGCGGGTTGCCGGGGCTCACCAGCCACCAGACCCGGTCGAGCCCGAAGCCGGCCAGCGCCGCGCGGCGTGATGTGGACATGGCCCTCGTGCGGCGGGTCGAAGGAGCCGCCCAGAAGGCCCACCGCCTGCCCCGCCCGCGCCAGCGGCAACCCGGCGCGGCCGGTCAGCACGTCCCGACCCGGCCGGGGGACGGCCGGCCTCGGGCCCCCCTTCGGGGAGCCGCTCGGCCGCCCGTGCGGCCGCCAGCGCCAGGGTCCCGCCGGCCCGACGCGGCCGCCGCGCCCGATGGCGGCCGGCAGCACCCCGCCCGGGCGCGGCACAGCGGAAGAAGACCCCGACATCGGGGCGCGACACCGGCTCCGGCGACGCGCAAGCCGGCGCCCCCTCTCCCATCTGCGCACCATCGCCCCTCCTCGCCCCCGCGCAACGTCGGCCCCGTTCTGCCCGATCGCCGCGGCCTTGTCAGGCCGTCCGCCCGCCGGTGCGCTTTTCCTTGCGTCACCGCCGCCGAGATGCACCATCGGTCGCACCCAACGAGGAGCCTTTCCAATGCGATCCGCCCTGACCGCACTGGCCGCCGCCTGGCTGGCCACGCTGCCCGCCACGGCCCAGCAGGCCGCCGATGCGATCACCACCGAAGGCACGTCGACCGGCCTGATCGAGGGCCTGAGCGACCGCGCAGCCGCGGCGCTCCAGACCCGCGAGACCGGCGAGCCCGTCGACGCGCCGACAACTGGATGGTCGCCGCCGCCAACCCGCTCGCGGTCGAGGCCGGCGCCGAAGGTCCTGCGCGCAGGGCGGCAGCGCCGCCGACGCGATGATCGCCGTGCAGACCGTGCTGGGCCTGGTCGAGCCGCAATCCTCGGGCCTCGGCGGCGGCGCCTTCCTGGTCTGGTACGACGCCGCATGCGGCGAGCTGACCACGCTCGACGGCCGCGAGACGGCGCCGCTCGACGCCACGCCGCAGCTACTTCCAGGACGACGCACGGCGAGCCGCTGGACTTCTACGACGCGGTGGTCGGCGGCCGCTCGGTCGGCACGCCGGGCACGCCCGCGCTGATGCAGGCGGCCCACGACCGCTGGGGCAAGCTCGACTGGGCGAGCGCTCTTCGACGCGCGCCATCGCCCTGGCCGAGGACGGCTTCATCGTCTCGCCGCGCCTGGCCGAGCCTGGTCGCCGACGAGCCCGAGGACCGGCTGCCGCGCTTCGAGGCCACGGCGGCCTATTTCTATCCCGGCGGCGAGCGCCATCGCAGGCGGGCGACACCCTCGACCAACCAGGCCTATGCCGACACCCTGCGCGCCATCGCCGAGGGCGGCGCGCGAGGCCTTCTACACCGGCGACGATCGCCGCAGGACATCGTCGACACCGTGCAGGGCGCCGAGGGCAACCCGGGCCTGCTGTCGATGACCGACCTCGCCGCTCTACGAGGTGGTCGAGCGGCCGGCGGTCTGCGCCGACTACCGCGAGCGCCGAGGTCTGCGGCATGGGCCCGCCCTCGTCCGGCGCGCTGACCGTGGGCCAGATCCTCGGCATGCTCGACAGCTACGACCTCGCCTCGATGGGGCCCGACGCGCCCGAGGCCTGGCGCCTGATCGGCGACGCCTCGCGCCTCGCCTTCGCCGACCGCGGCCGCTACATGGCCGACAGCGACTTCGTCCCGATGCCGACCGAGGGCCTGGTCGATCCGCGACTACCTGGCCAGCGCGCGCCCAGCTTCTGGACCGGCGACGACGCGCTGCCCGAGGTCGCGCCGGGCGAGCCGGACTGGGACCACGCGCATGCTCTGGGGCGACGACGCCGTCGATCGAGTTCCCCTCGACCTCGCACATCTCCATCGTCGACGCCGACGGCAACGCGCTGTCGATGACGACGACCATCGAGAACGGCTTCGGCTCGCGGCTGTTCGTCCGGCGGCTTCCTGCTCAACAACGAGCTGACCGACTTCTCCTTCGCGACGCCACGAGAACGGCCGGCCCGATCGCCAACCGGGTCGAGCCGGGCAAGCGGCCGCGCTCGTCGATGTCGCCGACCATCGTGATGCAGGACGGCGCGCCGCGTGCTGGTGATCGGCTCGCCCGGCGGCAGCCGCATCATCGGCTACGTCGCGCAGGCGATCATCAACCACATGGACTGGGGCATGGACGTCGCAGCAGGCGGTGGCCGCGCCGCACCTGGTCAACCGCTTCGGCACCTTCGACCTCGAGGCCGGCACCGACGCGGCCGAGCTCGAGGCGCCGCTGCAGGAGCTGGGCTTCGAGACCAAGGTGCGCGACCTGACCTCGCGGCCTGCACGCCATCGCCGATCACGGCGGACGGCCTGCAGGGCGGCGCCGACCCCCGCCGCGAGGGCATCGCGCTGGGCGACTGATCACGAAAACGGGGGCCGCGCACCACGCGGCCCACGCCCGGTCACCGTGGGGCCGCGTCTCGCGCGGCCCCTTTCCTTTCGCTCAGTTGCCGCCTGCCGGAGCGGTCTCGCCCTCGGCCGGCGCAGGCGCCATGCCCGGATCGGCGGTCATGCCGCCACCCGCGCCGGTCGCCATGCCACCGCCCGCGTCGCCGCCCATGCCACCGGCCTCGGCCGGGGCCTGCTCCTGCTCGCGGAAGACGTACTCGGGCGCCGCCTCGGCATCCTCCTTGGTCAGGTTCAGCGTGATCTCGTTGGCGTCATAGTCGATCTTCATGTCGCCCCAGCCGACCGCGATCTGCTTCTCGCCCATGCCCAGGAAACCGCCGACGCCGATGATCGCGGCGCTCAGCTGCCCGGTCTCGCCATCCAGGATCAGGTCGTTCACGTCACCGATCAACTCGCCGTCCGGCGACATCACCGTGGCGCCGGTGATCCAGTCGACGCGCAGCTCGTTCGGCGCCTGCTCGCGCACCACGACCTGCTCGGCCTCGGCCGACATCGCCGGCTCGCCCTCGGCGGCAGCCTCGGCCTGTTCCTCGGCCTGCTCCTCGGCCATCTCGCCCTGGCCTTCGGCGGCCTCCTCGGCGCGATCCTCGGCCTGCTCCTCGGCGATCTCGCCCTCGACGGCCTGCTCGGCGCCCTGGGCGGCATCGCCCACGGCCTCGGCCGCGCCCTCGACCGCGTCACCCGTCGCCTCGGCCGCGCCCTCGATCGCATCGCCGGTCGCCTCGACCGCGCCCTCGGCGGCGTCGCCAGCGGCCTCGGCGGCCTGATCGGCGTCGTTCTCGGTCTCGACGACCTGCGCGTCACCCTCGACCGTGATGGTCTCCTGGTCCTGTTGCGCCTCCTGCGCCTCCTGCGCGAAGGCCGTTCCCATCGCCAGCGGCATCACCAGCGCGCTCGTCATCAGCAGCTTACGCATCTCGTTCCCTCCTGGGTCCTGTCTTCTCGGCAGAGCGGATGCTTCTTCATCCGCGCCACGAACGGCCCAAGAAGCCGCGGAAGGACGCGATAGTTCCGCGCACCCCGAAACGTCCGGCGGAATGCCGCCAATCCCCGGGCGCTCGCGGATTTTTGCTTTGTTGACGTCGCCGCGGACGCAACTCGGCGGGAACCCGGCGAGTCGCACCCGCGGCTCGGGGCGCGTTCAGCCCCGGCGCCTGACCATCGCCAGACCGCCCAGCCCCGCCAGAAGAAGCGGCATCGCCGCCGGCAGCGGCACCGCCGGCATTTCCTCCGCCACGGTCGTCGGGCTGATGGTTATGGCGTAGGAACCGGTGGCCGTCAGATAGTCGTCTCCGAAATCGGCGAGCGTGCCAAACTCGGGAGGCGGCGGCGCATTGCCCGCGAACAAGGCATCCCACAGATCACCCTCCGCGTCCCGCGCGCCGCGGCTGTCCAGGTCGGTGAACGCCAGGTAGTAGACGCCGCCGGCCAACGGGCCCGTCGTGATCCGCGACAGCAGGTCCGAACCGCCGTCATCGTCGCCCAGGATCCCGCTGCCGTCCGAGGCGAAGAGATAGAGAACGGAATCGTCGAAGCCGTCCGAGGACGTGTACGACGCCACCTCGAACGCGAAGCTCCCGGCCGGCAGCGCCAGCCGATAGAGGTCGGCGAAGTCGGTGCTCGACTGGATCGCCCCCTCGATCCGGTCGATCCCCGCCCCCACGCTCTGCGCCGTCGCCAGCGTGCTGCCGGCATCCCCGGCCTCGGTATGGATCGCGGCCGCCACCGGCGTGGCCGCCAGCATGGCCAGAATGGCCGCAGGCAGTAATTTCATCTCGTTACCTTCCCCACATACTCGTCACCCGCGCGGCATCCGCGCACGCCGAAAAGGACCACGGCCGGACGCGGCCGTCGACAAAAAACCATTTGTTAACCATGTTTTGCAGCCAAGGGGCGACCTGACGCCCCCGCCGCTCAACGCGCGCGTCCCCCGGCCCGGCGGCCCGCGGCGCAGCCTGCCCGCGCGGGCCCGGCCGCCTCGGCCGTCGGGGCCACGTTGCATATCCTGCCCCGGCTCGAATAGACCCGCGTCGAAACCAGCAGGAGCCCACCCATGGCAGCCTACCAGTACGTCTTTCACATGGACGGGGTGTCCAAGAGCATTCCCGGCGGCAAGAAGCTGTTCGAGAACATCCGCCTGAGCTTCCTGCCCGGCGTCAAGATCGGCGTCGTCGGCCCCAACGGCGCCGGCAAGTCGACCCTGCTCAAGATCATGGCCGGCCTCGACAAGGACTTCACCGGCGAGGCCTGGGCCGCCGAGGGCGCCCGCGTCGGCTACCTCCCGCAGGAGCCGCAGCTCGACCCCGCCCTCGACGTCCGCGGCAACGTGATGGAGGGCGTTTCGGCCAAGCGCGCCATCCTCGAGCGCTACAACGACCTCGCCATGAACTACTCCGACGAGACCGCCGAGGAGATGTCGCGCCTCCAGGACGAGATCGACGCGCAGAACCTCTGGGACCTCGACAGCCAGATCGACGTCGCGATGGAGGCGCTGCGCTGCCCGCCCGACGACGCCATGCCCGACACGCTCTCGGGGGGCGAGACACGCCGCGTCGCCCTCTGCCGCCTCCTGCTCGAGGCGCCCGACATGCTGCTCCTCGACGAGCCCACCAACCACCTCGACGCCGAGACCATCGCCTGGCTCCAGCAGCACCTGATCGACTACAAGGGCACGATCCTGATCGTCACCCACGACCGCTACTTCCTCGACGACATCACCGGCTGGATCCTCGAGCTCGACCGCGGCCGCGGCATCCCCTACGAGGGCAACTATTCCGTCCTGGCTCGAACAGAAGGCCAAGCGGCTGGAACAGGAAGCGCGCGAGGACAAGTCGCGCCAGCGCACGCTCGAGCGCGAGCTCGAATGGATGCGCGCCTCGCCCCGCGCCCGGCAGGCCAAGTCCAAGGCCCGCATCAACGCCTACGAGGAGCTCGCCTCCCATTCCGAGCGCGAGCGCGTCGGCCGCGCCCAGATCATCATCCCCAACGGCCCCCGCCTCGGCCAGAAGGTGATCGAGGTCGAGGGGCTGAAGAAGGCCAAGGGCGAGAAGCTTCTGATCGAGGATTTGACCTTCGCCCTGCCCCCCGGCGGCATCGTCGGCGTCATCGGCCCCAACGGCGCCGGCAAGACCACCCTCTTCCGCATGCTGACCGGCCAGGAGCAGCCCGACGCCGGCGCCGTCACCTACGGCGACACCGTCGAGCTTTCCTACGTCGACCAGTCCCGCGACGCGCTCGCCTCCGGCAAGACCGTCTGGGAGGAGATCTCGGGCGGCGCCGAGGTGATCGAGCTCGGCACCGCGCAGATGAACTCGCGCGCCTACTGCTCGGCCTTCAACTTCAAGGGCGGCGACCAGCAGAAGAAGGTCGGCAACCTCTCGGGGGGTGAGCGCAACCGCGTCCACATGGCCAAGCTGCTCAAGTCCGGCGGCAACGTCCTGCTGCTCGACGAGCCCACCAACGACCTCGACGTGGAAACCCTCCGCGCGCTCGAGGACGCGCTCGAGGACTTCGCCGGCTGCGCGGTGATCATCAGCCACGACCGCTTCTTCCTCGACCGCCTCTGCACCCACATCCTCGCCTTCGAGGGCGAGGCCCACGTGGAATGGTTCGAGGGCAACTTCGAGGACTACGAGGAAGACAAGAAACGCCGCCTCGGCCCCGACGCGGTCGAGCCCAAGCGCATCAAGTACAAGAAGTTCGCGAGGTAGAGACGCCCGTAACCCGGGCTGCGGCTGGTGCAATGGGCACTGCCTGCTCAGGCCTTGCTTGAGTGGCGATGGTTTGCTTCACTACCGCCTGAGCGTTGATTTTGGCGCTCATCATGTGTTGGTATGGGAGTTCACATGAAACTGGTTAGAATTTCCGGGCTTGCTGTTGCGTTTGCGCTCGGGGGTACCAGCGGTGCCTTCGCTGTGGTCATCAACAATGACATTCCCTCAGGCACGTCGGGCCATCTCGGCGTCGATGTCGGGAACGGGGGCGAGACCCGCACCGTCACGTTCACGGGCAATGGACAGGTTTCTGGCCTGCTCGACGGGGAAATCGTCTACGACTACTTCACCTACATCGACACCGGCTCGAGCGTCTTTCGGCTTTCGGACAGCACCGTCACCAGTTCCGCGGCGCTCGTCGGCGACGACGAAGTAAGCAGCGCGGGCTATTTCACTGGCTCTAACGGCAACCGCATTGATTGGACGACGACAAGCTCGATCGATGACGGCGGCAGTCTCATGACCTCGGCCTTCACCTTCGATGCCGAAAGCGGCGACCTGGGAGATTTGACGCTTTTCCAGTATCTGGATGAAGATGTATTCGGAATCTCCGATGACGTGTTCTTCACGCGCGGCAGCGCTGGTGCGGGTAGCCTCGAACTCTTCACCGTCGATCTGGAGGACGTGGTCGGCATAAGCCACGGCGGCGCCTATTCCGCGACGCAGGGCCTGGTCAACGCCGAGTTCGTCGGGTGGGCAGCCGATACGTTCGACGAAATGCGGCCCCGGATTGGTGCGGGAGCACAAACCTTGGCGCCCGGCGGCGTGATCGAATCCAGTCTTGTTGATGCCGGCACCAGTGGTGTCACGGGAGTGGGCACCGCGCGTGGTCCCAGCGACATCGTTTCGGTGCTGGGCTGGAGCGCGTCGGCCGACGCCGGATCGGCCACGATCATCACCACTCTCGGCGGTGTCCCCGATATCTCGGTAATTCCCGACGAAGAGCCGAGCGTTGTGCCCGTGCCGGCAGGCATGCCGCTCCTTCTCACGGGTCTGGGCGCGATCGCTGCATTGCGCCGCAAACGCCGCGCCTGACAACCCTCAGTTGACCACGAGCAGGGTGGCCCAACCACCCTGCTCATTCTTTTTCATTCTGGCGGATCAAGGGCGTTCTGTCGTATCGGCCACGCCGCGGCGGAGCGAGCCTTTCGAAACTATTCCCGCGTGACCGACAGGACCTGATAGTCCTTCCAGCAATAGATGTACGTGTTGTCGTCGGAATAGAACGACAGCGGCTGATCGGCGCCCATGTAGCCCGAGGTCATCCGGTCGCCGGAAAAGGTCCAGTCGGTCGAGCCGCCCCAGCCATAGGCGCCCACATAGGCGTTGCGGCTGACCGACAGCCAGTAGCCGTCCCAGGTGCCGCCGATGACCTTCAGATAGGTCTTGCCGTCGCTCCAGACGTATTGCTCGAACTTCTGGGCGTCGTCGGTCCAGGTGCAGTATCCGGCGTCGTTGAAGCCGAGATATCCGCGCGGGACGCCGTCATAGGCAAGCCCGAGTGCAAAGGTCGCGCCGGCGGCCTCGATGGCGGCGTCGGGCGGCTGGTTTACGTGCTCGGAAAACGTGCCGGTCGGTGCGGTTTTGGCAGGGTCCATCATGGGCTCCAGTAATTCATTTTCTAAAGTAAAGAAACGGCACACGCCGCCGGATTGGCGGGTTGCGGGTTTCGTATAGCGAGGGCCGCGAAAATTGGCAGGCCCCGTGCCTGCTGAAAGGAAGTAGTGGCAAAACCCTACGCGACCGCGCGTGAAAGTCAAGTTTCAAGAAATCTCGGAAGCTTTCGCCCCTCGCGTGAGCGAGCCGGTTCGCGAAATCCCGCGCCCCCAGCACTCCGCACCTGGTAGCGTGGGGCGAGTGCCACTCCACGTGGCATCGGGACGTTTCGCGGCGGCTTTGGCGGAGCGGCGGGTTCGCCCCCCGCCCTGCGGTCCGCGGCTCGGACGCCGGCCGCCCTCCGCAACCCGCCCCACCACATAACCTCGGCGCACGGCCGCCGCCGTCGGCAATCCGCCGAAGCGCGCCGCGCCGGCGGGCGGGGTCCGGCCGATGACACCGAGTCACGGGGTAGCCGGCTCGCTTTTCCGCGTCCCGGGTGTAGGTCGGGCCCGCCCCGGCCGGGCGACACCAACACTCAGAGGGACGAGAGACACTCATGAAACTGCTTGCCTGCGCCGCCCTGGCGCTCAGCCTCGCCACCGCCGTCGACGCCGCCCCCGGCAAGAGCGACACCCCGGCCGACACGATCCATCCCGACATCCACGACAAGGTCGGCCGCGGCGACGCGACGAACGCCAATCCCAACGGCGCCAACGCCAATGGTGGCAACATCCACGGCATCGGCAATGTGCCGGGGCAGTCCGACGCCGATCCCGCCGACGGACGCGCCGGCTTCGCCGATCAGCTGGAAACGGTCCACGGCGGCATCGGCTCGAAGAATCGCAACGCCGACTGAAGCGCCCCCGCGCCGCACGCCCGGGGGAGGGGCGCCCGCGCCTCCCCCGACGCACGGAGCGGCGCGTCCTCGGGGCCGACCGATCTCGCGGATCCCGCGCGCCCGGGCTCGTCACGGACCGGGCGAGGGCCGGCCTGCTCGACGATCGCGTCGACGCTCTCCCGCCCCCCAGCATCTGCGCCGGTCACGCGGCCCGGCGCGGCGCGCCACCGGCGCTAGCGCTTGCGGCCGAGCGAGCCGGGGAACTCGCGCTCCATCTCCTCCTCCAGGCTGGTGACGCGGGCGATCTTCATCTGCGCGTAGGTGGCCAGGATGCGGTTGATCCGCGCCTGGTAGCCCTTGCCCATCGCGCGGAAGAACTTGGCCACGCTCTCGTCCAGAAGGAGCGTGATGCGCACCTTGCGCTCCTCGACGTCGAGGTCCTCCTCCAGCGTGGCCCACGCCTCGGGCACCAGATCGCGGACGGCGTAGTCGAGCGCGCTCTCGTCCTCGAGCGCGCGGAGGTTGCGCAGCAGGCGCTCGCGGGCCAGCCGCTCGGCCCGGGTGCCGCCGCGGCGGGCGGGTGGTTTGTGTCGTGCCATGGGATGCACGCTGCCACGGCGGACGTTAACGCCGGCCATGCCGGGCGCACGGTCGGTCCTACGGGAGTCATATGCGGCTCATACGCGATTCCGATCGCCCGATTTCCCTTGCGCGACGCCGCAGGACACGCCATATGGGCCGGGCTACGTTATCTCTTTCGACCACTGTCTCCTCTACGG
This sequence comes from uncultured Alphaproteobacteria bacterium, assembly GCA_963773475.1. Classification (GTDB taxonomy): domain Bacteria; phylum Pseudomonadota; class Alphaproteobacteria; order Rhodobacterales; family Rhodobacteraceae; genus Roseitranquillus. Next base: position 256,116 of record CAVZBD010000003.1, on the reverse strand, counting down.
CTTCAGTTTCGATCGCGACCGACTGAGCCAGGCTGTCGCATGTCGCGGGCAGCAAAATAAGGAGACATCACGATGGCCAACGGCACCGTGAAGTGGTTCAACAGCACCAAAGGCTACGGCTTCATCCAGCCCGAGGGCGGCTCGCGCGATGTGTTCGTGCACATCTCGGCCGTCGAGCGCGCTGGCCTGACCGGCCTCAACGACGGCCAGAAGGTCACCTACGACCTCGAGCGCGACCGCCAGGGTCGTGAGTTGGCTGCGAACATCGTCACCGTCTGAGCCTCAAGGGCTTGACGTGAACGAATGAAGGGGCGCCCGGAGAGATCCGGGCGCCCCTTTCGCGTTTTCCACGTGGAGAGGCGCGCCGCCGAGAGCGCCGACACGCGCCGCAACACCCGCGGCGCCACGCCGCATGGGCCAGCGATCCTGCCCTCAGACGCGCGAGGGGATCTCGCCCTTCAGCTCCATCCGCCCGATGGGCCGCACCATGGAGGCCTGAGGCCCCATCGCGCCCTCGCCCTCGGCGACGGTCAGCTCGACCCCGTCGCCGACCTTCAGCTCGTCAAAGCTGCCGCTGACCACCGCGGCCGGGTTGAACCAGATCTCCTGCCCGTCGGTCATCTCGATGAAGCCGTACTCGGCGAACTTGCGCACCACGCGCCCCTGCGGCGGACCGTCGAGCGTCTTCACGTCGCCGCGGATCTTCTGGCTGAACGCCTCGAGCTGACGGTCCATCGCGTCGAAGGCGTCGCGCACGGTGATGTAGGGGTCGTAATGCGCCCCCGTCGCCCCGGGGTCATGACTGACGACCAGCTCGTCGCCCGGCACCCGCACCTCGATGCGCACGTGATAGGCCTTGGCCCCGCCCTGGCTGCGATGCGGCATGTCCACCGCCACATGCACCGAATTGATGTGCGAGAAGTATCGGTGCATCTTCTCCACCCGCTCGCGGATGCGGGCCTCCAGCGGCTCGGAGTTGTCGACGTTGTGCCAGGCGATCTCGAGCGGCGCATCCATGCTAGCCTCCGTCATCTGTGCTCTGCAGCAAAACCCGTCAGGGGCCGCCGCGTTCCGCCGGAGACGACGGTCTGACGCCAGATCACCACGGGCGCGGCGAGGGGGGCGAGGGCTCAGGCGGCGCCGGCGGCCGCAGCGACCTCGGACCAGAGGGCGCGGATCTCCTCGGCGGCGGGGCCGTTCCGCCGCGCCTCGACCACGCTGGCGCCCTGCCCCAGCGTCTCGGCGTAGAGCACGCGATTGCCGACCACCGTCTGCGCGACGGGCGCGAGGCCCTGCACCTGCTGGACGATCTCACCCGTCAGCCGGGCACGCGCCGCGGCGCGGTTGAGGACGACCATGACCGGCGCGCGCTCGCGCTGCGCAAGGTCCAGGACACTCTCGGTCGCCCACAGGTCGACCTGGCTCGTGGCCACGGGCACCAGCACCAGCGCCGCCTCGCGCAGCGCCGGCCGCAGATCGGCGTCCACCTTGGGCGGCGTGTCGACCAGCACCAGGTCGTGGTCGCGGACGAGCTTTTCGCACTCATAGGCGACGCCCCAGGCGCTGGACGTGGCGAAGGTCAGCCCCGGCTCGCCCCGCTCGCGCCGTGCCATGAACCAGCGTCCCATGCTGCCCTGCGGGTCGGTGTCGAGCAGCGCGACCCGGCGCCCCTCGGCGAGCGCCGCGCAGCCGAGGTTCACGGCCAGCGTGGTCTTGCCCGAGCCGCCCTTCTGCTGCGCGACGGTTACGACCCTGCCTGCCATGCCCCGCCCCCTGCTGGTCGAGCCATGGTAGCCGAGCCGGCGGCGCGCCGCAAATGTTGTGGTAGTGCGCTAGGAAGCCGACCGTCGGGGCGCGCGATCCAGCAGGCCGCCGAACAGCCGCGCCGCGGTCTCGGTCGAGAACGGCACCCTGAGCTGATGCCAGCCTTGGCCGCTGATCTCCTCACGATGGCGGTCGCTGACGCAGACAAGCCAGCCGCCGAGCCGGTCGACCTCGGCGACGAAACAACTTCCCCGCAATTCGGACAACGGCGCCCCGGTGATCGCGCCGGTCAGCGAGTCCAGCCGCGCCAGCGTCGGCAGCGCCTCCTCCGGCGAGGAGAAGGCATGCACCTGCGCATCGGGCACCAGGTCGCGCAACTGCTGGCTCAGGTCGACGAGCACCAGCGCCTGCGAGTTGGTAACGACGAAGGTCATGGTCATGTAAGGTGATCCCGGCCGGCAATGGGCTCCGCGGACCCGAGGAGGAGCGGAAAAAGGGTGACCTGCATTGTCCCAGCGTGTCATTAAAGCACGACATACCCAGAGCTCTCCCGATACGCGAAGTCCTGCATTATGCGCGTGGAATGCACCGCCTGTCCCCTTCGCAGCAAGCCCGCTTTCAAGGCGATGAGCCGCGAGGAAGTCGGGTTCATGCTGGACTTCAAGATCGGCGAACTCGACGTCGAGAAGGGGTCGGTCATCCTTCTCGAAGGGTCCAGCAGCCCGCAGCTCTTCACCGTGCTGCGGGGGATGGGCCTGCGCTACAAGACGCTCGCCAACGGGCGTCGGCAGGTGCTGAACTTCATCATGCCTGGCGACTTCCTCGGGCTGCAGGCCGGGCTGATGAACGAGATGCAGCACTCCGTCGAGGCGTCGACGAAGATGACGCTCTGCGTGTTCGACCGCAAGTCGCTGTGGCGCATCTTCACCGCACATCCCCAGCGCGCCTATGACGTGACGTGGCTCGCAGCAGCGAGCGAGCACTTCATGGGCGACGCGCTGACGACCATCGGGCAGAAGGATGCCGAACAGCGCATTGCCTGGGCGATCGTCAAGATCTTTGCGCGTTGCCGCGAGCTGGAACTGACGACCGGCACGACCTGCCCGATGCCGTTCCGCCAACAGGATCTGGCCGACGCGCTGGGCCTGTCGCTGGTGCACACCAACAAGACGCTGGCCCGCTTCCGCGAGCGGCAGCTTGCCACGTGGAGCGCGGGGCGTCTGAACGTCACCGACCTCGAGGCGCTGGCCCACCTGGGCATGGTCGACGAGATCGTGGGCGAGCCCCGTCCGCTCATCTGAAAGGGCGCGTGGCGACGGAGGCGACCTTTCCCACCTCCCCGTCGGACCGGTGCTCCCGCCGCCACGCTTCCGAAGGCACGCGCTCGCTGGCCGAGTTCGCAGACCGAGACGACACCGACAGCACGCTGCAGACGAAAGGGAACGCAGGACATCGCGCAGCGCAGGAGCCGGCACCTTCCCGGTTCAAGACCAACGGAGGGCGCCCTCTCTTCGACCATACGCCCGGCGCCCGGCGGGCGAATTTAACTGCGACGCATGCGGCAGAACGCCTGCGCTCGGCCACGGGATCGGCAGGAACTGCCACCGCGCCCCCGTCGTTGGCTCGGGCAGAAGGTCGGCCGGCGCCCGCGCAGTCTCGGAAGGGGCACCGACGGCCCGCATAATGGCAGCGGAGCAGGCGGAATGGCATCAGGCAAGACAGCGGTCGTCCTCGGCGGCACCGCCGGCGTCGGGCGCGCAGTCGTCGTCGCGCTGCTCAAGCGGGGCTACCGCGTCGGCGTCATGGCCCGGGGCGAGGACCGTCTGGCCGCGATGGAGGAAGAGTTCGGCGCCCAGCGGCTCAAGGCCGTCGCCGCCGATGCCGGCAACTCCGACGAGGTCGAGGCGGGCACCGACGCGATCATCGACGCCTTCGGCGTGCCCGGCGTGTGGGTGAACTGCGCCATGCTGACCAGCTTTTCGCCCTTCGAGCAGATGACGCCGGAGGAGTTCGAGGCGATCGTCCGGGCGACCTTCCTGGGCCAGGTCAACGGCACCCGGGCAGCGCTGCGCGTGATGGGGCGGGGAAATGTCGTCAACATCGGCTCGGGCCTCAGCTACCGCGCGATCCCGTTCCAGGCTGCCTATTGCGGCTCGAAGCATGCGATCAACGGCTTCACGTCGGCCGTCCGCTCGGAGCTGATCCGCGACGGGCATCCGCTCAAGCTCAGCCTGGTGCAGCTTCCGGCGATCAACACCCCGCAATTCGAGTGGGCCCGAAACCGCCTGGAGGCGCGGCCGCAGCCGGCGCCCCCGATCTACCAACCCGAAGTCGCCGCCCGCGCCGTGCTCAAGGCGATCGAGACCGGCGCGCGGGAGATCCTAGTCGGGCGCTCGGTCCTGCAGCTCGTCTTCGGCAACATGGTCTTGTCCGACTGGCTGGACCGCAAGCTCGCCGACGAGGGGGTCGAGATGCAGAAGTCGGATCAGCCCGAGCCCGGCGGCCGCCCGGACAACATCGACGAGCCCGTCCGGCGCCCGAGCACCGCCCATGGGCGCTTCGGCACGCGGGCCTACGACGACGCGCTGATCGTCGACAGCGATCTGGCGCGAAAGGTGGTGTTTCTGGGCCTGCCTCTGGCGAGCTTCGTGCTCGGCCTCGCGCTCGGCTGATCCCCGGCTTGCGGCCCCCTAGGGGGCGCGGCACAGGATCAGACGCGCACCGCCAGAACCGCCAGACAATCGCCCATCTGGATCAGTCCCGGAAAATGACGCGCCACCAGCAGCCCCTGGCGCTGGGCGGTGTATTCCAGCGGGGGCGTCCCGGTGTGGTCGGCCGGCCAGACCCGCGCCAGCGGCGTGCCCCGTCGCACCGTCTCGCCCAGGTCGACCAGCGGCTCGACAAGGCCCTCTGACGTGGCGAAGTGATAGCAATCGTCGGACGGCATATCGAGCATGACCAACTCGGTCTCCTCGAGCGTGCCGGACAGGATCCCGGCGTGGATCAGGACGTTGCGCGCCCCGCGGCGGGCAATTCCGGCCGAGCGCGCCGTGGCGGTGCCGCCGCCGCCGAGTTCGGTGGTCACGAACACCTTGCCGTGCGCCTCGACGTCGGTGTCGTACATGCCAACCGAGTCGATCTCGCGCAGCATCACCGAATAGGGCGCTCCGAAGGCACGGACCGCGGCGACGCAGGCCTCCTGCTGGGCCTGCGCCTCGAGGTGGTGGGCGCAGGCAAAGGGCAGGAAGTCGAGCGTCTTGCCCCCCGAATGGAAGTCGAGCACCACGTCGGCCATCGGCACCAGCGTCTCGTGGAAGTAATGCGCGATCTTCTGGGTCGCGGTACCGTCGGGCCGGCCGGGGAACAGCCGGTTCAGGTTGCCGCCGTCGATGGGCGAGACCCGCGTGGCCGCCCGGAACGCCGGATAGTTCATGTAGGGCAGGATGATGACCCGCCCGGTGATGTCGGCCGGATCGAGCTCGTGCGCCAGCCCCTGCAGTGCGATGGGCCCCTCGTACTCGTCGCCGTGGTTGGCCCCGGTCAGCAGCGCCGTGGGCCCCTCGCCGTTGCGAACCACCGTGACCGGGATCATGATCGCGCCCCACGCGCTTTCGTTGCGCGAATGGGGCAGGCGCAGAAAGCCATGGTGCTTGCCGTCGACGTCGAACGGCACCGTGGGGCGGATCGGGTTCGTCATTCCTTGACGATCAGCTTGCGGGGCACGTCGGCCAGGCATTCGGGCTCGCCGTCGGTAATCACGATCGACTCGGTGATCTCGAAGCCCCAATCCTCCATCCAGAGCCCGGTCATGAAATGGAAAGTCATGCCGGGGCGCAGCTCGGTCCGGTCGCCGGGGCGCAGAGAGCACGTCCGCTCGCCCCAGTCCGGCGGATAGGACAGGCCGATCGGATACCCGGTGCGGTTGTTCTTGACGATGCCGTAGCGGTTCAGCACCCCGAAGAAGCTGTTGGCGATATCCTCGCAGGCATTCCCGGCCCGCGCCGCCTCGAGCCCCCGTTCCATGCCTTCCAGCACCGCCTTCTCGGCCTCGAGGAACGTCTCCGGCGGCTTGCCCAGAAAGATCGTGCGGGACAGCGGGCAATGGTAGCGGCGAAAACACCCGGCGATCTCGAAGAACGTGCCCTCGCCGGTCTTCATGGGCTTGTCGTCCCATGTCAGGTGCGGTGCGGCGGCATCGGTGCCCGACGGCAGCAGGGGCACGATCGCCGGATAGTCGCCGCCATAGCCCAGATCGGGATCGTAGCGCAGCGAGGCGTCGTAGATCTCGGCCACCAGATCGCACTTGCGGATCCCCGGCTCGACCTTCTCGGCGATGCGCGCGTGCATCCGCTCGACCAGGCGCGCGGCCTTCCGCATCCGGTCGAGTTCGGCCGGCGACTTCACGCCGCGCTGCCAGTTCACCAGCCCCGTCGCATCCTGCAGAGGGTTCGGAAGGCCTGCCGCCAGCGCTCCGAAGCCCTTGGCCGAGAACCAGTAATTGTCCATCTCGACGCCGATGCGGCCGGTGTGCCAGCCGCGCTCGGTCAGCTTCGCAGCCAGGTAGTCCATCGGGTGCACGTCGGGCGACTGCACGAAGTAGTCCGGATAGCCGATGATGTCGGGATCGACCATGTAGCAGGTGCGGATCGCGCCTTGCGCGTCCTGCTCGCGCCCGAACCAGACGGGCGCGCCGGCCGGGCCGATGACCACCGCCTGGTGGACGTAGAACGACCAGCCGTCATACCCGGTGAGCCAGGCCATGTTCGAGGGGTCCGAGACGACCAGCGTGTCGAGCCCCGCTGCCTCCATCGCGGCGCGCGTGCGGGCAAGGCGGTTCTCGTACTCCTGGTCGGAAAAGCGAAAGGTGTCGATAATGGCCATGGATCAATTCTCAAAAATGGTGCCGGCGCCCGCAGCGGTGGCGCGGGCCAAGGCGTGAGTGGCTATGGCGGTATCCTGAACGCCGGTTCCGGTCAAATCGGCGATGGTGATCTCGTCGGCGCTCTGGCGGCCCGGGCGCGTGGCCGGCGACGATCGCGCCCAGTTCGACGAATTGTGCGTCTGCCGCCACCGCCCCCGCGGCGATCGCCGCGCGCAACTCGCCCAGCACGCGCGCCTGCGAGAGCCGGTCGGGGACGTAGCGGTCGGCGCGGGCGAGGCAGGCGGGCTCGAGCTCGCCCTTGTCCGCCTGGTCCGAGCCCATGGCGGTGATGTGCTGGCCCGGCCGCAGCCAGTCGGCGCGCAGGATCGGCGCCTTCGCGGGCGTCGTCGTCACCACCACGTCGGCGCGCGCCACCGCCTCGGCCGGATCGGTGGTCGCAGCGACGGGAAAGCCCAGCGCTTCGGCCAGTTCCGTCGCCGCCGCGCGCGCCCGGTCGTGATCGCGCGCCCAGAGCGTCGCCGCCGTGATCGGCCGCACCAGCGCCAGCGCCTGTAGCTGCATCCGCGCCTGCATTCCCGCCCCGAGCACGCAGACGGTCGCGGCGTCCTCGCGCGCCAGGTGCCGCGCCGCCACCGCCCCCGCCGCGGCGGTGCGCACGTCGGTCAGATAGCCGTTGTCGAGCAGCAGCGCCTCGACCCGGCCGGTACGCGACGACAACAGGATCATCAGCCCCGAGGTCGAGGGCAGCCCGATCTTCGGGTTGTCGAAGAAGCCGGGCGAGACCTTGATCGCGAAGCTGTCCAGCCCGGGCACGTAGGCGGTCTTGACGTCGACCTCGCCGTGGCGCTCCTCGATGGCCATCGACAGGATCGGCGGCATCACCACGCCCCCCTGCCCCAGCGCCCGGAACGCCTCCTCGACCACATCGATTGCGGCCGTGTCGAGCGGTACGGCGCTGCGCAGGTCGGCCTCGGCAAGCAGGGCGATCGCCGCCATCAGCCGGCCTCTCGCATCAGGTCCACGTCCTCGCCCCAGATCAGCCGGCGGTGCAGGTCCATGTCGATGTTGCCGCCCGAGAGAAGCGCCATGCACGGCCCCCGCGGCCGCACCCGCCCGCGCAGCAGCGCTGCGACACCCGCCCCGCCGGCGCCCTCGACGACCTGCCGCTCCTCGCGGTAGCAGTGGCGCATGCCCTCGGCGATCTCGGGCTCCGACAGCAGCACCACGTCATCGACGAGGTCGCGGACCATGGCGAAGGTGAGCCGGTTCTGCAGCCCGATGCCGCCGCCGAGCGAGTCGGCCAGCGTCGGCAGTTCCTCGACCGCCACCGGGCGCCCGGCCGCAGGCTCGCCTGCATCGCCGCGCCGCGTTCCATCGAGACGCCGACGACGCGCAGCCCGGGCCGCACCGCCTTGGCCGCCGCGGCGATGCCCGCCATCAGCCCGCCGCCCGACAGCTGGATGACGAGGGTCTCGACCTCGGGTGCGTCTTCCAGCATCTCGAGGCCCAGCGTCCCCTGCCCCGCGATCACGCCCGGGTCGTCGAAGGGCGGCACCATCGCCATCCCCTCCTCGGCCACGAGACGGTCGACCTCGTCCTGCGCCTCGTCCTGGCTGCGCCCGACGATGCGGATCTCGGCGCCTTCGGCCTCGATCGCGTCGAGCTTGTTCGGGGGCACCAGGGCCGACATGCAGATGACGCAGCGCAACCCCGCCTCGCGCGCCGCGCGGGCCAGGGCGCGGCCGTGATTGCCGGTCGACACGCCGACCACCCCGCGCTGCCGCGCCTCGCCGTCCAGCAGCGCGACCGCGTTGGTGGCGCCGCGCAGCTTGAAGCTGCCGGTGAGCTGCTGGTGCTCGAGCTTCAGAAACACCGGCACGCCGAGCCGCTCGGACAGCGATCGCGAGGCATCGCAGAAGGTCTGGCGGACGCGGCCGGCGATCCGCTCGCGCGCGGCGCGGATCTCGGCGGGGCCGACGCTCATGCGGCGCCTTCCGCGGCCGGCAATCGCGCTCCGGCCAGTCGGCCCAGCGCCGCCGGCACCGGACGCCCGCAAGCGTCAGCATCTCCCACAGGCTCGCCTGGTTGGAGGTGACGACGGGCTTGCCGAAGCGCGCCTCGAGCTCGGGAACGAGCTCGAGCGCCGGCAGCGAGGTGCAGGACATGAACAGCGCCTCCGCCTCGGGCCGGTCGGCGGCCAGCGCCGCCTCGACCAGTTCGTCGCGACCAATGCGGGCGATGTCGCGGTCGTCCGCGAGCCCAGCGCGCGGCTGGCCACCACTTCGACACCCGCCGCCGCGAAATAGTCGCGGACGAGGCACGCCGTCTCCTCGAGATAGGGCGTCAGCAGCGCGACCCGCCGCACGCCCAGCGCCGCGAAGGCGCGCGCGGCCGCCCGCGCCGGCGTCACTACCGGCACGCCCGGCCGGCCGGTGCCGATCGCCGCGTCGACAGCCACGTCGCCGATCAGCGCCGAGGCCGAGGTGCAGCCGAAGCAGATCGCCGCCAGCGGCGTGCCCGGCGCGATCAGCGACGCCGCCTCGGCCAGATGAGGCGCCATCGCCCGCAGGTTCTCGGGCGTGGTCGGGTTGGCGAAGGCGATGCGGGTGACGTGCAGCGCAACCCGATCGTGCGGCAGGACACGGGCCGCGTCGCGCTCGAACGTCAGGTCGGTGGCAAGCGCGATCAGGCCGAGGCGCACCGGCTCGCGTCTTTCGCCCGCCCGGGGCTCGGATCGGCATCGCAGAAACCTCGCGTCAGACCACCAGGACCGGACAGGGCGCAAGGCCGGTGACCTTGTGCGACACGCTGCCGAGCAGGTAGCCCTCGATCGAGCCGAGGCCGCGGCTGCCGATGACGATCAGGTCGACGTCGTGCTCCTCGGCGAAGGCCGACGATGCGACGCGCCGGCTGCCCGGCCTTGACGAAGGCGCGCACGCTGGCGCGCCCCGCCCTGGCGCGCGATCGCCTTGGCATGCTCGGCGATCTCGCTGGCGTAGCCGCGCATCACGTCGTCCATGTTGCCGGGCTCGTTCGGTCGCACCATCGAGAACGACGCCTCGAGCAGGCTGTGGTGGCGATAGACCGTCAGGACGATCAGTTCGGCGCCGCAGAGCTCGGCAAGCTCGACCGCCTTGCGCAGCGCCGCCTCGGCGCCCTTCGAGCCGTCGAACGGCCACGAGAATGTGCTTGAACATGCCCGACCTCACTCTCAGCGAAGGCGAGATCGCGCAGGAAGAGCGCGATCTGCGGGAAGAAGATCAGCGCCACCGAGACCCCAAGCAGGATCAGGATGAAGGGCGGCGTGCCGCGGATGACCTCGATATAGGGCCGCTTGAAGACCGCGATGGCGGTGAAGATGTCGCAGCCGAACGGCGGCGTGGCCGAGCCGATGGCGACCTGCAGCGTGATGATCGTGCCGACCAGCACCGGGTCGAGGCCCACGTCGTTCACCACCGGCGCGAAGATCGGCACCAGCACCAGGATCACCACGATCGGGTCGACGAACATGCAGCCGATGAAGAAGGCGATCGAGATGACGAAGAGCACGCCGATCGGCCCCATCTCGTCGATGCCGACGGCGCCCAGGATCTGCTGCGGGATCTGCGCGAAGGAGATCACCCAGGAGAACGCCGCGCCGGCGGCGACCAGGATGAAGACCACCGCGGTGATCAGGCCCGGTGGACTTGGCGGTGTCGTAGACGCCCGTGCAGCGATCGAGCTCGCGGAAGATGACCACCTCGAGGATCAGCGCGTAGAAGCACGCAGGCCGCCGCCGCCTCGGTGGGCGAGAAGATGCCGCCATAGATGCCGCCGATGATGATGACCGGGAAGCCCAGCGGCCAGAGCGCGCGCTGCACCGCGCGTCAGCCGCTCGCCCCAGCTCGCCTTGGGCTCGGTCGGGACGTTGTGCCGCATCGCGTAGATCATCGAGTAGGCCGAGAACAGCACCAGGATCAGCAGGCCCGGGCCGATGCCGGCGATGAAGAGCTCGGCGATCGAGGTGTTCGAGACGACGCCGTAGATGATCATCCCGATCGAGGGCGGGATCAGGAAGGCGATGTCCGACGAGTTGACGATCAGCGCCAGGATGAAGCTGTCGTTGTAGCCGGCCTTCAGCATGCGCGGCCGCAGCGGCGAGCCGACGGCGACCACCGTCGCCTGCGTCGAGCCCGAGACCGCGCCGAACATCGTGCAGGCCGCGGCCGTCGAGACGGCGAGGCCGCCGCTGCACGTGGCCGACGAAGGCCATCACCATGTCGATCAGCCGGTCGGCCGACTGGCCGCGGGTCATGATGTCGGCGGCGAAGATGAACATCGGCACGGCGATCAGCGAGGCCGGGCGGATGCCGGCCATCATCTGCTGCACCATCGTCTCCATCTGCCCGAAGCCGCCGAACATGGCGTAGAAGCCGACGAAGGCGCCGGTGATGAGCGGGATCATCATCGGGAAGCCGAGCAGCAGCAGCACGATCATGATCGAGAAGATCGTGAGCGCCATGGCTCAGACCTCCAGTTCGTCGTCGTCGTAGCCCTCGAGCACGCTGGTCGAGAGGTAGATGTCCTTGCTCGATCATGTTCTTGATGGCGGTCAGCAGGTACTGCGACCCCGGTCATGAAGAAGCCGATCGGCACCCAGACGAGGATCCACCAGACCGGGATCTGCAGCGCGGGCAGCACCCGCCCGCGCCCGGCCTGCGTCAGGATGTAGCTGAACGAGTAGTAGCAGAGCCCGAACATGAAGACGGCGGTGACCAGCGCGATCACCATCATCAGCGCCTTGCGCGCCCGCGGCGGGCAGCGCGTCGTAGATCGCCGACATGCGGATGTGCCGGCCGTGGCGCGCGGCATAGCTGATGCCGGCGAAGGTGATCAGGATGATCAGGATCCGGTTCAGCTCCTCGGAGAAGAAGATGCTCGGCCTGGAAGACGAAGCGCCCGACCACGTTGGCGATGGTGTTGGCGGCCATCAGCAGGACGCCGGCCGCCAGCAGCACCGCCTCGATCCGCGGCGATCGCCATGTCGATCGTGCCCAGGAAGCCGGGCAGGGCCGAGAGGTAGTCCTCCGAGCGCGCGGATCGGTCGCGTGCCGTGTCGGTCTGCGATGTGCGTCTGCGGTCGGATGCTCGCTCACGGGCGCTGTCCCCGTCGGCGAGTGGCGGGGGCCGCGGCCGCGCCCGCCGGCCGGGCTCGCGGTCAGTTCGGTGGTCGCTTGTCGGCGGCCTCGAGATCCTCCTTCATCTGGTCGAGGATCTCCTTGCCGCTGTCGCCGGTCATCTCGATGAAGGCCTCCTCGACCTGCGGCGGCCGTCTCCATGAAGGGCTTGCGCTCCTCCTCGGACAGGATGTTGATCTCCATGTCGGGCTTGGCCTCCTTGATCTTCTCGAGGACTCTCGTCCTGCAGGCCCTGCTGGTAGTCGAGGATGTAGTCGAAGGCCGCGTCGATCGCGTTCTGCGACCACCTGCTGGTCCTCCTCCGCCAGGCCGTCATAGAAGTCCTTGTTGGCCATCACCGCGGTGGTGAAGTTGTTGTGGCCGATGCAGGTGATGACGTCCGTCACCTCGTACATCTTGGTCGACTCGAGGAAGAACCCGGGGTTCTCCTGGCCCTGGATGATGCCGGTCTGCAGCGCGCCGTAGACCTCGCCCCAGGGCAGCGGCGTCGGCGTCGCGCCGAAGGCCTTGTAGCTTTCCACCAGCAGCGGGTTGGTCATCACGCGGAACTTGACCTCGTTGAGGTCCTGCGGGCGTGTGCACCGGCTCCTGCGTGGTCATGCAGACCTCGCCCTCGGGGAACATGGTCAGCAGCTCCAGCCCCTGCTCGGCGTAGAGCTCGGGGAACATCTCGTTGATCGCCTTCGAGTTGCGGAAGAACTCGAACAGCGTCTCCTGGTCCTGCGGCAGCAGGTAGGGCACGAAGAAGACCTGCGCCTCGGGGATCAGCGCGCCGGTGAAGCCCGGGCGACTGGTCGACGAACTGCAGGATGCCGGCCTGCGCCTGCTCCATGATGTCGGCGCTTTCGCCCAGCGTGCCGAAGGGGAAGAGCTGGACCTCGTGGTCCGAGTTCGCCTCGACCTCTTCCTTGAACTTCTGGGCGAACTTGCCCTGCACCTCGTCCATCGCCTCCTCGAAGGCGTAGCGCCAGGTGTCGGCCGCCACGCTGCCCGCCGACAGACCCAGTGCCAGTGTCAGCGTCACGAGTCCGGTTCCGGTCTTCATGTCTCACTCCCTTTTCCATGTGCGTGGCCGTCACCGCCCGAGGGGCGCGGGCCAGACTGCCTCGAGACCCCGAACGTGCGGGCTCCGGCCACTCATGTCACCGCCGCGAGTGTGTTGGCTGGGAAAATGGCGGTCAATTCGATAATTGGATCAGGACAATCCGCCGCCCCGCGGGCGCACCGACAGCCACGCGAAAGCCACGCAGGCGCCTATTCCTTCAGCATCTCGCTTGCCAAAGCGGCGATCTCGGCCAGGGCCGCCGAAAGCTGCGCGTCGCTCGCGGCGCCAAGGCTGATGCGCACCCCGCACGGCCGCGGTCCATCGTCGGCGGCGAAAGCGGCGCCGGCCGCGACAGCGATGCCGCGCGCGCGGGCATCGGCGACGAAGGCCGCCTCGGCCCGTGGGTCGGGAAGATCGAGCCAGACGTGCAGCCCGCGCGAGGTGCGGCGCACCGGCAGGCCCCGCAGCTTGCGCGCCGCCAGACGGTTGCGCCGCCCCAGCGCGTCACGCTGCCAGTGCAGCAGGTGGGCAGCCGTGCCGTTCTCGATCCAGCGCGTCGCGATCGCCGCAAGGACACCCGCCGCCATCCAGCCTGTCACCGCGTGCCGCTCGTGCGCCGCCGTTGCCAGCGCCGCGGGCGCCACCAGCCATCCGATCCTGAGGCCCGGCAGCAGGCATTTGCTGAGGCCGGTGACGTAGAAGCTGCGCTCGGGCGCGTGGGAGGACAGCGGCGCCGGCCGTCGCGGCTCGAGCGGGCCCCAGGCGTCGTTCTCGACGATCATCACGTCGTGGCGCCGCGCGATGGCGGCGATCTCGGCGCGCCGCGCCTCGCCCATGCGAGTGGCCCGCGCCGAAAGCCCCGCCGGCATGGTGTAGAGCGCGGTGATGCGGTCATGCGCGCAGGCCCGGGCGAACGCCTGAGGCTCGATCCCCTCCCCATCGGTCGGCAGGCCCACGAGCCGTAGGCCCAGCGCCTGGGTCAGCCCGCGCAGCGTGTGATGGCCCAGCGCCTCGGTCGCCACCAGGTCGCCGGGCGCCGCCGCCAGCGTCAGCGCGACCGTCATCGCCGGCGTGCTGCCGTTGGTCGGCACCACCTGCTCGGGCGCCGGGCGCATCCCGCATCCGTCGAGCCAGCCCAGCGCCGCATCCACATGGGCGCTCAGCGACTCGCGCGGGCGGAACGAGTGCATCTCTGGCCCCAGCGCCTCCTGCGCCATCGTCGACAGCGTCCGGCGCATCGCCGCCTCGTGCGGGGCGCCGACCACCGGCGTCAGCAGCGAGCAGTCGATCATCCGACCCTGCCCGTCGAGACGCTGGTAAGGCGGCTCGGCCGCCTCGCGCGCGGGCCGCACGAAGGTACCACGGCCGACTTCACCCACCACGGCGCCGGCCCGGATCAGCTCCTCGTAGGCGCGGCTGACCGTCTGAACCGAAAGGCCCAGCGACCAGGCCAGGTCGCGGTGGGTCGGCAGCCGGTCGCCCGGCGCCAGCTCGCCCGCGCGGATCGCCGCGTCCAGCGCGCGCGCCAGCGACCGGTAGGCGGGGCGGGTGAGCGCCTCGGGGGCGGGTGGCCAGATCGTCATGAGACAAGTCTCGGGCGCAGAGGCACGATTGACAATCGTCTGCGCGTCGGGACGGTCGGCGCATGTCCCATGCGCTCGACGACCGCGACCTCGCCATCCTCACGATCCTCTCGCGCGAGGGCAGGATCGCCAAGACCGAGCTCGCGCGGCGCGTGAACCTGTCGGCCACCCCCTGCTGGCAGCGGCTGAAGCGCCTCGAGCAGGCCGGGCTGATCCGCGGCTATCGCGCAGACGTGGCGCTGAGCCGGCTGGGCCCGCACGTGGCGGTCTTCGTCACCGTCGAGCTCGAGAGCCACAAGGCCGAGAACTTCCAGGCCTTCGAGCGGGCGGTGGCGCGCTACGACGAGGTCACCGGCTGCTGGGCGATCGGCGGCGGCTACGACTACCTGATGCAGGTCGTCACACGTGACGTGGCCAGCTACCAGACGCTGATGGACGCGATCCTCGCCGCGCGCGTCGGGCTGAAGCGATACTTCTCGTACATCGTCACCAAGGAGGTGAAGCTGGCGCCGGCCCCGTTCGGGCTTCTGGCCGGCGCCGCAGAGAACCTTGCGCCGCAGACCCCCTGAAACGGAGAGATCCTCCTTCCGCGGCGGATCTTTGGAGAGCTTCTTCGCACGCGCCCTTGTATCACCCGGGCGATCCCCGCAGAGGAGACCGTGATGTCGTATCAGTTCCGTTCCGTGTCCGACCCGTCAGTGCTGAAAACGCGGGCACGCATCGGCGACGCCTGGGTCGACGGGGTCGAAGACTTTGCCGTGACCGACCCCGCCACGGGCGAGGAGGTGGCCCGCGTCGCCCGCATCGACGCCGCCGGCGCCCGTCGCGCGGTCGATGCGGCGCAGGCCGCGTTCGCCGGCTGGTCGGAGACCCTCCCGCAGGAGCGGGCGCGGCTTCTGCGCGCCTGGTACGACCTGATGGTGGCGCTGCGCGACGACCTGGCCGCGCATCATGACCGCCGAACAGGGCAAACCCATCGGCGAGGCGCTGGGCGAGATCGACTACGCCGCCTCGTTCGTCGAGTTCTACGCCGAGGAGGCGCGGCGCCCAAACATCGAAGGCGTCACCTCGCACCTGCCCGACGCCGAGGTCGAGCTCTGGCGCGAGCCGGTGGGCGTGGCCGCGCTGGTGACGCCGTGGAACTTCCCGTCGGCGATGATCACCCGCAAGGCCGCGGCCGCCATCGCCGCCGGCTGCACCGTCGTCGTCCATCCCTCGGCCGAGACGCCGCTTTCGGCGCTGGCGCTGGCCGAGCTCGCGCGGCGCGCGGGCTTTCCCGACGGCGTCTTCAACGTCGTGACCGGCAACGCCCCCGAGATCGTCGGCGGAATGGACGAGCGACCCGCGGGTGCGCGCGCTCAGCTTCACCGGGTCGACCGAGGTCGGGCGGCTGCTCTACCGTCAGTCCGCCGACACCGTGAAGCGGCTGGTGCTCGAACTCGGCGGCCATGCGCCATTCATCGTCTTCGCCGATGCCGATCTCGAGCAGGCCGTCGATGAGGCGTTCAAGGCCAAGTTCGCCACCAGCGGCCAGGACTGCCTCGGCGCCAACCGGTTCCTCGTCGAGCG
Source organism: uncultured Alphaproteobacteria bacterium (assembly GCA_963773475.1). Lineage (GTDB taxonomy): Bacteria > Pseudomonadota > Alphaproteobacteria > Rhodobacterales > Rhodobacteraceae > Roseitranquillus. The sequence goes on along the minus strand of CAVZBD010000003.1, from coordinate 240,096 downwards.
CCCGGTCTACGACGCCTTCTGCGAACGCTTCGCCGAGCGCACGCGCGCGCTGACCCTCGGCCCCGGGCGCGACGATCCCGATCTCGGGCCGCTGATGAACGAGGCCGCCGTCGCCAAGCAGGAGGCGCACGTGGCCGACGCGCTCGAGCGGGGTGCGCGGCTGCTCTGCGGCGGGGCCCGCGACGCGCAGGGACCGCTCTTCTATCAGGCGACGGTACTGGCCGACGTGCCGCCCGACGCGCGGATCATGCACGAGGAGACGTTCGGACCCGTGGCCGCCATCGCCCCCTTCGACACCGAAGAGGAAGCGGTCGCCCGAGCCAACGCAACCGAATACGGGCTGGTGGCCTACATGCACACGCAGGACCCGCGCCGCATCTACCGCGCCAGCCGCGCGCTGCAGTTCGGCATGGTGGCGGTCAACCGCACCAAGGTCACCGGCGCGCCGATCCCGTTCGGGGGCATGAAGCAATCGGGCCTGGGCCGCGAGGGGGCCCGTTACGGGCTCGAGGAATTCACCGAGATCAAGTACGTGTGCCGCGACTGGGCCTGAGGAGAGAGACCATGAACGAGATGCTGACCAACGACCAGCTCGCCCGGTGGGACCGCGAGAGCTTCTTCCACCCCTCGACCCACCTTGCCCAGTTCGCCCGCGGCGAGGCTGCGCAGCGCATCGTCACCGGCGGCAAGGGCGTCTTTATCGAGGACCGCGACGAGCGGCGCCTGCTCGACGCCTTCGCGGGGCTCTACTGCGTCAACGTGGGCTACGGGCGCACCGAGATCGCCGACGCCATCGCCGAACAGGCCCGCGAGCTTGCCTACTACCACGCCTATGTGGGCCACGGCACCGAAGCCTCGATCACGCTGGCCAAGATGATCCTCGACCGGGCGCCCGACCACATGTCGAAGGTCTATTTCGGCCTCTCGGGGTCGGACGCGAACGAGACCAACATCAAGATGGTCTGGTACTACAACAACATCCTCGGCCGCCCCGAGAAGAAGAAGATCATCTCGCGCTGGCGCGGCTATCACGGCTCGGGGCTGATGTCGGGCTCGCTGACGGGCCTCAAGCTCTTCCACGACAAGTTCGACCTGCCGCTGCCGCGCGTGCTGCACACCGAGGCGCCCTACTACTACCGCCGCCCCGACGCCGCGATGAGCGAGGCCGACTTCAGCGCCCATTGCGCGGCCGAGCTCGAGTCGCTGATCGCGCGCGAGGGCGCCGACACCATCGCCGCCTTCATCGGCGAGCCGGTGCTGGGCACGGGCGGCATCGTGCCGCCGCCTGCCGGCTACTGGGAGGCGATCCAGAAGGTCCTCGAGCGCCACGACATCCTGCTGATCGCCGACGAGGTGGTGACGGGCTTCGGGCGCCTCGGCTCGATGTTCGGCAGCGACCATTACGGGATCCGGCCGGACATCATGACCATCGCCAAGGGGCTCACCTCGGCCTACGCGCCGCTCTCGGGCTCGATCCTGTCGGACAAGGTCTGGAAGGTGCTCGAGCAGGGCACAGACGAGAACGGCGTGATGGGTCACGGCTGGACCTACTCGGCACACCCGATCGGCGCGGCTGCGGGCGTCGCGAACCTCAAGCTCGTCGACAGCCTGGGGCTCGTCGAGAACGCGGGGGCGGTCGGGGGCTACCTGGTCGAGCAGATGAACGCTGCATTGGCCGAACATCCCCACGTGGGCGAGATCCGCGGCGAGGGGATGCTCTGCGCCGTCGAGCTGGTCGAGGACCGCGAGACGCGCCGCTTCTACGAGCCCGCGGGCAAGGTCGCGGGGCAAGTCGTCGCCGCGATGCTCGAACGGGACGTGATCGGGCGCGCCATGCCGCAGGGCGACATCATCGGGCTCGCACCGCCGCTCTGCCTCAGCCGCGAAGAGGCCGACACGGTGGTCGAGGCGACGGCAGGTGCGGTCAAGGCCGTCCTCGGCTGACACATCCGGCGGCCGCCGCGCCAGCGCGCAGGCGGCCGCCGCGACAGCCGCGTCAGACCGAAGGGCCAGCCGCCGCTTAAGCCGGCGGTAAGAGACTTCCAGTACGGCGTGCCCCGGGAGGTACGCCCATGCAAGTTCCCCTGACCGCGGCGATGATCGCCGGCTCGCTTCTGGCCGGCCCTGTCCTCGCGCTCGTCTCCGCCCCACCCGCCGGTGACGGGATCGTCCTGGTGCTGGCCCCGCCCTGGGCCGACCGCGGCACGATCATCGAGGCTTCGGGCGGCGCGCCTGTCGGACTGGCCGACGCACCGCTCGGGACGCTGGCAGCATCCCCCGCCCCCGACTTCGCCGAAAAGCTGCGCGCCCGTGGCGCGTGGCTCGTCATCGACGGCCGCCCCCTGGCGGCGATTTGTGGAATCTGAGAATGTCCGAGACATCAATCAGCCTGGCCGCAACCCAGGAAGCGGCGCGCCGGAACATCGCCCTTGCCGCCTGGATCTGCACGCCCGTCCCCGCCCTCGCCGGGTGGCTGGCTGGCAATGCGCCGCTGCCTTTGCTGGTCGCCGCGCTGGCATTCGCCGCCATGGGCTCGCTTGCCCGACAGGCCGGCGCCGAGACCGGCCGCGCGGGCGCCGCGCTGGCCCTCGTCGGCCAGGCGATCGTGCTCACCGCCGCCTTCGCGGGTCACCCCTGGCAGCTCGACAGCCACATGGTCTTCTTCGCGGTCCTCGCGGTGACGATGGCGATGTCCGACCCCAAGGTCATCCTGATCGCCGCGGCCACCATCGCGGCACACCACCTGACGCTGAGCTTCGCGCTGCCCAGGCTGATCTACCCGTCGGTCGAGCTCTGGAGCAACATCGAGCGAACCGCGCTCCACGGCGTCATCGTCTCGATCGAGGCCGCGGTCCTGTGGCTCGCCATCAACCGCCGCAACCGGATGGACGCCGAGAGCGTCCGCGTTCGTGACGAGCTGGGCGAGGCCGGCGCCCAGGTCGAGGCCGCGCTGGCGCGCGCCGAAGCCTCGCGCGCGGAGGCCGAGGCCGCCCTGCACGACGCACAGCACGCAAAGGCCGAGGCCGATGAGGCGCGGACCCGCGCCGAGAAGGAAGCCGAACGTGCCCGCGAGGCCGACAGGCAGGCTCGCGAAACCGAGGAGCGCGACCGGCGCGAGCGGGCCGAGATCGAGGCGCGCCAGGTCGAGGTCGTCGAGGCCCTGCGCGCCGCCACCCACCGCCTGTCGCAGCGCGACCTGAACGTGTCGATCGACACCCAGTTCGCCCCCCAGTACGAGGACATGCGTCGCGACTTCAACGCCGCGATCGCGCGTCTGCGCGAGGCGATGGGCGCAGTCCTCGAACACGCCGGCACCATCGGCGACGAAACCCGTCAGATCGTCGGCGCCGCCGACGACCTCTCGCGACGCACCGAGACGCAGGCGTCGTCGCTGGCCGAGGTTTCGGCGACGGTCGCGCAGCTCGCCCGCAGCGTCGACGACGCAGCCCGCAGGGCGTCGGAGGCCCGCGCCCAAGCCGGCGAGACGCGCGAGCGCGCCGAGAAGAGCAGCGAGATGGTCACCAATGCCGTCGCGACGATGCAGGCGATCGAGGGCTCGTCGCAGGAGGTCCAGAAGATCATCGGTGTCATCGACGAGATCGCCTTCCAGACGAACCTGCTCGCGCTGAACGCCGGCGTCGAAGCGGCGCGCGCGGGCGAGGCGGGACGCGGTTTTGCCGTGGTCGCCTCGGAAGTGCGGGCGCTTGCGCAGCGCTCGTCCGACGCGGCGCTCGAGATCAAGAAGCTGATCGCCACCAGCGGCAGCCAGGTCGCCGACGGCGTCCGCATCGTCAACGGCACCGGCGAGGCGCTGCGCGAGGTGATGCAGTCGGTGGCGTCGATCTCGGACCGGATTTCGGCGATCGCCGAGGGGGCGCACGAACAGTCGGCCAGCCTGAGCGAGGTCAACACGGCGCTTTCCGACCTCGACCAGGTGACGCAGCGCAATGCGGCGATGTTCGAGGAGACGACCGCGGCCAGCCACGCCCTGTCGCAGGGCACTCAGAGCCTGGTCGACACGATCTCGGTCTTCGTCGCCCGCGACGGCGGCAGAGCGCGGCCGATGGGGCGCAGGGCAGCATGACCGCGCCCGGGCGTCGCCGCCCGCGCGGCGGCGCCCCGGCTCGCCTGACGCAAGGGCAGCGCGCGTTGCTTGATCCAGATCACGGGCCCCTCGTCCCGGCACCTCTAGCCTGAGCGCGACCGCCAGAAGAGGAGACCAAGGTGTCGCACACGCCGCATGAACTGACCGACGAATTTCCCGGCGCCGCCGACCGCATCCAGGCGCTGAAGCAGGACGACAGCCACTTCCGGAAGCTCTGCGACGCCTATCACGACGTCAATCGCGCCATCCACCGGGCCGAAACCAACACCGAGCCGACCAGCCAGGCGCACGAGGAGGATCTTCGGAAGGAGCGGATGCGCCTGAAGGACCAGATCGCGAGCCGCCTGGCCTGAAAGCCCACAATGCCGGACGCTGGCGCCCTTGGCCGCCCGCGTCCGGTCGCCGAGGCAAAGGCGGACGCCTGCCGCCGCTCAGGGCCCTCAACCGACCGGCGGGTTCGGGCCGAAGGCGCAGCGATCGGGCTTGATGTCCAGAAGCGGCGTGCCGTCGAGGCAGTCGAGCCCGCGCACCGTCAGGACCGCCCCCTCGACCCCCACCAGACGCACGCGCGACAGGCCGATCGGGTTCGGCCGCACAGGCGAGCGCAGCGCGAACGTGCCCCGCACCCCCTGATCGTGACGCGGGTTCTGGTGGACGAGATCGCGGCGCGAGCGGTCGAGCCAGTAGAGCACCTCGAGCCACTCGACCCGGTCGATCCCCTTCAGCGCCGCGTCCCAGGGCGCGAACACCTCGATGCGGCAGTCGGGCCCCTCGGCGCTGCCTTGCCGCGGACAATCCTCGCGGCGGGTCCAAGGGGTGTGGATGCGCCCCACGAAGCGAAGCGTGGCGTCGGCGGGCGGAGTGGCGTCGACCGCCATCTCGCCGGGCCTCGGATCGGCGTCCTGCGTCATGCACCCTCGTCGGTCGAACACCTTCGTTGCCCGCACAAGATCACACTTCGCCACTGCCGGCGAGCCCCGGCCGGCGGAGTTGAGGGGCTGTGGAACTACCATGAAGGCTTTTTGGGTGTCTCCCGCTCGGATGCGGCTGCACGTGCCACAGATGTCTTGCTGAAGCTCTTTTCGGGTCGTCGTGCCGTGTCGGACCCACGATGAGCGCGTCCCGGCGGGGCGTGAGGTCGAGCTGGGCGTCGCTGCGGGCGATGCGCCCTGCAAATTGGCGGTAGATTTCGGTGGCGTCACGGCGGCTTGAGGGAGATCAGGCGGTCAAGCGGCGATGCCGAGAGGTTTCATGACGGCAACGCTTGTGCGATGACTGCCACCGCTGCGGTGGAGCAGCAGCGTCAGGGATCGGGGCAAGTTATGGATTTCATGGCAAAAGCGACGGCTGTCGTCGGGGGCACGATGGTCGCTCTCGCCGCTTCGGTGCGCCGACGACGCAGGCGTTCGGCTCGGCAACCGGACAATCCCGGAAGCCAAGAAACAGGGCATCATGACCCTGAAGATGCCGACCGCCAAGGGCTGGGCGTCCGGACAAGCCGACGGCTGCGCCGGGGCTTAAGGTCAACGCCTTCGCCTCGACCTCCATCACCCCCGCTGGATCGAGGTTCTGCCGAACGGCGACGTCCTGGTGGCGGAATCGAACAGGCAGCCGAGCCCCCCGAGGTCCCTCATCGACCGCGCCGCGCAGGCGACGATGCGGCGCGCCGGCGCGATGGGCATCAGCGCGAACCGGATCACCCTCTGGCGCGACGCCGACGGCGACGGCGTGGCCGAACGCGCAAGGTCTTCCTGGAGAAGCAGAACCAGCCCTTCGGCATGGCGCTGGTGGACGGCACCTTCTACGTCGGCAACACCGACGGCATCGTGGCCTTCCCCTACGAGGAAGGCGCCGACCGCATCGACGCGCCCGGCCGCAGCTGGTCGACTTCAAGCCGCGCGGTCACTGGACGCGCAGCCTGATCGTCTCGCCCGACCGCACCAAGATCTACGCCGGCGTCGGCTCGCTGACCAACATCGGCGACGAGGGCATGGCGGCCGAGGAAGGACGCGCCGCGATCTGGGAGCTCGACCTCGCCACCGGCAAGGCCCGCATCTTCGCCGGCGGCCTGCGCAATCCCGTCGGCATGGCGTGGGAGCCGACGACGCGGGCGCTCTGGACGGTGGTGAACGAACGCGACGGCCTCGGCGACGAAACGCCGCCGGACTACCTCACCTCGGTCGAGGACGGCGGCTTCTACGGCTGGCCCTACTGCTACTGGGGCCAGATCGTCGACGACCGGGTCGAGCAGGACCGCGGCGCATGGTGGCGCGCGCGATCACGCCGGACTATGCCCTTGGCGGCCACACGGCCTCACTGGGCCTGTGCTGGATGCCGGCGGGGACGCTTCCGGGCTTCCCGGACGGCATGGTCATCGGCCAGCACGGCTCGTGGAACCGCTCGACCCTGAGCGGCTACAAGCTGATCTTCGTGCCGTTCGAGAACGGCCGGCCCGTCGGGCCCGCCCCGCGACATCCTGTGGGGCTTCCTGTCCGAGGACGAGAAGCTCTGCTACGGCCGCCCGGTCGGCGTTGCCGTCGGCCCCGACAGGCATCGCTCCTGATGGCGGACGACGTCGGCGACGTCATCTGGCGCATCACCGCGGGCGGATAGCCGCGCTACCGGCCAGAGTTGATGGCTTTTCTGCCGTCCTGCCGTCCTGCCGCTGCCGTCCTGCCGTCGCAAGAGGTCGGTCAGGGGGCGCAGCCGCAAGATCCGCTTTGCGGCATCGGCATCGGCATCGGCATCGGCATCGTAATATTCCGGAACTCGAATGTTCCGAGCACGTTGCCGAGGCACACTGCTGAATAGGACCTCCCCGATGACCCTTCGCTTCGAGCAGATTCTGGCCGATGGCGTGGCGCAGACCTCCTACCTCGTCGGCGACGATGCCGCCGGAACCGCGGCCGTGATCGACCCGCGGCCCGACGTCGACGTCTACCTCGAGTCTGCGCGGCGCTTCGGCCTCTCGATCACCCATGTCTTCGAGACCCACATCCACGCCGACTTCATGAGCGGCGCGCGCGAACTGGTCGACCGGCTCGGCGGCTCGGCGAAGCTCTGTCTCAGCGTCGAGGGCGGAGCCGAGTACGGGTTCGACCACCAGGCCGTGCGCGACGGTGACGAGTTCTCCTTCGGCGGCGTGCGCCTGAAGGCCAAGCACACGCCCGGCCACACGCCCGAGCATCTGTCCTACCTGCTCTACGAGGGCGACGGCGAGAGCCCATGGGGCGTGCTGACCGGCGACAGTTTCTTCGTCGATTCCGTCGGACGGCCCGACCTGATGGGCGACGAGAAGACCGACGAGCTGACCGAGGCTCTGTTCCACACCGTCCGCGACTTCTACATGCAGCTCGACGACGGGGTGATCATCTATCCCTGCCACGGCGCCGGCTCGGAATGCGGCCCTGACATCGGCGACCGCATGTCCAGCACGATCGGCTACGAGCGGCGGTTCAACCCGTACTGCCAGATCGACGACATCGAGGGTTCTGCCGGGCGATGTCGGAGGACGCGCCGCCGGTGCCGACCCATTATCCGCGGCTGAAGAAGGTCAATGCCGCCGGGCCGCCGGTGCTCGGCAACCTGCCGAAGGTGCCGCCCCTGACGCCGGCCGCCTTCGCCGAAAGCGTTGAGCGGGAAGGCGGACAGCTCCTCGACACCCGCGACATGCTCGCCTTCGGCGCGGGGCATATCGTCGGGCGCGTTCAACATCGGCGGCCGCCCGGAACTGTCGGTCTGGGCCGGCTGGCTCCTCGACCCCGAGCGGCCGATCCACCTGGTGCTGGAGACGGACGCCGACCTGCCGCGCATCGCAAGCCTGCTCTGGCGCACCGGCTTCGTGCGGTTCGGCGGCTACCTCGCCGGCGGCATGGCAGCCTGGCAGGAGGAAGGGCGGCCCTTGGCCGAGATCCCGCAGATGTCGATACACGAACTGAACCGCGCGGACGGAAAGCTCCAGCGGCTCGACGTGCGCAAGCAGGAGGAGTGGGACGAGGGCCACATTCCCGAGGCGCAGCACATCTTCCTCGGCGATCTTCCCGGGCGTTTCGACAAGCTCGACCGCGACCGCCGCTACGCCACCTACTGCGCCAGCGGCTTCCGCGCGAGCGCCGCGGCGAGCCTTCTGAAATCCAACGGCTTCACGGATGTCCGCAACGTGCCGGGCAGCTGGAAGGCCTGGACCGCGGCAGGCTACCCCACCACCGACGATTGAGGTGGGCGCCCAGAAAGCACGTCCAGACGGACGATGCCTTCACCGTGCCGACGTCCGAGCCTGGGCAAGGAGACGGGTCTTGAGGTGGTGATCGGGCGAGACCAGTCTCGACGCCACCCGCGCCATTGCGGACCGGATCGCGCCGGTCACCTTCGACGCAAAGGGCGGGAAGGCGACGGCGAAGCTGCGGGTCGGTACAAGCCGAGCCGGACGGTGGCGTTACGCGAGTCGGCGTGCGTTGGGGAGTCTACCCTGAAGAACGCCCTCGCGCGGACATTCACGACGCAGGCCACGCGAGGGCCGAGACCCGGTCGGATTCCGACCGAGGACCTCAAGGTCAAGGCGCGTGCTCCACGCCTGCCACCGCGCCCTCCCCCGCTCGCGCTTCACAGGCGAACTCATCGCGTCCCGAGTGCAAACGTGCTGCATCAGCACGTCGGGGTCGGCCGCTCTGGCCACCGCCGCCGAAGTGGTGGAAAGGACGGGGGCCGGCCGGGTACCCGGCGCCCCGTTTGGGATCCATTCGAATGAGCAACCACGAAGAGAGCCCGCGCGGCTTTGCCTACGCCTCGACGGCCTACATCCTCTGGGGCCTGCTGCCGGTCTACATGAAGGCGCTGGCGCACGTCCCTCCGACGGAGATCATCGGGCATCGGGTGATCTGGTCGCTACCGATCGCGGGCGGCGTGCTCTGGGCGACGCGGCGCGTGAGCGACCTGAAGCGTGCGCTGCGCTCGCCCCGCACCCTCGTGATGGGCGCGGCGACGGCGGCGGTCATCTCGATCAACTGGGGCATCTACGTTTGGGCCATCGGCGCCGGGCACGCGCTCGATGCGGCCCTCGGCTATTACATCAATCCGCTCTTCAGCATCCTGCTCGGGGCGGTCCTGCTGCGCGAACGGCTCGGCCCGGGCCAGGCGGTCGCGGTGGCGCTGGCGGCCGGCGCCGTCCTGGTGCTGACGCTGGCGACGGGGCGCGTTCCGGTGGTCGCGCTCGGACTGACGCTCAGCTTCGGCGCGTATGCCTACCTGAAGAAGTCACTGCCCATCGGGCCGAACCAGGGCTTCTTCCTCGAGGTTCTGCTCCTCGCCCCCTTCGCCGCGGCATATCTCGTCTACCTGGCCGCGACAGGGCGGGACCATTTCATGAGCGGCGACCCGGAAGACACGTGGCTCCTGCTCGGCTGCGGCGCGGTCACCGCCGTCCCGCTCCTGTTTTACGGGAACGGGGCGAAGCTTCTGCGCCTCTCGACGATCGGCATCCTGCAGTACATCGTGCCGACGATGATCTTTCTCACGGCCGTCTTCGTCTTCGGGGAAGACTTCGGGGTGCCGCGGATGATCGCCTTCCCGATGATCTGGACCGCCCTGGTGATCTACACGGTCTCGCTTGTCCGGCGGGCGCGCCTTGCCAAAGCGGCGGGCGCGGTCCCCCAGCCCGGACCGTCCTGACCTTCGGTAGATCGTATCATCCCGGCGCGACGCGGCTGGCGGGCCCGGTGCCGAAAAGGGGCGAGCGCGTCGCACTCGCCCCGCGTCGTGAAGCTATTTGCCCTTCTTCTCTCCAAGAGAGACGAGCTTGAGCGTGCTGCCAGCGCCGGCCGTCGCAACCGCCTTCGGCTTCTCCTGCTTGGGCTTCTTCGCTTCCTTGTTTCCGCGTCTGTTGTTGCCTTTTCCCATCACGACCTCACGATGCGATATTCCGCGTCTGGCGGCATGCCGGACGGGTCGTCTCTCAGGAAAACCAGGGCTGCTGACCTGCGTCAGGGCTATGATCTTGATGAGTCACACGCGTCGCCGGATCGCGGCTGTCCGCATGCATTTCAAACCTAAGCCGCCGCCGGTACCGTCGCAAGCTCGGCCGATCAGCGCCACCGCGGAAAATCTACCTGCGCGGCTGCACGGGTGGCCGGATCGACGAAGTCCGAGGCCCGGGAACATTCCGCGAGGCCGAGCGCGTGGCACAGCCGAAAGCGCCGCGGCCCCGCGACGAGGGGGTCAGCATCCGCCGTTCCGCTGTCGGGCCTGCGGTTGACCGGCAAGCACGGCGACCAGCCAGGTCACCTGATCCCGAAGATCCGATGCGGTGCAGAGTTGCCAGACGCCCAACTTTGAGGGGCGCCCCGGGCTTCGCCGGCCGCCGGTCGCTGGCATTGCGGCTCCGTTCCGCGCCGCCTCGCGGCCGGAATCTCGCAGGACGCGGTCGCGTGCGACAGGGGCCATGGCGCAGCGATCCATATCCTTGTGGCGCAGAAAGTCGAGCAACCCGGCTACGAGGAAGGACCGCAGGCCCAACCGCCCGCTCGTGCTTTGGAATTTCAGGTTGGGAAAAGGAGAAGAATGGTGCCCGGGGGCGGAATCGAACCACCGACACGAGGATTTTCAATCCACTGCTCTACCCCTGAGCTACCCGGGCACGGGTGAGCGGCGCGCCGCTCGGGTGGGACGTTCTAGTCGGGGCGCGGCGGCATGTCCAGAGGGCGCGCGGCAAATTTTCAATGCCGCGCGGCGTTCGCCGGGGCGTCCTCGGGCTCGGGCGGCCTCCTCCGTCCTCGGCGGGGATGGCGTAGCCGCCGGTCAGCCAGCGGCCGAGATCGATGTCGGCGCAGCGGCGTGAGCAGAACGGCCGGTATCGCGGATCGGCGGCTTGTTGCAGATCGGGCAGGTCATCGCACTCGTCTCCGAACAGCCGGGCAGCCGCTCGCGCTTGCGCTGCAACTCGAAATGCCGAGCGGCGTCCAGCCGGCCAGGCCGTCTCGACCGGGTCGGCGCGGAACGCCGCCGCAGTGCCTGCTCGACCTGGCGCCGGTCCTTCTTGGGCATCGGCGCGAAATCGACGATGACCTGGCCGCCGAGCCCGCGGCAGCCGCAGCTGCGCGGGGCAGCGCGCGGGCGGCGGCGATGTTCGCCTTCAGCCCGGCCGCGGGCGAGGTGTCGCCGCCGGTGTTGACGTCGACCGCCACCAGCGCGCGCGTCGGCTCGACCGACACCAGGCGCCGCCGGCCAGCGGCACCGTCGGCTGCCGCAGCGCGGCGATCATCTCGTCGACGCCGTGACGCGGCGAAGCGCGCCGTCGCCCTCGTCGACCGCGTCCGGCGTCGGCCAGTCGCGCCAGGCCAGTTCGTGCGGGCCCGCGCCGTCCAGCAGCAGCTCCGGCGCGGCCGCTCGCATCGGCGAGGACGGTCGCGGCGAGTTCGGCGAGGCGCGCGGCCTCGGCGCGGACCTCGCTCGTCCCCGGCGTCGGCGGCGGCCGAGCGCAGGATCAGGCCCGCGCCCCTCGGGCAGGTCGCACCTCGGCGGCAAGTGCGGCAAGCGCCGCCCGCGTCGTCCTCGTCGCGGATCGCGCGCGAGACGTTGAGGCCCGGCGCGCCTGGCGTGACGATGGCGATAGCGGCCCTTGAACAGCAGCCGCGTCGTCACCGGCACGGCCTTGCCCGGCTCGGCATGGCCCGTCACCTGCACCAGCAGCGGCTCGCCGGCGGCGATGCCGCGCGTCTGGCGCAGGAAGGCGTGCCCCTCGGGCAGGCGCAGCGATCATGCCGCCCTGCCCCTTCATCGGCCGGTCGGCCACGGCGCGAAAGATCGCGCCCGGCGCCGGCGCGTCGCCGGGCGCCGTCGACCAGCAGGTCGTCGAGCCGTCCGTCCATCGACCAGCGCCGCCGCCTCGCGGCCGCCGATCCGCGTCGAGGACGATCATGCGGCCCTTCATGCCGCGCTCCGGTCCAGACGCGGATGCCCGCCGCCGCAAGAAGCGCCGCCGTCTCGGCCAGCGGCAGGCCCACGACCGCGGTGAAGGAGCCGCTGATCCACGGGATGAAGGCGCCGGCCGGGCCCTGGATGGCATAGCCGCCGGCCTTGCCGCGCCAGTCGCCGGTGGCGAGGTAGGCGTCGACCTCCCGTCCGACGAGGCGCTTCATCCGCACGGCGGTCTCGACGTCACGCTCGCGCAGCCACGGTCGCCCTGCCGCACCGCCACGGCGGTGATGACCCGGTGCCGGCGGCCCGACAGGAGCGCAGGAACGCCGCGCCTCGCCCGCGTCCGCGGGCTTGCCGAGGATGCGGCGGCCGAGCGCCACGGTGGTGTCGGCGCACAGCACGACCTCGTCGGCGCGGCCGGGCACCGCCTCGACCTTCTCGCGCGCCATGCGGCGGCAGTAGTCGCGCGGCAGCTCGCCCTGCCGCGGCGTCTCGTCGATGTCGGGCGGCGCGGACCTCGTCGGGCACCAGCCCGAGCTGCGCCAGCAGCTCCAGCCGGCGCGGGCTAGCCGAGCCCAGGATCAGCCGCATTGCAGCGCCAGTCACCTCGGGCGCAACGCCGGCCTCACTTGAAGCGATAGTTGATCCGTCCCTTGGTCAGGTCGTAGGGGGTCATCTCGACCTGCACCTTGTCGCCCGCCAGAACGCGGATCCGGTTCTTGCGCATCTTTCCTGCCGTGTGCGCGATGATCTCATGGCCGTTTTCCAGCTCGACCCGGAACGTCGCGTTCGGCAGGAGTTCCTTCACGACGCCGGGAAATTCGAGCAGCTCTTCCTTGGCCATGGTCACCCCTGTAAGATACCGCGCCCGATCGCGGGCGTGCACTAGATGCGGCCAAACGCAGAAATTTTCAAGATGCCAACGACGCCTCAGGGCTGGATCGCGGCGTCGCGGCGTGGCGTCAGCCGCTTGATCCAGAACTGTAGCGGTTTTGCCGTCTCCTGCGCCTCACCCACGTCGCGCCAGCGGAACTCGGCAAGTGCGCCCGGCACCTCGCGGTAGCCGCGCTTGCGCCAGAACGGGTGGAGCGAGCGCGCGGCGGCCGGACGCGCCGGATGGTTGGCCGAGCGCTCGACCGCGCAGAATGCCGAATGGCTGCGGCCAAGGCCGAGGGCGTGGTCCTCACGGAAGTCGAAGAAGGCATGCCCGATGCCGTGGCCCCGATAGCGGGGCAGCAGCACGCTCTCGGCGCAATAGAAAACGCGTCCGGGCTCGATGCCGAGCGGGCCAAGCGCGGCGCCGAACTCGTCGGCATGGTCCTCGAGCGGGGTCCCCGTCGCGGCGCCGACCAGCGCGTCGCCGTCGAAGGCGCCGACCACGATCGCGCCCGCACTTTCGGCATAAGGCGCAAGGTAACGCCGCTCGTAGTCCAGGTCGCCGTCGTAGAGGTATGGCCAGTCGCGGAACACCTCGATGCGAAGCGCGGCGAGGTCGTCCAGCCGGGCCGGGATCTCCTCTCGCTCGAGCGGGCGCACGGAAAGGCTCATCGAACCTGCCGCAGCCAATCGGCGAGGTTGTAGTAGGTCGTCACCCGCGCGATCTTGCCGTCCTTCAACGTGAAGAACGACCCCGCCGGCAGCGTGTAGGTCTGCATCCGCGCCGCGGGCAGAGCGCCGTCGGTCTGCAGGTACGTGCCCGAGACGGTGTATTCGGCCGCCGCGCGACTGCCGCCCCGGGCGGTGAAGACGACGATGTCCGACAGCTCCTCGCGATAGCAGCGCGCCATATGGTCGAGAAAGTCGCCGAAGGCCTGCCGGCCGTGGCGAACCTCGCCCTCGTTGACGTGGTGGGCGACCTCCTCGCTCAACTCGTCCAGCATTCCCTGTTTGTCGCCGCGATTGAAGGCAGCGAAGTATCTCTCGATGACGTCGGCGGTCATTGCTCCTCCGTCGGCGGGCCGAAGCGGGCGATCATGCGCTCGCGGATCTGGTCGCGCGCCTGGCGGTAGGCTGCCAGCTTGGCCTCGCGCGTCTCGCCGAGGCCGGTGGGGTCGAGGATCGGCCAGTATTCGACGTCGAGGTGGTAGAACCGCGTCAGTTCCAGCGCCCGCCGCTGGCTGGCCGGCGACAGCGCCACGATCAGGTCGAACGCCGACAGGTCGTCGCCCCATTGCTGCATCTCGTCGAAGCAGCGGACGCGGTGGCGGTCGAGCTCCACGCCCATCTCGGCGCAGACGGCGACGGCGAAGCCGTCGATCTCCAGGTCGCTCTTCACCCCGGCCGACTGGACGTAGGCGCGTGGCCGTAGAACTTCTTCATCATGCCCTCGGCCATGGGCGAGCGCACGGCGTTGTGGTCGCAGCAGAACAGCACCGAGCGCGGGACAGGTCGCCCGCCACGTCAGCCCCCGAGTGCAGCACGCAGATCAGGGTGAACAGCCGCCGGGCGGTGTCGGTATCGACCTCGGCCTTGCCCTCCAGCCGCTCCTGCAGGACGCGCGCGCCCTCGTTGTGGATGCCGCGGCGGGCCATGTCGATGGTCTCGATCTGGCTGGGCGGCAGCGTCTTCACCGCGTCGAAGTAGCTTTCGCAGATCTGGAAGTAGTCCTTGACCACCTGCCGGAACGGCCCCAGCGACAGGTGGAACTCGGCCACCGGCTCGCCGCCGCCTCGGTCCGCGATGTCGAAGACCAGCCGCCGGTCGCGGATCGAGAGGCTCCAGCCGGTAGGGGCCGGGCGGCGGCTGCGCCCGTCGCGCGGCGGCAGGGCGAAGCTGTTGTCCTCCAGCAGGTCGAAGACCGCCACCCGCCGCTCCTGCTCGATCTCGGGCGTCGGCGCGCGGCAGGCCGCTGTCGTCGATCTCGATCGCGGCGATGCGGGTCATGCGCGCCGCCACTCGGTTCAGCCGGTCGAGCCGGGCGCGCACGGACAGGCCGTGCGCCTGCAGGCTTTCGGACCGTCGCCAGCCGCTCGGCCGCCGGGCCGATGCGCGGCAGCGCCTCGGGCGTCATCCGGGCCAGCGTCGTGCGCTTGAGGAAATCCAGCACCGACAGGCCCGAGGAGAAGCGCGCCGAGCGCGCCGTGGGCAGCACGTGGTTCGGGCCGCCGACGTAGTCGCCGATCGCCTCGGGCGTCCAGTGGCCGAGGAAGATCGCGCCGGCGTGGCGGATCTCGGCCGCCAGCGCCTCGGGGTCGGCGACGCAGAGCTCCAGGTGCTCGGGCGCGATGCGGTCGGACAGCGCCGCCGCCTCGTCCAGGTCGCGCACGACGATGACCGCGCCGAAGTCGCGCCAGCTCGCCCCGGCGATGGCGCGCGCGCTCGCAGCGTCTCGAGCCGCGCGCTCCACCGCCTCGGCCACGCGCGTCGGCCGAAGCGCGGCGTCGTCGGTGATCAGGATCGACTGCGCGCTCTCGTCGTGCTCGGCCTGGCTCAGCAGGTCGAGCGCGATCCAGTCGGGATCGTTGTCGGCGGTCGGCGATCACCAGGATCTCGGACGGCCCGGCGATCATGTCGATGCCCACCTGCCCGAAGACCCGGCGCTTGGCCGCGGCGACATAGGCGTTGCCGGGCCCGGTGATCTTGTCGACCGGCGCGATCGTCTCGGTGCCGTAGGCCAGCGCCGCGATGGCCTGCGCGCCGCCGATGCGGTAGACGGTCTCGACCCCGGCGAGCCGCGCCGCCAGCAGCACCAGCGGGTTCGCCCTGCCGTCCGGCGTCGGCGCGCACGATGACCAGCCGCGCGCACCCCCGCCACCTGCGCCGGGATCGCGTTCATCAGCACCGAGGACGGGTAGGAGGCCAGGCCGCCCGGCACGTAGAGCCCCGCCGCGCGACCGGCGTCCAGCGCCAGCCCAGCGTCGGCCCCCGTCTCGTCGGTCCAGCTGCTCGTCCTCGGGCATCTGGCGGGCGTGGTAGGCGCGGATGCGCTCGGCGGCCAGTTCCAGCGCCTGCGCGGTCGTCCTCGGCGACCTTGGCGCATTCGGCCGTCGATCTCCTCGGGCGAGAAGGCGCAGCGTCTCGGGCGTCAGCTGCCAGCCGGTCGAACTTGCGCTCGGTCAGCTCGATCACCGCCGCGTCGCCGCGGCGCGCGCACGTCGGCGATGATGCGGCCGGCGGCCTCGTCAACGCCGGCGCGTCCTCGCGCTTGGCGCGAGCAGCGCCGCGAACGCGTCCTCGAAATCCGGGTCGGTCGTGGACAGGAACTCTGGCATTTGCAATCCGCTACTGCGTCTGACGAAGCCGTAGAGCGTTCCGGGCCGGGTTTGAACCCGAGAGTCCGGCTGCGACCGGCCCGCGCTCCGTGGATTCACTGCTGCAATATCGGCTATGCTGCAGATGTCGAGATCTGCCGCGCGTCCGCGCTCGTCGCCCGGAACCCCAGGAAGGAACCGCCCATGTCTTCGAGAGCTGTCTACGTGGCGCTTGCGCTTTTCACCGCCACGCCCGCGCTTGCGCAGGAAGAGGCGGCGGGGCGCGACGAGTACCTGCAATCCTGCGCCAGCTGCCACGGACAGGAGGCGCGCGGCGACGGCCCGCTGGCCGAGTTGATGACGGTCGAGGTGCCCGACCTCACCGGGATCGTGCGGAGGAACGACGGTATCTTCCCGATGCTCGACGTCATCCAGATCATCGACGGGCGCACCGGCGTGCGCGGCCACGGCTTCCCGATGCCGGTCTGGGGCGATCGCTACAAGGCGGGCGCTGTCGACGAGATGGGCAGCCACACGGCCGAGATCGTCACGCGCGGCCGGATCCTGTCGCTGGCGCTCTACCTGCAGTCGATCCAGAGATAGGCGCCGCCGGAAGCGGCTATTCGTGGGCCGGCGCCCGCCCCGAGAGCGCGCGGTAGGGGCGGGTCACGTCCCGCAGCACCACCTCCAGCGCCTCGACCTCGACCCCGATCGCGCCGTCGCCCGCCAGCGTCAGCAGCACCGCGCCCGGTGCCGTCCTCGCCCGGCTCCCACGCGAGCGAGAGCAGCGACAGGATCGTGTCCTTCTCGCGCGGTCGATGCCCTTGCGTGCGCGACCGTGTCGACGTCCTCGACCACCAGCACCGCCTGCACCCGCTCGGGCGCGCGGCCGCGCCGCGCCGCGTCGTCGCAGCTCCTCCCAGCGGAAACGGTTGAGCAGCAGCGGCGAAGCGCCGCTCGGCGCGGCGCCAGCGCATCTCGGTCGATCGGGAACACCGCGTCCTGCACCAGCGCCGAGATCACCTGCAGGTCGTCCGGCATCGAGCGCCTTGCAGGCGCAGCGGGCGCTTCGCCGCCTTCCTCGAAACGCGCGTCGCGCACGCTCATTGGCCGCACCCGTTCGATCGCGCGCCGCAGGCGCCGAGCTTCTCCTCGACCCGCTCGTAGCCGCGGTCGAGGTGGTAGACGCGGTTGACGACGGTCTCGCCCTCGGCCGCGAGCCCCGCGAGGATCAGCGAGACGGAGGCCCGCAGGTCGGTCGCCATCACCGGCGCGCCCTTCAGCCGCTTCGACGCCCGTCACCGTGGCGGTGCCGCCGTGCACGTCGATCTGGGCGCCCATCCGCATCAGTTCGGGCGCGTGCATGAAGCGGTTCTCGAAGATCCGCTCCTCCAGCACGCTGAGCCCGTCGGCGGTGCACATGAGCGCCATCATCTGCGCCTGCAGGTCGGTCGGGAAGCCGGGGAACGGCTCGGTCACCACGTCGACCGCCTAGACCCGGCCGTTCCGGCGCGCTCACCTTCAGGCCGCGCGGCGTCTCCTCGACCGGCATGCCGGCCGCGTCGAGCTTCTCCGCGAAGAGCGTCACCAGGTCCATCCGGCCGCCCAGCAGCTCGACCTCGCCGCCGGTGATCGCGGGGGCCAGCATGTAGGTGCCCAGCTCGATCCGGTCGGTGACCACCGGGTGGGTCGCGCCGTGCAGCCGGTCGACGCCCTCGACCACGATGGTCGGAGGTCGCCCTCGCCCTCGATCTGCGCGCCCATCTTGCGCAGGCAGTGCGCCAGGTCGACGATCTCGGGCTCGCGCGCGGCGTTCTCGGATCACCGTCGTGCCCCTGCGCCAGCGTCGCCGCCATCAGCACGTTCTCGGTCGCGCCGACGGAGACGAAGCGGAAACTCCACCGTCGCCGCCCCTCAGCCCGCCGCGGCGCGGTGGCGTGCACGTAGCCGTCCCGCAGGTCGAGCGTCGCGCCCAGCGCCTCCAGCGCGCGCAGATGCAGGTCCACCGGCCGCGCGCCGATGGCGCAGCCGCCGGGCAGCGAGACCACGGCCTGGCCGTGCGCGCGCCAGAAGCGGCCCCAGCACCAGGATCGAGGCGCGCATCTTGCGCACGATGTCGTAGTCGGCGCGGTGCGCTGTCAGGTCGTGCGAGCTGACAGCGCCATCACCTGTCCGCCCTGCAGCGTCTGCACCTCGGCCCCGAGCGAGCGCAGCAGCTCGGTCATGGTGCGGATGTCGCGACAGCCGCGGCGCGTTGGTCAGCGTCAGCGGCTCGTCCGACAGAAGCGTCGCCGGCATCAGCGTGAGGCAGGCGTTCTTGGCGCCCGCGATCGGGATCTCTCCGTGGAGCGCCCTGCCGCCCCGGACCAGGATCGCGTCCATCTGGTCAGTCCCCGTCCTGTTCCTTGCGCGCCTTCGCCTGCGCCTTGCGGCGAGCGATATTCGCCTTCAGCGCCGCCTTCAACCGCTCCTCGCGCGAGGCGGCCGGCTTGGCGGAGCCCTGCGCGCCACCTGCCTTCTTCGTCATGGCGCCGTTCTAGCCCAGTGGCCCTGCCCGGTCCAGATAGCGCTTGCGTCGACCCGGCTTTGACCTTATCCCCGCCTCCGCCGACGGGCACGCTGCCGTAGCTCAGGGGTAGAGCACTCCCTTGGTAAGGGAGAGGCCGAGAGTTCAAATCTCTCCGGCAGCACCATTTCCCGCAGTGGCCGAGTGCACCTAGGGCTCGTCGAAAAGATCCGCCCAGTCGTCGTCTGAGCCGCGGTCCGGCAAAGCGGACGGATCGGCGTACGGCGGCGGCATCTTTTCGGCGTAGAACCGGGCCAGCCGTGCCAGCGTGTCGAGCGGCGGAAGTTCGACGCCGACGATCATCGCCGCGTCCGCCAGAACCGCGCGCGCCTCGACGGAAAGCCCGAGCCAGGTCCGCTCCACCCGAAACAGGTCGTCGCGCATCAGGCGCCGGCGGCGCTCGCGATCCTGCGCCAGCGCCAGGCAGTAGGCGCAGACTGCCGCGTCGTGTGCGCCGCCATCGTCGAAACTGTCATCGTGCTCCCGCATGGGCCACCTTCTAGCGCCCAAGTCCTTGAAAAAGAGCGAAGGCGCGCGCAGCGCGGCAAGTTGTTGCCGTGCGGCTGCGGATCGTCCGACTCAGGACGCATGGAACTCGCTGCGGGACTCACGGCTTGGTGAGGCAGATCAAGATTGCTGCCAAGGAGGATAGCTATGAGCGTCACTTTTCGAGTACGAGATCTGCTGGTGGGCACCGCGCTGACGGTACCGCTTGCGCTCGGCACCACCGCCCATGCGCAAGATGAGAACGCTTGTTCGCAGCTGGAAGCGCTGCTCGAGGGCGATCTGCCGGAGCAGATCCAGCAGACCGAGGACGAGCTGCGCCAGATCATCGAGGCCAACGACATCGAGCAGTGCCGCCTGGTCAGCCTCGAATTGCGCGGCAGCGAGGGCGACGGCCAGCAGCAGGGCCAGCAGGAGCAGGAAGCCCAGCAGCAGGATCAGCAGCAGGGCCAGGCACAGGACCAAGACCAGCAACAGGCTCAGGAAACCCAGACCGAGGACGCCCAGCTCGTTGAGCAGGAGCAGACGCGCGTCCAGCTTTCCGACGAGGTCGTGGTCGAGGGCGAAGTCTACGTCTCGCAGCCGCCGGCCGAGGTGGATGTGGAAGCCGCGCCCACCGAGGTGACGGTCCAGAACACGCCGGCGGACGTTACCGTTCAGGAGCAGGCGGCCGAAATCGTCATCAACGAGAAGGCGCCGACGATCCGCATCGAGATGCCGACGCCGACGATCACGATCGACCAGCCCGCGCCGGAGATCATCGTGACGATGCCGCCGCCGGGCGTCGACGTGGCCAACGCGCGGCCGCAGGTGCAGGTGCGCCAGGGTGAGCCTCGGGTGAGCGTCCAGCAGGCGCAGCCGAGGATCGACCTTCAGCTGTCGCAGGCCGAAAATCCGGACACCAGCGAAGGCGTCCGCGTCCGTCGCGGCACGCCGGATCAGCCGATCGAGGAAGGCGCCCAGCCGCCGCAGCCCGAGATTCGCTACACCAAGGTCGAGCCGACGGTCGCCTATCAGGACAGCGACCAGCAGGCGAACGTGCAGGTGCAGCGAGCGCAGCCGCAGATCCGCTACCAGAGCGCCGATCCGCAGATCGAGTTCAGCCAGGCGGGCGAACCTCAGGTGCAGTTCACGCGCTCGGGTGAGCCCCAGGTGACCTTCCGCGAGAGCTCTGAAGGACAGGAAGGCCAGCAGCAGCAGGATCAGCAGCAGCAGGAAGGCCAGCAGCAGAGCCAGGCGCAGGAAGCCGATCAGCAGCAGCTGGCGCAGCAGCAAGAGGGCCAGCAGGAAGGCCAGCAGCAGCAGGCTGAAGGTGACCAGGCTCAAGGCGCGGTCCAGCTCGAGGACGCCGAGATCGAGACTACCGAAGGTGCCGGCAACGAGGTCGAGGCCGAAGCCGAAGAGGCTCAGGCCGAAGTCGGCGCCGCGGCCGAGGATGTCGAGAACAATCTCGAAGCCGGGGCCAACGAGGTCGAGACCGAGATGTCGCAGGCCGGTGACGCCATCGATCAGGAGACTGATCAGATGGTCGGTCCGCAGATCGAGCGCGAGGGCTACCGCATGACCTCGGTCGGCGAGGTCGACGTCACGGAGCTGACCGGCACTCCCGTCTACGGCATCAATGACGAGGACGTCGGCGAGATCGGCGACCTGATCGTCGATGCCCAAGGCCAGGTCGAGAACGTGGTCATCGACGTGGGTGGTTTCCTGGGTCTCGGTGAAAAGCCGGTCCTCGTGCCCTTCAACCAGCTGACGCTGTTGCAGAGCGAGAACGGCACGGACCTTCGCGCCTACATCGACGCGACCGAGGACCAGCTGGAAGACATGGAAGCCTACGAGGACTGAACCGTCCCACGGTCTCTTGTGCGGGAAGCCGCCCTTCGGGGCGGCTTCCTTTCGTCCGTCTCCACCTCTGCTTCGCGCGAATTGGTCGAGAGTTTCAGTCGGCCCATTCCCACGGCCGGGTGAAGGAGCCCAGCGTCTGCGCGACGCGCGCCTCGTCATCCCCCTTGTCGCGACGCAGACGCGCGACCAGGCCGCGCTTCTTGTCCTCCATCACCTCGACCACGCGCGCGGCAAGCTCGGCCTCGGCAAGAGCGGCATTGTAGACGCGCATGATGGCCCGCATGCGCAGCTCCGGCTTGAAAACCTTGCCCACGGCGGTCTTCGGCAGCTCGTCGCAGGATCTCGATGTACTTGGGCAGCGCCGCGCGCTCGGTGATCCTGCGGCGCGCGAAGTCCAGCAGATCACGCTCGCGTCACCGTCGGCGCCCTCGACCAGCTCGACGTAGGCGCACGGCAACTCGCCGGCATGGGCATCGGGCTGGCCGATGGCGCCGACGAAGGCGACAGCCTCGTGCCCGGCCAGCGCCTCCTCGATCTGGGCGGGGTCGATGTTGTGGCCGCCGCGGATGATCAGGTCCTTCGCCCGGCCCGTGATCCAGATATAGCCGTCCGCGTCGATCCGCCCCAGATCGCCCGTCCGCAGATAGACCTCGTGGACGAAAGGCCGGTTCTTGGTCGCGCTCGGTATAGGTCGAGCCGGGGCACACGCCGGGATTGTCGACGCAGATCTCGCCCACCTCGTCGACGCCGCATTCGCGCACGCTGGCCGTCGGTCGTGGCGCAGGATCTTGACGTCCGTGTAGGGGAAAGGGATGCCCACCGACCCGATGCTTCTTCTCGCCGTCCGGATCGGGTTGCACGAGACGAGGCAGGTCGCCTCAGTCAGGCCGTAGCCCTCGACGATGTTCACGCCGGTCGCCTTCTCGAAGCGGTTGAAGAGCTCGACCGGCAGCGGCGCCGAACCCGAAACGCGGTCTTACGCTTGACATGTCGCCGTCCACGCGCCGCTGCATCAGCGCGCGATTGCCGTCGGGACGGCGATGATGAAGGTCACCTGCCACCGCTCGACCAGCTTCCAGAAGTTGTCGAACACCCCGTCGCCCCGGTATCCCGGCGGCGTCGGAAAGACGACATGCGCGCCCGAGGCGAGCATCGCCATCAGGATGACGTGGGTGGCAAAGACGTGGAACATCGGCAGCGGGCAGATCACGTTGTCGCTCTCGGTGAAGAGCAGCGTGTTCCCGATCCAGCCGTTGTAGATCATGCCGGAATACCGGTGCTGGGCAACCTTGGGCATCCCGGTCGTGCCGCCGGTATGGAAGTAGGCCGCGACGCGGTCGACGCCGGCTGTCGGTAAAGTCCAGCGTCGGCCGCTGGCGCTCGCGCTCGGTGCGGAAGTCGAGCACTTGGGCCTTGTGCGTGGACGCGCAGCCTGGGCCGCAGGAGCCGCACGAGCCAACTCTTCGGCGGCGGAGAGATACCGCGCAAGGTCGACCTCGAGCACCGTCTCGACGTTCGGCGCGAGCGTCAGCGCCTCGGCCGCCTTCTGCGCCACGTCGGCCTTGGGGAACGGCTTGAGCGTCACCAGCACCTTTGCGCCGGTCTCGCGCAGGATGGCGGCGATCTGGTCGGGCTCGAGCAGGGGATTGATCGGGTTGACGATTCCGGCGACCGCACCGCCGAGCAGCGCCACCGCCATCTCGGTCGCGTTAGGAAGCAGGAGCGCGACCACGTCGCTCTCGCCGACACCGAGGCTGCGAAAGAGGTTCGCGGCCTGGGTGACCTCCTCGTGCAGCTCGCTCCACGTCAGGGTCTCGGCCGGCGCCTTGGGGTCCGACAGAAGCTGGAAGCTGACCGCGTTGCGCCCGCCATTCTGCTGCGCTGTGTCCGACAGCATCTGGTAGAGCGTGCGCGGCACGTCACGCTCCTCCCAGGGCATCTCGGCCTCGATGGCCTTGCTGTCTGCGAGGGTGGCGAAACGCGGCATCAAGGATTCTCCCGCCCGGCCCGGGCGCTGCGATCAAGCCCACGCAAGATGGCCGAAAGCGGAACATGCGACAAGGCGGGTCGCCGCGTCAGAGCTTTGGCAACCGGCCGCGGGCCTCTTGCCGCCCGCCTACTCGGCCGCGACGCCCTCGGTGAACTGCAGCCGCGCGAGCCGGGCGTAGAGGCCGCCCTCGGCCACCAGCGCGTCGTGGGTGCCCTCGGCCACGATCCGGCCGTGGTCGAAGACCAGGATGCGGTCGGCCTTCTTCACCGTGGCCAGCCGGTGCGCCACGACCAGCGTCGTGCGCCCGCGCGCCAGCCGGTCGACCGCGCGCTGCACCGGCCGCCTCGCTTTCGGCGTCGAGCGCGCGAGGTCGCCTCGTCCAGCAGCAGCACCGGCGCGTCGCGCAGGATCGCGCGGGCGATGGCGATGCGCTGCTTCTGCCCGCCCGACAGCATCACGCCGCGCTCGCCCACATGGGTTTCGTAGCCCTCGGGCAGCGCGGCCAGGAAATCGTGCGCGGCGGCGGCGCGGGCGGCGGCCTCGACCTCGGCATCGCTGGCGTCGGGGCGGCCGAAGCGGATGTTCTCGCGCGCGGTGGCGGCGAAGATCACCGGGTCCTGCGGCACCAGCGCGATCGCCTGGCGGAAGTCCGGCCGCGCCATCTCGCGCAGGTCGAGCCCGTCGAGCCGCACCGCACCGCTGACCGGGTCGTAGAACCGCAGCAGCAGCTGGATCACCGTGGTCTTGCCGGCGCCCGAGGGGCCGACCAGCGCGACCGTCTCGCCCGGGGCGATCCGCAAGCTAGACGCCGTCCAGCGCGGCGACGCCGGGGCGGGCGGGATAGTGGAACGTCACGCCCTCGAAGCTCGATCGCGCCCTGCCACCGGGCGCGGCAGCGCGACCGGCGTCGTCGGGATCCCGCACCGCGTCGGTCGGCCTGCAGAAGCTCGACCAGCCGCTCGGTCGCGCCGGCGGCGCGCTGCAACTCGCCCCAGATCTCGGACAGCGCGCCGACCGAGCCCGCCACCATCACCGCGTAGATCACGAACTGCACCAGCTCGCCCACGGTCATCAGCTCGGCGCGCACGTCGCGCGCGCCGATCCACAGCACGCCGACGATGCCGGCGAAGACCAGCGCGATGACGATCACCGTCATCACCGCGCGGACGCCGATCCGCGTCGGCGCGCGGCCTCGAAGCTCTGCTCGGTCACCTCGGCGAAGGCGGCGCGGCTGACGCTCCTCGTGGGTAAAGGCCTGCACGGTCTGCACCGACAGCAGCGCCTCGGACGCGTTGCCCGAGGAGGCGGCGATCCAGTCCTGGTTCTCGCGGCTGAGCCGGCGCAGCCGCCGGCCCAGCACGATGATCGGCACGATCACCACCGGCACGATCAGCAGCACCAGCGCCGGTCAGCTTGGCCGAGGTGAAGAACAGCAGCGCACAGCCCGCCGACCAGGATCAGCAGGTTGCGCAGCGCGATCGAGACGGACGAGCCGATGACCCACAGGATCAGCGTGGTGTCGGTGGTGATCCGGCTCAGCACCTCGCCGGTCATGATCCTCTCGTAGAAGGCCGGGCTGACAGGCCGATGACGCGGTCGAACACGGCCTTGCGGATGTCGGCCACCACCCGCTCGCCCAGCCGGGTGACGAGGTAGTAGCGCAGGCCCGTGCCGACCGCGAGCAGCAGCGGCGATGCCCAGCGCGGCGAGGAAATAGCTGTCGAGCAGCTCCGCCGCCGAGGTCTCGAACCCGTCGACCACCCGGCGCACCGCGATCGGCAGGACCAGCGAGACGGCGGCGGTCAGCACCAGCGCCAGCAGCGCCGGCGATCAGCAGGCCCCTGTAGGGGCGCAGGAACGGCCACAGCGCGGCCAGCGCGCCGATGCGCCTGGACTTGGCACGATCATCCCCGGCCTTGGCCATGGTTCCCCCGGCTTGAACGGGCGAAAGCTTTAGCGGCAGCGGCCGGGCGGGGCAAGGACGCTCCCTGCGGCAGGTTGGCGTCCGATCGGCTGGAAGGCAAGATATGGAGCGGGCAGCGGGAATCGAACCCGCACCAAGAGCTTGGAAGGCTCGTGTGATACCATTTCACCATGCCCGCGCTCGGCTTCGGAGCTAGGCGATCGCCTCGCCTGCGTCAAGCCGCCTCAACCGGCACGATCAGCTCGGGGCCCTCCGCCCGGTTCGAGTTGACACGGGGATCGACCCGGTGCCAGGCGAGCCGTCCTTCTGGCGGGGCCCGCATCAGCGCCGCCGCGCCGTGGCCCGCCTCGCCCAGCCAGAGCGGCCAGTCGTCGGGCTCGACCACCACTGGCACACGCTCGTGCAGAGCGGTCAGCCCGCCCCTCGGCCGCGCAGGTGACGATGGCGCAGGTCGGCAGTCGGTCCGGCCCCCATTCCTGCCACAGCCCGGCGAACGCGATGGGCGCACCGTCGGCGCGGTGGATGTACCAGGGCAGCCCTGTTGCCGTCGGCGTCCTTCGTCCACTCGTAGAAGCCCGACCGCCGGCACCAGGCAACGGCTTTTGCGGGACGGCGGAGCGGAAGGCGGGCTTCTGCGCCACTGTCTCGGCGCGCGCGTTGATCAGCAGCGGGCCGTCGTTCTCGTTCTTGTACCAGCGCGGGATCAAACCCCAGCGCATCGCCACGAGCCGCCGCTCGCCGGTGATCACGTGGATCATGTTGGTGGGGCAAACGTTGTAATTCGGCACCGGCGGCAGGTCGTTGGCCGGCACCGCCGCGAAAAGCTGCGCCATGGCGTCTGGCGGCAGCGTGATGGCGAAACGTCCACACATGGCCACTAGATCGCACGACGCGAACGAATTGTAACGCCGATGACGCCGTTTCCCTCGGCTAACCCCGCATAAACCTGCCGGCGGACGATTTGTCACGCAGGCGTGTTCGCCTCGCGCGACCATTCCCCTCGACGGCGCGCGCCATATCGCCACATTACCGCGCGATGACCCGGTTGCGCGCGTCCCTTATCGCCCTGCTCGTCCTGTGCCTCCTGCCATGGGGGCCGTATCTCGCCTCGGCGCAGGTTGCGCCGGGCGACGCTGCCATCACCGCAATGCAGCCAGCCGCGGCGCAGCCCGCGCCGCACCGGTGTCGGACAGCGGCGATTCCCGGGGTTTCTTGCGTGGCGGACCGGCTGCTGCCCGATCCCACGACCACCCCGGAACCGCGGACGCGGGCGGCGAGGACGCGGCCCGGGCACGACCCTGCCGCCGCGGACCATGCGCCCGAGCCACCGCGCGGCCCGCCCCGCCTCGGCTGACGCCCAGCGACGAGACCGGCGCCCGAGGCGCCTCCCCGTTTCAGCCGAAAGGACAACCCATGATGACGCGCCGCTTCTTTGCGAGCGCAGCCGCCGCGGCCTCGCTCGCGGCCTGCACGCGACCCGAACCCGTGACGCGCAACCTGCCGCCGCAAATGCCGCAGTTCCCGCCCTTGCCCGACTTCTACGGCGCAATAACGGACGAGCCCTACCCCGTGCCCGCCGTGCCCGAGGGCGTGATTGCGCCGAACCTCTGGCGGCGCGAGGTCGAGAACCCCTGGCCCGACCGCCCGCGGGGCACCATTGTCGTCGACCCCGATGCCGCGGTCCTGCACTTTGTGGAAAAGCCCGAGCGCGCGATGCGCTACGGCGTCAGCGTCGGCGCCGCCGGATACGACTGGGAGGGAACGGCGCGCTTGCAGTTCATCCGAGACTGGCCGCGCTGGAAGGTCCCCGAAACCATGGCCGAACGGCAACCCGAACTGGCCGCCTACACCGTGGCGAACGGCGGCATGGACCCGGGGCCGGGCAACCCGCTGGGGGCGCGGGCGCTTTATCTCTTCCAGAACGGAATCGACACCCTCTACCGCGTTCACGGCGGCTGCGAGCCCCGCTTCCTGGGCAAGGCGGTCTCGTCCGGCTGCATCCGTATGCTCGACCAGGACGTGATCCACCTGGCCGGGCGCGCGGTGCACGGCGCCAACGTGGTCGTGCTGCCGTCGCTAAAGCCGGCGGGCCTCGAAGGCGGGCTCTACTGATCCGGAAAAAAGGGCGCCGCCCGGGCGAGCAGGCGGCGCGAAGGATGGGCGGAGCGGCCGCTCGGCCGCTCCGTGCCGCGTCTCACTCGACGGCGGTGATGCGACCGTCGGTATAGGGCTCGTAGGGGCCGTGCTCGGCCAGGTACTCCGCCGTGACATCCGCCAGGTCGGGGCCGTAATCGTAGGCGTTCTCGGCGTCGATGAACATCGCGTAGCCGTCGCCGCCGTTGCGGACGTAGTTGTTCGACACCACGCCGTAGGTCGCCGTCGGGATCGAGCGGTTCGCCGCCGACCATGACGTCGCTGACGCGGTTGCCCGGCTCGGCCGACGGGTCGAACGGGAAGGTCATGCCCGGCCACCTGCGGGAACCGGCCAGCCCCCTCCTCGACCTGGCTGACGCCGTTCTCGAGCGCCTCGAGCAGCGTCTCGCCTGTCACCTGGAAGGTCGACAGCGTGTTCTGGAACGGCAGCACCGTCAGCACCTCGCCCATCGTCACCTCGCCCGCGTCGATCGAAGCGCGCAGACCGCCGCCGTTGGCGATCGCCACGTGGATGCCCTGGTCCTTGACCCGATCGAGCATCGCGTCGGCCACCAGATTGCCCATCGGGCACTCCTGCGCGCGGCAGATCATCGCGCGACGCCCTCGATCGGCTTGACGCGATCTCGGCCACGACCTTGTTGCGGACCTCCTCGAGCGGCTCGGCGAGCTCGGCGATGCGGTCGAGCGTGGCCTGATCCTCGGCCACGTGCGCGTCCAGCAGGATCGGCTCGCCCGTGGCCGAGATGCACCTTGCCCTCGTCGTCGAAGGTCACGTTCAGCTCGCCCAGGAACTTGCCGTAGGCATAGGCCTGCACGATGGCGGTGTCGTTCGACCATGGTCGGATAGGGGCCCTCGGCACCCTCCTGTCTTCGACAGCAGCGTGTTGGTGTGGCCGCCCACGATCACGTCGACGCCGCTCGTCTGGTCGGCGACGCGCTTGTCGACCTTGTAGCCCGAATGGCTGAGGACGATGATCTTGTTGACGCCGTCGCGCGCTCAGCGCATCGACCTCGGCCATCTGCACCGCGGCGACCGGGTCGGAGAACATGACGTTGGGCCCGGGCTGCGCCAGCTCGTCGGTGTCCTGCGGGCGTGAGGCCGATCAGGCCGATCTTCTCGCCGCCGCTCTCGATCACCGTGGAGGGCTGGATCGCGTCCGACGAGCAGCGGCTCCTGCCCGAGATGTCGGCGTTCGACATCAGGATCGGGAAGTCGACCGCGTCGACGAAGCTCGCGCAGCACCTCGGGCCCGTCGTCGAACTCGTGGTTGCCCACGGTCATCGCGTCGTAGCCGAGCTTGTTCATCATCTCGGCCGCGGCGCTTGCCCTTGTAGTAGGTGTAGAACAGCGTGCCCTGGAACTGGTCGCCGCCGTCGACGAGAATCCAGTTGTCGTTGCGCGCCTTGGCCTCCTTGATCGCGGTGACCAGGCGGCCGGTGCCGCCGAAGCATTCGCCGGCCTCGTTGTCCTCGGCGCGCGCAAGTCAAGTCGTATGCGCTGATCGGCTCGAACCGGGAGTGGAAGTCGTTGGTGTGCAGGATGGTCAGCTGGTACTCGGCCGCGGCGGTGCCGGCGCCGAGCGCCAGCGCGGCGGCCGAGACGAGATAGCGGGCTTTCATGGATGCCTCCCCCATGGTTCTTGCTCCGCGCCATGCTTGCCGCCGTGCGGGCCCGCTTGTCCAGCGCCGGCCGCGCCCGCCCGCACCGCGATCGACGCGCTTGACGCCGCGGCCCGCGAAGGTCACGACGGCGCGCAATGCTGATCTACAAGATTTTCCGCGCCGCCCGAATGGGCGGACGCTGGCGACCGAGGGCGAGACCGCGGGCGCGCCGGTCGACCTCGCCGACGGCTACATCCATTTCTCCACCGCCGAGCAGGTGGGCGGCGACCGCGGCCAAGCACTTCGCCGAGGCCGGCGAGCTGTCCTGCTGGCGGTGATCGAGGCCGACGGGCTCGATGCGCTGAGATGGGAGCCGTCGCGCGGCGGCGCGCTCTTCCCGCATCTCTACCGGCCGCTCGGGCTGCCGACTCGCCTGGTCGCGCCGCGCCGCTGGGCCCGAGGCGGTGGCGGACTGCCTCGCCGGACTGCCGCGCGAGGCGCACGTGGACCCGACGCGCCCGAAATTCGAGGCGTTGACGCTGGGCGGCGGATCGACCTGGCGCGGCGCCGGCGCTGCCGCACCGGCTGGAGCCGGAGCGGCGCCGCATCGCCGCTGGCGCTGGCGGCGCCCTGCGCTCTGCGGCCTTCGGCGGCCGGCGCCGCTGCCGGGGCCGGTGACGCTCGCCGCGGCTGGCCACGCGGCTGGCCGGGCTCGCGCTGCCCAACCCGGTCGGCCTGGCCGCCGGCTTCGACAAGAACGCCGTGGCGCTGGCGCCGCTGATGCGCGCGGGCTTCGGCTTCCTCGAGGTCGGCGCCGCGACGCCGCGGCCGCAGCCCGGCAACCCGCGCCCGCGCCTGTTCCGGCTGACCGAGGACCGCGCCGCGATCAACCGCTTCGGCTTCAACAACGACGGCGCCGAGGCGATCGCCGCGCGGCTCGCCGGCGCGGCCCGCGGGCGTGCCGGTGGGGCTGAACCTCGGCGCCAACAAGGACAGCGCCGACCGCGCCGCGCGATTTCGCCGGGTGCTGCGCCGCTGCGGCGGCGCATTGCGATTTCGCCACCGTCAACGTCTCCTCGCCCAACACCGAGCGGCTGCGCGACCTGCAGGGGCAGGCGGCGCTGGCGGCGCTGCTGGCGGGCGTGATGGACCGCGCGGCGCTGCCCGGCCGCTGCCGGTCTTCCTCAAGATCGCGCCCGACCTCGACGACGGCGACCTCGCCGACATCGCCGAGTGGCGCCGAGGCGCGGGCATCGCCGCGATCGTCGCCACCAACACGACGCTGTCCGCGACGGGCTGCACCAGCCGCCACGCGGCCGAGGCGGGCGGCCTCTCGGGCGCGCCGCTCTTCGAGCGCTCGACCCGGGTGCTGGCGCGGCTGTCGCAGGCTGACCGAGGGCCGGCTGCCGCTGATCGGCGTCGGCGGCGTCGGCTCGGCCGAGCAGGCCTATGCCAAGATCCGCGCCGGCGCCTCGGCGGTGCAGCTCTACACCGCGATGGTCTACGAGGGCTTCGGCTGGTCGCCGCGCATCGCCCGGGGCCTCGACGCGCTGCTCGCGCGCGACGGCTTCGCCAGCGTCGCCGAGGCGGTCGGCACCGGACGCGACGACTGGCTGTAGCGCCGATGCCGCCCGACCGGCGCTCCGAGTCGATCCGCGGCGGCTGGGCGGGCGGGGACGCTGGCCCGCGCTGCGGCGTCAGGCGGCCCGCGCCTCGAGCGCCGGGTAGCGCACTGCCAGCGTCACCGCCCGCGCCGCGTTCAGCACCATCAGCGCGGCCCAGAGCCCGTGATTGCCGAAGGCCGGCACCAGCACCGCAAGCGCGGCCGACGTAGACCGCGACCGACACCACCATCGTGTTGCGCATGGCGCGCGTCCCGGTCGCGCCGATGAAGATGCCGTCGAGCATCCAGGGCGCCGACGCCCGATCAGCGGCGCCGCGACCATCCAGGGCAGGTACTCCCGCGCCGCCGCCCGCACCTCGGGCGCCGTGGTCATCAGGTCGATGATGCGCGCGGCCCGCCAGCGCGAAGAAGACCGCGCAGCGCCAGCGCCAGTCCCACGCCCCAGAGCTCGACGACAGACCGCCGCGCGCCGCAGCGCGGCCGCGCCGCGCGCGCCCATCGCCTGCGCCCACCAGCGCCTCGGCCGCGAAGGCGAAGCCGTCCAGCGCGTAGGCGGTGATCTCGCAGGAACTGCAGCAGCACCTGGTTCGCCGCCAGCGTCACGTCGCCGAACCCCGCGCCGAGGAACAGGAAGCGAGACGAAGATCGCCCTGCAGCAGCACCGAGCGGATCATGATGTCGCTGTTGACCGCCGCCATCCGCGCGCAGCCGCGCCGCGGTCGAAGACCCGCGCCCAGTCGCGCCAGGCCGTCCCGGCGAAGGCGCGCGCGGCAGAGCCAGAGGCCCAGCGCCAGAGCCCGACCATTCGGCGAGGAAGCGTGGCCACCGCCACGCCCGGCGACGCCCCAGCCGAGGCCCAGCACGAACCAGCAGGTCGAGCACGATGTTGACCCCGTTCATCCAGAGCTGGATCACCAGCACCGCCGCGCGTCCGCTCCAGCGCGATCAGCCAGCCGGTGATGGCGTAGAGCGCGATCGCCGCCGGCGCGCGACCAGATGCGGATCGCCATGTAGTCGCGCGCCAGCGCCTCGACCTCGGCCGAGGCGGGCGCCAGGCGGAAGGCGCCCGCGAAGAGCGGCCACTTGCAGCACGATGAGCGCCAGCCCCGCCGCGCCGCGCCGATGCATCAGCGCGCGCATCAGGAGCGCGCCGGCCTCGGCCCGGTCGCCCGCGCCGCGCGCCTGCGCGACCAGCCCGGTGGTGCCCATCCGCAGGAAGCCGAAGACCCAGTAGATCGCCGGTCAGGATCACCGCGCCGATCCCCACCGCGCCGATCGGCGCGGCCTGCGCCCATCTGCCCCACGACGCCGGTATCGACCGCGCCGAGGATCGGCACCGTGGCGTTCGACAGCACGATCGGCAGGGCGATGCTCAGCACGCGGCGGTGGGTGATCGGCGCCGCCGCGGCCCGCTCGGCGCGTCAGCCGTCGCGGGACGGCATCAGGAAATGCCCCGTCGCCTGCGCGAAGAGCCGGGCGCGGTTGTCCTGCCAGGCCTCGACATGGACGCTGGCGTAGCGCCGGCCCGAGCGGTTGACCCGCGCCCGCGCATAGGCGTCGCGCGGCAGGCCGGAGCGCAGGTAGTCCACCGTGAAGTCGATGGTCTTGGGCAGCCGCGGCAGCGTGCTCGGGGTCCAGTCGCCTCGGCGTCGATCGCGCCCGCTCTCGATCTCCTCCCAGAGCATCGACCAGCCGAGCTCGATGATCGCCGTGACCTCCAGGAAGGCCGCCGTCACGCCGCCGTGGAGCGCCGGCAGGAGCGGGTTGCCGATCAGCTTGTCGTCGAAGGGCAGCATCGCCGTCAGCTCGTCGCCGCGCCGGTCGAAGCGGATGCCGAGGAAGCTGGATGTAGGGCACCGCCCTCGACCAGCGCCGCGCAGCGCGGCGTCGCGGCGCTGCTTGACGACCTGCACCGGTTCGGGCGCGCCGCGGCTCATCGGCCGCCCCGTGCCGCTCCACGGTGAAGGCGCCGGTGGCGGTGGCGACCGGGCGGTCCGCGTCGTCGTCGTGCGCGGTGGCGCGCACGAAGGCGACGGAGCGGGTGACGTGGTAGCATTCGGCCCGCGCCCGGATCGCCTGGCCCGGCGTCGCGGGGCGCATGTAGTCGATCCGCAGGTCGAGGTCGCGGTGCCGGCCGGCGCCTGCGGGATGGCTCATCACCGCCGCGCCGCCGCAGGTGTCCATCAGCGCCGAGACCGCGCCGCCGTGGATCACGCCGGTGGCGGGTCGCCCACGCAGCGCGCGTCGTAGGGCATTCGATCGCCGCGACGCCGTCGCCGATCTCGGTCAGCCGCATGCCCAGCGCCGCGGGCGTGGGGGATCGCCTCGATGAACTGGCGCGCGAGCTGCGGCCTTGCGGTCGGCCTGTCGCTGTCCGCTCGGTCATGGCCGGCTCTTATCGGCCGCTCCGCGCGCCGGCGGCAAGGGTCGGCCGTTGCCCTCGCCGCCGCGCGCATTGCGCTGCGAGGCTGCGACTACTCGGCAGACGAGAGGACGATGTCGGACGCGGCTGAGCTTCAAGGAGATGTGCGCGAAGTTCGACGTGACGCCGCGCACCCTGCGCTACTACGAATACATCGAGCTTCTCGCCCCGAGAAGGAGGGCCGCGCGCGCTTCTACGGCCCGCGCGAGGTCGCGCGGATGACGCTGATCCTGCGCGGCCGCCGCTTCGGCTTCAGCCTCGAGGAGATCCGCCAG
Organism: uncultured Alphaproteobacteria bacterium; assembly: GCA_963773475.1. Lineage (GTDB taxonomy): Bacteria > Pseudomonadota > Alphaproteobacteria > Rhodobacterales > Rhodobacteraceae > Roseitranquillus. The sequence goes on along the minus strand of CAVZBD010000003.1, from coordinate 206,984 downwards.
TGGCTGCGAGATCTACGACAGGAGGGCACGCGTGCCGCAGATGCGAGGACTGGGTGCGAGCTCGCCGACCGCCAGCTCGCCGCGCTGAGCCGGCCGAGCGCGACGCAGCTGGACGAGCACGATCGCGGACCTGCGAGCGCCTGCGCGACGAGGTCGCGCGGCACCGCTGACTAGGCGCGGCCGCGAAGCCTTGCCGCGATGCCGCCACCGCTCGATTGCGGGATGCTTGCCGGCAGCGGGCAAATGTGACGTGACGTTCGGTTTACGTTAACGTCAGCTGAATCTTGTCGAGTACGTCGCACGCAGCCGGCTCATTTGAGCCGCCGTGACCGACGACGAACCGAGGAATGCCAGAGATGACCGAGACGAGTCATGACCATCCGCGAGATGTGCGACGCCTTCGACGTGACGCCGCGCACGCTGCGCTTCTACGAGGCGAAGGAGCTTCTGTTCCCGATCCGCGAGGGCCAGAAGCGCCTGTTCACGCGCCGCGACCGCGCCCGGCTGAAGCTGATCCTGCGCGGCAAGCGCTTCGGCTTCAGCCTCGAGGAGATCCGCCAGCTTCTCGACCTCTACGACACCGGCGACGGGCAGCACGACGCAGCTCGAGCGCGACCTACGAGGTCGGCCGCGAGCGGCTTGCCGACATGGAGCGCCAGCGCGACGAGCTCGACGAGGCGATCGCCGAGCTGCAGGAGCAGCTGACCTGGGGCGAGCAGATGCTGGCCTCGATGCAGCAGCCGCCGCGCCGCCGCAGAATAGCCGCAAACCGAGCAGACCAGGGGGACGGATGCCCAGCTACACCGCCCCGCACGAAGGACATGCAGTTCGTCCTGCACGACGTCCTGAAGGTCGCCGAAAGCGACATCCCGGGCTACGACGAGCTCGACCGCGACTTCACCGCAGGCGGTCCTCGACGAGGCGGGCAAGCTCGCCGCGAGGTGCTCGCGCCGCTCAACCGGGTGGGCGACACCGAGGGCTGCCGGCTTGAGAACGGCGTGGTGCGCACGCCGACGGGCTTCAAGGACGCCTTCGACCAGATGCGCGAGGGCGGCTGGATCGGGCTCGACGCCGACCCGAGCTACGGCGGGCAGGGCATGCCCTACCTGCTGCACACGCGCGGTGGGCGAGATCTTCGTCTCCGCCAACATGGCCTTCAACATGTACCAGGGCCTGACCCACGGCGCTATTCGGCGATCCACGCCCACGGCATCGGACGAGCAGAAGGCGACCTACCTGCCGAAGATGGTCGACGGGTCGAATGGACGGGCACCATGAACCTGACCGAGCCGCAATGCGGCACCGACCTCGGGCTGATCCGCACCAAGGCCGAGCCGCAGGACGACGGCACCTACCGCATCACCGGCCAGAAGATCTTCATCTCGGCCGGCGAGCACGACCTGGCGGAGAACATCATCCACCTCGTGCTGGCCAAGCATCCCCGGCGGGCCCGAGGGCACCAAGGGCATCTCGCTCTTCATCGTGCCGAAGTTCCTGGTGAACGACGACGGCAGCCTCGGCGACCGCAACGCGGTGACCTGTGGCAAGCCTCGAAGAGAAGATGGGCATCCACGGCAACGCCACCTGCGTGATGAACTACGACGGCGCGACGGGCTACCTGCTGGGCGAGGCGCACAAGGGCATGCGCGCCATGTTCACCATGATGAACGAGGCGCGGCTGGGCGTCGGCCTGCAGGGCTACGCGCAGGCCGAGGTCGCCTACCAGAACGCGCTGGCCTATGCGAAGGACCGGCTGCAGGGCCGCGACGTGACCGGCGCGCAGGAGAACCCCGACGGCCGGCCGACCCGATCATCGTCCACCCCGACGTGCGCCGCAACCTGATGGACCAGAAGACCTTCGTCGAGGGCGCGCGCGCCTTCATCTTCTGGGGCGCGACGCTGATCGACCGCGCCCACCGCAAGGGCGACGCCGAGGCCGAGGCGCTGATCTCGCTGCTGACGCCGGTCATCAAGGGCTTCCTGACCGACAAGGGCTTCGAAACCACGGTCCTGGCGCAGCAGACGCTGGGCGGCTCGGGCTTCATCCGCGAGTGGGGGCTCGAGCAGTTCGTCCGCGACGCCCGCATCACGATGATCTACGAGGGCGCGAACGGCATCCAGTCGCTCGACCTCGTCGGCCGCAAGCTGGGCCAGAACGGCGGCAAGACGGTCATGGCCTTCTTCGACATCGTGAAGGCCTTCATCAGGGAGAACGAGCACGACGCGCGGCTCAAGGCGGACTTCCTCGACCCGCTCAAGGCCGCGTCCAAGGACCTGCAGGCGGCGGCGATGTACTTCATGCAGAACGGCATGAAGGACCCCAACGACGCGCTGGCCGGCTCCTACGACTTCATGCACCTCTTCGGCCATGTCTGCCTTGGGCTGATGTGGGCGCGGATGGCGCAGGCCGCGTATGCCGCGCTGGACGCCGGCGACGTCCGACCCCGAGTTCCACGAGGCCAAGATCGCCACCGGGCGCTACTACATGGCGCGCCAGCTGCCCGCGACGCAGATGCATCTCGCGCGGATCGAATCCGGCGCCGAGCCGGTCATGGCGCTCGCCGCCAGCGCATTCTAGAACGGGCCCTGCCGCCGGACGCACGGCGGCAACGGCGGCGGAGCAACCGCCGCGTCCCGGCCCCGGCCGACCTGCCGCCGCCGCGCAACGGAAACGTCCCGGAAACCGGGACCGAGGGGGAGAAGACGATGACGGCGAAACTCTACTGCTTCGGCGAAAGCGGCAACGCCTACAAGGCGGCGCTGACCATGGAACTCGCCGGTATCGACTGGGAGCCGGTCTTCGTCGACTTCTTCAACGGCGAGACGCGCACCCCCGACTACCGCAAGCTCAACCCGATGGGCGAGGTGCCGGTGCTGGTCGACGGCGACTCGTCCTGACCCAGTCGGGCGTGATCCAGGACTACGTCGATCGAGAAGACCGGCAGGTTCGGCGGCGTGAGCCGCCGAGCGGCGCGAGGTGCTGCGCTGGGTGCTCTTCGACAACCACAAGGTCTCGGGCGTCGGCGGGCCGCTGCGCTTCATCCTGAACTTCCTGCCCGAGGACAAGCGCAACGACGCGGTGATCGCCGTTCCTGGCGATGCGGTTCGGCTCGGCGCTCAAGGTGCTCGACGGCGCATCTCGACCGGGCGCGACTGGATCGTGGGCGACGGGCCCACCGATCGCCGACTTCTGCCTGCTGCGGCTATCTCTACTACCCCGAGCCCTTCGGCTTCGACCGCGCCGACTATCCCGAACATCGACGCCTGGCTCGACCGCATCGCGGCCCTGCCCGGCTGGAAGCACCCCTACGACCTGATGCCCGGCCACCGCGCCTCCCGACCGCGCGGCCTGAGCCGACAAGGAGGAAGCCACGATGACCGACGCCTACATCTACGACGCCGTCCGCACCCCGCGCGGCAAGGGCCGCGCCGACGGCGCCTGCACGAGGTCACCTCGGCCCGCCTCTCGGCGCTGACGCTGAACGCGCTCAAGGAGCGCAACGGCCTCGACGGCCGCCGCGGTCGAGGACGTGATCTGGGGCAACGCCACCCAGGTCGGCGAACAGGGCGGCTGCCTCGCGCGCACCGCGGTGCTCGCCTCGCGACCTCGACGAGCGCATCCCGGGCCTGTCGATCAACCGCTTCTGCGCCTGCGGGATCGAGGCGGTGAACCTCGCCGCGAACCAGGTGCGCGCCGGCGCGGGCGCGGGCCTATATCGCCGGCGGGGTCGAGATGATGGGCCGCGTGCCGATGGGCTCGGACGGGGCGGCCATCGCCGTCGATCCATCGATCGCGATGAAGACCTATTTCGTGCCGCAGGGCATCTCGGCCGACATCATCGCCACCCAATACGGCTTCACCCGCGACGACGCCGACGCGCTCGCCGTCGAAAGCCAGAAGCGCGCCGCGCGGCCTGGGACGAGGGCCGCTTCGACCGCTCCGTCATCGCGGTGCGCGACCGCAACGGCCTGCCGATCCTCGACCGGGACGAGTACATGCGCCCCGGCACCGACATGCAGTCGCTCGGCGCGCTGAAGCCCTCGTTCAAGGAGATGGGCGAGGTCGATGCCCGGCTTCGACAAGGTCGCGCTGATGAAGTACCCGCATCTGGAGCGGATCAAGCACGTCCACCACGCCGGCAACTCGTGCGGGCATCGTCGACGGCGCGGCGGCGTGCTGATCGGCTCGAAGGCGTTCGGCGAGGCGCACGGGCTGAAGCCCCGCGCCCGCATCCGCGCCACCGCCAAGATCGGCACCGATCCCACGATCATGCTGACCGGCCCGGTCCCAGTGACCGAGAAGATCCTCGCCGAGAGCGGCATGGCCATCGGCGACATCGACCTCTTCGAGGTGAACGAGGCGTTCTGCGCCGTCGTGCTGCGATTCATGCAGGCCTTCGGCGTCGATCACGACCGGCTCAACGTGAACGGCGGCGCCATCGCCATGGGCCACCCGCTGGGCGCCACCGGCGCGATCATCATCGGCACGCTGCTCGACGAGATGGAGCGCGCCGACAGGGAAATCGGCCTCGCCACGCTCTGCGTCGCCTCGGGCATGGGCGCGGCGACGATCATCGAGCGGGTCTGATGTCCGGCACCCGAAACTTCCCTAGAGCGCGAGGCGAAGCTGGACTCTGCACGTTCCACTTGTATCTCCTTGCGCAGAGGGCGGCGCCAGGAGTGCGGGCGATTGTCGGCGATCCAGAGCTTCTTCACATCTCAGGCGCTCTGCCTGAGGGATGGGCGAATAGCGGCCATGGCGCAGCATTACGCCCTGCCGCTTCCGGTATTCCTGCCCGGGCGGGTGCCACGCCGGGTTCTGCTGCGTCACCGGGCCCAGGTCGAGCAGGCGTTGCGATGGAAGTTCGACGGGCTGGCCCAGCTCGGCATCCACTACCTTCGCGCAGCGGTGACGCAGGAGAAGAACGGCGGCGGCGGCCGCTGCACGGCCGCGGTCGACTGGTTCTACGTGGACGGCGGCGGGGCGCGGCGGGGACGGACCAGCGCCGACTATTACCTGTCGCGCCGGCCGTGCGGGCTCGAGGTCCAGATGATCTCGTTCGAGCGGCTGGCGCTGGATGCCGTTGGCGACTGGTTCGAGGCGGCCGAGCAGCTCGAACGACCCTTCGTCCTGCAGTAGACGCCGCGCCCGAAGACCGCCGCGCGACCACAGGCGCGCAACCGCTGCCTCTCCCCCGGGGGCGGCCATGGGCGTGATCGACAAGGACGCAGTGCCGATCCGCACGGGGTCGAGCTATCCCGCCCCCTTCGACGCCGATGTCGCCGGCCGCACCTCGCAGGCGTTGGGGCGGGCGGGCGGGCTGACGCAGTTCGGCGCCAACCTGGTGACGCTGCAACCGGGGGCGATGTCCTCGCAACGCCACTGGCACGCCAACGAGGACGAGTTCGTGATGGTGACCGAGGGCGAGCTGGTACTGGTGCAGGACGCGGGCGAGACGGTGATGGGCCCCGGCGACTGCGCCGCCTTCCCCGCCGGCGTACCGGATGGCCACCACCTGCTGAACCGCACCGACGCCGAGGCGCGGTTCCTCGTCATCGGCACCCGCGCCCCGCGCGAGGTCGCCACCTATTCCGACATCGACATGCGGGTCGAGGTCGAGGACGGGCGCATGACCTTCACCCGCAAGAACGGCACCCCCTACCCCGCCAAGGGAGACTGACATGACCGATTTCCACTACGATCTTCGAGGACGACGTCGCGGTCATCACCTGGGACGTGCCCGGCCGATCCATGAACGTGATGAGCCTCGAGGGGTTCGACGCGCTCGAGGCGCTGGTCGACCGGGCGCTGGCCGACGACGCGGTCAGGGGCATCGTCATCACCAGCGGCAAGGACAGCTTCGCCGGCGGCATGGACCTCAACGTGCTGGCTCGCCTGCGCGACGAGGCGGGCGCGGACGCCGCGCGCGGCCTCTTCGACGGCATCATGCGGATGCACGCCATCCTGCGCAAGATCGAGCGCGCGGGCATGGACGACCGCAATCGCGGCGGCAAGCCCGTCGCCGCGGCCCTGCCCGGCACCGCCCTGGGCATCGGGCTCGAGATCCCGCTCGCCTGCCACCGGATCTTCTGCGCCGACGACCCCAAGGCGAAGATCGGCCTGCCCGAGATCATGGTCGGCATCTTTCCCGGCGCCGGCGGCACAACCCGCGTCAGCCGCCTCATGGGCGCGATGGCCGCGGCACCGGTGCTGCTCGAGGGCAAGCTGAGCGACCCGAGGAAGGCCAAGTCGCTCGGCCTTGTGCGACGAGGTGGTGGACGACCCGCTTGCCGCCGCCATCGCCTGGGTGCGCGAGGCGAAGGACGCCGACATCGTCAAGCCCTGGGACCAGAAGGGCTGGAAGCTGCCCGGCGGCGCCCCCTACTCGGCCCACGGGTTCATGACCTTCGTCGGCGCCGCGGCGATGGTGAACGGCCGCACCAAGGGCGTCTACCCCGCGGCCAAGGCGCTCCTCTCGGCGGTCTACGAGGGGGCGCTGGTGCCTTTCGACACCGCGCTGAGGATCGAGGCGCGCTGGTTCACGCAGGTGCTGATGAACCCGTCCTCGGCCGCGATGATCCGCTCGCTCTTCGTCAACAAGGAGGCGCTGGAGAAGGGCGCGAACCGCCCCGACGTGCCCGACCAGAAGGTGCGCAAGGTGGGCATCCTCGGCGCCGGCATGATGGGCGCGGGCATCGCCTACGTCTCGGCCAATGCCGGGATCGAGGTTGTGCTGATCGACCAGGCGCAGGAGGCGGCCGAGCAAGCGGCAAATCCCATTCCGAAGGCATCCTCGACAAGGGCATCGCCCGCAAGAAGGTGACGCCCGAGAAGAAGGACGAGGTGCTGGGCCGGATCACCGCCACCACCGACTACGCGGCGCTTGCGGGCTGCGACCTGATCGTCGAGGCGGTTTTCGAGGACCCCGGCATCAAGGCCGAGGTGACGGCACGCGTCGAGGAAGTCGTGGGCGACGACTGCATCTTCGCCACCAACACCTCGACCCTGCCGATCACCGAGCTGGCGAAGGCGTCGAAGCGGCCCGAGCAGTTCATCGGCATCCACTTCTTCTCGCCGGTCGACAAGATGATGCTGGTCGAGATCATCCGCGGCAAGGCGACCGGCGAGCGCGCGGTAGCCAAGGCGCTCGACTACGTGCGGCAGATCCGCAAGACCCCGATCGTGGTCAACGACGCGCGGTTCTTCTACGCCAACCGCTGCATCATCCCCTACATCAACGAAGGCGTGCGGATGGTGCGCGAGGGGGTGACACCGGCGCTGGTCGAGAACGCGGCCAAGCTGGTGGGCATGCCGCTGGGCCCGCTGCAGCTGGTGGACGAGACGTCGATCGACCTTGGCGTGAAGATCGCCAAGGCGACGAAGGCCGCGATGGGCGACGCCTACCCCGACGATGCGGTAGACGAGGTGCTGTTCTGGCTGGCGGACGAGGGCCGGCTGGGCCGCAAGTCCAGGGCCGGCTTCTACGCCTACGACGACGCGGGCAAGCGGCAGGGCCTCTGGCAGGGTCTGGGCGAGAGATACGCGGCGGCCGCCGAGCAGCCCGACGCTGACCGAGGTGCAGCATCGCCTGCTGATGGCGCAGGTGCTGGAAGCGGTGCGCGCGCTCGAGGACGGCGTGCTGACCGACATCCGCGAGGGCGACGTCGGCGCGATCCTCGGCTGGGGCTTCGCGCCGTGGTCGGGCGGGCCGTTCTCGCTGGCTCGACATGATCGGCGCCGGCCGTGCGGTCGAGATCTGCGAGGGGCTGGCCGAAGCGCACGGGCCGCGGTTCGAGCCGCCCGCGCTGCTGCGCGAAATGGCAGCGTCGGACCAGACCTTCTATGGCCGGTTCGCCCCGGCGGCCGCGGCTGCCTGAGCCATCGGCGGGGGTGCGGGCGACCTCGAGCGACCCCATGCGGGGCCGCCGCTCGGCCGCCCGCGCGCGGTCCTTTCGGCCGCGCCCGCCACGCTCGCACCGCAGGAAGGCCGCTGGTCATCCGGCAGGGATTGACGCTGCCGCCAGCGCATCCTTTACCTGTGCCATGCGGTTGGCGATCCCCAAGGGCCTTCTTGCCGTGCATGCCTTCGTCTTCGGCCTCAGCCTCGGCGCCCGCGTGCCGGCCGTGACGCCACGACGAGGGCCAACGGGCACGACCAGGGCCACCGACGGGACGGTCCCCCATCCGGCCGGCGCCGCGCCGTGAACGCGGCCTGCCGCTTGTCATGGCGCCCGGGCGGAGATCCGGCAACGACGCCGCGCCTGTGACGGCGCTCAGCCAGTACCAGCGGCTCGAGGCGAGCGGCCTGTGGCGCCCGGGCCCAGAAGCCCAGCGACGCGAGGTGATCGTGTCGCTGGGCGAGGCGACGCTGGTCATTACCGATCGCGCCGACCGTGCCCTGGCCCACTGGTCACTGGCGGCGGTCGAGCGGCGGCGCCATGGCGAGCCCGCGATCTATGCGCCGGGGCCCGACGCCGCGGAAGAGCTCGAGCTCGACGACGCCACCATGATCGCCGCCATCGACAGGGTGCAGGCGGCGGTGCGCCGCCGGCGCCCGCGGCCGGGGCGGCTGCGGCGCACGCTGCTGCTGGCGGGGCTGGCCGCAGTGGTCGCGACGCTGGTCCTGTGGCTGCCCGAGGCGCTGGTCCGCCACACCGCCACCGTGGCGCCGCCGGCCACCCGCGCCGCCCTCGACGCCGCGCTTCTCGAACGGCTCGGCCGGCTCACCGGGCCCGCCTGCCGGACGCCCCGCGGCGCCGCGGCGCTGCGCAAGCTGAACGCGCGCCTGCGCGGCCCCGACGCGGGGCCGCTGGTGGTGGTTCCGGAAGCGGTTCCCGGCGCCGTCGCGCTGCCCGGCGGGACCATCGTCATGAACCGGGCGCTGGTCGAGGACTACGACGCGCCCGAGGTCGCCGCAGGACACGTCCTTGCGGCCGATCTTCGGGCGGCGCTGCGCGACCCCCTCGACGCGCTGCTGTCGGCGGCCGGCGCGCCGACCGCGCTGAGACTGCTGACGACCGGACAGGTCCCGCCCCGGGCGCTCGACGCCGAGGCCGAGCGGCTGCTGGCCGCGACGCCGCCCGGCTTTCCGACAGCCGCGCTGAGCGCACGTTTCGCCGGGGCCGGCGTCAGCGCCCGGCCCTATGCCTATGCCCGCGACGTCTCCGGAGAGGCGACGCTGGCGCTGATCGAGGCGGACCCGTTGCCGGCCAGCACTCCGCCGCTGATGAGCGACGGCGAATGGGTGGCGCTGCAGGGGATCTGCGGGAACTAGGCCTCCGCTGCGGCGCCCCCGCCCGGGCCTACTTGGTGCCGAACATCCGGTCGCCGGCGTCGCCGAGGCCGGGCACGATGTAGCCCTTCTCGTTCAGCCGTTCGTCGAGCGCGGCGGTGACCATGGGCACGTCCGGGTGCGCCTCGGCCATCCGCGCCACGCCTTCGGGCGCGGCCAAGAGGCAGAGAAAGCGTATCCGCCGCGCGCCCGCCTGCTTGAGCAGGTCGATCGCCGCCACCGACGAGTTGCCGGTGGCCAGCATCGGATCGAGCGTGATCACCATCCGGTCGTCGAGCTCGGCCGGCAGCTTGCAGTAATACTGCACCGGCTGCAGCGTCTCCTCGTCGCGGTAGAGGCCGACGAAGCCCACCCGCGCCGCCGGCACCAGCTCGAGCACGCCGTCCAGCAGGCCGTTGCCCGCCCGCAGGATCGAGACCAGCGCCAGCTTCTTGCCGGCCAGCGCCGGCGCCTCCATCGGGCCCATCGGCGTCTCGATCGGGCGCGTCGTCATCTCGAGTTCGCGCGTGACCTCGTAGGCCAGAAGCTGGCTGATCTCGCGCAGGAGCCGCCGGAAGCTGGCCGTCGAGGTCTCGCGGTCGCGCATGATCGTCAGCTTGTGCTGGACCAGCGGATGGTCGACGACGGTCAGGTGCTCGGTCATGCGGTCTCCGGGGTCTGTCTTGCACGCTCGACGAGGCGGGCGCGCGTCTGCCTCGTCGCAGAAGGCCGCGCGGGCGGCGTTGAGGGCGATCTCGGTGAACACGTCGCTCGTCCCAGCCGAACGTATCGGCGAGACGGTCGTATTCGGCCTGCATCGTCGTGTGGAAGAAGGGCGGATCGTCGGTCGAGACTGTCACCGGCACGCCGGCGCGACGCAACGCGTCGACGGGGTGTCGGGCCCAGGAGGGATAGACGCCGAGCGCGATGTTCGAGCCGGGACAGACCTCGAGGGCGATGCCCTGCTCGGCCAGCCGCTCGACGAGGGCCGGGTCCTCGACGGCGCGGACACCGTGGCCGATGCGCTCGACCCCCAGGTCCAGCGCCTCGCGGACGCTCGTCGGGTCCGCCCCACTCGCCGGCATGGGCGGTCAGGCGCAGGCCGGCCTCGCGCGCGCAGTCGAAGGCCCAGGCGAAATCGGCAAGCCGCCCTGCCCCCTCGTCGCCGCCGATGCCGAAGCCGGTGACGAAATCGCCCGCCGTCTCGGCGGCGCAGATCGCGGTCTCGCTTCGCCTTGTCGGGGCCGAAATGGCGGATGCAGGTGACGATGCCGCGCATCTCGACCTCGTGCGCCGTCGGCGGCCTCGCGTATCGCGGCCAGGTATTCGCGCCAGGCGCCGAGGTCGCGGCCGCCGCAGAAATCGGGCGACAGGAACATCTCGGTGTAGATCACCCCGCTTTCCGCCTTTCTGGTCCAGCACGGCGGTGGTCAGCCGGGCATAGTCGTCGCGGGCTGCTCAGCACCGACGTCGCGGCCTCGTAGACGCGCAGGAAGTCGAGGAAGCCGCGATAGGCGTAGGCGCCGCTTCTCGTCGAAGATGCCGACGACAGGTCGACGCCCTTCTCGCCGGCGAGGCCGCGGATGAAGGCGGGCGGCGCCGCGCCCTCGAGGTGCAGGTGCAGCTCGATCTTGGGAAGGCCTCGGCTCACAGAAAGCTCCGTCCGGTGCCGCGGGCGGGCACGCCCAGATGCGCCGCGACCGATGGCGGCGACATCGACGAAGGCCACGCAGCCCGACCTCGCGCGTGCCGAGGCCATGCCCGAGCACCGGCACCCGCTCGCGCGTGTGGTCGGTGCCGCGCCAGGTGGGGTCGTTGCCGTGATCGGCGGTGAAGAGCAGCAAGATCGCCCTCGCCGCAGCCGCTCGAAGCAGGCGGGGCAGCGTGCTGTCGAACCATTCCAGCGCGCGGGCATAGCCCGGCGGGTCGCGGCGATGGCCGTAGAGGCTGTCGAACTCGACGAAGTTGGCGAAGGTCAGGCTGCCGTCCTCGGCCTCGTCGGCGAGGCGCACGAGGTGGTCCATCAGCTCGGCGTCCGACTCCCTTGGCCACGTCGTCGATGCCCCGCATCGAGAAGATGTCGCCGATCTTGCCCACCGCGTGCACCGCCCGCCCGGCGTCCTGGACCCAGTCGCAGAGCGTCGGCGACGGCGGCGCGATGGCGAAGTCGCGGCGGTTCTTCGTGCGGGTGAAGCCGGTCCCGGGCGCGCCGACGAAGGGCCGCGCGATGACCCGGCCGACGCGCATCGCGTGCAGGGTCGGCGCGAGGCCGCGGCAGAGGTCGAGCAGCCGGTCGAGGCCGAAGGCCTCCTCGTGCGCGGCGATCTGGAAGACGCTGTCGACCGAGGTGTAGCAGATCGGCCAGCCGGTGCGGAGGTGCTCGGCGCCCTCCTCCTCGATGATGTTGGTGCCGCGAGGCGTGGCGGTTGCCGAGGATGCCGTCGGTCCCGGCGCGGCGGCAGACCTCGTCCACCAGCTCGGGCGGGAAGCAGGGGTCGGCGTCGGGGAAGTAATGCCACTCCCACGGCACCGGCACGCCGGCCAGCTCCCAGTGGCCCGAGGGCGTGTCCTTGCCGGGCGAGACCTCGGTCGCCGCGCCCCAGAGGCCCTGCGGCGCGGCCCCCAGCCCCGGCGCCGTCGAGACCCGAGGCCAGTCGGATCGCGCGCCCCAGGCCCAGCCGGTCGAGGTTCGGCATCTGCAGCGGCCCCGATCGCCCCTCGTCCGCACGCCCGGCCGCACAGGCCTCGGCGATGTGGGCCAGCGTGTTGGCGCCGTGCGTCGCCGAACTCGGCCGCGTCGGGCGCGCCGCCGCAGCCGACGGAATCGAGGACCACAAGAAAGGCGCGGCTCATCCCAAACCCCGGGCTCGCATGACTGGACGAGCTATCGCCCAAAGCGGCCCCGGTGTCGAGGCAGCGGCCACCCTGCCCTTGCGGACCCGGTTCAGCCGCCGCTTTCGCCGGCGCTGCGGGCGGCCTGCGCCTTGCGAATGTCCTCGGGCCAGGTGGACTTGATCCAGACGAGGATGTCGCGGATCTCCTCGTCGCTCAGCACCTCGCCGAAAGCCGGCATGCCGCTGGCGAAATCCTGGATCCCCTGTGCCGCCAGCGCGCCCTTCCCGCCAAGGCGGGTGTAGTCGAAAAGGGCGCGGTCGCCGTGGTGCCAGGTATGGCCTGTCGTGTCGTGCGGCGGCGCGGGAAGCACCCCGTCCGGCCCGGCGGTACGCCAGTCGGGCTGCCCCTCGAGGTTCTGGCCGTGGCAGCCGGCACAATGCTCGGCATAGAGCACCTCGCCGCGCGACAGGTCGGCGGCCTCTATCGTCATCTCGGGCATCTCCTGCGTGCAGGCCGACGCGCCGAGCAGCAGGGCGAGAAGGGGTGTCTTCATGCCGCCGCCCCGCACCACCTCGCCCTGATCGGGCACCGGAGGGCGCGCGCCTCATTCGGCGGGACACCAAGCGATAATGACATCGACAACCTCTCTTCGTGGGTGGGGAGGCCGGGTCAGCCGCCGATCCGCTGATGAATCAGGGGCGCATTCTCCCACGGGCCGGGGCCGATGACGAAGGCGGGGCGCATGGCAGCCTCGGCCGCGTCGGCGGCCGCCTCGCTGTCGGCATGGATGCACGCGAGACGCTGTCCCGCGTCACCGGCGCGCCGAGGCGCAGGACCTCCGAAAGGCCCACCGACGGGTTGATGGCCGCCGCCCTCGCGAAGCCGCCCGCCGCCGAGGCGCACCACCGCGAAGCCCAGCGCGCGCGCCGTCGATCGCCTGCAGCACGCCCTCGGCGCCTGGCGCGCACCGTCGCGCACCACCGGCGCCGCCGGCAGACGGTCCGCCAGCCGCTCGACGAAGTCGTGCGGGCCGCCCTGCGCCGCCACCATCCGCTCGAAGCGCTCCAGCGCGCGCGCCCGAGGACAGAGCCGCATCGAGCCGCGCCTCGCCCTCGGCCGCGTCAGGCGCCAGCCCGGCCAGCGCCAGCAGCTCGCCGCCCAGCGCCACGGTCAGGTCGCGCAGCGGGCCGGGCGCGCCCGTCCAGCACCTCCATCGAGCGCGCCACCTCCAGCGCGTTGCCCAGCGGCGGCGCCAGCGGCTGGTCCATGTCGGTGATCAGCGCGGCGGTCACGGCAGCCGGCGCCGTTCGCCGTCTCGACCAGCGCGCGGGCCAGCGCCGCGGCATCCTCTTCGGTCGCCATGAAGGCGCCCGAGCCCGCCTTGACGTCGAGCACCAGCGCGTCGAGCCCAGCGGCCAGCTTCTTCGACAGGATCGACGCGGTGATCAGGTCGATGCTCTCGACCGTCCCGGTCACGTCGCGGATCGCGTAGAGCCGCCGGTCGGCCGGGGCGATGTCGCCCGAGGCCGCGACGATGGCGCAGCCGACATCGGCCGACCTGCGCCCGGAACGCCTCCTCCGACAGGTCGGTTCGCAGACCGGGGATCGCCTCGAGCTTGTCCAGCGTGCCGCCGGTATGGCCCAGCCCCCGGCCCGAGATCATCGGCACGTAGCCGCCGCAGGCCGCCAGCGCCGGCGCCAGCAGCAGCGACACGCAATCGCCCACGCCCGCCGGTCGAGTGCTTGTCGATCACCGGGCCCGGCAGGTCCCAGTGCAGCACGTCGCCGCTGTCGCGCATCGCCCAGCGTCAGCGCGGCGCGCCGCCTCGGCCGAGACGCCGCGCAGCCAGACGGCCATCGCGAAGGCCCCGGCCTGGGCGTCGGTCACCTCGCCGTTGGCGAGGCCGCGTGGCGAACCAGGCGCGCCTCTTCGCCCAGGCCGCGGCCTCCGGCGATGCTCGGCGATGACGGCGCGGGCGTCCACGTCAGGCGCGAGCTCCATGTGCGCCGCGCCGAAGGCGCCGGGCAGAAGCTCGGCCACCGTCAGCACCAGCGTCTCGCCGTCCGTGGTGGCAAGCGTGACCGGCACGTCGGGGCGCGCGAACTCGGCGATCTTCTGGCGGCAGCCGCCGCAGGGCGGCACCGGCGCGGGGCTGTCGGCGATCACCGCGACCTCGGCGATCTGCGTGTCGCCGGCGGCGACCATGGCGGCGATCGCGCCGGCCTCGGCGCAGGTGCCCTCGGGGTAGGCCACGTTCTCGACGTTGCAGCCGACATGGACGCGGCCGCCGGCGGCGCGCAGCGCCGCGCCGACCTTGAAGCCGGAATAGGGGGCATAGGCGTTCTCGCGCACGGTGCGCGCGGCTTCGATCAGCGACATCTGCGGACTCCTTCGGGGCGGCATCGTGGCGCGGATGCGGCCGGCGGGCAAGCGCGCCCTCAGCCGTTGGCGACGCGCCCCGACGTCCAGGTCCCGGCATGCGACAGGATCAGCTCGGGGTCGGCGTAGCGGCGCCGCAGCAGCCGCTCGTAGAGCGCGCCCTCGGCCGCTCGGTCAAGCGGCGCGTCCTGCCCGGCCGCGCTGCTCAGCGCGCTTGTCCAGCGCGTCGACCGCGCCCGACCCCTCGTCGAACTGCGCCTTCTTGCGCCAGACCAGGTCGGGCGGCAGCAGGTCGGTCGCCGCCTTGCGCAGGATCCACTTCTCGGTGGTCGCGCCGGTGCTCTCCACCGCCTCGGGATCGGTCCGGCGCAGCTTGAGCGTCGCCGGGATCGACTGCGCGAAATCGATCAGGTCGCGGTCGAGGAACGGCGTGCGCGCCTCCAGGCTCTCGCGCCATGGTTACCCGGTCGACCCGCTGCAGGTTGATGTTGTGCATCGTGCCGAGCGAGCGGGTCAGCTCGTCGGCCAGCGCCCGCGGCCGGTCGACGTAGTCGTGGTGGTAGGCGTAGCCCGCGAAGAGCTCGTCGGCCCCCTCGCCCGTCAGCACCGCCTTGACGTGCTCGCGCGCCAGCCGCGCGGCGAAATGCGTCGGCACAGCCGAGCGCACCAGGTCCACATCGGCGCTTTCCAGATGATAGATCATGTGTCGAGCGCGGCGGCGATGTCGGCGGCCGGTGAACGCGCGCTCGTGGTGCTCGCTGCCGATATGCTCGGCGACCCGGCGCGCCGCGATCAGGTCGGGCGCTGCCCGCGACGCCGACCGAGAAGGTCTTCAGCCGCCGCGGCGACACCTGCGCGGCCAGCGCCGCGATGATCGAGCTGTCGAGCCCGCCGGACAGGAACGCGCCCACCTCGACGTCGGCCACCATCCACTTGGCCACCGCCTCCTCCAGCACCAGGCGCAGCTCGCCCGCGATCGCGCTCGACGTCCAGCCCTGGCTCGGGCTCGGCGGCGCCGTGCGGCATCCGGTACCATTGCCGCGCGCCGTCGCGGCTGTCATAGAGCGCGCCGGGCGGGATCGGCTCGATCTCGTCGGCGGCCGAGCCCGTCGAACGCCTTGAGCTCCGAGGCGAAGGCCAGCCCCGCGCCCAATCCGCGCCCGGAAGAGCGGCTTGATGCCCAGCGGGTCGCGCGCCGCGATGACCCGGTCCTGCGTCGCCAGCACGAAGGCGAACATCCCGTCCAGACGGTCGATCCAGCGCAGCCGTCCCGAACGGAAGAGGTGCAGGACCGTCTCGCTGTCGCCGCGGTCTCGAAGCTGGCCTCGCCCGAGGATCGCGCGCAGGTCGGCGTGGTTGTAGATCTCGCCGTTGGCGACCAGGATGTCGTCCGAGCGGTAGATCGGCTGGCGCCCGTCCTCGGGCCGATGATCGACAGCCGGCAATGCGCCATGATCGCCGGCACCCCGCCGCAGCGCGCGACCTCCACCGCATCGGGGCCGCGATGGGCGATCCGGCGGATCATGGCCGAGGCCAGCGCCTCGTCGCCGACGTTCCAGAGGCAGACGAAGCCGCACATCCCCGCATCTCCTTCGGTTGAGCGGGTCTGGCACGGTTCCGCCGGAATGAAAACCGCCCGACCACCCGTGCGGGGCCGGGCGGGCCGTGTCGCCGCCACCGCGCCCTCGGGCGCGGACGCGCGGCCGAGCGGGCTCCCCGCAAGGGGGGCCCCGAGGTCGGGCGTGCCCCCTCAGGCGGCGCGAGTTCCGAACGTCGCCGGCAACGTCACCTCCAGAAGCCCCACGTCCTCCGTCGGCTCGCAAAGGCATGTCGACATCCCCGGCGGGATCACGAACGCGTCCCCGACGCCCAGGCGCCGTGGCTCCTGCCCCTCGCCCTCCAGCGTCACGCTCGCCGTCGGTGACGAACGCGAAGTGGATGTCGGCATCGTGGCACCACGCGCGCCGGGTGCGCCCTCGCCCCGGCGCAGCAGGCGCACGCCGGCGCGCCCGCCGGTGCCCGCACGCGATGCCGGTGTCGCGCGCCCGAACCCCGGCATGCGCGACGGCTCCCAGCGCGCCTCCTCGACCCGTGGCGGACGAACCGCTGGCCGTCGAAGCTGCGGTCCGGGCGCGCCGGACCGTTCGGCAGCGCCATCCGTGGTCGATGGTGGTGACGTGCTCGGCGGGCACGCCATCTCGACCACCTCGATGTTGTCCGCGGCATCGCAGCACCCGGTGACGGATCTCCGGCGGCTGGATGACGCAATTGCCGGCGCCACAGCCGGAACGGCGGCCCCTGGTCCTCGTAGACCAGATCGACCCAGCCGCGATAGCAGAAGATCAGCTGGAAGCCGACGGTGTGGTAATGCACCATGTCCGGCACCGGCCCGCCGTCCGGGATGCGGATGTGGCTGGCGATGATCGAGCCGCCCAGCCGGTCGGGGATCAGGTCGCGATACTGCATTCCCGGCCCGCCCGATCACCCAGGGCGCCTCGTCGGCCAGCCGCCGGACGACGAAGCGCGTGATCGGTCGCCGGCATCACCAGCGTCGGGTGCAGCTCGGCGATCTCCACCCGCGTGCCGTTCGGCGCGGTCAGAGCCCGGTCCGCCCGTCGGCAAAGCCGGCGGGTCGTCGGTCAGGATCCGCATCGTTCCCGGCGGCTCGGCTCGCCTCCGCTCTGCAGGCGCACCCGCAGCCCATGCCCGGACAATACCGCCACCGCGGGTCGTCTGCCGGGAAGATCCTCTCCATCCGCATCCCGAGGGTGCCGGTGAAAAACGCGATGTCCTCGCCCAGCGCGTCGTCGGCAGCAGCACCTCGGCCTGATGTGATCCATCCTGTCCTCCTGCTGTGATCGCACGCCAGACGCGGCCGGGGGGCCGGATTGGCAAGGTGGCCGATCAGCTTGGTTGATGCGAACGGGATGAATAGCGCGAAAGTAAGCGCTCCGCCGGCCGCACCTCCCCGTTCCCCGCCGCAACACCCTGCCCCGGCGCGGCGGGCGGCGCGGGTCGCCCGAACCCGCAGGGCGCGGGCGCGGCATGGCGGGGGCTCGATGCCC
This sequence comes from uncultured Alphaproteobacteria bacterium, assembly GCA_963773475.1. Taxonomy (GTDB): domain Bacteria; phylum Pseudomonadota; class Alphaproteobacteria; order Rhodobacterales; family Rhodobacteraceae; genus Roseitranquillus. The sequence goes on along the minus strand of CAVZBD010000003.1, from coordinate 189,432 downwards.
CCGCCGGGCCGGTCCCCGGGCGGGTCGTTGCCCTTCTCGCGCTTTTCGGCGCAGAGTGCCGGGCACCGCCGCCGGCCGCGGCCGGCCCCACCAAAGAGGCACGGATGGACGACAAGAGGCACGAGACGTTGCGGCAGGCGGCGCTGGACTATCACGAGTTTCCGCGGCCCGGAAAGCTCGAGATCCGCGCCACCAAGCCGCTGGCCAACGGCCGCGACCTCTCCCGCGCCTATTCGCCCGGCGTCGCCGAGGCCTGCCTCGAGATCCGCGCCGACCCCGCCACCGCGCGCGACTACACCGCCCGCGGCAACCTCGTCGCGCGTGGTCTCGAACGGCACGGCGGTGCTGGGGCTCGGCAACATCGGCGCGCTCGCGTCCAAGCCGGTGATGGAAGGCAAGGCGGTGCTGTTCAAGAAGTTCGCCAACATCGACTGCTTCGACATCGAGCTGGACGAAAGCGACCCCGAGAAGCTGGCCGACATCGTCTGCGCGCTCGAGCCCACCTTCGGCGCGATCAACCTCGAGGACATCAAGGCCCCCGACTGCTTCGTGGTCGAGCGCATCTGCCGCGAGCGCATGAACATCCCGGTCTTCCACGACGACCAGCACGGCACCGCCATCGTCGTCGGCGCCGCGGCCACCAACGCGCTGCGCGTCGCCGGCAAGGACTTCGAGGAGATCAAGGTCGTCTCCACCGGCGGCGGCGCGGCCGGGATCGCCTGCCTCGACATGCTGCTGAAGCTCGGCGTGAAGCGCGAGAACGTCTGGCTCTTCGACCTCGCCGGCCTCGTCCACGAGGGCCGCGAGGAGGACATGACCCCGCAGAAGGCCGCCTACGCCCAACCCGGCGGCCAGCGGCCCCTCGACGAGGTGATCGAGGGCGCCGACCTCTTCCTCGGCCTCTCGGGCCCGGGCGTGCTGACCCCCGAGCATGGTGGGCCGCATGGCCGAGCAGCCGATCATCTTCGCGCTGGCCAACCCCACGCCCGAGATCGAGCCCGACGCCGCGCGCGAGGTCGCGCCCGACGCGATCATCGCCACCGGCCGGTCGGATTACCCCAACCAGGTCAACAACGTCCTCTGCTTTCCGTTCATCTTCCGCGGCGCGCTCGACGTCGGCGCCACGACGATCAACGACGAGATGAAGATCGCCTGCATCGAGGGGATCGCAGCGCTGGCCCGCGCGGCCACCAGCGCCGAGGCCGCCGCCGCCTACCAGGGCGAGCCGATGACCTTCGGCCCCGACTACCTGATCCCCAAGCCCTTCGACCCGCGGCTGATGGGCGTCGTCGCCACCGCGGTCGCCCGCGCCGCGATGGAGACGGGCGTGGCGACGCGCCCGATGCCCGACCTCGACGCCTACAAGCGCCGGCTCGACGGCTCGGTGTTCCGCTCGGCGATGATCATGCGGCCGGTCTTCGAGGCGGCGGCGACGGCCGAGCGGCGCATCGTCTTTGCCGAGGGCGAGGACGAGCGGGTGCTGCGCGCCGCCCACGCCATGCTCGAGGAGACCACCGACAAGCCGATCCTGATCGGCCGCCCCGAGGTGATCGAGATGCGGGCCGAACGCGCCGGCCTGCCGATCCGCCCCGGCACCGACTTCGAGATCGTCAACCCCGAGAACGACCCGCGCTACCGCGACTACTGGAGCACCTACCACGAGATCATGGCGCGCCGCGGCGTCACCCCCGACCTGGCGCGGGCGATCATGCGCACCAACACCACCGCCATCGGCGCGGTGATGGTGCACCGGGCCGAGGCCGACAGTCTGATCTGCGGCACGTTCGGCCAATACCTGTGGCACCTCAACTACGTCGCGCAGGTGCTGGGCGACCGAGCGCGGCCCCCGTCGGGGCGCTGTCGCTGATGATCCTCGAGGACGGGCCGCTCTTCGTCGCCGACACCCATGTCCACCCCGAGCCCTCGCCGCAGCAGATCGCCGAGACGGTGATCGCCTCGGCGCGGCACGTGCGCCGCTTCGGGCTCGAGCCCCGGATGGCGCTCTGCAGCCATTCGCAGTTCGGCAACCTCGACATCGCGTCGGGCCGACGGATGCGCGAGGCGCTCGACGATCCTCGACGCCGCCCCGCGCGAGTTCGCCTACGAGGGCGAGATGCACGCCGACTGCGGCGCTCGACGAGGGCCTGCGCGAGCGCATCTTTCCCGCCATGCGTTTCCGGGGCGCGGCCAACGTGCTGGTCTTCGCCAACTCGGACGCCGCCTCGGGGGTGCGCAACATCCTCAAGATGAAGGCGAACGGGCTCGAGGTCGGGCCGATCCTGATGGGCATGGGCAACCGCGCGCACATCGTGACGCCCTCGATCACTGCCCGCGGTCTGCTGAACATGAGCGCGCTGGCCGGGACCCCGGTGGCCCACTACGGCTAGCCGTCCGGCGAGGGGACGTCACTTCAGCTGGCTGTCCTTCGAGCCGCGGCGGTTGATCCCGCCGCGCGCCACCGGGCGACCGTCGCGCTCGGCCTGGCAGTCGACGCACAGCTTCACGCCCGGCAGGGTGCGGCGGCGCGGCTCGGGGATGGGCTCGTCGCACTCGGCGCAATGGGTCAGGCTCTCGCCCTGGGCGCACGGCGGAGCGCCTGCATCCGCTTGAGCTCGTCCTCGATCGAGGCGTCGATCTGATCGTGCACCGCGCCGTCGCGCGCCCAGCCTCCGGCCATGCCGCATCCTCCGAAATCGGGACCCGAGGCTACCGCAGGGAAACCGCGCGGTCAAAGCCCGGCCATGCCTGCGAGACGTCCGGGCGGCGGCGAAACGAGAAGCGCCGCCGCTGGTCAGGCGGCGGCGCCGGGGTGCATCACGACGTCACTTCTTCGTCGTCTTCGAGCCGCCTTTTTGCGGCTTGTCCTTCTTGTCGCCCATGGGCGTCAGACCTCAAGACCGAAGGGGCGAAATGCCCGCTCCGCAACGCGATCAGATGCCGCAAGACGACGCAGGTTCAAGAGGAAAATCGCGCGGATGCAAATCCCGGCGTCGGCAGGCGGCCGTGCCCGGACCCCGCCCGCGACGCGACCTCGGTTGCGGACCTGTTCCGCCGTTGGCTACAACCGTTTCAAGGGGAGGGACCTGGATGAGCTACGCCGACATCTACGCCCGCTGGAAGGCGGACCCGGAGGGCTTCTGGATGGAGGCCATGCAAGCGATCGAGTGGGAGCGGCCGCCCTCGCGCGCGCTCTGGGACGAGGACGCGCCGTTCTACCGCTGGTACGCCGACGGCCTCGTCAACGCCTGCCACAACGCGGTCGACAGGCACGTCGCGGCCGGCCACGGCGAGCGGACGGCCATCGTCTGGGACAGCCCCGTCACCGACCGGATCACGCGCATCAGCTATGCCGAGCTGCAGCAGCGTACGGCGCGGCTCGGCGGCGCCCTCGCCCGCGCCGGGGTGGGCAAGGGCGACCGCGTCGTGATCTACATGCCGATGGTGCCCGAGGCGGTCGTGGCGATGCTGGCCTGCGCGCGGATCGGCGCGATCCACTCGGTCGTCTTCGGCGGCTTCGCCAGCGCCGAGCTGGCGAAGCGGATCGACGACGCCGAACCCAAGGCGATCCTTGCCGCCTCGTGCGGGATCGAGCCCAGCCACGTGGTGCACTACAAGCCGCTGCTCGACGGCGCGCTGAAGATGTCGCGGCACCAGCCCGACTTCTGCGTGGTCCTGCAGCGCGAGCAGGAGCCGGCGCAGCTGACCCCGGGGCGCGACCACGAGTGGGAGGCGTTCCAGGAGGGCGCCGAGCCCGCGGCCTGCGTTCCGGTCGAGGGCGACCATCCGGCCTACATCCTCTACACCAGCGGCACGACCGGCCAGCCCAAGGGCGTCGTGCGCCCCACCGCCGGGCACCTCGTCGCGCTCGACTGGTCGATGGAGAACATCTACGGCGTGGCCCCGGGCGAGGTGTTCTGGGCCGCCTCCGACGTGGGCTGGGTGGTCGGCCACAGCTACATCGTCTACGCGCCGCTGATCCACGGCTGCACCACGATCGTCTTCGAGGGCAAGCCGATCGGCACCCCCGATGCCGGCACCTTCTGGCGGGTGATGCAGGACCACGACGTCAGCGTCTTCTTCACCGCCCCCACCGCCTTCCGCGCCATCAAGCGCGAGGATCCCAGGGGCGAGCTGGTGGCGAACTACGACCTGTCGAAGCTGCGCACGCTGTTCCTGGCGGGCGAGCGGGCAGACCCGGACACCGTGGAATGGGCGCAGCGGGTGCTGGACGTGCCCGTCATCGACCACTGGTGGCAGACCGAGACCGGCTGGACCATCGCCGGCAATCCGGTGGGGCTGGGGACGCTGCCGGTCAAGGTCGGCTCGCCCTCGGTGCCGATGCCGGGCTACGACGTGCAGGTGCTCGACGAGGGCGGCCACCCCGTCTCGCCCGGCACGCTCGGGGCGATCGCCATCCGCCTGCCGCTGCCGCCCGGCACGCTCGCGGGCCTGTGGAACGCGCAGGAGCGCTACCGCAAGGCCTATCTCGACCACTTCCCCGGCTATTACGAGACCGGCGACGCGGGCTTCGTCGACGCGGATGGCTACGTCTGGATCATGGCGCGCACCGACGACGTCATCAACGTGGCCGGCCACCGCCTCTCGACCGGCGCGATGGAGGAGGTGCTGGCCAGCCACCCGGACATCGCCGAATGCGCCGTGATCGGGGTCAGCGACCGGCTGAAGGGGCAGCTGCCGATGGGGCTCGTCTGCCTCAACAAGGGCCACGGCCGCGACGAGGGCGAGGTGGCGCGCGAGGCGGTGGCGCTGGTGCGCGAGCGGATCGGCCCGGTCGCCGCCTTCCGGCTGGTGGCCGTGATCGACCGGCTGCCCAAGACCCGCTCGGGCAAGATCCTCCGCGCGACGATGGCCAGGATCGCCGACGGCGAGGACGTGCCGGTGCCGGCCACGATCGACGATCCCGCGATCCTCGACGAGATCCGCAACGCCATGGCTCCGCTGGGATATCCACGGCCGGCGGAGAGTTAGGCCTTTTGCAAGTCCGTCATGCTCAATTGGACAAGTTGGCCCGGGCCGCAAGTGGCGGTATCATTGTCTTGGGGCCGCTCCAAGTGTGAGGATGACGTGACGCAACCACAAGGCCCCTCCACGGGACAACCGGCACGGATGGCTCCGTGACCCGACACACGATGCAAGGATGGTCTCATAGCCCTCGCGACACGATGGCCGAGCGGGCCCGCGCCGCGGGGATAGACCCGGACAAGTTCCGCTCGACACTCTGTGCGCTCGAACCGTCGGACAGGCCGATGCTGTGCCTGCTGATCCGCAACGACCTCGAGACGCTGACGCGTGATCTGTGGCGCTATCTCCGGCGCTGGGACCAGCGGGCGACGCGGCGGGTCGTGCACCAGATCGTCTCGCTCTCCGCGACCGTCGGCGCGGAGGAGCTGCACCAGCGGGCGCTGACGCTGCAGATCCGCCTGCGCGAAGGCCGGAGCGAGGGGCTCGACGCCCTCGCGCGCGAGGTCGACCGCCGGGCCCGCCTGGTCCGGACGGCGCTCGACGAGATGACGGGCGCCGCCGGCTAGGGACCGAGACGTCATGGCATCAATCCTGGTGGTCGAGGACACGCTGTCATTGCAGGCGCTCTATCGCGGCATGCTGACGCGGGCAGGGCATCAGGTGACGGTGGCAAGCTCGGCCGCCGCGGCGCGTGACATCTTCCTGAACCTCGCGCCTCAGGTCGTGTGCCTCGACCTGTCCCTGCCCGACGGCGACGGGCTCGACCTGATGCGGTCGCTGATGGCAGGCGATCACCGGGCGCATTTCATCGTCATCACCTCGGACGGATCGGTGCACCGCGCCGTCGAGCTGATGCGCGCCGGCGCCAGCGAGTTCCTGGTCAAGCCCTTCGACGAGACGCGCCTTCTGGCGGCGATCACCCAGGCGCTGCAGACGATGCCCGGCCTGCGCGAGATGCCGGCCGACCAGGCGCTGCCGGCGCCCAACTCCGAGTTCATCGGCTCGAGCCGCGCGATGCACCGGATCTACGAGACGATTGCCGCCGTCAGCCGCTCGATGGCGACGGTGTTCATCACCGGCGAGAGCGGGACCGGCAAGGAAATCTGCGCCCAGGCCGTCCATGCCAGCTCGCCCCGCGCCGGAAGCCCCTTCGTGCCGCTGAACTGCGGCGCCATCCCGCCCGACCGGCTCGACATCGAGGTGTTCGGCCACCTGGAAGGGGCCCTGCCAGGTGCGATCGGCGCCAAGCGCGGGGCCATCGCCCACGCTCACGGCGGGACGCTGTTCCTCGACGAGATCGCCGAGATGGACCTGAACCTGCAGACCAAGCTCCAGCGGTTCCTGCAGACCTCGATGATCCAGCCGATCGGATCGCCGCTGCCCAGCAAGGTCGACGTGCGCATCATCGCGGCCACCAACCGCGACCCGATCGAACTGGTGCAACAGGGACGGCTGCGCGAGGATCTCTACTACCGCCTGCACGTCGTCCCGATCCACCTGCCCCCGCTGCGTGACCGCAACGGCGACGTCATCGAGATCGCCGAGGCGATGCTGGCGCGCTACAGCCGCGAGGAGGGGCGGCGCTTCATCGGCCTGGCCGAAGAGGTCAAGGGCATCTTCTGCCGCTATCACTGGCCCGGCAACGTGCGCGAATTGCGCAACGTGCTGTGGAACGTGGTGCTGCTGAACGAGGGGCCGCTGGTCACGGCCGAGATGCTGCCCCGCGGCCTGGTCGATCGCGACGCGGGCCCGATGCGCGATCAGCCGCGGCACAAGCCCAACCCCCACGTGCTCGACGGCCTCACCCTGGCCGAGGCCGAGCGCCTGGTGATCGAGCGGGCCATCGACCGCGCCGAAGGCTCGGTGCCCCGGGCGGCGCGGGCGCTCGAAGTCTCGCCCTCGACGATCTACCGCAAGCGCGCCGCCTGGATGCAGGACGGCCAGGGCTGAGCGGGCGCGGCCTCAGCCGCAGCATTCGTCTCGGGCCTGCACCGGCGGGCACGGCACCGTTCGGTCCGAGCAGAAGACGCAGCAGTCGCCCGGCTTGGGCCGCAGCCCGGCGCCGCAGCCGCGGCATTCGTGGAACCACTGGCAGGCATCCGTCGGCATCACCTCGGATGCGGGACGCCCGCATTCGGGACAGGTGATCGTCGAGATCAGCGTCACCGTCGGACGGTGCGGCGCCATATCGCGCACCCCGTGAGCAGGACGAACCCGGCCAGCGCCGGCAGCAGGTCGGCAACCGGAATGGCCAGCCACGATGCCTCCACAGCCGCGCTCTGGACCACCAGAACCCGCGTGAAACAACAGGGCGCGGTAATCCCGGTGCCGGCACGTCCCACCTGCGGAAGCCCGTCCTTCATGGCGGCGAAGTCTGGCAGCGACCCGCGCGCGTCGCGGATCACGATGGCGCGGACGGCACTCAGACGAACTGTTCGCGGGTCAGCCGCTCTTCCAGCCCATGGCCGGGGTCGAAGAGCAGCCGGTGCTTGACCGCGGGCTCGCTGCGAACCTCGACCGTGACCACGTCGCGCACCGAGCGGCTGTCGGCATCGGCCATCACCGGGCGCTTGGCCGACTCGTGCACGTCGAAGCGCACCCGCGCCGACTTGGGCAGCAGCGCCCCGCGCCAGCGCCGCGGCCGGAAGGCCGCCATCGCCGTCAGCGCCAGCACCTCGGCGTCGATCGGCAGGATCGGCCCGTGCGCCGAGTAGTTGTAGGCGGTCGAGCCCGCCGGCGTGCAGACCAGCGCTCCGTCGCAGACCAGCTCGTCCAGCCGCACCTTGCCGTCGACGCTGATGCGGAGCTTGGCGGCCTGCGGGCCCTGGCGCAGCAGGCTGACCTCGTTGATGGCCAGCGCCTCGTGCACCCGCCCCCCCTGCTGCTCGGCGCGCATCGCGAGGGGGTTGATGACCTCCTCCTCGGCGGCGGCGAGGCGCTCGCGCAGGCCCTCCTCGCCGAACTCGTTCATCAGAAAGCCGATCGTGCCGCAGTTCATGCCGTAGACCGGCGCCGAAAGGTGCATCGTCCCGTGCAGGGTCTGCAGCATGAAGCCGTCGCCGCCCAGCGCCACGATCACGTCGGCCTCCGCCGGCGGAACACAGCCGTAGCGCTCGGACAGGCGCGCCTTGGCGACGACGGCGATCTCGGCCGTGCTGGCCGCGAAGGCGATCTTGTGGACCTGCCTCAAGCGACCCCTCCCCGGCCGGTGCGTCCCTGCCCCAAGGTCATCGCTCGCCCGGTGGAAGATGACAAGGGGCCACGCGCCCGGCACACGGCGCACCTTTGCGCGCCGCGGCGCATCGGCTAGAGGGGGGCAACGCGACGCCTCAGGAGATCCGCCCATGAACGCCCCGCACCGCGACGACGGCTTCTTCACCCGGCCCCTGGCCGAGCGCGACCCCGAACTGTTCGCCGCGGTCGAGGGCGAGCTCGGACGCCAGCGCCACGAGATCGAGCTGATCGCGTCCGAGAACATCGTCAGCCGCGCGGTGCTCGAGGCGCAGGGCTCGGTGCTGACCAACAAGTACGCCGAGGGTTACCCGGGCCGGCGCTACTACGGCGGCTGCGAGTGGGTCGACAAGGCCGAGACGCTGGCGATCGAGCGGGCAAAGCAGCTCTTCGACTGCGGCTTCGCGAACGTTCAGCCGAACTCGGGCAGCCAGGCCAACCAGGGCGTCTTCAACGCCCTGCTCCAGCCGGGCGACACGATCCTGGGCATGAGCCTCGACGCGGGCGGCCACCTCACCCACGGGGCCAAGCCGAACCAGTCGGGGAAGTGGTTCCATTCGGTCCAGTACGGCGTGCGCCGCCAGGACAGCGCCATCGACTACGACCAGATGGCCGAGCTGGCCACCGAGCACCGGCCGAAGCTGATCATCGCCGGCGGCAGCGCGATCCCGCGGATCATCGACTTCGAGCGGATGCGCACCATCGCCGACGAGGTGGGGGCGCTGCTGATGGCCGATATCGCCCATTACGCGGGCCTGGTCGCGGCCGGCGTCTACCCCTCGCCCTTCCCGCACGCGCACGTGGCCACGACCACGACCCACAAGACCCTGCGCGGCCCGCGCGGCGGCATGATCCTGACCAACGACGAGGCGATCGCCAAGAAGATCAACAGCGCGATCTTTCCCGGCATCCAGGGCGGGCCGCTGATGCACGTCATCGCCGCCAAGGCGGTGGCCTTCGGCGAGGCGCTGCAGCCGACCTTCCGCGCCTACCAGCAGCAGGTGATCGCCAATGCCCGCGCGCTGGGCGACGAGCTGATGGCGGGCGGCCTCGACGTGGTGACCGGTGGCACCGACAGCCACCTGCTGCTCGTCGACCTGCGCCCCAAGGGCCGCAAGGGCAACGAGACCGAGGCGGCGCTGGGCCGCGCCCACATCACCTGCAACAAGAACGGCGTGCCCTTCGACCCCGAGAAGCCCGCCGTGACCAGCGGCATCCGCCTGGGCTCGCCCGCCGGCACCACCCGCGGCTTCGGCGAGGCCGAGTTCCGCCAGATCGGCCGCTGGATCGTCGAGGTGGTCGACCACCTGGGCGACGAGGCGGTCGAGGCGCGGGTGCGCGACGAGGTCGTGGCGCTCTGCGACCGCTTCCCGATCTACCCGTGAGGCTGTCCGAGTCGCATCAGGGCGAGGGCCAGCCTCTGGTCGTCGCCCACGGACTCTTCGGGTCGGGGCGGAACTGGGGCGTGATCGCCAAGCGGCTGGCCGACGCGCGCCTGGTCGTCACCGTCGACATGCGCAATCACGGCGCCAGCCCCTGGTCGGACGACCATTCCTACCCCGCGCTGGCCGCCGACCTGGCCGAGACGGTCGAGGCCGCCGGCGCGCCCGCCGACCTGCTTGGCCACTCGATGGGCGGCAAGGCGGCGATGGTGCTGGCCCTGACCCGGCCCGAGCTGGTGCGGCGGCTGATCGTGGCCGACATCGCGCCGACCGCCTACGGCCACACCCAGTCGCACCTGATCGCGGCCATGCGCGGCGTCGACCTGACCGCCGTCACACGCCGCTCGGACGCCGACGCACAGCTTGCCGCGCAGATCGAGGATCCGGGCGTCCGGGCCTTCCTGCTGCAGTCGCTCGACGTGGCCGACCGATGCTGGCGACTGAACCTCGACGCGCTCGAGGCGCAGATGGACCTGATCACCGGCTGGCCGGGGACGCGGGGGCGCTTCGAGGGGCCGACGCTGTTCCTGTACGGTTCGGCCTCGGATTATGTACGCCCCGAGCACCACGAGACCGTCACGGCGCTGTTTCCCAATGCGCGGTTCGAGGCGGTCCCGGGCGCCGGCCATTGGCTTCACGCCGAACAGCCTCGCGCCGTCGAGGCCGCCGTGCGCGCCTTCCTCGACTGACCGCGGCGGAACGGGCGGCGCCGCCGCGCGTTGCTGATGCGTTGCAACAAGGAGGCCCATGATGCTTCGCACGTTTCTCTTTTCGATGATCGCGCTCGCAACCCTCGCCGGCTGCGAGACCGTCGGCGGTTTCGGTCAGGACGTCGAGAATACCGGTGAGGCGATCAGCCAGGAGTCGAACGAGGTTCAGGCCGACATGTGATCAGGCCTCGGGCGGCCCCGACTCGCGGGCCGCCCGACGACGCTCGTCCTCGCGCCGCTCCTGCCAGAGCGGATCGCGCCCCTTGATGCGGCGCGAGATCATGTAGGACAGCGGATACCCCGCGCCGAAGCCGATGACCGCCGCGACCACGATCGGCCACCACCCGTACCAGTTGAAGGTAAAGGCCACGATGATCAGCACGCCGGTCAGCGTGGCGCCGATCATCAGGTGCAAAACCAGGCTGAGCCGGTCCATCTGCAACTCCTTCGACTGGGCGGTGCGCCCTAGCGTACCACGAAAACCGAAACCGGCGCGTGCGCCGACACGTGGCCCGCGTTGGAATGAAAGATGTGCTCCTGCAGCCCCGGCACGTGCGAGGCCATCACCACCAGGTCGGCCCGCGTCTCCTCGATGGCATCGATCAGCTTGTCGGCCAGGTCGATCGCCGGGTCGTGCGAGCGCATGACATGCGATTCGCCCGGAACGCCCACCGCCTGCGCCCGCTCGGTGGCGAACGCCTGAAGCTTGGCGGCATACTCCGTGGGCGTGTGGGCGACGGCGCTGGGCTCGGAACTCGTCACGCCGGTATAGATCAGCGTCGCGCCATCGCCCTTCGCGATCTTGGCGGCGGTTTCCAGCGCCTTGCCGAGCTTGTCGATATGGGCGAGGTCCACCGGGACCAGGATGCGGGTGTACATCGGCTCCTCCGTTCCTTGCGTCAGCCTAGCAGCGCCGCCCCGCGCCGCGCAAGCGATTGACCCGCGAGCCGTTTTCCCCGCGCCGCCCGCGACGGATCAGCAATCGAGCCGGCCGCGGATCCGGCGCGGCCCGCCCGAGACCGTGTCGCGGCGCACGGCGCAGCCCGTCATCCGCTCGGCCGTCAGGATCGCGGTATAGACGAAATCCCGCTCGGAGCGCAGGTGCCGCGTCGCCGCCACGACCTCGAAGCGGTCGCCGCGACGGAAGACGTCGAGGTTGAAGCCGTCGACGCGCACGCGGGCGGGCGCGAAGCCGAAGCCGACCTCGTCCCGCGGCGTGCAGGCGGCAAGAAGCACGAACAGACAGGCGAAGATGACGCGGCTGGCCATGCAGGCACTCTGCCGCGCCGGCACGCTCCTGTCATCCCCGCCGACGCGGCGCGGATCGTTTCGCGACCTGTTGACGACTATCAATGCACCGAGATTCCGCAGCGTCACTATCAACGAAAACAACGGGAACCGGGGGGCACAGCTCGAGGCGCGAAGCGCCGCGGGAAGACAAGCAAGGAGGGAATCTCATGATCAAAGCACCCATTACCGCCGTTGCCATTGCCGTGCTTGTCGCACCGGTGGGCGCGCTGGCGCAGGACGCCGCGAGCGCCAAGCAGCAGATGGCGTCGGAACTCGGCGTGAACGCGGACGACTACACGTCGCTCGAGCTTGCGCAGATGAAGTGCCGCCTCGAGGCGACCGACAGCGATGCCGAGCGCGAGCGCCTGCTGCGCGAGATCAAGGGCTACGGCGAGATGCCCGAGGGCGCGACCGACGCCGCCGCCGACCAGATCGCGACGGACCTGGGCGTGGACGCCGGCGACTACACGCGCGAACAGCTGGTGTGGCTACGCGGCCTGGTCGAGAGCAACGACTGCACGCCCCAGGAGGCGCAGCAGATGATGGCCGCGGGCGAGCGCATCGGCCCCGAGGCGGCCGGCGCCAAGCAGCAGCTCGCCGCCTCGCTGGGGGTCGAGCCGACGCAGTACACGCTGGCCGAGCTGGTGAAGATGCGCTTCGACCAGCAGCACGAGAACAACTGAGAAACGGAGGCCGCGGCGGCGACACTGGTCGCCGCGGCACCGCCCCAGATCACGCAACCCCTTGGGGCCGCACGACGATTTCAGGGGGCGCAGGCGGCGCAGTGGGGCGTTTCGGGCAGAAGCTCCAGCCGCTTCTCGGCGATCGGCTCGCCGCACTTGACGCACTCGCCATAGACCCCGTCGTCGATCCGCTGCAGGGCGGCGTCGATCCGGCGGACCTCGGCCCTCTCGAAAGATCCAAGCGATTCAAGCACCTGGTCGTCCTCGGCCTCGGTCGCGGCGTCTTCCCAGTCCTTGGGGGTGGGGTCGTCCAGCCGGTCCTCGATCTGGCCCAGGTGCTGGGTCAGTTCGGCCCGGCGCGCGAGCAGGGTCTCCCTCGCCTTTTCGGGGGTCATGGCGCCTCACTGTTCCTCGTCCGCAGGGATTGAACGCGAAGCCGGCGGGCGGTGCAAGCGCGGCCGCCGCCCCCGCCCGCGGCGAAACGTACGCCCGGGGCAGCGAAACTTTACAGAACGTACAGAAAAATGTCCGGGGTTTGGACAAAACTCCCCGGAGGCACCCATGACCGAGAGGGTCAGCATCACCCAGCTTCGACCGAAACTGCGCGCCACGATCCTCGAGGTCGGAGAGCGCCACGAGCCGGTCGTCGTCACCCGGCACGGCCAGCCGGTGGCGGCGCTGGTCTCGATCCAGCAGCTCTGGAAGATCTGGCACGCCGAGGACGAGGAGCGCGTGGGCCCGATCGACCCGCGCACCGGCCGCCCCTTCGGCCGGGCCTGGGTCGAGACCATCTGGCGGGGCCGCTACGTGCGCGCCGAGGACCCCGAGGCCCACCTGCACCCCAGCCGCGACGACGCCCCCTGGCTGGGCCGCCCCTTCCCCTGGCCGCCCGAGGGCGCCGGGGACGCGGCGGCCGAGGGCGGCGCGCAGCCGCCCGAGCGCGCGGCCGAGGCGCCGGCGCCCGCGCCCGAGCCGCCCTCGGCGTGGGGTCGGCTGGCGGAGTGGTTCGGCACGGGCCGGGGCGGCAGGCGGCCTTGAGCGGGCCGGCGCGCGGCGCTAGACCTGTCCCGGCCGCGGCTGGGGAGGGGTTCGACGATGATCCGCATTCTGATGATCCTGGGCGTCCTTGCGCTGGCCGCCTGCGAGACGGTGGAGGGCGCGGGCCGCGACCTTCAGCACGCCGGCCGCGCGATCGAGCGCGAGAGCTACGAGGCGCGGCAGTAGCGGCAACGCCCGCGCCGTAACGTCACATGGGCGCGGGTGAACCCGCGGCCTCGTCCGGGGTTGTCCGACGCACCCCGGAACGAGGAGATCCCGTGCCATGAAGAACCCCTGGATGAGCGCCTGGCTTTCGGCCGCCAACACCGCCACCGCCGCCACCCGCGGCCAGATGGCCGCCGAGGCGAGCCGACAGCAGACCGAGATGATGCACGCCTGGACCGCGGCCTGGATGGGCTTCTGGTTCCCGTGGCTGCCGCAGGAGGGCAAGCGCCGGAAGTAAGGGCCGAGGCGGTCCGGTCCGACGAGGAGCGGATGCGGACCGCGCCGGCGGACGGGCGGCGCCTCCCGGTGCCGCCCGCGCGGTCTCCGCGGCTGATGCGGGCGTCAGCGGAGGCGCGGGAGGCGGTGGAGATCAGTGCCTTCGGCCTCCACTGGGAGGCGCTGGACGAGGACATCTCCGTCGCGGGCCTCCTCGCCGGGGGGGTCGGCGCAGCGGTGCGCGAGGCGCACGTCTACTCGCTCGCTTAGTAGATGTCTTCCGCGCTCGAAGAGCTTGTTGACGCTCCATCTCGTCATTACCGCCACTGACGGAGAAAGAGACTCTTGAGGCCGCGCCTGATTTGAGTTCGCTGCATGCTCGTTGCGATCTTGGTGCGCTGATCGTTGCTGCTAAAGGAGACATGTCGTTGTATGCATTATGCTGGAGCCTAAGTGAAAAATATCAGACCTCGGGTCTTGCCGGCGAAGCTTTGGCATAACGACCCGCTTACATTACAGCACTAATCGAAAAGAGTCTGCGCGAAGATCTGCGAAAGTCGAAGCTGATTCTGAGGTCAAATGAACTCCACAGCCCGTCCGCAGAATATCAGCGCATCGGACGTCAGAAAGCGTCGACTATACGGACACAAGGGAGGAGTTAGTTCGGAAATTAGCAGTAGTGAAACCTTATAGATGCGTCAGCTCAGTCACTGTTGGACCCTAGAAGGACGTGAAATAAGTCTTCTATTCGAGGTCATAGCTAGGTAGGAGCGCCTTCGGCCAGCCGCCTCACTGTTCTAAAAAATTGGCCATATTACCTGCTGGCGCAGCAACAGAAAATCTTCCTAGGCTATATTGTTTTCGCGGTTGTGTCCCTCACGTGTATCAACCAAGCGCGTGCGGGGGAGTCCTAGCAAATCGCAACGAACGCTGCATTTGTCTTACTTCACAGCCAAGCACATGAGCGGGCACGCGGAAGTTCTTGAACATGCCGTCTTGCAGAGAGGCGCAGGATATTACGTAGTTGGCCAACCTCGCCGGCAGTGTTATGCCATAGCCGGAAAGGGTGAGGCACGCAAACGCATCTCAATGCGGCATCTTTATTGCCCGGAACCCCGACCATCTGATCGTCCAGCTGAACAGAATGATAGTTCACTTCTGTCAGGAGGAATTCGGTGAGGCGAGGACGACGTTGGAGGCACATCCGGGGCAAACGAACCTACAAATTCCTACTGCGAGATTTCAATTCTTCTCAAGAACATTGAACGGGCGCTAAAAGCTGGATCCTTAAACTCTCGATCAGTGCCCCTACGGGGGTTATGTCGAACTTGCTGCTACGCTTCCCTTCTGCATCTTGCCGATCGCCGCCGCGCGGCGCCGTTAGCGTCGGAAGCCGCAGGCAGAACAGCGCAAGCCGGGCGGGCGCCTGCCCGTGGGGTGGCGCTGACGACGGGGGAGTGTGGGCGCTTTATGGCGCCGCTTCGCCATACGACCGAGCGGAGCGCGCGGGTGAAGGAGCGCCAGCCCGCGGGGACGGGCAGGCGCTCGCCCGGCGCCTTCGGCTTAATTCCGGGCGAGGTGGCGCGCTGATCCGGCGTCGAAGCTGGGCGTCAGCTGTCCATCTTCAGGGCGTTGATGAACGCCTCCTGGGGGATCTCGACCTTGCCGAACTGGCGCATCTTCTTCTTGCCGGCCTTCTGCTTCTCCAGAAGCTTCTTCTTGCGGGTCACGTCGCCGCCGTAGCACTTGGCGGTGACGTCCTTGCGCAGCGCGGCCAGCGTCTCGCGCGCGATGATGCGGCCGCCGATCGCCGCCTGGATCGGGATCTTGAACATGTGGCGGGGGATCAGCTCTTTCAGCTTTTCGCACATCATCCGGCCGCGCATCTCGGCCCGGTCGCGGTGGACCATCATGGAAAGCGCGTCCACCGGCTCGTCGTTGACCAGGATCTGCATCTTGACGAGGTTGTCCTGGCGGTAGCCCGAGCATCTGGTAGTCGAAGCTGGCGTAGCCCTTGGTGACCGACTTGAGCCGGTCGTAGAAGTCGAACACGACCTCGTTCAGCGGCAGGTCGTAGACCACCATGGCGCGCGAGCCGGCGTAGGTGAGGTCGAGCTGAATGCCCCGCCGCTCCTGGCAGAGCTTGAGCACGTCGCCGAGGAAGTCGTCGGGCACCAGGATGGTGGCCTTGATGCGCGGCTCCTCGACGTGGTCGACATGGGTGAGGTCGGGCATGTCGGCGGGGTTGTGGAGGTCGAGCCGCGTGCCGTCGCGCATGTAGACGTGGTAGATGACCGAGGGCGCGGTGGTGATGAGCTCGATGTCGTACTCGCGCTCGAGCCGGTCGCGGATCACCTCGAGGTGCAGAAGGCCGAGGAAGCCGCAGCGGAAGCCGAAGCCGAGGGCGGCCGACGTCTCCATCTCGTAGGTGAAGGAGGCGTCGTTGAGGGCGAGCTTCTCGATGGCGTCGCGCAGGTCCTCGAAGTCGGCGGCGTCGACGGGGAAGAGGCCGCAGAAGACCACGGGGACCGAGGGCTTGAAGCCGGGCAGCGCGGTCTGGGTGCCGTGCTTTTCGGTGGTGATGGTGTCGCCGACGCGGGTGTCGCGGACCTGCTTGATCGAGGCGGTGAGGAAGCCGATCTCGCCCGGGCCGAGCTCGGCCACGTCGGTCATGGCGGGGCGGTAGACGCCGACGCGGTCGACCTCGTAGGTGCCGCCGGTCTTCATCATGCGGATGCGCTGGCCCTTCTTCAGCACGCCGTCGATGATGCGGACGATGACGACGACGCCGAGGTAGGGGTCGTATTTCGAGTCGACCAGCAGCGCCTTGAGCGGGGCCTTGGCGTCGCCCTCCTTGGGCGGCGGCAGGCGGGTCACGATGGCCTCGAGCACGTCGGGGATGCCGACGCCGGTCTTGGCCGAGATCTCGACCGCGTCGTGGGCCTCGATGCCGATCACGTCCTCGATCTGCTCGCGCACGCGGTCGGGCTCGGCCGCGGGGAGGTCGATCTTGTTGAGGACGGGCACGATCTCGTGGTCGGCCTCGATGGCGGTGTAGACGTTGGCCAGCGTCTGCGCCTCGACCCCTTGCGTGGCGTCGACGACCAGCAGCGACCCCTCGACCGCCTGCATCGAGCGGCTGACCTCGTAGCCGAAGTCGACGTGGCCGGGGGTGTCGATGAGGTTGAGGATGTAGGTGTGGCCGTCCTTGGCCGGGTACTCGATGCGGACGGTGTTGGCCTTGATGGTGATGCCGCGCTCGCGCTCGATGTCCATGGCGTCGAGCAGCTGCTCCTTCATGTCGCGCTCGGCCACGGTGCCGGTGAGCTGGATCAGCCGGTCGGCCAGCGTCGACTTGCCGTGGTCGATGTGGGCCACGATGGAAAAATTGCGGATGTGCGCGAGGTCGGTCATGGGCGGGATATGACGGGGGGCCGTGGGTCGGTCAATGGGGCACTGCCGCGGCGCCTACGGACCCTCCGCGGGACCCGGTCGCCCGCCCCCTCTCATCCGGAGCTCCTCGTGCCCGGCGCGGTGGCGCCGCTGACGACGCCCATGAAGTCTTCACCAGGTTCACGAACTGTCCGAAGTAGACGCCCAGGATGATCCGGCCCAGTTGGACAGGACATGGGGATCCCGACGTCCGAGCCGACCTCGGGATCGCAGTAGATCACGTTGAAAATCGCTATCACCACCACACTGACGACCACGAGAACCGAGATCAGGCCGGCGATCAGGGTGATGAGCCAGATCATCCGGCCAACTTACTGGGACGAATTGGCGATCCGCAGGCGCGCCAGCTCATACTCCATCTGCTCTGGCGTCTGCGCCGTTGTGGGGGCTCGTGCCATTGTCGGTGCTCATGCCATATCCTCCGGTGAGAGTGCCATCCGGGTGCCAAACGGGTCACGCGCGGGGATTGTGACGTGACCGTGCCCGGACGCGGGGCCCCGCCAGGGGGAAGGTCGGAGCGCAAGCGGTCGACGGTGCCGCTCGGCCTCCACGCGCGGCCCGGGGCATCGCCGGACCCCGTGGCGAGGCCGAGGGAGCGGCGCGGCGGCGGCCTGACCGGCGAGGCCCGCCGCGCCGGCGACGTGGCGTGCGACGCGGGTCAGTCGGCCGGCATCAGCACCGTGTCGATGGCGTGGATCACGCCGTTCGAGGCCTCGATGTCGGGGGTGAGGATGGTGGCGTCGTCCACCTTGGTCTCGCCGTCGGTGTGCACGACCAGCTCGTCGCCGTTCAGCGTCGTCAGCGTCATGCCGTCGGTGAGGTCGGACGACATCACCTTCCCCTCGACCAGGTGGTGGTTGAGCACCGCGGTGACCTTGTCGGTGTTCATCAGGAGCTCGTCGAGCTCACCGCCCTCGTCGATCTCGGAGAACGCCTCGACGTCGGTGGGGGCGAAGAGGGTGTAGGGCCCCTCGCCCTGGAGCGTCTCGGTCATGCCGGCGGCCTCGATCACGTCGAGAAGGTTGCGGAATTTGCCCTGGTCGTTGGCGACCTGGATGAGGTCCTGCGCCCCGAGCGGCGCGGCGACGAGGGCCGCGGTGACGGCGGCGAATGCGGTGGTGCGAATCATGGGTGTCCTCCTGAAATGTGGGAGGAGTATAGCACCGCCCGCCGCGCCCCCGGGCGCCTGCGTCATCGCCCGCCGTCTGCGCGATGGCGACGCGGCGCCCGCACGGGGCGCCGCGGCCGGGTCAGGCCCGGCGACGCACCAGGCCCAGAAGCCCCAGCGCCGCGGCCGCGAGCGGGAGCGTCGCCGGAAGCGGGACGACGCCGGTCTCGACCTCGATGAGGGTGACGCTGTCGATGATCACGCCGACATTGTCGCCGCCATCGTTCTCGAGGAAGATCCGGCCCGAGAAGTCGGACGTGGCGGGCCCCGAGGAGAAGGTGATGCCCCGCGCCTCGAAGGGTTGCGCCGGATCGATCGGCGCGGCGCTCGAGCCGAAGCCGGTGATGCCGATCGTAAAGACGTCGCTCGCCCCGCCGCGCTGGTTGCCGCTGACGTTGGCCTCGAGACGGTAGGTCTTGCCGCCCTCGAACGTGAAGACGGTGGTCGATTTCATCCGCCCCGCCGCCAGGGTCGAGCCGTCGAGGTCGACGCAGCCGAGCGACGGGCAGGAGAGCCCGAAGCCGCCGTCGGTGAAGGCGTCCACCGATCCGGCGGTCACGGTGAAGCTGTCGAAGGCGGTGAAGTTGTTGTTCGAGCCCGCCGGAACCTCGTCGAAATCCTCGGAGAACAGCACGGCGGCGCCTGCCGTGGCGGGCGCGCCGAGCGCGAGCGCGGCGGCAAGGGCGACGCGGACGGCGCCGGGCCGCAGGGTCGGAAAGAATGTCATGCCTGCAAATCCTGTTGACTCTGTCCCAGTGGAGCCGAGCCTAGCAGCCACCCCTCGTCCCGGCCAAGTGACCGAAAAGTCTGCCGGCGCGCGAGGGGCCGGGCGAGGAAGGGAGGGACGGATGCCGACGGTGCAGACGTTGCTGTTCTACGTGTCCGCGGGGCTGTCGGTGGCCAGCTTCGCGCTGTTCGCGGTGCTGGCGCTGCGCGAGACGAAGATCAAGGAGATGCGGCAGGGCGCCGAGGTCGAGCTGGGGGTGACGGATGCGGTGAAGATCGCCGACATCGCCGAGAAGTTCCAGAAGGCCGGGCCGCAGGCCACCGCGGCCACGCTGTCGGTGTTCTTCCTGCTGGTGGCGGCGGCCTCGAGCGGGATCGTGTCGGTGGCCGTCGACGGCGCCGGCTGAGGCGGGCGCGGCGTCGGGCCCGTTCAGCTGGCGATGGCCACCGCGCCCTGGGGCTGGTCCAGCGCCTCGGCCAGCCGCGCCTGGGTGATCGGCTTGGTCAGGTAGCCGTCCATCCCGGCGTCGACGCATTTCTGCCGGTCGCCCTCCATCGCGTGGGCGGTGAGGCCGACGATGCGGGCGGGGGGGCGCCCCTCCTCGGCCTCGATGCCGCGGATCGCGCGGGTGGCGTCGAGGCCGTTCATGCCGGGCATCGAGACGTCCATGATCACCACCTCGAACCTGACGCTGCGGTAGAGTTCCACCGCCTCGAGACCGTTCGAGGCGGTCCGGTGGCTGTAGCCCAGCTTGCCCAGAAGGCTCTGCACCACGATCTGGTTGGCGCGGTTGTCCTCGACCACCAGCACCGACGGCAGATCGGCGTCCGAGTTTCGCGCCGCGACCACAGCCTTGCCGGCCGAACCTTGCGCGCCGGGCCCGGCGGTGCGCGCCTTCGCGGCCAGCGCCCGCGCGTGGCTCGGCGCGGTGCGGCGCGCGATCGTGTCGGCGATGCGGTCGAAGAGGGCCGAGCGGAAGACGGGCTTGGTCATCACCGCGTCGGGCGCGGCGTCGGCGGACCGGGCCGCGACGCCGTTGAACTCGAGCGACGACAGA
Organism: uncultured Alphaproteobacteria bacterium; assembly: GCA_963773475.1. Taxonomy (GTDB): domain Bacteria; phylum Pseudomonadota; class Alphaproteobacteria; order Rhodobacterales; family Rhodobacteraceae; genus Roseitranquillus. Next base: position 169,209 of record CAVZBD010000003.1, on the reverse strand, counting down.
AGGATCACCGGCGTGTCGCGGAGCTCGGGGTCGGCGCGCAGGCGGCGCAGCACCTCGAGCCCGTCCATCCGCGGCATCTGGTGGTCGAGCAGCACCAGGTCGAAGCGGCGCCGCGACCGGCCGGTGGCCCTGAGCGCCTGCAGCGCATCCTCGCCCGAGACGGCGGGAATGGCGTCCATCCCCCACGAGGCCAGCACCTCCTGCACGATGACGCGGTTGGTGGCGTTGTCGTCGACCACCAGCACGCGCAGGCCCTGCAGCGCGCCGGGCGCGGGTTCGGCCGCCGTTTCGGCCGGCGTCTCGGCGCGACGACCCGAGCGCGACCGCGAACCAGAAGCATGCGCCGCGGCCGGCTCGGAGCTCGCGGCCGATCTCGCCCCCCATCAGCTCGACCAGCCGAGCGGAGATGGCGAGGCCGAGGCCGGTGCCGCCGTACTCGCCGCGTGGTCGAGCCGTCGACCTGCGCGAAGGTGTCGAAGATCGCCTCGCGCTGCTGCGGGGCGGATGCCGATGCCGGTGTCGCGCACCTCGAAGCGCAGCGCGGCGCGTCGGCCGCCGTCAGCGCGCCGAGCATCGACGAGCACGCACCTCCCCGCCGTCGGTGAACTTGATCGCGTTGCCGAGCAGGTTGGTGAGCGATCTGGCGCAGGCGGTCGGCGTCGCCGGTCAGCGTAGCGCGGCAGCTCGGGGTCGAGGCGCACCATCAGCTCGAGCCCCTTGTCGGCGCCGGCCGGCGCGAGCATCGGCGCCGGTCGCTCGACGAGGCGCGCGCAAGCGGAAGGGGCGCTGCTCGAGCTCGCACGCTTGCCCGCGCCTCGATCCTGGAGAAGTCGAGCACGTCGTTGATGATGGTCAGCAGCGAGTCGCCGAGGACGGCCGACGATCTCGGCGTAGTCGCGCTGCTGCTCGTCGAGCGCGGTGTCCGCGAGCAGCTCGGTCATGCCGATGATGCCGTTCATCGGCGTGCGGATCTCGTGGCTCATGTTGGCGAGGAACTGGCTCTTGAGGCGCTCGGCCGCCAGCGCCTCGTCGCGGGCGATCTGCAGCGAGACGTTCTGCCGGCGGAGGTGCCGGTACATCAGCGCCACCAGCACGCCCGGCACCGCCAGCGACAGCAGCAGGATCGCGCCGAAGATCAGCCCGAAGCGCACGTAGCGCGTGGTGATTTCGGAGGCTGCGGCCGAGACGTCCACGTAGACTTCGGAGACCCCGACCAGCCGGCCCCAGGCGTAGGTGGGCACGTAGGCCTCGGCGTAGATCGACGGGCGCCCGGGCTGGCCCTCGCCGCTTTCGAGGACGACGATCGGCTCGGCGGTGCGGCCGACGATGGCGGCGTAGGATTCGTGCCTGGTCTGATGGTCGACATCGGGCAGCAGGTCGTCGCCGGAGAGGTCGTCGGAGTCGAGCACCACCAGGCCATCGAGCGAGTAGAGGCGGAAGCGGAACACGTCGCCCAGGCTGCGCAGCTCGGACAGCTGCAGCAGTTCGTGCTCCATCGGCTCGCGGCCCTCGACGATCTCGCCCAGGCGCGCGACGTGCTGCTGGACGAAGCTGGCCCAGGCCAGCGCGATGCGCTCGCCCGAGGCCGCGATCGACCGGTCGGTGGCCTCGCGCACCAGGACCCCGCCCAGCGCGAGCGCGAGCACGGCCGCGGCGAGAATCGCCAGCCCCAGTCGTCTGCCGCTCAAGAGTGTCATCGATGCAGGTCTCCACCCGTTCGCGCCCGACGGGGTAGCCTGCAAATCGGCAATATTCTGTTACGCGCCGGGGGATAGTTGCGTCGCATCGTTGCCGTACCGGCGGTTGCGCGGCATGGTTTCGCAAGGTCACCGACAGGCGGGGCGCGTCCCGCGGCGGTGGACGGCAGGGGCGAGGCAGACGGGGGGCGCGGGCGATGACACTGGAACTGACACCGGTCGAGGCCCCCGACCACGAGGAGGTGGTGCGCGCGCACGACCCCGAGGCCGGGCTGACCGCCTTCATCGCCATCCACTCGACCGCGCGCGGGCCGGCCGCGGGCGGGCTCAGGATGCGCGTCTACGGCAGCGAGGCCGAGGCGGTCGAGGACGTGCTGCGCCTCAGCCGCGGGATGACCTTCAAGAACGCCGCCGCCGACCTGCCGCTGGGCGGCGGCAAGGCGGTGATCCTGGGCGACCCCGCGCGCGACAAGACCCCCGAGCTGCTGGCGGCGCTGGGCCGGGCGGTGGAGCGGCTGGGCGGGCGCTACTGGACCGCCGAGGACATGGGCATGAGCCCCGCCGACATGGCCGTGATCGCGCGCGAGACGTCCTATGTGGCGGGGCTGGACGGCGGACCCTATGCCAGCGGCGACCCCTCGCCCGTCACCGCGCGCGGCATCTTCCGGGCGATGCGGATCGCGGCGCGGCACCGGCTGGGCTCGGACCGGCTGGCGGGCTGCACGGTGGCGCTGCAGGGGCTGGGGCACGTGGGCTGGCACCTCGCCCACCGGCTGCACGAGGAGCACGCGGCGCTGGTGGTGGCCGACACCGACGCGGCGCGGGTGGCGCAGGCCGAGGCAGAGTGGGGCGCGCAGGCGGTGGCGCCCGACGAGATCCACCGCGCCCGGGCCGAGATCTTCGCCCCCTGCGCGATCGGCGCGACGTTGAACGCCGGCACCATTCCCGAGCTGCGGGTGGCGGTGGTGGCGGGGGGCGCCAACAACCAGCTGGCCGAGCCCGCGGACGCGGACCGGCTGCACGCCCGCGGCATCCTCTATGTGCCCGACTTCGTGGCCAATGGCGGCGGGATCATCAACGTGGCCGCCGAGATCCTGCGCATCGAGGATCGCGAGCCCTGGGTGCGCGCCCGCCTCGACGCGCTGGCCGAAACGCTGGAGGCGATCCTGGCCGAGGCCGAGGCCAAGGGCGTCAGCCCCGCCCGCCTTGCCGAGGAAAGCGTGGCGCGGCGGATCGGCTGAGCCGGGGGCGGGGCACGGAGTTCGCAGCCCGCGGCCGCCGGGATTGCCGCGTGGGCAGGTGCCGCGTAGCATCATCCGCAAGGCGCGCCGCCAAGACGCGCCAGAGGGGCAGTCGAGAAGGACCAGCAATGAAACGCACCGCCATCGCAGGCACCATCCTGGTGTTGCTCGCCGGCGCCGCCGGCGCCGGAACCATCGAGAACGCCTGTCTGAAGTCCGACCGCCGGGCCGCCAGCCGCGCGCTTTGCGGCTGCATCCAGAAGGTGGCCGACGCGACGCTCGGCCGCAGCGACCAGCGGCTTGCGGCGAGCTTCTTCAGCGACCCGCACCGCTCGCAGGAGGTGCGCCAGTCGGACAGCCGCAACAACGAGCGGTTCTGGCAGCGCTACGTGCGGTTCGGCGCCGCGGCCGAGGTGCACTGCCGCACCGGCTGAGGCCCGGGGGCCTGGCGGCGCCCGGCCGTCGGTGGAGGGCCCGGTCGTTATTCGGCCGGCGGATCGGCCGCCGGGCCCGTGGGCGAGCCGAGGTTGTGGCTCAGGTCGACGCCCTGACCGTCTTCACCGCGGCTCGGGCGCGGGCCACGGCGGATGTCCTTGTCTCCGGATGGGAAGTGACGTGGGAAGCGTCGCCTCGACGCGGGCACGAGCCATTCGGGAAGCTACCGCCGCGACGGGTTTGACAGGCTTCGCATGACGCATCGCTTGGCAATTTGTCTCGGGCATCGAGAGGCCGTCACGTCGCCGGCTCGGCCGAACCGGATGCCCTAGCCGCGGCGTTTGGCCCGCAGCGTGGGGTCGGCGGCGGCGGGATCCTCGGGCCAGGGGTGTTTCGGGTAGCGCCCCCGCATGTCGCGGCGCACGTCGGCATAGCTCGAGGCCCAGAAGCCCGGCAGGTCGGCGGTGCTCTGCACCGGGCGGCCGGCGGGCGAGAGCAGCGTGACCAGCAGCGGCCGGCCGGCGACCATCGGGTGGTCGGTGACGCCGAACATCTCCTGCAGGCGCAAGGCGATCTCGGGCGGGTCGCGGTCGTAGTCGATCGGCACGCGGCGGCCCAGCGGGGTGACGAAATGCGGCGGCGCCAGGCGGTCGAGCGTCTGGCCCTGGGGCCAGTCGAGCATCGCCGCCAGCGCCGGGGCGATGTCGAAGCCGCGCCACGCCGCCTCGGTGCGGATGCCGGCGAGGTGGGGGGCGAGCCAGTCCTCGAGCCCCGCCATCAGCGCGTCGTCGGACATGTCGGGCAGGTCGGCCCCGCCGGCGCGGGCCAGCTCGACCCGGGCGCGCAGGCGGCGGGCGGCGTCGGTCCAGACCAGGCCCATCTCGCGCACGCCGTCCAGCATCGCGGCGGCCAGCGCCTCGGGCGGGGCGTCGCGCCACGGCCGGTCGGTCAGCGCCAGCGCGCCCAGCCGCTCCTGCAGGCGGGCCGTCACCCGGCGCTCGCGGCGCGACCAGGTGCAGAGCGCCACCTCGTCGATGCGGTCGGCGAAGAGGTCGCGCAGGTCGGACTCGGCGATCGGCACCGCCTGCCGGATGCGCGCCTCGCGCGGGTCGCCGTCGGTGTCGGTGACGACCAGCAGGCGCGCGCCGGCCAGCGGGTCGGCCGGGTCGAGCGCCGCGCCCTTGCCGCCCGACAGCACATAGCGCGGCGCCTCGCCGGGGCGGCGCAGGCCGATCCGGTCGGGATAGGCGAGCGCGGCCATGCGGGCCGCCGACGCCTCGGCCGCGCCCTTGCCCAGCCGGCGGGCGGCGCGGGCGAGGCGCGCGGCCTCGGTGCGCAGCCGGTCGAGCGCGCGCGGATCGGCGGCGGGGGCGCCGGGGCGGCCGGCCAGCGCGTCGAGGCGCAGCGTCAGGTCGGCGGGCGCGCCGCGCAGCGGGTCGCGCTCGGACAGCAGGGCCGCGAGGGGCGCGGCGTCCGCCCCCGCCACCGCCAGCATGTGGCCCAGGCGCGGATGCAGCGGCAGGCCGGCCAGCGCGCGGCCATGGTCGGTGATCGCCCCGTCCGGCCCCAGCGCGCCGAGCGCCGTCAGCAGCGCCTGCGCCTCGGCCAGCGCGCCGGCGGGCGGCGGCGTCAGGAATGCGAGGCCGCTCCCGTCGCGGTCGCCCCAGAGCGCCAGTTCCAGCGCCAGCGGGGCGAGGTCGGCGGCCTCGATCTCGGCCGGCGGCTGGGCGGCCAGCGCCCCCTCCTCGCCGCGGGTCCAGAGGCGGTAGCAGGTGCCCGGCGCCACCCGGCCGGCGCGGCCGCGGCGCTGCTCGGCCTCGGCGCGGGTGACGCGTTCGGTCACCAGGCGCGACATGCCCGACGACGGGTCGAACCGGGCGCGGCGGGCGCGGCCGCCATCGACCACCACGCGGATGTCGGGGATCGTCAGCGAGGTCTCGGCGATGGCGGTGGCCAGCACCACCTTGCGGACGCGCGAGGGGGCCAGCGCCGCGCGCTGCGCCTTGAGGTCCAGCGCGCCGTAGAGCGGGCGGATCTCGCACCCCGGCAGGTCGAGCCGGGCGGCGGTGCGACGGATCTCGCCCTCGCCCGGCAGGAAGGCCAGCACGCCGCCCCCGGTCTCGGCCACGGCGCGGGCGATGAGGTCGGCCATCGCGTCCTCGAGCCGGGTCCGCGCCGGCAGCGGCCGGTCGAGGTGGATGGTCTCGACCGGAAACGCCTGCCCTTCGGACGAGACCACGGGCGCATCGTCCATCAGCGCGGCGACGGGGGCGGCGTCGAGCGTCGCCGACATGACCAGCAGGATCAGGTCGTCGCGGAGCGCGCCACGCGCCTCCCAGCGCCAGCGCGAGGCCGAGATCGGCGTTGAGCGAGCGTTCGTGGAATTCGTCGAAGATCACCGCGCCGATGCCGTCGAGCGCCGGGTCGGACTGGATCATCCGGGTCAGGATGCCTTCGGTCACCACCTCGATGCGGGTTTCGGGCGCGACGCGGGTCTCGCCGCGCATCCGGTAGCCCACGGTGGCGCCCGGCGCCTCGCCCAGCGTCTCGGCCATGCGGTGGGCGGCGGCGCGGGCGGCCAGGCGGCGCGGCTCGAGCATGACGATGCGGCCCCGCGCGAGGCCGGCCTGGAGCAGGGCCAGCGGCACCCGCGTGGTCTTGCCCGCCCCGGGCGGCGCCTGCAGCACCGCCCGCCGGTGCCGGCCGAGCGCGGCCATCAGCTCGGGCAGGGCGTCGTCGATGGGCAGCCGCTCGGTCATCGCCGCCTTATCCGCCGAAGCGGAGGCGGTTTCCACCCGCCGCCCGGGACATGGCGGCCCGGAAGCTACCCTCGCACGCAGAGCCGCCGCGCGCCGCGCACGTGTCGCCGCCGGTCGGGGCCGGCATGGCGGCAAGCCGGGTGCCCGCGACCGACGTTGCCTTTGAAGAGCAGCCGCCGCGGGCCGGACGCGGGTGGGCGGGCGGGGCGTTCGGCCCGCGGCGGCGGGTAGACAGGCGGAGTGCGGCCCGGCAAGAGGGCTGCGGGCGGCAACGGGTGCGGCGATGACCGACGTGGAGAAGCTGGCGGAGGGGGTGACGCGGGGCGACCGGCGGGCGCTGGCCCGCGCGATCACTCTGGTCGAGAGCGCCCGCGCCGACCATCGCGAGGCCGCCGACGCGCTGATGGAGCGGCTGGCGGGCGCCGACCGGCAGGCGCTCCGGATCGGCCTCTCGGGCACGCCTGGCGTCGGCAAGTCGACCTTCATCGAGGCGTTCGGCACCATGCTGACGGCGCAGGGCAAGCGCGTGGCGGTGCTGGCGGTCGACCCGTCGTCGGCGCGCACCGGCGGCTCGATCCTGGGCGACAAGACCCGGATGGAGCGGCTGGCGCGCGACCCGGCCGCCTTCATCCGCCCCAGCCCCGCCCGCACCGAGCTGGGCGGCGTCGCGCGCCGCACCCGCGAGGCGGTGGCCGTGTGCGAGGCCGCGGGCTTCGACGCGGTGCTGATCGAGACGGTGGGCGTGGGCCAGTCCGAGACGCTGGTCGCGGGGATGTCGGACCTCTTCGTGCTGCTGCTGGCGCCGGGGGGCGGCGACGAGCTGCAGGGCGTCAAGCGCGGGATCATGGAGATCGCCGACCTGATCCTGGTGAACAAGGCCGACGGCGAGATGCGCGCCGCGGCCGAGCGGACGCGGGCCGACTATGCCGGCGCGCTGCGCCTGATGCGCCGGCCCGAGGGCGACGCGCCGGGCTTTCCCAGAGCGCTCTGCGTCTCGGCGCTCGAGCAGACGGGGCTGGCCGCGGCGTGGGAGGCGATGGGCGAGCTGGCGCGCTGGCGGCGCGAGCACGGCCTCTGGGACGCGCGGCGCGCGGGCCAGGCGCGCGCCTGGTTCGAGGACGAGGTGCGCCGCGGCCTGATGGCGCTGGCCACCCGCGAGGGCGGCCTGCAGGAGGCGATGGAGCGGCTGGGCGAGGCGGTCGCGCGGGGCGAGCGCGCGCCGGGCGCCGCGGCCGACGAGGTGCTGTCGGCGCTGCACTCGGCGCTTGACGGCCGGGGGACGACGCCTTAAGAGCCGCGGACGAATTCGGGGCACCGTGCGCGGTGCCCGTTTGCGTTGACTGCACGCAAAGGGTCGCCAGCCGGGCCGGCCCCGCGAACAAGACGAGGACGAACCCATGTCGCGCCGCTGCGAACTTACGGGCAAGGGCCCGATGGTCGGCAACAATGTCAGCCACGCCAACAACCGGACGAGGCGCCGCTTCCTGCCGAACCTGAACGACGTCAGCCTGATGTCCGAGACGCTGGGCCGGACCTTCCGGCTGCGGGTGTCGTCGTCGGCGCTGCGCACGGTCGATTCGCGCGGCGGGCTGGACACGTTCCTGCTCAAGGCGCGCGACGCCGAGCTGTCGGACGCCGCGCTGAAGATCAAGCGCGACATCGTCAAGGCCCAGGCCACCGCCTGATCGCGCCGCCCCGCGCACCGGGCGGGGCGACCTTGCGCCGCAGGGCCTCCGGAACCGCTTGGCCCTAGGCAGGCGGGCGAGAGGTCGCGCGGGCCCGCGCCTTCGGGCAGCCCGTGGCGACCGCCCAGCCACCGGAGAGCCTTCATGCCAGCCATCCGCAGCTTCGCCGTCGCCCTCGGGCTCGCCATCGCGGGCCCCGCCCTCGCCGACGGGATCACCGTCAAGGACGGCTACGTGCGCGCCAGCGTCGGCGGCGCGCCGACCGCCGCCGCCTTCCTCACCCTCACGAACGCAACGGGCGAGGACGACCGCCTCGTCGGCGCCGACACCCCGGCGGCCGCGCGGTCCGAACTTCACACCCACGACGAGGACGACGCCGGCGTGATGCGGATGCGCCATGTCGAGGAGGGGTTCGCCCTGCCCGCGGGCGGCACCCTGACGCTGGAACCCGGCGGCCACCACGTGATGATGATGGGCCTCGCGCAGCCGCTCGCCGAAGGCGACGCGGTCGAGCTGACCCTGCATTTCGAGCGCCAGGGCGACGTGGAGGTCACCCTGCCCGTCCGTCCCATGGGCGGGGCCGCAGCCGACCGCTGATCCGCCGGCCGGGCGGGCGGGTCGCACCCGCCCTGCCCGGCCGAGAGCCCGGAGCCGGCCGGCTCAGCCGCCGCACCCCGCGCAACCGCCGGTCGAGGGCGCCCGATCGTTCCGACCAGGGGTACGCGAACCCCACGCTGCCGATCCGCCTCATGGGCAAGGCCCTGCCCGTGGGCGAGAGCGCAGCCCGCCGCTGCCCCGCCGACGGGGCAACAACTTCTTCCTGCTTCGCTGGATACCTGGAGCCGGTCCGCGCGCCGACACGGCCATCGAGCAGGACAGTCGAGAGCCATTCGCGACCACCCGCCGCGGGTGACGCCGCCGCCGAATCTCCTGAAGCGGCAGGGCGGCGTGGACCCGACCCTGCCGGTCCGCCTCATGGACGAGGCCATGCCCGTGGGCGGGACCTCAGCCGAGCGCTGAATCCTTCCCGCTTCGCTGGATACCTGGAGCCGGTCCGCGCGCCGACGCGGCCTTGGGCAGGGCAGCCGATGACCGTTCGCGGCCGCCGCCGCGGGCGGCGTGGACCCGACCCTGCCGGTCCGCCTCGCGGAAGGCTTTGCCCGTGGGCGGGGCCTCAGCCGCGCGTTGATCCACCGGCCGGCGACGGATCGTCCCTCCTCTGCTTCGGCCTTTACCGCGCGGGTCTGCGCGACGGCTGGGGCCGCCGGTGGGCCCGGCGCAGCCGCTGGCGCCGGGTCGGCGGCGCTGCGTTCCGAGTGACGACGGGACCGAGCGCCAGCCCGTGCGGCCCGCGGGGCAACCGATGGGCGGCCGGCGCTAGTGCCCGCGGCCGCCTCGTCATCACCGGCGACGCCGGGGACCGCGTCGCAGGCACGGCGTGCCCTTGCGCCCGCCTTGGCTGGCGGCGGCGAGGCGGCGGGCACGAGCGCTGCCGCACGAATTTGTGAGACGACGCAGAGACCGCGCGGCCTAGCCTCGAAGCCGGACGGAGCAGACCCCGGTCCCGCCGCGGCGCCCCGCCACCGCCCGAGGAGGTCCCGCCATGATCGAGCTCGTCTTCGTCGTCTGCCTCAGCACGGCGCCCACGACCTGCGAGCGCCAGACGATGCTGTTCGTGGAGGGATCGTGGGCCAGCTGCATCTTCGACGCCCAGCCGCAGATGGCCCGCTGGATCGGCGCGCATCCCGGCTGGCGCGTGACCCGCTGGAGCTGTGGCCCCCGGCGACCTGGGCACGACGCCTGAGCGGCCGGTGGACAAGCCCCGCGCGGCCGGCGAGAGTGGAGCCGAACCGAGGGAGGGGAGGATGAAGGCACTGATCGTCTCGGTGGCGCTCGCCGCCCTTGCCGGCGCGGCGTCCGCCGAAAGCGCCTATGACCTGCTGTTCCGCACCGGCACGCTGGCCGGCCTCGACGCCGGCGACCGGCTGGAATACGCCGCCGTCGCCCCGGCCGTTGCGGGCAAGGCGGGCGACGCCACGTTCGGCCTGGCGCTGCGCGAGGGGGGCCGCGTCACCCTGGAACGGGCCGAGGGGGAAAGCCCGCCGCAGGTGCTGGCCGAGTTCGACGCCACGACCGGCAACCCGATGGCGATGTTCTTCCTCGAGACGACGACGCGGCGCGTCGCCGAGGCGACCGGCGGCAGCCCCTTCTACATCCGCAACCGCATCAAGGACGCGGTGTTCGGCGAAGGTGACGCGAGCCCCGTCGCCGTCACCTGGAACGGGCACGAGATCGCCGCGACCGAGGTCCGCCTGGCGCCGTTCGAGGGCGACCCGCACCGGTCCGAGCTGGGCCCGTTCGCCGACCTCGAGATCACGGTGGTCATGTCCGAGGAGGTGCCCGGCTGGTACCTCGCGATGCGGGCCGAAACGCCGGACGATCCCGCCCTGGGCGCCCGGATCGAGCTGAGCGAGGTCACGCGATGAGGCGGCTGGCGCTGGCGATGACCCTGGCGGCCGGCACCGCGGGCGCACAGGACATGGCCGAGCGGCTGAACGACTACCCGACCGTGGCGCGGGCCGACTACGTCTTCGGCTGCATGGCGGTGAACGGCCGCACGCGGCAGGCGCTGGAACAATGCTCCTGCTCGATCGACGTGATCGCCTCGATCCTGCCCTACGAGAAGTACGAGACCGCCGAGACCTTCCTGTCGCTGCAGCAGGGCACCGGCGAGCGGATGTCGATCTTCCGCGGCACGGCGCCGGCACGCGATTCGATCGCCGAGTTGCGCCGGGCGCAGGCCGAGGCCGAGATCCTCTGCTTCTAGGCGCTCAGGTCGCCGGGCCCTTGGGCAGGGTCTGGCTGAACGTGTTGCCCTCGGTGTCGTGGGCGGTGACGTGGAAGGCCGGCGCGCCGTTGTCGGTGTAGCGGAAGCGGAACACCGGGTTTTCCGAGATCGAGATGCCGCCCGTCAGCTCGAACAGCAGCTCGTCGCCCTGGCGCACCTCGAGCCGGTCGATGAAGTGCGCGGGCACGAAGAGATGCGTGACCTGGTCGCGCTGCAGCCCCGAGAAGTTCGGGTGACGGATCATGATCTGCGCCTCGCTGCGGCCGTCCGGCGCCGCGTCGAACTGGCGCAGGCGCATCTCGCCCATGCCCGCCAGCGCCTCGTCAGGCGCGCGCGAGGCCGGCGCCGAGCAGCCGCCCGATGCCTTGACGAAGCGGCCGGTCATGTAGCTGCCGTCCGCCGTCTCGGCGATGGCGCGGATGTTGGAATACTGGTCGACGCGCACCCGCATCTCGAAGTCGAGCGGCGCCATGCCCGCGCCGAAGTCGATCTCGGCCACCACCGGCGCGGGGTTCTCGTCGACGACCACGGTGGCGCGGCGCACCGGCGCGGCGCCCTGCGGCTGGGTCAGGGTGACGGGAACGGTCGCCGCGTCGGCGGCCCGGTAGGGCGCGTCGAGATCGATGATGCCCGCGGCGTCCTGCGGCGTCACGTCGCCCAGCACGTCGCCGGCGATCTCGGACCAGGTGGCGCTTTGGGTCAGCGGGTTGCCGGCCTCTCCGGCCGCAGCGGCGCCGGCCAGCAGAAGGGCGGCGAACACGACGGGCACGCATCTGGGCATGGCGGTCTCCCTCGGCATCCTGACCTTGCGTTAGCATGGAAATGGGTCAGGCTGAACCGGTTCGCAATCACGAAGTCGGGGGCGGCATGATCGAAATCCTGCTCAGCCTCTGTCTCGGCGGCGCCGAGGGGCCGTGCGTGCCGCACGTCGTCCCGGTCGGCGCCGAATCCTGCGCGGCGGCCGAGGCGGCGGCCGCGCCGCGCCTGGCCGCCTGGCGCCAGGACTACCGCGTCGAGGAGGTGCGCTGCGGCCCCGCCCCGCCCCCGCAGATGGACTTTGCCGAGGTGGCGCCCGGCGTCTTCGTGCATCAGGGCATCGTCGCCGAGGCGACGGCCGGAAACGGCGGGGACATCGCCAATGTCGGCTTTATCATAGGCGACGCGGCGGTGGCGGTGATCGACACGGGCGGCGCGCGCGCCGAGGGCGAGGCGGTGGTGCAGGCGGTACGGGCGCGGACCGACCTGCCGATCCGCTACCTGATCCTGACGCACATGCACCCCGACCATGTCTTCGGCGCCACCGCGCTGGCCGACGCGGGCGCCGAGGTGGTCGGCCACGCCCGGCTGCAGCGCGCGCTGGCGGCGCGGCGCGACAGCTACGTCACCGCGATGACCCGCCTCGTCGGGCCCGGCTTCGCCGGCAGCGAGATCCCGCGCGTCGACCGCGCCGTCGATGGAGAGGTCACGCTCGACCTCGGGGGGCGCGCGCTGGTGGTCGAGAGCTGGCCCGTCGCGCACACCGAGACCGACGTGACGGTATTCGACCCGGCGACCGGGACATTTTTCGCGGGCGATCTGGTCTTTGCCACCCATGTCCCGGCGCTCGACGGCTCGCTCAGGGGGTGGCAGGCGGCGATGGACGCGCTGGCGGCGCGCGACCTGGCGCGGGTGGTGCCGGGCCACGGGCCGGCGACGCTGGACTGGCCCGAGGGCCTGGCGCCGCAGCGGCGCTATCTCGACGTTCTGGCGCAGGACGTGTCCGCCGCGATCGAGGCCGGCCTGACCATCGGCGAGACGGCCGAGCGGGCAGCGGCATCGGAGGCCGGCCACTGGGCGCTCTTCGACGCGTTCAATGCCCGCAACGCCACCACCGCCTACACCGAGCTCGAGTGGGAGTGACCTACTCGGCCTTGCGCAGCAGCATCTGCGCGATGGCGTAGGCGCGCTTTTCCAGCAGCACCGGCGTCTCGCAGACATAGGTGAGCGAGCGGTTGCGGTCGTCGAAGATGCGCTCGCGCCAGTCCATCTCGGCCTCGACCTCGTCCATGCGGTCGAAGTCGGGCTCGTCCGCGGCCTCGAGCCTCGCCATCTCGGCGCGCAGATCCTCGAGCTCGGCGGCAAGGCGCGCCTGGTTGCGGGCGTAGCGCCCGATGCCCTGCACGACGCGGGCGCGCTGCTTGTCGATGCGCTCGAACGTGGCCTGGAAGAGCCGGCCGTAGGCGTCGAGCCCCATCTGGGGCCGCTCGGCGGCAAGCGCGTCGACCATGCCCTCGGCCTCGTCGAGCGACACGCGGCGCAGCGCGAGTGCGGCGGCCACCTCGTCCACCTCGGGTGGCAGCGGTTCGCCCGACTCGGGGATGGGGTGCGGCCACATGACGCCCACCGACAGATGTTCGACCTTGCGTTGAACGCAGGGCCAGTCGGGATCGTCGGACATGGCGGCAAATGCCGAAGAAGTGCAGGCTAGACAGATGCCTGCAACGAGGATGAAGATGTTTCTCACGCCTCTTCTCCCTGTGAAGCGCCGTCTCGCTCAGACTGTGGCAAACGGTTGCAAATGGGAAGACTGCTACCTAGCGTAAGCGCCGGAGGCGCAAGGGAAGACGCCCGGAGGGAGAGATCACAATGAGAACGCGCGCGGCAGTTGCTGTCGAGGCGGGCAAGCCGCTGGAGATCATGGACGTGAACCTCGAGGGGCCGAAGGCCGGCGAGGTTCTGGTCGAGATCAAGGCCACCGGGATCTGCCACACCGACGAGTTCACCCGCTCGGGCGACGACCCCGAGGGGATCTTTCCGTCGATCCTGGGCCATGAGGGCGCGGGCGTGGTGCTCGAGGTCGGCGAGGGCGTGAAGAGCGTGAAGCCCGGCGACCACGTGATTCCGCTCTACACGCCCGAGTGTCGCGAGTGCGAATACTGCCTCAATCCCAAGACGAACCTCTGCCAGGCGATCCGCACGACGCAGGGCCAGGGCCTGATGCCCGACGGCACCAGCCGATTCTCGACGCTCGATGGCGACATGCTGCATCACTACATGGGCTGCTCGACCTTCTCGAACCACACGGTGATGCCCGAGATCGCGGTGGCCAAGGTCAACCCCGACGCGCCGTTCGACAAGATCTGCTACATCGGCTGCGGCGTGACCACCGGCGTCGGCGCGGTGATCAACACCGCCAAGGTCGAGCCCGGATCGAACTGCGTGGTCTTCGGCCTCGGCGGCATCGGCCTCAACGTGATCCAGGGGCTGCGACTCGTGGGCGCGAACATGATCGTGGGCGTCGACATCAACCCCGACAAGAAGGAGATGGCCGAACGCTTCGGCATGACCCACTTCGTGAACCCGAAGGAGGTCGAGGGCGACCTGGTGCCCTATATCGTGGATCTGACGAAGGGCGGCGCGGATTACAGCTTCGAATGCATCGGACGGACCGACACCATGCGCCAGGCGCTCGAGTGCAGCCACAAGGGCTGGGGCGAGAGCATCATCATCGGCGTCGCGGGCGCCGGCCAGGAGATCAGCACCCGGCCGTTCCAGCTGGTCACCGGCCGCAGCTGGCGCGGCACCGCCTTCGGCGGCGCGCGCGGGCGCACCGACGTGCCCCGGATCGTCGACTGGTACATGAACGGCAAGATCGACATCGACCCGATGATCACCCACATCCTCAGCCTGGACGACATCAACAAGGGCTTCGACCTGATGCACTCGGGCGAGTTGATCCGGTCGGTCGTCGTCTACTGAGACTGTTCGAGACACCACACACCCAGCCAAGAGGAGAAAGAGTGTGATCAGAAAATTGACAAGTCTGGCGATGGTGGCGGCGGTGGCCGGCGGCGTCGCATGGGCCGACGAGCACGGCGACGGCGAGGCGATGGTCGCCCCCGAGGACATCACCGGCGACGCCGACGCCGGCGAGAAGGTGTTCCGCAAGTGTCAGGCCTGCCACATGGTGGGCGAGGACGCGAAGAACAGGGTGGGCCCGATCCTGACCGGCGTCGTCGGACGCCCGGCCGCCTCGGTCGAGGACTTCAAGTATTCCGACGCCATGCAGGAGGCGGGTGCGAACGGCCTCGTCTGGACGCCCGACGAGCTGGACGCGTACCTCGAGAACCCGCGCGAACACGTGCCCGGCAACAAGATGACGTTCGCGGGCCTGCGCAAGGAAGAGGACCGCGCCGACGTCATCGCCTACATCTACCATGAATTTGAAGGGGAGGGCGACTGAGCACCTAGGGAACGCATTTCGATACCTTGCGGACGCGAGGGCGTCGCAGCGGGACGGAACAGAGAACGGCGACAAGCCGCAGGCCTCCGTCCCGCTTCCTTTCGGCCAATAATGGCCACCACCCCACGGGAGGTTTGACGTGAGAAAGATACTTTTGATGACCGCCGCCGTCTTTGCGGGCGGCGCAGGCACGGCCTTTGCCAACGAAGAGCTGCAGCAGATGATGGAGGACCCCGCGCAGTGGGTCATCCAGACCGGGGACTACGCCAACACCCGGTATTCCAAGCTCGACCAGATCAACCGCGACAACGTGGGCGACCTGGTGCCCGTCTGGACGTTCTCGACCGGCGTGCTGCGCGGCCACGAGGGTGGCCCCCTGGTGATCGGCGACATGATGTACGTCCACACGCCGTTCCCGAACATCGTCTATGCGCTCGACCTGAGCCAGGACGGCAAGATCGTCTGGAAGTACGAGCCGAAGCAGGATCCGAGCGTGATCCCGGTGATGTGCTGCGACACGGTCAACCGCGGTACGGCCTATGCCAACGGCATGATCTTCCTGTCGCAGGCCGACACCAAGGTCGTGGCGCTCGACGCCAAGACCGGCGAGGTCAAGTGGGAGGCGCAGAACGGCGACCCCTCCAAGGGCGAGACCGCCACCGCCACCGTGCTGCCGGTCAAGGACAAGGTGATCGTCAGCATCTCGGGCGGCGAGTTCGGCGTCCGCGGCCATGTCACCGCCTACGACATGGAGACGGGCGAGCAGGTCTGGCGGGCCTATTCGACGGGTCCCGACGACGAGATCCTCGTCGACCCCGAGAACACCACCGTGCTCGGCAAGCCGATCGGCGAGAACTCGTCGCTCGACAGCTGGGAAGGCGACCAGTGGCAGATCGGCGGCGGCACCACCTGGGGCTGGTACAGCTACGACCCCGAGCTTGACCTGATCTACTACGGCACCGGCAACCCCTCGACCTGGAACCCGGCGCAGCGCCCGGGCGACAACAAGTGGTCGATGACGATCTTCGCCCGTGACCCCGACGACGGCATGGCGAAGTGGGCCTACCAGATGACCCCGCATGACGAGTGGGACTACGACGGCGTCAACGAGAACATCCTCGTCGATCAGGAGATCGACGGCGAGATGCGCAAGCTGCTCGTCCACCCGGACCGCAACGGCTTCGCCTACACGCTCGACCGCGAGACGGGCGAGCTGCTGGTGGCCGAGAAGTACGACCCCGCCGTCAACTGGGCGACCGAGGTCGTGATGGACCCCGAAAGCGACCAGTACGGCCGGCCGCAGGTGGTGGCCGACTACTCGACCGAGCAGAACGGCGAAGACGTCAACTCCGAGGGCATCTGCCCCGCGGCGCTGGGCACCAAGGACCAGCAACCCTCGGCCTTCTCGCCGAAGACCGGCCTGTTCTACATCCCGACGAACCACGTCTGCATGGATTACGAGCCGTTCCGCGTCAGCTACACCGCCGGCCAGCCCTATGTGGGCGCGACGCTGTCGATGTACCCGGCGCCCGACAGCCATGGCGGCATGGGCAACTTCATCGCCTGGGACGCCACCAAGGGCGAGATCGTCTGGTCGCTGCCCGAGCAGTTCTCGGTGTGGTCGGGCGCGCTGGCCACGGCGGGCGACATCGTCTTCTACGGCACGCTGGAAGGCTACCTGAAGGCGATCGATGCCGAGACGGGCGACGAGCTGTTCCGCTTCAAGACCCCCTCGGGGATCATCGGCAACGTGATGACCTACGAGCATGACGGCAAGCAGTACATCGGCGTGCTCTCGGGGATCGGCGGCTGGGCCGGCATCGGCCTCGCCGCGGGCCTGACCAACCCGACCGACGGCCTCGGCGCGGTGGGCGGCTATGCCGCGCTCAGCGACTACACGGCCCTCGGCGGTCAGCTGACGGTGTTCGGCCTGCCCGACTAGGCCCCAGCCGTCTTGCCAACTCCGGCCGGCGGGGCGCCCTCGCGCGCCTCGCCGGCTCACCGGGCCCTCAGGAGCAACCCATGAAGTTCAACGGTATCCTGCCCGCTGCGCTGCTGGGCGCGCTGGCAGCCACGGCCGCGCCTGCCCTCGCGCAGAACGATCAGGCAGTGTCCCCCGACGATCCGAACATCGCCGTCGCATACGAGGAAGACGGCCGCTATTTCACCGAAGACGGCGTTCCGACCTTCCACATCGCCGAGGACGGAACCGTCGGCTGGCCGACCTATTCCGGGTTCCGCCGCTACCATTCCGAATGCCACGTCTGCCACGGCCCCGAAGGCGAGGGGTCGTCCTACGCGCCCGCGCTCAAGAACTCGGCCGTCGACATGGACTACTACGACTTTGTCGACGTGGTGGTGAACGGGCGGCAGCGGGTGAACGCGGCCGAGAACTCGGTGATGCCCTCGTTCGGCGACAACCCCAACGTCATGTGCTACCTTGACGACATCTACGTGTACCTGAAGGCCCGCGGCGCCGGCGCCCTGCCGCGCGGCCGGCCGAAGGAACGCGAGGACAAGAGCGACGTGATCCGCGAGACCGAGAATGCCTGCCTGGGCATCTAGCCGAACGCTCGCGGCGGCGGCCTTGGCGGTCGCCGCGGCCCTGCCCGCCGTGGGCGCAGACTTCGGACCTGACGTCGAAGACCGCGTTCCGGGTCTGCGCCGACCCGGCCGCCCTGCCCGCCTCGAGCGAGGATGGCACCGGCTACGAGAACCGCATCGCCGACCTCTTCGCCGAAAAGCTGGGCCGGCCGGTCGAATACACCTGGTACCCGATGTCCACGGGCTTCATCCGCAACACCCTCGGCGCCAAGGAATGCGACGTGGTCATCGGCTACGCCCAGGGCGACGAGATGGTGCTGAACACCAACCACTACATGACCTCGGCCTACGTGCTGATCGCGCCCGAAGGCAGCGATCTGGCCCAGGTGACCCAGCTGACCGACCCGCGCCTGCAGGGCAAGCGCATCGGCGTCGTGGCCGGCACCCCGCCGGCCACGCACCTGGCCCACAACGGCCTGATCCGGGCGTCGAAGCCCTATCCGCTCTTCGTCGATCGCCGCTACGTCTCGCCGGCCGACGACATGCTGGCCGACCTCGAGGCGGGCGAGATCGACGCCGCCATCCTCTGGGGCCCGATCGGCGGCCCGCTGGTCAAGCAGGCGCACCCCGGCCTTGCCGTCACGCCGCTGATCCACGAGACGCAGCCGCCCAAGCTCTTCTACCGGATCACCATGGGCGTCCGGCAGGGCGAGGATGCGTGGAAGCGCCAGCTGAACTCGCTCATCCGCCGCAACCAGGGCGAGATCGACGCGATCCTGCGCGACGCGGGCGTGCCGCTGCTGACCGACATGGGGACCGAGCTCAAGCCGGTGGAATGATGCGCCTGACGCTAGCCCTCTGCCTCGTGCCCGCCCTCGCCCTCGCGCAGGGGGTGCCCGAGCCCGAGGGCTATCGCGGCGACCCCTATCGCGGGCCGGTGCCGGCGACGCTGCAGGGCGCGAAGGTGGTGGACACCGAGGCGGCGCACGCGCTCTGGCAGGCCGGCGAGACGGCCTTCGTCGACGTGCTGCCGCGCCCGCCCAAGCCCGCCAACCTGCCCGAGGGGACGATCTGGCGCGACCGCCCGCGCGACACGATCCCGGGCGCCGTGTGGCTGCCGAACGTGGGCTACCAGGCGCTGCCCCCCGAGACGGCGGACTACTTCCGCGCCGGGCTTTCGGCGGCGACCGGGGGCGACCGCGACCACCCGGTGCTGTTCTTCTGCCTGGCCGAGTGCTGGATGTCGTGGAACGCCGCCCGCCGCGCGCTCGAGATGGGCTGGACCGACGTCACCTGGTACCCCGAGGGCACCGACGGCTGGTCCTTCGAGTTCTACCCCCTGGAACGGGTCGAGCCGTGGGACGCGGACTAGGCTCAGAGGCCCGGCAGCGCCCCCACGGCCCGCGTCACCGTACCCTCGCTGTCGGTCAGCGTCACCGCCACGCGGCCGGTGCCGGGTGGCACCGAGACGGTCAGGCGCGGGTTCTCGGCCAGCGAGATGCTGCCGGTCATGTCGAGCCAGGGCGCGCCGTCGGCGTCGACCTGCACCCGCTCGACATAGCGCGCGGGGATGTAGAGCAGGCTGACCTGGTCCATCTGCAGGCCCGAATGGCTGGGATGGCTGATGTCGATCGCGGCCCGGCCCGCCTCGGCCGTCGACATGCCCGCCGCCGCCGGCTCGAGCGTGACCTCCATCTGCCCCAGCGTCGCCAGCGCCTCCTCGGGGTCGGTGCCCGGCGGGGCGGCGCAGGCCCCCTCGCCCGAGGTCTTGACGAACGCCTCGGCCACGAAGGCCGCGCCCGACACGGTCTCGGCCAGCACGTGCACCTGCGTCGCCCGGTCCAGCCGGAACGTGCCCTCGAAGGCGAAACGCTGTGCCGGCTGCGCCAGCGCGAAGCTGGCCGAGACCGGCATCGGGTTCTCGTCGATGACCAGCGTCACCCGGGCCAGCGCCTCGCCCTCGGGCGCGCGCACCTCGGCGCCCAGCACGGTGCGCCGGTCGCTGAACGTGCGGTAGGGCGCGTCGAGCGCGATCAGCGCGCCCGCCGGCTCTGCCGCGCCGGCTGCGGGCAGAAGGGCGCTGATGTCGTCCCAGGCCTCGCCCGCCCCGGCGGGCGCCGCGGCTGCAAGGGCCATGGCAAGAACGGCGGCACGCATCGGGCGTCACTCCCCTTTGAAGAAATGGTTGTTCAGGATGTAGTTGATGCCGCGCAGCCACGACTTGTCGGTGTTCGAGCGGATGTCGACGGCCAGCGCCCGCACCGGCACCTCGCGCGCCACGTCGCGCAGCACCAGGTTCATCGACAGGATCAGGTTCGAGACCTTCTGAACCTCGCCCACCAGCACGTAGTCGGCCCCCAGCCGCGCACCCATCCTGAGGTCGCATCCGTAGCAGTCGGCGGGGTTGGTCGTGCGCGCCAGCTCCTCGGCCACCGGCGCCAGGTCGACCAGGTGGAACCCCTCGGCCGCGAACCGTTCGCGCACCGCGTCCTCGAGCAGCGCGGTCCGCGCCGTCTCGTCCGCGCGGACGCCGTTATAGGCGCCCTCGGTCGAGGTATCGATGAAGTGGATGCCCAGGAACGCCACATCGGCCCCCTGCTTCAGCGGAGCCAGCGCCGCCGCGACGACCGGCGTCGCGGCGACGAGCAGGACCAGGAGCGCCCTTCTTATCATTCCTTTAACCTATTGCCGTCGCCCCGGCCGTCAATCGCGCTGTAGAGTGCGGGCGGAGCGTCCGGCAGAAGACGTTGGGAGGTTACATGTTCATGCGATGTCTCGCCGGTCTGCTGCTGGCGACGATGGCGTCGGCTGCGGCGGCCCAGCAGGTGCCGGCCGCGGTGCTGCGGGTCGACTATCCCGCGCTCCTGCCGATCTCGCGGCTGGACCTGCCGGCCGACGATCTGGCCTTCGCGGGGGCCGAGCTGGCCACCGGCGACAACCAGACCACCGGCCGCTTCCTGGGCCAGGACTATTCGCTGACCACGCGCGCCGTCGCGCCCGACGGCGCCCTCGCGGCCTTCGAGGAACTGGTCGCCCAGGGCCAGCGCATCGTCGTGGTGCTGGCGCACCGCGACGAGCTTCTGGCGATGGCCGACGCGGCGCCCGACGTGCTGATCCTGAACGCGCGCGCCCCCGACACCGACCTGCGCGACGAGGCGTGCCGCGCCAACGTGCTGCACATCGCCCCCAGCCGGCAGATGCGCACCGATGCCGTCGCGCAGTTCCTGGTCTGGAAGAAGTGGCCCGACTGGTTCCTGATCCACGGCTCGAACCCGCCCGACCAGGCGCTGGGCGCGGCCTTCGAGGCCTCGGCGAAGAAGTTCGGCGCCCGCATCGTCGAGACCCGCGAGTTCCAGGATACCGGCGGCGCGCGCCGCACCGACACCGGATACGTCCTGGTGCAGCGGCAGATCCCGGTCTTCACCCAGGGCGCGCGCGATCACGACGTGGTGATCGCCGCCGACGAAAGCGACGTCTTCGCGGCCTACCTGCCCTTCCAGACCTGGTCGCCGGCGCCGGTGCTGGGCTCGGCCGGCCTCGAGCCCGTCACCTGGCATCCGGGGCACGAGGCGTGGGGCGCGACCCAGATCCAGCGCCGCTTCGAGGAGCTGGCGGACCGCCGCATGACCGAGGAGGACTATCAGGCGTGGCTGGCGCTGCGCGTGGTGGGCGAGGCGGTGACGCGCACCGGCTCGGCCGAGCCGGCCGAAATCCGCGCCTACGCACTGTCGGGCGCGTTCGAACTGGCCGCCTTCAAGGGCCAGAAGGTCACGTTCCGCGACTGGAACGGCCAGCTTCGCCAGCCGATCCTGCTTTCCGACGGCCGGATCACCGTCAGCGTGTCGCCGCAGGAGGGGTTCTTGCACCAGGTCTCGCCACTCGACACGCTGGGGCTCGACCGGCCGGAATCGGCCTGCACCGCCTTTCAGGGAGGGAACTGATGCTGAAAGCGGCCCTTGCGGCCTGTCTCGCGCTGGCCCCCGCGCCCGCGCTTGCCAACAAGGTCTTCGTCTCGAACGAACGCGGCAACACCGTCACCGTGCTCGACAGCGAGACCTGGGAGGTCATCGCCGAATTTCCCGCCGGTAACCGCCCCCGCGGCATCGCCATCGCGCCCGACGGCAGCGAGCTCTACGTCTGTGCCTCGGACGACGACATGGTCCGCGTCTTCGACCCCGAGACCTACGAGGAGACGCACATCCTGCCCTCGGGCCCCGACCCCGAGCTCTTCGCGCTGCATCCCTCCGGCAACCCGCTCTACATCGCCAACGAGGACGACAACCTCGTCACGGTGACCGACGTCGAGACGCGCCAGATCGTGGCCGAGATCCCGGTGGGGGTCGAACCCGAGGGGATGGGCATCTCGCCCGACGGCAAGACCGTGGTCAACACCTCCGAGACCACCAACATGGCGCACTTCATCGACACCGAGACCTACGAGATCACCCAGAACACGCTGGTCGACCAGCGCCCCCGCTTCGCCGAGTTCACCGACGACGGCAGCCTGCTCTTCGTCAGCGCCGAGATCGGCGGCACGGTCAGCGTGATCGACCCGGCCACGGGCGAGATCGTGCACAAGATCGGCTTCGAGGTGCCCGGCGTCCTGCCCGAGCTGCTGCAGCCGGTCGGCATCCGCGTCACCCGCGACGGCAGCCGCGTGTTCGTCGCGCTCGGGCCGTCGAACCGGGTCGCGGTCGTGGATGGCGAGACGTGGGAGGTGCTCGACTACCTGCTCGTCGGCCAGCGGGTCTGGCAGCTCGCCTTCACGCCCGACCAGAAGTACCTCGTCACCACGAACGGCAACTCGAACGACGTCTCGATCATCGACGTCGCGGCCGAGAAGGTGATCAAGTCGGTCCAGGTCGGCCAGCAACCCTGGGGCGTCGTGGTCGCGCCCGACCGATGAGCGAACCGGGAGGAGTGATGAGATACCTGCTCACCGCCGCGCTGGTCGCGTTCGCCGCGCCCGCCGCCGCTGCCCCGCTCTGCGACGAGCTGGGCTTTGCCGGGCTGCTCGCGTCCTGCAACCGCGGCGAGCCGATCGCGGTCACGCTGTCCTCGGGCAAGCCGCTGAACCCCGCCGAGGGGCCGATCGAGCTGCAGTCGGGCGCCTATTACGAGCTCGAGATCACCGCCGACGGCACCGCCGAGCTCGCCATCGCCGGTCCCGACTTCTTCCGGGCGATCTGGATGGACGAGATCGTCATCAACGACATCGAGGTGCGCCCGATGGCGGTCGACAGCCTCGAGTTCGACGCCGCCGGCACCGCGCGGCTATCGTTCGTCGCCATCAAGCCCGGCAGCTACGAGCTGAAGATCCCCGGCTCGACCGGCCAGACCCAACGCGTGCTGATCGCGATCCGATAGGAGGCCCAGATGAAACGTTACGTCCTGATCGCAGCCGCGGCCCTCGCGCCGCTGGCAGCCGCCGCGCAGGAGGCAGCCCCCGACGAGGAGGCCGCGCGCGTGCGCGAAACGATCGCGCGCATCGGCTGCGAAGCCGCGCGGGTGGAAAAGGAGAGCGCCGAGCTCTACGAGGTCGACGACGCCACCTGCGAGATCGGCCGCTACGACATCAAGCTGAACGGCGACTACGTCATCACCTCGATGACCTGGGACGGCCCCGCCGAGGCGGTCGAGCGCGCCGCGGCGACGCCCGGCGACGACGTCCCGCAGGAGGCGGTGACGCGGATCACCGCGATGATGGCCGAGTTGCAGTGCAAGCTGGACACCTCGGCCATCGAGGCGATCCCCGAGGGCGGCTACCGGCTCGACGGCGTCGCCTGCCCCGACGGGCGCTTCGAGATCGAGCTCGACGCCAACCTGCATGTGACGAACCGGACCGAAAAGTAGGGGCGGCGCCCGGCCGGGCCGGGTCCGACCCGCAGCAAGGGAGGAGCAAGACATGACCATCCTGAAGACGATCACGGCCGCCGCGCTGGTGGTGGCGGGCGCGGCCGCGGCGCAGGCGCAGGACCTGCCGGTCCTGCGGGCCGCCACGCTTGCGGCCGGCACGCTGAACTGGGAGATCCAGACGATCAAGAACCACAAGCTGGACGAGGCCAACGGCTTCATCCTCGAGGCGCAGGGCTATGCCGACAACCCGGCCACGCGCATCGCGGTCGAGGGCGACGCGGCCGACGTGGCGGTGGCCGACTGGATCTGGGTCGCGCGCCAGAACGCCGAGGGCAAGGACTACGTCGCGATCCCCTATTCGACCGCGGTGGGCGGCCTCGTCGTCCGCGACGACAGCCCCTACCAGACCCTCGAGGACCTCAAGGGCGGCAAGATCGGCATCGCCGGCGGGCCGCTCGACAAGTCGTGGCTGATCCTGCGCGCCTATTCCGAACAGGAGTACGGCTTCGACCTGGCCGACGAGACCGAGCAGGTCTTCGGGGCGCCGCCGCTGATCTACAAGACCGCGCTGCAGGGCGAGACCGCGGGCGCGATCAACTTCTGGCACTTCCTCGCCAAGATGAAGGCCGAGGGCATGCGCGAGCTGATGTCGGTGACCGACGCGGCCGAGGCGCTGGGCCTCGACCCCAACACGCCGCTTCTGACCTACTACATGAAGCGCGAGTTCGCCGAGGAGAACCCCGAGCTGGCACAGGGCCTCTACCACGCCTCGCGCCAGGCCAAGGAGCTGCTGATGGAGGACGACGCGGCGTGGGAGGATCTGCGCCCGATGATGAACGCCGAGAACGAGGCCCAGTACGAGGCGCTGCGCGAAGGCTTCCGCCAGGGCATCCCCGCGGCCGGCCCGGTCGACACCGAGGCCGCCGACCGGATGCTCAAGGTGATGGCCGACCTGGGCGGCGAGGAGCTGGTGGGCCAGGCGACCTCGGTCCCCGAGGGCCTGTTCCTCGACGTCTCCGAGTGAGATGAGGCGAGACGCCATCGCGCGGGTCGTCTCGCTCCTCGCGCTGCTGGGGGTCTGGGTCGTGGCTGCCGTCCTGACGGACGATCCGTCGGTCCTGCCGGCCCCCTGGCAGCTTGTGCGGCCGCTCGTCCACGAGGTCGCCTCGGGCGAGCTGCCGTACCACCTCTGGATGACGATGGTCCGCGTCGCCTGGGCCTTCGTGCTGGCCATGTCGGCCGGTGTCGCGATCGGCTATGTCATGGGCGTCAACCCGGCGATCGACCGCTGGCTCGACCCGTGGCTGATCGTGTTCCTCAACCTGCCGGCGCTCGTGCTGATCGTGCTCTGCTATCTCTGGATCGGCCTGACCGAGACGGCGGCGATCACCGCGGTCACGCTGAACAAGATCCCCAACGTGGTGACGGTGGTGCGCGAGGGCGCGCGCTCGCTCGACCCCGAGCTGAACGCGATGGCCCACGTCTACCGGATGCCGCGCCTGACGCGGCTGCGCCACGTGGTGCTGCCGCAGCTCGCCCCGTTCATCGCCGGCGCGGCGCGCGGCGGCATCGCGATCATCTGGAAGATCGTGCTGGTGGTCGAGTTCCTCGGCCGCTCGAGCGGGGTGGGCTTCAAGATCCACCTCTACTTCCAGCTCTTCAACGTCGGCATGGTGCTGATCTACGCGCTGTCGTTCGTCGCGGTGATGCTTCTGGTCGAGGCCGCGATCCTCCAGCCGTGGGAGGCGCGGGTGCGCCGCTGGCGCACCGCATGATCCGCATCGACATCCGGCGAAAGGCGTTCGGGCGCCAGGAGGTGCTGCGCGACGTGCGCCTTCACATGGAGGCGGGCGAGCGGGTGGCGATCCTGGGGCCCTCGGGCGTCGGCAAGAGCACGCTCCTGCGCATCATCGCCGGCATCGACCCCGCCTTCGACGGCCATGTCGAGCGCCCCGAGGCGGTGGCGATCGTGTTCCAGGAGCCGACGCTCCTGCGCTGGCGCAGCGTGCTGCAGAACCTCACCCTCACCCATCCCGACATCGGCGCCGACGAGGCGCGGTCGATGCTGGCCCGCGTCGGGCTGGCCGGCAGGGCCGACGACTATCCAGGCCAGCTCTCGCTCGGCCAGCAGCGGCGGGTGGCGCTGGCCCGCGCCTTCGTCGGCGCGCCCGAGCTGCTGATCCTCGACGAGCCGTTCGTCTCGCTCGACGCCAACACCGCCGAGGAGATGATCCAGCTGACCGAAAGCCTGATCGCCGACGTCCGGCCCGCGGTGCTGCTGGTCACCCACCTGCCGGCCGAGGCGGAACGCCTGGGCGACCGCATCCTCCACCTCCGGGGCACCCCCGCCACCCTCAGCTGACGGCGCCCGCCGGGCCGCCTCAGCCGCCGCGCTGATGCGTCATGCCGCGGGCGGGGTCGTAGCCCCAAAGCGCCGCCGCCAGGAACGCCAGCGTGGCCAGCAGCACCCAGACCAGCGCCCACCCGTTGAACTGCACGTAGAGCGCGAAGCGGATCAGCTCGACGGCGTGGGTGAACGGGTTGGCCGCGCAGACGTTGCGCAGAAGCTGCGAGCTCTCGGCCATCTTCCACAACGGGTAGAGCGCCGACGACAGGAAGAACATCGGGAAGATCACGAAGTTCATCACCCCCGCGAAGTTCTCGAGCTGCTTCACCAGGCTCGACAGCGCCAGCCCCAGCGCCCCCAGCATCAGCCCCGCCACCGCCAGCGCCGGCAGCGCCACCACATAGCCCCAGCCCGGCAGCACGATGCCGAACCCCGCCGCGACGGCGAGAAAGGCATAGACCTGCAGGACCGAGATCGCGGTCCCCGCCAGCAGCTTGGCAAACAAGCAGCCACCACCGCGGCAGCGGCGCCGTCAGCAAGAGCCGCATCGAGCCCATCTCGCGGTCGTAGACCAGGCTCAGCGACGACTGCATCCCGTTGAAGAGCAGGATCATGCCGCACAGGCCCGGCACGATGTAGACCTCGTAGGTGATGTAGGTCTGGTAGGGCGGGATGATCGACAGGCCCAGCGCCGCCCGGAACCCGGCGGCGAAGACCAGCAGCCACACCAGCGGCCGCACCAGCGCCGCCACGAACCGCCCCTTCTGGCCCAGGAACCGCAGCGCCTCGCGCTCGACGATGGCCACCAGCGCCACCGCCCACGCCCGCGCCCCCGCCCCACGGGGCGCCCCGGGCGTCGCGGCCCTCACGCGGCCTCGCGCGTCATCGCCAGGAAGACGTCGGTCAGCGGCGCGTCGCCCGCCACCTCGGCCGCGGTGGCAGAGGCCAGCACCCGGCCGCGATGCAGCACCACCAGGCGGTCCTCGGGGCGCACCTCGTCGGTCAGGTGCGTGGCCCACAGCACCGTCAGGCCCATCTCGGCCGCCAGGTCGTGCACATGCGCCGTGATCGCCGCGCGACTGGCCGCGTCGAGGCCCACCGTCGGCTCGTCCAGCAGCAGCACCTGGGGGCCGTGGATCAGCGCCCGCGCGATCTCGGTGCGCCGCCGGTGCCCGCCGTTCAGGTCGCGCGCCCGCTCGCCCGCGCGCTCGGCCATGCCCAGCCGTTCCAGCGCCGCGTCGATGCGCGCCTCGGCCTCGCGCCCCGCCAGCCCGTGCAGCGCGGCGAAGTAGCGCAGGTTGCGCCGCACCGTCAGGTCGAGGTCCAGCGTCATCTGCTGGAACACCACCCCGATCCGCGCCAGCGCCGCCCGCGGCTCGCGCGCGAGGTCGTGCCCGCCGATCAGGATCTGCCCGTGCCGCGTCGTGAACAGCCGCGTCAGCAGCGAGAAGAGCGTCGTCTTGCCGGCCCCGTTCGGCCCCAGAAGGGCGCAGAACGTCCCCGGCTCGACCTGAAACGACACGCCCTCCAGCGCCTGCCGCGACCGGTAGGCGTAGGACAGGTCCCGCACCGTCAATCCCCCGCTCTGGGCGCCCGTCATCCTCTCCCTGCCAGGCCGGCAACCTTGGCGATCCCACCAGGACTCGAACCCGGAACCTGCTGATTAGAAGTCAGCCGCTCTATCCAGTTGAGCTATGGGACCGCTGCCATCGGCTTAGCCGAGCCCCGCCGATGCGTCCAGCGCGCCGGGCCGACGGGGAACAGCCCAAGCGGCCGCTCGTTGTCCCCCGAAGGAGAGGAGGACCACCCATGAGACGCATCACCACCCTGGTCGCGCTTGCAGGATTCGCCGCCGGCGCCGCGGCGGCGCAGGAGGGGCCGGCCGCGCAGGCCACCCTGCAGGACCGCGACGGCAACCAGATCGGCACCGCCGAGTTCCACGACACGCCCAGCGGCTTCGTCCGCATCGTCGTGCAGGCCAGCGGCATCCCCGCCGGCGTCCACGGCGTGCACGTGCACGAAACCGGCGACTGCTCGGCCGACGACTTCACCTCGGCGGGCGGCCACCTGGCCGGCGACGCGCAGCACGGCGTCGGGGTCGAGGGCGGCCCGCATCCGGGCGACCTGCCCAACGCGCACGTGGGCGACGACGGCGAGCTCGCCTTCGAGGCGTTCAACGACCGTCTGACGCTCGACGATTCCATGGTGTTCGACGACGACGGCTCGGCCGTCATCATCCACGCCGGCGCCGACGACTACGAAAGCCAGCCCTCGGGCGACGCCGGCGACCGGATCGCCTGCGGCGTCATCGAGCAGGCCGGAGGCTGACCCCGGCCGGCCGCCGCCCGCGCCCCGGCAGGCCGGCGGCGGCCTCGCCCGCCCCCGAACGACCTTCGGCCGCATCGCGACGCGCCAAGGCAACGAGGCCGCCCGGCCCGCTCACCCGCGGCTCAGCCGACATCCCGTCCCGACTACCAGTGACGTTCACCGCCCCGGGAAAGCGCATGATGTTCAAAGGGGCGGGCCAGGCGCCCGAGCCAGGCCAGACAGGTGCCGGGCGCGCCGGCCTCGCACGGGCACAACCGCGCCAGTCGAGCGGCAAGCGCGCCGCGCCCACGGGCGGACGCCCGCCGCTACGGCCGCGGCCGGTGTCAGTGGGTCCAGGCGCCCCGCCTGTCGGTGGCGAAATTCTCGCCATAGCCGCGCGGGCGCACGTTCGTGCCGCGCTTCTTCGGCTGCAGCACCACCGCGTCGATGCCGTGGGCCTCGGCATAGTCCACCGCCGCCTCGCGCGTGTCGAAGGTCATGCGCACCTGGGCCTGGGTGTCGGCCGAGCTGGTCCAGCCCATCAGCGGGTCGATCTCGCGCGGGGCCTCGTGCAGGAACTCCAGCACCCAGCGCCGCGTGCGCGCCGTCCCCGAGGTCATCGCGTTCCGTGCCGGCTTGTAGATACGCGCGCGCATGGCTCTCTCCGCTGCTCAGCTCCGCCGTCTGTATGGAAAAACCCGCACCCGTTGGCAAGCCGCCGGTAGGAAGGTCGGCTGCCGATCGATACGCGAGGGAGCGAGGGGTGGGGTGGGTGTGCGTTTCGACCGGCAGCCGTCTGCTGCTTGCGATTCGACCCTAGACCGTCAAAAGCGACCGCGGCAACCCCAAATTACACCCTAGGTTGAAAAAGTTTACGTCTGCGCAATGGCGCCGCCTTACGCTCCTTCGCCCTCCCGCAGCCGCGGGACAGGCGCCGCCCCCTCCCCGCGACTCGACGTACCCGCCCCGCGCGGCGGCGCGCCGGCAGCGGGGCTTGCGTCGTCCGCCCCGGTGGCCGACCGCCGCCTCGCCCCGCCAAGAACGCCGCCGCGGCCGTCGCCGGCCCCGTCCCTGCCGCTCCGGCTTGAAGCCCGGCGCGAAACGATCACCTTGGGGTGCAGCAGGAGGGAGCCGATGCCCCACAACAACACCGACGCCCTGACCCCGCGTCCCGACGTGCTGACCCGCCCCAAGCTCGAGGGCGGGCGCCGCTTCGTCATGCAGACCGAGTTCCAGCCCGCCGGCGACCAGCCCACCGCCATCGCCGAGCTGGCCCAGGGCGTCACGACCGGCGAGCGCGACCAGGTCCTGCTCGGCGCCACCGGCACCGGCAAGACCTACACCATGGCCAAGGTCATCGAGGAGACGCAGCGCCCCGCGATCATCCTCGCCCCCAACAAGACGCTGGCCGCGCAACTTTACGGCGAGTTCAAGGGCTTCTTCCCCGACAACGCGGTCGAGTACTTCGTCTCCTACTACGACTACTACCAGCCCGAGGCCTACGTGCCGCGCTCGGACACCTACATCGAGAAGGAGTCGCAGATCAACGAACAGATCGACCGGATGCGCCACTCGGCCACCCGGGCGCTCCTCGAACGCGACGACGTGATCATCGTCGCCTCGGTCTCGTGCATCTACGGCATCGGCTCGGTCGAGACCTACGGCGCCATGACCCAGGACCTGATCGCCGGCAACGACTACGACCAGCGCAAGGTCATGGCCGACCTCATCGCCCAGCAGTACCGCCGCAACGACGCCGCGTTCCAGCGCGGCGCCTTCCGCGTCCGCGGCGACAGGCTCGAGCTCTGGCCCGCCCACCTGGAAGACCGCGCCTGGCGCTTCTCGTTCTTCGGCGAGGAGCTCGAGGGCATCACCGAGTTCGACCCGCTCACGGGCGAGCGCACCGGCAGCATGGACCGCATCCGCATCTACGCCAACAGCCACTACGTCACGCCCAAGCCGACGCTCAGGCAGGCCATCGAGAAGATCCGCATCGAGCTGAAACAGCGCCTCGACCAGCTCGTGGACGAGGGCAAGCTGCTCGAGGCCCAGCGCCTGGAACAGCGCACCAACTTCGACCTCGAGATGCTCGAGGCGACCGGCGTCTGCAACGGCATCGAGAACTACTCGCGCTACCTCACCGGCCGCGCCCCGGGCGAGCCGCCCCCGACCCTCTTCGAGTTCATCCCCGACAACGCCATCGTCTTCGCCGACGAGAGCCACGTCTCCGTCCCGCAGATCGGCGGCATGTACCGCGGCGACTACCGCCGCAAGTTCACCCTGGCCGAGCACGGCTTCCGCCTGCCCTCCTGCATGGACAACCGCCCCCTCAAGTTCGAGGAATGGGACGCGATGCGCCCGCAATCGGTCTTCGTCTCCGCCACCCCCGCCGCGTGGGAGCTGGAGCAGACCGGCGGCGTCTTCACCGAGCAGGTCATCCGCCCCACCGGCCTTCTGGACCCGCATGATCGAGATCCGCCCCGTCGAGACGCAGGTCGACGACCTCCTCGACGAGATCCGCAAGACCGCGCAGAAGGGCTTCCGCACCCTCGTCACCGTGCTCACCAAGCGCATGGCCGAGGACCTGACCGAGTACCTGCACGAGCAGGGCATCCGCGTCCGCTACATGCACTCCGACATCGACACGATCGAGCGGATCGAGATCCTGCGCGACCTCCGCCTCGGCGCCTTCGACGTCCTCGTCGGCATCAACCTGCTGCGCGAGGGGCTCGACATCCCCGAATGCGGCCTCGTCGCGATCCTCGACGCCGACAAGGAGGGGTTCCTGCGCTCCGAGACCTCGCTGATCCAGACCATCGGCCGCGCCGCCCGCAACGTCGAGGGCCGCGTCATCATGTACGCCGACCGCATCACCGGCTCGATGGAGCGCGCCATGCGCGAGACCGACCGCCGCCGCGAGAAGCAGATGGCCTACAACGAGGAGCACGGCATCACCCCCGCGACCATCAAGAAGAACGTCGAGGACATCCTCGCCGGCCTCTACCGGGGCGACGTCGACATGAACCGCGTGACGGCCAAGATCGACAAGCCGCTGCACGGCGCCAACCTCCAGTCCGTCCTCGACGGCCTGCGCACCGACATGCGCAAGGCCGCCGAGAACCTCGAGTTCGAGGAAGCCGCCCGCCTCCGCGACGAGATCAAGCGCCTCGAGGCGGTGGACCTCGCCGTCTCCGACGACCCGCTGGCGCGCCAGCAGGCGGTGGAGAAGGCCAGCGAGGCCGCCGTCAAGGGCAGCGGCCGGTCAACGGCCGGGCGGCCGGGGCAGCGCGGCGGGAACGTGAAGCGGCGGAAACGGTTATAGACCAAACGAATTCACTGGCTTCCGTTGACGGCTAGACTGTCGGCGCAATCTAGCCTGCTAGGCAACCGAATGGCAGGCGAACTTATCATCAATGATTGCAAAGCTCGTCCACTCTAACGACGCAGTACTCGTTCTCGAGCGTTCCGACTATCGCACGGGAAATCGACGACACAACCGAACGACTCCTGAGCCGTCAAGAATTTTTAAATTCGTGATTTAAATGAGACTAGTCACGCAAGGTTGGCGCAGCGATTAGACGTTTAGGTCGTGGTTTATTCGACAAAGCCTAGACCACGTTCGTGTTAGCCTTAAACGCTGGCGACATTGCCGTCTAAAGCCGAGCGGAACATGTTGACGCAGGACGCAATTGAAGATCTGCGCCTTGATCTCGAGCTATCGGGCGCTGATGCACATCGGGATGGTCTACGACAAGCAGTCACACTAACTCATGGGAGTCCTTCATGAACGATTGCCGATGCAATGCTACCGCTGGTATCTGCATCAACTGAAGGACTGGTCGGTGGACCACGTATCTTCGATGCTGCGCCTTCGACGATGATCGGCGACGCTGGCACGACATGCCAACAAGCATTCTCGGCACGCGATATACGCGAGACAGTTGGATGGCGAGAGTAAACATCAAGATGCAGTACTCGTCGTGATATCGCAGACTCAAATCCTCGAAAGATCTCTCTGATAGAAGTACTTTTTGGACGCATGAGAGACCGCATGCATGGCTCGTGCTGGCACCATCTGTGACAGGACGCGGCACCGAGGCGACATCGTACCCGCTTTTCCCGACCTTGCGCGTGGCAGAAGCGCGTCGAGCCACGAAGATATTTCGTCAGCCGCCGCAAGAGCATGGCGCTCGCAGACTTTGCTTCGAGCAAGCGTAGGTCGGGCTTCAGCCCACCATCCACCGCATCCACCCCACACCACCGCCAACCCACCTCACCCCTTGGCCCGGGCGACCAGCCCGGGCCGCGCCCGTCCCGCGCTCCGCGCGTTCGCGGCTGAGACAGTCCACTGGACCGTCTCCAAGACGCCGCTCACCCCTCCCCCGGGAGGGCGCCTTGGCGATGTCGCCCGCCGCACCTGCGCTTCGCGCGTCCTCGCCTGAAACGGTCCACCGGACCGTTTCCGAGACGGCTCGGACCGTCCGGGGCTTTCGAGATAAACCGCCCGGCCACAACCGCCCCACCGGCGCCCACCCAGGCTCGGGCGCGCCCCTCGGCACCCCCGACCAGCCCGCGCCGCGCCCGTCCGGCGCTCCGCGCGTTCGCGGCTGAGACAGTCCACTGGACTGTCTCCGAGACGCCGCTCCCGCGGCTCCGCCCGTCCTCGCCGGGGACGGTCCGCCGGACCGTCTCCGGGACGGCTCGGACCGTGCCGGGCGTTCGAGACGAACCGGCCGGGCACCTCGCCCGGCGCCCGCCGGGGGTCCGGCGCGCCCCTCCGCGCCCCCCTCCGGTGGGGGGCGGCGCGGGTCGTTCTGTCCAAACCCAGTACAAAAAACTGTACAGAATGTACGGAATCCGCCGCTTTGCCGTACAGAACGCCGGGCGCGCGGCCCTTGCCTCCGCCACCCGTTTCGGGGCTATCTCGACGCAGGAGGTCGCCTCATGCGTGCAACACTCGCCCTTCTGATCCTTGTCGCGCCGGACGCCTCGGCCGGCGCCTGGGCCCGGGGCGACGGCGAGGTCTTCGTCTCGACCAAGCACGTGGCCACCACCGAGCGCGCCGCGATCGAGGCCCGCCTCGCCGGCGCGCAGGAGCTGAGTTTTCAAGGATATTCAACCATTTACGCCGAGTTCGGGCTGTCCGACCGGCTGACGGTGGGCTTCGACTACGGCATCGCGAACGACCTCGACTTCTGGACCGGGCTGATCTTCGTGCGCCGCACGTTCGACACCGGCGGGCGCAACGTGTGGGCGATCGAACTGGCCGGCGGGCCACGCGGGCTTTTCGAAACCGAGATCGAGGGCGTCGTGCGGCCCAGCCTGCAATGGGGCCGCGGCACCGACTGGGGCTGGCTCGCGGTCGAGGGCTACGCCGAATTCCTCAGCGATAGCAACGACATGGCCTACAAGCTCGACGCGACGGCGGGCTGGCGGCAGGACGACCGGACCAGCTGGATCGCGCAGGTCCAGGCGGCCGACTATCCGGGCATCGACCCGACGGTCCGGCTGGCCCCCTCCTACGTGCGGCGCCTGGGCGACCGGATGAGCGTCGAGCTGGGCGTGGTCGCCGACGTGGCCGGCCGCGACCAGGTGGGGCTGAGCCTGGGCACCTGGCTCGAGTTCTAGCGCTAGAACTCGCCCGCGATGTCGTAGAGCACCGGCTCGAAACTGCGGCAGAGCTGCTGGATGCGCCGATTGCGCTCGCGCATCTCGGGCGTGCGCAGCATCGCCAGGAAGTCGTCGCGCCGATGCCAGTGCGAGACATTGGCGATGCGCGTCTGCGCGTCGTTCACATGCAGGCGCGCCGAGACGAACCCGTCCTGCTTCGAGATGAACTCGGAATAGGCCTCGCGCAGCGCGTCGAGCAGGTCGTCGCAAGTGCCCGGGTTCACCTCGAAGGTGGTGATGACCGTCTGTTCCTGCGCCATCGCGCGCCCCCCTAGTCGAAGATCGCGCGGGCGATCGCCAGCACGATCGCGGCGCCGATGGCGGCCACGATCAGAAGCAGCAGCAGCCCGCCGGCGGCCAGGATGCCGATGCCCAGCGCCGCCAGGACGAAGGGCAGCGCCACCGCGCCGACCACGCCCAGAACCAGGTAGCGCAGGCGATGCCCGCCGGCGATCGAGCTGGCGATCCAGCCGGCCAACAGGCCCACCAGGACCAGCACCGTCAGGCTGAACGCGCCCAGCGCGTCGAGGAAGCCCTCCATCAACCCTCTCCCGGCTCGACGACCGTCAGCCCCAGCAGCCGCCAGTTCTGCATCCCGCCGCGGTAGTACATGATGCGTTCGGCCGGATAGCCCGCCTCGATCATGCTGCGGATCGCGGTGGGCGACTGTCCGCACCAGAGCCCGTTGCAGAAGAGCGCGACACGACGCGCCTCGCTGCAGTCCCAGCCGTCGAAGTCGGCGGTGCAGCCGAGCTCGGCCAGGCGGTCGACCACGTCGGTATAGGGGAGGTGGGTGGCGCCGGGGATCGTGCCGCGCCGGTACCAGTCGTAGGTGCGGCTGTCGATGACGGTGACCTCGGGGTCCTGCAGCGCCTCGATCAGCTCGAGCTCGCCAATGGTCTGCACGCCTTCGGCCGGTGTCATCGGCTGGATGCAGAAGGGCGGGCACGGGCGCGAGGTGCGCGCCCATTCGGGATCGACCGTGGCCGAATTGTCCTGCGTGCGCTCGATCTTCACGGGGCCGTTCTCGGTCTCGACCGTAACCGAGGGCACGTCGGGCCGGATCATCACCGGCTCGGCCAGCACGGGTTGCGCGGCAAGCAGAGCGGTCGCGATTGCTAGGCGGTACATCCCGGCGTCCTCCTTCGGTTGACCTGCCGTCACGCTACGCGCTGCGGCGGGCGCCGACAACACGCGGCATGTGCCGCGCCCCCGGGGCCGGCGGTCAGGCCAGCGGCCGGGCCGCCGCCAGGATGCGCACGCCGTTGATCCGCCAGCCGTCGTCCAGGCGGATCATCTCGTATTCCAGGATGTGGACGCGGCCGCCCTGGTCCTCGATCATCACCGATTGCAGGATGCGGCCCGGCCGCTCCTCCTGCTCCAGAAAGCGCAGGTCGGCCGGGCGCCAGACCATAGGGTAGCCCTCGCGGACCATCCGGCCGAACGCTTCGGGGGTGCCGAAGATGCCGCGGATGGCGGGCGAGGCGAAGGTGAAGGCGGCGGCGACGTCGTCCTGCAGGAAGGCGTCGATCTGGCTGCGGATCACGTCCTCGACCGCATCGGCCGCAGCCGGCGCGGCCGCGACCGCAGCCGCGGCCAGAACGGCGCTGAGCGTGGTGGCGCGGTGCATCGGCGATCTCCTCTTGCGGCGATGACGCCTCTGATTACGCTCGGACCGCAGAACCGGATGCATCAACGCGGGGAGACGGAGCCCATCGCCTATCGACTGCGACAGGACGACCGTGACGTGACGGATGCGGTGCGGCGCATCGCGTCGGAGCAGCTGTCGGCGGCCGTCGACGCCTTGGGCAAGGGCGCGCCGTCCGACGGCGCCGTGCACGAGGCGCGCAAGCGCATGAAGAAGGTGCGCGGCCTGATCCGCATGGTCCGCCCGGTCTTTCCCGCCTACGCGGACGAGAACCGGGCGCTGCGCGATGCCGCGCGCCGCATCGCGGGGCTGCGCGACGCCCACGTCGTGGTGGCAACCCTCGATGATCTGCTGAAACGCCATGATGAGCCGCTTGACGAGCGCGCGTTCCGCGACTTCCGCCAGACCCTCGCCGGCCACGACAAGGCGACCACACGGAAGGCGCAGAGGGCGGCGATGGACGACGTGACCGCCGAGCTTCGGGCGGCGCGGCAGCGGGTCGACCACTGGTTCCTCACCGACACCGGCTTCGACGCCGTCGCGGGCGGCGTCGCCAAGACCTACGACCGGATGCGCGCCGATGCCGACGCGGTCGCGGGCGAGGCCGACGACGCGGCCTGGCACGAATGGCGCAAGCGGGTGAAGTACCACGGCTATCACGTCCGCCTTCTGCGCGAGCTGTGGAAGCCGCAGATGCAGGCGCGGCGCGAGGCGATCGACCGGCTGGGCGACGCGCTGGGGCTGCACCAGGACCTGCACGTGTTCGAGGGCCGGCTGGACGAGGACGCGCTGAGCGACGAGGCGCGGCGCGTGCTGCGGGGGCTGGTCGAGCGGCGCAAGGTCGAGCTCGAGGACCGGGCGCGGCGGCTGGGGGCGCGGCTGGTCGCCGACAAGCCCAAGGCGCTGCTGAAGCGCTGGTCGGTCTGGTGGCGGATCTGGCGCGAGGGCTGAGCGCCCGCCGCTATTCGCCGAACGCCCCCGAGCGGGCGGCATGCAGCGTCTCGCGCGGGGTGCAGCCGAAGCGCTGCCGGTAGACGCCGGCGAACCGGCCGAAATGGTTGAACCCCCAGCGCGTCGCCACGTCGGTGACCGAGGTCGCGGGGTCGGGCGACAGCAGCTCGCGGTGTGCCTGCTCGAGCCGGGCATCGCGCAGGAATGCCATCGGCGTGCTCTGGCGATGGGTGCGAAAGCCGATCTGCAGCGTCCGCGCGCTGACGCCCACCGCCGCCGCCACGTCCTCGACCGTCAGCGGCCGGTCGAGATGGGCGCGCATGTACTCCTCGGCCTGCCGGACGTGCCTCGGCGGGGCCGCGCGGGCCTCGCGCCCCAGGCGATGGACGTAGTTGTGGCCGGGCGCCTCGAGAAGCCCGGTCATCAGCGCCCCCTCGATCTGGCGGGCCATCAGGCTGCCGCCGCCCAGGGTGGGCGTGCCGCGGTCGGCCTCGTCCACCAGGTAGCGGACCAGCCGCACCAGGGCCGCGCCGGTGCCGCCGGTGGCGTCGAGCGGTCCGTCGAAGGTCAGCGGCGGCGCGGCCAGGTCGCCGATCTGCGCCTCGAGATGGGCCTGCATCGCTGCCCGGTCGATGCGGACCAGAAGCTGCTCGCACCCCTCCTCCCAGATCATCGTGGTCGCCTGGTGCGGGTTCAGCAGCGCCGCGCGCTCGGCGTGCGAATAGTAGCGTCGGGTTCCGTGGGCGATGGCCGCGCCCTTCCTGAGCGGGATCTGCAGCAGGTAGAAGTCGCGCAGCTCGCCCGGCGCGATCAGCGTCTTGGCGCCGTACTCGATGAAGTTCAGCGACAGCCGCTCGCCGGGCAGGTGGTGCTGGCGCGCGTGGAACCGCCCCCGCCCGACCGGTCGAGCCGGTGCGGGCAGAACACGCTCGCCACCCGCTCGCGCGCCTCGTCGAGGTCGCGCGTCGCGAACAGCGCATTGCCGCGGCAAGCGGACCCTGTCATCCCCCTCCTCCGCCTGGTCACCGCCCTCTCTAGCACGGCCGGGCCCGCCCCCAAGCGGCGTCGCGCGAGATTTTTTCGCAAATCGGATAGTCGCGGATCTTTGCGGATAGCGCGCGCGCCCGCCGCCACCGATCTTGCCCGGCAGATTGCGGAAAGGGAGGCGAGATGCGGGGACTGGACGGCAAGGTGGCCATCGTGCCGGGCGGCGCGACCAAGATCGGCGCGGCAATCGTGGCGGCCTTCCGCGAGCCGGCGTGAAGGTGTGGTCGCCGATATCAACGAAGAGGCGGGCCGCGCGCTCGAGGCCGAGGGCGTGGCTTCCAGCCGCACCGACCTGCGCGACGACGCGCAGATCGAGGCGCTGGTGGCGGCGACGAAGGAGAGGTTCGGGCGGATCGACTTCCTGGTGAACGTCGCCTGTTCCTACCTGGACAACGGCGCGGATTCGACGCGGGCCGAGTGGCTGGAAAGCCTCGACGTGAACGTCGTGGGCTCGATCATGCTGATGCAGGCCGCGCGGGCCGAACTGGCGAAGAATCGCGGCGCGATCGTCAACTTCGGCTCGATCTCGAGCCGGGTGGCGCAGACCGGCCGCTGGCTCTACCCGGTGTCCAAGGCCGCGATCCTGCAACTGACGCGCAACCAGGCGATGGACCTGGCGCCCGGACGGCATCCGCGTGAACGCGGTCTCGCCCGGCTGGACCTGGTCGAACATCATGGACGAGCTGACCGGCGGCGACCGCGAGAAGACCGACAGCGTCGCCGCGCCCTTCCACCTGCTGAGGCCGCACCGGCGACCCCGAGGAGGTCGCGGCGGCGGTGCTGTTCCTCTGCTCGGACGAGGCGAGCTTCATCACCGGAACCGATATCCGGGTCGACGGCGGCTACACGGCCATGGGCCCCGAGCGGGCCGAGCAGGCCATCCCGCTGCTGATGGAATAGACGCGCGCGAGCGCGAGACACTAGGGAGAGAGAGACATGAGCAAGATCACCATCGTCGGCGGCGGCCAGTCCGGGCTGCAGCTGGGCCTCGGCCTGCTGAAGCACGGCTACAGGGTGCGCGTGGTGCAGAACCGCACCGCCGACGACATCGCCGAGGG
This sequence comes from uncultured Alphaproteobacteria bacterium, assembly GCA_963773475.1. Taxonomy (GTDB): domain Bacteria; phylum Pseudomonadota; class Alphaproteobacteria; order Rhodobacterales; family Rhodobacteraceae; genus Roseitranquillus. The sequence goes on along the minus strand of CAVZBD010000003.1, from coordinate 130,894 downwards.
CCGGGTCATGTCGAGCCAGTGCATGTTCCACGACCGCCGTGCAGAACGAGCGCGACACTCGGCATCGACTTCTGGTCCGACGTCTGCCCGCCGGTCGAGGGCATCAGCTTCGCGGTGCCCGCGCCCGACGGCGCCGGGCGAGAAGGCCATCGACTGGGTCGGCGCGGCTGGACCGCAACGCCTACTCGGTCGACCAGCGGGTCAAGATCCCCGCCTGGCTGGCCGAGTTCGAGCGGCTGGGCGGCCAGCTCGTCATCAAGGACGCCGGCATCTGCGGACATGGAGCTCTACGCGCGCGAGGACGACCTGGTCATCGTCGCCTCGGGCAAGGGCGAGGTCGGCCGCCTCTTCGAGCGCGACGCCGAGAAGTCGCCCTACGACAAGCCCGATGCGGGCGCTGGCGCTGACCTACGTCACCGGCATGACGCCGCGGCCCGAGCATTCGGCGGTCTGCTTCAACCTGATCCCCGGCGTGGGCGAATACTTCGTCTTCCCGGCGCTGACCACCACCGGCCCGTGCGAGATCATGGTGTTCGAGGGCGTGCCCGGCGGCCCGATGGATTGCTGGGAGGACGTGAGACGCCCCGATCAGCATCTGGCGAAGTCGAAGGAGATCCTCGACACCTTCCTGCCGTGGGAGGCCGAGCGCTGCCGCGACATCGAGCTGACCGACGACAACGGCATCCTGGCCGGGCGCTTCCCGCCGACGGTGCGCAAGCCGATCGGCACGCTGCCCTCGGGCGCGAAGGTGCTGGGCCTGGGCGACGCGGTCTGCCTGAACGACCCGATCACCGGTCAGGGTTCGAACAACGCGTCCAAGGCGGCGACGGTCTACCTCAAGCGGATCCTTGCGCATGGCGACCGGCCGTTCGACGCGGCCTGGATGCAGGAGCACGTTCGACGCCTACTGGGACTACGCGCAGTGGGTGGTGGACTGGACCAACATGATGCTGGTCCCGCCGCCGCCCTTCGTGCTCGAGATCGATGGGGACGGCCTCGCAGAACCCGCGGCTGGCGCACCGGATGGCCAACGGCTTCGACGACCCGCGCGACTTCTTCCCGTGGTTCGCCGACCCCGAGGCCGCGTCGGCCTACCTGACCGAGCTGAAGGCGGCCTGAGATGGCGCTTCACGTGGACCCGGCGACGTTTCGCGACCGCAATGGCCCGCTTTCCCGGCGCGGTGACGATCATCACCGCCCGCGCCGGGGTCGAGCGGCGCGGGATCACCGCGACCGCCGTCTGCTCGGTCTCGGCCGAGCCGCCCAGCCTGCTGGCCTGCGTGAACCGCAGGACCGGCACCTGCGCGGCGATCGCCGACAGTGGCGCCTTCAACGTGAACCTGCTCGCCGACCCGGCGAGCCCGCTCGCGCTGCGCTTCGCCGGCGCGGGCGGCGTGACCGGCGAGGACAAGTTCGCCGAGGGCACGTGGGTGGAGGACGCGCGCGGCCTGCCGCTTCTGTCCGAGGCGCTGATCGGGTTCTCGTGCGACGTGACCGAGCCGCACCGACGCGGGCAGCCACACCGTCTTCATCGGGCGCGATCACGCGACATCCGCCTGGGCGAGGGGGCGCCGCTCGTCTACGAACAGTCGCCGCTTTCACCGGCTGGCCCCGCTCTGACCCGGCCCCGGCCGCATTGACACCGCTCAATGTGGCCGGCCCCGGGATCGGCGAGTGTTCCCCCGCACGAGGGGGCGGACATGGCCGCAGAAATCTTCAAGACCGAGGACGTCACCAAGGTCTACGAGACGGGCGAGGTGAAGGTCTATGCCCTCGCCGGGGTCGACCTGGTGCTCTACGAGAGCGAGCTGACGGTCCTGCTCGGGCCCTCGGGCAGCGGCAAGTCCACGCTTCTGAACATCCTCGGCGGTCTCGACCGGGTGACCAGCGGGCATGTCTGGTTCCGCGGACGCGACCTGACGCAGCTGCGTGACCGCGCGCTGACGCGCTTTCGCCGCGACCATGTCGGCTTCGTGTTCCAGTTCTATAACCTCGTGCCCAGCCTGACGGCGCGCGAGAACGTGCAGCTTGTCACCGATGTGGCCCCCGACCCGATGCGCCCCGAAGAGGCGCTGGCGCTGGTCGGGCTGGCCCACCGCCTCGACCACTTTCCGGCCGCACTCTCGGGGGGCGAGCAGCAGCGCGTCGCCATCGCCCGCGCCATCGCCAAGCGCCCCGACGTGCTGCTCTGCGACGAGCCGACTGGCGCGCTCGACAGCCAGACCGGGGTGCAGGTGCTCGAGGCGCTGAAGGGCATCAACGACGAGTTCGGCACCACCACCGCGGTCATCACCCATAACGCGGCGATCCGGAAGATGGCGCACCGGGTGATCCGCTTTCAGGACGGCCGCATCGCCGAAAGCGAGGTGAACGCCGCCCGCCTCGACCCGGCCGAGATCAGCTGGTGATGCACGCGCTTGACCGGAAACTCCTGCGCGACTTCAGCCGTCTGTGGGCGCAGGCGCTGGCGATCGCGCTGGTGCTGGGCTGCGGCGTCGCGGTGATCCTGATGTCGTTCGGCATGTCGGCCGCGCTCGACGGGACGCGAAAGGCCTACTACGAGCGCAACCGCTTCGCCGACGTCTTCGTCTCGGCGCGCCGGGTGCCGCGCACGCTGCTGCCCGAGATCGCCGCCATCGACGGCGTCGCGGCGGTCGAGGCGCGGGTCACGGCGCACGCGGTGCTCGACCTGCCCGGCCGCGCCCAGTCGGCCGTGGGGCAGGTGTTGTCGCTGCCGGCGGCGGGGCTGCCGCGGCTGAACGTGCCGCTGCTGCGCTCGGGCGCCTGGCCCGATCCCGAGAGCACCGACGAGGTGGTGGTGAACGAGCCCTTCGCGGTGGCCAACGGCTATGCGATCGGCGACGGCTTCTGGGCCAACCTCGACGGGCGCAAGCGGTGGCTGACCATCACCGGCACCGCGCTCAGCCCCGAGTTCATCTATACCATCGGCCCCGGCGCGCTGATGCCCGACAACGAGCGCTACGGCATCCTGTGGATGGCCGAGCGCGGGGTGGCCGCGACCTTGGACATGACCGGCGCCTTCAACGATCTGGCGCTGACCCTGACCGCGGGCACCAGCCCCGAGCCGGTGATCGACGCGGTCGACGACCTGCTCGAGCCCTATGGCGGGCTCGGCGCCTACGGGCGCGACCTGCAGCTCTCGAACACGTTCCTCGACGCCGAGATCAAGGGCCTCGACGCGCTGGCGCTGATCCTGCCGCCGGTCTTCCTCGGGATCACGGTGTTCCTGGTGAACATGGTGATCGGGCGGATCATCACGCTCGAGCGCAGCCGAGATCGGGCTGCTCAAGGCGGTGGGTTACAGCAATTTCGAGGTCAGCCTGCACTACATCCTGCTGGCGGCGCTGATCGCGCTGCTGGGCGTGGTGCTGGGATGGATCGGCGGCAGCCTGCTCGCCCGGTGGATGGCGCAGATCTATGCCGAGTTCTACGACTTCCCCTACCTGATCTACCGGATGCCGCTGACGACCTACGCGCTTTCGGGGGTGCTCGGGCATGACCGCCGCGGTTCTGGGCGCCGCGCAGAGCGCGCTGGCGCGCGGCGCGGATGGCGCCCGCCGTGGCGATGGCGCCGCCCGCGCCGCCCCGGTTCCGCGACACGGGCTTCGACCGCGCGATCCGCGCGCTGCACCTTGCGCAGCCCTCGATGATGATCCTGCGCGACATCATGCGCTGGCCGCTGCGCGCCCTGCTCTCGGCGCTGGGCATCGCGCTGGCCACCTCGGTCCTGGTCGCCGCCAACTTCTTCGACGACGCCTTCGACGAGATGATCGACATCGCCTTCGACCAGTCGAACCGGCAGGACGCGATGCTGCTCTTCGCCGAGGACGTCCCGCTTGCCGCCGTCGACGAGGTCGGCCGTCTGCCCGGCGTGCTGGTGGCCGAGGGCCAGCAGTCCCAGCCGGCCGAGCTGCGCCACGGCCACCTTGCCAAGCGCGTGCTCGGTCGAGGGGCGCGACCCGGCGCCGATCTCAGCCGCATCGTCGACGACACCGGGCGCGTGGTCGAGCCGCCGCCGGGCGCGATCGTCCTGTCGGACCGGCTGGCCAAGCAGCTCGAGCTGCGGGCGGGCGATCGTGGCGACCGTCGAGTTCCTGAGCGGCAACCGCGAGACCGTCCGCCTGCCGGTCGCCGACATCGTCTCGCAGGCCTTCGGCCTCGGCGCCTACGTGGACCGCGCCACCCTCGACGCGATCTTCCGGCGCGCGCCGCGCACCTCGATCGGCGAACGTCGCTCTCGACGACGACCAGGTGGCCGCGTTCCACGAGGCGGTGAAGGAGATCCCCAAGCTCAGCGGCACGGTCTTCATGACCGAGAACCGCCGCGCCTTCACCGACACGATCGAGCAGAACCAGAAGGTGATGATCTCGGTCTATGCGGCGCTGGGCCTCACGATCACGGTCGGCGTGGCCTACAATGCCGCGCGGGTGCAGCTGTCCGAGCGCGCACGCGAGCTGGCCGAGCCTGCGCATCCTCGGCTTCACCCGGGGCGAGGTCGCCTATATCCTCATCGGCGAGGTGATGCTGCTTGCGCTTCTGGCGCAGCCGCTCGGCTGGTGGATCGGCGCCGCCATCTCCCGGCTGATGACGCGGCAGTTCTCGAGCGACCTCTACGTGATCCCGCTGGTGCTCGAACCGTCGACCTTCAGCCGCGCCAGCCTGATGGTGCTCGCCGCCACCGTGCTGTCGCTGCTGGTCGTGCGCCGGCGACTCGACCGCCTCGACCTCGTGGCGGTGATGAAGACGAGGGAGTGAGACGCATGACGCTGCGACCCCGGACCGTGATCAGGCATCGTGCTGCTGGCGCTCGCTCGTCGCCGGCCTCGTCTACGTGACCGTTCCGGACCGATCCCGAGCCGGTGGACATGCACCTGGTCGAGCGGGTCCCGATGATGAACACCATCGACGCCGACGGCCGCACCCGGATCCGCGACATCTATCAGGTCGCGGCGCCGATCGCCGGCACCGCCCTGCGCGCGCCCGTCGAGGTCGGCGACGAGGTGGTGGCCGGCGAGACGGTCGTCGCCGATCGTGGAGCCGGGCGAGCCGGCGCTTCTCGACACGCGCAGCCGCATCCAGGCCGAGGCGGCCGTGCGCGAGGCCGAGGCGGCGCTGCGCGTGGCCGAGAGCGACCTGCACAAGTCCGAGGAGGATCTGACCTACGCGCAGTCACAGTACGACCGCACCCAGCGGCTGGTCGAAAGCGGCGCCGCCTCGCTCATCCGGCTCGAGGACGCGGCGCAGAAGCAGAGCCATCGCCGAGGCGGCGCGCGAGGCGGCGCAGTCGCGCCTCGAGATGGCGACGGGGCGGTCGACCGGGCGCGGGCCGCGCTGATCGAGCCGGCGGGAGACGAGACCGATGCCGCCTCGTGCTGCGTGCGGCTCGACCGCGCCGACCGACGGGGTCGTGCTGGAACTGGACGTGATCAGCGAGCGTCCGGTGGCCGCCGGCACGCCGCTGCTGTCGATCGGCGACCCCACCGACCTGCAGATCGTGGCCGACCTGCTGTCGAACGACGCGGTGCGGATCGCGCCGGGCGCGCGCGCCATCGTCGAGCGCTGGGGCGGGCCGCAGCCGCTCGAGGCGCGGCTGGTGCGGATCGACCCGGCCGCCCGCACCAAGGTCTCGGCCCTCGGCATCGAGGAGCAGCGCGTGGACGCGATCTTCGACCTGGTCTCGCCGCCCGAGGATCGGCCGGGCCTCGGGCACGGCTTCTCGGTCTTCCTCCGCATCGTCGAGTGGGAGGCGGACGACGTGCTGCAGGTGCCGCTGAGCGCGGTGTTCCGCCAGGACGGCGACTGGGCGGTGTTTGCGGTCGAGGACGGGGTGGCGCGGCTGCGCACGGTCGAGATCGGCCGCCGCAACGGGCGCTTCGCCGAGATCCGCGGCGGCCTCGAGCCGGGGCGCGCGTCGTGGTCCACCCCAGCGACGCCATCGCCGACGGCACGACGGTGGTCGACCGCGCCAGCCTGTGATCAGCCGCGGCCCCGGGGTGTGCCTTCGCCGCGGCTTCGGCTAGATCGGGCGCGAGAGCAAATCCCGGGAGGCCGCCGATGCTGTCCGATCCGTTATTCATAGTCGTCGCGGTCGCGACGCTCGCGGTCGTCGTGATCCTGCTGGTCGGGATCGGCGGGTTCGCCAAGGGCGGCGAGTTCAACCGCAAGCACGCCAACCGCATCATGCGCCTGGCGGATCATGGCGCAGGCGATCGCGGTGCTGCTGATCGTGCTCTTCGTGCTGGTCCGGAGGGGTGGCTGACGATGGTGGTGCTGAACAAGATCTACACCCGCACCGGCGATGCCGGCCAGACGGCGCTGGGCGACGGGACGCGGGTGCCCAAGACCGCCGCGCGCGTCGCCGCCTACGGCACCGTGGACGAGGCCAACGCCACGCTGGGGCTGGCGCGGCTTCATGCCACAGGCGAGATGGACGCGGCGCTGGCGCGGATCCAGAACGACCTCTTCGACGTGGGCGCCGACCTCTGCCGGCCGAACGCCCCCGGCGAGGACTGCGGCCGAGCATCCGCCGCTGCGGACCACCGCGGGCCAGGTGACGCGGCTCGAGGCCGAGATCGACGCGATGAACGCCCGGCTCGCGCCGCTGCGCTCGTTCGTCCTGCCCGGCGGCACGGCGCTGGCGGCGCATCTGCACCTGGCGCGGACCGTCAGCCGCCGGGCCGAGCGCGAAGTCGTGGCGCTGGCCGGAGCCGAGGAGATCACCCCCCACGCCGCGACCTACCTCAACCGCCTCAGCGACTGGCTGTTCGTGGCAGCCCGCGCCGCCAACGACGGGTCCGGCGGCGACGTGCTGTGGGTGCCGGGGGCCAACCGGTGACGCAGGGCGGCAAACGTCGCGTAGCGGGGCCCGCGGGGGCGTTTTGGGCCTGTCGCCGCGCGCCCCGAACCGCTACACCCCTCACCGGGAAGGACAAGGGAGATACGCCATGAAGGTCCTCGTGCCGGTCAAGCGCGTGATCGACTACAACGTGAAGGTCCGCGTCAGGTCGGACGGGTCCGGTGTCGATCTGGCCAACGTCAAGATGTCGATGAACCCCTTCGACGAGATCGCCGTCGAGGAGGCGATCCGCCTGAAGGAGAAGGGCACGGCCGAGGAGGTCATCGCCGTTTCGGTCGGCGTGAAGCAGGCGCAGGAGACGCTGCGCACCGCGCTGGCCATGGGCGCCGACCGCGCGATCCTGATCGTCGCCGCCGACGACGTGCATGACGACATCGAGCCGCTGGCGGTGGCCAAGCTGCTGAAGGCGGTGATCGACGAGGAGCAGCCGGGACTGGTGATCTGCGGCAAGCAGGCGATCGACAACGACATGAACGCCACCGGACAGATGCTGGCCGCGCTTCTGGGCTGGAGCCAGGCGACCTTCGCCAACACGCTCGAGATCGAGGGCGAGCAGGCGACCGTCGCGCGCGAGGTCGATGGCGGGCTGCAGACGATCAAGGTCAAGCTGCCGGCGATCGTCACCACCGACCTGCGCCTGAACGAGCCGCGCTACGCCAGCCTTCCCAACATCATGAAGGCCAAGAAGAAACCGCTCGAGGAAAAGACGGCGGCCGATTACGGCGTCGACGTGACGCCGCGGCTGACGGTGGTCAAGACGACCGAGCCGTCCGAGCGCAAGGCCGGCATCAAGGTCGGGTCGGTCGACGAGCTGGTGGAGAAGCTGAAGAACGAAGCGGGGGTGCTCTGATGGCTGTTCTCCTTGTGGCCGAGGTCACCGACGGCGAGCTGGCGCTGGACGCGACCGCCAAGGCGCTGACGGCGGCGAAAGAGCTGGGCGAGGTCACGGTGCTGTGCTGCGGCGCCCATGCCGCCGCCGCGGCCGAGACGGCGGCGACGCTGGACGGCGTGGCGAAGGTGCTGTGCGCCGAGCATGCGGTCTACGGCCACCGCCTGGCCGAGCCCGCGGCGGCGCTGATCGCCAAGCTCGCCGAGGGCTACGAGCACATCGTCGCCCCGGCGACGACCGACGCCAAGAACATCATGCCGCGCGTCGCCGCGCTGCTCGACGTGATGGTCATCACCGACGCCTCGGGCATCGTCGACGGCCGAGACGTTCGAGCGGCCGATCTACGCCGGCAACGCCATCCAGACGGTGCAGTCGGGCGACGCGACGAAGGTGCTGACGGTGCGCACCTCGACCTTCGACGCCACCGGCACCGGCGGCTCGGCACCGGTCGAGCAGGTCGACGCCGCCGAGGACCCCGCCCTCAGCGAGTGGGTGGCCGACAAGGTGGCCGAGAGCGACCGGCCCGAGCTGACCTCGGCCAAGCGGATCGTCTCGGGCGGGCGCGGCCTCGGCTCGGAGGAAAACTTCCGACTGGTCGAGCAGCTGGCCGACAAGCTCGGCGCGGCGGTGGGGGCATCCCGCGCGGCGGTCGATTTCGGGCTACGCTCCGAACGACTGGCAGGTGGGCCAGACCGGCAAGGTGGTCGCGCCCGAGCTCTACGTGGCGCTCGGCATCTCGGGCGCGATCCAGCACCTGGCGGGGATGAAGGACAGCAAGGTCATCGTGGCCATCAACAAGGACGAGGAGGCGCCGATATTCCAGGTCGCCGATTATGGCCTGGTGGCCGACCTCTTCGACGCCGTCCCCGAGCTGATCGAGAAGATCTGAGGACGTGGCCGGGGCGCCCGCGGTGCCCCGGCCACCGGCGCCCGGCGCCGCCTCAGAGGAAGTGCGGCACCCGCGCGGCCAGCGCGTCGGCCACGCGCTGGTGCATTGCCGGCCCCGGAAGCCCGGCCGCCGCCGGCTCGTGCATCGGCGGGAACACCATGCCGTCGGTCCCGACCTCGGCATAGCGCCGCTCGGACACCACCTCGACGATGTCGAGCACGTCTGAGCGCAGCGCCTCGAGCATTCCGCGGTCGATGAACAGCGAGTTGGTGCCGCGTACCTGCTCGGTCGGCTCTTCGGGGCGCCGGTCCGACATCCAGAGCAGCACCGTGCGCCCGCCGATCAGCCGCACGAGGCGCCGCATCCGCGCGACCCATGCCTCGCGCAGCTCGTTGCGGACCAGCGCGAAGCCGTCGGCCGACTGCCGTTCCAGCGTGTCGAGCAGATGCCGCGTGAAGCTGATCTCGGTAAAGTCGACCTGCGGATAGATCGCCCGCAGCTTGGCCGACGCCTGCACGAAACGGTCGTTGCGCCGCGGATGCACCGTGTAGAACCGGTTCGACATGTTGTGCGCGCCGGTGAGCTGGATCACCGTCAGCGCCGCCTCGGTGCAGATCCGCTGCACCACCTCGTCGCCGGCGAAGACGTCGATCCCGGCGTTGACGCAGCCGAGATTGATGCAGGTCCGCCCCAGCGCCCGTTCGAGCAGCTCCGGATAGGGGTCGGCCACGAACTTGCCATAGGTCTCGGTTCCGCCGATGACGGCGACGCTGCGCCCGTCCGGCTCCTTCACCGGCCCCCGGAACAGGACTTTCGACGCACCATAGCGGCACGGCTCATAGTCGAGGCCGCCCTCGACCAACGGGTCGTAAGCCATCACACCCACACACAATCATCTCACCCGCGAACAGGTATGCCGGGGTGATCTTTCCCAGATGCTAAGGTGAAAATTCGACCGATTGCGGGGCGGCACGCGGCTTTCTATAAGGCCCCGGATCAGCGAAAGGGTGCGGCATGGATATCAGGACGGTGGGCATCGTGGGCGCGGGGCAGATGGGCAATGGCATCGCCCATGTCTTCGCGCTGGCCGGGTACGACGTCCTGATGACCGACATCAGCCAGGAGGCGCTGGACAGCGCCCGCGCCACGATCGAGCGCAACCTCGAGCGGCAGACGTCGCGCGGCAAGATCACCGAGGACGAGCAGAACGCGGCGCTGGCGCGGATCTCGACGACGCTGACGCTGACCGACCTCGGCCGGACCGACCTGATCATCGAGGCCGCGACCGAGCGCGAGACGGTCAAGCAGGCGATCTTCGAGGACCTGGTCCCGCACCTGCAGCCGCACACGATCCTGACCTCGAACACCTCGTCGATCTCGATCACCCGGCTGGCGAGCCGGACGGATCGGCCGGAAAAGTTCATGGGATTCCACTTCATGAACCCGGTGCCGGTGATGCAGCTGGTCGAGCTGATCCGCGGCATCGCCACCGACGAGCCGACCTATCGCACCCTGCTCGGCGTGGTGGAGAAGCTGGGCAAGACCGCCGCCAGCGCCGAGGACTTTCCCGCCTTCATCGTCAACCGGATCCTGATGCCGATGATCAACGAGGCGGTCTACACGCTCTACGAGGGCGTGGGTAACGTCGAGTCGATCGACAAGGCCATGAAACTGGGGACCAATCACCCGATGGGGCCGCTGGAGCTGGCGGACTTCATCGGGCTCGACACGTGCCTGGCGATCATGAATGTGCTGCATGACGGGCTGGCGGACACAAAATACAGGCCCTGCCCGCTGCTGACCAAGTATGTCGAGGCGGGGTGGCTGGGGCGCAAGACCAGGCGCGGCTTTTACGACTATCGCGGCGAGACCCCGGTTCCGACCCGCTGAGGCGCCCCAAAACGGCGATCGGACTCCTATCGGAGTTGCATATGACTCTGCATATGACTCGGCGGGCGCGGCCGCCCCGTCGCGGCCCAGCGCCAGCGTCAGGCCGCGCAGGTGGTCGACCAGGGCCCGCGGCCCCCCCTCGATGCCCGCCAGCGCCGACGCCGGGACCGGGGCGCCCACCACCGGCGCCTGGGGACGGTTCAGCGCGTGGACGACCTCGTGCAGGAGGAGCCCCTGCCGCAGCGTCGCCGACAGGTTCGCCGCGACCTGGTAGGCGCGCGAATTGGCGCCCGCGAAGAAGACCGGGACCACGGTCGCGCCGGTGCGCTGGATCAGGTTGGCGGTGAACGGCGCCCAGGGCGCCTCGACCACGGGGCCGAACATCGTCCGCGACGCGGCGACCGAGCCGGCCGGAAACAGCACCACCACCCCGCCAGAGGCCAGGTGCGCCATCGCCCGGCGACGCATCTCGAGGTTCTGGCGCCGCGCGTCGGCCTCGTGCGGGAACGGCACCGGGATCAGGAACTCGGCGACCTCGGGGACGCCCGTCAGCAGCGAGCGCACGAGGATCCTGTAGTCGGTGCGCACCCGCCCGACGAGCTCGGCCAGCACCATGCCGTCGACGAGGCCGTGGGGATGGTTCGCCACCACCACCACCGGCCCCCGGCGCGGGATCCGCGCGATCTGCGCGGGCGGGGTCAGCAGGTCGATGCCCATCTGCGCCAGCGCCTTGCGCCAGAACGCCTGCCCCGCGACGACGCCCGAGCGCTCGAACTCGCGGATGTGGCGCAGGAGCGTGGCCTTGCCCGTCGCCCATTCCATCGCGCGGATCGTCGCCGCCTTGAGGGGGTCGGGGAAGGTGGTGGCATAGGACAGGCGACGCGCCTCGTAGGGGACGTAAGCCGCCCCGTCGTCCGCGAGATCTCGGATCTGTCCGTCCAGTGCCCGCCCGCCCCGATCGCCGGCGCCCGCGGCGGGGCGCCTAGTACTCCTCCCCGAAGCGGTCGGCGACGAGACGCTCGATGGCGTCGGCGAGCTCGATGGCCTGCTTTCCCCGGGTCCGCACCTCGATAACGGTTCCCTTCGAGGCTGCCAACATCAGAAGCCCCATGATGCTCTCGCCCGAGGCCTCGAGCCCGTCGCGGAAGACGTCGGCCTCGGCCTCGAACCGCTCGACCGTCTCGACGAGGCGGGCCGAGGCGCGCGCGTGCAGGCCCTTCTCGTTGACGATCTTCAGCCGTCGATGGGTGGGGTCGGCACTCATCCGGGGTCGGGGGTGCAGTCGAAGCTGTCGATGTACTTGCGCCCCGCCTCGAGCGCCGAGGCGACGGCGTCGGCCAGCGCCAGGTGGCGCGACTTGGCCAGCTTGATCAGCATCGGCAGGTTCGCCCCGTACATGATCCGCCGGTCGGGCGGCCGGCAGGCGAGCAGGCTGAGGTTGGAGGGCGAGCCGCCGAACATGTCGGTGACCACCACCACGCCGGTGCCGTCGTCGACCGCGTCGGCGGCGCGGCAGATCTCGTCCTGCTTGGTGTCCCGGTCGTGGTCGGCCTCGATCGAGATGGCGCGGATGCCGGGCTGCGCGCCCACCACATGCTCGACTGCGGACAGGTATTCCTGGGCGAGACCGCCATGCGCCACGATCACGATACCGATCACGCCTGCCTACCCCGTCTGTCGAACGGACGCGTTGGCGGCGCGGCGTTCGAGTTCCCTGTGCCTAACAGATACCCGCCAGCCGGCCCCCGCAAGCCTCTTCGCCAGCGCTTCCGCCACGGCGACCGACCGGTGTTGCCCGCCGGTACACCCCAGGCCGAGGGTGAAGTGCGCCTTGCCCTCGTCCCGGTAGGCGGGCAGCAGCAGGTCGAGCATGTCGACCAGCTTGGCGACGAAGGGCGCGTAGAGCGGGTCGGCGGCCACGTAGGCCGCGACCGGTTCGGCCTGGCCGTCGAGGTCGCGCAGGTCCGCCTCCCAGTAGGGGTTCTGCAGGAAGCGCAGGTCGAGCATCATGTCGACCCCCTGCGGCAGGCCGCGCTTGTAGGCGAAGGTCTGCAGCACCACGGCGAGGCCGGGGGCGCGCTCGTCGCCGAAGCGGCGCGAGAGCTCGGCGCGCAGGTCGTGCGGGCTGAGCTCGGAGGTGTCGATCAGCGTGTCGGCGGCCTCGCGCAGGGGGCCGAGCAGGTCGATCTCGCGCCGCACGCCCTGCTCGGGCGCCTCGGCCGGGGCCAGCGGATGCCGCCGCCGGGTCTCGGAAAAGCGCCTGAGCAGGATGTCGGGCCGGCAGTCGAGATAGAGCAGCTCGGGCCGGTGCCCGGCGAGGCGGTCGAGCATCTCGAGCACGCCGGCGGTGGAGAAGCCGCGGGTCCGCGCGTCGATGCCGACGGCGAGCGGGCGCGACGGATCCTCGCCGCCGACCAGCCGCGGCAGGAGCGACAACGGCAGGTTGTCGATCGCCTCGAAGCCCAGATCCTCGAGCACGTGGATGCTGGTCGAGCGCCCGGCGCCCGAGGGGCCGGTGACGAGGACGAGGCGGGAGGTGTGCGGAGGATGGTCGCTCATGGCCGGTCGCCCTTGAGATATTGCAGGATCGCCGGCCCGAAATGCGGACTCTCCACCTTGTGAAGCAAGGGAAGATCGCGACCCATCAGGCGAACCGTCCGCGGCGGAGGAAGGCGCTCGCGCTCCACTTCGGCCAGATCGACGACGAGCGCAAGGCGGCAGGGCGGGGCCGGGTCCGCCGCCAGGATGCCCACGCCGCGCGCCTCGATGCGCCCGGCGATGTTGGGGGCGGCCGCGGCCAGGGGCGGCCCGTCGTCGGGCACCGAGAGGCGGGTGCGGTCGTCGGCCACCAGGCCGGCGCCGAACGCCATGAGCTGCAGCGCCAGGGCCGACTTGCCCGCCCCGGGGGGCCCGACGATCAGCACGCCCCGCCCCGCCCAGGCCACGCAGCCGCCGTGGACGATGGCGCGCCCGCCGGGCGGCGGCTCAGACGGGAAGGCCGACGACAATGCGCGCCCCGGCCGGCTCGGACGTGGGGTCGGCCTCGGTCGGGCGGATGTTCTCGGCCCAGATCACGCCGCCATGGGCCTCGACGATCTGCTTGGAGATCGCGAGGCCGAGGCCCGAGTTGTTGCCGAACTGCGTCTCGGGCCTCTCGCTGTAGAAGCGGTTGAAGATCCGCTCGAGCGCGGTTTCGGGGATGCCCGGGCCGGTGTCCTCGACCACGACCAGCACGCGGTTGTTGCGCCGCCGGGCCCAGATGCGGATCGCGTCGCCCTCGTCGCAGAACGAGATGGCGTTGGAGAGCAGGTTGACGAAGACCTGGGCCAGCCGCGGGTCGAGGCCGCGCAGGACCACCGGATGCGCCGGCAGGTCCGAGACCAGCTCGATGCCGCGCCCTGCGGCGGTGGCCCCCATGTGCTCGCAGAGCTCGGCCAGCATCGCGGCGAGGTCGAAGGGCTCCTCCTCCTCGCGGACGAGCTCGCTGTCGAGGCGCGAGGCGTTGGAGATGTCGCTGACCAGGCGGTCGAGCCGGCGCACGTCGTGCTCGATCACGTCGAGCAGCGTGGCGCGCTGGTCGTCGCGCCGCGCGTGGCGCAGGGCGCCCACGGCCGAGCCGAGCGAGGCGAGGGGGTTCTTGATCTCGTGCGCGACGTCGGCCGCGAACTGCTCGTTCGCGTCGATCCGGTCGTAGAGCGCGCCCACCATGCCGCGGACGGCGCCGGAAAGGCGGCCGATCTCGTCGCGCCGCGCGGTCAGGTCGGGGATGCGCACCCGGCGCGAGCTGACGTTGCGCGAGCTGGGCTCGCGCCCCACCTCGGCCGCCGCGGCGAGCTCGGAGAGCGGGTTGGCGATGGCCGAGGCGAGCGCGAGGCTGAGGCCCGTCGACACGACCACCGCCACCAGGAAGAGCTGCAGGATCTGCTCGCGGTCGGCGCGCGCGAGGCGGTCGATCTCGCCCGCGGCCGAGGTGACGGCGACGATGCCGCGCGCGGCGTCCGCGGCGCCGATCGGCACGGCGACGGTGAACACGGTGCCGCCGTCGGCGTCGCGCCCGGTCACCACCCGCGAGACGCCGGCCAGCGCCTCGGGCACCAGCGCCCGCGCCTGTTCGGTCAGGTCGCCCGAGATAGCTTGCGAGGCGCCGCCGTCGCGCCAGCCGCCCAGCGCCGCGAGCGCCCGGCCCAGCGCGTCGCGGATGCGGGCGCCGCGCCCGGACGGCGCCGGCGGCGCGGCGGCGGGATCGAGCACCAGGGTGCTGCCGATCAGCCGCGCCCGCGGGTCGAACACGAAGACCTCGACCTTCTGCGGCAGGTCGAACCGGGCGAGCACCTCCTGCGCCGCCACGGCGTCGTCGGGCCGCGCGTCGGCGGCCTCGAACACCTGCGCGATCAGGCGCGCCTCGGTGACCAGGCCGGTGCCGCGCTGCACCACCAGCGAGTGGCGGTGCGGGTCGATCCAGAGCACCCCCGCGACCAGCAGCGCCAGCCCGACGAGGTTGAACGCGACGATCTTGCGCGCGAGCGGCGACTGCCTGAGCGCGACCAGGCCGGACCGGCGCCGCGGAACCGACCGCGTCCGCCGGCCCTCCGCGGCCGCGAGGCCGGCGTCAGGCGTCGTTGTAGCGATAGCCGATGCCA
Source organism: uncultured Alphaproteobacteria bacterium (assembly GCA_963773475.1). Classification (GTDB taxonomy): domain Bacteria; phylum Pseudomonadota; class Alphaproteobacteria; order Rhodobacterales; family Rhodobacteraceae; genus Roseitranquillus. Next base: position 115,708 of record CAVZBD010000003.1, on the reverse strand, counting down.
TACAGGGTCTCGATCGCCGAGAAGTCGGGGTCGACGCCGCGCATCTTCTTGCGCAGGCGCTTGATATGGCTGTCGATGGTGCGGTCGTCCACGTAGACCTGGTCGTCGTAGGCCACGTCCATCAGCTGGTCGCGGCTCTTCACGAAGCCGGGCCGCTGCGCCAGCGCCTGCAGCAGCAGGAACTCGGTCACCGTCAGCGACACGTCGCGGCCCTTCCAGCTCACCGCGTGGCGCGGCGGGTCCATCACCAGGTCGCCGCGGACAAGGGGCTGCGGCGCGGCGGCCGCGTCGTCGCCCTCGGGCTGCACCTCGTGCCGGCGCAGGATCGCGCGGATCCGCTCGACCAGCAGGCGCTGGGAGAACGGCTTGGTCATGTAGTCGTCGGCGCCCATCCTCAGGCCCAGGACCTCGTCGATCTCGTCGTCCTTCGAGGTCAGGAAGATCACCGGCATCGCCGACTTCTGGCGGATGCGCTGCAGCAGGTCCATGCCGTCCATGCGCGGCATCTTGATGTCGAGCACGGCCATGTCGGGCATCTGCCGGCTGAACGCGTCGAAGGCCGACTGGCCGTCGTTGTAGGTCTCGACGTCGAATCCCTCGGCCTCGAGCGTCATCGCCACCGAGGTCAGGATGTTCCGGTCGTCGTCGACGAGAGCGATCCTCGCCATGCGTCCTCCGTTCCATTGCAGGCGGGGCGAATTGCCGCGCGCCGCACCCGGCATGGAAAGCGCGAAATCGCCAATCTTTGGCTAACGCAGGCGCGCCATTCGGCCGGCCGGACCTTTTGAAACAAAAAACGGGGCTGGTGGCGCTAACGACGGGGTTGGCCATCTGTTCCTCACGCCGAGGCAGGTGCTACAACCGTTCCGCTGCATGCGGTCGGGCCCCCGCGCCCGGCACGTCCTCATTTTACGAATCGCCGGAAGCGGCAGGGAGATTTTCACGATGACCGCCACAGGACGCGTTAACCCCGCGCATCGGCTCGAGGACCAGGGACTCACCGGCCTGGGCGCGGTCCACTACAACCTGATCGAACCGGCGCTGATCGAGGCGGCGCTGGAGCGCGGCGAGGGGCATCTGGGACGCGGCGGCTCCCTCCTGGTCACCACCGGCAAGCACACCGGCCGCTCGCCCAAGGACAAGTACGTCGTCCGCACCCCCGCGGTCGAGGACGCGATCTGGTGGGAGAACAACGGCGCGATGTCGCCCGAGGCCTTCGACCGGCTGCATGCCGACATGCTGGCGCACATGCAGGGCGGCGACTACTTCGTGCAGGACCTCTTCGCCGGCGCCGACCCGGCGCACCGGCTCGACGTGCGCGTGGTGACCGAGCTGGCCTGGCACGCGCTCTTCATCCGCCACCTGCTGCGCCGCCCCGAGCGCGACGAGCTCGACGGCTTCGTGCCCGACTTCACCATCATCAACTGCCCCACCTTCAAGGCCGACCCCGAGCGGCACGGCTGCCGCAGCGAGACGGTCATCGCGCTGAACTTCGACCGCAAGATGATCCTGATCGGCGGCACCGAGTATGCGGGCGAGAACAAGAAGTCGGTGTTCACGCTGCTGAACTACCTGCTGCCCGAGAAGGGCGTGATGCCGATGCACTGCTCGGCCAACCACGCGCCCGGCAACCCGGTCGACACGGCGATCTTCTTCGGCCTCTCGGGCACCGGCAAGACGACGCTCTCGGCCGACCCCGACGCGCACGCTGATCGGCGACGACGAGCACGGCTGGTCCGACCGCGGCACCTTCAACTTCGAGGGCGGCTGCTACGCCAAGACGATCAACCTCAGCCCCGAGGCGGAGCCCGAGATCTACGCCACCACGACGACGTTCGCGCACGGTGATCGAGAACATGGTGTTCGACGACGGAGACGCTGGAGCTCGACTTCGAGGACGACAGCCTGACGCCGAACATGCGCTGCGCCTACCCGCTGAGCTACATCTCGAACGCCTCCGACGACGGCGCTGGGCGGGCATCCGAAGAACGTCATCATGCTGACCTGCGACGCCTTCGGCGTGCTGCCGCCGATCGCGCGGCTGACGCCCGGCGCAGGCGATGTACCACTTCCTGTCGGGCTTCACCTCCAAGGTCGCCGGCACCGAGCGCGGCGTGACCGAGCCCGAGCCGACCTTCTCGACCTGCTTCGGCGCGCCGTTCATGCCGCGCCGCCCCGAGGTCTACGGCAAGCTGCTGCGCGACAAGATCGCCCGGCACGGCGCCACCTGCTGGCTGGTCAACACCGGCTGGACCGGCGGCGCCTACGGCGTGGGCAAGCGGATGCCGATCAAGGCGACGCGCGCGCTGCTGACGGCCGCGCTCGACGGCTCGCTGGACGAGGTGCAGTTCCGCAAGGACCCGAACTTCGGCTTCGAGGTGCCGGTCAGCGTGCCCGGCGTCGCCGACATGCCTGCTCGACCCGCGCCGACCTGGGACGACCCCGAGGCCTACGACCGCGCAGGCGGCGAAGCTGGTCGAGATGTTCGCCAAGAACTTCGCCCAGTACGTGCCCCACATCGACGACGACGTGAAGGCCGTCGCGATCGGCTGACGGCCGATCGCGACAGCAAGGGTGCAACGCCCCGGCCGCCCCGGCCGGGGCGTTTCCGCCCGGATCGCCGTCAGGCGATCCCGCGACGGATCAGGTTCAGCCCCGCCAGCACCAGCACCGACCAGCGTCCAGCGCCGGAACCGCCGCTGGTCCAGCCGGTCCTGCAGCCGGAAGCCCCAGCGCCATGCCCGCCGCCGCCGGCACCAGCATCGCCGCCGACAGCGGCAGCGTCTCGCGCGTTCAGCACGCCGGAGCTGCAGGTGCGCGCGCCAGCAGCGTCACCGCGCCGATGCCGTAGACCACCCCCTGCACCCGCAGCTCTCGCGCTTGGGCGTGTCGAGCGCCGACAGGTACATCACCGTCGGCGGCCCCCAGACGCCCGAAAGGCCGCCGAGACCCGCCGACCAGCGCCCACACGCACCTCGGCCCGGCCGCCGCTGCGGCGGCGGACGCCGACCGCCAGCCCGCAGCTGCAGCGCCGCGAAGCAGCGACCATCGGCACGCCCAGCAGCAGAAGCAGCAGCCGCTGCGGCAGCAGCGTCACCAGCTGCGCCGACGCCAGGATCGACGACCAGCACGACGACGATGTAGCGCCGGAACTCGCGCAGGCCGAGGCGCAGCGCCGCGCCGCAGCCCCGTCGCGCAGCGCCTGCAGAGGTTCGCCACCACCGTCGGCAGGATCAGCGCCGCCAGCGCCAGCTCGCGGCCGGCAGGAACGAGCCCAGCCCCGAGATCATGATCATCGGCATCGCGAAGCCCACCGCGCCCTTCACGAAGCCCGCCACCAGCGCGATCAGGCCGCGCCAGCGACCAGAAGACGTCCGGATGCCAGTGCCGACCATGCCGCCCCTCCCTCGTCGCCGGGACATAGCAGTCCGCGGGATGCGGCGCACCGCGCAAAACGTTGCGACATTTTACGTTCTTCTGCCAGCATGCTGGCGCAATCATTGTTGCGCTGCACCTGCGAAGCGCGCTATGCACGGTGCGACTGCAGACGAAGGAGACGGACCATGGCCGCATGACGGACAGGACCTCGCCCGGGACCGCGACGCCGGTTCTGCACGACCTGCCGGCGCTGACGCGCCGACGGCGGTCGCCGGCCGCCGAGGCGCTGCTCGGCGACGGCGGCGGCGCGCGTCAAGGCCGCGGTGGCGCCACGACGGCCGCGTCTCGCCGCGGCGATCGAGGCCGAGCAGACCGCCGCCCACGGCCTCGCCTGGCTCGCCACCTACGTGCGAGGCGCTGCGCCAGATGCAGGCCTGGGCCGAGCGGCTGCGCGGCGACGGCACGCTTCGGCGAGATCGAGGCGCTGATCCTGCAGATCGCCTTCGGCGAATACCTCGCCGCAGATCGCCGGCGGCATCCCGATGAGCCAGGGCGAGTTCGCGCGCCTGCCGACCTGGGCCTCGACGCCGGCGACCTCGCGCTCCGACGCCGGCGCGCGCGCCTGCGATGGCCGGGGCAACAGCCAGGCGGCGCGCGCCGCGGCTGGTCGCGCTGATGCGCGAGCGACCAGGCCGACGCCACCGTCGGCGCGCACCGGCCTCGACGACGAGCTGGAGATGATCCGCGACCAGTTCCGCCGCTTCGCCGACGAGCAGGTCGTGCCCCACGCCCACGACTGGCACCTGAACGACGAGCTGATCCCGATGGAGATCATCGCCGAGCTGGCCGAGCTGGGCGTCTTCGGCCTGACCATCCCCGAGGAATATCGGCGGCCTCGGCCTGTCCAAGGCCGTCGATGTGTCGTCGTCTCGCGAGGAGCTGTCGCGCGGCTATATCGGCGTCGGCTCGCTCGGCACCCGGTCGGAGATCGCGGCCGAGCTGATCCTGTGCGGCGGCACCGACGCGCAGAAGGCGCACTGGCTGCCCGCGCATCGCCAGCGGCGAGATCCTGCCGACGGCCGTCTTCACCGAGCCCAACACCGGCTCCGACCTCGGCGCGCTGCGCACGCGCGCGGTGCGGGACGGCGACGGCTGGCGCGATCACCGGCAACAAGACCTGGATCACCCACGCCGCGCGCGCCCACGTGATGACGCTGCTGGCGCGCACCGACCCCGACACGACCGACTAGCGCGGCCTGTCGATGTTCCTGGCCGAGAAGACGCCCGGCACCGACGCCGAGCCCGTTCCCCGACGCCGGCATGACCGGCGGCGAGATCGAGGTGCTGGGCTATCGCGGCATGAAGGAATACGAGCTGGGCTTCGACGGCTTTCGCGTCGAGGGCGCGAACCTGCTGGGCGGCGAGCCGAGGGCAGGGCTTCAAGCAGCTGATGCAGACCTTCGAGAGCGCCCGCATCCAGACCGCCGCCCGCGCCGTCGGCGTGGCGCAGTCGGCGCTGGACCTGGCGCTGCGCTATGCGCGAGGACCGCGCAGCAGTTCGGCAAGCCGCTGATCGCGTTCCCGCGCGTCGCCGGCAAGCTGGCGATGATGGCGGTGGAGATCATGGTCGCGCGGCAGCTGACCTATCATCGCCGCGCGGCGAGAAGGATCGACGGCCAGCGCTGCGACCTCGAGGCGGGGATGGCCAAGCTGCTGGGCGCGCGGGTGGCCTGGGCGGCGGCCGACAACGCGCTGCAGATCCACGGCGGCAACGGCTTCGCGCTGGAATACCCGATCAGCCGGGTGCTGTGCGACGCGCGCATCCTGAACATCTTCGAAGGCGCGGCCGAGATCCAGGCGCAGGTCATCGCGCGGCGGCTGCTGGCCTGATCCGGGTTGCATCCGTCCGCGCGACCTGATCGGCTCCGCACCGAACGGAGACCGAGAGGGCCGCAACCGCGAACCGTCCTGCTGACCGGCGTGTCCGGCTTCATCGCCAAGCACATCGCGCTGGACCTTCTGCGACGCGGGCTTCATCGTGCGCGGCTCGCTGCGCTCGAAGGACCGCGCGGCCGAGGTGCGCAACGCGCTCCGCCCGCACCTGACCGACACCGGCGTGCTGGACCGGCTGGGCTTCGTCGAGCTCGACCTCGCGCGCGACGAGGGGTGGGAGAGGGCGATGCAGGGGGTCGACGCGCTGGTGCACACCGCCTCGCCGTTTCCGATGGTGCAGCCCCGGCGCGAGGACGAGGTGATCGGCCCGGCGGTCGAGGGCACGCTGCGCGCGCTGGGGGCGGCGCAGGCGGCGGGCGTCGGGCGGGTCGTGCTGACCTCGTCGATGGCGGCGGTGATGAACCGCGAGCTGCCGCAGGGCCACCGCCTGTCGGAAGACGACTGGACCGACCCCGACCACGCCACCGCCACCGCCTACGCCGTTCCAAGACGCTGGCCGAGCGCGCGGCGTGGGACTTGGCCGCGCGGCACCCCGAGATCCGGCTGACGACGATCAACCCCGGCCTGGTGCTGGGCCGGCCGCTCGACCGCCACTACGGCACCTCGCTCGCCGTGATCGAGCGGGTGTTCTCCGGCCGCGACCCCGTGGTGCCGGACGTGGGCTTTCCGGTGGTCGACATCGTTGACGTGTCGCGGATGCATGTGGAGGCGCTGAAGCGCGGGGCGACCGAGGGGCGGCGCTACATGGCCGCGGCCGGCTGGGCCAGCCTTCCCGAGATCGCGCGCTGGCTCAACGAGGTGTATCCCGACCGCAAGATCCCGACGCGCGTCGCGCCGAGGTGGCTTCTGACGGTGATCGGCCTCTACGACCGCTCGGTGCGCAGCGTGCGGCCGGTGCTGGGCCGCAGGCTGGCCGTGTCGAGCGTGCGCGCGGTCGCCGACATGAAGATCCAGTTCACCGCGCCCCGCGACAGCGTCCTGCGGACGGCCGAGTTCCTGGCCGGGCGGTCGGCATGAGGGGGCTGGCGCTTGCGGCCCTGATGCTGGTCGCCGCCTGCGCGGACGAGACCGTGTCGGGCTATGCCGAACCGGGGCCCTGGCGGCTGACCGAGCTGAACGGCGCGCCGGTGGGCTATGCGGCGACGCTGACGTTCCCGCGGCAGGGCCGGGTCGAGGGGCGGCTGCCCTGCCACGACTGGCGCGCGCAGCAGACGGCGCCCTACCCGTGGTTCCTGCTGTCGCATTTCGAGCTCGGCCAGCGGCCCTGTGCCGAGCCGGGCATCGACGAGCCGGTGGTGCACGCGCTGGCCTCGGTCACGCTGGCCGAGGTGCAGGGCAAGGTGCTGATCCTGTCGGACGAGGGCGGCGCGCCGATGCTGGTCTTCCGCCGCGACTAGACGTCGCGCGCCAGCAGGTCGACGAGCCGCCGCCGCGCCGGCGGGATCGGCCGCGTGCCGAAGCTGGGCGCCACGTGCGTCTCGAGGAAATGGCCCGTCGTCCGCAGCCCGGCGACGAGCTCGGCGGGGGTGGCCGGCCCCTGCCCCAGCAGGCACGGCGGCAGCGGCAGCAGCCGGTCGGCCCAGTCGGCCGCCGCCGCGCGCGACACCGCCCGGCCGGTCCGGGGCGAGACATAGGCGAGGTCGTCGCGGCTGCCGGTCACCGCGCAGGCGCCGAGGTCGAGGCCGAAGCCCGCCTCCTCGAGCAGCCCGACCTCCCAGCGCAGGTAGTGCAGCGGCCAGCCCGGCGCGTCGAGCGCGTCGAGCAGCGCGAGCGAGGCGGCGTAGAGCGCCGGCTGCGCCTCGCGCTCGGGCAGGCAGAACGACAGGAGCGCCGCGACCGAGTTCAGCGCCGCGAGCGCCAGGCGGTCGGCCAGCAGCCCCGCGCGGCTGCGCAGCGGCTCGACCGTGAAGGCGCCCATGTGCTCCTCGAGCCGGGCGCGCCAGGTCGCCTGAAGCTGCGCGCCGGGCTGCAGCAGCGGGCGCATCCGCCGCGAGCCGCCGCCGCGCACGACGCCCAGATGCCGGCCGTGCCCCGCGGTGAAGAGCTCGACGATCGCCGCGCCCTCGCCGTGGGGTCGCACGCTCAGCACCGTGCCTTCCTCGCGCCACTCGATCATCGCCTACCTCCCGGAGCGCCACTCTGCCAGACCTCCATCGCCGGGCAAGGCCCGTGAGCACGAGGGGCGCCGGCCTCCCCGCCTTGCGCGACGGCGCCGCGGAACGCGGCGCGCGGCCCAACGGGAGGAGCCGCGAGAGCGGCGACGACGGGCGGGAGCCTCCCTTCTTGCCGATGCGGGTCGGGCAGCCTCCGCCGGCGGATCAGTCGGCCAGCCCCTCCTCGTCCAGCAGGTGGCGGCCGCGCGCGGTCCTCGACCTCGATCACCCAGAGGTCGGGGTCGAAGCCGCGCTGCCGGGCGAGCAGCGGCATCGACCTCGGCCTCGTCGCCCTCGGCCAGCACGATCCAGGCGCCGTTCGCCGCGTCATCAGGTCGAAGCTGCGCTGGAAGGCGCGGGCCTGCCCGTCGAGCGTGGCGCAGCTTGACCAGCACCGCGCCCGCCGTGTCGTCGCCATGGGCGACCACGTAGGCCGGGATGCCGCCGGCCGCAGCCGGGCGAGGTAGGCGCGGACCCAGAAGTCGGCGGTCAGCCGCGCCATCAGCATTGCCGTCGGAGAAGTCGAGGCCCATCTCGGCAGTAGCGCTCGGCCTCGTCCAGCCAGTTCGGCCGCACCTTGACCTGCAGGAACAGGTGCACCCTGCGGCCGAGGAACTCCTCCAGCTCGGCGCGCGCCGCCTGGCCGACCGCCTTGATCGTCTCGCCCTTGTTGCCCAGCACGATGCCCTTGTGGCCGTCGCGGGCGACGTAGATCACCTGGTCGATCCGGGCCGAGCCGTCCTTGCGCTCCTCCCAGCTCTCGGTCTCGACGGTCAGCTGGTAGGGCAGTTCCTGGTGCAGGCGCAGGGTCAGCTTCTCGCGGGTGATCTCGGCGGCGATCATCCGCATCGGCAGGTCGGCGATCTGGTCCTCGGGGTAGAGCCAGGGGCCCTCGGGCAGCTCGCCGGCGAGCCAGCTGCGCAGGTCGTCGACGCCGTAGCCCTTCTCGGCCGAGATCATGAAGGTCCGCCGAACGGGAAGCGCGTCGTTCAGCTCCTGCGGTCAGCGCCAGCAGCACCTCGCGCCTTCGACCCGGTCGATCTTGTTGATGGCCAGCGCCACGGGGCGCCCGCCGGCCGCGCTCGCGACAGCGCGTCGAGGATCGCCTCGACGCCCTCGGTCAGGCCGCGATGCGCCTCGACCAGCAGCACCACGACGTCGGCATCGGCCGCCCCGCCCCAGGCGGCGGCGACCATCGCGCGGTCGAGCCGGCGGCGCGGCCGGAAGAGGCCCGGCGTGTCGACGAAGACGATCTGGCTGTCGCCCTCCATCGCGACGCCGCGGATGCGGGCGCGGGTGGTCTGCACCTTGTGGGTGACGATCGAGACCTTGGCGCCGACCATGCGGTTCAGCAGCGTCGACTTGCCGGCGTTGGGCTCGCCGATCAGGGCGACGAAGCCGGCGCGGGCTGGGCTCGTCCGGTCATGCGGGCGTACGCCTCCCAGCTGGTCGCAGCAGACGCGCCGCGGCGGCCGTGCCTGCTCGGCCTGCGCGCTTCGGACGCCGGCGCCGCGGCCGCTGGGCCTGCGCGGCGCCGCTGTGCGAGCCGCGCCTCGATGGTGAAGACGCGGCGCGTGGTCGGGGCCCGTCGCGGCCGACCTCGACATAGTTCGGGCGGCGCTCGCCGCGGGCCTGCGCCCATTCCTGCAGCGCGGTCTTGGCGTCGCGGGCGTCGGCTCTCGGCCGCCGCGATGCGCTCGCCCCAGAGCGCGCAGGACCAGCGCCTGCGCCGCCTCGAAGCCCGCCGTCGAGATAGACCGCGGCGATCACCGCCTCCATCGCGTCGCCCAGCAGCGCCTCCTTGCGGCGGCCGCCCGACATCATCTCGGACCGGCCGAGCTTCAGCACCTCGCCCAGCTCGATCTCGCGGGCGACCTCGGCGCAGGTCTCCTTGCGGACCAGCGCGTTGAAGCGCGGCGCCAGCTGCCCTCGGCGCGCCGCGGTCGGCCTGCGAGCAGCGCCTCGGCCATCACCAGGCCCAGCACCCGGTCGCCCAGGAACTCCAGCCGCTGGTTGTCGGGCCGCGTGCGGCGGCGAGATCGAGGCATGGGTCAGCGCGCGCGACCAGCAGCTCGGGCCGCGCGAAGTCGTGGCCCAGCCGCGCCGCGAAGGCGCGCAGGTCGGCCGAGAGCTTCACTCGATCGCCTTGAAGAAGCGGTCCGGGCGCCAGGTCCAGAAGAACAGCATCGAGCGGCCGGCGGACGAGAACATCACCCGGTCGGCGCGGCCGATCAGGTTCTCGCACGGCACGAAGCCGACGCCGCCGCGCGGTCTGGCTGACGCGGCTGTCGGTCGGAGTTGTCGCGGTTGTCGCCCATGAAGAAGTAGTGCCCCTCGGGCACGGTGTAGACCGGCGTGTTGTCGAGCCGGCTCGTCGCCGATGTTCAGGATGTCGTGCTTGACGCCGTTCGGCAGCGTCTCGAGGCAGCGCGCCTTGACGCAGTCGCCGCCCAGCGCCGACGCGCGCCGTTCGCGCAGCGCGGGCAGGTTGCCGACCGGGCCCTGCTGCTCGAACATCTCCACGAAGATGCCGGCGGGCTCCTGCGGGACCGGCTCGCCGTTGATGTAGAGCATGCCGTCCGTCATCTGGATCCGGTCGCCCGGCAGGCCGATCAGCCGCTTGATGAAGTCCGCGCCGTTGACCGGGTGGCGGAACACCACCACGTCGCCGCGCTCGGGCTCGGAGCCGAACCTGCGGCCGTGATGAACGGGCACATCGAGAACGGGCAGGAATGCTGCGAATAGCCGTAGGCCATCTTGTTGACGAACAGGAAGTCGCCGATCAGCAGCGTGTCCTTCATCGAGCCCGACGGGATCCAGAACGGCTGGAAGAACAGGGTGCGGAAGATGCCCGCGATCAGCAGCGCGTAGACGATCGTCTTGACCGTCTCGAAGATGCCGTCCTTCTTCTCGGCCTTGTCCGCCATCATCGCCCTGCCTCGCTTGCCGGTTCGGCGCTTCATGCGGCGGGGCGGCCGGGGAGTCAAGTTGGCCCCGATGCCGCGCCCGTGGGCCAGGCCGCCATTTCGCGGCCGCGGGTGGGCGGGCGGGGCGGCCGCGAAATGGCGGCTAGTCCCGCCGCGGGACCGGGCGCGCCTCGATCACCACGAAGGCCTGCGCCCAGGGATGGTCGTCGGTCAGCGTGACGTGGATGATCGCCTCGTGGCCCGCGGGCGTCATCGCCGCCAGCCGCTCGGCGGCCCAGCCGGTGACGTGCATCACCGGCTGGCCGGTGGGCAGGTTGCTGACCGCCATGTCCTTCCAGGCGATGCCCATGCGCAGGCCGGTGCCCAGCGCCTTCGAGCAGGCCTCCTTGGCGGCCCAGCGCTTGGCATAGGTGCCGGCGATGTCGGCGCGGCGCTCGGCCTTGCGCTGTTCGGTGTCGGTGAAGACGCGGTTGCGGAAGCGGTCGCCGAAGCGGTCGAGCGTGCCCTGGATGCGCTCGATGTTGCACAGGTCGGTGCCGATGCCGAGGATCATCGCCCCAACCGCCAAGGCAGGTTGTCCTGACCTGCGGGGCCGCGCGAGGCCATGCTATGCTGTGTCATATTTCCAGATGAAGGACATTTCGATGATGAGCAACATTCATGGCCGTCCGACCGTCGAGTTGGTGATCGGCGCGATCGGACCGAGCCCCGCCCCGCGGGCCGAGGGGCCCTCGCTGTCGGAGATCGCGGGCCGGCTGGCCGCCCTGGGTGGCGACGGCTCGAAGACCGAGCTGCTGGGCGGCATCATGCTCGGCCAGGCGCTGGGCCAGGGGTGCGGGCTGTGCAGCCGCGGCAGCGTCTCGCGGCACTTCGACGCGCCCTAGAAAGCGTGCTGCCGGCGATGATCGCGGCGCTGAACGCTCGGGGCCCGGGCCTGTCGCTGGCGGCCGACACCCGCAGCGGCGCCTACCTCGAGGGGAGCCTGCCGCGCGACGTCCTCTCGCACGAGGGGATCGTGGCCTTCGACGTGATCGACCGCGGCGACGACGGCACCGAGGTGCTGGCCTCGAGCGAGATCAAGGGCCAGATGTTCGCCTGGGGCAAGGGAACGCGCGCGCTCAACGCGGTGCTCGACGCGGCCGAGGCGCTGGTCCGCCGCCACTGACGCCGGCTCAGGCCGCGGCGCCCTTGCGCGCCTCGTCCATCAGGCGGCGCATCTCGGCGATGGCCGGGCCGAGGCCGCGAAAGATCGCCTCGCCGATCAGGAAGTGGCCGATGTTCAGCTCCACGATCTGCGGGATCGCCGCCACCGGCCGCACCGTGTCGTAGGTCAGCCCGTGGCCGGCATGGACCTCGAGCCCCAGCGCGTGGGCGTGGGCCGCCATCTCGCGCAGGCGGGCAAGTTCGGCGTCGCGCTCGTCGGCACGGCCCTCGGCATGGGCGTCGCAATAGGCGCCGGTGTGCAGCTCGACCACCGCGGCGCCGATCCGGGACGCGGCCTCGATCTGCGCGCGGTCGGCGGCGATGAAGATCGACACCCGGCAGCCGGCCTCGCGCAGGGGCGCGATGAAATGGGCGAGGCGGTTCTCCTCCCGCGCCACCTCGAGCCCGCCCTCGGTCGTCCGCTCCTCGCGCCGCTCGGGCACGAGGCAGACGGCGTGGGGCACGTGGCGCAGGGCGATGGCCTGCATCTCGTCGGTGGCCGCCATCTCGAGGTTCAGCGGCACCTGAGCGCGGCCATCAGCCCCTCGATGTCGGCGTCGGCGATGTGGCGGCGATCCTCGCGCAGGTGGGCGGTGATGCCGTCGGCGCCCGCCGTCCTCGGCCAGCCGCGCGGCGCGCAGCGGGTCGGGCGACGACGCCGCCGCGGGCGTTGCGCACCGTGGCCACGTGGTCGATGTTGACGCCCAGCCGCAGCCGCTCAGCCATGTCGCCCTCCATTCCGGTCGGCAGAGACTAGTGCGGGCGCGGCGCCTGTCAGCCCGGTCCGGCGGTCTCGCGGTCCTCGAACCGCTTCTTGAGGCGACGCAGGCGCGCGCGCTGGTAGGCGTGGATCACCGGCTGGCTGAGCGCATAGGACGCAGCCGCCGCAATCGCCCCCGGGACCAGCCCGCCCACGAAGTAGGGCCAGAACACGCGGTCGAAGAAGTTCGGGAAGCGCTCCCACTCGACCTGCCCGCCGCTGAACATCGCGCCCAGGTTCGACCACAGCTCGAACGAGGCGTACGAGAACGAGGTCACGACCTGCTGCAGCGGGATCGGATCGCGCCCGAGGATGACCGAGCCCAGCTCGACCGAGACGGTGGCGATGATCGGAAAGGTGACCGGGTTGCCGAAGAAGGTGGCCAGCAGCGCGGCCAGCATGTTGCCGCGCACCGCCCAGGCCAGCCCCGCCGAGAGGACGAAGTGCAGCCCGAAGAACGGCGTGAAGCAGACGAACACGCCCGCCGCGATGCCGCGGGCGATCTTGTGCGCCGGGTCGGGCAGCCGCCGCAGCCGGTGGCCGATGTAGCGGGCGGCGCGATGCCAGCCGCCGCGCGGATAGACCGAATGCGCGAACGTCTCGAGATAGGTGCGCGGCGTCCGTCGCTTGAACAAGGCTCTCCGATCCTCCTTCGCTTCACGGCCTCCGCTCGGGGTCGCGGTACCGTTCCACCTGCGCGACGTCGCTGTCCGCCTCCAGCGCCAGTCGCACCGCGTGCAGGTGTTCGACGTCGCGCAGCTCGACGTCGACGATGAGGCGGTAAAAGTCGGGCTTACGGTCGACGAACCGCAGGTCGGAGATATTGGCCTTCTGCTCGCCGATCAGAGTGCAGATCCGGCCCAATGTCCCGGCGTCGTTGGCGATCGTCATGTCGAGGCTGACCACGTGGACCGGCAGGTGCGGGCCCGAGTGCCAGTGCAGGTCGACCCAGCGGTCGGGCTGGTCCTCGAATTCGGCCAGCACCGCGCAGTCGATGGCGTGCACCACGACGCCCTGGCCGCGGTAGGTGATGCCGACGATCCGCTCGCCCGGTACCGGCTGGCAGCACTCGGCGCGCTGGAACGTCTGGTCGGGCGACAGGCCGACGACGGCGCGGGCCGCGTCGATCTCGTCGCCCGTCGTGGTGGCAAGCTCGGGATAGAGCGTGCGCACCACCGTGCGCGCCGTCATCTCGGCCGAGCCCAGGCGCGCGAGCAGGGTCTGGGTGTCCTCGAGGCCCAGCTGGCGGGCCGCGGTCATCAGCGCCTTGTCGGTCAGCCGCTTGCCCACATGCTCGAAGGCCACGCGCGCGAGCTCGCGGCCGAGCTTGACGAAGCGCTCGCGATCCTCCTCGCGCAGGGAGCGGCGGATGGCGGTCTTGGCGCGGCCGGTGGCGACGATGTCGATCCAGGTCGCCTGCGGGCGCTGGCCCTCGGCGGTCATGATCTCGACCGACTGGCCGTTCTTCAGCCGGGTCCAGAGCGGCACGCGGATGCCGTCGACCTTGGCGCCGACGCAGCTGTCGCCGATGCGGGTGTGGATCGCGTAGGCGAAGTCGATCGGCGTCGCCCCGCGCGGCAGCTTGACCACGTCGCCCTTGGGCGTGAAGCAGAACACCTGGTCCTGGTACATCTCGAGCTTCACGGCCTCGAGGAACTCGTCGTGGTCCTCGGCGCTGTCGAAGCGCTCGGTCAGGCTGGCGATCCACTTGGCGGGGTCGACGGCGAACGGGTTCTCGGCCCGCACCCCGTCGCGGTAGGACCAGTGCGCGGCGACGCCGGCCTCGGCCACCTCGTGCATCTGGCGGGTGCGGATCTGCACCTCGACCCGCTTGCCGTCGCGCCCCGAGACGGTGGTGTGGATCGAGCGGTAGCCGTTCGACTTGGGCTGGCTGATGTAGTCCTTGAACCGCCCCGGCACCGCGCGCCAGCGCTGGTGGATGGCGCCGAGGACGCGGTAGCAGTCGGCCTCGTTCTCGGTGATGATGCGGAAGCCGTAGATGTCGGAGAGGCGCGAGAAGCCCTGGTCCTTCTCCTGCATCTTGCGCCAGATCGAATAGGGCTTCTTGGCGCGGCCGAAGACCTCGGCCTCGATCCCCGCGCGGTCGAGCTCGATGCGGATGTCGGCGGTGATGCTTGTGGATCACGTCCCCGCTCTCGCGCTGCAGCGTGATGAAGCGGCGGATGATCGACGAGCGCGCCTCGGGGTTGAGGACGCGGAACGCCAGGTCCTCCAGCTCCTCGCGCATCCACTGCATGCCCATCCGGCCGGCGAGCGGCGCGTAGATGTCCATCGTCTCGCGCGCCTTCTGGCCCTGCTTGTCGGGGCGCATCGACCGGATCGTGCGCATGTTGTGCAGCCGGTCGGCGAGCTTGACCAGGATCACCCGCAGGTCCTTGGACATCGCCATGAAGAGCTTGCGGAAGTTCTCGGCCTGCTTGGTCTCGGTCGAGGAGAGCTGCAGGTTGGTCAGCTTGGTGACGCCGTCCACCAGCTCGGCCATCTCGGGGCCGAACTCGCGCGCGACCTCGGAATAGGTCGAGCGGGTGTCCTCGATCGTGTCGTGCAGCAGCGCGGTGACGATGGTCGCGTCGTCGAGCTGCATCTCGGTCAGGATCGCGGCGACCGCGACGGGATGGGTGAAATAGGGCTCGCCCGAGTGGCGCAGCTGCCCCTCGTGCATCTGCGCGCCGTAGTCGTAGGCCCGCTCGGATCAGGCCCTCATCGGTGTTCGGATTGTAGTTGCGGACCAGGGCGATCAGGTCTTCGGACGTCGATCATGCCCTGTCCGTATCGTCTGCGAGGCGGCGGCGCCTGCTAGTTGCGCTCCTGCGCTTCCATCAGGGCGCGCAGCAGCTTCTCTTCGGACATGTCGTCGGGCTCGGGGCGGTCGGGCTGCGGCGCCCATGAGCAGCGCCATCGCGTCCTCCTCGGGCTCGTCGACCTCGATCTGGGTCTGGTTGCTCTCGATCATGCCGCTCGCGCAGGTCGTCGGCCTCTGCGTCTCCTCGGCGATCTCGCGCAGGCTGACGACGGGGTTCTTGTCGTTGTCGCGGTCGACCGTCAGCGGAGCGCCGCTCGAGATCTCGCGCGCGCGATGGGCGGCCAGCATCACCAGTTCGAACCGGTTCGGGACCTTGTCAACGCAATCTTCGACCGTCACGCGGGCCATCGGACACTCCAATCCTTGACTGGGGAAAGACTGAGTGACATGGATAGGCATTGACGATTGTTGTTGACAAGGGCGAAACCGGGCCGCCTGCCGCCTCAGAGGGGCACGATCGCCGCCTTGTCGGCCTCGGGCAGCGCGTCGAGCATCTGCCGGACGCGTCATGCCGATCACCGGATGCCGCCAGTCGGGCGCGATCTCGGCCAGCGGCACCAGCACGAAGGCGCGGTCCTGCAGCCGCGGATGCGGCAGGATCAGCCGGTCGGGCGCCTCGACGCGCTGCGCTCGGGCGGCAGGGTCGCGCCAGTGCCTGCGTCGCGCGATCCGGCAGAACCGCGCTGCCCCAGGCGAGCAGGTCGAGGTCGAGCGTCCGCGGCGCCCCAGCGCTCGTGCCGGTCGCGACCGAACGCCGCCTCGACCGGTGCAGCACCGCGAGCAGCTCGGCAGGCTGGCACCGCGGTCTGAGGCAGGACGCCGCGTTCACGTAATCGGGACCGGCACCCGGCGGACAGGCCGGCGTCCTGTAACAGCGGCTGACACTTCTGTTGGCGCGAGCCCGTATTGCGGAAGCTTTTCCAGAGCGGCGTGTGCTATGCTTGTCGGCAGTAAATTGCTGGTTGATGAATTTGACCCGACGGCAACCAGAACTTGTTCGCCGCTGTCCACGTTGTTCCAGTTGCACGAAGCGAAGGTTTCCATAGTTTGGCCGACATCGGTTCGCGCGGCCCACTCACTCACGGAGCAGGTCGCCGATATCCTGAAAGGTTGACCGATTTGATGTTCTACAGAGACGAACGGCTCGCGCTGTTCATCGATGGATCGAACCTCTATGCCGCCGCGAAGGCGCTGGGGTTCGACATCGACTACAAGCTTCTGCGGCAGGAATTCATGCGCCGCGGCAAGCTTCTGCGCGCCTTCTACTACACTGCGCTGCTGGAGAACGAGGATTACTCGCCGATCCGGCCGCTGGTCGACTGGCTGCACTACAACGGCTTCACCATGGTGACCAAGCCGGCGAAGGAATACACCGACAGCCAGGGCCGCCGGAAGGTCAAGGGCAACATGGACATCGAGCTGACCGTCGATGCCATGGAACTGGCGCCCCGGGTCGACCACATCGTGCTGTTCTCGGGCGACGGCGATTTCAAGCCGCTGGTCGAGAGCCTGCAGCGCCAGGGCGTGCGCGTCTCGGTCGTCTCGACGATCCGCAGCCAGCCGCCGATGATCGCCGACGAGCTGCGCCGCCAGGCCGACAACTTCATCGAGCTCGACGAGCTGAAGGAAGTGATCGGCCGCCCGCCGCGCGAGGGGCGCGACAATGATCGCGTCTCGGAAGCCGTCGGCAAACTAGCGGCGGACGCACGCGCCGCGGACACGAAGTCGTGGAGGATCTCGCCGCCCTGGCGACGATGTTCGGCGCCGCCTTCGGGGCCGCCACGATCCTTCCGTTCCAGTCCGAGATCGTCTTTGCGGCGCTGCAGCTGCGATCGGACGTCCCGCTCGGCGTTCTGATCGTCGTGGCCAGCGTCGGCAACACGCTCGGGTCGGTGGTGAACTACGTGCTGGGCGTCTGGATCGAGCACTTCCGCCACCGGCGCTGGTTCCCCGTCACCGAGGCGCAGCTGGACCGCGCCCAGCGCTGGTACGCGCGCTGGGGCGTGTGGTCGCTGCTGCTGTCCTGGGCGCCGCTCGGCGACGCGATCACCGTGGCGGCGGGGGTGATGCGGACGCGATTCTGGCGTCTTCGCGGCGCTCGTCGGGCCTGGCCAAGACCGGCCGCTACGTCGTGCTCGCCTGGCTCACCGCCGAAACCCTCGGGGGCTAGACGGCGGCCGGGCCGCGGCTTAGGTCTCGCGCGATGAACGACCCGATGCCGACCCCCCCTGACCCTCTACCTCGCCGCGCCGCGCGGCTTCTGCGCCGGCGTCGACCGGGCGATCAAGATCGTCGAGATGGCGCTGGAGAAATGGGGCGCGCCGGTCTATGTCCGCCACGAGATCGTGCACAACCGCTACGTCGTCGACGGGCTGCGCGACAAGGGCGCCGTCTTCGTCGAGGAGCTGGACGAGTGCCCGCCCGACCGGCCGGTGATCTTCTCGGCCCACGGCGTGCCGAAATCGGTGCCGGCCGAGGCCGGACGGCGCGAGATGGTCTATCGTCGACGCCACCTGCCCGCTGGTCACCAAGGTCCATATCGAGGCCGCGCGCCACCACGAGAACGGCCTCCAGATGGTGATGATCGGCCATGCCGGCCACCCCGAGACGATCGGCACCATGGGCCAGCTGCCCGAGGGCGAGGTGCTGCTGGTCGAGACGCCGGCCGACGTCGCCTCGCTCGACGTGCGCGACCCCGAGCGGCTGGCCTTCATCACCCAGACGACGCTCAGCTCGACGACACGGCCGAGATCGTCGCCGCGCTGCGCGCCCGGTTCCCGGCGATCGTCGGCCCGCACAAGGAAGACATCTGCTACGCCACCACCAACCGCCAGGAGGCGGTCAAGGCGATGGCGCCGCAGATCGACGCGATGCTGGTGATCGGCGCGCCGAACTCGTCGAACTCGCGCCGGCTGGTCGAGGTCGGGCGAGCGCGCCGGCTGCCGCTATGCGCAGCTGGTGCAGCGCGCCGGCGACATCGACTGGCGCGCGCTGGAGGGCGTCCGCGCGGTCGGGCATCACCGCCGGGGCCTCGGCCCCCGAGGTGCTGGTCGACGAGGTGATCGCGGCCTTCCGCGCCCGCTACGACGTGACGCGTCGAGACGGTCGAGACCGCGATCGAGAACGTCGAGTTCAAGGTGCCGCGCGTCCTGCGCCAGAGCGCATGAGCAGGATCCCGGTCGTACCGCTCCTGCTCGGCCTGGCCGGGCTGATCCCCTTCGCCTGGGGCGCGGCGACGATGACGTGGGACGGACTTGCGGCGCAGACCGCCGTCCGCCTCGGCCCGCGCTTCGTGGGGCCCTACGTCCAGCTCGCCTACGGCACGGTGATCCTGTCGTTCATGGCCGGAGTGCTCTGGGGCTTCGCCACCCGCGCCCAGGGATCGGTCGCGGCGACGGGCTACGCGTTGTCGGTGCTGCCGGCACTCTGGGCGTTCTTCTTCGTGGGTGGCGGGCCGGTCTCGGCGGCCACCTACCTGATGTTCGGCTTCGTCGGCATCCTGGGCCTCGACTGGCTGTTCTGGCGCCAGGGGCTGGCGCCCGCCTGGTGGATGTCGCTGCGCCTGATCCTGACCGCGGGCGTCCTGGCCTGCCTCGTGCCGATCGTCGTCTGACGTGGCCGAGCTCTTCGCCTATACCGACGGGGCCTGCAGCGGCAATCCGGGGCCGGGGGGCTGGGGCGTCCTGATGGTCGCGCGCGACGGCGACCGGGTGGTGAAGGAGCGCGAGCTGTCGGGCGGCGAGCCCGCCACCACCAACAACCGCATGGAGCTGATGGCGGCGATCGCGGCGCTCGAGGGCCTCAAGCGGCCCTCGCGCCTGACCATCGTCACCGACAGCGCCTACCTCAGGAACGGCGTCACCTCGTGGCTCGCCGGCTGGAAGCGCAACGGCTGGAAGACCTCGACCCGCAAGCCGGTGAAGAACGAGGATCTCTGGCGCCGTCTCGACGCCGCCCGGGCGCCGCACGACGTCGCATGGGAATGGGTTCGCGGCCATGCCGGCCACCCCGAGAACGAGCGCGCCGACGCGCTGGCCCGCGCCGGTCTCGCCGCCGCCCGACGCCCCGCCAGGGGCTGAGCGCGACCACCCCGCGCCGCGGCCCCACGCACGAAGTGCCAGAAGATGCGCGCCGCAGGCGCTCCGCCGAGTTCGCCGAAAGCCTCCCGACCCCGCCGCGCCTTGATTCGCACCACCGCACGAAGTGCCGGAAGGCGCGCCGCCGGGCCCGCGGGCTCAGTCGAAGCGGCCGCTCAGGTCCATGCCGCGCACCAGCTCGGCCGCCGGCATCGCCCGCTTGCCCTGCCGCTGCGCCTCGAGGATCTCCACCGCCCCTTCGCCGCAGGCGACGCGCAGGCCGGGCAGGATCTCGCCCGGCGCGCCCACGCCCTCGGCCACGCGGCTGCGCAAGAGCTTCACCCGTTCGCCGCCGATCTCGGACCAGGCACCCGGAAACGGCGAGAGGCCGCGGATCAGCCGGTCGACCTCGGCCGCGGGGCGCGCCCAGTCGATCCGCGCCTCGGCCTTGTCGATCTTGGCGGCATAGGTCACGCCCGCCTCGGGCTGCGGCGCCGGCACCAGCGCGTCCAGCCGCTCCAGCGTCCGCACCACCAGCCCCGCACCCATGGCCGCAAGCCGGTCGTGCAACTCGCCCGCCGTGTCCCCGGCCCCGATCGCGCAGCGCTCGCAGGCCAGCACCGGCCCGGTGTCCAGTCCCGCCTCCATCTGCATGATGCAGACGCCGGTCTCGGCGTCGCCGGCCATGATCGCGCGCTGGATCGGCGCCGCCCCGCGCCAGCGCGGCAGCAGCGACGCGTGGATGTTGAGGCAGCCGCGGCGCGGCGCCTCAAGCACCGGCACCGGCAGGATAAGCCCGTAGGCCACCACCACCGCAACGTCGGCCCCGACCGCCGCGAAGGCCGCCTGCGCCTCCGCGTCGCGCAACGACACGGGGCTGCGCACCTCGAGCCCCATCTCGCGCGCCCGGCGCTCGACCGGCGAGGGGCGGGGCTTCTTGCCGCGTCCCGCGGGCCGCGGGGGCTGGGTGTAGACGGCCGCCACCTCGTGCCCCGCCCCCGCCAGCGCCTCGAGCGCGGGCACCGAGAAATCGGGCGTTCCCATGAAGATCAGCCGCATTGCGCGCCCTCCGCCCCGCTCATGCCCGCCGCCGCTTGGCCGCCCGCTTCAGCAGCATCTGCCGTTTCAGGGGCGACAGGCGGTCGGCGTAGATCCGGCCGTCCAGATGGTCGATCTGGTGCTGCACGCTGGTCGCCCAGAGCCCGTCGAACGCGCACTCCACCTCGGCGCCCGTCTCGTCGAGATGGCGCACCCGCACGCGGGCTGGCCGCGCGATGCGCGCCGAGACGCCGGGCAGGTTCGGGCTGGCCTCCTCGTGCTCGGAAATCTCGGCCGAGACCTCGACGATCACCGGGTTGGCCAGCCGCACCGCCTGCCCGCGCGCGTCCGACGCGTCGACCACCGCCAGCCGCAGCATCACGCCGATCTGCGGCGCGGCGAGGCCCAGGCCCGGCATGGCGTCCATCGTCTCGATCATGTCGTCCCAGATCGCGCGCACCTCGTCGGTGACGGCGGCGACCGGCGCGGCCGGCTGGCGCAGCCGCGGGTCGGGCCACGCGAGGAACGGCCGGATCACGCCCGCTTCAGCTCGCGCTTGAGCTTCTGCATCTTGCGGGTGATCATCTGCCGCTTGAGCGGGGTCAGGTAGTCGATGTAGAGGCGCCCGTTCAGGTGGTCGATCTCGTGCTGGACGCAGACCGCCGGGAACCCGCCGAACGTCCGCTCCTGCTCGCGACCGTTCAGGTCGAGCCAGCGCATCGTGACCTCGGCGGGGCGCTCGACCTCGGCGTAGATCTCGGGGATCGAGAGGCATCCCTCCTCCCAGACCTTCAGCTCGTCCGAGCGGGCGACGATCTCGGGGTTGACCAGGACCATGGGGTCGGGCGGCGCGCCTTCCTTCTTGGCGCAGTCCATCACGAAGAGGCGCTGCATCACCCCGATCTGGGTGGCCGCCAGCCCAGAGCCGGGCGCGTCGTACATTGTCTCGAGCATGTCGTCGGCCAGCACGCGCAGCTCGTCGTCGATGTCGGCCACCGGCTCGGCCACGGACTTCAGCCGCGGATCAGGGTGGATCAGGATGGGTCGGATCGCCATGCGCGGAGATTTAGGCGAGCCGCGCCGGCCGTGCAACGGCCCCTTGCGCCCGCCGGCACGATGGCTAGCGTCGCGCCGCGCAAGGAGGACGTGCATGGATTTCGACCGGATCATCGACCGCCGCGGCACCGGCTGCATGAAATGGGACCAGATGGAGGACCGCTTCGGCGTCTCGGCCGACGACGGAATCCCGATGTGGGTCGCCGACATGGACTTTCCCTCGCCGCAGGTGGTGCAGGACGCGCTGCGCAAGATGGTCGACATCGGGATCTACGGCTACCCGAGCGGCGCCGACGCCTACTGCGAGGCGACGCGGTGGTGGATGGACGAGCGCCACGGCTGGAACCTCGAGACGGGCGACGTCCTGATCGTCGACGGGCTGGTGAACGGCACCGCGCTCTGCCTCGACGCGTTCACCGAGCCGGGCGACGGCGTGGTGCTGATGACGCCGGTCTACCACGCCTTCCACCGCGTGATCCGGGCGGCGGGCCGCGCGGTGGTGCAGATGCCGATGCCGATCGAGGACGGCGTGCACAAGCTGGACATCGCCGGCTGGGACGCGGCGATGACGGGCGGCGAGCGGATGCTGGTCCTGTGCTCGCCGCACAATCCGGGCGGCCGGGTCTGGAGCCGCGACGAGCTGCGCGCCATCGCAGACTTCGCGCGGCGCCACGACCTGATCCTGATCAGCGACGAGATCCATCACGACCTGGTCTTTCCGGGCCGCACCCACGTGCCGATGGCGGCCGCCTGCCCCGACATCGCCGACCGGCTGGTGACGATGACCGCGGCCTCGAAGACCTTCAACCTCGCCGGCGGGCACACCGGCAGCGTGATCATCTCGGACGAGGCGCTGCGCACCCGCTTTGCCGCGCGGCTCGCCGCGCTGGGGCTGTCGCCGAATGCCTTCGGTCTTGCCATGACCACCGCGGCCTACTCGCCCGAGGGGGCGGCGTGGCTCGACGAGCTCATCGCCTATCTCGACGGCAACCGCCGCGTCTTCGACGCCGCAATCGAGGCGCTGCCCGGGGTGCGCTCGATGCCGCTTGAGGCGACCTACCTCGCCTGGGTCGACTTCTCGGACACCGGCATGGCGCCCGAGGAGGTCACCCGCCGGGTCGCGCGCGACGCGCGGATCGCCGCCAGCCCCGGGCCGGCCTTCGGACGGGGCGGCGAGGACTGGCTTCGGTTCAACTTCGCCATGCCGCGCGCGCGTGTGGAAGAGGCGGGCGAGCGCCTCGCGCACGCCTTCCGCGACCTGCAGTAGCGCCCGGGCCGGGCCGCCTCAGTCGCGCGGCAGAAGCCCGGCCGGCGGCGGCTCGTCGGGGGCGAAGTCGCGCGGCTGGGTAGCGCTGGCGGCGGACACGCGCTTGAACTCGTAGCGCACCTCGCCCTCGGCCGCGTCGGTGGCGACGATCAGGCACTGCGACAGGTGCCGCGCGCCATCGTAGAGATCGACCAGGCCGCGCAGCCGGAGCGCATCCGCATCGGCGACGGCGAATCCCTCGGGCCAGAGCCGGAGCACCCGGATCTTGCGCCCGTCGGCCCGAAGCCGCAGGCGGTGCCGCGGCCGCCGGCCCCCGCGCCGCGCGGCCTCGAGTTCGGCCAGCACTTCGCTCGGCAGCATGGCGAACCTCCCTCGTTCCCTCCGCCAATGTCAGGCTCACCCGGCGCTCGGAACGGATCAAGCCAAGATTGGGTTAACGGCCCGTCGCGTGCGCTGGCGCACCACCGCCCTGCGGCCCGCGCGGGCTTCCATCGGCCTCGCCCCCACCTAGGTGGAGCCCCGCAAAAAACCGGAGGACGACGATGGGACAACTGGTCGAGGGCGTGTGGCACGACGCGTGGTACGACACCGACGCGCATGGCGGTGAGTTCGTGCGCGACAGCGCCAAGTTCCGCAACTGGATCACCCCAGACGGCAGCCCCGGCCCCTCGGGCGAGGGCGGCTTTCCTGCCGCCTCGGGCCGCTACCACCTCTACGTCTCCTATGCCTGCCCGTGGGCGCACCGCACGCTGATCTTTCGCAAGCTCAAGGCGCTCGAGCCGCATATCGGCGTCAGCGTGGTGCACCCCGAGATGCTCAGCCGAAGGCTGGGAGTTCCGCACCGACTTCGACGGCGCCACCGGCGACACGCTCTACGGGCTGCCCTACCTGCGCGACATCTACATCCGCGCGCGGCCCGACGTCTCGGGGCGGGTGACGGTGCCGGTGCTGTGGGACCGCGAGCGCCAGGCGATCGTCTCGAACGAGAGCGCCGAGATCATCCGCATGCTGAACGGCGCCTTCGACGCGATCACCGGCAATACCGACGACTATTGGCCCGAGGCGATGCGCGACGAGATCGAGCGGGTGAACGAGCGCGTCTACGACACCGTCAACAACGGCGTCTACAAGGCCGGCTTCGCCACCACCCAGGCCGCCTACGACAAGGCCGCCCAGGCGCTCTTCGACAGTCTGGACTGGCTCGAGGCGCTGCTGGCCGAACGCCGCTACCTCGCCGGCGACCGCGTCACCGAGGCCGACTGGCGGCTGTTCACGACGCTGGTCCGCTTCGACGTGGTCTACCACACCCACTTCAAGTGCAACCGGGCCTGGCTGCGGGAATATCCGCGTCTGTGGGCCTATGCGCGCGAGCTCTACCAGTGGCCCACGCCGGACGGCAGGGTCGCCGACACGGTGCACTTCGACCACATCGTGCACCACTACCACTACAGCCACGAGACGATTAACCCTTACCGGATCATCCCGATCAATCCGGTGCTCGACTGGGAGGCGCCGCACGGCCGCGGCTGAAGCGTCAGTGGTGGTGGCGGCCGTGGTGCTCGACCAGCGCCGCCAGGTCGTCGACCGGTGTCTCGGCGCCGATGAAGGCGCAGGCGTTCGGGATGTGCTGGAAGATCGATCCGTCCGAGAAGAACGTCGTGTTGGTGACGAAGATCACCTTGGCCTCGGGCTGGCGGTAGCTGGCGAAGTCGGCGACCGCGATGGCCGAGCCCTTCGGCAGCACCAGGTCGAGCACCACCACGTCGACGCCCGGCCAGGTCTGCAGCGCGCGGATCGCCTGCTCCTGCGTCGTGGCGACCTGGACCGAGGCACCGCAGCGCGCCAGGTGCCGCCGCCAGATCTCGGCCAGGTCGGCATCCGACTGAACGATGAGAACCTGCATGCGGCCCCTTTCTCACCCGCGCGCCGACTGGACGTTCACGAGCGGCACGTAAGTCTCAACGCAACAGCCTAAGCGATGGTTAAGGCGTCGGCGCCTGGTCTTGCCGCACGGGCCGTGCATGGTAACCACTTGTTCTAATTCCTCGACCGGGTTCTGGCAAGCGAGGTAGCCTGCCCCGGCCCCACCAGCCACGATCCGCCACGCAAAGGAGAGCCCAATGCGCCGCATCGCCGCCTGCCTTCTGGCCCTGACACCCCAACTCGCCCTGGCCCAGGTCCAGTGCGGGGGCGATTTCGGCGCCTTCGTCGACCGCCTCAAGGCCGAGGCCGTCGCCCGCGGCCAGGACCGCGGCACCGTCGACGCCTTCTTCGCTCCGTGCGCCAGGATCCCGCGGTGCTCCGCGCCGACCGGGCACAGGGCGTCTTCCAGCTGCCGTTCATCGAGTTCTCGCGCCGCCTGATCAGCCAGAACCGGCTCCAGAACGGCGCCCGGCTGGCGCAGCGGTATGCGTCCGTCTTCGACCAGATCGAGCGGCGCTACGGCGTCAGCCGCGGGGTCCTGCTGGCCTTCTGGGCGTTCGAGACCGATTACGGCCAGGTCCAGGGCGACTTCAACACCGCCAACGCGCTGGTCACGCTCGCCCACGACTGCCGCCGGCCCGACCTGTTCCGGCCGCAGGTCCTCGCCGCGCTCGAGCTCTACGGGCGCGGCGCGATCGACCCTGCCCGCACGACCGGCGCCTGGGCGGGCGAGATCGGCAGGTCCAGATGCTGCCCGAGGACATCCTCGAGAACGGGGTCGACGCCGACGGCGACGGGGTCGTGTCGCTCAAGACCTCGGTGCCCGACGCGCTGGTCTCGGGCGCGGCGATGCTGCGCGACCTGGGCTGGCGCCCGAACGAGCCGTGGCTGCAGGAGGTCGTCGTGCCCGAGGGCCTCGACTGGGCGCAGACCGGCCTCGACACCAAGCGCCCGGGGCGCGAGTGGCGCGCGGCTGGGCGTGACCCCGCGGCAGGGCGAGATCGCGCCGACCTGCCGGCCTCGGTGCTGCTGCCGCAGGGGCGCAACGGGCCGGCCTTCCTCGCCTACCCGAACTTCGACGTGCTCTTCGAGTGGAACCAGAGCTTCGTCTACGTCACCACCGCCGCCTATTTCGCCACCCGGCTCGAGGGCGCGCCGGTCTACGACGCCGGCGACCCCGCGCCCGGCCTGATCGGAGGCCGAGATGAAGGAGCTGCAGCAGAAGCTGGAGGCGCGCGGCCACGACGTGGGCGGGGTCGACGGCATCCTCGGCGAGAAGACCCGCGAGGCGGTGCAGGCCGAGCAGGTCGCCTCGGCCTGCCCGCCGACGCCTGGCCCACGCGCGAGCTGCTGCGCCGCCTCTGAGCCCGACACCGGGACGGTCGCCCGTGCATCTCGCCGCCCGGGCGACCGTCCCGCGCGGCGGCTCGCCCCGGCTCCGGCCCCGGCCCTTTCCCCGGCGCCACGCCGCGCAATCCGCCATGACATTCGCGCCGATCCGGCCGCCGCGCATCCCGTCGGGCTCGACCGGCCACCGCGATCCCGTCACGGTGGGGCGGCGGCGGGTCAAGGACGCGCGCCAGCGCGCCGGCGCCAGCCGGGCGAAGCTCCTTGACGCGTCGTCGCGCCGCGGCACCCTCGGGCAGGCGCCTTGAGGAGCAGCCCGCTCCTCAAGCGCCTCTCGGCAAGGTGCCCCGCGCGTCGCCGCATCCGCCACGATGCCAGGTCCGCGCTCCCGGCTGCGTCCGCCGCGCCGCGCCGCGCCGGATGGCGCGGCGCCCGGCCCAACCGGCGGCAAGCGCGGCAGCGCGCGGCCGGCGGGCGGGAGCGCCCCGTCAGGCCACCATCGCCTCGGCCTTGCGCAGATCGACGCTGACCAGCTGGCTCACCCCCTGCTCGCCCATCGTCACGCCGAACAGCCGGTCCATCCGCGCCATCGTCACCGCGTGGTGGGTGATGATCAGGAACCGCGTCTCGGTCCGCCGGGTCATCTCGTCCAGCAGGTCGCAGAACCGGGTCACGTTGGCGTCGTCGAGCGGCGCGTCCACCTCGTCCAGCACGCAGATCGGCGCCGGGTTGGCCAGGAACACCGCGAAGATCAGCGCCAGCGCCGTCAGCGTCTGCTCGCCCCCCGACAGCAGCGACAGCGTCGACAGCTTCTTGCCCGGCGGCTGGCACATGATCTCCAGCCCCGCCTCCAGCGGATCGTCGCTTTCGACCAGCTCCAGCCGCGCCTCGCCGCCGCCGAAGAGATGGGTGAACAGCGTCGCGAAGTTCGCGTTCACCTGCTCGAAGGCGGTCAGCAGCCGCTCGCGCCCCTCGCGGTTCAGCCCCGCGATGCCCTGGCGCAGCGCGCGGATCGCCTCCTCCAGGTCGGCCTTCTCGGCGGCCAGCGCGTCGTGCTCCTCGCGCACCGCGCGGGCGTCCTCCTCGGCGCGCAGGTTCACCGCGCCCAGCGCGTCGCGCTGGCTGCGCAGCTGCGACGATCCGGTCTCCACATCGGCCGGCGCGCGGCCGGCATCGGCCTCGGCGACGCGCCCGGCCAGCTCCGTCTCGGGCATGCCCAGCTCGTCGCGGATCCGCGCCGCGGCGGCGGCGACGGCCTCGCCCGCGGCCTCGGCCCGGGCCTCGGCGGCCGCCCGCGCCTCGCGCGCCTCGCCCGCCGCGCGCTCGGCCTCGCGCGCGGCCACCGTCGCGGCACGCTCGGCCGTCTCGGCCTCGGCCAGCGCATCGGCGGCCGCGCGCGCCGCGCGCCTCGGCGGTGGCGAGCGATGCGACCAGCGGCTCACGGTCGGCGGCCAGCGCGGCGGGACGCGCCTCGGCCGCCGCAAGCTCGGCCAGCGTCGCGGCCTCGCGCTTCGCCAGATCGGCCAGCCGCGCCCCGGCGGTCTCCAGCCGGCGCTGCCAGCCCGCCCGCTCGCCGGCGATGGCCCTGGACCGGCGCGCCCGCGCCTCGCCCTCGCGGCGCAGCTCGTCGTGCGCCGAGCGGCGGGTCATCATCGTCATCCGCGCCGCCTCGACGCGGTCTTGACCTCGTCGACCTCGGCTCGCGCCGCCGCCAGGTCGCCCAGCCCCGCCAGCGCCGCCTCGGCCTCGCGCAGGCGCCCCCGGGCGGCCTGCGCCTCGTCCTGGTGCCGCTCGCGGCCGGGCGGCCGCCTTCAGCGCCCGTCGCCGATGTTGCGGTCGGCCTCGGCCTGCGCAGCCGGCGCCCGGCCTCGACCAGCGCGCGCTCGGCCTCCGCGCGCCTCGCGCCGCGCCCGGTCGGCGGCCACCAGCGCGGCCAGCCGCTCCTTCGCCGCCGCGTGCGCGGCCCGCGCCTCGGCGCTGCGCGCG
The DNA here is from genome assembly GCA_963773475.1 of uncultured Alphaproteobacteria bacterium. GTDB lineage: Bacteria > Pseudomonadota > Alphaproteobacteria > Rhodobacterales > Rhodobacteraceae > Roseitranquillus. Next base: position 87,817 of record CAVZBD010000003.1, on the reverse strand, counting down.
GCGGCGGCGGCGTGGTCGCGCCGCAGCGCCTCGAGCCGGTTGCGCTGCTGCAGGCGCAGCGCCGCCGCCGAGCCGGCCTCGGCCGCCGAGGCGCGGAAGCCGTCCCAGCGCCACAGGTCGCCCTCACGGCTGACCAGCCGCTGGCCCGGCCGCAGGCTCGCCTGCAGCCGCGCGCCCTCCGCCGCCTCGACCAGCCCGACCTGCGCCAGCCGGCGCGGCAGCACCTCGGGCGCCTCGACATGCTCGGCCAGCGGCGCGGCGCCCTCGGGCAGCGGCGGCGCGTCGTCGTAGGCCGGCAGGCGGTGCCAGCCCGAGCCGTCGCCGCCGGCCTCGGGCGCCCGCAGATCGTCGGCCAGCGCCGCGCCCAGCGCCGCCTCGAAGCCCGGCGCCACGGCAACGCGGTCGAGCACCTGCCCCGGCGGCCGGCGTCCCGCTCGACCAGCCGCGCCAGCGCCGCGCGCTCGGCCCGAGCGCCTGCGCCTCGCCCTCGGCCTCGGCAGCGGTCGCGCGCGCCTCGCTCTCCTCGGCCTGCGCGTCGGCGCGGGCGGCTTCGGCCGCGGTCGCGTCTCGCCTCGGCGGCCTCGGCCGCCTGCTGCGCCTCGGCCTGCGCCGTCGCCGCCTCGGCGCGGGCGGCATCGGCGCGGGCCAGCGCCTCGGCGCCGCCTCGGCCTCTCGCCCGGCCCGCGTCGCCTCGGCCTCGGCGCGGTCGAGCTGCGCCGCGTGTCCTCGACCAGCCGCTCGGCCGACTGGTGCCGGGCCGCCAGCGGCGCGATCTCGTCGGTGCGCCGCGACAGCTCGGCCTCGCGCGCCTCGAGGACGCCGGCCGCCTCGCGCGCGCCGCCTCGGCCGCGTCCAGCGCCTCGTCGTGGCCCTCGCCCGCCGCCTCGAGTCGCGCGGCCTCGTCATCCAGCCGCGCGATCGTCTCGCCCGCATCGCGGTTCAGCGCCTCTCGCGCTCGATGTCGCGGGCCAGCTGCTGCACGGCGGGTGACGAGTGTGGCGATCGCCTGCTTCGCCTCGGCCTCGCGCTCGGCGAGCTGGTCGCGCTCGACCGTCAGGCGCTGCAGCACCGCCGCGGCGATCGCCTCCTCCTCGCGCAGCGGCGGCAGCGCCGCCTCCGCCGCCTGCCGCGCGGTCGCCGCCTCGCGCGCCCGCCGCTCGGCGGTCGAGGCCGCCGTCACCGCCTGCCCCAGCGCGGCCTCGGCGGCCGCCCGCGCGCCGTCGGCCTCGCGCCAGCGGCGCCAGAGCAGCATCCCCTCGGCCTGGCGCAGCGCCGCGCCGATCTCGCGGTAGCGCGCCGCCTGCCGCGCCTGCCGGGCCAGCGCCGCAAGCTGCGCGGCCAGCTGCTCGATCACGTCGTCGACCCGCGACAGGTTCGCCTCGGCCCCCTTCAGCTTCAGCTCGGCCTCGTGGCGGCGCGCATAGAGCCCCGAGATCCCCGCCGCCTCTTCCAGGATCCGCCGCCGCGCCTTGGGCCGGGCGTTGATCAGCTCGCTGATCTGCCCCTGCCGCACCAGCGCCGGCGAATGCGCGCCGGTCGAGGCGTCGGCGAACAGCATCTGCACGTCGCGCGCCCGCACGTCGCGGCCGTTGACCTTGTAGGCCGAGCCGGCGTCGCGGGTGATCCGCCGCACGATCTCCAGCTGATCGCCCTCGTTGAAGCCCGCCGGCGCCAGCCGTTCGGAATTGTCGATGGCCAGCGCCACCTCGGCGAAGTTGCGCGCCGGCCGCGACGAGGCGCCGGCGAAGATCACGTCCTCCATCCCGCCGCCGCGCATGGCGGTGGGCCGGTTCTCGCCCATCACCCAGCGCAGCGCCTCGAGCAGGTTCGACTTGCCGCAGCCGTTCGGGCCGACGACGCCGGTCAGCCCCTCGGGGATCACCAGGTCGGTCGGATCGACGAAGCTCTTGAAGCCGTTCAGCCGCAGGCGGGTGAAGCGCATGGGCGGCGCTCCCTCGTTGCGTGTCTCCCCGAGGGTTTCGTTCCGGCGGCCTCTTGTCAAGATGCTGCGCCGCTGGCGGTCCGTTCTCCCACATATCGGCCGCACGACAAGATTGTGAGGCGGCAGCGACGGCGCTACCGTAGGGTCCAGACGCACCCGGAGGAGCCGATGATCGCCAGCCTCGCCGTCCTGTTGACGTTCCAGCTTGTCGGAGAGGTCGCGGCGCGGTCGCTTGCGCTGCCGGTGCCGGGGCCGGTGCTGGGCATGGCGCTTCTGCTTGCCGCGTTCGGACTGTCGCCGCGGCTGGTGGCGGTGGTGGCACCTACGGCGCGGGTGCTTGCTGGCGCACCTGTCGCTGCTCTTCGTGCCGGCGGGCGTGGGCGTCGTCGGCCATCTCGACCGGCTGGGGCAGGACGGGGCGGCGGTGCTGACGGCGATCGTGCTCAGCACGATCGCGGCCATGCTGGCCGGCGTGGGCGCGTTCATGGCGGCCGCTGCGGCTGGCGGGCGGGCGCGATGACTGACTTCGCCGAGATCTGGAGCTACCTGCGCGAGGAGCCGCTGCTGTGGCTGGCCGCGACCCTGCTGGCCTACCTGGCGGGCGACGGGCTGTTCCGGGCGGCGGGCCGGCGGCCGGCGGTGAACCCGGTGCTGATCGCGGTGACGATCCTCGCCGTCCTGCTGTGGCTCAGCCGGACGCCCTATCCGACCTATTTCGAAGGGCGCGCAGTTCGTCCACTTCATGCTGGGCCCGGCGACCGTCGCGCTGGCGGTGCCGCTCCATGCCAATGCCGCCCGCATCCGGGCCACGCTGCTGCCGATCGCGGCGGCGCTGGTCGCGGGGTCGCTGACGGCGATGATCAGCGCGCTGGGCATCGCGTGGGCGCTGGGTGTGCGGGGCGAGACGCTGCTGTCGCTGGCGCCCAAATCGGCCACCGCGCCGGTGGCGCTCGGCATCGCCGAAAAGATCGGCGGCTCGCCCACGCTGACCGCGGTGCTGGTGATCCTGACCGGCATCACCGGCGCGATCGTGGCGACGCCGCTGCTGAACGCGGTCGGCGTGCGCGACTGGCGCGCCCGCGGCTTCGCGGTCGGCGTGGCCAGCCACGGCATCGGCACGGCGCGGGCGTTTCAGGTGAACGAGACGGCGGGCGCCTTCGCGGGCATCGGCATGGGGCTCAACGCGCTGCTGACCGCGCTCGTCGCGCCGCTGATCGTAAGCTGGCTGTTCTGAAGCCGCCTCAGCGGGCGCCCGGCGCCGGAATCAGAAGCGACGCGGTCGGCGCCTCGTCGCGGGTATGGACGCCATCGATGGTGTCGCAGCACTCGTGCACCAGGAACACGGCAAGCCGCCGCAGCGCGTCGAAGTCGGCGAAGTAGCGCACGGTGCGCCCCTCGCGCCGATTGCGCACCAGACCCGCCGCGGCGAGAATCCCGAGGTTGGTCGACATAGTGTTGGGACGTATGTCGAGCGCCGCCCCCAACTCGCCCGAGAGCATCCCGGCCGCGCCCGCGCGGGCAAGCAGGCGAATCGTGTCGAGCCGCGTTTCCTGAGAAAGTGCGGCAAAGGCGGATAGGACGAGCCGAGTGTGCATGCGCCGTTCATAGGCGCTTGAATTCAAGACTTCTACGTCCTGCGACATATCCGCGTGCGCTCTTCCGCCGCCGCACGCGTCTCGCTCAGCGTCGCGCCCGTGGACAGCGCCTCGGGGTCGAGCCTGAGCTCGATCAGCGCCGGGCCCTCGGCCGCCAGCGCCCGCTGCAGCGCGTCGGGGAAGTCGGCGTCGCGCTCGATCGTCTCGCCCTGGGCGCCGTGCGCCCGCGCCAGCGAGGCGAAGTCGGGGTTGACCAGGTCGGTACCGACTGACCCGCCCGGGGTAGGTGCGCTCCTGGTGCATCCGGATCGTGCCGTAGCGCCCGTTGTTGCACACCAGCACGATGATGCGCGCCCGGTGCTGGACCGCGGTCGCCATCTCGTTGCCGGTCATCTGGAAGCAGCCGTCGCCCGCCAGGCACACGACCGGGCGGTCGCGATGCTGAAGCGCACCGGCGATGGCGGCGGGAAGACCGTAGCCCATGCTGCCGCTGGTGGGCGCAAGCTGTGTGCCGAACCGGCGGAAGCGGTAGTAGCGATGCAGCCAGGCGGCGTAGTTGCCGGCGCCGTTGGTCAAGATCGCCTCGGGCGGCAGGGCCTCGGCAAGGTGCCGCACGACGTTCTCGAGCTTCAGCGCCCCCGGCGAGGGGCGCGGCTGCTGCCACGCCTCGTACTCGGCCCGGGCCGGCCTCGGCCTCGCCCGACCGGCCGCCGTCGGGCAACGCGGCCAGCGCCACCGCCACGTCGGGCGCCGGCGCCGCGACCGCCATGTCGGCGCGGTAGACGGTGCCCGGCAGGTCGGGCGACGGGTGCACGTGCAGGATCGCGTGGCGGCGCCGCCGGATCGAGATGCCGGTAGCCGCCGGTCAGCGTGTCCGCCAGCCGCGCGCCCAGCACCAGCAGGCAGTCGGCCCGCGCAAGCCGCGCGGCCAGGCGCGGGTTCATCCCGACGCCCAGGTCGCCGGCATAGACCGGATCGTCGTTGTCGATCCGGTCCTGCCGGCGGAACGCGGCCGCGACCGGGATCCCGCGGGCGCGCGCATAGTCGGCGATGGCGCGGCCGCCTCGGCGCTCCACTGCGGGCCGCCGACCACGATCAGCGGACGCGCCGCGGCGGCGAGCGCGGCGTCGATGGCCTCGAGGTCGGCCTGCGCCACGGTCTGCCGCGGCGTGGCGGTGGGCGCGATGTCCGGCACGTCCGCTTCGGCCGACAGCACGTCCTCGGGCAGCGCCAGGACCACCGGGCCCGGCCGCCCCGACTGGGCGACGTGGAACGCGCGCGACGATGTATTCGGGCAGCCGCTCGGTCTCGTCCACCTCGGCCGCCCACTTGGCGAGCGGCGCGAACATCGCGCGGAAATCCACCTCCTGGAACGCCTCGCGGTCGCGGTGGCCGCGCGCGATCTGGCCCACGAAGAGGATCATCGGCGTCGAATCCTGCCGCGCCACGTGCACCCCGGCCGAGGCGTTGGTGGCCCCCGGCCCCCGGGTGACGAAGGCGATGCCCGGCCGCCCGGTCAGCTTGGCCGTCGCCTCGGCCATCATCGCCGCCGCCCCCTCGTGTCGGGCCGTCACCACCTCGATCTCGTGGTCGTGCAGCCCGTCGAGCGCGGCCAGAAAGCTCTCGCCCGGCACCTGGAACACGCGGTTCACCCCGTGCGCCGCCAGGTGATCGGCCAGGATCCGCCCACCGTGCCTCATGACACGAGAACCCCGGGCAGGCGTGACACGGCCCTCGGCCGGGTGGGAAGAAATCGCTGCATCGCCGCACCTCGCATCTGTCGCCGCCTCACCGGCCCGGACATGGTTGGCACATCGCACCGGCGACGAAAAGACGTGGCCTAGCGAAGGCTTGCCTCGGGCCGCAGCGGGGGCGGGACGGCGTCGCGCCCCTCGAGCACCAGGTCGGCCATCACCCGCCCCGCCTCGACCGCGACGCCGAAGCCGATCTTGAAGCCGCCATTGGCGACGAAGTGGCCGGGCCGGCCGGGCCAGGGCCCCAGCATGGGCGCGCGGCTGCGGGCGCGGGGTCGCACCCCCGCCCAGCGCCGCAGCACCGGCGCGCCGGCCAGCAGGGGGCAAGACGCCACGGCAGCGGCATGGATCGCGTCGAGCCGCTCGTCGGTCGCGCATGAAGCGTCGAAGTCGCGCTCGGTGGTCGAGCCCACGGCCACCGTTCCGGTATCGTGAGGCACGATGTGCAGCCCGCCGGCGTAGAGCTGCGGCCGCTCGCCCAGGTCGAGCGCCAGCACCAGCGCCTGCCCCTTGATGCCGCGCCCCACCTCCTGCCCCAGCGCCTGCGACAGCTCGGCCAGCCCCGCGGGCCCGGTGGCCCAGACCACCGCGCCGCGGTCGGGCGCATCGGCCACCACCGGCACCCCTTCCGCCCGCAGCGCGGCGGCGAGGCTGGCGCAGGCGCGTCCGGGGTCGAGCCGCGCGGTCAGCGTGTCGTGCACCGCCAGCCCCGTCGCCGCGGGTGGCCAGTCGCCGTCGGCCGGCACCACGCGCCAGCTCGCCGCCGCGCCCCAGAATTCGCGTGCGGTCGGCCTCGCGCGCCCGGGCCTTGGCCACCGCCGCCTCGTCGTCCAGCGGCTGCAGCCGTCCGGTGCGGCCATATCCCGAGGCCAGCCCCGAGACCGCGTCGACTTCGGCCCAGAAGCGGCCGGTGGCCAGCAGGCTGCGTAGCTGGAACGCCTTGACCTCGTCCCACCGGTCGGGCGCATGTGGGGCGAGCGCGCCCAGCACCCCGCCCGACGCCCCGGACGCGGCGCCCGCGGGGTCGACCAGAGCCACCCGCGCCCCTCGCCGGTGGCACGTCCAGGCGATGGACAGCCCGAAGATGCCCGCCCCGCGCACCGTCACGTCGACCGTTGTCATTCGCCGCGCCGCCCCCCATTGTCGCCGCCGGTTTCCACCTGACTGGTAGGACGGACGGGCATGACGCACCAGCGCCCGGATCTGGACTGGCGTCCCGAGGGCGTGCCGGTCGCGACGCGTTTCGGCGACCCCTACTTCTCGCTCCAGGACGGGCTGGCCGAGAGCCGGCACGTGTTCCTGGGCGGCAACGGGCTGCCCGGGCGGTTCCGACCCGGCTTCCGCATCGCCGAGCTGGGCTTCGGCACCGGGCTCAACCTGCTGGCCGCGTGGGCCGCCTGGCCGGGCCCGGGGCCGCTGGCCTTCACCAGCTTCGAGGCCTTCCCGCTGGACGCCGACGACGATGGAACGCGCGCTTGCCGCCTTCCCCGAGCTGGCGCCGCGGGCCGCGGTGCTGGTGGAGGCATGGCGGCGCGGCGCGCGACACATCGTTGCCGAGGGGCTCGAGTTGCATGTTATCGAGGGCGACGCGCGCGGGACGCTGCCGCGCTGGGCGGGCCGCGCCGATGCCTGGTTCCTCGACGGCTTCGCGCCGGCCCGCAACCCCGAGCTGTGGGAGCCGGCGCTGCTGGCCGAGGTCGCGCGGCATACCGCCCCGGGCGGCACCGCAGCCACCTATACCGCCGCCGGACACGTCCGCCGCGCGCTGGCGGCGGCCGGCTTCGCGGTCGAGCGAGCGCGGGCTTCGGGCGCAAGCGGCACATGACGACGGCCCGGCTGGAGGGGCGCGCGGCATGAGCCGGGCGCAGGCCATGACGGCCGCGCCGGGCGGCGGCACCGACACGCGGCTCGGCATCCGCCTGATGATGGCCACCACCTTCGTCTTCGCGATGCAGGACGGGATCTCGCGCCACCTGGCCGGCGAATACAACGTGATGATGGTGGTGATGATCCGCTACTGGTTCTTCGCCGCCTTCGTGATCGTGGTGGCCGCGCGCCGGGCCGGGCGGCCTGCGCGCCGCCGCGGCCACGTCGCAGCCGGTGCGTGCAGGTGTTGCGCGGCCTGCTGCTGGCGGCCGAGATCTGCACCATGGTGGCTGGGCTTCGTCCTGCTGGGCCTGGTCGAGAGCCACGCGGTCTTCACCTGCTACCCGCTGCTGATCGCCGCGCTCTCGGGGCCGGTCCTGGGCGAGCGCGTGGGCTGGCGGCGCTGGGCGGCGATCGGGGTCGGGTTCGCGGGCGTGCTGGTGATCCTGCAGCCGGGCTTCCGCGTGTTCTCGCCCGCGGCGCTGGTGCCGCTCGCCGCGGCGCTGATGTTCGCGCTCTACGGGCTGCTGACGCGCTACGTGGCGCGGGCCGACAGCGCGGCGACCTCGCTTCTTCTGGACCGGGACGGTCGGCGCGGTGGCGCTGACGCTGGTCGGGCTCTGGTTCTGGGAGCCGATGCTGCCGGGCGACTGGGTGCTGGATGGGGCTGCTCTGCATGACCGGGGCGCTGGGCCACTGGCTGCTGATCAAGGCCTACGAGGTGGCCGAGGCCAGCGCGGTGCAGCCCTTCGCCTATCTGCAACTGGTCTTCGCCGCGGCGCTCGGGGATGACCGTCTTCGGCGAGAGGCTGGCGCCCAACGTCGCGCTGGGCGCGGCGATCGTCGTCGGCGCCGGCCTCTTCACCCTGGCGCGCGAGCGGCGGCTCAGCGCGCGCTAGGGCGTCCGCACAGCCCGATCGGCCCCACCGTCCCGTTCAGCCGCGCGCGGTAGACCGGCAGGCCTCGGCCACCCGCATCACGTAGTTGCGCGTCTCGCGGAACGGGATCTGCTCGATCCAGTCGACCACGTCCGACGCCCGCCGCCCGCGGGTCGCCGTAGAGCTCGATCCACCGCGCGGGCCGGCCGGGCCGGCGTTGTAGCCGGCCGCCACCAGCGGCACGTTGCGCCGAACCGCTCGATCAGCCCGGCGAGGTAGGCCGAGCCCAGCCGCGCGTTGTAGGCCGGGTCGGTCAGCAGCCGCTGCGCCGATAGCTCAACGCCCAGCTGGCGCGAGACGACGCTGCGCCGTCGCCGGCATCAGCTGCATCAGCCCGCGGGCGCCCGCGGGGCTGACGACGCGCGGGGTCGAACTCGCTTTCGCGCCGGGCGATCGCCAGCGCCAGCTCGTGCGGGACCGGCAGCCGCTCGAGCCCCAGGTCGGTGATCGGGTAAGTAGGCCCGCGGCAGCACGACGCCGTCCTGCGCCGCCGGCTTGGCGATCATCAGCGCCGCATAGGGCTCGTCCAGCGCCAGCGCGAGGTCGGCCAGCGCGCCCATCTGCTCGCGCGGTCAGGCTTTCGGCCAGGTGGGTCAGGAACCGCTCCGCCAGCGTCGCGCTCGCCCGCGCCTGCAGCAGCACGCGCGGCCGCCAGGACCGGACGACGCAGCCGGCAGGCGCTCGCCAGTCGCGGATAGCTCTCGGTCGCCGGCAAGCGCGGGGTCCATCGGCAGGCCCGCCCGCTCGGCCGCCAGCAGGCCGTAGAAGCTGGTCTGGTAGCGCCGCGCCGATGCCGTAGGCCGCCGCGCCGCCGCGCGTCGCCCAGCGCCTCCTGGCCCGGCCCAGCCAGTAGCCGGCCCGCCCCAGGCTGATCGGCGTCTCGACCGCGGCGCGGAAGCGCTCGAAGTGCGCAGCGCCGTCTCGGGGTCGTCCAGGTAGCGTCAGCGCGATGATAGCCCGCCAGCCATTCCAGGTCGGCATAGTCCGACGCCCTCGGTCAGGCAGTGGCGGCGGCCAGCGCATAGGCCGTCTCGGCGTCGCCCTCGCGCATCGCCTCGCGCGCGAGGCCGCGGCGCCAGTTCGCCCAGGCGCTCGGGCCGGCCCAGCGCCGCGGGAGACCGCTGCAGCATCAGCGTCGAGCAGCCGCGGCGTCGCGTCCGCGCCCTTGCGAGGCGCCAGCGGAAGCGTTCGTAGGCCAGCCCCGGTCGCCGGCCAGCGCGGCCGGGCACCGCCTCGATCAGCGCGTCCACGCCGGGCGCGTCGCGCCTGCAGCGCCATCCGCGCCTCGGCCAGCGCGCCAGTCCGGCGGCGCGACCCGCGGCAGCATCCGCTCGCGCCGTCGCGCCGCCCTCGCCACAGCAGCATGTCGAGCCGCGCCGATGTGAGCGGCCGCAGCACCTCGCCGTAGCGCGCGCCAGCAGCGCCGCCTCGGACCGCGCGTCAGTGGCAGCGTCCGCCAGGCCGAGCGCCGCCTCGGCCTCGGCGTCGCCCGCTGCCCAGCGCCTGTAGGCCGCGGACCAGCGCGAACGCGCCGTGGCCGGTCTGCGGCGGGTCGCCGTCGAAGAAGCGCGACCACCTCGTCGGCGGCGGCCGGGAGCGGCAGCGCCGCCTCGCTCTTCTCGCGCAGGTAGGGCAGGCCCGGCCAGTCGGGATGCGCGGCGAGGAACGCCATACGCCTCGTCGAAGCTGCCCTGCGCCGGCGCGCAGCCGGTGCCACTCGACGATGTCGCGGCCGACCGGGCCGCCGGCGCGCGCGCGAGGCCGCGCCGCCTCCAGTCGCCGGCGCGCACGGCGTCCATGCGCCTCGGCCAGCGCCGCGGCGGGCCTGCGGCGCCGCCGCCGCGGCGGCAGGGCGGAGGCCGGCGCAGCAGGCGAGCAGGGCGAGCAGGGACGAGGGATCCGGATCAGTCGATGATGGCGTGCACCCTAGTCGTGGTCGCGGCGCCGCCGCAACTCACGAACTTGGCAAGCCGCGACGCCGCGCCTGATAGGTTCCGCCGCGCCCGACCGGGGCCACCGCCCACGCATGAAGGAGACCGATCGATGTTCAAAGGTTCCATTCCCGCGCTGGTCACCCCGTTCAAGGACGGCGAGGTGGACCTCGAGGCGCTCAAGAACCTCGTCGACTGGCACATCGAGGAGGGCATCGCACGGGCTCGTGCCCGTCGGCACCACCGGCGAGAGCCCGACGCTGAGCCACGACGAGCACGAGCAGGTGGTCGAGGCGGTGGTCAAGCGCCGCCGCCGGCCGCGTGCCGGTGATCGCGGGCGCCGGCTCGAACAACACCACCGAGGGGATCCGCCTGATCCGCCACGCCGAGACGCGTCGGCGCCGATGCCGCGCTGGTGGTGACGCCCTACTACAACAAGCCGACGCAGGCGGGCCTGATACGCGCACTTCAAGGCGATGCACGACGCCTGCGACCTGCCGATCATCATCTACAACATCCCCGGCCGGTCGGTGGTCGACATGTCGCCCGACGACGATGGGCGAGCTGGCGAAGCTGCCGCGCATCGTCGGCGTCAAGGACGCGACCGGCGACGTCGCCCGGGTCAGCCAGCAGCGCGACGACCTGCGGCAAGGACTTCATCCAGCTCTCGGGCGAGGACGCCTCGGCGCTGGGCTTCAACGCCCATGGCGGGGTGGGCTGCATCTCGGTCACCGCCAACGTGGCGCCGCAGCTCTGCGCCGAGTTCCAGGCGGCGACGCTGGCGGGCGACTACGCCAAGGCGCTGGACTACCAGGACCGGCTGATGCCGCTGCACGAGGCGATCTTCCTCGAGCCGGGCCTGGCCGGCGCGAAGTACGCGCTGTCGCTGCTCGGGCGCTGCCGCGACGAGGTGCGCCTGCCGCTGGTGCCGGTGACCGAGCGGGTGCAGGGCGCGATCCGCGCGGCGATGGAGCATGCGGGGATTATCTGACGTGCCGGCAATATCTTAGCTGGTATCGCGGCCGCGCAGCCATTCCTGCTGGGCCAGGCGCAGGTCGCGCAGCACCTCGACCAGCATCGCCGTCAGAAGCCCCATGAGCAGCAGCCCGTTGGCCGCCGCCATCCCCGACAGCAGGCGCCATTCGAGCGGCAGCAGGACGTCGCCGAAACCCAGCGTCGTGAAGGCGACGAGCGAGAAATAGACCGACACCTCGAGCGTGTGGAACACGTCGAGCCACAGCAGCGCCGCCGCCCAGAGCCACACGCCCACCGTCACCGTGCCCAGCACCCATAGGGCCGTGACCATCATCACCACAACATCTTGGGGCGGTGCGGCTCGCGCGCCAGCCAGTCGCCGGCGCGGGCCAGAGCGCCTGCAGCGACCAGAACGCCACCAGCACGATGAGCAGCGAGGCGAGGATCAAAAGCGTTCCGATCGCGATCTGGGCGGTCATGGTCTTGTCGGTCCCCGGGTGGACTTGGGCGGGGCCGACGCCTATCTCCGGCCCGCCATGAGCAAGCCCAAGGACAACCCCAATTACAAGGTCGTCGCCGAGAACCGGCGGGCGCGGTACGACTATGCCATCGAGGACGATCTCGAATGCGGCATCGTGCTGACGGGCTCCGAGGTGAAGTCGCTGCGCGCGGCGCAGGCCAACATCGCCGAGAGCTATGCCGCGGTGGAGCAGGGCGAGCTGTGGCTGGTCAACAGCTACATCGCCCCCTACGACCGCGGCCATGTTCGGCCACGAGGAGCGGCGGCGGCGCAAGCTGCTGGTCTCCCGCAAGGAACTGTCGCGGCCTCTGGAACGAGACGCAGCGCAAGGGGATGACGCTTGTGCCGCTGGTGCTCTACTTCAACCACAAGGGCATCGCGAAGCTGAAGATCGGCATCGCCAAGGGCAAGAAGGTGGCCGACAAGCGCGAGACCGAGGCCAAGCGCGACTGGCAGCGCCAGAAGCAGCGCCTGCTGAGGCACACGGCTGAGGCGCCGCCGCGGCCGGCGAACGTCGAACCGCACGGTCGTACGGCGTTCGGACGCCCGCGCTCGGGGCCGCGCCCTTGCCGGCTTGCCAAGGTCGCCGCGCTCGGACTTAGGCACTGCGCGGCATGCGAGGAGGCAGGCATGCACGGACGATCCCAGGACGCTGGTTTCGCACCGACTGGCTGGCGGCGCATCTGGACGATCCGGACCTGCGGGTGCTCGACGCCAGCTGGTACCTGCCCGACGCTGGACCGCGACCCCCGGGCCGAATACGCCGCCGCCCACATCCCCGGCGCCCGCTTCTTCGACATCGACGAGATCTCGCGACCCGCGGTCCGAGCTGCCGCACATGGCGCCGCCGCCGGAGAAGTTCATGAGCCGGATGCGCGCGATGGGCATCGGCGACGGGCACCAGGTGGTGGTCTACGACGGCGCCGGGCCTGTTCTCGGCGGCGCGGGTGTGGTGGCTGTTCCGGCTGATGGGCAAGACCGACGTGGCGGTGCTGGACGGCGGCTTTCCCAAGTGGCAGGCCGAGGGGCGCGCCGGTCGAGGACATGCCGCCCGTGGTGCGCGACCGGCACATGACCGTCGACGCCGGCAGAACCAGCTGGTGAAGGACGTGACCCAGGTCGCCGCGGCGGCCAAGCTGGGCGACCGCGAGATCGTCGACGCCCGCTCGCCCGGCCGCTTCCGCGGCGAGGAGCCCGAGCCGCGCCCGGGCCTGCGTTCGGGCCACATCCCCGGCTCGAGGAACGTGCATTACCGCGCGCTGCTGAACGACGACGGCACGATGAAGGACCGAGGCGGCCCTGCGCGCCGCGTTCGAGGACGCCGGCGTCGACCTGACGCGGCCGGTGATCACCACCTGCGGCTCGGGCGTGACGGCGGCGATCGTGAACGCTGGCGCTCGAGCGGCTGGGCCACCGCGACCATGCGCTCTACGACGGGTCGTGGGCGGAATGGGGCATGTTCGGCGAGCTGGAGGTGGAGACCGGCATGAGGCCGCCGTCGGCCCGGCGCCGGCCCGCCGGGGCGCACCGCGCGGCCGGATCGCGGCCGCCGCGCGGCGGTTGAGCGAAGGAGAGGCACGATGACCCGGATCGAGGCGGGCGAGAGCGTCGACTACACCGTCACCTGGCTGGAGATGACCGAGCGGCCCGAGCTATCCGCATCCGCACCTGCCGGGCAGCCCGCCCCGCCTACCTTCTGCGCGCCGACGAGCCGCCGGCATGGTACTTCCTGGCCTCTACGACGCGGTCGGGCGCGACTATGCCTGGGAGGACATGCACGAGCGCAGCGACCACGACCTCGACGTCGCTGGCTCGGCGATCCGGGTGTCGGCTCTACACGCTGATGCGGCACGGCTGGCCGCACGGGTTCTTCATGCTCGACTGGCGCCACGAGGAGGTCTGCGACCTGGCGTATTTCGGGCTGGCGCCGCAGGCGGTGGGCACGGGCCTGGGCGGCTACCTGCTGCAGACCGCGGTCCTGACCGGCTGGGACCGCGCCGGCGCGGCCAAGATGACGGTCAACACCTGCACGCTGGACCATCCGCGGGCGCTGGGCCTCTACCAGCGCAACGGCTTCGAGCCGGTGCGGCGCGAGGAGCGGACCCGGGTGCTGACGCGCGCCGATCCCGCGGCGCGGCGACTGAGGCGGGCGGCGATGTTCGAGGCGCTGAACGCCGAGCCCGACGATCCGATCCTGGCGCTGATGGGCGCGTTCCGCGACGACCCGCGGCCGGGCAAGATCGACCTGGGCGTCGGCGTCTACCGCGACGCCGACGGCCGCACCCCGGTGATGCGCGGCGGTCAAGGCGGCCGAGCGGCGCATCTGGTGAGACGCAGGAGAGCAAGGGCTACGTGGGCCTGGCCGGCGATCCGGCCTTCGCCGACGCGGTGCGGCGGCTGGTGCTGGGCGACGCCGTGGCGCCCGGGCGGGTCGCGGCGGCGGCGGCCACCGGCGGCACCGGCGCGCTGCGCCAGGCGCTGGACGCTGGTGCGGCGGGCGACGCCGGGGGCGACGGTCTGGCTGCCCGAGCCGACCTGGCCGAACCACGCCGCGCTGGTCGACGACGCTGGGGCTGCGCCGGCAGGGCTTTCGCCATTACGACGCCGGCACCGGGCGGATGGACATCGAGGGGGCGCTGACCGACCTGTCGGCGCTGGCGCGCGGCGACGTGGTGGTGCTGCACGGCTGCTGCCACAACCCCACCGGCGCCGACCCCGCGCCCGAGGAATGGGCGGCGCTCGCCCAGGCGCTGGGCCGGGCGGGGGCGCTGCCGCTGGTGGACCTGGCGTATCTGGGCTTTGGCGACGGGCTCGAGGCCGACGCGGCGGCGACGCGGATGCTGGCGGCCGAGCTGCCCGAGGCGCTGGTGGCGGTCAGCGGGTCGAAGTCGTTCGGCCTCTACCGCGACCGGGCGGGCCTGCTGCTGGCGGTGACGGGCACGGCGCAGACGCGGGCCGCGGCGCAGTCGGTGCTGGCGCATCTGAACCGGGTCACCTGCTCGTTCCCGCCCGATCACGGCGCGCGGGTGGTGACCGAGATCCTGTCCGACCCGGCGCTCGAGGCGGCCTGGCGCGAGGAGCTGGAGGGGATGCGGGTCAGGATCACCGAGCTGCGCGGGGCGCTGGCGCGGGCGCTGGGACGGACGACCAACTCGGACCGGTTCGCGCCGCTGGCGCTGCATCGCGGCATGTTCTCGCGCCTGCCGCTGGGCCCCGGGGCGGTGGCGGCGCTGCGCGAACGCCACGGCATCTACCTGGTGGGCGACGGGCGCATGAACGTGGCCGGCCTTGGCGAGGCGCAGGTCACGGCGCTGGCCGAGGCGGTGGCGGCGGAGGGAATCTAGCCGACCGCCACCGCACTTGCGGAACATTCCGGCCGATTCGGCTGTTCGCTCTCTCGAATGTCGTGAGTGCGACGCAGTCGATGAGAAGGAGGTCGGAAGATGACCGATACGGACAAGCACGGCCCCGGGACGTCCGCCGGAGGCAAGAACATCGGCGACGAGATCCGCGAACGCGGCTCGGCTGCGGCCGACGCCGCCAAGGATACGGCGCGGGAATATGCCCAGAAGGCCCGTGACGAGGCCTATGCGCGCGGCGAGGAGTATCGCGACTATGCCGCGGACGAGACCGGCAAGGTCGCCTCGGCGCTGCGGCGCGCTTCGGAGGACCTGGCGGAGGGCTCGCCGCAGGAGCGGCTGGTGGGCCGGATCGCCGACGAGGTGGCCGACGCCGCCGACCGGATGCGCGGGATGCGCATGGACGAGGTGCTGACCGAGACCAACGACTTCGCCCGCCGCCATCCCGGCGCGTTCCTGGCCGGTGCGGCGATGGTGGGCTTTGCGGCGGCGCGGTTCCTGAAGGCCTCGGCGCGCCACGACCCCTACGAGCCGACGCCCGCCTATTCGCCGCCCGCGCCGCGGCCCGCGGGCAGCGCCGGCGTCGCGCGGCCGATGCCGAGCACGCCGCCCGCCTCGACCGCGCCGTCGGCCGAGCCGGTTCCGTCGCCGGCCACCAAGCCCGCCGGCGCGACCACCGCGACCAGCCCGGCCGGCACGCCCGCCGGAAGCTCGGCGGCCGGCGCCACGGGCGGGACCTCGGGCGGCACCGGCACGGGAACGGCGAGCGGAACCGCCACGGGCACCTCGAGCGGGAGCAGCTCGGGCAGCGACAAGCCGTCGACGGCAACCACCAAGAAGCCTGTGTGAGGAACGAGAGATGAGCGACACCACCCGTACTCCTCCGCCCGAGGGAAAGACGACGACCTCGCTTCTGTCGGACGCGATGAGCCACATCAGCGGCCTCGTCCGGAAGGAGATCGACCTCGCCCGGGCCGAGTTGAACGAGAACATGAACAAGGCGATCGCGGCCATCGGCATGATCGTCGGCGCGGCGGTGCTCGTGCTGACGGCGCTGAACGTGCTGGCCGCGGCCCTCGTGTCGGGTCTGGCCCGCTGGTTCGCCGGCGACGCCGCCGACGAGGCGGCCATCGCGGCGATGACCGGATGGGCGGCGCTGCTTGTCGGCGTGGTCTTCGCGGTGATCGCGGCTATCATGCTGAAGTCCGGCACCAGCCAGCTGAAGGCGAGCAGCCTGGCCCCCACCCGAACCGCAACGAACGTGCAAAAAGACGCGCACGCAGTGAAGGAGAGCGTGAACCATGGCTGACACCAGGTCTGCTGCAGAGATCGAGCGCGAGATCGAGGAGGAGCGCAGCGCTCTGACCCGCACGCTCGACGAAATCCAGGACCGCCTGTCGTTCGAGACCTTCTCGAACAACATGATGGGCAGTCTGCGCGACCACGGCGGCGACATCGGCCGCTCGGTTGGCCGCGCGGTCAAGGACAACCCCATCCCGCTGGCGCTGACCGCCGTCGGGCTGGCATGGCTGGCGCTGAGCAGCAGCCGCTCGTCGCGCGGCCACGACTACGACTATGACTACGGTGGCGCCGACTACAGCGCCGCGCGGCGCGTCCGGCCGGTGGGCACCGACTATTCCTACCGCGACCCGCTGGACGAGCGGACGGCGCCCGCCACGGCCGGCACCGCCACCGCACGCCCGGTCTACGACGCGTCGGGGCGGCCGCTGTCGACCCACCAGTGGGACGACGAGGACGACCCCGAGTCGCGTTGGGATCGTGCCCGGCACGCCGCCTCGCAAGCGCGGCATGGGGCGGGCGCCCGGCTGCACGAGGGCAAGGACGCGGCGTCGGCCCGGGCGGCCGGCGCGGCGGGCAGCGCCTCGGACGCGATGCATCGCGGCGGCGCGGCCGCATCGGATGCGATGCACCGGGGCGGCGCGGCAGCCTCGGGCGCGGCGCACCGTGCCGGCGCGGGCATGTCCGACGCCGCGCATCGTGCGGGCGAAGGCATGTCGAGCGCCGCGGCGCGGGCACGCGCGGGCGTCAGCCATGCCGGCCATTCGGCCCGGCATCGGGCGCAGGGCGCCTATGCCTCGGCGGCCGAGCTGCGCGAGCGCATCACCCACGGCACCCGCGACCTGAGCGAACAGGCGCGCGCCCGCGTCCTGGCCGCCCGGACCCGGGCCTACGAGGCGCAGCTTCGCGCCGAGTACATGGCCGCGCGCGGCCGCGACAAGGCGATGGACGTCTACGAGGAGCAGCCGATGCTCGCCGGGGCGCTGGCGGTGGCCTTCGGCGCCGCGGTCGGCGCGATGCTGCCGCGGACCCAGCGCGAGGACCGCGCCTTCGGCCAGTACCGCGACGACCTCTTCGAGGAGGCCGAGCACATCTACCGCGAGGAGCGTGCGAAGCTGGAAGACGTGGCGCGCAGCACCGCCGACGAGGCGAAGCGCGTGGCCCGCGACACGGCGCACGACCTGAGGGAAGACGCCGAGAGCAAGACCAAGGAGGCGGCCCAGAAGGTGGCCGACACCGCCAAGTCCGAGGCCGAAAAGAAGAACCTCGGCAACCCCAGCTAAGGGTTGCGACATCTGGATGGAGGGGGCGCGGCGCCGGCTGCGCCCCCTTTTTTTGCGCCTGACGGAACCCTTTTCCGACCGCCGTCCGTTGTTATATTGAAATTTGAATATGTTTGCGCGGAGAGGACGTCATGTTGAAACGGACCAGCGGCTCGAAAGGCCCCGGCTCGCCCACCGTCACCGGATTCTACGAGCCGGACACCGGCAGCATCCAGTACGTGGTGGCCTGCCCGGCCACGAACAGGGCGGTCCTGGTCGACGTGGTGATGGGGTTCCATCCCGCCAATGCGCGCACCGACCCGGCGCCGGCCCAGGAGGTGCTGGACTTCGTCAGGTCGGAAGGGCTGGAGATCGACTGGATCCTGGACACCCACCCGCACGCCGACCACCTGATGGCGCAGGCCTGGCTGAAGGAGCGCATCGAGGCGCCGACCGGCATCGGCGAGAAGGTGCGCGAGATCGCCGACCTCTGGCGCGGCCTCTACAACATGCCGGAGGCCTTCGACCCGGATTCCTGCTTCGACCGGCTGTTCAAGGACGGCGACACCTTCAAGGTGGGCGAGTGCGAGGCGCGGGTGATGCTGTCGCCCGGGCACACGCTGGGCTCGATCACCTACGTGATCGGGGACGCGGCCTTCGTGCACGACACGCTGATGCAGCCCGACTTCGGCACCGCGCGGGCGGATTTCCCCGGCGGCACGGCGGCCGAGCTCTATGATTCGATCCAGGCGATCCTGGCGCTGCCGGACGAGACGCGGCTCTTCGTGGGCCACGATTACGGCACCGACGAGCGCGAGGACCCGCAATGGGAGGCGACGGTGGCCGAGCACAAGGCGACCAACAGGCACGTGGGCTGCGGCCGCTCGAAGGCCGACTACGTCAAGCTGCGCGAGGAGCGCGACGCGACGCTGCCCCTGCCCGACCGGATGCTGCACGCGCTGCAGGTGAACCTGCGCGGCGGGCGCCTGCCCGAGCCCGAGAACGACGGGCACAGCTACTTCAAGATCCCCGCGAACAGGCTTTGAGGAGACCGAGCATGAAGACCGAGAAAGTCGACGGCGGCACGCTGGAGACGTGGAACGTCGAGGAGGTGGCGTCCGCCTACGACAAGGGCGAGATCGCGATCATCGACGTGCGCACGACGCCTGAATACATGTTCGAACACATCGAGGGGGCGCTGTTGCTGCCGATGGCGTTCCTGAAGGCCGACAAGCTGCCCAGCCAGCAGGGCAAGCGCCTGGTGTTCCACTGCGGATCGGGGGCGCGGTCCGGGAAGGTGGCGCGGGCCTGCCTGGCCGCGGGGCTGGGCGAAGTGGCGCACATGGAGGGCGGCTTCGGCGCCTGGAAGCAGGCGGGCAAGCCCTATGTCGGCACCGACCCCACCACCGGCGGCCCCCGGCGCGTCAACGCCTGAGCCCCGGACACGAAAGGGCCCCGGTCGCAGGTCGCGGCCGGGGCCCTTTGGTGCCGGCGGCGCGGTCAGCCGTGGTAGGCGGCCTCGCCATGGGCGACGAGGTCGAGGCCCTGGCGCTCGTCCTCGGGCAGCACCCGCAGCCCCACCACCATGTCGACGATCTTGTAGAGGATCGCCGAGGCGATGCCGCACCAGACGACGGTGATCAGCACGGCGATGATCTGGGTCGTGGTCTGCCCGGCGATCGAGTAGTCGGCGCCGCCCACCCCGCCCAGCGAGGGCGCGGTGAAGATGCCGGTGCCGACAGCGCCGACGATGCCGCCGATGCCGTGGATGCCGAAGACGTCGAGGCTGTCGTCGTAGCCGGCGCGGATCTTGACCACCGCCACGAAGAAGTAGCAGCAGGCCGAGGCGATGGCGCCCAGCACGATGGCGCCGACCGGGCCGATCGTGCCCGCCGCCGGGGTGACGGCCACCAGGCCCGCGACCAGGCCCGAGGCCGCGCCCAGCATCGACGACTTGCCGCGCATCGTCCCCTCGATCAGCGACCAGGCCAGGATCGCGCCCGCGGTGGCGGTGAAGGTGTTGATCATCGCCAGCGCCGCGCCGCCGTTCGCCTCGAGGTTCGAGCCGGCGTTGAAGCCGAACCAGCCGACCCAGAGGATCGAGGCGCCGACCATGGTCAGCGTCATCGAGTGCGGGGCCAGCATGTCGCGCCCGTAGCCGATGCGCGGCCCGATCATCATCGCGCCGACCAGCGCCGCGATGCCGGCGTTGATGTGCACCACCGTGCCGCCCGCGAAGTCGAGCGCGCCGAGGTTGAAGATCAGGCCCGCGCCGTCCCAGACCATGTGGGCGATGGGGAAGTAGACCACCGTCACCCACATCGCCACGAAGAGCAGCACGGCCGAAAAGCGGATCCGCTCGGCGAAGGCGCCGACGATCAGCGCCGGCGTGATGCAGGCGAAGGTCATCTGGAAGCAGATGAAGACGTATTCGGGGATCACCACGCCCTCGGTGAAGGTCGCGGCCATCGAGTCCATGCTCACGCCGTTCAGGAACACCTTGCCGAAGCCGCCCCAGTAGGGGCTGGTGCCGCCGCCGAAGGCGAACGAGTAGCCGAAGAGCACCCACATCACCATCACCAGCGCGGTGATGAGCGTGCACTGCATCAGCACCGACAGCATGTTCTTGGCCCGCACCAGCCCGCCGTAGAAGAGCGCCAGGCCCGGCAGGATCATGAACAGCACCAGCAGCGACGAGACCATCATCCAGGCCACGTCGCCCTTGTCCATCGTCTCGGCCACCGTCTCGGCCGCGGCCTCGGCCGCCTCCTGCGCCGCGGCAAGGCCCGGCATCAGGGCGAACGCCCCGGCCAGCGGCAGCAGCCGGTCGAGCTTCATCGCATCACGTGTCATGTCCACCTTCCCTCAAATCGCGTCTTCGTTGGTCTCGCCGGTGCGCACGCGCAGCGCGCTCTCGACGTCGAGGACGAAGACCTTGCCGTCGCCGATCTTGTCGGTCTTGGCCGCCCGGGCGATCGTCTCGACCACCTGCTCGGCGATGTCGTCGCCGACCACGATCTCGAGCTTGACCTTGGGCACGAAGTTCACCGCGTACTCGGCGCCGCGGTAGATCTCGGTATGGCCCGATTGCGAGCCGAAGCCCTTGATCTCGGTGACCATCATGCCGCGCACGCCGACGGAGGTGAGCGCCTCGTGCACCTCCTCGAGCTTGAACGGCTTGATCGCTGCTATGATGAGTTTCACGCGCACCCCTCTCGTGTGTCCCCGACTGAAGCTTGTCGATGAAAGGCTGCGCGGCCGGTGGGGCGGCAAGGCGCGGGGCCCTGCCCGCCGCGGCGGTGACGGCACTTGTGCCCATTTTTTGCACAATCGGGACGGAACGATGAAGATTTGGGCGGGCGCGGGATGGACGGCGCCCACGGCAACGCTCCACATCGGGGTGCGGCAGGAGTAGAGTGCCCACCCAACGAACGGGCAGAAGCTGATGGGCAGAACAGGCAAACGACGGCCGCCGCCGACCGCGGAGCGCCGCGAGCGTGCCGGCACCGCGCAGCGCGACCGCCGCGCCCGCCGCCAGCGTCCGCGGCGCGGGCTGCTGGCGCGGCTGGTGCTGTGGCTGGTGGCGCTGTTCTGGCGCGTGGCGTGGCGCCTGGGGGTCGTGTCCGCGCTGATCGTCGGCGGCGCCGTGCTCTACTTCTACGTGACGCTGCCGCCGGTGGGGGCGCTGCTGGACGGGCGGGCGCGCGGATCGGTCACGATGCTGGACCGCGACGGCGAGGTCTTTGCCTGGCGGGGTGAGCAGTTCGGCGGCCAGATCACCGCCGACACGGTGGCGCCCGAGCTGCGCCACGCCATCGTCGCCACCGAGGACCGCCGGTTCTGGACCCACTTCGGCGTCGACCCGATCGGCATCGCCGGGGCGATCCGCATCAACCTGGCCGAGGGCCGCGGGCCGCTGGAGGGGCACGGCGGCTCGACCATCACGCAGCAGGTGGCCAAGCTTCTGTGCCTGGGCCGGCCGTTCGACCCGGCCACCGAGACCGAGGCGGAGTACGAGGCCGACTGCCGCCGCTCGACCCTGATGCGCAAGATCACCGAGGTGCCCTACGCGCTGGCGATGGAGCTGCGCTATTCCAAGGGCGAGATCCTGACGATCTACCTCAACCGCGCCTATCTGGGCGCGGGCGCGCGCGGCTTCGAGGCGGCGGCGCAGCGGTATTTCGGCAAGTCGGCGGCCAATGTGGACGCGGCCGAGGCGGCGATGCTGGCGGGGCTGCTGGTCGCGCCGTCGCGATTCGCGCCCACCAACAGCCTGGAGCGGGCGCAGGGGCGCGCCAACGTCATCGTCGGGCTGATGGAGCAGGAGGGCTATCTGACGCCGGCCGAGGCGCAGGCGGCGCGCGCCAACCCCGCGCAACTGTCGGAGGCGGCCGAGGCGCGCGCGGGCGGCTATTTCGCCGACTGGGTGATGGACCAGGGGCCCGCGTTCCTGACCAGCGAGACGACCGAGGACGTCATCGTGCGGACCACCTTCGACCCGGCGATCCAGAACGCGGCCGAGGCGGCGCTGCGCGAGGTGTTCGAGGCGCGGGTCAAGGACGGCTCGGAAGCGCAGGCGGCGATCGTGGTGATGTCGTCGGACGGGGCGGTGCGGGCGATGGTGGGCGGGCGCAAGCTGCGCGGCGTGGCGGGCCAGTTCAACCGCGCGATCCAGGCCAAGCGGCAGACGGGCAGCGCCTTCAAGCCCTTCGTCTACGCCGCCGCGCTGGAGATGGGCTACAACTGGAACGACCGGGTCGAGGATTCGCCGCTGACGATCGACGTGCCCGGCTCGGGGCCGTGGACGCCGCAGAACTACAGCCGCAAGTTCCACGGCGTGGTGACGCTGACCGACGCGCTGGCGCAGTCGCTGAACATTCCCGCGGTGCGGGTGTCCGAGGCGGTGGGGCGCGAGAACGTGCGCCGCATCGCGTCGGATTTCGGCATCGAGAGCGACCTGGCGCAGGGGCCGGCGCTGGCGCTGGGCACCAGCGAATCGACGCTGCTGGAGATGACGGGCGCCTATGCGGGCATCCTGAACGGCGGCACCTCGGTCGAGCCCTACGGGCTGATCGAGCTGCGCCTGAAGGGCGAGGACGACGTGCTGATCGGCCAGGAGGGCGGCCTGGGCGAGCGGGTCATCAGCGAGGACGCGGCGCGGCAGCTGGTCTACATGATGAGCCAGGTGGTCGAGCGCGGCACAGGCCAGCGCGCCGCCCTGCCCGACCGGCCGGCGGCGGGCAAGACCGGCACCACCCAGGCCGCCCGGGACGCCTGGTTCCTGGGCTTCACGGCCGACTACGTGGCCGGCGTCTGGATGGGCTACGACGACAACACGCCGCTGACCGGGGTCACCGGCGGCGGCCTGCCGGCCGAGATCTGGCACGAGACGATGGTGCGGGTGCATGAGGGGCTGCCGCCGCGGCCCCTGCCCGCGGCGCGACCGGCGGGCGGCGGCGCCATGGCCGGCGGCGGCCAGGCGCCGGCCGGCGGCGACTGGAGCATGCCCGAGTCGGCCCGCGGCGACCCGCCGCGCTATCCCGGCGTGCGCACCGAGGCGGGTTCGACCCGCCGCGCGCCGCCCAGCCAGGACGGCGGCTTCGAGCGGGTGATCAACGACGTCCTGAACGGCCTCTTCGGCAACTGACGGCGCTGGCGGCCCTGCCGCGGCTGGGAGGGGCGATGGACGGCCGGTCTCGGGTGGGGGATCAGGGTGTCGACGTCAGAGAAGGGCCGATGCCGCGCCGATCAGCGCGGTTGGGGGTCGGAACGCGCGGGGGCGAAGCCGACAGGCGCGCCGCCCGCGTCGATCCGGGCGCGGCGGCACGCGAAAAGGCGGGCGGTTCCCGCTTCCGTGGCGGAGATCGGCGCCCGGTGCGTCGACGCGGCGGCCGGCCACCGATGGAACGGATGGACGTCCGGTCTGGCCGACGGGGGGCGACCCGGCAGCGCGCCCGGGCGCGGCGCTCGGCGCGGCGGGCCGGTCAGCCGGCCTGGCGAAGGTCGGCGATGAGGGCGTCGATGTCGCCGCGGTTGCGGTCGAGCATGGCGCCGATCTCGGTCCGCTCGGTCTTGAGAAGGCTGATCCCCTCGATCAGCAGGTCGAAGAAGCGCGCCTCGCCCGAGCGGTCGGAGACCAGGAAGGTGACCTCGAAGGGCGACTCGCCCCGCAGGCGGGCGATGCCGCGGACCTCGTAGAAGGACTTGACGGGGCGGGCCTGCTCGACGTCGACGCGGCCGCCGATCACCTCCTCGAAGCGCTTGCCGTACTTGCGCGAAACGTAGGTACGGAAGGCGTCGGAGAAGGCGCGCAGCTGCGCCGGGCTGGCGCGGCGGGCGTCGACGCCCAGCGTGGCGCGGGAGATGGTCGGCACGTCGGCGTAGCGGGCGAAGATTCGCTCGAACCCGTCGTACATGGCCTGGCCGCGCTTGCCCGAGTTGATGACGGCGTTGATCTCGGCCGTCACCTTCTGGATCAGAGCATCGGCCTGGGCCGTGGTGAGCGCCCGGGCCGGCAGCGCCGCCACCGTGCCGAGCGCGAGGGCGCCGGCGAGCACGCGCCGGCGGGTCGGGTCATTCGGAAAGAAGGTCGTCATAGGGGTCGATGTAATCCTCGGTCGCGTCCTCGCCCAGCTCGAAACGGCGATTTTGCAGGTAGACCTCGCGCGTCTGAAGGTAGCTGTCGACGCTTTCGTAGAGGATCGAGTTCGATGGTGGCGCCGTAGCGGTAGCGGGTGCCGAGCCCGTCGCCGACCCTGGCCGCCGTCACCACCGGGCGCGCGTCGTCGGACACCGCGTAGCGCAACGGGTTGAGGACCACGTCGACGACGGTGCCCGTCGCGTCGCGCGCCGTCGAGGGGCCGAGGAGCGGCAGTTCCAGGTACGCCCCCTCGCCCGAGCCCCAGGCGTGCAGGGTCTCGCCGAAGTCGGTCTCGCGCTCGGGCAGACCCATCGAGGTGGCCGGGTCGAAGATGCCCGCGACGCCGAGCGTCGAGTTGATCATGAAGCGGAAGAAGTTGTGGCCCGCATCCTCGCCCTGGCCCTGCAGGACGTCGTTGACGACCCAGCCGGGCACCGAGAGGTTGTTGGCGAAGTTCGACACCCCCTCCTTCACCGGGCCGGGCAGGCCGATGCCGTAGGCGCGCGAGGCGGGCCGGAAGAGCGCCCGGTCGACCCCGCGGTTGAAGGCGTGGACCTTGCGGTTCTGCGCCTCGAACGGGTCGTAGGTGCCCTGCGTCACGTCGGGCCGGGCGCAGGCCGAAGCCATGAGCATCAGCGCGAAGAGCGCTGCGGAACGTGCGGCGGCTTGCGGCAAGGCGGGCTCTCCGGGAATGGGACTTGCGGACGTCGCGGCACAGTAGTCGGGGCCTGCGCGGGTGACAACCGCGGGCCGCGGCTCTTTGCGCTTCCGCCCCGGCGCCGGCCCCGCTAGCGTGCCCGCGACGACGACGGAGGAGCGGGATGAGCGGGACGATCGAGAAGCGGCTGGACGATCTCGGGGTGCGGCTGCCCGAGGCGGCGGCGCCGGCGGCGAACTACGTGCCCTGGGTGCGCAGCGCCGGGCTGCTCTGGGTGTCGGGGCAGATCAGCCGGGGGCCCGAGGGGCTGATCCTGGGCAAGCTGGGCCACGACATGAGCTTCGAGGACGGGGCCGAGGCCGCCAAGACCTGCGCGATCCAGCTTCTGGCGCAGGTGCGGGCGGCGTGCGACGGCGACCTGGACCGGCTGGTGCGGGTGGTCAAGCTGACCGGCTTCGTGAACTCGACCCCCGACTTCACCGAGCAGCCCAAGGTGATCAACGGCGCCTCGAACTTTCTGGTCGAGGTGCTGGGCGATGCGGGGCGGCACGCGCGCTCGGCCGTCAGCGCGGCGTCGCTACCGCTGGGCGTGGCGGTCGAGATCGAGGGCGTGTTCGAGGCCCGATGAGCCTGCCGCCCGACTTCCTGGCCCGCCCGTTCGCGCACCGGGCGCTGCACGACCGCGCGACGGGGCGGATCGAGAACTCGCCCGCGGCGGTGCGGGCGGCGGTGGACGCGGGCTATGGCATCGAGATCGACGTGCAGCCCTCGGCCGACGGGGTGGCGATGGTGTTCCACGACCCGACGCTCGACCGGCTGACGGGCGAAAGCGGACCGGTGCGGGCGCGCAGCGCGGCCGAGCTGGGGCAGATCGCGCTGGCGGGGGGCGACGACACGATCCCGACGCTGGACGCGGTCGTCGACATGGTGGCGGCGCGGGTGCCGCTGCTGGTCGAGATCAAGGACACGTCGGGCGACCTGGGCCCCACCGACGGCGTGCTGGAACACGCGGTCGCCAGGGTGCTGGCCGGGCGCGACCGGGTGGCGGTGATGTCGTTCAACCCCCATTCGATGGCCAGGATGCGCGACCTGGCGCCGGACCTGCCGCGGGGGCTGACCACCTGCGCGTTCGCCGAGGACGACTGGCCGCAGGTGCCCGAGACGCGCCGGCGGCACCTGGCGGCCATCGCCGACTACGACGCCGTGGGCGCGTGCTTCGTCAGCCACCGGCACGTCGAGCTGGACATGGCCCGGGTGGCCGAGCTGAAGCGGGCGGGGGCGGCGGTGCTGTGCTGGACGGTGCGCGCGGCCGCCGAAGAGGCCGCGGCCCTGCGGGTGGCCGACGCCATCACGTTCGAGGGATACCGCCCCGGCGCGGAGGGCGGCGCGGCTTGACGCCCGCGCCGGTCGCGCCAGACTCAGCGCTTCCAGCGGAGGCGGTTCATGGACGACCAGCGGATCGAGGTGCAGGTCCTGACCTCGCTCGCCGATATCGGCGCGGCGGAATGGGATGCCTGTGCCTGCCCCGAGGCGGCCGACGGCGCCCCGCCGCAGGACCCGTTCACCACCTACCGCTTCCTGCGCGCGCTGGAGGAGAGCGGCTCGGTCGGCAAGGGCACCGGCTGGCAGCCGCGGCACCTGGTCGCGCGGCTGGGCAGCGAGGCGGTCGCGGTGGCGCCGCTCTACGTCAAGGGGCACAGCCAGGGCGAATACATCTTCGACTACAATTTCGCGCACGCCTACGAGGGGGCGGGCGGGCGCTATTACCCCAAGTTGCAGATCGCGGTGCCGTTCACGCCGGCCACCGGGCGGCGGTTCCTGGCGCGGCCGGGCGCCGAGGAGCTGGGGCGCGCGGCGCTGGTGCAGGCGGCGGTGCAGATCGCCGAGACGAACGGTCTGTCATCGGTCCACGTGACCTTCTGCACCGAGGACGAGGCGGAGACGGGCGCCGAGCTGGGCCTGCTGCACCGGGTGACGCAGCAGTATCACTGGCAGAACCGTGGCTACGGCAGCTTCGACGACTTCCTCGCCTCGCTCTCGTCGCGCAAGCGCAAGACGCTGCGCAAGGAGCGGGCGGTGGCGCAGGCCTTCGGCGGCGAGATCGTGCAGCTCACGGGCGACGCGCTGCGGCCCGGGCACTGGGACGCGTTCTGGCGCTTCTACCAGGACACCGGCGCGCGCAAGTGGGGGCGGCCGTACCTGACGCGCAGCTTCTTCGACCGCGTGCACGAGACGATGCGCGACGACGTGCTGCTGGTGCTGGCGCTGCGCGACGGGCGGCCGGTGGCGGGGGCGCTGAACTTCATCGGGCGGCGGACCCTCTTCGGGCGCTACTGGGGCGCACTGGAAGAGCATCCGTGCCTGCACTTCGAGCTCTGCTACTACCAGGCGATCGACTATGCCATCGCCCACCGCCTCGCCACCGTCGAGGCGGGGGCGCAGGGCGAGCACAAGATCGCGCGGGGCTACCTGCCGGTTGCCACCCACTCGCTGCACTGGTTCGCCGACGAGGGCTTTACCCGCGCGGTGGCGCAATACCTGGAGGCCGAGCGCAGCGCGGTGGATGAGGAGATCGAGGTTTTGACCAGCTACGGCCCGTTCAGGAAGGTGACAGCGGAGGAGTGATGGCGGAACGACTGACCGATGCCGAACGCGAGGCGGCCCTGGCCGACCTTGCCGGGTGGGAGCACGACCCCGACCGGGACGCCCTTGTCAAGACCTTCAGGTTCAAGGACTTTTCCGCCGCCTTCGGCTGGATGACACGGGCCGCCCTGCTGGCCGAGAAGGCCGACCACCACCCCGACTGGCGCAACGTCTGGAACCGGGTCGAGGTGGCGCTGACCACCCATGACGCGGGCGGCCTGACGCAGCGCGACGTGGATCTGGCCCGGCGGCTGGACGGGATCGGCTGATGCTGGACAACATTCTGGCGATGCGGATCGCCGGCACCACGCTGGGCGAGATCCTGACGCTTCAGTGGTTGCTTGCCGTCACCGGCGACGTGGTCTTCGCGATCCTGGTCATCATCGTGGCGTTCTGGGTCTCGGGCTGGGTCAAGCGCCGGATCGCCAACATCTCGCAGCGCTACGAGAGCATCGACAAGACGCTGTTCTCGTTCCTGGGCAACCTGGCGCGCTGGACGATCCTGGCCTTCGCCGCGACCTTCGTGCTGAACCGCTTCGGGGTGCAGACCGCCTCGATCGTGGCGATCATCGGTGCGGCCGGACTGGCCATCGGCCTGGCGCTGCAGGGGACGCTGTCGAACATCGCGGCGGGGGTGATGATGGTGCTGTTCCGGCCGATCCGGCTGGGCGACTTCGTCGACGTGGGCGGCCGGATGGGCACGGTGCAGGACATCAACATCATGTACATCGAGCTGGCCACGATCGGGAACGTGCAGATCATCATTCCCAACTCCGACGTCTGGGGTTCGGCGATCACCAACTATTCGGTCTATCCGCGGCGGCGGGCCGAATGGACCTTCGGCGTCGCCTACGGCGCCAACCTGGCCGAGGCCGAGCGGATCATCCGCGGCGTGATCGAGGGCGACGAGCGCACCCATGCCGAGCCGCCGGTCTGGTGCCAGGTCAACAACCTGGGCGACTACTCGGTCGACTTCCTGGTGCGGGCCTGGGTCGATGCGGCGAATTTCTGGGACTATCAGGCCGACATGAAGCGGCGCGTGAAGGAGGCGCTGGACGCGGGCGGCGTCGAGATCCCGTTCCCCACCCGCACCGTCTGGGCGCACGAGACCGCCGAGTGAGGCGGGCCGCCCGGCGGGGCGCGCAGGACGCTTGATTTTGGCGCCTGCCCGCCTCAGGGTGATCGGGATGACGGTGCAGACGCCCCCCTCGTATTCTGCCCGCGCGGTCCCCGAGGATGTCACCTTCGACCGCGCGGAGCTGGGGGCGATCCTGTCGATCTACGGACGGATGGTGGCCGCGGGCGAATGGCGCGACTACGGCCTGTCGTTCCTGCGCGACGCGGCGGTGTTCTCGATCTTCCGGCGCACCGCCGAGCATCCGATCTACCGCATCGAGAAGCGGCCGCGGCTGCGCCATCGGCAGGGGATGTACGCGGTCATCGGCATGGACGGGCAGATCCTCAAGCGCGGTCACGAACTGCGCCACGTCCTGCGGGTGCTCGAGCGCAAGCTGATCCGCATCGTCGAATAGCGCGCACGAAAACGCGCCCCGGCGGGGCCGGGGCGCGCGGATGGTCCAGTCAGTGATGCCGGGTTACGCGGCCTTGGCGTTCAGCCGTGCCTCGGCCAGCTGGTTCAGCTTGGCGTCGGTCGCCTTCTCCTCGGCGAGGGTCTGCTCGAGGATCGTGGCGCAGTCCGGCCGGCCCAGTTCGCGGGCCCATGCCACCAGCGTGCCGTAGCGCGACATCTCGTAGTGCTCCACGGCCTGCGCGGCGGCCGCCAGGGCCGCGTCCAGCACGTCGCTGTCGGCCACATCGCCCGAGACCTCCTCGGCCTCCTTGATGATGCCGTCGATGGCGTGGCAGGTGACGCCCTTCGGCTTGGCGCCGTGCATCTCGAAGACCCGCTCGAGCCGTTCGACGTGGCCTTTCGTCTCGGTCAGGTGCTGCTCGAACGCGGCCTTGAGCGCGGGCGAGCTGGCCTTGTCGACCATCTTGGGCAGCGCCTGTTCGATCTGCTTTTCGGCGTAGTAGATGTCTTGGAGAGTGTGGACGAAGAGATCGTCCATCGTCTTGATGTCCTTGCTAAAAAGTCCCATCTCGTCACTCCTTTCGATTGTGTCCGCCCCGCGTCGGGACGCTTGCGAACAAAACGGGTGGTGCGAGGGAGAGTTCCGAGTTTTCCGGCCCCCGGCGGGCGCATCGGCGCCGGTTCGCCCAGCGGTGCAGGGGCTATCGCGAAAGCCTGCGACGGGCTGTCACCGGGCCGTCGCCCTGCGCCTCGATCCGGGCGATCGCGGCGGGGATCGCCTCGTAGGCCACCGCCATCTGGAAGGCGTTGGCGTGCAGGATGCGCCCGGCGTCGGCCACCCACGCCACATGCCCCTTCCAGAACAGCAGGTCGCCGCGCCGCAGCGGCGCGTCGTCGGCCAGCGGAGCGCCCAGCGCCGACTCCTGCAGGTCGCTGTCGCCGGGGCAGGCGATGCCGCAGGCGAGGCAGGCGGCCTGGACGAGGCCGGAGCAGTCGATCCCGTCGCCGGTGTTGCCCCCCCAGAGATAGGGCGTGCCGAAGAACAGCTCGGCCACCGCCACGGGATCGTCCATCGGCGCCCCGGCCGGCCGCAGGTGGCGCGCAAAGAGCCAGCCGTCTCCGGTGGCGAGCCAGCCGCCGCGCCGCTCGCCGGCGGTCACGCCCGCCCCGAAGGGCAGCCGGCCGCGCGGCGGCAGCTTCATGTCGGGCTCGGGGTAGAGATGCGTCGCGGCGCCGCGACACGCGGTGGCTGACCCGGCGGTCCGCCGCCAGCGCCTCGGCCGGACGTAGCCCACGTAGCCGTCGCGCGCGGCCTCGCACGAAGGCCCAGCCCTCCCGCTCTTCGAGGACGTCGAACCGCGTCGCCGTGGAGGAGCTGGCGGTCGCGGCGGCCGTCGGGCGCCGCGCGGATGCAGGCCGAGAGCCGGCGACGCGCCGCGCGCCGGCCTCGACGAATCGCGTTCGGCCTCGACCTGGCCGCGCAGGCGCGCATGCGGCGACGCGGCCGTTGGCGGGCGTGAGGCGCCGGTCGCTCACCCCAGGCGCGCCGCCTCGGCAGCGCCTCGAAGCAGCGCGCGCGCCCCCTGCCCGACGCCGCCCTTGCGGCCGGCCGGCGCGGCCGTTGGGCTGCCAGCCGTAGATGTCGAAATGCACGTAGCGCGCCGGGCCGGCGAAGCGGCGCAGGAACAGCGCGGCGGTGATCGAGCCGGCGAAGCCGCCCGAGGGCGCGTTGTCGAGATCGGCGATGCCGGGCTCGATCATCGCCTCGTAGGGCGCCTAGAACGGCATCCGCCAGACCGGGTCGCGCACCTGCCGCGCCGGCCTCGGCCAAGCGCCGCGGCGAGCGCGTCGTCGTCGGTGTAGAACGGCGCGAGGTCCGGGCCCACCGCGACCCGCGCGGCGCCGGTCAGCGTCGCCATCGAGACCAGCAGGTCGGCCTCCTCCTCGGCGGCCAGCGCCAGCGCGTCGGCCAGCACCAGCCGGCCCTCGGCGTCGGTGTTGTTGATCTCGACCGTCAGCCCCTTGCGCGAGCGTCAGGATGTCGCCGGGGCGGAAGGCGTCGCCGCTGACGGCGTTCTCGACCGCCGGGATCAGCACCCGCAGCCGCACCGGCAGGTCCCAGCGCCATGATCATGCGCGCAAGGCCCAGCACGGTCGCGGCGCCGCCCATGTCCTTCTTCATCAGCCCCATCGAGGCGGCCGGGCTTGAGGTCCAGCCCGCCGGTGTCGAAGCAGACGCCCTTGCCGACCAGCGTCAGCGCGCGGCCCCTCGTCGCCCCAGCGCATGTCGATCAGCCGCGGCGCGCGGGCGGCGGCGCGGCCGACGGCGTGGATCATCGGGAAGTTCGGCCTCGAGCAGCGTCGTCGCCCGTCGTCACCGTCAGATCGCGCGCCGAACTCGGCGGCCAGCGTCGCGCGCCGCCGCCTCCAGCTCGGCCGGCCCCATGTCGGCGGCGGGCGTGTTGATCAGGTCGCGGGTCAGCGCCTCGCCCGCGGCGATCGCCTCGAGCCGCGGCGGCGTCGCAGCCCTCGGGCGCCACCAGTCGGCGGCCGCGCGCGTCGCCGCGCCTTGTAGCGGTCGAAGCGGTAGCCGCCAGCAGCCAGCCCAGCGCCGCCTCGTCCCGCGCCTCGGCGCGTCGAGGTCGGTGGCGAGGCGCCAGGTCCCCTCCGGCAGCGCCTGCGCGCGCCGCGGCCGCGGCGAAGCGGTGCCGCTCGGCGCTGCGTCGGGCGCGCCGAGCCCGACCACCGCCCCGGCGACTGCCGCCCTCGCCTCCGGCAGCAGCACGACCACCGCCCCGCGGCCGCCTTGAAGCCGCTGCGCCTCGGCCCAGGCGCCGGCCGCGGCGGTGACCTGCGTCGGCCAGCCAGCCGTCGAGTCGCCGTGGAGACGAGATGAAGCGGGCGCGCGCTCGGCCGGGCGCGGGCGAAGGTCAGCGTCATGGCGGCCTCTCGCGAGGGTTGCGGACGGCCGACCCTAGCCGCCCGCGCCGGCGCCCGCAAGGCCCGGTCAGACGGTCAGGCTGTCCGGCGCCTGCGCACGACCGCCGTCAGCGCCGCTTCGACCAGCGCGGATCAGCCGCGCCACCGTCGCGCCGAGCGCCGCGGCGTCGGCGGCCTGGCCGGTGCGCGACCGCCGCGCGCGCAGACCGCGGCCAGCCTGGTCAGGCCCACCCGCTCGCACATCGTCAGCCAGCCCGCTCGACGCGCGGTGACGATGCGCCGCAGGTCGCGGGCCCGGTAGGCGGCGTCGATGTCGCCCAGCGCCTCGCCCAGTTCGTCGAAGGCTCAGCCCGACGAGCGCGCTCGGCCTCGCGGACGGCCGACCTCCCGCGCAAGCTCGTCCAGCTGCACCGGTCGACACGCACCACGTTCATGAATCTTCAACCGCGTCGAGCTGGCACAGCTTGCCCTCAGCCCCTTGCTTGTCCACCTGCGCGCACGATGCGTCGGCCGGTTCAACAAGGCATTGATCCGCGCCTCGAACTGGCTCGAATTTCAGCTTAACGAGCTCTGCGGCGCGCACAGCCGCCGATGATGCAAGGAACCCGGACATGGACCTGGCCAAGCCCGCTGCCCGACCTACCTGGTCCAGCGCTACCACGGCTGGAAGGCCACGACCTATGCCGAGAACCGGCCTGGTACCGCCGGCTGGCCGAAGAGGGGCAGCGCCCGCGGGCGATGGTGATCTCCTGCTGCGACAGCCGGGTGCACGTGACCTCGATCTTCGGCGCCGACCAGGGCGAGTTCTTCATCCACCGCAACATCGCCAACCTCGTGCCGCCGCTACGAGCCCGACGGCAACCAGCACGGCACCTCGGCCGCGGTGGAATACGCGGTCACGGCGCTGAAGGTGCGCGCACCTGATCGTGCTGGGCCATTCGAACTGCGGCGGCGTGGCGGGCTGCTACGACATGTGCTCGGGCAAGGCGCCGGCAGCTGGAGGAGAAGACCAGCTTCGTCGGCCGCTGGATGGACCTCCTGCGCCCCGGCTACGAGCGGCTCGCCGACACGGCGACGAGGCCGAGCGGCTGCGCGCGCTGGAACGCGAGGCGGTGCTGATCTCGCTCGAGAACCTGATGACCTTCCCCTTCGTGCGCGCGGCGGTCGAGGCCGACGAGCTGACCCTGCACGGCCTGTGGACCGACATCGGCGAGGGCGACGCTGCAGGAATACGACGCGGCGGGAAGCCGCTTCCGCCCGGTCTGACGCGTCGGCGCGGGGCGGCGGGCGGAACTCGCGGCGCCCGCCGGGGTTCGCCTCACGCAGCCCCAATGCGTGAGAGTTCCGTTCCGTGCCCGACATTCCAAGACTTGCCGGCGCTGACCATACGCTGGCCCTCTACCGCGATCCCTACCGCTTCATCGGCACCCACGCGGCGCAGCTCGGCAGCGATGCGTTCCGCGCGCGCATCCTGATGCAAGAGAGCGTCTGCATGGTCGGACCGGACGCCGCGCGGCTGTTCTACGAGCCCGGCCGGTTCCGACGGCAGGGCGCGATGCCCAAGCGGCTGGCCTCGGTGCTGTTCGGGCAGGGCGGGGTGCAGCAGCTCGACGGGCCGCCGCACACGCATCGCAAGGCGCTGTTCCTGTCGATGTTCGACGACGCCGCGCTCGACCGGCTGCACCGCATCGCCCGCCGCACGATCGACGCCGAGCTGCCGCGCTGGGCCAGGGCGCGCGAGGTCGAGCTTCACGGCGCCGCGGCGCGAGTGCTGATGCGCGCCACGTGCGAGTGGGCCGGCGTGCCGCTGGCCGAGGACGAGCTGGACGACCGAGCGCGGCAGATCAGCGACCTCTATCTGCGGGCCGGCTCGGTGGGGCCGGCGCACTGGCGCGGGCGGCTCTCGCGGCGGCGCGCGAACGCCTGGGCCGCGCGCATCGTGCGCGACATCCGCCGCGGCCGGATCGACGTGCCGCCGGACGCGCCGGCCCGGCTTGTGGCCGAATGGAAGCAGCCCGACGGCGCGCTGCTGCCCGAGGCGGTGGCGGCGGTCGAGCTGATCAACGTGATCCGCCCGCAAGTGGCGATTGCGGTCTTCGTGGTCTTTCTTGCCCACGCGCTGCGCCAGCATGCCGGGCTGGACGCGCGCGGTGGCGGAAGACGGCGCCTTCCGGGCCGCCTTCGTGCAGGAGGTGCGGCGAACCTATCCGTTCTTCCCGCTTGTCGCGGCGCGGGCGGCCGCGCCCTTCGAATGGCACGGTCACGACTTCCCCGAGGGGCAGCGGGTGCTTCTGGATCTCTACGGCACCAACCGCCACCCCGCCGCCTGGGAGGCCCCCGAGGCGTTCCGGCCCGAGCGGTTCCTGGAATGGCCGGGCGACCCGTTCACGATGGTGCCGCAGGGCGGCGGCGGGCACGCCATCAACCACCGCTGCCCGGGCGAGTGGAGCACCATCCGCCTGATGGACCTCTTCGCCGAGGTGCTGGCCGGGCGTCTCGACCTGCGCGTGCCCGAGAGCGACCTCGCCCTCGACATGAGCGCGCTGCCGGCGCTGCCGCGGGGCGGCTTTCATCTCTGCGACCTGAGCGAGCGCCGCCCCT
Organism: uncultured Alphaproteobacteria bacterium; assembly: GCA_963773475.1. GTDB lineage: Bacteria > Pseudomonadota > Alphaproteobacteria > Rhodobacterales > Rhodobacteraceae > Roseitranquillus. Next base: position 53,363 of record CAVZBD010000003.1, on the reverse strand, counting down.
CCTGAGGCACGACCCGCGCCCCGCGCACCCGTCGCCGGCGCGCGGGGCACGGCCGGGGATCAGCCCTTCTGCAGCACGCGCCGGCCCAGCAGCTCGGCGATCTGCACGGCGTTGAGCGCCGCGCCCTTGCGCAGGTTGTCGGACGACGCACCAGAGGTTCAGGCCGTTCTCGATGGTCGAGTCCTGCCGGATGCGGCTGATGAAGGTGGCGAAGTCGCCCACGCATTCGACCGGGGTGACGTAGCCGCCGTCCTCGCGCTTGTCGACGACCATGATGCCGGGCGCCTCGCGCAGGATGTCGCGCGCCTCGTCCTCGTCGAGGAACTCCTCGAACTCGATGTTGATCGCCTCGGAGTGGCCGACGAAGACCGGCACGCGCACGCAGGTCGCCGTGAGCTTGATCGCAGGATCGACGATCTTCTTGGTCTCGGCGACCATCTTCCACTCTTCCTTGGTCGAGCCGTCCTCGATGAAGACGTCGATATGCGGGATGACGTTGAAGGCGATCTGCTTGGGATAGACCTTCGGCTCGACCTCCTGCCCCGGGACGTACATGCCCTTGGTCTGGTCCCAGAGCTCGTCCATGCCTCCTTGCCCGAGCCCGAGACCGACTGGTAGGTCGAGACCACGACGCGCTTGATCTTGCGCGCGGTCGTGCAGCGGCTTCAGCGCCACCACCATCTGCGCGGTCGAGCAGTTCGGGTTGGCGATGATGTTCTTCTTGCGCGTAGCCCTCGATCGCGTCGGGGTTCACCTCGGGCACGATCAGCGGCACGTCGGGGTCGTAGCGGTAGAGCGACGAGTTGTCGATCACGATGCAGCCCGCCTTGGCGGCGAGCGGCGCGTAGTTCTTGGTCGCGTCCGAGCCGATGGCGAAGAGCGCGATGTCCCAGCCGGTGAAGTCGAACGTGTCGAGGTCCTGCGTCTTCAGGGTCTGGTCGCCAAAGCTGCACCTCGGTCCCCAGCGAGCTGGCGCGAGGCCAGCGCCGCGATCTCGTCGACCGGGAACTGGCGCTCGGCCAGGATGTTCAGCATTTCGCGGCCCACGTTGCCCGTGGCGCCGACGACGGCGACCCTGTAGCCCATCTCAATCCTCCAAGAACGGTTCGGGGGCGTCTAACGCATCGCCCCGCGCTTGCCTAGCGGCCGAGCAGCTCGCGGTAGATCGCGATCAGCGCCTCGGCCTCGTGCTCGATCCGGTGGTGCGCCTCGACATGTGCGCGCGCGGCCCGGCCCATGGCGGCGCGGCCGGCGGGGTCGTCGAGCAGCGAGGCGATCCGGGCGCCGAGCGCGGCCGCATCCTCGGGCGGGACCAGGTGGCCCGTCTCGCCCTCGACGACCAGGTCGGGGAAGGCGCCGACGGTGGTGGCCACGACCGGCACGCCCGAGGCCATCGCCTCGAGCGGGGTGAGGCCGAACCCCTCCCACCGCTGCGGCGCCACGTAGACGTCCATCGCGGCGTAGTGCCGCACCAGCGCGTCCCAGGGCAGGTTCTCGGCCAGCCGGACGCGGTCGGCGAGGCCGGCGGCCGCGACCTCCTCGCGCAGCCGGTCGAGGAAGGCGGCGTCGTCGGGGCGGCCGACCAGCAGCAGCCGCACCTCGGGGCGGTCGCGCATCAGCGGCAGCATCGCGCGGACCAGCAGGTCGGTGCCCTTCTGGGGGCGGATGCGGCCGAAGCAGCCGACCCAGGTGCCCGGCGCCAGCCCGAGCTCGGCCGCGAGGGCGGCGCGGTCGGGCGCGGGGCGGAACGTATCGGTGTCGACGCCGTGCATCACCACCCGCGCCGGCACCTCGAGGTAGGAGGCCGCCTGCGCCGAAGTGGCCACGACCGCGTCCATCTGCCGGATCAGCCAGCGGGTGAAGCCGGTGTGCCGCCGCTGCGCCGCAGAGGTGAAGAGCAGCCGGTACCGCCGCCGCAGGACGTGACGCAGGAGCAGGCCCAGCACCATCTCGGTGTTGCGGCGGGCGTGCCAGACGCGGGGGCGGTCGGCGGGCAATGTCGCCGCGCGGCGCAGGGGGATGTGCGGCACCTCGGCCGGCAGGCCCGGGCCGGTGGCCCAGACACCGAAGCGGCGGTTCTGCACCGGGACCAGGCGGACGATGGTGGCCGTCACCCCCGACAGGCGCCGCTTGAGGTTGGGCGCGACCACGTCGATGGCGCGGGCGGGCGGGGCCGAGGCGGGCGGCCCGCTCACCGCGCGGGGACGTGGGCGCGCATCAGCGGCACCTGCCGGACCAGGACCGGCGCGATCAGGCCCAGCCCGATCAGCGTCGCCACAAGGTCGGGCGCCACCAGGAACATCGCCGCCACCCCCAGCAGCACCCTGCTCGTACCGGTGGAGCGGCGCGAACAGCCATCGCGAGAAGGCCGCGGACAGCGCCCAGATGCCCAGCATCGCCCCGGCGGCGGCCAGCACGAATTCGGACCAGGAAAAGCCCTCGATCACCAGCAGCAGCGAGGGCGAGAAGACGAAGACGAACGGCACCAGCGCCTTGCCCATGCCCAGCCGGAACGCGGTGTTGCCGGCCTTGAAGGCGTTGGCGTCGGCGATGCCGGCCGCCGCATAGGCCGCCAGCGCCACGGGCGGCGTGATGTCGGCCAGCACGCCGTAGTAGAAGACGAAGAAGTGCGCGACGATGCGGCTGCACGCCCAGCAGCCCCAGGATCGGCGCGGCCACCGCGATCATGATCAGGTAGTTGGCGGTCGTGGGGATGCCGCAGCCCATGAGCACGCAGACGATGGCCGTCATGATCAGCGTGAAGAGCAGCGTGAGCGAGGTCACATCTCATCACCTCGAACGGCAGGAAGGCGAGGCCGGCGACGACGCTCTCGGCCCAGCCGGCGGCGACCGAGGTGACCATGTAGGCGATCTTGAACCCGACGCCGGTCAGGGTGACGACGCCGATGATGACGCCCACCAGCGCGGCGGCGGCGGTGACGCGACAGCGAATACTTGGCGCCGACGACGAAGCCGTCCCACGTCTCGCGCACCGATTCCGCGCCGCCGTGAGCAGGTCGTGGCGGATCAGGTTCTGGATCACCAGCACCAGCAGGCAGGAGGCGATGCCCCAGAAGGCGGCGAGGTAGGGCGTCCTGCCCGAGAGCAGGATCGCGACCAGCACGAAGAGCGGCAGCGTCGTCAGCCAGCCGGCCTTGAACACCGTCCACGCCACCGGAAGCTCTTCGCGGGTGAGGCCGCGCAGGCCGTGGCGCCGCGCCTCGAGGTGGACCTGAACCAGCACGCCGAAGAAGTGCATGAAGGCCGGCACCAGCGCCGCGGTCAGGATCGTGGTCAGCGGCACGCCCAGGTATTCGATCATCAGGAAGGCGACCGCGCCCATGACCGGCGGCGTGATCTGCCCGCCGGTGGAGGACGCCGCCTCGACCGCGGCGGCGAAATGGCGCGGATAGCCGATGCGGATCATCGCCGGAATGGTCAGCGACCCGGTGGTGACGGTGTTGGCGATCGACGAGCCCGAGATCGAGCCCAGCATCGCCGAGGACAGGACCGACACCTTGGCCGGACCGCCCGCGTAGCGCCCCGCGACGGCCGAGGCGAGGTCGATGAAGAGCTGCCCCAGCCCGATCCGCGTCGCCAGCACGCCGAACAGCACGAAGTGGAACACGTAGGTCGAGATCACGCCCAGCGCGGTGCCGTAGATGCCCTGGCTGGTCAGGTAGAGGTGGTTGACGATGTTGCGTCCAGCTCGCGCCCGGATGCTGCAGCACGCCCGGCATCGACTGGCCGAAATAGGCGTAGGCATGAACAGGATCGCGATCACCGGAAGCGGCCAGCCCATCGCCCGCCGCGTCGCCTCGAGCAGCACGACGATCAGGATGGTGCCCATGACCACGTCGATGGGCAGCGGGTCGCCGACGCGGAAGGCGAGGTCGGCGAAGATCCATGGCACGTAGAGCGCCGAGACCACGCCCGCGATGGCGAGCGCCCAGTCGACAAGTGGCAGGCCCAGCGGCGTCAGCAGCCGGTTGCGCGGCTCGCGCGGCTGGCCCCAGGCCACGAAGGAGAGGAAGATCAGGCCCAGCGTGAAGGCGAGGTGGGTGCCGCGGTGCGTCGTCGCCTGCGGGATGCCGAAGCCGGCGGTGTAGAAGTGGTAGCAGGACAGCACGAAGAGCGCCGTCGCCGCCAGCCAGTGCAGCGGTGGCGTGAGGGGCCGGAAGCGGACCTCGGGGTCGTAGCGCTCCTCGAGCGCCTTCATCTCGGCCTCGGTCAGCGCTTCGGCGCGCGCGGCCTCGTCGCGATCCGCGGCGTGCGGTCCATCAGCCATGCCCGTCCGCCAGCCGGAATGGCGGCCGGCCCGTCGCCGCGGGCCGGCCGGATTGCCAGGTCACTCGGATCATGCCCTGCTCGCGGTAGAAGCGCTCGGCGCCCGGGTGCAGCGGGATGCCGACGCCGTCGAGCGCGGTCTCGAGCGTGATCTCCTTGCCCTTCTGGTGGCCGGCGTCGAGCAGCTTGCGGGTGTTGTCGTTCCACAGCGCCTTGGTGATCTCGTAGATCAGGTCTTCGGGCTGGTCGGCCGAGGTGATCCACTGGGCGCCGACCGACAGCGTCGTGCACGTCCTGCGTCGACGCCGTCATAGGTGCCGCCGGGCACGACGTTCTCGGCGAAGAAGGTGTATTCGTCGCGTGATCCCCTTCGCCTCGTCGCCGGAGATCGGCACCAGCGTGATGTCGTCCTGGCTGGCCAGCTCGGCGATGGCGCCGGCCGGGAAGCCGCCGACGAAGAAGAAGGCGTCCATCGCGCCGTCGCGCATCCGCTCGGCCGCCTGGTCGGGCTTGAGGTACTGCGGCCTCGATGTCGTCCTCGCTGAGGCCGTAGGCGCCGAGGATGATGCGCGCGTCGACCAGCGTGCCCGAGCCCGGCTCGTCGAGCGAGACGCGTCTTGCCCTCGAGGTCGGCGACGCTGTCGATGCCGCTGTCGGCGCGAGGCGACGAGGTGGATGGTCTCGGGATAGAGGTTGGCGATGGCGCGCAGCTTCTCGACCGCGTCGCGGTCCTCCCAGATGCCGGTGCCGGTCATAGGCCCAGGTGGCGACGTCGGACTGCGAGAAGCCCGACTCCGAGCGTGCCGCCGGCGATGGCGTTGACGTTGGCGACCGAGCCGTTGGCGCGACAGCGCCGTGGCGATCAGGCCGGGCACGCCGCAGGAGCCGCCCTCTTCGCAGGGGCGCGAGCCCGGCGGGTTGGAGATCGCGTTCGCGATCAGGCCGCCGATCGGGTAATAGGTGCCGGCGGTGCCGCCGGTGCCGATGCGGAAGAACTGCGGCGCCTGCGACTGGGCCATCGCCATTCCGCCCGCCGCCACGCCGAACGCGATGGCGCCGAGCAGCGAGAACTGACGTCGGTTCATGTTGGATCCCTCCCGGTTGCTTCTGAACTCGATCGGAGCCAACTGACACAAGAACCGCCCCGGGTACAACGCCCTCGCCGCGACGTCGCGCTCACAAGCCCCCATGACATCGCCGGATCATGGTGCAATCTTCGCCCCGTCCGACGCAGGGGAGGGATCGATGGACGACCAGACGCAGGGCGTCCGCTGCATGTGGATGCGGGGCGGCACCTCGAAGGGCGGCTACTTTCTTGCCGACGAGCTGCCGGCGGACCCGCTCGCGACGGCTTCCTGCTGGGCATCATGGGCTCGCCCGATGCGCGCCAGATCGACGGGATGGGCGGAGCGGACCCGCTGACCACCAAGGTGGCCGTGGTGCGCCGCTCGCGCGCGCGCGGGCGCCGACGTGGACTATCTCTTCCTGCAGGTGGTGGTGGACCGCCCGGTGGTCAGCGACGGGCAGAACTGCGGCAACATCCTGGCGGGCGTCGGCCCCTTCGCGATCGAGCGCGGCCTGGTTCCCGCCCGCGACCCCGAGACCGCGGTGCGCATCTTCATGGAGAATACAGGCCAGATGGCGGTGGCGACCGTGGCCAGACCCCCGGCGGACGCGTCAGCTACGGCGGCGAGGCGCGGATTGACGGCGTGCCGGGCACCGCCGCGGCCATCCCGATCGCGTTCCAGGACACCGCCGGGTCGAGCTGCGGGGCGCTGCTGCCGACGGGCAATGCCGTCGACGTGATCGAGGGCGTCGAGTGCACGCTGATCGACAACGGCATGCCCTGCGTGGTGATGCGCGCGGCCGACCTCGGCATCGCCGGCACCGAGAGCCCGGCCGAGCTCGAGGCGGACGAGGCGCTGCGCGCGCGGCTCGAGGCGATCCGCCTCGCCGCGGGGCCGCTGATGAACCTGGGCGACGTGGCCGACAAGTCGGTGCCGAAGATGACCATGGTCTCGGCGCCGCGCGCGGGCGGCGCGGTCTCGACCCGCACCTTCATCCCGCACCGCTGCCACAAGGCGATCGGCGTCCTGGGCGCGGTCAGCGTGGCGACCGCCTGCCTGCTGCCGGACAGCCCCGGCGCCAGCGTGGCGAGCATCCCCGAGGGCGACGAAAAGGCGCTTGTCGATCGAGCACCCGACGGGGGAAATGACCGTGATCGCGACCGTGGAGCGGCGAGGTGGTGCAGGCCGCCATCCTGCGCACGGCGCGCAAGCTGATGGACGGGAGGTCTTCCGCCAATGACGCCAGCAATCGCATTCATCGGCTACGGAGAGGCCGCGCGCGCCTTTCGCGCCTCGCTGGGCGAGCGGGTGGCAGGCGTTGCCGCCTACGACATCCGCGACGACGCGGCGATGCGCGACGCGATGGCCGAGGACGGCGTGACGCGGGCCGAGACGCCGGGCGCGGCGGTGGACGGGGCCGACTGGGTCTTCAGCGCCGTGACCGCCGACCAGAGCCTGGAGGCCGCGCGATCGGTCGCCGCGCGAGTTGCGCCGCGGCCAGGTCTTCATCGACATCAACTCGGTCTCGCCCGATCGCAAGCGCGAGAGCGCGGGGCTGATCGAGGCGGGGGGCGCGGACTACCTCGACATGGCGGTGATGGCGCCGGTGCATCCGCAGCGGCCATGCGACGCCGGTGCTGATCGCCGGGCCCGGGCTCGACCGGATCGCGCCCGACCTCGCGCGCTGGACTTCGAGTTCGACGTGGCGGGCGACGAGGCCGGCGCGGCGACGGCGATCAAGATGGTGCGCTCGCTCTTCGTGAAGGGGCTCGAGGCGATCACGGTCGAGGCGCTGCTGGCCGCGCGAGGCCTCGGGCTGCTTCGACGCGATCCTCGCCTCGCTGTCGGAGAGCTATCCCGGCCTCGGCTGGCCCCAGATCGCCGAGCCTACCACTTCGAGCGCACGCTGCGGCATGGCACCCGCCGCGCCGCCGAGATGCGCGAGAGCGCGGCGACGCTCGACGCGCTGGGCCTGCGCGGCGCGCTGGCGGCCGAGATCGCCGGCGTGCAGGCGCGGATGGGCGCGCTGGGCATGACGCTGCCCGAGGGCGACCTCGAGGCCGCGGTGGCCCAGGTCGCCCGGGCCCGGCGTCAGGGCGAGAAGTAGAGCCGCTCGGGGTTGTCGATCAGCAGCCGGCGCTGCAGCTCGGGGCTGGCGGCGATCACCGGGATCCGGTCGACCAGCAGGCCGTCGTCGGGCCGGTGGCTCTTCATGTTGGGGTGCGGCCAGTCGGTGCCCCACAGGACGCGGTCGGGGAAGCCTCGACCAGGCGGCGGGCGAAGGGCGCCACGTCGTCGTAGGGCGGGCCCGCGACGGTCAGCCGCTCGGGGCAGCCGACCTTGGTCCAGAACTTGTCGTCGTCCTCCATCAGCTCGACGGAAGCGCGCGAAACCGGACGCATCGACGCCCGCGGCGATGTCGGGACGGCCCATGTGGTCGATCACCACGTGCCGGGCAGCGCGCGCAGGAACGGCGCGAGCTCGGCAGGTCGGGCGCCTCGAAATAGACGACGAGGTGCCAGCCCAGCTCGGCCACCCGGCCGCGAGGCGGGCGCGAGACGTCGAGCGGGTCGGGGTCGACCAGGCGGCGGACGAAGTTGAAGCGGACGCCGCGGACGCCGGCCGCGTCGCATCGCCTCGAGTTCGTCCTCGCCGATCTCGGGGTCGACGACGGCGATGCCCCGCAGCTCTCAGGTCGGCCGCGGAGCGCGTCGAGCGAGGGCGCGCGTTGTCGCGGCCGTGACAGCTCGCCTGAACGATGACGTTGCGCGAGAGGCCCAGGATGGTCGCGCAGCGCGAAGAGCTCCTCCTTGGGCGGCGTCGGTAGGGCGTGTACTTGCGCTGCGGCGCGTAGGGAAAGCTCCGCCCGGGCCGAAGACGTGGCAATGCGCGTCGACCGCGCCGGGGGGCGGCCGGAACGTGGGGCGGCTAGGGTCGGGATGCCATGTCGGCGGATCGATCGGCATGGGGCCTCCAGAGAATGAGGATGAGGGCGAGGGTCAGCAGCACGCCCGCCGCTTCCAGCAGCAGGCTGGGCAGGCTGCCCACCGGCAGCACCAGCGCCGCGACCAGAAGCAGCGCCGCGACCCAGAAGCCGGCCACGTGGACCAGGCCCAGCGGGCGGACGAACCACCCGGCCATGGCGGTGCCGGCGGCGAAGACGCCGACGAAGGCGGCGGTCGTGGCCAGCGCGATGCCCGGCGGCGTGCCGATCAGCAGGAGCTCCGGGCGCATAGACGAAGAGGAACGGCGCGACGACCTTGACGAAGCCGAGCCGGATCGCCTCGAAGGCGGTTTCGTTGCGGCTCCGCCCCGGCGATCGACGCCGCCGGCATAGGCCGCCAGCGCCACCGGCGGGGTGATCGCCGACAGCGAGGCCGTAGTAGAAGATGAACATGTGCGCGGCGATGATCGGCAGGCCGAACTGCTCAGCGCCGGCGCGATCAGGATCGCGAGCAGCAGATAGGCGGCCGAGGTCGGCATGCCGAGGCCGAGCACGAACGATGCGACCATCGTCAGGATCAGCACGAGGAACAGGCTGTCGCCGCCGCAGATCGAGGATCAGCGACGGAGAGCTTCAGGCCCATGCCGGTCAGCGTCAGCACGCCGATCAGCATGCCGGCGATGGCGACGGCCGCGACGACCGGCAGCACGTTTCGCACCGTCGTCGACCATGACGTCGCCAGCAGCGCCCAGCGGCCGATGCCGCGTCGCTCGGCGAGCATCGACACGACCAGCGCCGCGATGACGCAGAGACCGCCGCCGCCGACAGGCGTGTAGCCGATCGCCAGGAAGACGATCAGCGCGACGAGCGGCAGGAGCAGGTGGCCGCGCTTCAGCAGCACCTCGCCGCATCATCGGTACGTCGCCGCGGTCGGCGCGGCCGAGGTCGAACTCGCCCGCCTCCAGCTCGCACCGCGACGAGCAGCGCGAAGACATAGAGCAGCGCCGGGATCAGCGCGGCGGCGGCGATGATCGGCGTAGGGCGTCTGCGTCAGCTCGGCCATGAGGAAGGCGGCCGCGCCCATCACCGGCGGCATGATCTGGCCGGCAGACGAGGCCGCCGCCTCGATCGCGCCCGCCACCTTGCGGCGGTAGCCGGTGCGCTTCATCAGCGGGATGGTGAAGGTGCCGGTCGTGACGACGCCGGCGACGGCCGAGCCGTTGATCGAGCGAGAACATCGTCGAGGAGAGCACGGCCGTCAGCGCCGGCCCGCCCTGCATGCGGCCGGTCAGCGCGTGGGCCGAGATCGACGAAGACCTGGCCCAAGCCCGTGCGTCAGCAGCAGCGTGCCGAGCAGCGAGAAGAGCAGGATGTATTGCGCGGCGACGCCCATCGGCAGGCCGAAGAGGCCTTCGGTGCGCAGGAAGAGATTGCGAGATGACCCGGCCGAGGCCGTAGCCGGCATGGCCGTAGGTGCCGGGCACGAGGTCGCCGAAGAAGGCATAGGCCAGCGCGACCACGCCGAGCCCGACCATTACCCAGCCGATCACGTGATACCGCGCCAGCACCAGCGCCGCGAGCGTGGCGACGACGAACAGCGTCATGTCGGTCGCGTCGGCGATGCCGCCGGAGCGGATGATCGACATGTAGTTCTGCCACAGATACGGCCCCGGCAGCAGCACTGCCGCCGCCAGCACGTAGAGCGCCAGCCGCTCAGGCAGCCATGTCCGGCCCGCGCGACAATCAGCAGACCGGCTGCCGCGTCAGCGAAAAGAAGGTCGAGCGCAAGATCAGCGCCGTGACCGAGCCGTACCATGCCGAGCGCAGACAAGCACGGTCACCGCGGCCGAAAGAATGGCGACCAGAGCAGACAATGGCGCGATGTTCCCACCGCGCCAGGTTTCCCGCGGCAGGATATCCCCAGAGCGGCCAAGTCTTCGCTCCGCCGGAGAGGGGCCGGGCGCGCGCGGCGCCCGGCTCCGGATGTCGCTACTGCTCGTCGAAGTAGCGCTTTGCGCCCCGATGCAGCGCGATCGGCGTGTCGGCGGCCTTTTCCATGGTGATCTTCCTGGCCGCCGGATGGACCTTGCCCAGTGTCTTCGAGATTGTCGAACAGCGTCTTGGTGATGTTGTAGACCATTTCCGGGTCGGCATCGGCGGCGGCGAAAAGGATCGCCGGATCGCCGAGCTGCGCCACGTCCTCGTCCTGGCCTTCATAGGTGCCGGCCGCGACGTTGACGATCTCGTAGAAGGTATACTCCTCCAGCAGGCCGGCAACGCGAGTCCTCGATCGACCGGGATGAGCTTCACGTCCTCGGTGGTGAAGAGCTCGATGAATGCCGCCGCCGGCACGCCGGCGAGGATCATGGACCCGTCGAGATTGCCGTTCTTGATGCCGCCGTCGCCTCGCCATAGGAGAGGAACGAGACGTTGCCCATGTTGAAGGCGTCGTAGGCCGTCAGCAGCCGCTCGAGAGGACCGACGAGTTCGAGCCGGGCGGTCCGATGGAGATGTTCAGGTCGGCCATGTCCTCGACGCCGGCGCGCCGCTGTCGGCGGTGGCCGCAACCTGCAGCACTGCCGGATAGAGATAGGCGATGGCGGCGACGTTCTGTTCGCTGTCGAACGGTCCTCGCCGTTCTTGCCTGCATAGAGCGTCGAGGCCGACGAGAAGCCCATCGTCATCTCGCCGGCGGAGACGCGGCGGATGTTCTCGATCGACGCGCCGGTTACCTCGGCATTGGCGGTGACGCCTTCGAGATGGCGGTTCAGGATTTCCGCCATTCCGGCGCCGACGGCGTAGAACACGCCGCCCGTTCCGCCGGTCCCGATCGAGACGCGTTCCTGCGCCGCGGCGGGCGCGGCATGGCGGCGGCCAGGATGCCGCCGATTACCGCTGATTTCATTGTCCTCTCCTCCCCTTGCTTGCCGGCGGCGCAGGTGGAAGGGGCGCCGTCCGGCATCATTCAGGACCCCGCCTGACGGCGCGTCCCGCCGTCCATGTCTAGCGGCGGCCCGGCCGGAACGCGAGCCGGGCCCGTCAGAGCTCGTCCGGGTCGACCTTGGAATAGACCTCGCGCCAGAGGGCATCGCGGAACTTCTGCGGATTGTCGCCGATCTCGTCGCGCTTCCTCATCACCTCGTCGTATTCCGGCCCGCCCTCGATGAAAGTGATGCCTTTCTCCTTGCCCTCGGCGATCGCCTTCTCGTCCGAGGGGATCTGGACGTCGAACGTCTCCATCGGCACCAGGTCGGGGGCGTGGTCTATATGGGCCTGCCGCTAGGGCCTGCCGCTGCTCGGGTGTCATGCCCTCCCAGACGTCGCGGTTGACGTACATCATCACCGGCGGGCCACCCATGCCCATGGGCGCGTCGATGACGGTGTCGGTCATCTCCATCAGCCCGAACGAGTTCAGCCACTGGACCGAGCCCAGCACGCAGTCGAGCGCGCCACGCTCCATCGCGGCGGTGAACTCGTTTCCGGTCATCGAGATCGGGGTGCCGCCCAGGATCTCGATGATCGAGACGCCCCCGCCCGAGCCGCGGATCTTGAGCTCGGCCAGATCCTCGATCGTGCGGGGCTCGCCGCGGCACATGAAGAGGTAGGGCGAGACGCCGTAGCCCGCGAAGCCGACCGCGTTGTTCTCGCGGAACTCCTGCTGGCACTCGTCGCAGCCGAGCATCAGCGTCTCGTTCATCGCGCCGACCGAGGCGACCAGATCCTCGCCCACGAGCGATTGCGAGAAGATCAGGTTCGTGGCCGGCAGCATCCGCGGCTGGTAGGGCGCCATCACCAGGCCCGCGTCCATCAGCCCGTTGGCCACCGCCTCGGGAGTACCGGCCCCGCTGGCGAGCTGCGAGCCGCCGACCATCTGCCAGTTGATCTCGCCCCCGGTGTCCTCCTTCACCATCTCGAAGTAGGGCACGAGCGCCTCGGTGTTGGTCCGGTTCGTGACGCCAAGCCACGAGCCGTAGACGAGATCCTTGGCGTCGGCGCCGGTGGCGACCGCCGTCGCGAGCGCGGCTCCGGCGCACAGGTAAAGGCTTGTCTTCATGTCCTCCCTTCCGGGTTGGGCGCCGGGGATCGCGCCCTCGGCGCGCTCGTTCCCGGGCTGCACACCGCTCAAGCCTGCCCTCGCACAGGCGTCGCAAGAATAGTGCGTTTCGACGGGACAGCTCTTCCCATGTGCAAGAGGTCACGGGCCCCGCAAGCAACTTTCGCCCCCGCCGCGAGTTGTTTCGCTTCGAGGGGAGAGTTTTCGCGAACCGGGCGCTTCCCAAAGCCGGAGCCCGGCGCCAGACTTGGACCGCCCTGCCCTGCCCGTGAAGGTGACGACGTGCCGACGGATAGCCTCTTTCGCATCATACTGGCCCATCTACGCCGCGACGGCCGAGGCGGGGCCTGCCGCTCTGCCTGCACCCGGCGGGCTATTCGTCGCGGCAATCCCTCGACCGGCATCGGCTGGCCGAGCTTCTACTTCCAGGAGCACTATACCTTTGTGCCGGGTCCGAGGCGCTGGTGACGACCTGGTGATCGAGGGCGTGCTTCGAGGCGTTTCCCAAGCTGAAGGTCGCGATCATCGAGGGCGGCTTCTCGCTGGGCGCCGGCGCTGGGTTGGCGCATGGACCGGCACTTCGACACCTTCCGCAACGAGGTGCCGCACCTGAAACGCAAGCCGTCGGACTACATGCGCGAGCACTTCTGGTGGGCGACGCAGCCGATGGAGGAGCCCAAGGCGGCCGCGACCTCGCCGACGTCATCGACTGGATCGGCTGGGACCGGCTGATGTATTCGTCCGACTATCCGCACTGGGACTACGACGACCCGCACCACATCTTCCGCTTCCCGCTCGAGCCCGGGCAGCGCGAGGCGGTGTTCGGCGGCAACGCCCGGAAACTCTACGGCTACGCATGAGACGCACGTCGTCGCCGAGGTGGACGAGTTTCCCCGAGGGGGATCCGGCGGGTCGAGGCGGGGGCAAGGCGCTTTGCCTGATCGCTTGCGGCGGCGAGTTCTTCGCCCTCTGCGACCGCTGCCCGCATGGCGGCGCGCCGCTGTCGGGCGGGCGCTTCACCGGCACGTGGAAAGCGACGGCCCCGGCCACTATCGCGCCTGCCGCCGCGACGAGATGCTGAAATGCCCCTGGCACGGCTGGGAGTTCGACATCCGCACCGGCCAGTCCTGGACCCCAAAGTCACGCGCACCCGCGCCTTCCCCGCCGCCGCCGTGGGCGGCGACGAGTTGGTCAAGGGCCCCTACGTGGCCGAGACGCTGCCGGTCGAGGTCGAAGGCCGGTATGTGGTCGTCGAGCTTCCGTAGCGCCGCCCTCAACCCGTCGCCGCGCTCCAGGCGGCGCGCAACCGGTCCATGTCGGGCTGACCCTCGTAGTGCAGCGCGTCGGCCGGGATCTCGACCCAGCGCTGGCGGCTCGCGGTCCAGATGTGCGCCACGGGCCGCAGTCCGCCGGGCGCGTCGAGGGTGCCGGCCTTGAGGCTGACCGCCTCCGAGCCCTCGGCCCGCGCGTGCCAGAGCCGAGTGCCACAACCGGGGCAGAACATGCAGCGCATCCGCCGGCCGGACGTGGCCATGCGCTGGAACTCGGCCACCGTTCCCGACACGTCCAGATCGGCCGCCCGCACCTGCAACGACTCGCCGAACGCGCTGCCCGACTGCCGCTGACAGTCGGTGCAGTGGCAGACGTAGAACGTGAGCGGCCGTCCCGTCACGCGGTAGCGGACCGCGCCGCACTGGCAGCCGCCCTCGAGCGGCACGGCGGGCGCCACGTCCTGGTTCATCGGCGAACCTCCTGCTGACACGCGCGCCCATGCTCGGCCCCGCGACGGTTGCGCGCAAGGCCGCGGCCGGAGGGGCGGGCGATGCCGGCCCATCGCCCGTTGATCCTCGGCACCCGGGGGGTGTTCGTGCCGGCGAAGCTGGGCTGCATCCTGGCCCACCCCAGGTGTGCTGACGAAAGGCAGGGAAGTATGCAAGAAAACATCGGAACATCGCGGATGCCCCAGCGTTTTGTGGACGGGCGGGCAGTAAGCACCTTGCATTCCGCAGCGGAATGTATACATCTCAGCCCATCTCGGGAGGAGGTTTCCATGTCGGTCACCAGCATCTTTTCGCGCTTCGGCAAGAATCGGGTCGCGGACCCGGCCAAGCTGGGGGACGTCCTGCAGAACTTCTCGATCGAGGTGATGCCGCGCACCGCCGCGAAGGTTGAAGACTTCGATGGCCTGCTCCCGCAAGCCACCCGGATCTACATCGCCCATATCGAGGGCACGACGATCGACGACATGGTCGCCACGGCTCGTCGACTGCGCCAGGACGGCTTCGCGGTCATGCCACACATCCCCGCGCGCGCGGTGCCGGATCGCGAGACGCTCGAACTCTGGCTCCGCCGCTACCGCGAGGAGGCGGACGTGACCGAGGCACTGGTGCTGGCCGGTGGCCTGACGAGCCCCGCGGGTGCGTACAGCGACTCGATGCAACTGCTCGAGAGCGGGCTTTTCGACCGGTACGGTTTCACCCGCCTGCACGTTGCGGGCCACCCCGAGGGCAATCGCGACATCGACAGCGACGGCTCGACCCGGCTGGTCGACGAGGCGCTGATGTGGAAGCAGGCCTTTTCGGAGCGGACCGACGCCAAGATGGCGGTGGTGACCCAGTTCGCCTTCGACGCGAAGCCGGTGATCAAGTGGGCCGAGCGGATCCACGAGGCAGGCGTGAACCTGCCGGTGCATTTCGGCGTCGCCGGCCCCGCCAAGCTGCAGACGCTGATCAAGTTCGCGGTCGCCTGCGGCGTCGGGCCCTCGGTGTCGGTGCTGCAGAAGCGCGCGCGCGACGTGACGAAGCTGGTCAAGCCCTACGAGCCGACCGAGGTGCTGGCCGAGGTCGCCGCCTACAAGGCCCGCAACCCCGACGGCCCGATCGAGGGGGTGCACTTCTTCCCGCTGGGCGGCATCCGCGCCAGCGCGGAATGGGCCGGCGGGTACCAAACCGCCGAGCGGCGCGTGTCGGCGTCCTGAGCGGGCACACAACCAACTGCACCGCAAGAGCGAGGCCCTGGTGTCGGACGGCGGAACCACCACACAGACGATGCGCGCGCAGATCGAGCTGCGCGAGCGCATCCTGGGTGGCGACTTCCGGCCGGGCGCACGGCTGATGGAGGTCTCGCTCGCCGATGCGCTCGGCATCTCACGTACGCCCGTGCGCGAGGCGATGGCGCGGCTGGCTGAAGAGGGGCTGCTGGAGCGCAACCGCAGCGGCGGCTTCCGCGTTCGCAGCTTCTCGCTCGAGGACGTCATCGACGCGATCGAGCTGCGCGGGGTGCTGGAGGGGACGGCGGCGCGCCTGGCGGCCGAGCGCGGCATCGAGGCGCAGATGAAGGCCCGCCTCGACCACATCCTCGACCGGCTCGACGGGTGCCTCGGCGACGACTTCGACTTCGAGGGCTACTCGGCGGCCAACGCCGACTTCCACGAGACGCTCTGGGGGCTATCCGGCAGCGAGATGGTGCGTCGCGAGGTCGCGCGGGTGGCGGCGCTGCCCTTTGCGTCACCCTCGGCGTTCATGCCCGACAAGACCGATATCGCCGCCTTCCGCCGGTCGCTGCTGACCGCGCAGGAGCAGCACCGCTGGATGGTCGAGGCCATCGTCGCCCGCGAAGGGAGCCGCGCCGAGGCGCTGGCGCGCGAGCACGCCCGCACCGCCCGGCGCAATCTGGCCTACCTTACCGGCGACGGGGCGCGCAGCCCGCGGATGCCGATGCTGTCGCTGGTGACGGATGATACGGGCGTCAAGCGGCGCACCGGAACCGCCCCATGACGTGAATGCAGGCGCGCGGCCCCCCAACGCGGGACACGCGCCAACCGATATGGAAACCTGCCAGTCAACGGAGGAATGACATGGCCGCAACAAGTCTCGCCGAGGTAATGAAGGAAGCAGGCAGCGCCGTCTCGCTGCTGCGCAATTCGGCCATCGGCATGTACGTCTATCCGGTCGTCGCGCCGGAATTCACCAACTGGCGCGACGAGCAGCGCGCTTGGCGCGACAGCGCGGTGCTGTTCGACCAGTCGCACCACATGGACGAGCTGATCGTCGAGGGGCCGCAGGCGGAGGCGTTTCTGGCCTATCACGGCATCAACGGCTTTTCGAACTTCGACCTGAACCGGGCCAAGCACTTCGTCCCGGTCACGCCCGCGGGCCACGTGATCGGCGACATGATCATCTTCCGCGAGCGGCGAGGACAAGTTCATCCTCGTGGGCCGCGCACCGACCGCCAACTGGCTGCATCTTCTGCGCGGCCTACGGCAAGTGGAACGTGCGACTGAAGCACGATCCGCGCTCACCCTCGCGCCCCGACGGCGAGCGGGTGCTGCGCACGCACTACCGTTTCCAGATCCAGGGGCCCGACGCGCCGAAGATCTTCGAGAAGATGAACGGCGGCCCGGTGCCGGACATCAAGTTCTTCCACGTCGACTGGATCAACGTCGGCTCGAAGCAGGTGCAGGCGCTGCGCCACGGCATGTCGGGCGCGCCGGGCCTCGAGATCTGGGGGCCCTACGCGGACAAGCACTACGTCCATTCGACGATCCTGCAGGCGGCGCGCGACGCGGGCGTGGACCTGGTGCCCTGCGGCAGCCGCGCCTACTCCACGAACACGCTCGAGTCGGGCTGGATCCCCTCGCCGCTGCCGGGGATCTACACCGGCGACGGGATGATCGAGGACTATCGCGACTGGCTGGGCGCCGACAGCTACGAGGCGATGGGCTCGATCGGCGGCAGCTATGTGAGCGACAATATCGAGGACTACTACGTCAACCCGTTCGAGCTGGGCTACGGCTTCTACATCGGCTGGAAGAAGGACGACTTCATCGGCAAGGCCGCCCTCGAGAAGATCAAGGACGCGCCCTCGAACCGCAAGAAGGTGACCTTCGAGTGGAACCCCGAGGACGTGATGAAGGTCATCGCCTCGCACTTCGAGGAAGGCACGCCCTACAAGTGGATCGACTTCCCGCAGCCGAACTACGCCTCGTCCTCGGCCGACATGGTCATGCAGGACGGCAAGATGGTCGGGATGAGCATGTTCAACGGCTACACCTGGAACGAGCGGCGGTTCCTGTCGCTGGGCGTGGTCGACCCCTCGATCGAGGAGGAAGAGGTGCTGACGCTGGTCTGGGGCGAGCCCGAGACAACCGGCAAGACTTCGACCGAGGCGCACCGCCAGGCCGAGATCCGCGTGCGCGTGTCGCCGACCCCCTACGCCAAGGAGGCCCGCGAAAGCTACGCAGGCGGCGGCTGGCGCGCCAAGAAGTCCGCCTGACGGACCGCACCGGGGCCGGTCGCCGCGCGCGGCCGGCCCCACCGCCGCAGCCAGCCACGAGGGAGGACGCATGGCCGAGCCCTGCTTCGACGTCGCCCATCTGGGCCATGTCGAGATGTTCACCGACCGCTTCGACGAGAGCCTTGACTTCTTCACCCGGGTCTACGGCCTGAAGGAGAGCGGCCGCGACGGCGACAGTGCCTACCTGCGTGCCTGGGACGAGTACGAGTTCCACAGCCTCAAGCTCACGCGCCACGACACCACGGGCGTGGGGCACATCGGCTACCGCGTCAGCTCACCCGAGGCGCTGGAGCGGCGGGTGGCCGCGATCGAGGCCAGCCGGTTCAAGGCGCATGGCTGGGTCGAGGGCGACATGGGCCACGGCCGCGCCTTCCGCTTCGAGGACCCGTTCGGCCACCTCTTCGAGCTCTACTGGGACACCCGCCGTTACGAGCCCGGCCCCGAAGACCGCCCCGCCCTCAAGAACAATCGCAAGCCGCTTTCACGCCGCAGGGCGCCTGTCCGCGCCGGATCGACCACGTCAACCTGCTGGGCGAGGACGTGAGCCAGTTCCGCGAGTTCGTGGAGACCTGCATTGGCGCGCGGGTGACCGAGCTCATCCAGCTCGACAACGGGCGGCTGGGCGGCTGCTGGTTCAGCGTCAACAACAAGGGTTACGACCTCGTCTGCACCGAAGAACGCGGGCGTGGCCATGCCCGGCTGCACCACGTCACCTACGCGACGGACCAGCGCGAGGACATCCTGCGCGCGGCCGACATCATGCTGGAAAACGGGGTGCACATCGAAACGGGGCCGCACAAGCACGCGATCCAGGGCTCGTTCTTCCTTTATGTCTGGGAGCCGGCGGGCAACCGGGTCGAGCTTGCCAATTCGGGCGCGCGCCTGGTCCTCGCCCCCGACTGGGAGCCGGTGGTCTGGACCGAAGCGGACCGCAGGAAGGGCCAGGCCTGGGGGCTGAAGACGATCGAGAGCTTCCACACCCACGGCACGCCGCCCACAGGCGAGACCGGCTGAGTGGCGGTCGCGAGGGGTGGGAGCAGCATGACCGACTACATCCTCAAGCTGCACTGCGAGGACCGCCCCGGCATCACCGCCGCCATCGCTAGCCGCGTCGCCGAGCATGGCGGCAACATCGTCGAGGCGCAGCAGTTCAACGACCGCGAGACCGGGCGCTTCTTCATGCGCGTGGCCTTCGGCATCGGGGACGGCATCCGCGGCCTGCGCCATGCCTTGGCCGGCGAGGAGGAGCGCTGGGGGCTGGACTGGACGCTGCGCGAGGCGGGCATCCGGCGCAAGGTGCTGATCCTGGTGTCGAAGTTCGACCATTGCCTGGGCGACCTGCTCTACCGGATGCGGATCGGCGAAGTGGACATGGACTGCGTGGGGATCGTCTCGAACCACCCGGCGGACGCGCTGAGCCTGACGGTGCACGAGGGCCTGAGCTTCCACCACCTGCCCGTGACGCGCGAGTCCAAGTCGCGGCAGGAGGCCCAGATCCGCGCCCTCGTTGAGGAAACCGGGGCCGAGCTGGTGGTGCTGGCGCGCTACATGCAGATCCTGTCGGACGAGATGTCGGCCTGGCTGGCGGGGCGGTGCATCAACATCCACCACTCGTTCCTTCCAGGGTTCAAGGGCGCCAAGCCGTATCACCAGGCCCACGAGCGGGGGGTGAAGATGATCGGCGCCACCGCCCATTACGTCACCGCCGACCTCGACGAGGGGCCGATCATCGCGCAGGACGTCGAGCCCGTCAGCCACGCCGACACGCCGCACGACCTTGTGCAGAAGGGGCGCGACATCGAGCGGCGGGTACTGGCGCGCGCGGTGACGCTCCATCTCGAGGACCGGGTGCTGCTGAACGGCCGCAAGACCGTCGTCTTCGCGAAGTAGAGGCAGGAGGGCAGGATGACCGGCTTCAGCTACCGTTTTCGCCCGCCGCTGGCGCACCCCTCCGAGAAGGGTGCCGAGCCGCCGCGCTATCGCCGGACCGAGCTTGAGGGCGGGATCCTCTTCGAGCGCGACGTGGCCGTCGAGATGCCCGACGGGGCGACGATCCACGTCGACGTCTTCCGCCCGGTCGAGGGACCGGCCGCGCCGCTGATCGGCTGGGGCCCCTACGGCAAGCACGGCCACACCCGCTATTCGGTCAACTTCCCGGCCGCCGACGTGGACGACAGCAAGCTCTCGCCCTGGACCGCCTTCGAGGCGCCTGACCCCGGTTACTGGGTGCCCCGCGGCTATGCGATCATCAACCCCGATCCCCGCGGGACGTGGTATTCCGAGGGGCGCGCCACCTACCTCTCGCCCGAGGAGGCGCAGGACCTCGCCGCGCTGATCGCGTGGGCCGGCACGCAGCCGTGGTCGATCGGGCGGGTCGGCCTTTCGGGCGTCTCGTACCTCACGTCGATCCAGTGGCGGGTGGCCGAGCTGAACCCACCCCATCTCGCCGCGATAAACCCGTGGGAGGGGTGGTCGGACACCTACCGCGAGGTCGCCCGCCACGGCGGCATCCCCGAGACGTCGTTCTGGCCCTACCTGCCCGGCCGCTGGGGCCACTCGACCACCGAGGTCGAGGACCTGCGGCTGGAGACCGAGGAGCGCGAGTTCCTCGACGACTACTGGCAGAGCAAGGCCGCGCAACTCGAGCGGATCGAGGTGCCAGCGTTCGTCTGCGCCAGCTGGACCGACCAGGGCCTGCACACACGCGGCACGCTCGAAGGGTTCCGCCGCATCGCCTCGGCCGACAAGTGGCTCTACGTCCACGGCCGCAAGAAGTGGGCGCACTACTACGAGCCGCGCTCGATGGAGATGCAGCGCGCTTTCTTCGACCGTTACCTGCACGGCCGCGAGACCGAGATCGCGCATTGGCCGCGGGTGCGCTTTGAGCTGCGCGAGCGCTACGGCGCGGGGCGCGAGCATGCCGCCGCGAAATGGCCGATCGAGACGGCGCAGCCGACGCCCCTTTATCTGGCCGAGGCGGGCCTGGCCGTAGCGCCACCGGCCGAGGAGGCGGTGCTGGACTTCGACGCGGCGGGCGACGGACACCTCACCTTCGACCACAGGTTCCGCGAGGAGACGGCGCTGGCGGGCTCGATGGGGCTGAAGCTCTGGGTCTCGGCCGAGGCGGGCGACGATATGGACCTCTTCGTGGCAGTGCAGAAGCTGGACGCCGAAGGCGCAGTGGTCCCTTTCGCCTACTACGCGCAGTTCGAGGATGGTCCCGTCGCCCTGGGTTGGCTGCGCGCCTCGCACCGCGAGCTCGACGAGACGGCCTCGACCCCAGACCGTCCGGTCCTGGCGCACCGCCGGGCGCTGCCGGTCCGGCCGGGCGAGGTGATCGAGGTCGAGATCGAGATCTGGCCCTCGGGCACCCGCTTCGCCGCGGGCGAGGGCTTGCGCCTGGTGGTCGCGGGGCGCGACATCTACGACTACCCAAAGCCCAGCGTCCATGCGCGCCACGAGGCGCTGCGAAACCGCGGCCGCGTCAGCGTGCACCTGGGGGGCGAGCGCCCCTCGCGCCTGCTCGTCCCGCGGATCGACCTGGGGGCCCATCCGCCCATTTGACGCGGCGCGCCGGCCGCTCATAGGCTGAATTCAAGAAGAACGTGAGGGAGGAAATCATGGAATTTCAAGCTCGTCGCCGCCGCCGCGGCCGTCGCGTTGGGTGGCGCGGCACAGGCGCAGGACACCGTGAAGATCGGCGTCATCAACGCCTATTCCGGCCAATTCGCCGATCCCGCCGCCCAGCTCGATCACGGGATCGAGCTCTACATGCAGATGCACGGCGACGAGGTGGCCGGCAAGAAGATCGAGATCGTGCGCAAGGACACCGGCGGCATCGCCCCCGACGTGGCCAAGCGGCTGGCCGAGGAACTGGTGGTGCGCGACCGCGTCGACATCCTGGCCGGGAACCTGCTGACGCCGAACGCGCTGGCGGCCGCCGACGTCTCGGCCGATGCCGAGAAGTTCATGGTGGTGATGAACGCCACCACACCGGTGATTACCACCAAGTCGCCCTACGTGGTGCGCTCGTCCGTGACGTCGGGGCAGATCAACTATCCGTTCGGCAAGTGGGTGGCCGACCAGGGCGTGGGCGAGGTCTACACGATGGTCACTGACTACGGTCCCGGCACCAGCGCCGGCGAGGCGTTCGAGCAGGGCTTCACCGAGGCGGGCAGGCACCGTCGTCGCCTCCGACCGGACGCCGGTGGTCAATCCCGACTTCTCGCCCTTCGTGCAGCGCGTGGCCGATGCGGACCCCGAGGCGCTCTACGTGTGGGTGCCGGGCGGCACACAGCCGCCGGCGCTGGGCAAGGCGCTGGCCGAACGCGGCGTGACGCCCGAGACCACGAAGATCTACGGTCAGGGCGAGCTGACCGACCCCGCCGCGCTGGACGCGATGGGCGAGATCGCCCTGGGGATCGTCACCGCCTACCACTACAACGTCTTCCGCGAGAGCGCGCTGAACGACGAGTTCGTGGCCGCCTTCCGCGAGGCCTACGACCGCGACCCCGACGTCTACGCCATCGGCGCCTATGACGGGATGCACGTCATCTACGAGGCACTGAAGGCCGCGAACGGCGACGCCTCGGGCGACGCGATGATCGAGGCGGCCAAGACGCTGGAATGGGAAAGCCCGCGCGGGCCGATGAAGATCGACCCCGAAACGCGCGAAGCGCTGCAGACGATCTGGATCCGCGAGGTGCAGATGGTCGACGGCAAGCCCACCAACGTGATCATCGACCAGATCGAGAACGCGCGCGAGCCCAGCCACGACAACTGAGGCCAAGGGGCCACGCCCGTCCCGGCGCGTGGCCCCCGCCCTGCAGAAAGAGGCGCCGCGCCCCGTGCTCAGCCAGCTCATCGCAGTGCTCTTCGACGGCATCGCCTTCGGGATGCTGCTGTTCCTGCTGTCGGTGGGGCTCACCGTCACGCTGGGGATGATGAACTTCGTCAACCTCGCCCACGGGGCCTTCGCCATGCTGGGCGGCTACGTAACCTACGCGTTGGCGCACATGGCGGGCTGGCCGTACCTGATCACGCTGCCGATGGCATTCCTGGTGACCGCGCTGGTCGCCGCGGTGTTCGAGCGGCTGCTGTTCCGGCGGCTCTACGAAGCGACCGAGCTCAACCAGGTGCTGTTCACGATCGGCACGGTGTTCAGCGCGTCGGCCGCCTTCGCCTACGTCTTCGGCACCGGGCACAAGTCGATCGAGTTGCCCGGCTACCTGACCGGGTTCGTCGAGGCCGGCGGAATCAACTTCCCCACCTACCGGATCTTCCTGGTGGCGGTGGCGCTGGTGGTGACGGCGGCGGTGGTGGGGATGCTGGAATACACCCGCTTCGGCGCGCATGGTCCGCGCCGCCGTCGACAACCAGAAGGTCGCCCGCGGCCTCGGGCTGAACGTCGGCGCGATCTTCGCGCTGACCTTCGCCGTCGGCAGCGGCCTCGCAGGCCTAGGCGGTGCGCTGGCCATCGAGATCCTGGGGCTCGACCCGTCGTTCGGCTTCCACATCCTGGTCTTCGTGCTGATCGTCGTGGCCGTCGGCGGCCTCGGCTCGATCTGGGGCAGCTTCATCGCCGCCACGGTGTTCGGCATCTTCGACGTGGCCGGCAAGTACCTGATCCCCGAGCTGGGCTCGTTCCTGATGTACGGCCTGATGGTCGTCATCCTGTTTCTCAGGCCGCAGGGCCTGTTCGCGCGGCGATGAGCACGCCCGACCCCCACGCCTGGCTCAGGCGCCGCAGCCGGGTGTCACCGATCGAGGTGGCGTTCTGGGTGACCGCGCTGGCGGTGCCCTACCTCTTCTTTCCCACCTACCTGTCGCTGGCCAGCCAGATCGCCATCACCGCCATGTTCTGCGTCTCGCTCGACCTCATCCTGGGCTATGCCGGGATCATCTCGCTGGGCCATGCCGCCTTCTTCGGGATCGGCGCCTATGCTGCGGGAATCCTGTCGGCGCATGGTCTGGGGCGAGCCGGTCAGCGGCCTTGTCTTCGCCGGGATCGTCGCGGGGCTGGCCGGATGGCTCGTCAGCTTCCTGATCGTGCGGGTGCAGCACCTGGCGCTGCTGATGATCACGCTGGGGCTCAGCTTCCTGCTGGTCGAACTGGCGAACGCGATGGACTGGCTGACCGGCGGCGCCGACAGCCTGCAGGGCGTCGAGACCTGGACCTGTTCGGCACCTGGCGGTTCTCGATCTGGGGCTACACGTCCTACGCCTATGCCTTCGGGGTGGCGTTCCTGGCCTTCCCGTCTCGCGGCGGATCGTGAACTCGCCCTTCGGCCTGACGCTCGAGGCGATCCGCGAGAACCCGCGCCGCACCGACGCGCTGGGCGTCTCGAACCGCGGCCGGCTGCAGGAGGTCTTCGCGATCTCGGCCGCCATCGCCGGGATGGCCGGCGCGCTGCTGGCCCAGACGACCGAGACGGTGTCGCTCGAGACGCTGGGCTTCCAGCGCTCGGCCGAGATCGCGATCATGCTGATCCTCGGCGGCACCGGGCGGCTCTATGGCGCGATCCTGGGCGCCACGGTGTTCCTGCTGGCGCGCGACCAACTCTCGGACATGAACCCGCAGTACTGGTACTTCTGGATCGGCATCCTGCTGATGGTGGTGGTGCTGTTCATGCCGCGCGGCCTTCTGGGCGGGCTCGAACGGCTGGTGGCGCTGACGCGGCGGCGCACATGAACGCGCTCGAGACCCGCGGCCTTCGCAAGAGCTTCGGTCGGCTGGTGGTGGCCGACGACATCTCGATCGCGCTGCCCGCCGGCGCGCGCCACGCGCTGATCGGGCCGAACGGCGCTGGCAAGACCACGCTGATCAACATGATGACCGGCGCTGCTGGCCCCGGATGCTGGCGCCGTCCTGCTTGGCGAGCAGGACGTGACCACGGCGGCCAGCCACGAGCGGGTGAAGAAAGGCCTGGGGCGCACGTTCCAGATCAACACGCTTTTCCCGGGGCTGACCCCGCTCGAGGCGGTGCTGGTCGCCGTGCTCGAGCGCCGGGGCGCCGACACGCAGATGGACCGGGCGGCTGGCCGCGCCGTCGCCGAGGCCGTGG
Source organism: uncultured Alphaproteobacteria bacterium (assembly GCA_963773475.1). GTDB lineage: Bacteria > Pseudomonadota > Alphaproteobacteria > Rhodobacterales > Rhodobacteraceae > Roseitranquillus. Next base: position 28,652 of record CAVZBD010000003.1, on the reverse strand, counting down.
ACGAAGCGTTCGGCCTCCTCGCGCAGATGCAGCTGGCCGACCGCGCGACCCGGCCCACCCGCGACCTCGCCTACGGCGAGCAGCGCCTGCTCGAGATCGCGCTGGCGCTGGCGACCCGGCCACGGGTGCTTCTGCTGGACGAGCCGGCCGCCGGCGTGCCCCGGTCCGAAAGCGCCGCGCTGTTTGCCGTGATCCGCGACCTGCCCGAGGACATCTCGGTGCTGTTCATCGAGCACGACATGGACCTGGTCTTCCGCTTCGCCAGCCACATCCACGTGCTGGTGCAGGGCCGGGTGCTGACCAGCGGCCCGCCCGACGCGATCGCGGCCGACAGCCAGGTGCGCGAGGTCTACCTGGGCGGAGGCGGGCATGGCTGAGCCGCTGCTGACACTGGACGGCGTCAGCGCCGGCTATGGCGAGGGCGTGGTGCTCGACGACGTCTCGCTTCGGGTGCACGAGGGGGGCGGCCTGGCGCTGCTGGGCCGGAACGGCGTCGGCAAGTCGACCCTGATCCAGACGATCATGGGCTTCACCCGGCAGACGGCCGGCAGCATCCGCTGGACGGGGCGCGACATCTCGCGCCTTCGCCCACACCAGCGCGCCCGCCTCGGTCTGGGCTGGGTCCCGCAGGAGCGCGACATCTTCCCCACCCTCACCGTGACCGAGAACCTCACCGTCGTCGCCCGCCCCGGCGAATGGACGCTCGAGCGGATCTACGATCTCTTTCCCCGCCTGCACGAAAGGCGCGACAACCGCGGCGACCAGCTTTCGGGCGGCGAGCAGCAGATGCTGGCGATCGCGCGCACGCTGATGACCAACCCGCGCCTCCTGCTGCTCGACGAGCCGCTCGAGGGGCTGGCGCCGATCGTCGTCGAGGAGCTGTCGGCCGCGATCCGCACGATGGTCGCCGAGGCCGGCATGACGCTGGTCCTGGTCGAGCAGCACGCCGAGGTGGCGCTGGGCATGACCAGCGAGGCCGTCATCATCGAGCGGGGGCGGATCGTGCACGCCGCGCCATCGCCCGAGCTCGCGCGCGACCACCCGACGCTCGACCGCTACATAGGCCTCGCCGTCAACGACTGAGGGAGACGATGGAAGAACGACAGATGGGACGCTCGGGCCTCAGGGTTTCGGCCCTGGGCCTTGGATGCAACAATTTCGGCGGCCGGCTGGACGAGGCGGCGTCGCGGCGCGTGGTCGCGGCGGCGCTCGACCACGGCGTGACGCTCTTCGACACCGCCGATGTCTACCCGATGGGCAAGGGCGGCCTGTCGGAGGAGATCCTGGGGCGCAGCCTCGGCGCCCGCCGCCCCGATGCGGTGGTCGCGACGAAGTTCGGCCTGCGGGAAGAGCCCGAGGGGCGGCGTCACGACGGGTCGCGGCGCTACCTGATGCAGGCGGTCGAGGGCAGCCTGCGCCGCCTCGGCACCGACTGGATCGACCTGCTGCAGCTCCACCGGCCCGACCCCGACACGCCCGTCGACGAGACGCTGCGCGCCCTCGACGACCTGATCCGGCAGGGGAAGGTCCGCTATGTCGGCTGCTCGAACCTGGCGGGCTGGCAGCTGGTCGAGGCGCATTACGTGGCGCGCGAGCTGGGCGTGCAGGGCTTCGTGTCGGCACAGGATCAGCTGAGCCTGCTGCATCGCGACGCCGAGGCCGAGATCCTGCCGCTCTGTGAGCGCCTGGGGCTGGGCTTCCTGCCGTTCTTCCCCTTGGCGAGCGGCCTTCTGACCGGCAAGTACCGCGCGGGAGAACCGGCGCCCGAAGGCACGCGCCTTGCCGCCGGCAGCCGGCTTGCCACGATCTTCCTGACCGAGGAACGGCTTGCGCGGACCGAACGGCTGGCCGAGATCGCGGAGCAGGCGGGGACCGATCTCATCGACCTCGCCTTCGGCTACCTGCTGGCGCGGCCCGCGGTGAGCAGCGTGATCGCCGGCGCCTCCACGCCCGAGCAGGTGGCGCGCAACGCGGCGGCGGCAGCGGCGCGCCCCGCCCCCGACCTGCTCGAGGCCGTGGCCGCGGTCTGAGCCGCTCAGGGCCCGACCAGGAAGATCGCCGCGGCCGTGGTCAGGAACGACAGGCCCGTCGCGGCGATGAAGGCCGCGGCCGCAACCGGCCCGAGGCCGAAGCGGGCGCCGAACACGGGAAAGATGCTGAGCATCGGGCAGGCGGCGAAGATCACCCCTGCCCGGAACAGGTCGCCCCCCAGACCCGGCACAGAAGCCAGCGCCGCCGCCACCGCCAGCGGGTGCGCCACCAGCTTGCCGGCGGCGATCGCGGCGACCGGCGCGCCCAGCCGCCGCGGGCGGTGCCCCGCCGCCAGCGCCCCCACCACGAAAAGGGCGAGGCCCGGCGCGGCGTTGCGCAGCATCTCGATCGCGCGGGCCAGGACCGGCGGCAGCCCCGGCAGCAGCGCCGCCGCCGCAAGACCCGCCGCCAGCGCCAGCACGATCGGGTTCGTCACCAGGCCGCGCAGGGTGCGCACCAGGCTCTGGCCGAACCCCCGTCGCTCGGCCGCCAGCGCATCGGCCAGCAGCAGGCTGAGTGGCAGGATCAGGACGTTCTCGACCAACAGCACCCAGGCGAAGACCGCGTCCGCGCCGGCGCCCAGCACCAGGCGCGCCAGCGGGTAGCCCACGAAGACGCTGTTCGAGAGCGCCATCCCCAGCCCGCCGATCACCGACGCCGCCGCGCGCCCCCGCCCCAGAACCGCGCGCATCGCCAGCGCGCCCGCCGCCAGCACCGCAAGCGAGGCGCCGCCATAGGCCGTGATGAACGTCCAGTCGAGCGCCGCCCGCGCGCCGCCGGCCACCGCAGAGAAAATCAGCGCCGGCAGGCAGATGCGGATGACGAACGCCGACAGCGGCTCGGTCGCGCCGGCGGCCATGTAGCCCCACCGCACGGTGACGAAGCCCAGCAGGATCACCAGGTAGATCGGCAGCGTGACCGTCAGGACCGCGATCATGCCGCCGATGCTCCCGCGGCCGCCTCGGCCGGGTGCCGCCTCACTTGGGCTGCATGCGGATCGCGCCGTCGAGGCGGATCGCCTCGCCGTTGATGTATTGCGTCTCGAGCGCAGAACCGCACCGCGGCGGCGAACTCCGTCCGGATCGCCAAGCCGCGCCGGGTACGGGCACCGAGGCGCCGAGGCTCTCCTGCGCCTCCGGCGGGCAGACTGGCCAGAAGCGGCGTGCGGAAGATGCCCGGCGCGATGGTGTTGACGCGGATGCCCGACCGCGCGAACTCGCGCGCCGCCGGCAGCGTCATCGACACGATGCCGCCCTTCGACGCCGAGTAGGCCGCCTGGCCGATCTGCCCGTCGAAGGCGGCGACCGAGGCGGTGTTGACGATCGCGCCCCGCGCCGCGTCCTCCATCGGGTCGACGCTCGACCATCCGTGCCGCGGCAAGGCGCATGATGTTGAAGGTGCCGACCAGGTTGACGCGCAGGACCGCGGTCGAAGTCTCGCCAGCGGCATCGGCCCGTCGCGGCCGACGATCCGCGTCGGCGGCCCGATCCCGGCGCAGTTGACCACCAGGCGCACCTCGCCCGCCGCGTCGAGGGCCGCGGTCACGTCGCTCTCGCTGGCGACGTCGCCCGCGACGCCGCTGCCCGCCGATCTCGTCGGCCATCCGCGCCGCCCCCGCCTCGTCGACGGTCGAACACGGTCACCCGCGCCCCCGCCCCGGCCAGCATCCGCGCCGTCGCCGCACCCAGTCCCGAGGCACCGCCCGTGACCAGCGCCCCCTGCCCCTCGATCTTCATGCCGTTGTCGCCTCCTTGTTGTCGGACAGGATCACCGCGGGATCGTCGGAAAAGAGCAACGCGACCAGCGCTGCCCGATGCCGCAGCACCGCCCGCTGGTTGATCGATCCCTTGTCCGTCACCTCGCCCCGGTCGAGCGAGGGCGCCTCGTCCAGGAACACCGCCCGCGTCACCCGCGTGGCTGGCCCCCGTGGCCTTCGCGCGAACGCGCCGCAGGCGCTCCGCCACCGCGTCCCGCACCGCCGGGTGCGCCAGCACCGCCGCGTCGTCCATTGTGTCCGCGTCCGGCACCAGCTCGCGCGCGGCGGGCATGTACGGCACCAGGAGCGCGCCCAGCTCGTCGCGCCCCTCGCCCGCGATCACCGCGTCGCGCGACCAGCCCGCCGAGCGCGTCGACCAGCGCCGCCCGCAGCGGCGCCGACGGCGACCCAGGTGCCGGTGCGCAGCTTGAAGTTCTCGGCGATCCGCCCGTCGAAGAAGAAGCCCTGCCGCGGGTCGCCCGGGCACCGCGAAGCGCAAGGCGTCGCCGAGCCGGTAGAAGCCCTCCTCGTCGAAGGCCTCGGCGGTCAGTTCGGGCGCGCGCCAGTAGCCGGGCGTGATCGCCGGGCCCTTCAGCCGCGCCTCCAGCTTGTCGCCCTCGGGCACCAGCTTCAGCGTCACGCCCTGCGCCGGGATGCCGACATTGCCGGGCGCTCTCCTGCGGCTCGGTGCACTTGAGCGCGAAGGGCCCGGTCTCGGTCGCGCCGAGGCCGGTGCCAGCAGGATGCGGGCGCCCACCGTCTCCTCGGCCATCTGCTGCAGCCGGTCCCAGATGTGGCTGGCCATGCCGGCGCCGGCGTACATCATCATCTTGAGGCGCGGAAGAAGCTCTCGCGCAGCGCGTCGTCCGTCTCCATCGCGTCGACCAGCATCTCGTAGCCGGCGGGGACGTTGAAGTACCAGGTGGGCGAGACCTCGCGCAGGTTGCGGATCGTCTCGCCGATGCCGTCGGGCGCGGGCTTGCCGTCGTCGATGTAGTAGGTGCCGCCGTTGTAGAGCGACGAGGTTGAAGACCTTGTTGCCGCTGGCGGTGTGGTTCCAGGGCGCCCAGTCGACCACCACCGGCGGCTCGGCCCGCATGAAGGCGTAGCAGTCGGCGACCATCTCCTGGTTGGAGCAGAGCATCCGCTGGGTCTGGATCACCGCCTTGGGCGTGCCGGTGGTGCCCGAGGTGAAGAGGAACTTGGCCACCGTGTCGGGGCCGACGGCGTCGAACGCGGCGTCGACCGCCGGCTCCGGGCTCGGTCGCGGCGATCGTCCGCGAACGCAGGTGCAGTCGCGCCCGCCGACCGCTGCCGCGCGTGCAGCACGACCGGCACGTCCGGGGCGAGCACGGCGTCGATGGCCGGCGGCAAAGGCGTCCGCGTCGGCAGCGAAGACCAGGCCCGGCGTCAGCTGCCCGCGCGATGTCGCGCAGCTTGCCGTAGTCGGTCGAGACCAGCGAATAGGCGGGCGAGATCGCGGCCGAGGGCACGCCGACATGCTGCGCGCCGAGCGCCATCAGCGCATGGTCGATGAGTTGCCCGACAGGATCAGCAGCGGCCGGTCGGCCGACAGCCCGCGGTCGAGCAGCGCCTGCCCGATGGCGCCGCACCCGGCGCCAGCGCCTCGGCATAGGTGACGCTCGCGCCAGCCGCCGCCTCGGTCGCGCTCCGCCATCCAGGCCCGGTCCGGCGCGGCCGCGGCCCAGTGCATGAGCCGCTCGGTCAGCGTTGCGGGATACGGGCCCAGCGGGTCGTCAGCCAGATCAGACGATCGTGCCGTCGGGCCGCGTCCTCGCTAGCGACAGGTCGCGGCGTCCACATCTCGACGCGTCGCGTCGGCCTGACCGCTCATCGCCGCCTCCCTCGGCGCGGCGCGGCATCGCGAGTTGACTGCCCTCCGTCCCGATAGTGTCTACAGGGAAACAGTCATGCGGCGCCAAGGCGATGCAGGTGGATAACCGACATGGGCGACGGCGCGAACCCGGACTTCCTCGACCTACGAGCTGCAGGGCGACGTGGCGCGTGATCGGGCTGAACCGCCCCGAAAGCGCAACGCGATCAGCGACCGCTTCGTCGAGGCGCATCGCCGAGGCCGTCGCGCCGCGCCGAGGACGAGGCGAAGGCCGGCGTGATCTTCGGGCACGGCGAGCATTTCTGCGCCGGGCTGGACCTGGCCGAACACGTGAAGAAGACGCCGATCGAGGGGGTGCAGCGGCTCGCGCCGCTGGCACGCGATCTTCGACCGGATCGAGCGCGGCACGATCCCCTGGGTCTCGGCGCTGCACGGCGCGGTGGTGGGCGGCGGGCTCGAGCTGGCCGCCGCGACCCATATCCGCGTGGCCGAGGACACGGCGTTCTTCGCCCTGCCCGAGGGCACAGCGCGGCATCTTCGTCGGCGGCGGCGGCTCGGTGCGGGTCGCGCGGCTGATGGGCGCGGCGCGGATGACCGACATGATGCTGACCGGCCGCGTCGTCGCCGCCGAGGAGGCCGAGCGCTGGAACCTGGTCCAGTACGTCGTCCCCGAGGGGGCAGGCGCGCGACAAGGCGCTGGAGCTTGCGCACCGGCCGCGGCGGGCAACGCCGAGCTGTCGAACTACGCGATCATCCACGCGCTGCCGCGGATCCAGGACATGGCAGCCGACGACGGCCTGTTCGTCGAAATCCTCATGGCGGCCTTCACCGCGACCAGCCCGGAGGCCGAGGAGCGGCTGCGGGCCTTCCTGGAAAAGCGGGCGAAGCGGGTCGCGCCGGATCGCTCCTGACGCAAAGGGATGACCACATGAACCTCGACGATCTGGTCGCGATCGACATCCACACCCATGCCGAGGAGCCCTGCCGCGGCCCGCGCGACGACGGCTATGACGAGTTCCAGGCGGGCATGGCCGCCTATTTCAAGAACCCCGCCGGGCGCGAGGGGATGCTGCCCACGTGTCGAGCAGACCGCCGCCTACTTCCGCGAGCGCAAGATCGGCGCGGTGATCTTTCCCGTCGACACCGAGCGCGAGACCGGGTTCCGCCGCTACTCGAACGAGGACGTGGCACGCATTGCGGCGGAGAACGCTGACATCCTGATCCCCTTCGCCTCGATCGACCCGGCCAAGGGCGAGCGCGGGCGCGCGCGAGGCGCGGCGGCTGGTCGACGAGTTCGGCGTGCGCGGCTTCAAGTTCCACCCCACGATGCAGGGCTTCTTTCCGAACGACCGGATGGCCTATCCGCTCTACGAGGCGATCGCCGAGGAGGGCGTCGATCGCGCTGTTCCACACCGGCCAGACCGGCGTCGGCGCGGGCATGCGCGGCGGCATGGGGATGCGGCTGAAGTACTCCAATCCCATGCGATCGACGACGTGGCGGCCGACTTTCCCGACATGACGATCATCCTCGCCCACCCCTCCTTCCCCTGGCAGGAGGAGGCGCTGGCGGTCGCCACCCACAAGCCCAACGTCTATATCGACATGTCGGGCTGGTCGCCGAAATACTTCCCGCCGATCCTGGTCCAGTACGCCAATACCCTGCTGAAGAAGAAGATGCTGTTCGGCTCGGACTGGCCCGCGATCACGCCGGACCGATGGCTGCGCGACTTCGAGGCGGCGCCATTCCGCGACGAGGTGCGGCCGCTGATCCTGAAGGAGAACGCGCGGGCGCTGCTGGGTCTCTGACCCCGCCCCGGCCGGTCCGGAACGAGTGTCACCCTGCGTACACCCCCCGTGCATACGCTGTGCATATGCGCGTTGCCTCCGGGCTCCGCCAGGCGGGGCCGGACAGTCATGGGGCTACGCCTTGATGGTCCGAGATTCCGTTACGGAGACCGTCTGCTCGACCAGGGTCGCCTGTCCGAAGGCGCTGAGAAACGCGACACCCGCGGCGTCGGGCCCGACGCCGATCCGGGCGATGGTGTCGGCAGGCGCCATGCCCGTCGCATCGACGAGATGCCATGTCCCGTCGAGATAGATTTCAGCCACGGCATGAAAATCCTGCGGCGTCACTCCGGGGGCGTAAACGCTCGCAAATCGGGCCGGGATGGTCGATGCGCGCGCCAGGGTGATCATGACGTGCGCGTAGTCACGGCAAACGCCTTGACGTTGAACGAAGCTGTCGAGGGCCGTCGTCTGAGCGTTGCTCGAACCGGGCACGTAGCTGAAGGCGTCGCTGATCCAGTCGCGCATCGCGGCGATCCGAGCGCCGCCCGTGCGGTCTCCGAACTCTGCTGCCACGAAGGACTGAAACTCGTCGGACGGGCAATATCTGGACGGCATGAGGTAACGGACGGTATCGCCCGGGAGAAGGTGAGGCGGCACGGCCTGCAGAGCGGAGATATCGAGCACCGGTCGATCGATGACGACACGCGCCGCGTAGTCGCACCGAAGCTCGCCGTCAGCCCGGAGCCATATGCGCTCGCCCAGCCCGTCCTCGGCAGAAACCCGGGCGAAGTGTTCCGCTTCCGACGTGTCCAGCCGCGACGATTGCAGCTTCTGATCGGCCACGTCGGCAACCTCGATCTGCAGCAGCAGGTCCGTCGGACCCGCGAGTCGGTAAAGCAAGTGAACATTGACGTCGAGTTCCATACCGGACCTTCCGTGACAGGGAATGCGGTGTCGCAGACGAACGCACTCCGCACGAGAATCGCACGCCGCCACTCCCGGGCTGTTGTTCCGCCGACCTCGCAGCGACGCAAGGGCTCCGAAAGGACATGCCGAGCACGCCGGCACCCGTCGCTCGGCGGAGCGGAGCGCGGGGGGGGCGAAGGGTCAGAGGAGGGAATTGGGCAGGACGAGGGAGATCGCGGGGAAGGCGATCAGGAGGACCATGACGACCACCTCGCAGGCCAGGAACCAGAAGCAGCCGCGGAAGATGGTCTGCAGCGGGATCGCCTCGCCCACCACGCCCTTGACCACGTAGACCTGGAAGCCCGACGGGCGGGGTCAGCAGGCCGATCTCGATGTATTTCACGATCAGCACGCCCAGCCAGACCGGGTCGAGGTCCGAGCGCCTCGAACATCGGCAGGAAGACGGGAATGGTGATCAGCATGATCCCGAGCGGGTCGAGGAACATGCCGAGGATCAGGTAGATCGCCGACATCGCGATCACCAGCAGCAGCGGGTCGACCGCCCAGTCGCCGACGCTCTGCGACAGGTAGGCGCCGATCCCGGCCAGCGACAGGAAGCGCGTGAACATGATCGCGCCCATGCCGATGAAGAAGATCTGCGCGGTGGTCGCCATGGCGTCGCGCAGGCTACTCGTAGAGGCCGCGCAGGCCCATCCGCCCCTGCGCGACCGAGATGATCAGCGCGATGAAGGCGCCGCCCGCGCCGGCCTCGGTGGGCGTGAAGACCCCGCCGTAGAGGCCGCCGATCACGCCCAGCATCAGCACGATCAGCGGCCAGACCCGGGCGGTGGCGCGGCCAGCGCCGGGCGCGCCGCTCGGCCTCGTCGAGCGCGACGGGCGGGGCGAGCGACGGGGTTCAGCCGGCAGCGGATGAGGATCATCGCGGTGTACATCGCCGCGGTCAGCAGCCCCGGCAGGATGCCCGCGATCAGCAGCTTGACGATCGAGACCTCGGCGAAGACGCCGTAGACCACGAACATGACCGAGGGCGGGATCAGCGCGGCCAGCGTGCCGGCGCTGGCCACGACGCCGGCGGCCAGGCCCTTGTCGTAGCCGAAGCGCAGCATCTCGGGGATCGCGAGCCGCGCCATCGCCGCCGAGGCCGCGATGGACGAGCCCGACGCCGCCCCGAAGGCCGCCGAGGCGAGGTTGGCCGCCACCGCCAGCCCCCCGGGCAGCCGCGCGAGCCAGAGCCGCGCCGCCTCGAACAGGTCGCGCGCGATCCCTGAGTGGTTCACGATCGACGCCCATCAGCAGGAACATCGGGATCGCCGTCAGCTCCCAGTTGGCGGCGAACTGGTAGGGCACGGTGCGCAGGACCGAGAGCGCGACCTGGAAGTTGGCGAGGTAGGTGAAGCCCGCCAGCGACACGATGCCCAGCGCCGCGCCGATGGGCATCTGCACCGCGAGCAGGACGAGCAGGGCCCCGAAGCTGACGAGGCTGAGGATCGCGGCGTCCATCTACGGGCGGACCCGGCGTAGCACCGCGTCGATCACCCACAGCGTCACCCAGAGCGCCATCAGCCCCCCGGCCAGCGGCAGCAGCCAGCGCGTCGGCCAGACCGGCAGATAGAAGATGCCGGCCTGCTGCATCTCGGCGCGCCCGGTCTGGCGGATCGCCTGCAGCGTCGTCTGCCAGGTGAAGAGCGCCAGGTACGCCACCAGGCCCAGCCTGACCACGATCGTCGAGCCAGAAGGCCACCGGCGCGGGCAGCATCCGCACCATGAAGTCGACGCGTGATGTGCCCGTCGGCGCGGGCCAGCCACATCCAGGGCAGATAGGCGACGGTGACCATGTAGTAGTAGGTGACGACCTCGGCGGTGCCGGGCAGCGGGTGGTTGAAGACCCAGCGGCCGATCACGTCGGCGGTGACGTGCAGCATCATCATCAGGCCCGCCAGGATCGCGAGCCACATGACGAGGGTCATCGGCCCCTCGAGCCACCGCATCGGTCGTTGCATGGGCGCGCCCCGGCCTGGGGCCCCGCCGGGGCGGGGCCGCCCCGCCTCAGTACGTGGCGATGTCGATCTGCGAGAAGATCTGGTCCCAGTAGAGCTGGGTCAGCTCGTCGATGCTCTCGACGCCCTCGGTCAGGCCCTTCCACTTGTCGAAGTTCTCGCGGTAGGTGGCGATGATCGCCTCGGGGTTCTCGACGCCCTGCGAGGTGGCGGTCTCGATCACGGCCTGGTCCTGCGCGGCGATGAAGTCGTCCATCAGCGTCGGCGAACTCCTCGGCATCGGGCTCGACCACCTCGACGCCCTTCTCGTTCACCGCCCAGTCCAGCGTCTGCTTCTCTTCCTCGACGAACTGGCCCAGCGCCTGCATGGCCGAGACCATGGCGCCCTTCTGCAGGTGCAGCGTCTTGTCGTCGTCCGAGAGCTGGTTCCAGGCGTCGCGGTTCATCAGCCAGCCGGTGGCGGGGCCGGTCATGCCCATCGGATAGTCGGTGTGGTACCTGATGAAGTCGGCGTAGCCGAAGCTTCGGTACCAGCCGGCCGTGCCGAAGATGCAGTCGATGGCGCCGGTCTGCAGCAGGCTGATCGCCTCGACCAGGGTGGCGGCGACCGGGGTGGCGCCCGCGGCCTCCATCAGGCGCACGTTGCCGCCCGCCGCGCGCACCTTGAGGCCCTTGAGGTCGGCGACCGAGCGGACGGGGGTGGTGCAGCCCAGCATGTAGGGCGCCGTGTCCCAGCCCGCGATGGCGAGCATGTTGAGGCCGCGCAGCTCGTCGAGGCATTGCGGGCAGTCGAGCATCAGCGTCTCGAGCGCGGCGCCCGAGGCAGCCAGCGTCTCGTCGCCCGGCAGCACGGTCTGGTAGATGACGTTCAGCGTCGGCACCACCGAGGGGACGTATTGCGGGATGCCCATGCCGCCCTGCACCAGCCCGTTCTCGACCGCGTCCCAGGTGTCGACCGGGTTCACCAGCTGCCCGCCGGGCACCAGGCGCCAGTTGACGTCGCTTTCCGCGGCGATCTCCTCGAAGGCCTTGGGCAGGGCGACGCGGTTTGTGTACTCGGCCTCGGGGATCCACGAGCCGTAGACGAAATCGAGTGCCGCGGCCGGGGCGGCAGCGGCGGCAAGCGCGCAGGCCGCGACCGCGCATGAAACGGTGCGTGTGAACATGATGGCTGGCTCCTCCCTCGCGCGGTTCGCGCTGATTTCCGCGGGCCGGCGGCATGGCGGGCCCGGTTTCGGCAACTATCCCGGCGCGCGCGCGATCCTGTCAAGAACGCTGCCCGCCCGCGGCGGGGCGCGTCTTTCGCGATCCGCGAAGGCTCTGCGTCCGACTTGGCGTATTGTCGGGTGCCGGGGGCGCGCAAGACTGACCCCGGCGCCGATGCACGCGCGCCCGCCGAGGGAGGACCGCCTTGACGCGCCCGCGCCGCGACCCCGCCACGCTGCGGTCGAACTTCGAGCCCGGCAGCTCGCGCTGGGCGGTGCGGCGGGCCCAGTGGCGCGCGCTGGGCCTCTCCGACGCCGACATGGAGAAGCCCAAGATCGCGGTGGTGAACACCTCGTCCGAGATCGCGATCTGCTTTTCCCACCTCGACGCCATCGCCGCGAAGGCCAAGGAGGCGGTGCGCGCGGCCGGCGGCCTGCCGTTCGAGATCCGCACCGCGGCGCCGTCGGACTTCATCCTGTCGGCGGGGCGGCGGGCGACCTACATCCTGCCCTCGCGCGACCTAGTGGCCAACGACATCGAACTCCAGGTCGAGGGCGCCGCAGCTCGACGGGATGCTGATGCTGACCTCGTGCGACAAGACGGTGCCGGGACAGCTGATGGCGGCGGCGCGGCTGGACATCCCGACGCTGATGGTGGTCTGCGGCTACCAGGCCTCGGGGCAGATCGAGGGCGAGCACGTCGACATCGAGGAGGTGTTCCTGCACGCGGGCTACCACGCGCAGGGCGCCGACCAGCCGCGAGCGGCTGACGGCGATGGCCGACGCCGCGATCCGCTCGCCCGGGGTGTGCTCGGGGATGGGCACCGCGAACTCGATGCACTCGGTCGCCGAGGCGCTGGGCATGGCGCTGCCCGGCGCGGCGCCGGTGGCGGCCAATTCGCGACGCCATGTGGGCGCAGGTGGCGACGGCGGGCGCGCGCATCGTCGACATGGTGTGGGAGGACCTGCGCCCGCGGCAGATCCTGACGCCGGGCGCGTTCCGCAACGCCGCGCGGGTGGTGCTGGCGCAGGCGGGGTCGATCAACTGCATCAAGCACCTGCAGGCGATCGCGCTGGAGGCGGGCGCCGACATCGACATCTACGCCACGTTCGAGGCCGAGGGCGAGCGGGTGCCGGTCCTGACCGCGGTGCGGCCCATCGGCTCCGACAGCATCGAGGCGTTCGAGGCGGCGGGCGGCGCGCGGGCGGTGATGAAGCGGCTGGCGCCGATGCTCGACGCGGACGCGCTGACTTGCACCGGCGGAACGGTGGGCGAGAACCTGGCGGAGGTGGCCGTCGCGGACGACGACGGTGATCCGCCCGCTGGACCGGCCGCACGGGGAGAAGCCGGCGATCGTGCTTCTGCGCGGCTCGCTGGCGCCCGAGACGGGGATCGTCAAGGTCGGGCTGCGCACGCCCGACCGCAAGCTGGCCTTTCGCGGGCCGGCGCGGGTGTTCGAGAGCTCGGTCGAGGCCGAAGCGGCGCTGGCCGAGGGTCGGATCCGCCGTGGCGAGGTGCTGGTGCTGCGCCGGCAGGGGGTGCGCGGCGGGCCCGGCATGGGCGGCGCCTCGCGGCTGGTCTTCGCGGTCGAGGGCGCGGGGCTGGGCGCCGACGTCGCGGTCGTGACCGACGGCCAGCTTTCCGGGCCTGGTCAACAAGGGCCTCGTCGTCGGCGAGGTGCAGCCCGAATGGGCCGAGGGCGGGCCGATCGCGCTGGTCCGCGACGGCGAGATCATCGCCATCGACGTGGAGGCGAGGCGGATCGACCTGGAGGTGCCGGCCGAGGAGCTGGCCCGGCGCCGCGCCGAGTTCGTGCCGCCCGGCCCGACGCGCGATTCAGGGCTGGCTCTCGGTCTACGAGCGCACGGTGACGCCGCTGAGGCAGGGCGCGTCGCTGGTGCCCGACGCCCGCCGCAAGGAGGAGTGAGATGTCGCACGGCCGCCCGATCAACCCCGGCACGACCATCGTCCGCCATTCCGGCGAGGTCCTGCACCGCGAGCTGGAGGTCGACCTGTGCGTGATCGGCGCCGGCATCTCGGGGGCGACCACCGCGCTCGAGGCGGCGCGGCTGGGCCGGCGGGTGGCCATCGTCGACGGGCTGCCGGCGCTGGGCGGACAGGCGGTGAACTCGATCATCGGGACGTTCTGCGGCCTCTACCGGAACGGCACCCACGGGCACCGGTTCACCTTCGGCATCGTCGACGACATGCTGGACTGGCTGCAGAGCGCACGACGCCTGCTACTTTCGCCACGGCCCGATGACGACGGTCGTGCACTACAACGAGATCGCGCTGAGCGCGCTGGGTCGAGACGCCGATCGACGCGGCCGGCGTGATCCCGGTCACCGGCGCGGTCCTGCGCGCGGTCGAGGTCGAAGGGCGGCGGGTCGAGGCGCGTGCACGCTGGTGACGCGCTACGGCGACGTGACGATCCGGGCCGAAAGCTTCGCCGACTGCTCGGGCGACGCGGCGCTGACCTATCTGGCCGGGTTCGAGTGCCGGGAGCCCGACGAGAAGGTCTACGGCGTCGCAGCAGGCGGTGGTCGAGGGCATCCGCACCGATGTCGAGCCACCCGCGCGCGAGGAGCTGGCCGCGCGGCATCGCCGAGAAGGCCGACGAATACGGGCTGGTCCGCGCGCAACGGGCTGATGTTCTACTTCCCCGGCAAGGACGTGGCGGTGCTGAACATGACCCATGTCGAGACGCCGCTCGACCCCGATCGAGGCGTCGCGGACCGGGCTGATCGGCAAGGACCAGGTCGACCGCGGCGTGCGGCTCCTGCGCGACGGAGTTCCCGCAGGTCTTCGGCGACATCTCGGTGCGCGCCTACGGGCTTGCCCGGCATCCGCCAGACGCGCTGGATCAGGGGGCGCCACCACCTGACGATGGACGAGGTGGTCGGGCCAGGTGCGCTTCGACGACGCGATCGGCCGCACGGCCTGGCCGATCGAGCTGCACAACGCGCCCGAGGGCTTCGTGTGGGAGACGTTCGACGAGGACCACGTCCACTGGATCCCGTTCGGCTCGATGATCTCGCCCGAGGCGGACAACCTGGTGGCGGTGGGCCGCTGCATCGACGGCGACCCCGCCGCGCTGTCGTCGGTGCGGGTGATGGGGCCGTGCATGGCGCAGGGGATGGCGGCGGCGAATGCGCTGGACCTGGCCGGGTCGGGCTCGGTCCACCAGATCGACATGGAGGCGCTGCAGGACAGGGTGCGCGACAACCTCGAACGCGCCGACGGGGTGGCGCCGTGAGCGCGCGGCGCCCCCGGCCTTTCGCGGCGCGCGAAAGATCCGCGCGCGTTTTGCGCCATTCCCGGCGCGATCGCCGCCCGCTAGGCTCAACCCGGGAGGACGGGCGATGCGTCTGAGCGATGCCGAGAAGGCAATGCTGGACGGCACGGACGGCGCGGCCAAGGCGCGCGCGATGGACCTGCTCGTCCGCTATGGCGAGGCGCTGGGGGCCGAGCGGCTGGTCGAGGTGACGAACGTCGCCGGGACCTGGTCGTCGACGACGCCGTTCGTGCAGGCCGATCTGGACCGGCCCGACGACTTCGACACGATCTTCTCGCGCTTCAACCTCGACAGCGACGAACGGTCGAGACGCCGCAGCGCCGTGGTCTCGACCTGCCAGCTGATCCACGGGATCGACACCCGCAACTACGCCGTGCAGGGCTTTTCCGACGCGCAGGCCGAGCTGCAGAAGGCGTCCGAGCACTATTTCGGCACGCCGCGGCGTGCAGTGGATGTCTACCTGCACGCCCTAACAGGTCGGCAACGTGCCGGTGAAGGGCGAGCATCTGGCCTGGATGGAGAGCTCGGCGGTAGTCTACGCCAACTCGGTCCTGGGGGCGCGCACGAACGTCGAGGGGCGCGAGTCGACCGGCGCGGCCTCGATCACCGGCCGGATCCCGTACTGGGGGCTGCACGACCCCGCGAACCGCCGCGCGACGCAGCTGGTCGAGGTCGAGATCCCGGTCGACACGATGATGGACTGGGGCCTGATGGGCTACTGGATCGGCGAGGCGGTGATGGAGGAGATCCCGGTGCTGGCGGCGCTCGACGTGCAGCCGCGGCCGATGTGGCTGAAGCATTTCGGCGCCGCCGCGGCCTCGTCGGGCGGGGTCGAGATGTACCACATCCCCGGCGTCACCCCCGAGGCCGCCAGCGTCGACGAGGCGCTGGGCGGCCGCGCGCCGGCCCGGTGGCTGCGCTATGGCGAGGCCGAGCGGCGGCAGGCGTGGGAGCGGCTGAACGGCGCCAACGGCCGGGCCGAGGTGGACTTCGTGATGCTGGGCTGCCCGCACAACTCGGCCGAGCAGATGTGGCACATCGCCGCGCTGCTGGAGGGGCGGAAGGTCAGCCCGGACGTCGCGCTCTGGGTGCATACGCCGCGGCAGATCCGCCACCTCTGCGACGAGAGCGGCATCACCGACGTGATCGAGGCGGCGGGCGGGCTGGTGATGTCCGACAGCTGCCCCGCCATCAACCGCGCCGTGCCCGACGGCCACGCGCGTGATCGCCACCGACAGCTGCAAGCAGGCGCACTACCTGCCCGCGATCACTGGGGACCGAGACCTGGTTCGGCTCGCTCGCGCGATTGCGTCGACGCGGCGGTGACCGGCCGCTTCGCGGGGCGGCTCCAATGAGCGTGACGGCGCCGACGCTGACCCTGCGCGGGCGCCACGTGGTGGGCGGCGTGGCCGAGGGCGAGGCCTTCGTGACGCGCGCAGACGGTGTCGGGCTGGGGCGGCATCGACGCGCAGGACCGGCACCATCACCGAGCGGCGGCACGAGAAGGTCGGGCAGAGCTTCGCCGGCAAGGTGCTGGTCTTTCAGGGCGCCAAGGGCTCGTCGGGCTGGTCGCACTACTTCCACGTGACGCGGCGGCTGGGGACGGCGCCGGTGGCGATGCTCTTCACGGTGATGACGACCAAGGTCGCGCTGGGCGCGGTGGTGACGCGGGTACCGGCGCTGACCGATTTCGACCGCGACCCGTTCGAGGCGATCGAGGATGGCGACTGGCTGCCCGTCGACGCCGATGCGGGCCTGGTCGAGGTGACGAAACGCGCGCGGCGATAGCGGCGGGCGACACGGACGACAAGGAGGAGGACCACGATGAGACGAGCGATCACGGCGCTTCTGGCGGCGACGGCCGCGGGCGCGCTCGCAGGCGCCCCGGCGTTGGCGAAGGAATACATCTACGGCTCGTGGTTCGGCGCGAACCACTCGGTCAACCAGATGGGCCTCGCCCCCTACTTCGAGAAGCTGGCCGAGGAGACCGGCGGCGAGATCGAGTGGAAGCTGGTGCCCGGCGCGCAGCTTGCCAACGGCCCCGGCACGCCCGAGGCGGTGGGCACGGGCCTGATGGACGCGGGCCTCGTGATGGCGCCCTACCAGCCGCGGATGCTGCCGACGACGAACCTGATCTTCTGCACTCGCTGCCCGGCGAGAACTCGCTGGCCGCGACGGGCGCGATGAACGAGACGCTGATGCTGGACTGCCCGGCTGCAAGGAGGAGTTCCACGAGAACAACGCGGTGGGCTTCGGCGGCTATTCGACCACGCCCTACCTCTTCATGTGCCGCGGCGAGGTCGGCGGGCTCGACGACCTGGCGGGGCAAAAGGTCCGCGCCTCGGGCGGGGGCGTGAACATCACCGAGATCGCGGGCGCGACGCCGGTGTCGATGCCGCCCTCCGAGGCGACCTCGGCGCTCGAGCGCGGCACGCTCGACTGCGTGCTGGGCGCGGTGTCGTGGCTGCGGTCGTACGGCTACATGGACGTGCTCGACACGGTGATCGAGTCGCCCATGGGCATGGGCGGCCCGCCGGTGCTGATGTACGTGAACCGCGACGTCTGGGAGGGGCTGAGCCCCGAGATGCGCGCCAAGCACATCGAACTCGCCCCCGACCTGGTGGTCGGCGCCAGCTACGACGCGCAACTGCAGGTCGACCAGGAGGTGATGGAGGAGGCCAAGGCCCAGGGCGTCACCTTCGTCGACGGCGGCGAGGACTTCGCGGAGGTGATGGACAAGCGCGACCAGCAGCAGCGCGACATCAACCTGCAGAACGCGCGCGACGCGGGCGCCAAGGACCCCGAGGCGATGATCGACTTCTACCTGTCGGCCTACGACAAGTGGAAGCAGCTGCTGGACGAGCAGGGCAACGACCGCGACACCTTCCGCCGCCTCCTGTGGGAGGAGGTCTACTCCAAGGTGGACCCCGAGGATCTGTGACCGCATCGTGACAGGACGGGGCGGCGTGCGGCGCCGCCCCGTGACCTGCCGCGCGAAGCCCCGGAGGCGCGCATGAGGGCGCTCAGACGTCTGCGCGACACCCTGGTGGTCGGCGCCGCCTGGATCGCCGGCCTGGCGACGGTGCTGATGATGCTTCAGGTCACCGCCGACGTGGCGGGCCGGACGCTGTTCCACGCGCCGATCACCGGGACGATCGAGATCGTCTCGGCCTACAACATGGCGGCGCTGTCGTTCCTGCCGCTGGCGCTGATCACGCGCGAGCGCGGGCACATCATCGTCGAGCTCTTCACGGGGTGGATGAAGCTGCGCTGGCGCACGCTGCTCGACGGCGTGGTGGCGATCGTCACCGTCGTCTACACCGCCGCCTTCACCTGGAAGGCGGTCGAGGTGGCGATCGACAAGACCGGCATCCGCGAGGCCAAGGAGGCGGGCATCGGCTTCGTCGAGATCTGGCCGGCGCGCTGGGTGGTGGCGATCGGCTTCGGGCTGATGACGGTCTACGTGCTGATCCACCTGGTCAAGGACATACGCGGCGGCATCACCGGGCGCATCGATCCCGGCGACGCCGGGCGCCACGGCGACGACAGCGACCGGGGCCACCATGTGCCGCGCGGCGAGGATGCGCTTTGAGCCCCGAGCTTCTGGGCTTCGGCAGCCTGGGACTGGTCCTGCTGCTGATCGCCGTGCGGATGCCGATCGGGGTGGCGCTGGGCGTGGCGTCTTTTTTGGGTTTCACCATCCTGCGCAACGAGCGCGTGGCCTTCGCGGTGATGGCCCAGACCCCGTTCGAGGTGGCGGCCAACTGGGGCCTCTCGGCGATCCCGATGTTCATCCTGATGGGCGCCATCGCGCACAGCACCGGCATCTCCGAGGCGCTCTTCAAGGCGGCGCGGCTGTGGCTCTCGGCGCTGCCCGGCGGGCTGGCGGTCGCCACCAACCTGGCCTCGGCGGGCTTTGCCGCGGCCTCGGGCTCGTCGGTGGCGACGTCGGCCACGATGGGGCGGCTGGCGATCCCCGAGATGCTCAAGGCCGGCTACGCGCCGACGCTGGCCACCGGCGTCGTCGCCTCGTCGGGCACGCTGGGCGCGCTGATCCCGCCGTCGATCATGTTCGTGATCTATGGCGTCTTCGCCGAGGTCTCGATCACCAAGCTCCTGATCGCGGGGGTGATCCCCGGGCTCCTGACCGCGTTCGTCTATACGGTGATGATCATCGGCGCGCTGCGTATGGGACCCCTCGATCGCCCCGCCCACCACCAGCGAACTGCCGCGCGACGCGCTCTGGCGGGCGCGCTGGCGGGCGCTGGCGCCGATCTGGCCGCTGCTGGTGCTGATCTTCGGGATCATCGGCGGGCTCTATGGCGGCGTCTTCACCCCGACCGAGGCGGGGGCGGCGGGCGCGTTCCTGTCCTGCGTGGTCGGCGGCGGTGCAGCGGCGGCTGACGCTGCCGGTGATCCGCGACAGCGTGATGGAGGCGGTCAAGACCACCGCGCAGCTCTTCTTCGTGGCCTACGGCGCGGTGATGTACACCAAGTTCCTGGCGCTGGTCGGGGTGCCCGGCATGATGGCGGCGATGATCGGCGACTGGGCGGTCGAGCCGGTGCTGCTGCTGGTCGTCGGTCTCGATCATCTACCTGATCCTCGGCATGTTCCTCGACCCGCTGGGCGTGCTGCTGCTGACGCTGCCGATCGTGCAGCCGATGTTCGACGGCGCTGGACCTCGACCCGATCTGGCTCGGCGTGATCGTGGTCAAGTACATCGAGATCGGGCTGCTGACGCCGCCCGTGGGCTTCAACGCCTACGTCGTCAAGAACGTCGTCGGCGACGAGATCCCGCTCGAGACCATCTTCCGCGGCATCGGCTGGTTCCTGGCCTGCGAGGTGGTGATCATGGTGCTGATCCTGGCTTTCCCGCAGCTGTCGCTGTGGCTGCCGCTACTCGATGAACTATACGGCGCGGCGTCCGGCCGGTCCCACGGGGGCGGCGCGAATTCCCCCCTGCAGGTGCTCGAGCAGGGCCACTGACCTCGGGGCGGTCCGCCTTGTGGCGCGGCACCATCGCCTTGAACCAGAAGGGCACGATCGGGAATTCCGGCAGGAGTGCGACCGAGCCGTCCCGCTCTGCAGCGCGCTCGCGGGCGAGGAATTCGGGCACCACGGTCAGGCCGAGCCCCTGAGCGCGGCGGCCACCAGCAGTCGGCTGTCGTTGACGGTGAAGCGTGGCGCGGATGTCGATGTCGATGGGCCCGCTGGCGCTCGAACGACCAGGAGAGCCCCACCGGCACGAAGGCCAGGCAGTCGTGCGCGACGATGTCGCCCGGGGCTGCGCGGCCGGCCGCGCTGGGCCAGGTAGGCGGGCGACGCGACCAGCACCCGCGGATAGGGGCAGAGCGGCGTTTCGTCGACGCTGGCGATAGGATTGCGGCAGCGCGCCGAGCGCGATATCCAGCCCCTCCTCCAGCGGGTTGACCAGCGGTCCATCAGCAGCAGCTCGATGGTGACGCTCGGGTTGGCGCCTGGAAACGGGCGATCGACTGGCCGACGAAGAGCGCGCCCGATCGTCGTCGGCGACTTGATCCGCAGGTGCCCGCTCAGGCCGCTTGGCCGGGCGAGCGGCGCTGCGAGCGTCTCTTCGAGCTCGCCGACGAGAAGCTGCAGGCGCGGGCGCAGCGCTCGCCCGTCGGCGGTCAGCGCCAGCTTGCGGGTCGAGCGGACGAAGAGGCGCGCGCCGACCTCGTCCTCGAGCCGGCTGACGCGCTTGGTCACCACCGACGGCGCGATGCCGAGCTCGCGCGCGGCGGCCGAAAAGCTGCCGGCCCGGGCCGTGACGAGGAACGCCTTGATGTCGATCAGCATCGGCGTGGCGCGATGCTCGCCCCGGCCCGCGGGCCGCGTCAATCGCCCGCGCACCGGACGCCTCGGGCACGCCCGGCGATTCCGGCGCGCCCCGGCCCCGGAACGAAGAAAGGGCCCCGCGGGGCCCTTGATTCATTGGTCGGAGTGGCGAGGATTCGAACCTCACGACCCCTGCCTCCCGAAGACAGTGCTCTACCAGGCTGAGCTACACTCCGACCGTGCGCGCGCGATTATACCGCACGCCGGGCGTTTTGCAAGAGGCCTGATGCGCTCCCTCCGCGCAGTCCCCGCAGTCGGCGCCGATGCGCGGCATCGTCGCCGGTGTCCGGGCGCGGGCGGCTGCTGCAGCACCGGCCGCGTCCTGCGAGGCGCCGGCGGCTCTCGCGCAGCACGATGTAGACGCCGCTGGCGATGATGATGCGCCGCGCCGAGCGACGGTGCAGCCGTCCGGCGGCTCGTCGAAGAAGACAGGCCGTAGACCGTGGCCCAGAGGATCTGGGAGTACTGCATCGGCGCCACGATCGCCGCCTCGCCGTGCCGGTAGGCGGCGATGATCAGGCAGGCCGCCGGTCGACGCCCAGGATCGCGATCAGCGCCAGCGTCGCCCAGATGCGGCGATCGGCATCGGCTGGTAGACGAAGGGCAGCAGCGCGCCCATCACGCACGAAGTTGGCGACCATCGGGTAGAGCAGCAGCACCACGTGCCGCTCGTCCTTGCCGATCTTGCGCACGATGACCGCCGCCGATGGCGCCGCCGACAGCCGCCGTCAGCGCCGCGAGGTGGCCCAGGCTGAGCTGCGTCGCGCCGGGGCGCAGCACGACCAGCACGCCGACGAGGCCGACCAGATCGCCGCGCCGCGGCGCAGGCGCACCCGCTCGCCCAGGATCGGGATCGACAGGATGGTGATCAGCAGCGGCGAGGCGAAGAGGATCGCGTAGACCTGCGCCAGCGGCAGCACCGAGAAGGCGTAGAAGGCCGCGGCCCCGGTGATCACCGTCGACGCCGGTGCGCAGCGCCGTCCACCACGGGTGGCGCGGCCGCAGGTTGCCGGCCGTCCGGTCGCGCATCAGCATCAGCGTCACCAGCGGGAAGCCGAACAGCACGCTGAAGAAGACGATCTGGAACGGGCGAATAGATCGCCGCCCAGCATCTTCACAAGCACGTCGTGGGTCGCGAAGATGCCGAAGGCGGCGAGCGCCAGCAGGGCGCCCGTTCCGTTTGCCGACCTCGGGGCGATCGCCTGACCGCCCGCGCCAGCGGCTGTCATCGGCGCTTACGACGGGGCGCGCGCCGGGACGTGCGGGCGGTCGCAGCTCCGGCCCGAGCGCCGCGACGATGGCGTCGCCCATCTCGGCGGTGGAGACGGGGGTGCCGCCTTCCGGGCCCCATCAGGTCGGCGGTGCGCAGCCCGTCGGCCAGCACCTTCTCGACCGCCTGCTCCAGCCGGTCGGCCTCGTCGCCCTGGTCGAAGGAATAGCGCAGCGCCATGGCGAAGCTCAGGATGCAGGCGATCGGGTTCGCCTTGCCCTGCCCCGCGATGTCGGGGGCCGAGCCGTGCACCGGCTCGTAGAGCGCCTTGGGCCGGCCGTTCGCCATCGGCGCGCCGAGGCTGGCCGAGGGCAGCATGCCGAGCGAGCCGGTCAGCATCGCGGCCAGGTCCGACAGCAGGTCGCCGAAGAGGTTGTCGGTGACGATCACGTCGAACTGCTTGGGCCAGCGGGTCGAGCTGCATGGCGCCGGCGTCGGCGTACATGTGGCTGAGCTCGACGTCCGGGTATTCGGCCTGCGTGGACCTCGGTCACGACCTCGCGCCAGAGGACGCCCGACTCCATGACGTTGGCCTTCTCCATCGAGCAGAGCTTGTTGCTCGCGCTTGCGGGCCAGCTCGAAGGCGGCGCGGGCGACGCGGGCGATCTCGCTCTCGGTGTAGCGCTGGGTGTTGATGCCGACGCGCTCGTTGCCCTCGCGTGACGATGCCGCGCGGCTCGCCGAAATAGACGCCGGAGGTCAGCTCGCGCACGATCATGATGTCGAGGCCGGCGACCACCTCGCGCTTCAGCGACGAGAAATCGGCCAGCGCGTCGAAGCACTGGGCGGGGCGGAGGTTGGCGAAGAGGTCCATCTCCTTGCGCAGGCGCAGCAGGCCCGCGCTCGGGCTTCACCGAGAAGTCGAGCTCGTCGTATTTCGGCCCGCCGACGGCGCCCAGCAGGACGGCGTCGGCCTCCTGCGCCTGCTCCATCGTCTCGTCGGTCAGCGGCGTGCCGTGGGCGTCGTAGGCGGCGCCGCCGACCAGGTCCTCGTGACACGTCGAAGGCCAGGCCGTGCTCGCGCCGAACCAGTCGATGACCTTGCGGACCTCGGCCATCACCTCGGGGCCGATGCCGTCGCCGGGCAGGATGAGCAGGGAGTTGGTCATGGTGCGGGCGCCTCGTTCCTTGGTTCCTGCCTGACCCGGGCGGGCGTAGCCCGCGGTCGCCCGCGGCGGGGTCAAGGAACGCGCGCCGGGCGGCGACCGTTCCGTCAGGGCAGCGCTCGAGGTCGACCCAGACGAGGTGGTGGCGCGAGGCGCGCGCCGTCGTCCCGCGAGAGCGCGCGGCCCGGCGCTCGCCGGGGGCGGGCCAGAAGACGCCGGCATCGAGCACCCGAGCCCGGCGGAGGGCAGGACGTAGTCCACCCGCAGGTTGCCCGGCCCGCCGTCATCGTCCCAGTCGGCGGTGTCGAGCGCCGGGTCGCCCGCGTGGTCCGCGTTGACGCCGCCCTGCGCCTCGGCCGCGGCGACGGCGCCGGCGCTGCGCGGCGCGCGGATCCTGCAGGCGCGGATCGGCGAGCAGCGCCTCGATCGCGTCGGGCCGGCCGTCGCCGTCGGCCGGGTCGAGGTTGGCGTCGCCCAGCAGCACGAAGGCCGCCGTCGGCGCGGTCGCCGATCGAACTGCGCCGTCGAGGTAGCGCGAGCCAGAACGCGCCTCGTCGCGGTTGCGCAGGCCGTTGAGGTCCTCGGGCCCGTCGAAGACCGGCGGCGTGGCGTGGAAGGCCCAGACGCGGATCTCGCTGCCCCGAGGGCAGGACCACCGGCACGTCCCAGTGGCCGGTGGACGAGAGCCGCTGCACCGCCTGCGCCTCGGCGGGAAGAAGGGCGCGCCGTCGGCGTCTCGCGGCAGCTCGGCGCCCGGCAGGTCGCGCCAGAGCAGGTCGGAGAAGTCGCGCACGTCCCCCTCGCCGATCGGCAAGCGCGACAGCAGCGCCATGCCGCCCTCGCCCGCGAAGCGGCCGTAGCCCTGCGCGTCGCGCGGCGTCGCCGGCCGCCGTCGCCGTCCAGGTCGAGCCCGGTGGCCATGCCGGTGTTCGGCCGGGCGGCGAAGCGGTGCGGGATAGTCGGCGCCTGCCTCGGCGAGCGGTCGGCGCAGCGCGGCGAGGGCGAGGCCGTCGAGGTCCCAGTCGACGCCGATCAGGAGCAGGATGTCGGGGTCGAGGCGGGCGACCACGGCCGCGACGGCCTCGACCTGCGGATCGCCCTCGAGGATGTCGCGCAGAAGCAGGCCGGGGCCGTTCCGCGGGAGCTCGACGTTGCAGATGGCGACGCGGAAGGGCTCGGCCGCGGCGGGCAGTGCGGCCGCGACAAGCATCGCCGCGGCCAGAAGGTGCCGGGTCAGACCCAGGGCCGCTCCGCCGCCGTCCGCGCCTCGAAGGCGTCGATCGCGGGCGCCTTCTCCAGCGTCAGCGCGATGTCGTCGAGCCCGTTCAGCAGGCAGTGCTTGCGGAACGGGTCGACCTCGAAGGCGATCGCGCCGCCGTCCGGGGCCGGTGATCGTCCTGGCTTCTCCAGGTCGACGGTGATGCGTGGCGTTGGCGCCGCGCTCGGCGTCGTCCATCAGCTTGTCGACCTCCTCCTGCGGCAGCACGATCGGCAGGATGCCGTTCTTGAAGCAGTTGTTGAAGAAGATGTCGGCGAAGCTCGGCGCGATGACGCAGCGGATGCCGAAATCCGAGCAGCGCCCAGGGCGCATGCTCGCGCGACTGGAGCCGCAGCCGAAATTGTCGCCGGCGACCAGGATCTCGCGCCTCGCGGTAGGCCGGCTTGTTCAGCACGAAGTCCGGGTATCTCGTTGCCGTCGTCGTCGTAGCGCATCTCGTCGAAGAGGTTCACGCCGAGGCCGGTGCGCTTGATCGTCTTCAGGAACTGCTTGGGGATGATCATGTCGGTGTCGACGTTGATCATCGGCAGCGGGCGCCGCGATGCCCGTCAGCGTGGTGAACTTTTCCATTGTCCTACCAGGCCGATCTCCCGCACGTGCGGTCAGCGCGGCACAGTCGGACGTCGGTCAGCGCCCGGTGACCGCCGCGGCCGCGGCCATCGCCGGGCTACATCAGGTGGGTGCGGCCGCCGCGGCCCTGCCGGCCCTCGAAGTTGCGGTTCGAGGTGGCCGCGCAGCGCTCGCCCGGGCGCGAGCTGGTCGGGGTTCATCGCCAGGCACATGGAGCAGCCGGCCAGGCGCCATTCGAAGCCCGCGCCTCGAAGATGTCGGCCAGCCCCTCCTCCTCGGCCTGCGCGCGCACGAGGCCCGAGCCGGGCACGACCATCGCCGCGCAGCCCGTCGCTTGATCTTCTTGCCCTTCAGGATCGCGCGCCGCGGCGCGCAGGTCCTCGATCCGGCCGTTGGTGCAGGAGCCGATGAAGACCGTGTCGATCTCGATGTCCTGCAGCGGCGTGCCGGGCTTCAGGCCCATGTATTCCAGCGAGCGGCGCGCCGCGTCGACCTTGCCGCCCGTGAAGTCCGCCGGGTCGGGCACGACGCCGGTGATCGGCAGCACGTCCTCGGGCGAGGTGCCCCAGGTGACGACCGGCGCGATGTCCTCGCCGCGGATGGTCACGACCTTGTCCCACTGCGCGCCCTCGTCGGACTGCAGCGTCTTCCACCAGGTCAGCGCGGCTTCCCACTGCGGCGCCCTTCGGCGCGTGCGGGCGGCCCTTGACGTAGTCGAAGGTCTTCTCGTCCGGCGCGATCAGGCCGGCGCGGGCGCCGCCCTCGATCGCCATGTTGCAGACCGTCATCCGGCCTTCCATCGACAGCGCGCGGATCGCCTCGCCGCAGTACTCGATCACGTAGCCGGTGCCGCCGGCGGTGCCGGTGCTGGCCGATGACCGACAGGGTGATGTCCTTGGCGGTGACGCCCGGGCGCGAGCTGGCCGGTGATCTCGACCTTCATGTTCTTCGACTTCTTCTGGATCAGCGTCTGGGTGGCCAGCACGTGCTCCACCTCCGAGTGCCGATGCCGTGCGCCAGCGCGCCGAAGGCGCCGTGGGTGGCGGTGTGGCTGTCGCCGCAGACGATCGTCATGCCGGGCAGGGTCCAGCCCTGCTCCGGGCCGATGATGTGGACGATGCCCTGGCGGACGTCGGTCACCGGGTAGTAGTTGATGCCGAAGTCCTTGGCGTTCTGGTCGCAGCGCCTCGACCTGGATGCGGCTCTCCTCGTTCTCGATGCCCTGGTCGGCGCGGTCGGGTCGTGGTCGGCACGTTGTGGTCGGGCACGGCGATGGTCTTCTCCGGCGCGCGCACGCGTGCGGCCGGCCATGCGCAGCCCCTCGAAGGCCTGCGGGCTGGTCACCTCGTGGACGAGGTGGCGGTCGATGTAGAGCAGGCAGGTGCCGTCCTCGGCCTCGTGGACCAGGTGGGCATCCCAGATCTTGTCGTAGAGCGTCTTGGGGGCTATCATCGGGGTCTCCCGGAGGAATGTACGGTTTCGGGCCGGATCCTGTACATTCTGTACACGAAAATGTACGCGGTTTTTACAAAATCCGGTGGCCGGCGCGCCGCAGGACCGGCCGCTGTCGGCCGGGTGCGGGGCGGCTCATAGGCGGGCGAGGACGCTCCGCGCAGCGCCGAAGAAGCGCCACGGCAGGCGCACCCGATCGCCGATGTCGAACAACGGAGTCATACCCGGCGGCTTAGCCTGCCGCGCGCCGCGCATCAAGGGTTCGAGCGCCGCCGCGCAATGCCGCCGAGCAGGAGCAGGGACGCCATCGCAAGGGGCGCGCCCGCCGGAAGCGGCACCGGCCGGGGCAGATGCTCGACCTTGAACCGGAAGTTCCAGCCCTGGATCCGTTGCTGGCCGGGCCGGACCGTCACCGCGAACAGGCCGTCGAACACCCGGTCGCTGTGCCTGCGGGGATGGGCCGCGCGGTCGCCGAAGCGCACCCGCTGGGTCCGGTAGTCCAGGATCGTTTGGTCGAACGAGAAGTGGTCGCTCTCCTTCCGGTCGCTCGGATGCGGCTTCCCGTCGACGATGTCGTGCCAGACGGTCGCGCCCGCGGTCAGGCTGTCGGGCCCGCGCCCGGGTCCGTCGATGGCAAGAACACCAGCGTGATGTTCCAGAAGTCGAGCTTGGCTTGCTTGCGGAAGCGGCCGGAATCGTTGGTGATCGAGTGGTCGATCGGCCCGGCGGCCTGGATCGAGAGGTTCAGCCGCTCCTCGTTCTCGCTGATGTCTATGACCGGTTCGAGGAAACCCGCCCCCTTGAAGAGCGCGCCCAGCTGCGAGACGAAGGCGTCGACCGTGGCCGCCACAGCCGGCGCCGGGCCGAGCGCCAGGAGCCAGGCCAGGCCAGGACGGTCAGGGTGCCGAGGCGGCGCGCGATGCAAGGCACGAACGGATCTCCCCGCTCGAGTTGACACCCTCGTCACTCTACACCATGGCCCGATCGCGCGGGAGGGTCGGGCCCCCCGCCTTCGACGCCCCGCACGCGGCCGTCCCCCCGAGACGGCCCTCGCACCGGGCCCCTCCCGCCAGGGACCGAGCCGCAGATCGTGATCCGCACGGCCGAACCGACGGCGACGGCGGGTCCGGAGGATCCGCGGCGTTCCGTGGGCGCGGCGGCGCTCAGGGACTGCCTGCGTCGGGCCGCGCCACCACGTAGACCTCCCGCCCGAGCCGCGCCAGCGACCGGTCCGGCTCGAACGCCATCGACCGCCCGACCCATGGTGGCGCGCCGGGCACGATGCGCACCGCGACACCGTGCACGAAGGGCGTGTCGTTGTAGGTCCGCGTCATCGCGTACGGTATCACGAGCTCGCAGAACGTCCCCTCGGTGCAGCCCGCGGGGCCGCCATGTCCGGCCGCGGGCAGCGCGCCGAACTCGGCGGCCAGCGCCTCGGCAATGGCCCGCGACGCGCCTGCGTCGGCAAGCAGCTTCTCGGGCCGGTCGCACCCGGCAAAGAGGGCGACGCAACTGTCGTCGCGAAAGGCCAGGTGGTAGACGGCGCCCCCCGCGGCCAGCCCCTCGATCCCGGCGAGCTGCCCGTCGGCGACGACCCAGTCGGCGGCGCGTACCTGTGTCGAAGCGGCGGCAATGGCGAGGGCGGCGAGCGCGGTGGCGCTGAAGCGCAGGGGTGACATCCGAAGCCCTTTCGTCCGGGGTCCCTCTGTCCGCGTGTCTCCGCATCCTTTCCCGCCAGCCTGCGCCCGCGGCGGCGACCCGTCAAGCCGAGGCGGCGCCGCTTCTGCCCTCCGCGGCAGCACGGCCGGCCGAGGGGGTCCCGGAGGGGTCCCCGAGGCCAGCCAGTTCCCCCCTCAGCCGTTCTCGCGCAGGACCCATCCCGCCAGGTAGAGCGAGCCAGGAGGTCAGGATCCGCGCGGCCGGATCGGCGGCGACGATGGCGCGCGCCGCCGCAAGCGGGTCGGGGGCCGTGGTGGCGCCGATGCCGGCCGCCGTGGCCGCGGCGGCGGTGGCGTCGGGCAGCAGCGTCGCGTCGCTCTCGGGCACGGCGACCGCGTGCAGCGTGGCCGCGTGCGCCGCCAGCGGCGCCATGTAGCCCGCCACGTCCTTGGTGTTCAGCATTCCGCACACCAGGTGCCATTCCGGCCCCGGCATCGCGTCCAGCGTCGCCGCCCGAGCCCGTCCCCGCCGCCGGAGGGGGACGCCCGTCGAGCCAGAGCTGCGCCGCCCCCGCCGCCTCGGCCAGCGGCCCCCGCGTCAGGCG
>CAVZBD010000002.1:0-456661 GCA_963773475.1 uncultured Alphaproteobacteria bacterium | reverse complement strand
TCGAGACGGCGGGCGTCGAGGTCGACCGGACCCTTCTTCCATTCGACTATCTGAACGGCGAGCCGCTGGCCATCCTGGCGAAGCCGGTGCCTGACCCGATCGGCCCATCCGGCGCCGCCGCGGCCCTCTGGCGAGAGGCGTTCCTGGAGGTCGGGGGCTTCGACGAGGCCCTTTTTGCGTACGTCGAAGACGTCGACCTCGCCCTTCGGATTCGCCTCGCGGGCGGTTCCTGCCGTCTTGCGCCGCGCGCGCTCGGCACCCACGAGCACTCGGCCACGCTCGGCTCCGGGTCCCGCCGCAAGGACTACCTGATGGGCTATGGCCGCGGCTACCTGCTGCGCAAGTGGGGGGTGCTGACGCCGCGGCGCCTGCCCGGGGTCGCCCTGCGTGAGCTCGTCTGGTGCACCGGCCAGCTCGCCATGGACCGCAACCTCGGAGCGGTCAGCGGACGACTGCACGGACTCCGGGCCCGCCCGAAGGTCCGTCCGTATCCAGAGGAGGTCCTCACCGGCGCGCGCCCGCTGGCCGGCACCATCGCCAGGCGCTTTCGCCGCCGAGTCAGGATCCGTCGGCGGACCGGCTGAGGGCGACCCTGGACCCGGATCTCGAAGTGCGCTTGGAGACGCCGTTGCCGGCGGGTCTCCCGGCCGAATGCGACACGGCCGTATTCGTCTACGGCACCTGCTTCCACCGCCGACTCGATGTTCGGCGGCTCGAGGTGGTGGCCGGGGGGCGCGCGACGCCGGCCACCCACGGAATGCCGCGGAACGACCTCTATGAGGCGCTCCATCGGCTCGATCGCGACGAATCGGACCCGCGGCCCGGGCGGGTCGACGGCCTGGGCCAGCGGTCGTTCCGGAGCGCGTTCTGGGGGATCGCGCCGCTGCGGATGCCGTCCGCCGGCGCCCTGGAGGTCCTCCTCGCCGTCGAGCTCTCCGACGGTTCCTCCAGAGAGGTGCGGTTCGGCGAGGTGCCCGTCGTGGCCCCGCCGGAGGAGGACGGCCCTTTGGCGGACCTGGCTCGGGCACGGAAGGCGCGCATCGGCATCGCCATGGCGACCTTCGAGCCGCGGATCGACCTCTTCAGGGCCCAGATCGAATCGATCCGGGCCCAGACCGAGGAGGACTGGGTGTGCATCATCAGCGACGACTGCTCGGCACCGTCACGGTTCGAGCGGATGCGGGAGGTGGTCTCCGGCGACGAGCGTTTCATCCTTCGCCGGGCGGCCAAGCGGGCGGGCTTCTACAGGAACTTCGAGCGGGCTCTCGAGTTGATGCCGCGGGATCTGTCGTACGTGGCCCTCGCAGACCAGGACGACCGCTGGGATCCCGACAA
This sequence comes from uncultured Alphaproteobacteria bacterium, assembly GCA_963773475.1. Taxonomy (GTDB): domain Bacteria; phylum Pseudomonadota; class Alphaproteobacteria; order Rhodobacterales; family Rhodobacteraceae; genus Roseitranquillus. The sequence goes on along the minus strand of CAVZBD010000002.1, from coordinate 455,326 downwards.
GCTCAAGGTGCTGACCGGCGGGATGGGCGATGCGGAGCTCGTCTACAGCGACCAGCGTGTGATGGACGAGGAGGGCAGGGTGTTGGCGCCCAGCTACTGGACCGAGCGTCGCAACAACTACGACAACCTCCCCTCGCTGCTGCTGGCCAACACGGTCACGGGTGCGGCCTCGCTCTTTCGCCGCGACCTGCTCGATCGCGCGCTGCCGTTCCCGGACACGCCGGGGACGCAGTATCACGACCATTGGCTGGCGCTCGTGGCGCTGGCCGGCGGGCGAATCGCCTTCGTCGACCGCCCGCTGTACGACTACATCCAGCACGGCTCGGCCGCCTTAGGTCATGCAGCCGCGTCGGCGCCGTCAGCGCCTGGGGTTCGCGAGATCATCAGGCGGTTGCGGCGGCGGCGAGGGTTGCCACAGATCGTGGCCTCGCGGACCGGTTACTTCTTCGACCTGATGCGGCTGCAGCTCGTTGCGCAGGTGCTCCTGATGCGCTGCGGGCAACGCATGCGCCGGCGGGACCGGCGCGCGCTGCGGCGCCTGCTGCGAGTCGAACGCTCACCGCTCTCACTCGCCTGGCTCGCGCTGCGTCCGGCCCGCCATCTCGGTGGACACAGCGTCACCCTGGGCGCGGAGCGGCTGATGATCCAGGCGGTGGCCTGGCGCCACGCGATGCGGGCGCTGTCGGCGGGCCGATCGCGTCCGCGCGCATCGTCCACCTATGACGCGAGCCTGCCTCCTCGGAGCGCGCCGCGAAGCCCAGTCGCCGCCGTCGATCAGCCCTTCGTGCGTCAGCTCGCGATGAAGGTGGAGCCGTTGCGGGTGGCGGTGACGGAGCGTGCACCGACACGGGTCAACCTCCTGATCCCCACCATCGACCTGGCCCACCTGTTCGGCGGCTACATAGCCAAGTTCAACCTGGCCCGGAGGCTGGCCGATCGGGGTCACCGAATTCGCATCGTCACCGTCGATCCCGCGCCGCCGCTGCCGCGCGACTGGCGGGAGAGGGTCGAATCCTTCGCGGGTCTCGACGGCCTCTTCGACCGGGTCGAGGTGGCGTTCGGGCGCGACCGCGATGCACCACTCGAGCTCAATCCGGAGGACTCGCTGATCGCCACCACCTGGTGGACCGCCCACATCGCGGGGCGCATGCTTCAGTCGCTCGCACGCCGTCGCTTCCTCTACCTGATCCAGGAGTACGAGCCCTACACGTTCGTGATGGGCTCACTGGCTGCGATGGCGAAGGCGAGCTACGAGCTGCCGCACGTCGCCCTGTTCTCGACCGAGCTCCTCCAGGATTTCTTCGCCGCTCGCGGCTACGGGGTCTTCGCGGCGGGCGAAAAGGAGGGGCGACGAGATTCGGTCCCGTTCAGGAACGCGATCACCCCGGTCTCGCCACCCTCCGCCGGGGAGATGGCGGCTCGCGACGAGCGGAAGCTCCTGTTCTACGCCCGCCCGGAGCAGCACGCCGCCCGCAACATGTTCGAGCTTGGCGCCCTGGCGCTGACGCAGGCGATCCTGGATGGCGTGTTTGGGCCTCGCTGGTCCTTCCACGGCATCGGCGCGGTGGATGAGCCGGAGGACGTCCGCCTCGCTTCGGCGACTCTGCAGATGGTCAAGCGCCGCGACCAGTCCGGCTATGCCGAGCTGCTCACCGGATTCGACGTCGGGCTCGCCCTGATGTTCACGCCGCATCCGAGCCTGGTTCCGCTCGAGATGGCCTCGGCGGGGCTGGTCACCGTCACCAACACCTTCGAGACCAAGACGCGCGAGGCGATGGAGGCGATCTCCGGGAATCTGCTCGCGGCGGAGCCGAGCCTGGACGGCATCGTGGCCGGTCTCCGGCAGGCCGTCGAGCGCGTGGAGGACTGCGAAGCACGGGTAGCCGGCTCGGCCGTGGACTGGAGCAGGGACTGGGACCAATCGCTCAACGATCGCCTGATGGAGTCCGTCGAGAGGCTGCTCGCCGCCTGCTAGGTGTCCACCCACCATCGCCTGCGCCAGAGCTCGGTGATCGTGACCGCGGCGGCGGCCATCATCGGCCCGGTCAGGGGGACGAGGTAGCGGCCGATGTAGTTGCCGGTCAGGACCGGCGAGATGAGCAGAGCCAGCCCGCCGACGCCGAAGAGCAGGACGCCGAGCCGCGAGCGCCGCGTTCCCACCAGCAGGCCGATCAGCATGAGCACCGTCGTCACCGAGAGGAGCGTCGCCCCGAACCTGGTGACGTGTTGCCAGGCGCGCAGGAACCGGCGCCCGGGACTGTAGGTGTGGGGGTCGAAATGGTCGTAATAGTGCTCCAGGCTGGCCTGGATCGTGGGCGCGAGGTAGGGGTTGTCCCAGGTGAAGCTCAGTCCCGGGTCGATGCCGACGCCCTTCCCGGCGGGCCGCGAGCCGGGCAGGTAGTACCAGCGCAGATACCTCCATGCCGTGCCGGCGAAGTCCAGCGGCTGCGCCCGAATCGCGCGCCGCGCCCACTCGCCGATCGGTCCGTCGTTGTGGCCGAAGGGGCCGAAGTGGCGCGGCGCCGGCGCCGTCGGGTCGAAGAGGTAGTAGGAGTCGCCCGGCCGCTCTCCCGCCGGCCTCTGCTCGCAGAGCACGTCGGTGCCCGCCGGCGGCTCGAAGCGGTTGCAGTCGGCGAACTGCGCGGCCCGCCCATACAGGTACCTGGCCGAGGAGGGGCCGATCGCGAATCTCTCGCCGAAGGTCGCGTTTGCCGTCGCGTACCCCAGCAGGACCACCGCCGCGACCGCCGCGGCGGCCGCCGGCGCCCGCCACGATACGCGCCACCTTCGAAGCGGATGAGGGGTCGAGAGCAGCAGGGCGAGCACCGCCACGGGGATGACGAGCAGACCGGCGGTGCGGATCGTCGTCGCGACCGCGAGAGCCGCCCCGGTGAGCGCCGGCCATCGCCACCACGGCTCGGGCTCGTCGAGCACCCGGGCGGCCGCGAAGAGGCCGACCGAGGTGGCCAGCACGGCCCAGCTCTCCGCCATGATCGCGTGCTCGAGGAAGATCAGGTCGGGGTTGAGCAGGAGGAACGCCGCCGGGAGCAGTCCCGCCCACTGCGATCCGGTCACGCGCCGCGTCGCGGCGAACATCAGCAGGGCGGAGCCGATTCCGATCGCATGCTGGATCAGCACCGGCAGCGCGACCGCGCGCGTGACGTCTCCGAGCGCGCCGATGATCAGGCCGTATCCGGCGGGATGCTGGGGGTCGTGGAAGGGGTTGCCCGCGAAGAGCTGGTAGCCGTCGTCGAGCGTGTTCGTGGTCGGCCACCAGCTGACGACCGCGATCAGGCGCAGGAGGATCCCGACGGCGAGCAGGGCAGCCAGCGCGTAGCCCGGCGCCCCAGGCGGCCACCATGTGCGAACCGCCCTCACTTGCGCTAGATCGTCTGCTTGTGCTGGCGCGGCCGCCTGAGCACGCGGCCGATCGCCCGGAGCGGACGGGTGAGGCGCCAGCTCGTGCTCGTCTCCATGTCCCGGACCAGCTCATCGAGGGCGTCGAGCTTGTGGGTGTAGATGTTGACGCGAGCGCGGTTGAAGGCCGCGTCGGCCTCCGAGCGGAGCGAGTGCATCTTCAGGTCCTCGGGGAGGAGCACGTTGGGGAGCTTGCCCTCCCACTTCTCGATCATCCGGATGTAGCTGTCCTTCCAGCCACCCGGATCGCTGATCACCTCGAGGGAGTGGTGGTGGATCGCGCGGAAGTCCGCGGTCATCACCTTCTTCCCGGCGGTCCGCACCTGGCAGCAGAGGTCGAAGTCGTATCCATGAAGGTCGCCCATCGTCTCGTCGAATTCGAGCTCGTTGATCGCCCACGGGGACAGGGCCATGACGAAGCCATCGATCGAGTCGACCTCTCCCGGCGAGACGTTCGGCGGGATGCTGTCGCGGTCGAAGGTCATCGCCTCGAGGTCCCCTCCGTGAAACTCCTCGAAGCGATGGTCGAAGGCCGCCCAGCTGACGCCGCCCTCCCACCAGGCGATGCTGCGCGCACCGACCGAGCCCGCGCAGCCGATCAGCGCGACCTCCGGATCGCGAAGCTGATCCCTGATCGTCTGGCAGAAGTCGGGATCGATCAGCTCGGCATCCTGGTGGATCAGGATCAGAGCCTCGAGATCGGGCTGCTTGCGCGCTTCGCCGAGGATGAAGTTGTAATTGCGGAATACCGACCCGATGCTGCGATGCGCGAGGATGATCGAGTCGCTCTCCTTGACCCGCTCGAGCCCCGGAGCGGCGCAGCGCTCGTACTGCTCGAAGTCGGTGATCGCCGACGCGAACATGATCATGGCGGGGCGTTCCTGAGTGCTCGCGGACGCATGACGCGCCGGAAAATAGCGGTCGGCTCTCTCGCACGCGGCCTCTAGGATGCTGCGGTGGCTGACGAACCGATCGCACCGGCCCACCCCGATGACCCGGTTGGGATGCTGCCCGAGCTGCGCGATCGGTACCTCGAGCTGTTGATCGGGGCGTTGACGCACACCCTGTACACGCCGATCGACACCCGCCCTTTGCCCGAGGAGGTCCAGCAGGCGATCCGCGAGGAGCTCGAGCAAACCGGGGAGCGGCTGGAGCTGAGGACCCCGTGGCAGGAGCGCGCCGAGGGCCGGGACCGTCCGGTCTACGGGCAGTCAATGATCGGTCTGGAGCGAATGCGGCACCTGCGTGGGTGCGCCGAGACCGTTCTGGCCGACGGGGTCACCGGAGACTTCGTGGAGGCGGGCGTCTGGCGGGGCGGGGCGAGCCTGTTGCTGCGCGGCGTGCTCGCGGCGCACGGGGACCGCGTCCGCCGAGTGTGGGTAGCGGACTCCTTTGAGGGGGTACCGCCCCCCGATCCCGAGCATTATCCGCTCGACGCGGGAGACATGAACTACCTGACGGATGAGCTCGCGGTCTCCCTCGAGGAGGTCCTGGGGAACTTCGAGCGCTATGGATTGCTCGACGACCAGGTGCGGTTCGTGAAGGGCTGGTTCAAGGACACGCTGCCCGGCCTAGCCGACAACGAGTGGTCGCTGATCCGCCTCGATGGCGACCTGTACGAGTCCACCATGGACGGCCTCCGTAATCTCTACCCTCGGCTTCAGCCGGGCGGGTTCGTGATCGTCGACGATTACGACTTCGACAACTGCCGGGCGGCGGTTGAGGACTACCGGCGTGAGCACGGAATCAACGATCCCATCGAGCGAATCGACTGGCTCGGCGCCTTCTGGCGGCGGCGCGATTAGCGTCGCGGGAAAGCAGCCGGCGCGGGTGCACCCCGCCGGTGCGCCCACGCCCGCGGCTCTGATCCTGTCGCTGTGCGCCACGGTTGCCGGGTTCGGGGTCGTCTCCCCGTTGGCCCATTGGGCGCTCGACCCGGTCGCCCTTCCGGCGCCTTTCCCCGCCCAGAACCAGCACGCTGAGTCACTGGCCTTCGTCGTGACTTTCGCCGTGCTGCTGCCGCTTGCCGTGCTCCTCGTTCCACGGGTCCTCGACGGAGTCGCTGCTCGCCATGGTGGCAACGTCGGGGCGGATCTCTCGCTGTCCCTCGGCATCACGCTCTGCGCCCTGCTTGCGATCGCCAAGGTCGCGGACGGTCTCTGGTCCGCATCGGCGATGGGCATGCTCTTCGTCTGCTCGTGCCTGTGGTTCGCAGCCGCGGGGGCCGCGCTGGTCGGCCTGTCGCGGAGCCACAAGCCCGCGCGCGCGCTCAACCGCGTCGAGCCCGTCCTCTGGCCGGCCCTCCTCGCCTCCCTCGCCGCGCTGATCCTGTGCTTTGCCGACCTTCATTCGGTCGCCCTCGTGCCGCTGGCGGTGGGTCTCGCGATCGCCGCGTTGACGGGGTACCTCGTCGCGTACAGGCCAGTTCGATTCAAGGCGTCGCCCAGAGCGCTGCGCTGGAGCGCGGATGCCGCGGCGATCGTCCTGATCGCGCTCGCCGTCCCGAATCTCGTCGTGTTCCGGCCGGGGGACCCGTCCGCCGTCCTCGAGACGTCGATCATCCAGTTCCACCAGGACCTCTGGCTGGGACCGGCCAACGCTCTCGTGGGTGGAGGAACGATGCTGGTCGACGTCCTCTCCCAGTACGGAGTTGGGTCGATCATCTTCCTCGGCGCGGTCTTCAAGCTGATCCCGATCGGGAACGGGACCCTCGCTCTGGTCGAGGCCGCCTTCTCCGTCGCGGCGTTCGCCTTGGCCTACGTGACCCTCCGCCTTGCGGGTGTCGGCCTGGCCCTCGCGTGGGCCACCCTCGCGATCGCAGTCGTGGTACTCGTCTACAACCTCGTCTTTCCCCTCGGTGCCCTTCTCCAGCATGGGGCGATCCGGTTCGGGATGCCGATGGTCATCCTGGCGGCCGCTGCGGGCGAGGGCCGCTCGGCCCGCGCCGCGCCCATTCTGCGCGGCCTCCAGATCGCCACCGTCGGGTTAGCCTCGCTGTGGGCCTTCGAGGCGCTGCTGTATTCGCTCGGAGCACTCGCCGGCCTCACCGCCTTCCGGGTCGCGGTCGCGCCCGCCGGGCGGTGGCGGATGGTCATTCGCCTGGTGGTGCAGGTGATTGCCGCGTGCGCCGTCGTCCAGGTCACCTTCGCGCTCCTGACGCTGGCAGCGGCCGGACAGCTCCCGGACTGGAGCGGCTACCTGACAACGCTGCGCGAGTTCCTGATCGGCCGGGTCGGAGACCTGACATACGACTTCTCTCCGTGGTCGCCGGGGCTGGCGGTCGGCGCTCTGTACGCGGCTTCCACGCTCGCGCTGGCTCTGGTGATCCGACGCGAGCCCGAGTTCGTCGCAGCGAATCGGCCGGCGCTCCTGGTGCTGAGCGGGACCACGGGATACGGGCTTGTGCTGTTCACCTACTTCGTCAACCGCTCCGCGGATCACATCCTGCCCTACATCTCGCTGCCGGCCCTGATGACCGTCACGCTTTGGCTTGCGATCTCGCTGCGCGGCGATTGGCTCTCCCGCCGGATGCGCGCCGCCGCCGCCTTTTCGGTCGTGGCGGCCGCGGCCCTGCTCGTCGCCGTCGCCTGGTCGAACGTGGGGCTGCGCATCTCGCAGTCGGCGCTCGCCTACGTGCCCCCCGGCGGGAAGTCGCTGCGGGCGGCCGTGCACCGTCTCTGGCATCCGCCACCGCTCGCCTACGGAACGGCGGACGCGACTCAGATGCTCGAGACCTATATGCCCGGAGAGCACGAGTCGCTCGTCCTCGCCTCGCCGGATCTGACCGTCGAGGCGCTGATGCGCACCGGTCGGGTCAACGCCGTTCCGCTCAGTGACCCCTGGGAGGACAACCTCGTCGCGAGCCTGCACGAATCCGACGTGGACGATGCCGTCGCCGGCCTGCAGCCGGGTCGCCGGATGCTCATCGACCGAAACTCGCGCGCGGTGCTGAAGGACCGGGGGGGAACCACCGGTTCGTTCTCACACCTCGGAGTTGTGCCCCTGGAGGCCGCAGCCGTGCGTCAGGTCGCCGATCGCTTCCGGCTCGAGCGGATCGCCCGGGCGCCCAGCGGGGTGGAGGTGGTCGAGTTGCGTGCCCGCTGACCTCAGCGCCGGTACTTGCGAGACGGGACGATGTGCCAGCGGTGCAGGAGCAGCCGCACCCCGGCCCAGACGGTCTTCAGGCCGTAGACCACACCGGTCCTGAAGCCCACCGACGACGCCTCCTCGAAGTAGCGGCATCGTGCCGGCACCTCCTCGATGCGAAAGCCGAACTCCGCTGCCTGGTAGAGCAGCTCGGGGTCGAAGCTGAAATCGAGGGAGTTCCGCAGGAAGGGCACCGTGAGCAAAAGCTCGCGCGAATACGCCCGGTAGCCGGTGTGGGCCTCCGACAGCCGTGTGCCCATGATCCGGTTCTGGATCGCGGTGAGGAACCTGTTGGCCACGTACTTCCAGCGGGGCATCCCGGCCTCGAGAGCGGCGCCGGGTATGAGCAGCCGGGAACCGAGCACGAGGTCGGCCCGTCCCTCCACGATCGGCGCGATCATCTCGGGGATCAGGCTCGGCTCGTACTGGCCGTCGGGATGGAGCATCACGACGACGTCGGCGTCGTCCTGCAGGGCCTCGAGGTAGCAGGTCTTCTGGTTGCCTCCGTAGCCGACCTGATGTGGATGCCAGACGACGTTGACGGCAAGCTCTCGCGCCAGACGGACCGTCTCGTCGGTCGAGGAGTCATCGACCAGGATGATCTCCGAGACCTGGTCGAGTGGAATCTCCGAGAAGGTCTGGCGCAGGGTCGCGGCCGCCTGGCGAGCGGGCATCACGACGATCACCTTCGCCGGGCTCGCGGGGGCGTGCCGTTCCCGGAGCTCCGAACTTGGACCTCTGCAGATCGTCACCAGGTCGAGCGCATCCTCGACGCCGGACGTCCGCATCTCGAAGTCCTCGACGGTGATCGCGGCGGCGCGTGGATCGTCATGAGCTCGATTCCGCCTCAGCAGCAGGTCGTAGAGCGCCTGCCGAAGCCATCGAGGAACGAAGCGGCGCAGCCGAAGCGGGTCCCGCCCCAGAAGCTGGTCGAGCTTCTGACGCTCCTCGTCGAAGAGCTCCATGTAGCGCGGCGACCCGAAGATTCCCCGGATCTCCACCTCCTCGAACCTGGCGCGGCAGAGGTTCTCCAGCTCTCCGGGATCGAACTCGCGATGGTGGTAGGGATCGATGATCTCGTCGGGCCGGCCGAAGGTCAGCCGGTTCGGTGTGACGAACACGCTGACGCCGTCCGGAGCGAGGACTCGCGCGGCCTCCGAGACGACCTTCTCCGGATCCGGCACGTGCTCGAGCGAATGCACCGAGAGAACCGATGCGAACGATGCGTCGGAGAAGGGGACGTGCCGCATGTCGGCCACATGCGTCTCCCGATCCTGGCCCTGGAGCGCGCCGGGATCGATGTCGACACCGATCGTCTCCCTGGCCCCCAGCAGGTGGTAGCTGTGACCGACTCCGCAACCGAGGTCCAGCACCGGGCCGGCGGGCAGCATGGGCTCGGCGAGTGCATACTCCGCCGCATGTCTCTGCCACGCCGGGTTAAATCCGCCCTCCGGCTTGCTGACGCGCTCCCCGGTTATCTTCCGGCTGCCTGCGGGATGCGCAGGCGCAGCGACTCGGGAGTTGGGTGGCACGATTGGTAGCTTGCGACGCCAGGAAAGAGAGCTGAGTGAAGATGCTATTCGGGCGTAAGGGAAGCAGAGACGGCGCTGCCGTGGTGGGCGGCCCTCCTCAGGTGGGTGAGGCACGGGATCTCGCAGACCGCGGGGAGGTCGATGCCGCAATCGAGCTGCTCACCGAGTCCAACCGCGCCGCACGGGCTCTTGAGCTCGAGCGCGAGATCCGGCGCCTCAGAAACATCGCCGCGCTCGACCTGGTGGCCGCAGCCCATCGGCGCCCCAGCTACGCCGATCCTGCGGGCGAGCTGCCGGAGCCCAGCCCGCAGTCGCGCGTTCCCGAGCTGAGGCCCGAGCAGTTGACCCCAGGTCTGTTGCGGGCGAGCCTGCTGGAGTACGGCTGCCTGCTCGTTCGCGGCCTGATCGACCGTTCGGCGGCCGAGCGAATGGCTTCCGGAATCGACCGCGCCTTCGAGGTTCGCGAACGACTCAGCCCTGGGGAGTCCGACGCCGAAGGCTTCTATGACGAGATGGAACCGGAGCCCCCTGGTGTCATCGAGGGTCGTCCCTGGGTTCAGGAGGGCGGGGGTGTGCTCGCGGTGGACTCCCCCCGGCTCTTCTTCGAGATGGTCGAGGGCTTCCGAGCCGCCGGCCTTGAGGCGCTGATCGGCGAGTATCTCGGTGAGCGTCCCGCGATCTCGGCCCAGAAGTGCACCCTGCGCAAGGCCATGCCCGAGGTGAGTGGAGCCTGGCATCAGGACGGCCGCTTCCTCGGCGACGTCCGATCGCTCAACGTCTGGCTCTCGCTGTCGCGCTGCGGTGACGTGGCTCCGAGCATGGACATCGTCCGGCGGCGCCTCGACGACTACGCGCCCGCCGGTACCGAGGGCACCGTTCTCGACTATCAGGTCGCCCAGGACGTGGCGGAGGATCTGGCCGGCGACGCGGGCATCGTTCGCCCGATCTTCGATCCAGGTGATGCTCTGCTCTTCGATCACCTGTTCCTGCACCAGACTGGGTCCGACCCGTCGATGCCGAACCCGCGCTACGCCGTGGAAAGCTGGTTCTTCGGGCCGTCCGGCTTCCCCCGCGAGTACGTGCCAATCGCGTTCTGAACCGATCTCACGCTAGATCGGTCCTCTGGTGGGTCACCGCGGCGGCGGTCGCATTCGGCGTCGTGGCACGGATCGCTCACTTCAATGACTCGCTCGTGGGCGACGAGCTTTCGACGCTCTACATCGTCGACGACCACAGCCTTCGAGATGCGCTTCACCTGGTGAAGAGCGACGCGGAGATCTCGCCCCCGCTCTACTTCATCCTCGCCTGGCTCTCCGCTCACCTCGGGTCGGGCCCCGAGTGGATCCGCCTGCCGGCGCTGATCGCCGGTCTGGCGGCCATTCCGCTCGCCTTCTTGCTGGCGCGCCGGCTGTTCGGGGTCTCCGCCGGCCTGGTCGCCGCCGCCCTCATGGCTCTCAATCCGTTCATGATCTACTACTCGACCGAGGCTCGGCCGTATTCGCTCGCGATCGCCTTGCTTCTCGGCAGCACCCTCGCGATGCTGATCGCGGCCGACACTGGCAGGTTGCGGTGGTGGGCCGTGTACGCTGCCCTGGTCGCGCTCGCGATGTACGCGCACTACACGTCCGCGTTCATCCTCGGGGCGCAGCTTCTCTGGCTGATGTGGGCGCGTCCGAAGGCGCGATTCCCCGGACTTGCGGCGACCGCCGCCGCGGCGGTCCTCTATCTCCCATGGGTGCCGTCCGCCATCGACGACTCTCGATCGCCGACCATAGGCATCCTCTCCGCGCTGCAGGGCGACGGTGTCGATGTGAAGCTGCAAGCCCTGGGAAACTGGAGCTTCGGCTATCCATACAACCTCACTGATCGATTCCCGGGTGAGATTCCCCTGGCCATCGGCATCGGGGCGGTGGCGGTCCTCGCGCTGGCCGCCGCCGCCCGGCTCGTCAGTCGCATCGGCGAAGGCGGAAGCTGGCGTTCGTCGAAGCAGGTGCAGGCCTTTGCCCTGGCGGCCTGTATCGCTCTCGCGACCCCGGTTGCGGAGGCAGCCATTCTGCTCGCGGGCGGGACGGATCTCCTTGGAGCCCGCAATCTGAATACAGCGAGCGGGGGGTTCGCGGTTCTCATCGCCGGCCTGGTGGCGGCGACTGGCACGGCAATTGCCTACGCGGGCTTCGCCGCACTCGTGGGTGTCTTCGCCCTCGGGACCGCCAAGAGCCTCGATCGGTCTTACTCCACGATCGATTTCCGGGACGCCGCGCACTTCATCGACCATGACGCCGAGCGGGGTGACGTCGTCGTGGACATGCTCTCGACACAGCTTTCACCCGTGCCCACCACCCCAATCGGCGCGTGGCTGTCCGATGGGGATTCGCTTGTCAACCTCTACCAGCCGACCGGTCCGCCGCCGTTCCTCACCGCCTATCCGCCGCCGGCGCCGATCCTCGAGCGGGCAGTGCGTGACGCCGACGGCCATCGCATCTTCCTCGTGGGGCCTCGTGAAGCCGTGCAGACGACCCGCGGCGGGCTTGCGATCAAGCTCTCCGGGGCGAATGTCTTCATCGGCGCAGCCGGGGCTCGCTCCCGCACGGTCATGCTTCCGGGATGGCGGCTGCTGCAGACCCGGCGCTTCGAGGGATTCGGGCTTGTGACCGTCGACGTCCTCGCTCCGCCTGCGGGCGACTGATCTAGGGTCCTGGGCGCTCCGGTGGACTCAGAAGAAGAGATCGAGAGGCGGCTCGTCTGGATACTGGGCTCGCCACGGTCGGGCAGCACCTGGCTCATGGCGCTCCTCGGCGCCGGCGGCGAGGTGGTCCAGCTCAACGAGCCCCTGATCGGCCTGCATCTGGGGGTGACCCTCGAGGATGCGCTCCCGATCGAGCCACTTGGCGATCCTCCCGTGTATCGGTTCGACCAGTTTCGCCGCGACGACCCCGACTACTTCTTCTCAGCCGCCTCCGAGCCGGTCTGGCGACCCAAGCTCCGGACGCTGATCCTGGCGCGATTCGCCTCGCAGCTTGGCGACGGGCGGTACGCCGTCATCAAGGAGCCGCACGGATCGCAATCGGCTGAGCTCCTGATGTCGCTGTTTCCCCAGAGTCGCCTGATCTTCCTGGCTCGCGATGGGCGGGACGTGGTCGATTCCATGCTGGACGCGGTGCGACGGGACGGTTGGCTGATCGGCTTGCTGAGCGGCTATCGGTCGATGGAACGCTCCCGTGCACTCCGTTCGCAGGCCTATCTCTGGCGATGGAGGATGGAGGCGGCTCGGACGGCGTTCGAGAGCCATCCCGAAGAGCTGAGGATGTTCGTTCGCTATGAGGACCTTCGCCAGGACCCGGTGACGCTCATCGAGACCGTCGCGGATTGGCTGGAGCTCGATCCTGGCCCGATGGTCGAGCTGGCGGCGCGCAGCACGCCCGATCAGGTCCCCAACAAGAGCCGTGGGACGTTCATCCGATCAGGAGCTCCGGCCGGCTGGCGCGAGCACCTTTCGGCAACGGAGCAGGCGGAGCTGAACGAGATCCTCGAGGACACGCTGCTCGAACTGGGCTATTCGGCCGACTGAGCGCGGCCTCGCCGCGCCGTCACGGCTGGTCGTCGAGCGCTCGTCGCAATCGTTCGCGCGAGAACATCGGCTCCCCGCGCTGATAGGCGCGAGAGACGTACTCGGCGATCGTGAACGCTCGGGAGTCGAGCATCTGCCGCAGCAGGTCCTCCTGTTGGCGGAGCCGGTCCTCGAGCTCGAAGACCCGCATCCGCATCGCGTGACCGTGGAGCAGGTGCTCGACCCGGTTTCTCTCGAGCCGCTCGAGCACGGGATGGCGGTCGAGGGGCATGAGCAGCTCCACGAGGCTGTCGGCGCCCTGGATGTCCTGCGGCCAGAGGGCGCCGAATCCGAAGAACGCCGGCACGATCGCCAAGCGCAGGCCCTCCCGGGGCTCCATGAAGTCCTCGATCGCGGTCAGGGTGCCGTTGCGGGGTCCTCCCTCGCGCAGCGCGGCCCAGGGAAAGCGTCAGGCCGAGCGGATCAGTGCCGGGATCGCCCGGCGAGACGCCGACGTCCTCGCCGATCGGGGGGCGCTTGTCCTCGGGGACGCGGTCGGCGTCGTAGTAGGTGTCCCGGCGGGCGTGCGGCCAGCAGACGTCGTGGAACATGACCAGCGGCAGCGGTCGATCCCCGGCGAGCTCGGCGATCAGGCGGAGCTCCTCGCTCAGAGTGAAGTAGTTGTGGTCCCCGTCGATGATCACGGCGTCCGGCAGGGCATCGAGGCCGGCCAGCACCTCATGACTCGTCGCGCGGTGAAGGAGCAGCTCCGGATGCCGGCGGCTGCGCTCGAGCAGCTTGGCCGGCGGCTCGGGGTCGACGGTGGCGATCTCGGCCCCGCTTTCCTTCGCCCAGGCGATCAGCTCCATGGTCAGATCGCCCTCGTACGCGCCGATCTCCAGGACCGAGCCGCGCATGGATCGCGTCGAGGCAGCCGAACAGCAGCTCCCTGACGTTCGTCAGGGAAGTCCCGCCGTCCGGAGGATCGTTCAGGCGCGCGGCCCAGTCCTTGCTCACCGGCGCCAATGTACACAGCGGGCAGCGGTAGGCTCGTGCCGTCGTGGAGGCCGCTGGGGCAGACCGAGATGAGCTGATGAGCGGCATCCGGGAGAGGTTCCCGGGGTTCATCGAGGCAGTGCTGGCCGATGCTCGCGTGACCGCCGGGTACCGGGGGCAGCGAGCCGAGTTTCATGGCCGGCTCGATGCTCGTGACGCAGGTCGTCCGTCTCTGCGTCGTCAGCGACGCCTTCCTGGCACAGCTGCTCTACCGGGCCAAGGCGAGCCTTCAGGCGCGCGGGGTGCCGCTGTTGCCGCGCCTGGCCCACCGTCTGGCGATGGCCCTCGCCGGAGTGTCGATCGGCGACCCGGTCATCGTCGAGCCGGGCGTGTACCTGATCCATGGGCAGGTGGTGCTCGACGGGATCGTCGAGATCGGCTCGGGGGTGACGATTGCGCCTTGGGTGACGATCGGCCTGCGGGCGGGCGTGCTGCAGGGCCCGACCATCGAGCGCGGGGCGCAGATCGGAACCGGCGCGAAGGTGATCGGGCCGGTGCGAGTCGGGGAGGGCGCGACCGTCGGTGCGAACGCGGTCGTCGTCGGCGACGTCCCCGCGGGCTCGACCGCGGTGGGCGCGCCGGCGAGGATCCGTCCGGATTGAGCCCTCAGCCGACCTCGTCGAGGGTGGCGAGCTTCGCCTCGACCTCGGCGCTCGAGCTGGGCAGCAGCGCTTCGTCCGACGGGCGCCGGGCCGCGGCGTAGACGACGTAGAGGCTCGCGGCGAGAACGCCCGCGCAGACGGTGAACGCCACCTCGACCGTTCGGGTCGCGCTGAGCGGCTGCCAGACGTTCAGCGCGGCGAACAACAGCGCGCTTCCCAGCCATGGCAGCGCGGCGCGGGAAGCCCGGCCCTCGGCGAGCACCGCCTGGTTCAGGGAGACCGTCGTCAGGTACAGGCCCATGCCGACGGCGACGATCGCGAGATCCAGCCGGTCGTAGCTGAACTTGTCGCCGAAGGCCAGTTGCATCACCTGCGGTCCCACGGCCAGCACCCCGACGAGCGTCGCGGCCGCGAATGCCGCCACGCCCATCACGGTGGTGCTCAGCGCGGTGCGGAACTCCTGCGCGCTCGCCTCGTCGCCGCGGGCCCGAAGCCGGGCGAGGTGGGGAAGCAGGCTCGCCGCGACCGCCTGGAAGAGCACCAGCGGCGCCCTCGCCACCATCAGCACGTTGAAGATGAAGCCCGCGGCGGCGGCGCCCTCGGCGCCGCGGACGAACAGGACGCCTGAGTTGATCAGGACCTGCTCGCTCAGCATCATCACCAGCACGGCGGCGGTGAATACGCCGCCGCTTCCGAGCGTCAGCTCCGGAGCGACGGCCTCGGTGGTCTCCCGCGCGCCCGATCGCTCGGGCGCGGATGAGGCTGACGGGGACCACGACCAGCCCGGCGAGCGGAGCCAGCGCGATCCCGATGGCGATCGGCAGGATCCCGGAGAGGATCCCCGCGGTCACGAGCACCACCGGCGCGAGGCGGATGGTCACCTCGATGAGCAGCAGGGCGGCATACAGCGGGAACTGGCCGCGTCCCGCGAGCAGGCCGCGCGCGAAGTAGGCGAACGAGTAGCCGGCCAGCGCCCCCAGCATCGCCCAGAACAGCCCGGGCTCGTTGGCGAAGAGCTCGTCCTGGATCGGCTCCTTGGCCGCGAGGACGGCGAGGACGGCGACGCAGCACAGCCCGAGCTGGATGATCACGGCGGTGCGGAATGCGCCGGCGTCTGGCTCGCCGGCCCCGTGGTGCTCCGCGAGCGTGCGGGCCAGCAGGTGCTCGATCGGGCGGAACAGCGTCGCGGCGACCAGGAAGACCGCCGTCCAGAGAATGACGATGTCGCCGTAGTCGTCCGCGCTCAGGCTGTGCGATGCGAGCCCGAAGAAGACGTAGGTGAGGGCGCCGGTCAGACCCAGTGCCGCGCTCAGCTGGAACGCCGAGCGCCCATAGCGAGGGGTCGTCCCGGGTGGAGGCTTCCCTTGCATGCCTGGACGGTACTCAGGCGCGGGCCAGCACCACGTTGTGCGCGCAGAGGCTTCGCAGGCCGGGAGTGCGCTCGACCAGCCGCTCGGCTCCCGCGGCGGCTCCCATCAGATCTGCGGGGGGTCAGGTCGGCGACGAGCCCCAGCCGGCGGGAGAGCATGATCTCGGCGCCGGCTTCCTGGAGCCCCCGGATGATCTCCGGCTCGGGAACGAGGCGCTCCGAGCCGTCGTCCTGGGGGACCCGGGACATGATCAGCCGCCAGTAGGGGTTGCGGCCGTTGTGGTCCCAGATCAGCACCCGGCCGCCAGGCCGGGCGACCCGCACCATCTCGTGCAGGGTCTTGCGCACCGCGTCCGGATCGGCGATGTGGTGGAGCGTGGCCACGCTGAGGACGAGCTCGAAGGAGTCGTCGTCGAACGGCAGAGCGGTCCCGCTTCCGCGAACCGCGGTGACCATCGGGGCGCGTGCCGTCAGCACGTCGAGCATCCCCTGGGAAGGGTCGACCCCGGTCATCCCGTACCCGGCCTGCGCCAGCCTCTCGGCGAGGACGCCCGTGCCGCAGCCCACGTCGAGGGCGGGCCCCGGCGGACAGTGGCCACGCACGAAGGCCACCCGCTTGTCGAGGTAGTGCTCCACGACGTGGGGCGGCAGCGACTCGTCGTACTCGTCGGCGATCCGGTCGAAGGTCTCCTTGGTCACGGCTGCGGCCCGCGCTCGACGCCGTCGATCCCGAGCCGCTCCGGCCGCTGCAGCCGCCGGGGCGCCCTCGACCGGAACCGGAGAATCAAGGCGATCATGCGGATCCCGATCCAGATCGCCGTCAGCGGCTTGCCGGTGGCCGACGAGGTCCCGACCCGGGGCAGGTAGTTGACCGGGATCTCGACGAAGCGCGCCCCGGAGGTCACCGCAAGGAGCATCATCTCGGGTCCGGCGTGATTGCCGCCGATCCGCATCTGCTCCGCGACCTTGAGGGCGAGATCCCTCCTGAAGAGGCGGTATGTGCAGCCGACGTCGCTGAGGTGGCTCGTGTTGAACAGAGCCTCGATCAGCTTCGCCACGGCCCAGTTCCCCCAGCGCAGGAACCACTCCATGTTCGCGCCGTGCCAGATCAGCTCGCGAGTCGTGCGCGTCCCGAAGACGGCGTCGCAGTGCTCGCTGAAGACGAGCAGCTTGAGGATGTCCGATGGCAGGAACGTCCCGTCGGGCTCGGCGAGCACGATCAGGTCGCCCTCCGCTTCGTGGAGCCCGCGCCGGCTCGCGTGTCCGTAGCCCTGCTGAGGCTCGAACACCTGGCGGGCGGGAGTCTGCTCGACCTCCTCGACCGTCCCGGCCTGGGCGTTGTTGTTGACCACCAGGACCTCGTCGACGACGCCGGTCTCGTAGAAGCCCTCGATCACCGAGCGAATCGAATCGCGCTCGGCATACGTCATCAGAACAACCGAAACGCGCTGGCCGTTCCACATCAGGCGCCGTCCTCTCCGCACCCGCATGTCCTGGTTGCCGACGAACTCATGGCGCGAAATGTAAGCGGCCCGGGCGGGCCGGAGTGGCCCGAGGGGTCGGCGAAGGCTAGCCTGTCGCACCTCGGGGCCAGGTCTAGGTGATCACGACGAGCGGAGAAAGGGATCGGTTGCGGCAAGACCCACACCGGCCGGCCGGCGACCGGCCGGTCGCGATCGAGGTGCGAGAAGTCCGGAAGACCTTCCGGATTCGACCTGAGGAGCGGACCCGCGCGACGCGTGCCGCCGAGAACAAGCTCTGGAGGCGACACATGGCAGAATATCAGACGATCCGGGCGGGTGTGGGTGCCCGCACTGCCCAGATCGACGCGGGCCTTCGGGCCCACATGAACAAGGTCTACGGCACCATGTCGGTGGGCATGCTGATCACGGCGCTCGCGGCGTGGGCCATCTCGGGCCTGGCGACCACGACCGACCCGTCGCTTGCCGCGGCGCAGATCGGCACGGACAAGTACCTGACCAGCTTCGGCGCCGCGATCTATGCCTCGCCGCTGAAATGGCTGATCATGTTCGCGCCGCTGGCCTTCGTGTTCGGCATGAGCGCGGGCATCAACCGCATGTCGGCCGCCACGCTGCAGACGGTCTTTTACGCCTTCGCGGCGGTGATGGGCCTGTCGATCAGCTCGATCTTCCTGGTCTTCACCGGTTTCTCGATCGTGCAGACGTTCTTCGTGACCGCGATCGCGTTCGCCGGCCTCAGCCTCTACGGGTACACGACCAAGCGCGACATCTCGGGCTGGGGCGCGTTCCTGATCATGGGCGTGATCGGCCTGATCGTGGCGATGATCGTCAACATCTTCCTGCAGAACCCGGCGGTGATGCTGGCGATCTCGGCGATCGGGGTGCTGATCTTCGCGGGCCTGACCGCCTACGACACCCAGCGGATCAAGACCGACTACCTCCAGCACGCCCAGGTGGCCGACGGCGAATGGCTGGGCAAGTCGGCGATCATGGGAGCGCTGAGCCTCTATCTCGACTTCATCAACATGTTCATGTTCCTGCTTCAGTTCCTCGGCAATCGCGAGTGAGCCCAGAGGGCAGCAAGACAGCGGAAGGGCCGGCCCAGCGCCGGCCCTTTTCGTGTCCGGCTTGCTGCGCGACCGGCCGAAGGCGCCGGAACGCCGCAACCGACGCGGCAGGTCCGCAGCGACGAAGGGCTGCATCGTGAAGAGGGCGCCCGACCTGGCGCGCGCGTGGCGCGAACTTTAATGTCCTGAAACCCCCTGTGGGCGCCGAAGCGGTCGCCCCGCGCTGGCCTTCCGCACAACTTCTTTGTCCACGCCCTCGACATCCGGGGCCGTCCTGCTACAACGGGACGAACTGGGACCGGTCCGGTCCTGCGGCAATCGCGCCCCGCTTCCCCTATCCCAGGGGGCGGGGTTTTTTATTTCATGGGCTTCATGCTTCGCTTCGATCTCGGTCTGATCTTTTCGACCACCGGTCCCTACGCCTCTCTCGGCGAGAGCGCGCTGGCCGGCGCGATGATGGCGATCGAGGATCTGCGCGCCGCGGGCGAGGCAGACATCCGCCCCGCGCACCGCGACCCGGGCGGCCGGCCCGCGGCCTACGAACAGCTGACCGACGAGGTCCTGTCGGGTGGCAGTGTCCGGCACGTGGTCGGCGCCATCACCTCGTGGAGCCGCAAGGACATGATTCCGGTGCTCGAGCGACACGGGGCGCTTCTGTGGTACCCCTGCCCCTACGAGGGGTTCGAGACCAGCGACCATGTGGTCTATCTGGGCGCGGCGCCGAACCACCACATGGTGCCGCTGATCGAGGAGGTCGCACGGCGTGACGCGCGGCGTGCCTACCTGATCGGCTCGAACTACGTCTGGGGCTGGGAAACGCTGCGGCTGGCGCGCGAGCGGCTGGCGGGACACGGCATCGACGTGGTGGGCGAGCGCTACGTCCCGCTCGGCGAGGACGATTGCGCGCTGGCGCTGGACGAGATCGGGGCGAGCGCGCCCGACGTGATCGTCAACAGCCTGATCGGGCCCTCGAACGTGACGTTCATGCAGGCGCTGGCCCGCAGCGCCGTGGCGCCCCTGGTGGTCAGCTGCAACCAGACCGAGGCCGATCTGGACGCGCTGGGGCCGGCGGCGGACGGAATGCTTTCGGCCGGCAGCTTCTTCGAGCCGCTGGCCGACACCACGACCCGCGCCCGGGCCGCGGCGGCGGGCGGGACCCGGCTTTCGGCCTTCTTCGCGACGTCCTATGCGGCGGTGCAGATCCTTGCCGCCGCGGTCAAGGCGGCGGGAAGCGACGCGCCGAAGGCGGTGTTCCGCGCCGCCTGCGCCGGCGAGAACCCGACCGTCCTGGGGCCCGTCGGCATCGACGCGGTGACGCGGCACGCCGCGCTCACGCCCCACCTGGCGTGTGCCCGCGAGGGGCGCTTTCACCTCATCCGGTCGGCGCCGGCGCCCGAGCCTGCCGACCCGTATCTCACCCGTATCGAGGCGGCCGGCCACGCCGCCCCCCGACCTGCTCTGAGGATCGTGCAATGAGCCGCCATCTCGTCCACCACTTCCCGGGCCAGCGCGCCGTGGTGCTGCACCGCTCGCGCGACGTCTGCACGCGCCTGGCGGGACGGCTCGACGCGCTGGGGCTGCGCGTGGAGGCGCGGCTCGAGGCCCTCGAGCCTGCCGACGCCACGGCCGACTTCCTGATCCTCGACGTGGACCAGGCCCATGACGCGCAGTTCCCGTGGCCGCAGGGTCAGGCGCCGATGCCGGCCATCGGGCTGGTCGGCTCCGAAAGCCCGGGGCGGCTGGCCTGGGCGCTGGAGCGCGGCATCGATGCCTTTTTGCCCCTGACCGCGGCCGCGAACCTCTATTCCGCGCTGGTGATCGCGCATGCGCGGTTCCAGGAGAAGCTCGAGACCCGCCGTCGCGAGGCCGAGACGGCGCGACGGGCGGGGCAGCGGCTGGACCTGATCCGGGCCGTGCTGGCGCTGATGGACGAACGGGGCGTGGACGAGGCGGTGGCGCTCAAGCAGCTCCGCGCCTTCGCCATGGTCGAGCGGATCCCGCTCGAGGACGCCGCCGAACGCTATCTCGCCGAACAGCCGGCGCGGCGGAAGGGCCTGCGATGAGCGCGACCGACGCAGCAGCAGCCACCCGGCGGGGCCGGGTGCGCCGGCTGGGCGACGTGGTGGCCGAACTGATGCGCCGGCCGCGCGCCGCGTTCGGGATGATCGTCATCGCGATCATGGTGATCCTCGCCGTCTTCGCGCCGTGGCTGATGCCGCACGACCCGTTCGAGCAGAGCTTCGACGGACTGACGCTGGCCGGCGCGCCGCTGCCGCCGGGCGGAGACTTTCCGCTGGGCACCGACCTTCTTGGCCGCGACCTTGCCTCGCGGCTGATCCTGGGGACGCGCACGTCGCTGATCATCGGCGTGCTGGCCAACGGCATCGCGGTGATCCTGGGCGCCGGCGTCGGCATCACGGCGGGCTATTTCGGCGGCTGGATCGGCGCGATCCTGATGCGCTTCACCGACCTGATGATGGCCTTTCCGGCGCTGCTGCTGGCGATCGTGCTGGCTGCCATCTTCCAGCCCTCGCTGCTGATCGTGGCGCTGGTGATCGCGATGGTGAACTGGGTGCAGATGGCGCGCGTCATCTACACCGAGACGCGGTCGCTGGCCGAGCGGGACTTCATCCAGGTCCAGCGCTCGATCGGATCGGGCACGTTCCGGGTGCTGGGCGCGCACCTCTTGCCACACCTGCTGTCGTCGATCGTGGTCTTCGGCACGCTGGGCATCTCGACCACCGTCCTGCTCGAGGCGACGCTGTCCTACCTGGGCGTGGGCGTTCAGCCGCCGACACCGTCTTGGGGCAACATCATCTTCGAGAACCAGACCTATTTCAGCACCGCGCCCTGGCTGGTGTTCTTCCCCGGTGCGGCGATCGTGTTCCTGGCGCTGGCGTTCAACCTGGTGGGCGATGCGCTGCGCGACATCCTCGACCCGACGCTGAAGGGGCGCCACTGATGAGCGGCTACATCCTGAGGCGCCTGTTCGAGAGCGCGGTGATCCTTCTGGGCATCACGCTGGTGACCTTCGTGCTGCTCTACCTCGTGCCCGCCGACCCGGCGCGGCAGATCGCCGGCCGCTCGGCGACCGCCGAGACGGTGCAGAACATCCGCGACCAGCTGGGGCTGAACGACCCGTTCTTCGTCCAGTACGCCCGCTATCTTGGCAACCTGGCGCAGGGCGACATGGGGCGCAGCTATCTGCAGCGCGCCGAAGTGTCCGAGCTGATTGCCTCGCGTCTGCCGGCCAGCCTGCTGCTGATGGTGTCCGCCATCGTGACCGAGCTGATCATGGGGCTGACCATCGGCGTGGTGGCGGCGTTGCGGCGCAACCGGCTGGCCGACCATTCGCTGATGATCTTCAGCTTCGTCTCGATCTCGGCACCGCAGTTCGTGATCGGCATCCTGCTGCTCTACGTCTTCGCGGTGAAGCTGGGCTGGTTCCCCATCGGCGGCTACGGCACCTTCGCGCACCTGGTGCTGCCGTCGGTCACGCTCGGGTTCCTGGGCGCAGGCTGGTACAGCCGGATGATGCGGTCGTCGATGATCGACGTGCTGGCGCAGGACTTCGTGCGCACGGCGCGCGCCAAGGGGCTGTCGAAGGCCCGCATCGTCCTGCGCCACGTCATGCCGAACGCGATCCTGCCGATCATCGCCATGATCGGGATCGACATCGGCCTGTTCATGTCCGGCATCGTCGTGGTCGAAAGCGTCTTCGGCTGGCCCGGGATCGGGCAGCTTGCCTGGCAGGCGATCCAGCGCGTGGACATCCCCGTGATCATGGGCGTGACCATGGTTTCGGCCACGGCGATCGTTCTGGGCAACCTGCTGGCCGACCTCGTCGCGCCGCTGATCGATCCGCGCATCAAGACCAAATGAACAACAGAGGGAGTCACAGCATGAAGAAGCTACTCTATGCAGGGATCGCGGGCGTCGCGCTCGCCGCCACCGGCGCGCTGGCGCAGGTGGACGAGGACGCGCCCCAAGGCGGGTCGATGATCGTCACCTATCAGGACGACGTGGCCACGCTCGACCCGGCGATCGGCTACGACTGGCAGAACTGGTCGATGATCAAGTCGCTGTTCGACGGGCTGATGGGCTACGAACCGGGCACCACGAACCTGCGGCTCGAGCTGGCCGAGAACCACGACATCTCGGACGACGGCCTGGTGCACACCTTCACGCTGAAGGACGGCATCAAGTTCCACAACGGCCGCGAGATCACCGCCGAGGACGTGAAGTACTCGCTCGACCGGGTGACGAACCCCGAAACACGCAGCCCCGGCGCCGGCTTCTTCAACATGATCGAGGGCTTCGAGAGCTGGAACGCCGGTGAGGGCGACGGGCTGTCGGGGGTGAAGGTGGTCGACGACAAGACCGTCGAGATCACGCTGAACCGTCCCGACGCGACCTTCGGCCACATCATGGCGCTGAACTTCGCCTCGGTCGTGCCGCAGGAGGCGGTGGAGGCCTCGGGCGAGGATTTCGGGCGCGAGCCGGTGGGCTCGGGCGCCTACAAGCTGGCCGAATGGACGCCCGGCCAGCAGCTCGTCTTCGAGCGGTTCGAGGATTACCACCGCGAGGGTGTGCCCAAGCTCGACCGGATCACGTTCCAGATCGGACTCGAGCCGACGGTGGCGCTGTTGCGGCTCCAGCAGGGCCAGGCCGACGTGCCGGGCGACGGCATCCCGCCGGCGCAGTTCCTGCAGGTGATGAACGACCCCGCCCAGGCAGAGCAGGTGGTCGAGGGCGGCCAGCTACACACCGGCTACGTCACCATGAACACGCAGATGGAGCCGTTCGACGACAAGGCCGTGCGCCAGGCGGTGAACATGGCGATCAACAAGGATCGCATCGTGCGCATCGTCAACGGTCGCGCGGTGCCGGCGAACCAGCCATTGCCGCCGACCATGCCGGGCTATGCCGAGGATTACGAGGGGTATGCCTTCGACCCCGAGGCGGCCAAGCAGAAGCTGGCGGAGGCCGGCTATCCCGATGGCTTCTCGACCGAGCTCTACGTGATGAACGTGGACCCCAACCCGCGCATCGCGCAGGCGATCCAGCAGGACCTGGCGGCGATCGGCATCGATGCCGAGATCCGCTCGCTCGCCCAGTCGAACGTCATCGCGGCGGGCGGCGAGCCGGACCAGGCGCCGATGATCTGGTCGGGCGGCATGGCCTGGATCGCCGACTTCCCCGATCCGTCGAACTTCTACGGCCCGATCCTGGGCTGCGGCGGCGCGGTGAAGGGCGGCTGGAACTGGGCCTGGTACTGCAACGAGGAGCTCGACGCCCGCGCGGCCGAGGCCGACTCGATGACCGGGCCGGACCAGGCCGACGCGCGGATCGACGCGTGGCGGCAGATCTACCTCGACATCATGGAGGACGCGCCCTGGGTGCCGATCTTCAACGAGCAGCGTTTCACGCTGGTCTCGGACAAGATGCGGGGCGACGACAGCCTGTTCGCCGATCCGGTGCACATCCCGGTGAACTACGACTACGTCTGGTCGAGCGAGGCCGAGTAACCCATGTGCAAGCACTGTGACTACACCATTCACGGGGCGCACCATCACTTCGGGTGGGATCATTCGATCCCGCCCGTCGAGACGGTGGCACCGGGCGAAAGCGTCCATTTCGAATGCCTCGACAGCTCGGGCGGACAGCTGACGCCCGAGAGCACGACGGCCGACGTGCCCGGCCTCGACTTCGCGAAGATCAACCCCGTCACCGGCCCGATCTACGTCGACGGAGCCGAGCCGGGTGACGTGCTGAAGGTCGAGATCCAGGCCTTCCACCCGTCGGGCTTCGGCTGGACCGCCAACATCCCCGGCTTCGGCCTGCTGGCCGAGCAGTTCAAGGACCCGCACCTGAAGGTGTGGAGCTATGAACCCGAGACGCTGGCGCCGTCGGTCTTCTCGGATATCGCGCGGGTGCCGCTCAAGCCCTTCGCGGGCACGATCGGGCTGGCCCCGGCCGAGGCGGGCCTGCACTCGGTCGTCCCGCCGCGGCGGATGGGCGGCAACCTCGACATCCGCGACCTGGCGGCGGGCACCACGCTCTACCTGCCGGTCGAAGTGGCGGGCGCGCTCTTCTCGGTGGGCGACACTCATGCCGCGCAGGGCGACGGCGAGGTCTGCGGCACCGCGATCGAGAGCCCGATGAACGTCGACCTGAAGTTCGACCTCATCAAGCAGGAGAAACTGGCCTTCCCGCGCTTCACCACGCCTGGGCCGGTGACGCGGCACCTCGACGCCAAGGGATACGAGGTGACGACGGGCGTCGGGCCGGACCTCATGTCCGGCGCGCGCGACGCGCTCTCGGCGATGATCGACCTGCTGGGCAAGCAGCACGGCCTGGCGGCCGAGGACGCCTACCTGCTGTGCTCGGTCTGCGGCGACCTGCGCATCTCCGAGATCGTGGACATGCCGAACTGGGTCGTCTCGTTCTACTTCCCCCGCACGGTCTTCGAATGACGGCTGCGGCCGATATCAACGGACAGGGCGACGTGCGCCCTGTCCTTCGCGTGCGCGACCTCAAGGTCCAGGTCGCCACGCCCGAGGGCGCGCGGACGGTCCTCGACGGTCTCTCCTTCGACCTGCTGGCGGGCGAGACGCTGTGCCTTGCCGGCGAGAGCGGATCGGGCAAGTCGATGACGGCGCTGGCGATCATGGGGCTTCTGCCCAAGCCGATGGCGCGCATCGCCGGCGGGTCGATCCGGCTGGGCGAGACCGAACTGACCACGATGGCCGAAGCCGGCTACCGCGACGTCCGCTCGAGCCGGGTCGCGATGATCTTTCAGGAGCCGATGACCTCGCTCAACCCGCTGATGACGGTGCAGCAGCAGCTGACCGAGGTCCTCTTGGAACACGACACCTGCACCCGCGCCGAGGCGCCGAGGCGGGCGCTGGCGCTCCTGAAGGACGTGCGGCTGACCGAGCCCGAGCGACGGCTGAAGCAGTATCCGCACGAGCTGTCGGGCGGAATGCGCCAGCGGGTGATGATCGCCATCGCGCTCGCCTGTGAGCCCGAGGTACTGATTGCCGACGAACCGACCACCGCGCTCGACGTCACCGTCCAGGCCGAGATCCTCGACCTGATCCGGCTGCTCCAGCAGGAGCACGGCACGACCGTGTTGATGATCACCCACGACATGGGCGTCGTCGCCGAGATGGCGGACCGCGTGATCGTGCTGCGCCACGGCCGCGAGGTCGAGGCGGCGCCGGTCAGGGAACTCTTCTCGGAACAGAAGAGCGACTATGCCCGAGAGCTGCTGGCCGCCGTGCCGCGGCTTGGAACGGCCCCTCCCCGTCCCGGGCGGGGCCTGGGGGACAAGGTCCTCGAGGTCGACGACCTTAGCGTCCGCTTCGACATCACCGGCGGCATCCTCAACCGCCCGGTGGCGCGGGTGCACGCGGTCGAGGGCGTGAGCTTCGACATCCGCGCGGGCGAGACGCTGGCGCTGGTGGGCGAGTCGGGCTGCGGCAAGTCGACCATCGGCAAGGCGCTTCTGGGCCTGGTGCCGTGGGCGGGCAGCATCCGCGTCGCCGGGCGGCAGACGCGTGGGCTGACACGCGGGGCGCTGAAGCCGGTGCTGCGCGACATCCAGATGGTGTTCCAGGACCCCGGCGCCTCGCTCGACGCGCGCATGACCGTGCGCGACCAGGTGGCCGAGCCGATGGTGGTGCATGGCCTGGCCCGCGGCTCCGAGCTGGACGACCGGGTGGCCTACCTCTTCCGGCGCGTCGGTCTCTCGCCCGAGATGATGGACCGCTACCCGCACGAATTCTCGGGCGGTCAGCGGCAGCGGGTCTGCATCGCGCGCGCGCTCGGCCTGTCGCCCAAGGTCATCGTCGCGGACGAGAGCGTCTCGGCGCTCGACGTGTCGGTGCAGGCGCAGGTCCTCGATCTGCTGCAGGAGCTCCAGGAGCAGGACGGGCTGTCGTATCTCTTCATCAGCCACGACATGGCGGTGATCGAGCAGATGGCCGACCGGGTCATGGTCATGCGGCTGGGCCAGGTCGTCGAGGAGGGAGAGCGGGACGCGGTGCTGCACGACGCGCGCCACCCCTACACGCGGCGCCTGCTATCGGCCGTGCCGGTCCCCGACCCGTTCCGCCGGCGCCCCCCGCGCGACGAGGCCGAAGCGACCCTCGGCACGCCGATCCGGCCGATCGGCGACCCGCCGCCGCGTCTGAGCCTGAACGAGGTGGCTCCCGGCCACCGGGCGGCATCCTCCCCCGAGCGCGAAAGCGTCCGGCTGTAGGCCGGCCGCACCGCCTGCACGCCGCTGAGCCGGCGTCCCCCGGGGCAGCGGTCTACCGCGTCGCAGGCGGAACAACTGCTGAGAGCGACGCGGCGAAGATGCGCCGCAGTTCCCCGTGATGTCGGGGCGTCGCGGCCTGCCGTGCCGCACCGGTGCGGCCCAGGGCGCCCCCCTTTGGGGCGGCTCCTGCCGAGATACGCTCATCGCGTGGGAACAATGGCTTGGAGAAGAGGCTTCCATGACAACCTGATGGGCGCGCCACTGCCGTCGCTCAGGTGCGCCGAGGGCCTCGGCCGCGGCGAGACCGGATAGCCCCGGACGTGTCCGTGCCTCGATGGCGCTCGGCCACAGCCTTTCGAAAAGACGTCGGCGGCTGCGCGGAACGTCCGACGTGCCGAGATGTTGTTCTCCCTGTCCGGCGCCTGCAAGCTGGACCCGCCGCCGCCTCAGCCTCGGGAGCCCATGCACCGCTACGTCCCCTACGCCCTGATCGTCGCCGCCGCCGTCCTTGTCCTGATCGCGGCCGTGGCCTGGAGCCCGGCATGGCTGTGGCTCCTTCTCCTTCTCGCGCCGCTCGTCGTCCTCGGCGCCTGGGACATGCGCCAGAGCCAGCACACCCTGCTGCGGCTCTACCCGGTAAGCGCCCACGTCCGCTGGTTCTTCGAATGGCTGCGGCCATTCCTGCGCGAGTACCTCTTCGACAGCGACCACGAGGGGCGGCCGTTCACCCACAACCAGCGCGCGCTCGTCTACCGCCGCGCCAAGGACGTCGAGAGCGCCGAGGCGTTCGGCACCGAGATGGACCTGCACTCGCCGCGCTACGAGTGGATCAACCACTCGATCCAGGCCAAGCACCTGGGCGACACCGCCCGCGTCAGGGTCGGCGGCGATAGCTGCACGCGGCCCTACGACGCCTC
The DNA here is from genome assembly GCA_963773475.1 of uncultured Alphaproteobacteria bacterium. Taxonomy (GTDB): domain Bacteria; phylum Pseudomonadota; class Alphaproteobacteria; order Rhodobacterales; family Rhodobacteraceae; genus Roseitranquillus. Next base: position 427,926 of record CAVZBD010000002.1, on the reverse strand, counting down.
CGTCCTCAACATCTCGGCGATGAGCTTCGGCTCGCTGAGCGCACGGGCCATCGAGGCGCTGAACCTCGGCGCGAAGATGGGCGGCTTCTATCAGGACACCGGCGAGGGCGGGATCTCGCCCTACCACCTGAAGCATGGCGGCGACCTCGTGTGGGAGATCGGAACCGCCTACTTCGGCTGCCGCACCGAGCAGGGCACGTTCGACCCGCAGAAGTTCGCCGACAAGGCCGCCGACGATCGGGTCAAGATGGTCGAGATCAAGCTGAGCCAGGGTGCCAAGCCCGGCCATGGCGGCCTCTTGCCCGGCGCCAAGGTCACGCCCGAGATCGCCGAGGTGCGCGGCGTGCCAGTCGGCAAGGACGTTCAGTCGCCACCCTCGCACTCGGCCTTCGACACACCCGTGGGTCTGCTCGAGTACGTGGCGCGGCTGCGCGAGCTGAGCGGCGGCAAGCCGGTGGGCTTCAAGCTCTGCATCGGGCACCGGTGGGAGTTTCTGGCGATCACCAAGGCGATGCTCGAGACCGGGATCACCCCGGACTTCATCGTCATCGACGGGGCCGAGGGCGGCACCGGAGCGGCGCCCGCCGAGCTGTCGGACCATGTGGGCACGCCGCTGCGCGAGGGGCTGGTCTTCGCGGTCAACTGCCTGCTGGGCACCGGACTGCGCGACAAGGTCAGGCTGGTGGCGTCGGGCAAGGTCTATGACGGGCATAGCCTGGCCGCCAACCTCGCGCTCGGCGCCGACTGGTGCAATGCGGCGCGGGCCTTCATGTTCTCGGCGGGCTGCGTGCAGACCAAGAAGTGCCACACCGACCGCTGCCCCACAGGCGTCGCGACGCAGAACAAGCTGCGGCAGAAGGGCCTCGTGGTTGCCGACAAGGGGCCGCGCGCCTACCAGTTCCACCGCAACACCGTCCGGGCCCTGATGCAGTATGTGGGCGCCGCGGGTCTGCATGATCCATCGGAGCTGGAGCCGCGCCACCTGCGCATCCGGACCGACGAGAATACGGTCCGCTCGGCCGACGTGGTGTACGAGTTCCTCGAGCCCTGCGCCCTCATCGACGCACCGGAGAGCACCAGCCTCGCGCGCTGGTGGTCGATGGCCGATGCGAACAGCTTTGCGCCGCGAACCGTCTGACCGGCGACCGGGTCTGGAGCCCGCCAAGGGGAAGTTGGCGGGGCGTCACGCCCGGCCTTGAGCGAATGCATCTGCCAGTCGACGTCCGTCAGACGCGCTCATGAGATATCAGGCCATCGCGGGAAGCGATGCCTCTCTCAGTTGCAGGACCAGGGCGGTGAAGAACAGGACGCTGCCGGCAAGGACGAAAACGTGCCAGATGGCGTTCTGGAACGGCAGGCTCTTGGCCAGGTAGACGGGGAAGCCGGCCGTGTAGACGATGCCTCCGGCAAGCATCAGACCAAAGACGCCGTCCGAAAGATTTGCGAACATTGCGGCCCCGGCCAAGGCACCGACCCAGCCCATGGCGAGGTAGAGCCCGAGAGCGAGCCATCTCAGCCGCTCCGGGGCGAACACGCGCAGGCCGGTACCGGCCAACGCGGCGCCCCACAAGCCGGCAAGCACCGTGCCGCCCGGACCGCCGGAGAGGGCGGCGAAAGGCGTGAAGGTGCCGGCGATCTTGAAGTAGATCGCCGAGTGGTCGAGCCGCCGCAGGACCGCCGTCCAGCTCCCCGGCGGCACCATGTTGTAGAGCGCCGAGAACAGCAGCATGGCGAGCAGCGACGCGCCGTAGACCGAGACGCTCAGGACCACGGTGCCGCTGCCGTTCCAGATGAGCGCCAGCGCGATGAGGGTCGGCACCGCAACCGCCGCCGCCGCGAGGCCCGAGACATGGACAGCCGCGTCGCTCAGCAACTCGGTCCGGCTATACGCGCGCTGCGCCGGAGAGGAAGGCCTGTCCAGAGCGTTCATCGTCATTCACCTCCACTTGCCAGTTCGCGGGTGCCAATCCGACATAGCTCGATCAGGATACCCGTTCGCATGCGATCCGGGAAACATGACGTTGCTGCGCGTTTCATCGCGGCTTCGGCGGGCGCCGCAGCCCGCACCTGCCGCAGCGTTCGCCCGAATGGACGTCGTCGACGCGGCCGCTTCCCGGCTGAAGGACAGGTAAGTGCCGTCCGCGCCCGCCGAAACCACCGAAGCGCCCCGCGGGGCGCCGGTTCACGCAGACGCGCTGGGGCGAAACTCGCCCTTCGCCTCGGTCGCGAGACTGACGGCGAAAATGGCGACCATGGCCAGGATGAAGCCGGGAATCATCTCGTAGACGCCGGGCCCGCCGAGGAAGCTGCCGTTCCAGCCGAGCGCGATCCAGACGATCACCGTCAACGCCCCGACGACGAGGCCCGCAACAGCGCCGATGCCGGTCATCCGCTGCCAGGTCAGGGACAGGATCATCAGTGGTCCGAAGGCGGCGCCGAACCCGGCCCAGGCGTTGGCGACGAGCCCCAGGACCTCGCTGTCGGGGTCGCCTGCGATCAATGCGGCCACGGCGCCCACGGCGACGACGGCGATGCGTCCGACGGTCACGATCGTCTTGTCGCTCGCCTGCTTGTGGACGAAGAGCTTGTAGAAATCTTCGGCCAGCGACGAGGACGAGACCAGAAGCTGGCTCGACACGGTCGACATGATCGCGGCCAGCAGCGCCGCGAAGAGGAAGCCGGTGATCAGCGCCGGGAAGAGCGTCTCGGCGAGCAGGATGAAGATGGTCTCCGGATCCTCCAACGTGATCCCGTTGCGCTCGACATAGGCGCGGCCGAAGATGCCGACGCCGATCGCACCGAGCAGCGAGATGCCCATCCACGCCATCGCGATGTTGCGTGCCGTCGAGACCTCCCTGACGCTCCGTACCGCCATGAACCGGACGATGATGTGAGGCTGACCGAAGTAGCCGAGGCCCCAGGCCATCAGCGATAGCCAGCCGATGAAGGTCATTCCGCCCGTCCACCAGGAGAGCGTGAAGCCCTCGACGCCCGACAGCGTTTCGCCCGCCTGGGCGAAGCCTCCGCCCTCGCCCGCGTAGAGCACGACGAGCGGCATGACTACGAGCGCGAGCATCATGATGCATCCCTGCACGAAGTCGGTGAGGCAGACGGCCAGAAAGCCGCCGACGACCGTGTAGGCAAGAACGATCCCGAGCGTCAGCCAGACGCCGGTCTGGTAGCCGCCGTCGAAGGCCGTCGAGAAGAGCTTGCCGCCCGCCACCAGGCCCGAGGCCGTGTAGACGGCGAAGAAGACCACGATGATGATCGCCGAGGTCATGCGCAGCGTGGTGGCCTGGCTGGGAAAGCGGTTCGCCAGGAATTCCGGGATCGTCAGCGAATTGTCATAGCGTTCGGTCTGTTCGCGCAGCCGTGGCGCGACGATGATCCAGTTCACGAGGGCGCCGATGAAGAGGCCGATGCCGATCCAGGCTTCGACAAGTCCCGCCGCGTAGAGCGCGCCCGGCAACCCGAGCAGAAGCCAGCCCGACATGTCCGATGCACCCGCCGACAGGGCCGCGACCGCAGGCGGCAGGTTCCGGCCTCCCAGCATGTATTCCTCGGAGTTGGCGGTCGACTTGCGCCAAGCATAGACGCCGATGGCCAGCATCCCCACGAAGTAGACGATCAGGCTGATCCAGACCCCGGTTTGCATGATCTCCCTCCCCTTTTTTTGTCGGCCGCTTCCGCTGTCGTCAGGCGACGGCGGCGAGCAGGCTGGCATTGCCGCCGGCGGCGGTCGTGTCGATGCAGAGGTGCCGCTCGATGACGAAACGGGACGGCCCGATGACCTGCGTCTCAATTGGCACGATGGGCCCCTGCCGCTCGGCGAGCGCGCGGCGCAGTTCGGCGGTCCAGTCCGAGCGTCCCGCGGCCGCGACCGACGCCAGCCCTTCCAGCCCTGTCAGCGTCGACGCCTCGATCGCTCCGTCCAGCGCCTCCACCGGCGCTCCGGCGGCGGCAAGCGGCTGCACCGCATCCTCGGCCCCGGGCACCACAAGCACGACGCCGCAGCCCGCTGCCAGCGCCTGGATCGCCTGTGCGAGCGCGAGGTCGATCGTCGGCCCGAGGCAGAGCACCGAGCCGCGCGGGTGCAGGCTGAGACGGTTGCTCTCTCCGGTCGGCCCGGGCAGCGTGAACGGCCCCGGGTCGAACGTCGCCGCAGCCAGCAGGGCCTTGCGCACGATCCCGCCGCGGCCCGCCAACGCCCGTCGCAGCACCGCCACCCGATCTGGCCGCGCCGCCCAGTTGCGGGCGTCGAGGGCCCCGAGCGCCCGCTGCAGCGCGTCTGCGTTCACGGTCGGGCCGGACGGCGCCGGGTGCGCCTCAACCGGCTCGGTCCGCCGGAACCGGTTGACGTAGAGCGGCCCACCAGCCTTCGGGCCGGTGCCGGAGAGCCCTTCTCCGCCGAAGGGCTGCGATCCGACGATGGCGCCGATCTGGTTGCGGTTGACGTACGAGTTGCCGACCCGGATGCGCTCGACGATCTGCTGGACCCGGTCGTCGATGCGCGTGTGCAGCCCGAAGGTCAGGCCATAGCCGCGCGCGTTGATCTCGTCGACGACCCTGTCGATGTCGCGCGCCTTGAACGTGGCGACGTGGAGCACCGGCCCGAAGATTTCGCGCTCGAGGTCCGCGATACCCCCGACCTTCACGACGGCCGGAGCCACGAAGTACCCCGACGACGGCGCAGCGAGCGTCTTCAGGACGTTCCCCGCCTTCTGCATGTCCTCGACATAGGCCGAGATGCCGTGCTGCGCCTCGTCGTCGATCACCGGAGCGACGTCGGTCGCGGTGTCCCACGGCTCGCCGATCGTGAGCGCGTCCATCGCCCCGTAGAGCATCTCGAGCAGCCGCTCGCGCGCCTCCTCCTGCACGTAGAGCATGCGGAGCGCCGAGCAGCGCTGTCCGGCGCTCTGGAAGGACGAGGCAACGATGTCGCGCACCGCCTGCTCGGTCAGCGCGGTGGAGTCGACGATCATCGCGTTCAACCCGCCGGTCTCGGCGATCAGGACGGCGTCCGGACCGGCGTTCGCGGCAAGCGCCTTGTGGATGATCTGCGCGACTTCGGTCGAGCCGGTAAAGCAGACCCCGGCGATCCGCGGGTCAGACGTCAGCGGCCCCCCCACCGTCGGCCCGTCTCCGGGAAGGAGCTGGAGCGCCGCCTCGGGCAGGCCGGCCTCGCGCATCAGTTCCACGGCGCGCGCGGCGATCAGCGGCGTCTGCTCGGCCGGCTTGGCGACGACGGCGTTGCCCGCGGCCAGCGCCGCGGCGATCTGGCCCGAGAAGATCGCGAGCGGGAAGTTCCAGGGCGAGATGCAGACGAAGACGCCGCGTCCCGCGCCCGGCTCCTCCTCCTCCAGCCGCTCGGCCTCGTCGGCGTAGTAGCGCATGAAGTCGACCGCCTCGCGCACTTCGGCGATGCCGTCGAGCAGGATCTTTCCCGCCTCCCGCGCCGCGAGCGCCACGAGCTCGGCCATGTTCTCCTCGTAGAGGTCGGAGGCGCGTCGAAGGATCGCGGCGCGTTCTGCCACCGGGGTCTCGGACCAGTCGCGGAACCCCGCCTCCGCGGCCGTCACGGCGGCCTCGACCTCCTCGGCCGTCGCGTCGTGGACGTGACCCACCACACGCTCGCGATCGCTGGGCGATCGGACTTCGTGCGCCGGACCGGCGGGCTCGCCGCCGCCGGCGATCATCGGCCGGGCGGTCCACGTCGCGTCCGCGAACGCCTCGCGCGCTTCGAGGAGCGGCAGGACCGACGCTGGCTCGTTGATGCGGTAGCCTTTCGAGTTCCGGCGACGTTCGAAGAGCTGCAGCGGCGAGCGGATCGAGGGGTTGGCGACCTGGCCGAACGCCTCGACATCCGCCAGCGGGTCGTGCGCCACGCGCTCGGGCGGGATGCTCTCGTCCACGATCTGGTTGACGAAGGAGCTGTTCGCGCCGTTCTCCAGCAGCCGCCGCACGAGGTAGGCGAGCAGGTCGCGATGCGCCCCCACGGGCGCATAGATGCGGCAGCGCGCGCCGCTCTTCTTGCGGACGATGTCGTGGAGCGCCTCGCCCATGCCGTGAAGTCGCTGGAACTCGAACCCCTCGCGGTCGTTGCCGGCCATCTGCAGGACGGCTGCGCAGGTGTGGGCGTTGTGCGTGGCGAACTGCGGATAGATCCTTTCGCGCCGTTCGAGCAGCATGCGCGCGCACGCCATGTAGCTGACATCGGTGTTCGCCTTGCGCGTGAAGACCGGGAAAGTCTTCACCCCCATCTCCTGCGCCAGCTTGACCTCGGTGTCCCAGTAGGCGCCCTTGACGAGCCGGACCATGATCCGCCGGTCGAGCCGATCGGCCAGAGCGCCGAGAAATTCGATGACCGGACCGGCCCGCCTACCGTAGGCTTGGACGACGACGCCGAAGCCGTCCCAGCCCTCGAGGCTCGGGTCCGACAGCACCGCCTCGATGACGTCCAGCGAGAGGTCGAGCCTGTCCTGCTCCTCCGCGTCGATGTTGAAGCCGATGTTCGCCTTCGCCGCCTGCTGCGCGAGCTTCAGCGCGCGCGGCACCAGCTCATCCACAACGATCGCGCGGTGGGTGTACTCGTAGCGCGGGTGCAGCGCCGACAGCTTCACCGAGATCCCGGGGTTCGACCGCACGTCGCCCCTGGCGGCCCGCGATATCGCGGTGATCGCGTTGGAATAGGCCTTGAAGTAGCGCTCGGCGTCGGCGTCGGTCCGCGCCGCCTCGCCCAGCATGTCGTAGGAGTAGGTGTAACCCTGCCTCTCGCGCTCGCGCGCGTTCTTCATGCCCTCGTCTATCGTCTGGCCCAGCACGAACTGCCGCCCGAGCAGCCGCATGGACTGCGCGACCGCGCGGCGCACCACGGGCTCGCCCATCCGGCGGACAAGCCCGCGCAGGGCTGCAGCCGGGCGGTTCGGGTCGTCGTCGAGAACCCGCCCCGTCAGCATGAGCGCCCAGGTCGATGCGTTCACCAGCGAGGATGACGAGTGTCCGAGATGGGCGCCCCAGTCCGACGGCTCGATCTTGTCCTGGATCAACTCGTCGACGGTTTCCGCATCAGGCACCCTCAGCAGCGCCTCGGCCAGGCACATGAGCCCGACACCCTCCTCGGTCGAGAGGCCGTACTCGGCCAGGAAGCTCTCCATCATGCTTGGCGAGGTCTCGCGACGGACACGCGCCACGATCTCGGCGCCAGCGGCCGCGACGGCCCTGCGCTCGTCCTCGCCCAGGCCGACGCGGTCCACGAGATCCCGGACGACCGTCTCCTCGTCGGCGCCGTATCGGCGGCGGATGGCGGCGCGAAGATCTGCTGCGGCGGAATGGTCGATCTGTGTCTCGAGGTTCATCGTCCGCTCCCCTTTCGGCACGCCGTTCGCAAGAGGCAAGAACCGTCAGCGGACCCCGCCGTGTCCCAATGCAGCCTGCATCACGCGTTGGCCCGTGACAAGCCGCGGGCCCGAGGCGCCGGTAATGGCATCGCCGTGGCCCTTGCAAGACCGGAAAAGCGGCGACGACTGCGACGCGCCCGGGACAGAGGCGGAAGGGGGCGACGACCTCGGCTCGGCAGGCCGGGTCTGGCTTGAGCGGGCGCTGTCGGAGCGCCGAAGCAATCGCGACCGGGCGCACGGTGAAGGACGGAGATCGGCGTGCAGCGATCCGTTCTCGGCGCGTCCCGGCGGCAAAACTTAGCCGTCTGACGAAGTTTTTGCTTGCACCGCCAATAGGCCGCCGCATACTTAGCGACATGGCTAAGCATGATCCGGATCTCTCGCTGCTCTTCCATGCGCTGGCTGATCCGACCCGCCGATCAATCCTGACGCGGCTTGCCGAAACACCCGCGCGGGTCACGGATCTGGCCAATCCCACCGGGCTGCGACTGCCCACGGTGATGCGGCACCTCTCCGTGCTGGAGGAGGCGGGACTGATAACCACGTCCAAGGACGGACGGACGCGCACCTGCGCCATCGTCCCAAAGGCGCTCGAGCCGGTACGAATGTGGCTCGATGAGCAGCGGGACATCTGGGAGGCCCGGCTCGACAGATTGGACGCAATCGTGATGAAGACGATGGAGGAACGCGACAAATGACACAGGACTTGGCTACACACAGCGCGCCTCATGCTCCGGCTGATGCCGGAAGGAACCCCTTTGCAACGCTCACCTTCGAGCGGGACGTGGCCGCCTCACCCACCGCGCTGTGGGAGGCATGGACGGCCCCGGCCGCGCGTGCGCTCTGGGCTGCGCCATCGCCCTCGGTCGCCGTGGAGTTCCAGGAGGCCGACACCAGGGTTGGCGGGCGCGAGGTTTCGCTCTGCAGGGTCGATGGCCGCCCGGACATCCGCTGCGAGTGCGGTTGGCTGGACCTGCAGCCCGCGGTTCGCAGTGTGAACTACGAGGTGATCTCGGCCGAGGGCGTGACGCGATCGGCAGCGCTGGTGACCGCGGACATCTCGGGCACGCAAGAGCGCAGCCGATTGGTCGTGACGGTGCAACTCGCCTCGCTGGCGGGGGATATGGAGGCCGACTACCGTCAGGGCTTCGGCGCCGGACTGGACAACCTCGCCGGCGTGGCTGAACGGACCATGGTGCTGCAGCGGATCATTCAGGCGCCGCGATCCATCGTGTGGGGCGCCTGGATGAACCCCGAGACGCTGCCGCAATGGTGGGGGCCGGAGGGCTTCTCCTGCCGGACGAGTAGGATCGATCTGCGGACAGGCGGTGAGTGGGTGTTCGACATGATCGCGCCCGATGGCACCGTCTTCCCGAACCATCACCTCTATGTCGAGGTCCGGCCCGAGGAGAGGATCGGCTATACGCTCCTGTGGGGCGAGGACGGGCCGAAGCATGCCGACGCCTGGGCCTCGTTCGAGGATCGGGACGGGACGACGAAAGTCACGCTTGCCATGGTCTTCAGCACGGCTGCCGAGTTTCAGCAGGCGAAGGGTTTCGGCGCCGTGGAACTTGGTCTGCAGACCCTTGGCAAGCTGGAGCGCTTCGTCACGTCCCGCTGACACGCTGCGCCTTTGGGGTTCGCCGCGATGGGAGGGCGCAGGAAATCACCGGTCATGGGTTGGTGCCGCCGACCGGAGAGCGCCGGGTTCACCCGCGCGTCGGCGGCTTGATCCCGCCGAACTGGCGGCCGCGGCGAGGGGGCCGCTGCGATAGTGGATGACAGCGCGCCCACGGGCCCGTGAGGCATGGGCCGAAGTGTCATCGAGCACCGACCCATCTCAGTGCGGCTCGACATGTCTCCATTTAGCGGGGTTGAGCGACATGGTGGGGCCGCAGCGGTCTTCAGTCAGCCCTCTGATCCCGTGACTCTGAATCCTCAGAGCTCACACTTTACATATGATAGAAGATGCTTCAGATGTGAATTATCCAGTGCAGGATGTGCCTCGTGATCACCGCCGCCCAGATGCGCGCCGCGCGTGCCCTTCTCGGGATCGACCAGAAGACACTGGCCGAGCTGTCCGGCCTGTCCGTTCCGACGATCCAGCGGATGGAGGCCAGCTCCGGAAATGTCCGCGGCGTGGTGGGCAGCCTGACCAAGGTCGTCGCGGCGCTCGATCTGGCGGGCATCGAACTCATCGGCGAGGGCGCGACGAGCACGGCAGGAGGGCGCGGTGTCCGACTGAAATCCGCTTCTCCCCGATCCTGACCCTGCTCAACCCGCGACGGCGACCGGCCGACGAGAGACCGGCGACCCCGCCGCTTCCCCCGCCGAGGTGTGGCCGCAGATGAAAGAAGCACTCACGGCACAGGGCGAGACGCCAAGCTTTGCCGAGCTTTACGCCCCGAAACTCCTGACCGTCCTGCGCGAAGGCTATGGGCTGCCTCAGCTGCGCGCGGACGCCATTGCCGGGCTGACTGTTGCCATCGTGGCACTGCCGCTGTCCATGGCCATCGCCATCGCTTCCGGCGCGACGCCGGCGCAAGGGCTCTACACCGCCGTCGTGGGCGGCTTTCTCGTCTCGCTGCTCGGCGGATCGCGCTTCCAGATAGGTGGGCCCGCGGGCGCCTTCATCGTCCTGGTCGCAGCCACCGTCGCACAACACGGGATGGACGGGCTGATCCTTGCGACCTTCCTCTCGGGGCTGATGCTGGCCGCTGCCGGAATGCTGAGGCTCGGCACCTTCATCAAGTTCATCCCCTTCCCGGTAACGGTCGGTTTCACCGCCGGGATCGCGGTCATCATCTTCGCAAGCCAGATCAGGGAACTATTGGGACTGACGCTGGAGCATGAGCCCGGAGAGCTGTTGAAGAAGGTCCCGGCCCTCTGGGACGCACGGGCGAGCGTTACACCTTTCGCGGTCGCCGTGTCCGTGACGACTGTCGCGGTGATCCTCGGGGTGCGCCGCTGGCGACCGCACTGGCCTGCGATGTTGTTCGCCGTCGGGCTAGCGGCCGCGGCGACGGCGATGTTCGATCTGCCGGTCCATACCATTGGCACGGAGTTCGGCGGCATCCCATCGACCCTACCAGCGCCGAGCCTGCCCGACCTGTCGCTGGAACGAGCCGCGGCCGTTCTGCCCGCCGCCATCTCGTTCACCTTGCTCGGCGCCATCGAGTCGCTGCTGTCCGCGGTCGTAGCCGACGGCATGACGGGGCGCCGCCACCGCTCGAATTGCGAACTGGTTGCTCAGGGCGCGGCCAATGTCGGCTCGTCGCTCTTCGGCGGCTTCTGCGTGACCGGCACCATCGCGCGGACCGCCACCAATGTGCGCTCCGGCGCGCACGGCCCCGTGGCCGGCATGCTGCACGCCATGTTCCTGCTTCTGTTCATGCTCGTGGCGGCCCCGCTTGCAGCCTACATCCCGCTCGCGGCTCTGTCGGGTGTTCTTGCGGTCGTGGCCTGGAACATGATCGAGAAGTCCGCGATCGCCATCCTGCTGCGGTCGGGCAAGGGCGAAGCGACGGTTCTCGGCGTCACCTTCCTCCTGACCATCTTTCGCGATCTGACCGAGGCAATCGTCGCCGGCTTCGCGCTCGGGTCGGTGCTCTTCATCCAGCGCATGAGCCGGACGACGGCGGTCGCAACCCAAACGCCCTTCGTGGCCCGTGACGAAGCGGACGCCGTTCACCCGCGTGGCGCCTACGACGAGGAGGACGCAGCCAACCCGGACGTCGTCGTCTACCGCATCACCGGCGCGCTGTTTTTCGGCGCCACAGCCTCCATCGGCTCTGTCCTCGACCGCATCCAGGATAGCCACAAGACGCTCATCGTCGACTTCTCGGCGGTGCCGTTTCTCAACTCGACGGGCGCGACCATGATCGGAGGGCTTGCCTACAAGGCGCACAAGCGCGGCGTCACGCTCTGGCTGACTGGCGCCAGCCGGTCCATTCGGCGCGCGTTCATCACCCATGGCCTCAAGAGGCCCCTCGTCCGCTACGCCGCCACGGTCGAGGACGCGCTCGCTGGATCTCGCGGCCCGGCGACGCCCAAACGTCAGGTCGTCTGATGTTCTGCTGGATTGAGCGGCTCAAGTTGCTCATCCAGCGAATGTCGGCCCCGTCCGATGGCATGAGGCTGCAGGCTGGCCGTGCCGCTGCGACGTCGGCGAATGGCCCCCTATCCGCACCGCGCCGCCCCGGCCGCGCCACCAGCAGAATGTCTTGACGGGGTCGGATCACGGCTCCTCGCCTGTGGCCCTGTGCGCTGCAACAAGTCGGCTCGGAGCTCGGCTCGACCGATGCCGCACGTTTCGCTGAATCTCTGAGCAGGCAGCAAGCGGAGACGGCCTGAGGACTACGCGCCTCTTTCTGTACCTGCGCCTGCAATGGATTGCCGCGCTGTTCGCGCCAACTGAGGCGCGACCGCAAAAGACCGCAAGCCATTATTGCAAATGGATTGCGATTGCAGTAGTTGCCGAAAGGGCATTAGAGACAAGGTGACCAATATGGACCTTCCGAGCGGACGCCTTCTGTGGGCCTGCACGGCTACTGCTCTTGTCTGCACAACGGCACAGGCAGACGAACGGATGAAGGTCGTGACCAGCTTCACCGTGCTGGCCGATATCGCGCAGAACGTGGCGGGCGACGCGGCCGATGTCGTCTCGATCACCAAACCGGGGGCCGAGATCCATGGCTACGAGCCGACACCGCGCGACATCGTACGGGCCTCGGATGCCGATCTTATCCTGTGGAACGGGCTGAACCTGGAGCTTTGGTTCGAGCAGTTCCTGTCCAACCTGGGCGATGTGCCTTCGGTGACGCTCAGCGAGGGCATCGACCCGATCCCGATCGCCGAGGGCGCCTATGAGGGGCAGCCGAACCCGCATGCCTGGATGGGCCTGGGCAACGCGCTGATCTATATAGACAACATCGCCGCTGCATTCGCGCAGCACGATCCAGGAAATGCCGACACCTATGCGGCCAACGCGACGGCCTACAAGGACCGCCTGCGCGCGACCATCGAGCCGCTGCGGGACGAGATCGCCCGTATCCCCGAGGACAAGCGCTGGCTGGTGACCTGCGAGGGCGCATTCAGCTATCTCGCGCGCGACTTCGGCATGAAGGAGCTCTACCTCTGGCCGATGAACGCCGACCAGATGGGAACGCCGCAGCAGGTGAGGGCGGTGATCGACGGGGTTCGCGACCACGACATCCCGGTTGTCTTCTGCGAAAGCACGGTGAACAGCGACCCGGCCAAGCAGGTCGCGCGCGAGACGGGCGCCGAATTTGGCGGTGTGCTCCATGTCGACAGCCTGAGCGAGCCGGACGGACCGGTCCCGACCTACCTGGACCTGTTGCAGGTCACCTCGGAGACCGTGGCCACCGGCCTGGCTGCGGCGATGGTCGCGGACTGACGCGAACCTATACATATCAGGCCGCCGCGCCGAGGCTCCGTTGCGGCGGCCTACGCCGCTGAAATCCCTTGTCCGACGGCGCTGCCGGGAAAGGATGACCATGCTGCAAAGTCCGGCCACCCACGTCGTTGCCACGGACAGAGCCGATCCGGGCGGCGGCATCTTCGCGCACGACGTCACCGTCACCTATCGCAACGGGCACACTGCGCTGCACGATGTCGGCTTCGGCATCCCGCGCGGCACGATTACCGCTCTCGTCGGCGTCAACGGCGCCGGCAAGTCTACCCTTTTCAAGGCCATCATGGGTTTCGTCGCCGTCGCCAAGGGCGAGATCCGGCTGCTCGGCCTGACCGTGAAGGACGCGCTGAAGCGCAATCTCGTGGCCTATGTGCCCCAGGCCGAAGAGGTGGACTGGGCCTTCCCGGTGCTGGTCGAGGACGTGGTGATGATGGGCCGCTATGGCCACATGGGATTCCTGCGCCGCCCCCGCGCAGTGGACCACGAGGCGGTCGAGCAAGGCCCTTGCGCGGGTCAACATGCGGGACTTTCGCCACCGCCAGATCGGCGAACTGTCGGGCGGGCAGAAGAAGCGCGTCTTCCTCGCCCGCGCGCTGGCGCAGGACGGCCAGGTGATCTTGCTGGACGAACCTTTCACCGGCGTCGACGTCAAGACAGAAGACCAGATCGTGGCCCTCTTGCGCGAATTGCGCGACGAGGGCCGCGTGATGCTGGTCTCGACCCACAATCTGGGCTCGGTGCCCGAGTTCTGCGACCGGGCCGTGCTGGTCAAGGGCACCGTGTTGGCCGCCGGGCCCACCGAGACGACCTTCACCCGCGAGAACCTGGAGCACGCTTTCGGCGGCGTGTTGCGCCAGTTCACCCTGAGCGGACCCAAGCTGCACGACGATGATGACCCGCGACAGATTTCGATCCTGACCGATGACGAGCGGCCGCTGGTTCAGTACGGCGACCAGACGCAGGAGCGTGAGGGCACCGAATGACCCTGCTGGAACCCTTCACCTATGGCTACATGACGAATGCGATGTGGGTCTCGGCACTGGTCGGCGGGGTCTGCGCGTTCCTGTCTGCCTATCTGATGCTCAAGGGCTGGTCGCTGATCGGCGACGCGCTGTCCCATTCGGTCGTGCCCGGCGTTGCGGGCGCCTACATGCTGGGCCTGCCCTTCGCGCTGGGGGCGTTCTTCGCAGGCGGGCTGGCGGCCGCGGCCATGCTGTTCCTTTCGGACCGGTCAGGGTTGAAGGTGGACGTGGTGATCGGGCTGATCTTCACCTCCTTCTTCGGGCTTGGCCTCTTCATGATTTCGGTCAATCCCATGTCGGTCTCGATCCAGACCATCATCATGGGCAACATCCTGGCAATCACGCCTGAGGACACGCTGCAACTCGCGCTTATCGGGTTCGTCTCGCTCGCCGTGCTGCTCGCCAAGTGGAAGGATCTGATGGTGACCTTCTTCGACGAGGCGCATGCGCGGTCCATCGGGCTGCGACCTGACCTATTGAAGGCGGTGTTCTTCGTGCTGCTCTCGGCCTCGGTCGTGGCCGCGATGCAGACGGTAGGTGCGTTTCTCGTCATCGCCATGGTGGTGACGCCAGGCGCCACCGCCTATCTGATCTGCGACCGCTTTCCGCGACTGATCGGGTTGGCCGTCGGCATCGGCGCCTCGACCGGCTTCTTCGGCGCCTATATCAGCTACTTCCTCGACGGCGCGACAGGCGGCGTGATCGTCACGCTGCAAACGGCGATCTTCCTTCTCTGCTTCATCTTCGCGCCGAAACACGGCCTTCTGGCAGCGCGGCGCAAGGCGACCGAAGCGCTGCGCCGCGGCCCCGCAGGATGGAAGCCCGCGCCATGATCGACACGCTCCTGCTGCCCTTCCAGTTCCCCTTCATGCAGAAAGCGTTCTTCATCTGCGGTATCGTGGCCTTTCCCACGGCGCTCCTGTCGTGCTTCCTTGTGCTCAAGGGTTGGGCGCTGATGGGCGACGCGGTCAGCCACGCCACACTCCCCGGTATCGTTCTGGCTTACATCCTGGGTCTTCCGCTGATCGTCGGCGCCTTTGCGGCGGGCATGACCACGGCGCTTCTGACTGGCTATCTGTCGGACAACAGCCGGGTGAAGCAGGACACCGTCATGGGCGTCGTCTTCTCGGGCATGTTCGGGATCGGCGTGATCCTCTTCACCTCGGTCCCCACCAACGCCCATCTCGACCACATCCTCTTCGGCAACATGCTTGGCGTGGGGTCGGAAGACCTGTGGACGGCGGGGATAATCTCGCTCGCCGTAACCGCTGCCTTGGCGCTGAAATGGCGAGATCTTATGCTTCACGCCTTCGACCCGGCTCAGGCCAGGGCGTCGGGGCTTGCGGTGGGCGTGCTGCACTACGGCCTGTTGACCATCCTGTCCCTGACCATCGTGGCCACGTTGTCGGCAACGGGGCTGATCCTTGCCGTGGGTCTCCTGATCGCTCCAGGCGCGATTGCCTTCCTGCTGGTGCGCAGCTTCGGCCGGATGCTGGTCGTCGCGGTTCTCGTTTGCCTCGCCGCGATGCTCGGCGGCACCTACGCGAGTTTCTTCCTCGACAGCGCGCCCGCTGCCACGATCATCCTGGTTCTCACGGCCATGTTCATTCTGGCCTTCGTACGTCGCCTGCAACAGACCCGCGCGGCCTCGCGCCGGGCAGTGGCGACCGCCTGACCTTCGCGGTAGGCACGACACAGGGGAGGTACGCGAATGGAGGACATAAACGATCGTTTGACGCAGGCACTGCGCGATGCGGGCGCGCGGATCACTCGCCAGCGCTCCGCCCTTCTGGAGGTGCTTGCCGAGGCCGAGGATCATCCGGATGCCGAGGAACTGCATCGGCGCGCCAGGCAAATCGCCCCGGGACTCTCGCTCTCCACCGTCTACCGGACCTTGGCCGCGCTGGAGGAGCGACGCGTGATCCAGCGCCACCAGTTCGAAGGCGCACCGGCCTGTTTCGAGCGCGCGGAGACCGCGCATCACGACCACATGATCGACGTCGATACTGGCGATGTGGTCGAGTTCCGCTCGGACCGCATCGAGGAGTTGCAGGCCCGCGTCGCCGCCGAGATGGGCTACGAGATCGTCCACCATCGGATGGAGCTCTATGTCCGCAAGAAACGCGGGTGAGGCGGATCGGCACCCCGCGGCGCGGCCGGGAGGCGGCTTTGCCTCAGGCCTTCAATTCGCGCACTTTTTCTGGGAATTGGCTGGGGTGGTAGGATTCGAACCTACGGTACACGGTACCAAAAACCGCTGCCTTACCACTTGGCTACACCCCAGCGGTGGGCGGCTGTTTAGACGGCGCGGCGGACAAGGGCAAGACCCCTGCGGGCCATTTCGGCAATCCCGCGCGGCTGCCGGTACGGCAGCCAATGTCCGGCGCGGAACCGCAGGGGCCGGGACGCGGGTCGTGCTTCGGTGACAGCCCCCGTCCCCACCGGCCATCCGTTCCTCGACCAGCCTTGCCCGCTGGCCTTCGCCCATCGCGGCGCGCACGAGGAAGCGGGCGAGAATACCGGCGACGCCTTCGCGGCGGCGGTTGACCTTGGGTACCGCCACATCGAGACCGACGTGCAGGCCAGCCGCGACGGGGTCGCGGTTATCTTCCACGATGACACGCTGGACCGGATGACGGGCGCCGCGGGACGGATCGACGAGCACGAATGGTGCACCCTCGCCCGGCTGCGCACCGCGCGGGGCGAGCCGCTCCTGCGGCTCGACGAGGCGCTGGCGGCGTTCCCGCGAACGTACTTCAACGTCGACGCCAAGACCGGCGCCGCCGTCGAGCCCATCGCCCGCGCGGTGCGCGACGCGGATGCGGTCGGGCGCGTCTGCGCGGGCTCGTTCGACGTGCGCCGCACGCTGCGACTGCAACACGCCCTCGGGCCGCGGCTCTGCTGGTCGCCGAGCCATCTGGGCGTGTTTCGCCTCTGGCTGGCGGGGTGGCATGTTCCGCTCGCGAAACCGCCGTTCCGGGTGGTGCAGGTGCCGCCGCGTTTTCGCGGTGCCGCCGTGGTCACGCCGCGCTTCGTGCAGGCGGCCCACGCGCGCGCCGTTCAGGTCCATGTCTGGACGGTCGACGACCCGGCCGAGATGGACCGGCTGCTCGACATGGGGGTCGACGGATTGATGACCGACCGCCCCCGACTGCTCCGGTCAGTGCTGCAGCGGCGGGGCGCGTGGCAGCCCGCTCCCTGAGCCGGGCCCTCAGGGCGCGTGCGGCAGCAGGGCCTCGGCTTCGCGCAGCATCGCCACGACCTCGGCGTCGCTCGTCTGCCGGAAGTCGGTGTAGTGGAGGCCGATCGCCTGGAAGTTCGCGGGCGTCTCGAGACAGACCAGGTGGTCGACCTCGGGCGCAAGCAGGTCCACGGCCTCGGGCGGAGCCACCGGAACCGCCAGCGTCAGCGACCGCGGGCCGCGCTGGCGCACGCCCTTGATCGCGGCGCGGGTGGTGGCGCCGGTGGCCACGCCGTCGTCGATGACGATGGCGTCGCGCCCCTCGACTGGCACGCGCGGCCGGCCCTGCAGATAGACCTCGCGCCGCCGCTCGATCTCGGCCAGCTCCCCGGCCTCGATGCGCTTGAGGTCCTCCTCGCTCAACCGGACGCTGGCCACGATGTCGCGATTGACGACGAGTTGCGGTGCATCGCCGTCGACGACCGCGGCGGCCGCCAGTTCGGGCTGCCAGGGCACGCCGATCTTGCGCACCATCACCAGGTCGAGCGGCGCCCCGAGCCGCCGCGCCACCTCGAGCGCCACCGGTACGCCGCCCCGCGGCAGCGCCAGCAGCACCGGGTCGTCCATCCCCGGCTGTCGGGCGATCAGGTCGGCGACGGCATCCGCGAGCACCCGTCCCGCCTGCGCCCGGTCTGCGAAAGACGTGCCGCATCTCGTGCCCTCCCCGGTCAGGTGCGTCACCCGATCGACGCCCGCCCCGGTCCGATGCGCCTTGATGCAAATCATGGGCCGGTGCGGCCTGGCGTCTCACCTTGCCGGCGAGGCCCCGCGTTGCAAGAGGGGAAGTGATGCGCATCTTCGCGCTGGAAGGATCGCACGATCTGGCCGCCGCCGCGGCGGCCGGCTCTCGGCCAGCTCGACGCCCACGAGGAGCGCGACTTCGAGGATGGCGAGCACAAGGCGCGGCCGCTGGTCAGCGTCCGCGGACGAGGACGTCTTCGTCTTCTGCAAGCCTGTGGGCGGCGACGGAGCGGCTCGGCCAACGACCGGCTGGTCAAGCTGCTGTTCTTCCTCGCCGCCTGCCGCGAGCACGGCGCGGCGCGGCGTGACCGCCGTCGTGCCCTACCTCGCCTATTCGCGCAAGGACCGGCAGACCAAGCGCCGCGACCCGGTGACGACGCGCTATGTCGCGCAGCTCTTCGAGGCGGTCGGCACCGACCGGATGGTCACGCTCGACGTCCACAACCTCGCCGCCTTCCAGAACGCCTTCCGCTGCCGGACGGTGCATCTCGAGGCGCGCCGGCTGCTCGCGCGCCGGATGCGCGCGCTGGGCGGCGGGACGGCCGCGTCGCCGTCGTCTCGCCCGACAGCGGCGGCATCAAGCGCGCGCAGCTCTTGCGCGAGACCGTGCGAGAGCCTCGGGCGGGACGGCCGCGCTTCGGCTTCCATGGAGAAGCGGCGCAGCGGCGGCGTGGTCTCGGGCGACCTCTTCGCCGGCGAGGTCGAGGGCCGCGGCCGTGTTCATCGTCGACGACATGATCAGCGACGGGCGGCACCTGCCGCGCGCCGCCGCGGCGTGCCGCGCGCGCGGCGCCGCCGCCGTGCTGCGCCGCGGCCAGCCACGGCCTCTTTCGCCCCGGCTGCGAAGCGCTGCTCGGCAAGCGATGCGGTCGACTCGCATCGTCGTGACCGACAGTGTCCCGGCGGCAGCGCGCACCGGCAGCCACGAAGGTCGAGGTCGTGGCGCTGGCGGCCTTCCTCGGCCGCGCGGTGGGTCGCATCGCCGCCGGCGCGCCGCTCGACGACCTCAACCCGCTGGGCGATTGAGCGCGAACGCCTCGGCTGCCGCCAGGTAGCGACGCGCTAGCGGTCGCCACTTCGGCGGCGTGCGCACCGGCCTCTCGAGCAGATGGGCGATTGACAGCCGCGCCCGCGTCAGCGCCGCCAGCGCCCCGTAGCAAGCTGTCAGCTCGGCCGAGGGCGGATCGCCGAGGCGTCGGTCGAGCGCGGCCAGAAGCTGCGGCCCGATCCATTCCGCCCCCAGCACCCGACTTTCGAGGCCCAGCCGCCCCACCTCGTCGTAGGGATCGGCCAGGCGGTAGATGCGGTCGAACTCGAGCCGGTCAAAGATCTGCGGCGGCTCGGTCAGGCAGACATGCTGCGGCCGCAGGTCGCCGTGTCCCTCGACCAGCATTCCGCGCCGCGCACGCGCTGCTATCTCGGGCGCAAGCCGGTCCAGCGCGACCTCGGCCGCCGCCAGCGCCGGCTCGGCCCCAAGCGTCAGATCGGGCAGTGTCAGGGTGGCACGGTCGAGCGCCAGCATGGTTCGCAGGTGGCGAAGATAGGGCTCGGCCGCCGCCGCATCGCCGGGCAGACCGGCATACCATCGGGCCAGCCGCGCCCCCACCGCCTCGATTTCGGTAGGGTCGAGCCGGCCGCCGCGGATGCGCGCCTCGAGCATCTCGTCCTCGGGCAGCCGGACCATCTCGACCAGCCAGTCGACCACCCGCCCCGGACCGGACAGCGTCAGCCCGGCCGGCCCCTGCCGCAGCGCCCGCACCCCCAGATACACCCCCGGCGCCAGATCTCGGTTCAGCCGCACCTCCTCCCCGCAGAAGAAGCGCCGCCGCTCGATCGTGGAAAAGTCGAGATGCGGATACCTCACCGGCTTCTTCAGCTTGTGGACCCGCGCGGCGGTGAGAAAGACCCACGACATGTGCGTCTCGCGCATCTCGACGGCCCCACCCTCGCCGTCATAGGCGGCGGGATCGCCGAGAAACGCTACCTTCGCTGTGAGATCGACCATGCGCGCCTGCGATCCTGCCGCCATCTCGCGCCCGCTTCCAGCCCGCCCCGCACGCCGCTCCTTGACGCGGGTCAAGGCCGAGGGCCGAGGAATGCGGCCTATGTGGAGGCAAGGGCCCGAGCGGAGCAGCAGCGTGAACGCCAGCGAACAGGACGAGGTCGTGGCCTACCTGCGCGACGCCGCGCCGTTCGGCGACGGCCCGCCGGCCGAGGTGGTCGAGACCCACGGCGCCTACGTCTTCCTGTCGGGACGCGAGGCGCTGAAGATGAAGCGGGCGGTGCCTACGACTACATGGACCTCTCGACGCTCGAGCCGCGCGAGCGCGATGCTCGCGCGCGAGCTCGAGCTGAACGCCCCGCCGCGCCGCAGATCTACCGCGACGTGGTGCCGGTGACGCGCGGGCCGACGGGCTCGCGCTCGGCGGCGACGGGCGAGCCGGTCGACTGGGTGCTGCGGATGTGCGCGCTTCCCGGCCGAGGACGAGCTCGAGGCGGTGGCCGAGCGGGGCGCCCTCGACGACGCGCTGGCCGACGCGCTGGGGCGGCCGTCGCCGCGCTACCACGCCGCCGCGCCGCGACGCGAGGCCGACGGCGCCGGCGCTGATCGGGGCGATCCTCGACGAGCTGACGGAGCGCCTTCGCGGCGATGGGCGCGCGATCTGGGCGCCGCCGCGGCTGAGCGCCTTCGACACGCCGCGCGGCGAGGCGCTGGCGCCGGTCGCGCCGCTCCTCGCCCGCGCGGCGACGGGCGGGCGCACGTCCGCCGCTGCCACGGCGACCTGCACCTGCGCAACCTCGTGCTGATCGACGGGCGGCCGGTCCCGTTCGACGCGCTCGAGTTCGACGAGACGCTCGGCACCTGCGACGTGCTCTACGACCTCGCCTTCCTGCTGATGGACCTCCTGCACCGCGGCCTGGCCGGCGCGGCGAACATCGTGCTGGGCAGCCTACCTGCTCGCCGGCGACGGGGCGGAGGACGACGGCGCTGGCGGCGCTGCCGCTCTTCCTCGCGGTCCGGGCGGCGATCCGGGCGATGGTCGACGTGCAGTCCGACGCCGCGCGCGGCAGGCCGGGGCGCCTCGCGCGGCCGATGCGGCCGCTCTACCTCGACGAGGCGCTGCGGCTTCTCTCGAGCCGCCGCCGCCGCGGCTCGTCGCCGTCGGCGGCCTCTCCGGCACCGGCAAGACGACCCTCGCCCGGGCGCTCGCGCCGCGGCATCGGCGCTGCCCCCGGGGCGGTGCATCTGCGCAGCGACCTGGAGCGCAAGGCGCTGCTGGGGCGCGCGCCCACCGCGCGGCTGCCGGCCGAAGGCTACTCGCCCGGCCGCCAGCGAGGCGGTCTACCGCCGGCTGCTGACCGCGCGCGGACGCGGTCCTCGGGGCCGGCCACTCGCGCTCCTCGACGCCACGTTCCTCGACGCTGCCGGCGCGCGAGGCGGCGGAGGCGCTGGCGGCCGCGGCTCGGCGCGCCCTTCGCCGGCCTCTGGCTCGAGGCGCGACGCGACGTGCTGCTGGCGCGCGTCGAAGCGCGCAGGGTGACGCCTCGGACGCCGACGCGGCGGTCCTTCAGCGCCAGCTCGGGCGCGATCCGGGCCCGCTCACCTGGCGCCGCATCGATGCGGGCGGAGCGGCCGACGAAACGGTTGCTGCCGCCCAGGCCGCGCTCGGCGATGCCGGCTGAGCGTTCCCACGTCCCGCAGTTGGCGCAGCGCCACCCGCGGACGCCGGAGACGCGGACCTGGAAATATGGGATCCACCGACGCGACACGGGGCCAACCTGGTGAAGGTCGCGACGCTCAACGTCCAGAACATGCGCCTGCGCCACGGCGATGGCGGCCAGCACCTCGACGGGGCGCGGGACGACGACATCGCGGCCGACCGCACGCCCACTGCGCCGATGCTGGACGCCATCGACAGGCGCCTGACCGCACGCCTGCTGGGCATGGCCGATGCCGACGTGGTCGCCCTGCAGGAAGTGTTCGATCGCGAGACGCTCGACCATTTCCACGACCGCTTCCTGCTGCCGGAAGGGGTGCGCCCCTACCCCCGGCGGATCTGCCTGCCGGGCAACGACGGGCGCGGCCTCGACGTCGCGCTGATGAGCCGCCTGCCCGTGGGCCGCGTGGAAAGCCATGCCCGGCTGATGCCGCGCGACCTCGGCCTCGCCGACGGCCGCGCCGCGACGACGACCAGCCGATCTTCCGCCGCGACTGCCTTCAGGCCGAGATCGGCGGGGTGGTCTTCTTCGTCTGCCACTTCAAGGCGCCGCACCCCGACCCCGAGGCGGCCTGGCCGGTGCGTCACCGCGAGGCGCAGGCGGTCCGCCGCCTGATCGAGCGGCGCTTTCCGCGCGCCCGGTCGCAGCGCGCTGGCTGGTGCTGGGCGACCTCAACGAGCCGGGCGAACGGGCCGATCCGCGCGGCACCGCCATCGCCCCGCTGGCGCAGGATTTCGCGACCGATCTTCTGGCGCGGCTCGCCCCCGGCGACAGGTGGTCCTATCACGAGCCCACCTCGGGCGCTATTCGCTGCCCGATGCGCTGCTGTGCTCGCCTGCGCTGGCGGCGGAATTTCCACACGCGCGCCCGCTCATTCTGCGCACCGGGATGAGCCGCGAGGCGACCCGCGGCGCCGAGCAGCGCCTGCCCGAGGTGGGCGACCACCGCCCCCACGCCAGCGACCACGCCGCCGTCGCAATCGACTTCCCCGGCCTCTGAGGCGCGCCCGCCCCGGGGGTGCAAGGTCCGCCATAGGATCCGTCAGGCGGTGCGCGACAGCACATGCTTCGCCCGAAGGTGGAACCGATCCCGGTTCTGCGCGTCATGTCGTCCAAAGGGGGACCGCATGAACACCAGCCTCACCGTCAACGGCGCGCGGCACAAGCTCGACCTCGACCCGCGGACCACGCTGCTCGACGCGCTGCGCGAGCATCTCGACCTGACCGGCACCAAGAAGGGCTGCGACCACGGCCAGTGCGGCGCCTGCACGGTGCTGGTGAACGGCCGGCGCATCAATTCCTGCCTGACCCTCGCCGTGATGCACGACGGCGACGAGATCACGACCGATCGAGGGGCTGGGCACGCCCGACGCGCTGTCGCCGCTGCAGGCGGCCTTCGTCGACCACGACGGCTTCCAGTGCGGCTACTGCACGCCCGGGCCAGATCTGTCTCGGCCACCGGCATGCTGGACGAGGTCGCGCGCGGGCTGGCCCAGCCACGTCACCGACCGACCTCGACGGCCGAGCTCGACCTGACCGACGCCGAGATCGCCGAACGGATGAGCGGCAACCTCTGCCGCTGCTCCGCCTATCCCAGCATCGTCGACGCGATCCGCGAGGCGCCGCGAGGCCGCAGCCGACAGTGAGGCCGCGATGAAGCCCTTCGACTACGTCCGCGCCGACGGCGACCGACGCCGCCACCGCGGCCGCCGCCAGGGCGCGACCTTCATCGCCGGCGGCACCAACCTGCTCGACCTGATGAAGCTCGAGGTGATGGCGCCCGACACGCTGGTCGACATCACCCGGCTCGACCTCGACGGCATCGACGCGACGGAGGACGGCGGCCTGCGGATCGGCGCGCTGGTCACCAACAGCGACCTCGCCGCCGACCCGCGCGTCCGCCGCGACTATCCGGTGCTGTCCCGCGCGCTGCTCGCCGGCGCCAGCGGGCCAGCTGCGCAACAAGGCCACGACCGGCGGCAACCTGCTGCAGCGCACGCGCTGCTACTATTTCTACGACACCGCCAGCCCTGCAACAAGCGCGAGCCCGGCACCGGCTGCGCGCGCCATCGGCGGCGTGCAACCGCATCCACGCCATCCTCGGCGCCAGCGACGCACTGCATCGCCACCCATCCCAGCGACATGGCGGTGGCGCTGCGCGCGCTCGACGCCGAGGTCGAGATCCGAGGCGCCGGACGGCGAGCCGCGCCTGTCCCGCTGGGCGACTTCTACCGCCTGCCCGGCGACACGCCGCAGCTCGAGACGGCGCTGGCGCCCGGCGAGCTGATCACCGCCGTCGATCCTGCCGCCGCCCGCGGCGGGCCGCGCAGATCTACCGCAAGGTGCGCGACCGCGCCTCCTACGCCTTCGCGCTGGTCTCGGTCGCGGCCGTGGTGCGGCATGGAGGACGGCCGCATCGCCCGACGCCGCGCTCGCCTTCGGCGGCCTCGCGCCCGAGCCCTGGCGCGACGCCGAGGTCGAGGCGGCGCTGGCCGGCGAGGCGCCCTCGGACGCGCTGTTCGACACGCGCCGCCGACGTGCTGCTGGCCGACGCGCGAGGGCCAGGGCGGCAACGACTTCAAGATCCCGCTGGCCCGCCGCACGCTGACGGCCGTGCTGCGCGAGGCGACCGACACGGAGTGCCGGCATGACCGTGCACCGTGCAAGATGGACGACGCCGCAGCCGCACCTCCTCGACGAGACCGTGCAGGGCGTGATCGGCACCGCCGCTCGACCGCCCCGAAGGGCCGCTGAAGGTCACGGGCCGCGCGCCCTATGCCGCCGAGATGCGCTGCCCGAGGACATGGCGCTACGGCGTGCTGGTGCGCGCGCACCGATCGCCAAGGGCCGGTCACCGCGCATCGAACGAGGCGGCGGTCGCGGGCCATGCCCGGCGTGCTCGGCGTCTGGTCGCGACGGCGCGGTTCCTGCGCAACCCGGCCCAGGGCATGCGCCGGACAAGGCGCCGGTGCAGGGCGCCGACCGAGGTCGTCTATCATCGGCCAGCCCATCGCGCTCGTCGTGGCCGAGACGCTTCGAGCAGGCGCGCCATGCGGCCGCAGGCGCTGACGCTCGAGCCTACGAGGCCGAGGACGGCCGAGGTCGACCCCGACACCGCACGCCATGTCGACCGGCCCGAGAAGCAAGCAGCTCGACCAGGGCGATCTCGACGCGGCGATGGCCGAGGCCGCCTGCGCAGCGTCGACGCGACCTACACCACGCCGCCGCACAGTCAGCGCCGCGATGGAGCCGCACGCCGTCGCTCGCGGCCTGGGACGGCGACCGGCTGACGCTGCACGGCTCCTACCAGATGCTGAAGTACAACCGGAACGAACTCGCCGATGCGCTCGGCATCGACGCCGGAGAACGTGCGCATCCTGTCGCCCTATGTCGGCGGCGGCTTCGGCTCCAAGCTCGGCATCGCGCCCGAGGCCGTCGCCGCCGCCATCGCGGCGCGCGAGCTGGGCCGCCCGGTGCGCGTGGTCATGACGCCGCCAGCAGGTCTTCGAGATGATCGATGCGCCGGTCCGAGACGCGCCAGCGCATCCGGCTCGCCGCCGATGCCGACGGACGGCTGACCGGCGCTCGGCCACGAGGACCGCGTGTCGCAACCTGCCCGGCGAGGTCTTCACCGAGCCCGACGACGCAGGCCACGCATTTCCTCTATGGCGGCGACGAACCGCCGCATCGGGCACGAGATCGCGCGCATCCACCGCACCTGCGCCGGCTCGGTCCGCGCGCCGGGCGAGGCGGTCGGGCATGCTGGCGCTCGAGAGCGGCGATGGACGAGCTGGCCGAGGCGCTCGGCATCGACCCGGTCGAGCTGCGCCTGCGCAACATCCCCGACCGCCACCCCGAGACAGGCGTTCCCTACTCGGCCCGCTCGCTGCGCGACTGCCTGGACGAGGGCGCGCGGCGCTTCGGCTGGGAGCGCACGAGCGCCGCAGCCCGGCCAGCGCCGCGAGGGCGAGTGGCTGATCGGCCTGGGCATGGCCGCCGCCGCGCGCGTCAACATGCTGATGCGAGGCCAAGGCGCGCGTGACGCTGGACGCCGACGGCGGCGCTGGTCGAGACCGACATGACCGACATCGGCACCGGCACCTACGCGATCCTCGGCCAGATCGCGGCCGAGATGCTGGGCCTGCCGATCGAACGGGTCGAGGTCGCGGCTCGGCGACACCGACCTGCCGGCGGGCGCCGGCTCGGGCGGCTCGATGGCGCGCCTCGTCCACCGGCTCGTCGGTCTTCCTGGCGGCCTGCGAGGCTGCGCGCCACGCTGGCCGAGCGCCTCGGCTGCGCCGAGGATGAGCTGACGCTGAAGGACGGCATCGCCACCGGCGGCAACCGCCGCGTCCCCTCGGCCGAGCTGCTGGCCGAGGGGCCCGCTCTCGGAAGAGGGCCATCTCGAGACCGGCAAGACCGCCAAGGAGTGCGAGCCAGGCCAGCTACGGCGCCCATTTCGCCGAGGTCGGCGGTCAACGCCGTCACCGGCGAGACCCGCGTGCGGCGGATGCTCGGCGTCTTCGCCGCGGGCCGCATCCTCAACGCCAAGACCGCCGCGCTCGCAGTGCCTGGGCGGCATGATCTGGGGCATCGGCATCGGCGCTGACCGAGGAGATCGCGCACGATCCGCGCGACGGTCACATCGTCAACCGCGACCTCGCCGAGTACCACGTGCCGGTGAACCCCGACGTGCCCCAGCTGGACGTGGTGTTCGTCGACGAGCGCGACGACGTGGCCAGCCCGATCCAGTGCCAAGGGGATCGGCGAACTCGGCATCTCGGGCGCCGGCGCGGCGGTGACCAACGCGATCTACAACGCCACCGGCGTCCGCGTGCGCGACTACCCGCGACGCTGGACCGGATCCTGCCCCACCTGCCCTGACGCGCCGCCTCGGTCGCGCGGCGGTGGCGAGACCTAGCGCTGCGCCGCCTTGTGGAAGAGCGCCGCCGCCGCCAGCCAGAGCGCGGCGAAGACGGAGGTGGCGGCCGCCAGGTCGGGCGTCCAGGCGGCCCATCCCCCGGCGAGCGCGATTGCCGCGGCCCCAAGCTGGGCAGACGCCGTCAGGACCAGCACCCGTGCCATGCCGCGCGCCCTGAAACGGACGATGAGGGCGCCCAGCAGGGCCACCGCCGGCACGAGCGGGAAGAGCAGGTTGACCGGGCTCCCTGCGCTTCCGACGATGCCGACCGCGCCGTTCGCCCAGACCAACGCCACCCCGGCTGTCAGCGCGACCGCCACGCCGGCGCGATAGGCAGGGTTCGTGGCGCCCCGCGACGCCAGTTCCCACCCCGCGCCCGCGATGGCCATGAGGGCGGCGGCGGCGACGAAATCGGCGGGGCTCCACCGAACCTCCTGCGTCACCTGCATCGCCACGAGCGGCACCAGCAGCACCGCAGCGGCGATGACGGCCATGAGCGCCAGCCGGCGGCGGCTCGCGCGCCGCACACTCTCCGTCGTTTCCCGTCGTTCCATCGCCCGATCCTCGTGCCGCCAGACCCTGGCAGATTAGGACAATCCGCCGCAGCCGGGAAGGTTGCGGCGCGGAGGCGCGTCGCACCACGCCTGCGGGACGACGCCCTGCGCAACCCGAAATGCCCTCGCCCGACGCGGCAGTTGCCATTTCCGACTCATTCAGTCAGACACTGTCCGAGGCTCGGTTGCCGACGCCCGCCGGGCGCCCGCCTCCGCGGCGAGGGCCGAGGGAACGAGAATGGGGACGACACGATGATGCGAACTTTCCTGTCCACCACGGTGCTCTGCATGGGCCTCGCCGGGGCTGGCCATGCACAGGCCACGGGCGATCTACTCGACACCTATGCCGACATCGCCGAGGCCAGCTACGGGGACAGCCTGACCGCCGCACGCGCACTTCAGGAGGCAGTGGGCACGCTGATCGCCGCGCCCTCGCCCGAGGCGCTGCAGGCGGCGCGGGAGGCCTGGCAGGCGGCGCGGGTCCCCTACCAGCAGACCGAGGTCTTCCGCTTCGGCAATCCCATCGTCGACGACTGGGAGGGCCGGGTAAACGCCTGGCCGCTCGACGAGGGGCTGATCGACTATGTCGACGGTGCCTATGGCGGGCCCGGCGACGAGAACCGCGCTATGCCGCGCTGAACGTCATCGCCAACCCGACCTTCACCCTGTCGGGCGCCGAGGTCGACGCGACGCGGATCACGCCGGCGCTGCTGGCGGACACGCTGCACGAGGCCGACGGGATCGAGGCGAACGTCGCCACCGGCTACCACGCGATCGAGTTCCTGCTGTGGGGGCAGGACCTGAACGGCACCGGCCCCGGCGCGGGCGACCGGCCCTGGACGGACTACGCCGCGTGGCGACGCCTGCACCGGCGGCAACTGCGACCGGCGGGCCGAGTACCTCGCCGCGGCAACCGACCTGCTGGTCTCGGATCTCGAGTGGATGGCCGGCGCAATGGGCCGAGGGCGGCGCGGCGCGGACGGCGGTGACGGACGACGAGCAGGCCGGGCTCGGCGCGATCCTGACCGGCATGGGCTCGCTCTCCTACGGCGAGCAGGCGGGCGAGCGGATGCGGCTCGGGCTGATGCTGAACGACCCCGAGGAAGAGCATGACTGCTTCTCGGACAACACCCACAACAGCCACTACTACGACGGGCTCGGGCATGCGGAACGTCTATCTGGGCGAATATCGTCCGCATCGACGGCACGCGTCATCTCGGGCCCTTCGCTGTCGGACCTCGTCGCGGCCGAGCACCCCGACCTCGACACCGAGATGCGCGAGCGCCTGTCCGCGGACCATGACGGCGCTCGGCGCGGATCAAGGTCGCCGCCGAGGCGGGCTTCGCCTATGACAAGATGCTGGCGCGCGGCAACGCCGAGGGCGAGGCGCTGATCATGGGCGGGGTGGACGCGCTGATCGCGCAGACCCGGTCGATCGAGCGGGTCGTGGCGGCGCTCGGGCTCGACGACGTGCGTCGAAGGCTCCGACAGCCTCGACGCCCCCGCCGCCGTCTTCGAATGACCCGGCGGGAGGGCGCGGCGGGCCGCGCCCTCCATTCAGGATGATGCCCATGCGACGCCTGCCCCTTGCCCTGCTGCCGCTTGCGGCGGCCCTCGCCGTTGCCCGCCATCGTGCTGGCCAAGCAGGTAGCCACCCCGCCCTGGGCCGCCCTTGCGGACGACCACCTCGACGTGATCCCGCGCACCGCCGACGAGCGTGAACGTGTCGCCGCTGTCACCGCCCCGCCCACGGATTTCTCCGCCCCCGAGCCTTTCGAGGAGAACCCGGCGGGGGCGCAGACCGTGCGGGCGCGCCAGACGCCGGACGCCTTCTCGCAGCCCTCCGCCAACATCAGCTTCGAGCGCGAGCTGGATTTCAAGGTCGGCAACGGGCTGTTCCGCAAGCTCTGGGTCTCGGCGCCGTCCTCGACGCTGGCCTCGGACGGGCTGGGGCCGCTCTACAACGCGCGCTCGCTGCCAGCGCTGCCACCTCAAGGACGGGCGCGGCCATCCGCCCGAGGGCCCGGACGACAGCGCGGTGTCGATGTTCCTGCGCGTGTCGATCCCGGCCGCCCGGACAGCGACGAGATCGCGGCGCTACATCGCCGGCTACCCATCGCGACCGCGGCCCGACCCGGCCTATGGCGGCCAGCTGCAGGACTTCGGCCTGCCGGGCCACACGCCGGAATACCGCCTGGAGGTCGACTACGAAGAGGTCGAGGTGCGCTCTTGCGGGCGGCGAGATGGCCACGCTGCGCCGCCCCACCTACACCGCCGCCGATCTGGGCTACGGGCCGCTGCGGCCCGACGCGATGCTCTCGCCCCGGGTGGCGCCGCAGATGATCGGCCTCGGCCTGCTCGAGGCGGTCCCGGCCGCAGACATCCTCGCCCGCGCCGACCCGGACGATGCCGACGGCGACGGCATCTCGGGCCGGCCGCAGATCGTCTGGTCCGACGATCCACGGGCGGCCGATGCTGGGCCGCTTCGGGCAGCAAGGCCGGCAGCGCCGACGATCCGCGAGCAGACCGCCAGCGCCTTCGCGGGCGACATCGGCATCTCGACCCCGCTCCTTCCCGCCGGCTCGGGCGACTGCACGGACGCGCAGACCGACTGCCGCGCCGCGCCCGACGGGGGCGACGCCGGACAGGGCGGCTTCGAGATCGACGCGCGAGGCCTGGACCTGGTCACCTTCTACAGCCGCAACCTGGCCGTGCCCGCGCGGCGCGACGTGGACGACCCGCAGGTGCTGCGCGGGCAAGCGAGCTGTTCTACGAGCGCCGGCTGCACCGCCTGCCACACGCCCGAACTTCGTCACCCACCGGCTGCGAGCGACCAGCCCGAGCAGAGCTTCCAGCTGATCTGGCCCTATACCGACCTGCTGCTGCACGACATGGGCGAGGGTCTGGCCGACCACCGCCCCGAGGGCCGGGCAACGCGGCCGCGAATGGCGCACGGCGCCGCTGTGGGGTATCGGACTGACCGAGACCGGTCATCGGGCCACACCTACTTCCTGCACGACGGCCGCGCGCGTTCGCTGCTCGAGGCGGTGCTGTGGCACGGCGGCGAGGCCGGGGCCGCGCGCGACGCCGTGGTCGACATGCCGGCGGAGGACCGCGCCGCCCTGATCCGCTTTCTGGAGAGCCTATGAAACGACCTGCACCGATCGCCCTCTGCCCTCTGCCTTGCCGCGCCCGCGCTCGCCGATGTGGAGGCGGCGGTCGACCGGCACATCCTGCCCGGCCTCGACGCCTTCGCCGCCGAGACGGCCGCGCTCGAACAGGCGGCCAAGGGCGACTGCCGGGCCGATGCCGTCAAGCCGGCCTGGAACGCCGCCTTCGACGCCTGGATGGAGATCGGCGACCTCAGGATCGGGCCGACCGAGACCCGCGCCCTGTCGATCGCCTTCTGGCCCGATGCGCGCGGCTTCACGCAACGCACGCTGTCGCGCCTGATAGACCGACGAGGATCCGGTCGCCAACGATCCCGACGCCTACGGCGAAGTCTCGATCGCGGGGCGGGGCCTCTTCGCGCTCGAGATGCTGCTCTACGACCCGCAGTTCGCCGACTACGAGCGGGGCAGCTACTCCTGCGCCCTCGTCCAGGCGATCGCGACGGACCTCGCGCGGCAGGCCGCGCGCCTCGACGAGGACTGGACCGGAGGCTTCGCCGATACGCTCAGGACCGCCGGGCGCGCCCGGCAACGCCACCTACCTCGACGAGGACGAGGCCTTCCGCGCACTCTACACCCAGATCCTGTCCAGCCTCGAGTTCACCGCCGACCAGCGGCTCGGGCCGCCCCATGGGCACCTTCGAGCGGCCCCGCCCGGCGCGCGCCGAGGCCTGGCGTTCGGCGCGCAGCCTGCGCGACGTGGTGCTGGCGGTCGACGCCGCCCACGCGCTGGCGCAGGCCCTGGCCGATTGGGAACTGCCCGAGACGGACGCGGCCGTGGCGCGGGTGCACGAGGCGGCCGAACGCATCGCCGACCCCGGTTTCCAGGATGTGACCGACCCGCAGGCCCGCCTTCGGGTCGAGGTTCTGCAACAGGCCGTGCGCGCCGTGCGCGCGGCGCTCGAGAACGAGATCGGCGTGCGGCTGGGCATCGCGCCCGGCTTCAATTCCCAAGACGGAGACTGACACCATGACCACCCGCCGGACCTTTCTGGCCTCGCTCCTCGCCGCCGGGGCGGCCCCGCACCTGGGTTGGGCGGCCGTCGGCAACCCGTCGTACCTGGCCGCCGCGCGCGAGGCCGACGGCACCTTTTCCCTCTACGGCCTCGACGACGCGGGCGGGGCGACCTTCCGCGTGCCGTTGCCCGCCCGCGGCCATGCCGGCGCGGGCCACCCCGGCCGCGCCGAGGCGGTTGCGTTCGCGCGACGGCCGGGGGCCTTCGCGCTGGTCATCGACTGCGCGAGCGGCGACGTGATCCGGCGCCTGACGCCCCCGACCGGGCGGCAGTTCAACGGCCACGGCGTGTTCCTCGACGAAGGCGCGCTGCTTCTCACCAGCGAGCAGCGCGCGGAGGACAGCGAGGGCCGGATCGGCATCTGGGACGTCAAGGCCGGTTATTCGCGGATCGGCGAGATGCCGACCGGCGGCATCGGGCCCCACGACCTGCGCCTGATGCCCGACGGCGCGACCCTGGTGGTGGCGAATGGCGGGATCGCCACCGACGCGTCGGACCGCACTAAGCTGAACATCCCGACCATGCGCCCCAACCTGACCTATCTGGATCCCGAGGGCGCGATCCTCGATCAGGTCGAGCTCGACCGCGACCTCTGGAAGTCCTCGATCCGCCACCTGGCGCTCAGGGACGACGGTCTGGTCGGCTTCGCCATGCAATGGGAGGGGGAAGAAGGCGCAGCGCCGCCGCTGCTGGGCCTCCACCGCCGCGGCGAAGCGCCGGTGCTGGCCGAGGCGCCCCTGGCCGACGAGCTGGCGATGCAGGGCTACGCCGGCAGCATCGCCTTCAGCGGCAACGACACCGAGATCGCCATCACCTCGCCGCGCGGAGGCCGGCTGCACCGGTTCTCGGCCGAGGGCGACTTCCTCGGCGCCGTCTCACGCACCGACGTGTGCGGGCTTGCACGCCACCGCGACGGCTACCTGGCCAGCGACGGCCTGGGCGGACTGATCTCGGTCGGACAGGCGGGGCCAAGGGCGCTTTCCCGACGCACCTGCGCCTGGGACAACCACATCGTCACACTGTGACCACGGAAGCCTGGGGGCGTCTTCGTGGGCGCCCGCAGTGACCTGCGCCACAAGCGAGACGTCCGTTCCTTCCGCCTGCCTCGGCCGGCTCAGCCCAGCCAGGTGGGGTAGTCTGACACAAGCAGCCGGTGGGGCGGCACGTCCTCCTCGATGGTCGAGAAGCGCCCGATCGGGTCGCGGAAGACATTGTCGGTCTCGTCGTCGTTGACGGTCGAGACCTCGCCCACCAGCACGTCGCCGCCCTCGCCCCAGAAGGCGTGCCAGTCGCCCGGCATCAGCGTCACGCTCTCCCCCGGCTCGAGGCGCAGGATCTCGCCGGGCAGGTAGCGTCGCTCGACACCGTCGCAGCGGACCACGCCGCCCGCCCCCTCGTCGAACCGCCCCTCGCCGTCCGAGCCATGGAGCTGCACGGCCAGCGACGCGCCGCCGCGGTTGATGATGTCCTCGGCCTTGATGACGTGGGTATGCATCGGGCTCAGCTGGTCCCGGCGCGAGATCAGCAGCTTCTCGGCATAGCACATGCCGCCGCCGCGGCGCAGGTCGGCCAGCGAGCCGTTGCGCAGCGTGAAGAGGATCAGGCCCATGCGCCCGAAATCGCCCCGCGCCGTAGTCGGTGATGTCCCAGCCCAGCCGCGCCTCGGCGATGCGGGTGCCGCGGGCGCGCGCCACCAGTTCGTCCGGAGTCCAGCGGCCGAAAGGCGGCAGCACGAACCCGTGTCGGGCGAACATTTCCTCGGCCTCGGCGATGATGGCGTTGACGGCCGAGCGCTTCATCGAGCCCTACTCCACCGGCGGCGCCGGCTCGACCAGCGGCGGCGCATTCCACAGCAGCGCTGCGACCACCAGGACAACGCCGATGCCCAGCGCGATCAGCACCAGCTTGCGATGGCGGGTGCCGGGCGCCGGTTTCATGCCGAGCGCAGCGCCGGGGTCCGGCGACCGGACATCCAGGCGCGACACGCCTCGCCGAACGCCTCGAAGAGCGGGCGCGAGACCGGGTCGGTCGCCGCCCGCCATTCGGGGTGCCACTGCACCGCCAGCGCGAAGCCCGGCGCGCCGTCGATGTAGATCGCCTCGGGCGTGCCGTCCTCGGCCCGGCCGTCGATGACATCGCGCCGCCCGCGATCCACGATCCCCTGGCCGTGCAGCGTGTTGGTCATCACCTCGCCGCGCCCCGAACAGGCGGTGGAACGGCCCGCCTTCCGTGAAGGTCACCGCGTGGCGGATCGCGAACTTCTCCTCGAGCGTGCCGTCGGGCGGCATCCGGTGGTTCATCCGGCCGGGCAGATCGCGGATCTCGGGGTGGAGCGTGCCGCCCATCGCGACGTTCACCTCCTGAAATCCGCGGCAGATGCCGAGGATCGGCTGGCCCCGCTCGACGCAGGCGCGGATCAGCGGCAGGGCGAGCGCGTCGCGCGCGCGGTCGAAGGCGCCGTGCGCCTCGGTCGGCTCGTCGCCGTATTCCTCGGGGTGCACGTTCGGACGGCCGCCGGGAAGGAGGAAGCCGTCGCAGCTTGCCATCAGCTCCTCGACCGTCACGTGGCGCGGGTCGGCGGGCACGATCAGCGGCAGCGCCTGCGAGACCTGCGCCACCGCCTCGGAGTTCATCGTCGCCGCCGGCATGGCTCGGGATACTGATCGTTGATCAGAAGGCTGTTGCCGATGATGCCGACGACGGGGCGTGCCATGTGCTTCCGTGTCCGCTATCAGTCCGTCAGACGATATAGGGCCGGTCGCCTTCGGCGGAAGCACCGAAGGCGGCGCACACAGCCGCCGTGCACGCGGCGGCTGCGGCACCGCGTTGCGCGGCTAGGCCTCGGCGGTGAAGCCCGCGGCCTCGATCCCGGCCATGCGCCGCCGTCGGCGTCGTTGTCCGAGGTGTCGCCGGTCACGCCGACCGCGCCCACCACGGCGCCGTCCGCATCGCGTACCAGAACGCCGCCCGGCACCGGCACGACC
Organism: uncultured Alphaproteobacteria bacterium; assembly: GCA_963773475.1. Lineage (GTDB taxonomy): Bacteria > Pseudomonadota > Alphaproteobacteria > Rhodobacterales > Rhodobacteraceae > Roseitranquillus. Next base: position 393,727 of record CAVZBD010000002.1, on the reverse strand, counting down.
TGGCCGCCGAAGGCGCCGTTCATCGCCGCCATGAAATAGGCCTGCTGCTCGGCCCGCGCCATCTGCGCCGCTGCCGGCCATGCCCAGCATCACGGCGCCGTAGGCCTTGCCCTGCGCGATCGCGAAGCGGCCGGGCGAGGCGCCGTCCTGCGCGCTCGAACGCCTTCACGTGGCCGCCGGCGTCCAGCACCACCACCGACAGCGGCTTGAGCCCCATCTCGCCGCCCTTCGTCAGCGCCTTCGCGATGATCTGGCGCGCCTGTTCAAGACTGATCTCGGTCATCCTGCGTCTCCTTCCCCGGGTCTCAGCCCTGCGCCTTCAGTTCCAGCCGGCGCGCGTGCAGCACCGGCTCGGTATAGCCCGAGGGCTGCTCGCGCCCCTTGAACACCAGATCGCAGGCCGCCTTGAAGGCCACCGTCGTCATAGCCGGGCGCCATCGGCGGTATAGGCCGGGTCGCCCTCGTTCTGGCGGTCCACGACGGCGGCCATCTTCTTCATCGCCTCCATCGCGCGCTCTTCGGTCGATGACGCCGTGGTGCAGCCAGTTCGCCAGCGCCTGGCTCGAGATGCGGCAGGTCGCGCGGTCCTCCATCAGCGCCACGTCGTTGATGTCGGGCACCTTCGAGCAGCCGACGCCCTGGTCGATCCAGCGCACGACGTAGCCCAGGATGCCCTGCGCGTTGTTCTCGATCTCGGCGCTGATCTCCTCGTCCGACCAGTTCCGGCCGTCGGCGAGCGGGATCGTCAGCAGCTCGTCCAGCGCGGCGCGGGGGCCGCCCTTCGCGATCTCGTCCTGCCGCTCGGCCACGTCGACGCTGGTGGTAGTGGATCGCGTGCAGCGTCGCCGCCGTGGGCGACGGCACCCAGGCACAGTTGGCGCCCGCCTTCGGATGGCCGATCTTCTGCTCGAGCATGTCGGCCATCAGGTCGGGCATCGCCCACATGCCCTTGCCGATCTGGGCCCGGCCGCGCAGCCCGCAGGCGAGGCCCGATGTCGACGTTGCGATCCTCGTAGGCCTTGATCCAGGCCGAGTTCTTCATCTCGCCCTTGCGGATCATCGGCCCGGCTTCCATCGAGGTGTGGATCTCGTCGCCGGTGCGGTCGAGGAAACCGGTGTTGATGAACGCCACCCGGTGCTTCGCGGCGCGTATGCACTCCTTGAGGTTGACCGACGTGCGCCGCTCCTCGTCCATGATGCCGAGCTTGACGGTGTATTGCGGCAGGCCCAGCGCCGCCTCGACGCGGCTGAAGATCTCGTCGGCGAAGGCCACCTCGTCGGGGCCGTGCATCTTGGGCTTGACCACGTAGATCGAACCCTCGGTCGAGTTGCGCGGGCCCGAGCTCTTCTGCAGGTCGTGCATCGCGATGAGCGTGGTGATCATCGCGTCCATCAGGCCCTCGTAGACCTCCTTCCCCTCGCGATCGAGGATCGCGGGGTTGGTCATCAGGTGCCCGACGTTACGCACCAGCATCAGCGCGCGGCCCTTGAGCTTGACCGGCCCCTGCGGCCCCTCGACGGTGAGGTCGGGATCGAGGCGGCGGGTGAAGCTGCCGCCGGCCTTCTCGACCTCGGTCGCGAGGTCGCCCTTCATCAGGCCCAGCCAGTTGCGATAGGCAAGGGTCTTGTCCTCGGCGTCGACGGTGGCGACGGAATCCTCGCAATCCATGATCGCGCTGATCGCGGATTCGAGCATGATGTCGGCGACGCCGGCCTTGTCGTCCTTGCCGATGCGGTGGGTGCGGTCGATCAGGATCCGGGCGTGCAGGCCGTTGTTGCGCACCACGAGGCTCTCGGGCTCGTCGGCCGGGCCGGTGCGGCCCACGTAGGCCGACGGATCGGCGAGCGGCACCGCCTTGTCGCCCCGCAGCCCCTCGAGGCCGTCCGCCCCCACGCGGTAGCCGGTGAGGTCGGCGTGGCTGCCCGAGGCAAGCGGCGCGATCTCGTCGAGCAGCGCCTTGGCGCGGGCGATGACACGGTCGCCCCGCTCGGCATCGTAACCGGTGCCCGGCTGCGGCGCGTCGCCCAGCGCGTCGGTGCCATAGAGCGCGTCATAGAGCGAGCCCCAGCGGGCGTTCGCGGCGTTGAGGGCGTAGCGCGCATTGGTGATCGGCACCACGAGCTGCGGGCCCGGCGATCTTCGCGATCTCGGGGTCGATGTTCGAGGTGTCGATCTCGAAATCCGGCCCCTCGTCGACGATGTAGCCGATCTCCTGAAGGAACGCGCGGTATTCGCCGCTGTCGAGGGGCTGGCCGCGCCGCTCCCCATGCCACTGGTCGATCTGCTCCTGCATCCGCTCGCGCACCGCCAGGAGGTCGGCGTTGCGCGGCGTCAGATCGCCGACGATGGCGGCGAAGCCCGACCAGAAAGCGTCGGGCGCGACGCCGGTCCCGGGCAGCGCCTCGCCCTCGATGAACTCGGCCAGTTCCGTGGCAACCTGCAGACCCTCTCGATCAACCCTTTCGACCATTCGACCCTCTCCCTCGCACCTTCGCAATCCGGTGCCTGATAGCGGAATTGCTTTCGCAAAGGCAAGGAGCGGGCGTCGGGGGGGGCGGCGATGGGCTACTGGGTGGCTTCGACCTGTGGCGCGGTCGCGCCGGCCGCCTCGTCACCCTCGTCGGGCTCGTTGCCCCTGAACACGACATAGAGCGCGAGCAGCCCCAGAAGGACCAGCGCCCAGAGGACCACCGCGCGCATCCCGAAGAGCGCCGTCCGGTGTTGTTTCTTCTGCTTTTCAAGGTCGGTGTGCGGTGCGGACATCAAGCCTCTCCTTGGGGAAATACAGCCACAGGTTGCAGACAGTTTGTCACAACAGTAACGTGATGGCACAGGGATTGGTTCATAGCAAAGAAACGAGGCAGTGCCCATGCGCGAGAGCGGCCCGCGGACAGTCCTCCTGTCCGACTATCGGCCATATCCCTTTAAGATCGAAGACGTTTCACTGACGTTCCGCCTCGCCCCGACTGCCACCCGGGTCGTCTCCTCGATCGAGTTCGATCGGGCCCCGGCCGCGTCTCGAGATAGTGACTTCGTGCTCGATGGCGAGGGGATCGAGCCGCTGTGGATGCGGCTGAACGGCCGCAAGATCGGTCACAACGACATCAGTCGGCAGAGAAACCAGCTGATCGTTCCGGCCGCGCTGCTGAATGACGGGCGCAATGTCTGGGAGTGCGAGGTCGAGATCGACCCCTCCGCCAACACGAGGCTCGAGGGGCTCTACATCTCGGCAGGGATGTACTGCACCCAGTGCGAGGCCGAGGGGTTCCGCCGGATCACCTTCTATCCAGACCGGCCCGACGTGATGGCGCCGTTCCGCGTGCGGATCGAAAGCGACGCGCCGGTGCTTCTGTCGAACGGCAACTGCGTGAGCCACGGCGAGGGCTGGGCCGAATGGCGCGACCCGCACCCCAAGCCCGCCTACCTCTTCGCCCTGGTGGCCGGCGATCTGGCCAACCAGCAGGCACGGTTTCGCACGAAAAGCGGCCGCGACGTCGAGTTGAACGTCTGGGTCCGGCCGGACGAGGACAAGCGTCGCTGCGACCACGCGCTCCACGCGCTGCAACTCGCCATGGAATGGGACGAGCGGGTCTACGGCCTCGAATACGACCTCGACGTGTTCAACATCGTCGCCGTCGACGACTTCAACATGGGCGCGATGGAGAACAAGGGCCTCAACATCTTCAACTCGAAGTACGTCCTGGCCAGCCCCGAGACGGCGACCGACCGCGACTACGAGTTGATCGAGGCCATCATCGCGCACGAGTACTTCCACAACTGGACGGGCAACCGCGTCACCTGCCGCGACTGGTTCCAGCTCTGCCTCAAGGAAGGGCTGACGGTGCATCCGCGAGCAGCAGTTCATGCACGAGCAGCGCAGCGGCGCGGTTCGGCGGATCGAGGAGGTGCTGCTCTTGCGGGCCCGCCAGTTCCGCGAGGACAACGGCCCCCTCGCCCACCCCGTCCGGCCGGACAACTACATCGAGATCAACAACTTCTACACCTCGACCGTCTACGAGAAGGGCGCCGAGGTGATCCGCATGCTGGAACGCCTCGTGGGCCCCGAGGCGTACTATCGCGCGATCGCGCTCTACCTTCGAGCGCCACGACGGCCAGGCCGTGACGGTCGAGGACTTCCTGAAGGTCTTCGAGGAGGTCACCGGGCGCGACCTGACGCAGTTCAAGCTCTGGTACACCCAGGCGGGGACGCCACGCCTCGACGTGTGGGAGACGTGGAAGGACGGGGTGCTGACGCTGCATTGCGAGCAGGTGACGCCGCCGACGCCCGGCCAGCCGATGAAGCGGCCGTTGTTGATCCCGCTCGAGGTCGGACTGATGAACCCCGACGGCTCCGAGGCGCTGCCCACCCAGATGCTCGAGTTGACCGAGGCCAGGCACGACTTCCACTTCGAGGGCGGCGAGGAGCGGCCGGTCGTCTCGGTGCTCCGCGGCTTCTCGGCGCCGGTGCTGACTGAAGCGGCTCAGCTCGCCCGACGAGCGCGCCTTCCGCCTCGCCCATGACAGCGACACCTTCGCGCGCTGGGACGCCGGGCGCGTTCTGGCCAAGGACGTCCTCGTCGAGATGGTGACCGAGGGCAGCCACCCCGGCCCGGTCTATCTCGACGCAGTGCGCGCGATGGTCACGAGCGCCGAGCTCGACCCGGCGTTCCGCGCCGTGACGCTGCTGCTGCCCAGCGAGGACGACATCGCGCAGGCGCTCTTCGACCTGGGCGAGGTTCCCGAACCGCTGCAGATCTACCAGCTGCGCCGCGAGCTCACCGACCGATCGTCGCGACCCATCTCGCCGACGTGCTGGGCGCGCTTTTCGACGAGATGGAGACGCCGGGCCCCTACTCGCCGGACGCCGAACGCGGCCGGGCGACGCGCGCTGCGCCTGGCGATCCTCTCGCTACTGTCGCGCATCGACGAGGGCACGAGGGCGCGCGACCTCTTCCGCGCGGCAGACAACATGACCGAGCAGTTCGGCGCGCTCTCGACGTTGATGGAGATCAACGAGGGGCGGAACGAACTGCAGTCGTTCTACAACCGCTGGTCGCGACGACAGGAACGTCGTCGACAAATGGTTCGCCCTGCAGGCGAAGCACGCCCCGCCCGACATGGCGGTCGACACGGTCGAGACCCTGACCCACCATCCCGACTTCGACATGGCGCAACCCCAACCGGTTCCGCGCGCTGTTGGGCGCGTTCGCCTCCAACACCGCCGGCTTCCACGACGCACCGGGCGCGGCTACAACTGCTGGCGGACTGGCTGGTCAAGCTCGACCCGATCAACCCGCAGACCACCGCGCGGATGCTGCGGGCCTTCGAGACATGGCGGCGCTACAACCCCGATCGCCAGGCGCAGATGACGGCGGCGCTGAAGCGGGTCCTGGCGGCCGAGAACCTCAGCCAGGACACGTTCGAAATGGTCACGCAGATCCTGTCGTACTGACGGCGACAGACCGGAACGGCGGCGGCGCCGACGTGTTCGGGTCCCTCGAACTGTCAGAACGAACGGAGGACACCAATGCCCAAGATCGAACAAAGCAAGATCCTTATCATGGCCACCGACGGCTTCGAGCAATCCGAGCTCGAGGTGCCGCGCGACAAGCTGCGCGAGCGGGGCGCCACGGTCCACGTGGCCACGCCCGACGGCAAGGCCATCAAGGGCTGGGACAAGAACGACTGGGGCCGCGAGGCCGAGGCCGACGCCCGCATCGGCGACATCGACTTCGCGGATTACGACGCGCTGGTCCTGCCCGGCGGCCAGATCAACCCCGACGTGCTGCGCACGCGCGAGGAGGCGGTCGAGCTGGTCAAGGACTTCGTCGGCGGCAACAAGATCGTCGCCGCCGTCTGTCACGCCCCGTGGCTCCTGGTCGAGGCGGGCGTCGTGCGCGGCCGCGACATGACCTCCTACCACTCGATCCGACCGACCTGAAGAACGCGGGCGCGAACTGGGTCGACCGGGAGGTCGCCGTCTCGAACGGCATCGTCACCAGCCGCAATCCCGGCGATCTCGACGCCTTCGTCGCCAAGATCGTCGAGGAGGTCGAGGAAGGCGAGCATCAGCGCCCCGCCGCATGACGCCTCGATCGGCCCAACGAAGCCAAGGACGCCCGGACCCTGTTCCGGGCGTTTTTGTGCCACGTTCTTGCCCCCAGGGTGGAACGGGTCCCGAAATCGTGCATTGTCAAAGAAGCTTCGCACAAATGTGGTGTCACCCCGCCATGCGCGAGAGACTCGACCCTCTGATCGCCGAAAGGGCCCCGTGGCTCTTCGCGGTCGCATTTCTTCGCCGCGCACTCGCGGCGCGCCCTGAACCGGCTTCTGGGCTACGGACGCACCCTGGCGCTGGCCGATCACTTCCGCGACAAGCCCACGGACGAGATCATGGCGACCATGGGCGCGCTGCTGGCGCGCGACGTCGAGGTCGACGGGGCTCGAGCGGATCCCGCGCAAGGGGCCGGCGCTGCTCGTGGCCAACCATCCCGACGGGCATCGCCGACGGGATCATCCTGCACCACCTGATCGCGCCGCTGCGGCCCGACCTCTTCTTCTACGCCAACTCGCGACATCCTGCGCGTTCTGCCGCAGATGGAGAGCATGATCGCCCCCGTCGAATGGCGCGAGGAAAAGCGCAGCCGCCAAGACGCGCGAGACGATGAACTACACCCGCACCGCGATCGAGAGCGGACGGCTGGGCGTGATCTTCCCCGCCGGCCGGCTGGCCAAGCGTCGCGGCCTGCGGCTGTTCGAGCGGCCCTGGATGACGTCGGCCGCGATGATCGCGCGCAAGTACGACCTGCCGGTGATCCCGGTGAACATCCGCGCGCGCAACTCGGTGCTGTTCTACCTCTTCGACCTGATGCACCCGACCTTGCGCGACATCACGCTGTTCCACGAGACGCTGAACAAGGCGCGCCAGCCGTTCCGCGTGAGCATCGGCGCCCCGATCCAGCCCGACACGCTTGCCGGTCCGCTCCGAGGACGGGATCGAGGTGATGCGCCGCGCGACGCTGGCGCTCGGCGGGCGGCACGCGCCGACCGTCAGCCTCGTCGACAGCAGCCGCCGCCCGTCATTCGTGCGCCGGGCGGGCCTTCCGCAGATCTGAGGAAAGGTTCGGCGGCCGCAAAGGCGGACCGCCGCCGGGTCAGCCCTGGCAGTAGGGCTGCGCGCGGGTCCAGGCCGCCATGTCCGAACGCTTGGCCGAGCTGTGGAACGGCCCCCAGTCGGCCGCGACCCCGCGCATGCCCGCCGAAATCACCCCGTCGCGGGTGACGGTGTGCGCCATGATCCGGACCGCGCAGGCCAGGTTGGCCGCCCCGTTCTTCAGCGCCGAGACGCTGTGGGCGCCGCAGCCGTAGTTCTGCGCCGTCGCCGGGGCGATCTGCACCAGACCGATCCAGCGGCCGCCGCCGCCGGCCGCCTCGGGGCGCCAGGTGCTTTCGTGCTTTGCCAGCGTGGACAGCAGGCCGGCCCAGAACTGCCGCCGCTCCTCGAGGCTGGCCGCGGGGTATTTCGGACACCACGTCTCGATGTCCTCCGGCACGGTCATGGCCAGCACCGCGCCCTGCCCCCGCAGCGCATCCAGCGTCGAGGCCGTCCAGACCGGCGCCTCGGGCCGGTGGTCCCAGCGCATGACCGGCGGACGCTCATCCTGCGCGCCTCCGGTCGTCATGCATCCCGCCAGCGGCAGAAGCGCCAGGGCGAGGACGGACAGACGGGTTCGCATGTTCCTGAGCATCGATGATCCGGTTCAAGACCGCGCTGCACTGCGGCATGGGGAGGGTGGCGAAGCACGCCCCGCCGCGCAACCCGCGCGCGGCCGCTTCGGCGGAACCTCGCCGAGGGGCGGGCCGCATTCGCGCGAAAGCCGGCCTGCCGCTGGCCCTTGTCGCGTTGCGGGGCCTCGCTTAGAACGCGCGCAAGCCTGCACGGGGATCTGCCATGCTCGACCTCAGCTACGACGCGCCCAAGCCCAAGGTCATCGCCGGCGCCAGGGACGACTGGGAACTGGTCATCGGCCTCGAGGTCCACGCCCAGGTCAGCTCCCGGGCCAAGCTCTTCTCGGGCGCCTCGACCGAATTCGGCGCCGAGCCCAACTCCAACGTCAGCTTCGTCGACGCGGCGATGCCGGGAATGCTGCCCGTCCTCAACGAGTTCTGCGTCGAGCAGGCGGTGCGTACCGGCCTCGGCCTCAAGGCGCAGATCAACCTGGTCAGCGCGTTCGACCGCAAGAACTACTTCTACCCCGACCTGCCGCAGGGCTACCAGATCAGCCAGCTCTACCACCCGCTCGTCGGCGAGGGCGAGGTGCTGGTCGACATGGGGCCGGGCATCGCGCGCCGGGTGCGGATCGAGCGCATCCATGTCGAGCAGGACGCCGGCAAGTCGATCCACGACATGGACCCGGCGATGTCCTTCGTCGACCTCAACCGCACCGGCGTCGCGCTGATGGAGATCGTCAGCCGCCCCGACATCCGCGGCCCCGAGGAGGCGGCGGCCTACGTCGCGCAAGCTGCGCCAGATCATGCGCTACCTCGGCACCTGCGACGGCAACATGCAGAACGGCAACCTGCGCGCCGACGTCAACGTCTCGGTCTGCCGCCCCGGCGACTACGAGAAGTACCGCGAGACGGGCGACCACAGCTGCTCGGCACGCGCTGCGAGATCAAGAACATGAACTCGATGCGCTTCATCCAGCAGGCGATCGAGTACGAGGCGCGCCGCCAGATCGCGCATCCTCGAGGACGGCGGGACCGTGGTGCAGGAAACCCGGCTCTACGACCCCGACCGGGGCGAGACGCGCTCGATGCGCTCCAAGGAAGAGGCGCACGACTACCGCTACTTCCCCGACCCCGACCTGCTGCCGCTCGAGATCGAGCAGGACTGGGTCGACGGCATCGCCGCCTCGCTGCCCGAGCTGCCGGACGAGAAGAAGGCGCGCTTCGTGCAGGAATACGGGCTGACCGAGTACGACGCCGGCGTGCTGACGGCCGAGACCGAGAACGCCGCCTTCTTCGAGGCGGTGGCGCAGGGCCGCGACGGCAAGCAGGCGGCGAACTGGGTCATCAACGAGCTGTTCGGGCGGCTCAACAAGGAAGGGCACGGGATCGGCGACAGCCCGGTCTCGGCGGCGCAGCTCGGCGCGATCATCGACCTGATCGCCAAGGGCGACATCTCGGGCAAGATCGCCAAGGACCTGTTCGAGATCGTCTGGACCGAGGGCGGCGACCCGGCCGAGATCGTCGAGGCTCGCGGCATGCGGCAGGTCACCGACACCGGCGCGATCGAGGCCGAAGTCGACGAGGTGATCGCCGAGAACCCCGACCAGGTCGAGAAGGCCAAGTCCAATCCCAAGCTCGCCGGCTGGTTCGTGGGCCAGGTGATGAAGGCGACGGGCGGCAAGGCCAACCCCAAGGCCGTCAACGATATCGTGGCGGAAAGGCTGTCGCGCACCTGAACGCGCAGCCCTCGTCGCCGGACCGCCAAGGCCGGCGGCAGCGCGCCGCGGCCTTGCGCAAAATCGGCTCGAAAACGCCGCGGGCGGGGCGCGGGCCGTTGGACAGGGCCGGGCGTGGTGTTAGATTGGCCGCCGCAGCAAAGCGAGGGTGCTGAGGGTCATGCCCAGATACGAGTACAAGGTCGTCCCGGCGCCGAGCCGGGCGCCCAAGGTGCGCGGGAAGCGCGGTCCCGAAGACCGGTTCGCCCACGCGCTGGCCGACACTTTCAACGACCTGGCCGCCGAGGGGTGGGAGTTCCAGCGCGCCGAATGCCTGCCGGGCGAGGCGCGCACGGGCCTGTTCGGCGCCCGCAAGCGGATCATCGACATGCACGTGCTGGTCTTCCGCCGCGCCATCGAGGAGCAGGTGAGCGAGCCGACGGTTCGCCCGGTGCGCCCGCCCCGCCCCGAAACGGTCCGCGACCTGCGCGCGGCCCGCGGCCTCGGCCCGGCGGTCCGGCCCGACAGCTCGGCCTAGGCGCCCAGGTTCAGCGCCAGCGCGTGGATCCGGCCCAGCAGGTCGGCGCCCAGCGCCTCGTGCACCGCCCGGTGCCGCGCGATCCGCGGCATTCCTGCGAAGGCGTCCGCCGCCATCGTCACGGTGAAGTGCGTCTCACCCCCCTCGCGCCAGCCGGCATGGCCGCGATGGCGCTCGCTGTCGTCCACCACGCTCGAGTTCGCGCGGCCGGAACGCCTGCTCGAGCCGTTGCCGGATCTCGTCTTCCACCTTCATTTTTGCCACCTGCTCTCTTCAACTTGCCGGACGAGACGCTAGACTTCGTCGCCCGAGTCGAAAAGGTGAGCCATGCCCAAGCCTGACCCCTTCGGTTTCGATCTCAGCGTCTCTTCGGCGAAGAAGAAGAGGCAGCGGTCGAAGCGCGGCATGACCGGTGCGTTCGAGACCTCGACGAGGGTCTGCGACCATCCGGGATGCGAGGAGGCCGGCCAGTACCGCGCCCCGAAATCGCCCGACGTGCTGGACGACTACTGGTGGTTCTGCAAGGACCATGTGCGCGAGTACAATCTGAAGTGGAACTTCTTCCACGGCACCACCGAGGACGAGTTCGTCAAGCAGCTCGACGACGACCGCGTCTGGGGCCGCGCCACCCGCCCCTTCCGCGAGGAGCAGCGCGCCTGGTCGCGGCTCGGCATCGACGATCCGCACCAGATCCTGGGCCAGAAGGCGACCCAGAACCCCGGCCGCGGCCAGCCGCAGGCGAGCCGCAAGCTGCCCTCGACCGAGCGGCGCGCCCTCGACATCCTCGAGGCCCGCGACACCTGGTCGAAGGTCGAGATCCGCCGCAGTACAAGAGCCTCGTCAAGGACCTGCACCCCGACATGAACGGCGGCGACCGCGGCGACGAGGAGCGGCTGCAGGAAGTCGTCTGGGCGTGGGACCAGATCAAGGCCAGCCGCAACTTCGCCTGACCCGCGCGCCGCAGCCGCGGAAAACCCGCGCCGCCCCCCGGACCCACGCCCGACCACTCCCCCGCCACACCCTTCCCAAGCCCCGACGTCCGCGTCGGGTCGCCAGCGCGCGGCCGCGCGCCCGCACCGGCGAGCGGGTCCCCGCAGGGGGCCCCGAGGCGGGGCGGTCCCGGACCGCCGAGCGGCGCCTCGCCAGAGGCGCCCGAGGCGGGGCCTCCCGGCCCCGTCGTCCTCAGGCCGCGGCGTCGGGCTCGAAGCTCAGGCTGACCCCGTTGATGCAGTGGCGCTTGCCGGTCGGCGGCGGCCCGTCGTCGAAGATGTGGCCCAGATGGCTGCCGCAGCGCCGGCAATGGCACTCGGTGCGCACCATGAACAGCGTCCGGTCGGGCTTCGTCTCGACCGCGTCCGGCAGCGCCTCGTAGAACGAGGGCCAGCCGGTGCCGCTGTCGTACTTGGTCTCGGACGAATAGAGGCCCAGGTCGCAGCCCTTGCAGTGGAAGACACCGTCGCGCTTCTCGTCGTTCAGCGGGCTGGTGAAGGCGCGCTCGGTCCCCTCCTCGCGCATGACGCGGTACTCGAGGTCGTTCAGCATCGCCCGCCATTCCTCCTCGGTGCGGGTCACCTCGAACTTGCCCTCGGCGGCGGATGCGGTCCAGCGGCCGAACACCGCCGCGAGCCCTGCGCCAGCGGCTCCCGATATCAGCAGGCCTCTGCGTGTCATCCCGTACCTCCTTCGCCCCAATGGCGTCTGGTGTGCGTCTCGGGACAAGATATGACCGTGCGGCGCGCACTTGGCACCCGCCTTGGCGCGAACGTGAAGCCGCGCGAGGGGGCCGCGCGCGCCGGCCCGCGCCCGGCGGTGCGCGACGCGCGGCGTCGACACCTTGCCGCATCGCCCGATATTTGGCAGTGAAGCGCGATCACGGCCGAACGGGAGCAGTCATGGCGGACGGAACGAGAGACACGGGCGCAAGGCCCACCGAGGAGATCTCGGTCCGCGAGGTCTTCGGGATCGACACCGACATGAAGGTCAAGGGCTTCGCCGAGCCGACCGACCGGGTGCCGGCCGTCGATTCCGACCTACAAGTTCGACCCCGACACGACGCTGGCCATCCTCGCCGGCTTCTCCCACAACCGCCGGGTGATGATCCAGGGCTACCACGGCACCGGCAAGTCGACCCACATCGAGCAGGTCGCCTCGCGGCTCAACTGGCCGACGGTGCGGGTGAACCTCGACAGCCACATCAGCCGGATCGACCTGATCGGCAAGGACGCGATCAAGCTGCGCGACGGCATGCAGGTGACCGAGTTCCAGGAAGGCATCCTGCCCTGGGCGCTGCGCAACGCCGCCGCCATCGTCTTCGACGAGTACGACGCCGGGCGCCCCGACGTGATGTTCGTGATCCAGCGGGTGCTGGAGACGGACGGCAAGCTGACGCTGCTCGACCAGAACGAGATCATCACGCCGCACCCGTGCTTCCGCCTCTTCGCCACCGCCAACACGGTGGGCCTGGGCGACACGACGGGGCTCTACCACGGCACCCAGCAGATCAACCAGGGCCAGATGGACCGCTGGAGCCTGGTCGCGACGCTGAACTACCTCAGCCACGACGCGGAGGTCGCCATCGTGCTGGCCAAGTGCCCGCACTACAACACTGCCTCCGGGCGCCGGACGATCGCGCAGATGGTGACGGTGGCCGACCTGACGCGGACCGCGTTCATGAACGGCGACCTGTCCACGGTGATGAGCCCGCGGACCGTCATCGCCTGGGCGCAGAACGCCGAGATCTTCCGCTCGGTCGGCTACGCCTTCCGGGTGAGCTTCCTCAACAAGTGCGACGAGCTCGAGCGGCAGACGGTGGCCGAGTTCTACCAGCGCTGCTTCGACGAGGAGCTGCCCGAGAGCGCCGCCCGCACCAGCATGCGCTGATCCGGCGTCAGTCGATACAGGCGGCCACCTCCCGGCCGCGGACCTCGATCGTGCACTTCACGCCGCTGACGGTGCATCCGTCGTGAAGCTCGAGGCTGCCCTCGATGAGCAGGCACTCGCGCGCGGTGATGCCGACGTCGTCGCCGCCCGCCGCGCGCTCCATCGCGCGGGCGCGCTCGATCGGTGCGAAGGGCTGGTCGGTGGGTGCGTCGACGGGTGAGAACGGCCCGCCCGGCGTCCCGCCCACGCCGCTTTTCCTGACGCAGCGGTCCAGCCACTTGCCGCCCTCGCAGATCCAGACCTCGCCGTCGCCGGTGCACACCCAGCCGCCGCCGGTCACGCCGCAATCATAGCCGAGACGCTCGAGCACCAGCACCAGCGTGTCGCCCGTGGGAAACATCAGGTCGTCGGGAACTTCGGCGAACGCCGGGGCCGCGAGAAGGGCCGCGCCCAACGCCACCGGATGGAGCGGCTTCATCGCGCCCTCCCTCGCTGCCGGAGACGAACGGCCGGCCACCAAGGCAGCCGCCGGCCGCATCCATCACTCTAGCACGAAGAGGCGCGCCGCCCCAGCGTCACGGCGGGCACCGTGGCGCCCGCCGGACATCGCGTTCAGCGGTTCATCCGCCGGATCTGCTCCATCAGCATCTGCGGGCTGACCCCGGGCGGAAGGAAGATGATCGCGCCACCATCGTCGTCGCCGCCGCGGCCGGCCCGCTCCTGGCCCTGCGACCGCCCCGTCGCGCCCGAACGGTCCTGCCCATGCATCTGCTCATGGTACCGCTGCATCTGGTCATAGCCGTCGTCCCCGCGCATTTCGTCGCGGTAGCGCTCCATGTCGCCGTCACGGTCCTGCCGATGCATCCGGTCATGGTACTCCTGCATGTCGCCTTCGCGGCCCGACCCGCGCATCCGGTCGTCGTACCGCTCCATCTCGTCGTCGCGGTCCGAGCGGCGCATGTCGTCGCCGTAGCCCCGCATGCCGCCCTCGCGGCCCTGCCGGCGCATCTCCTCGTCGTGCCACTGCCGCTGCATCTCGCGCCGCTGGGCCTGGGCGCCCTGCTGCCGACGCATCTCGCCCACCATCCGGCGCTGGGCGTCGCGGATCCCGCGGATGTAGCCCTGGCGGTAGCCGCGCTCGTAGATCTGCTCGCCGAAGCTCTCGAGGTCGAGCATCAGCGCCTGATCGTCGTCGTCCTGGGCGCCGACGCCGGGGATGTCGCCTTCGGGCAGCGCGCGCGTGACCTCCTTCGACACGTCGCCCTCGTCGCCCGAGACGTCGGCCGCCTCGGCCCCGGCCTCGCCCCCGGTGGGCTCGGCCTCGACGCCGGCCATGCCGCCCGACGTCATGGCGTCACCGCCGGACGAGCGGTCGGCCTCGCCGCTCTCCTCGGCCTCGGCCCCCGGCGCGGTTCCCGTCTGCGAAAGCGGCGACACCGCCACCGGTTCGTCCTCGTCCGCCTCGGTCTGGCCGGCCGGCGCGGCGTTCTGCGCGTCGCCACCCTGGGTGGCGGTCTGCGCCTCGTCGGCGGGGGTCTGGCCGGTCTGGGCGGCGTTCTGCGCCGTCGCCGGCAGCGCCAGGCAGAGCGCCAGCAGCGATGCGGCCAGCGGCGCGTGGGTGACTCGGAAATGTCCGTTCATGATCGTCCTCCATTCATGCTCGGAAGGTTCAGCCCTGTTGTCACGTCAACCGGGCGGCGGCGGCACGGGTTCCGAGGTTCGGGGGGCCTGCGGCTGCTCGACGCGCGCGCCGGTCTGTGAAAGAACGGCGTCGAAGGCGGCTCGGCCGGAGGGGCGGGCCGCGCCATCGGGCCAGGGGCTTGAGCCGCCATGACGCAGAACGACAATCCCGCCGAACCCTTCAAGAAGGCGCTGGCCGAGGCGACGCAGGTGCTGGCCGACGATCCCGAGCTGGCGTCACCTACTCGGTCGACCCGCCGGGCCTGACCAACGACGCGGTGCGCCTGCCGCAGGTCAGCCGCCGGATGACGCACGACGAGGTGATGCTGGCGCGCGGCACCGCCGACGCCTACGCGCTGCGCCACCGCTACCACGACGACGGCACCCACAACCGCTATGCGCCCCAGGGGCAGATGGCGCGCGACCTCTACGAGGCGATGGAGACGGCGCGCTGCGAGGCGATGGGCGCCGCATCATGCCGGGCACCGCCCACAACATCGACGCCAAGATCGGCGTCGAGGCGGCGCGCAAGGGCTACGCCCAGATCACCCAGGCGTCCGAGGCGCCGCTGGCCGTCGCCGCGGGCTACCTGATCCGGCACCTGGCCACCGGCCGCGAGCTGCCGCCGGGCGCGGCGAACGTGATGGAGCTGTGGCGCGGCTTCATCGAGAAGCAGGCCGGCGGCACGCTGACCGGCCTCGACGAGACGCTGAGCGACCAGAAGGCCTTCGCCAAGTTCGCCCGCCAGGTGATCGACGACCTGGGCTATGGCGACCAGCTGGGCGACGACCCCGACGAGACCGGCGAGGACGAGGACCAGGCCGAGGAAACCAGCGACGACCAGGACCAGGAGAGCGAGGGCAACGAGGAGGCCACCAGCGACGAGCAGGAGGCCGCCCCCGACCGCAGCCAGGAGCAGCAGCAGGACGACGCCGAGGCCACCGTCAGCCTGGACGAGCTGGCCGACGCCGAGATGGGCGACGAGAGCGAGATGCCCGACGGCGAGGCGCCGCTCGAGCCGCCGCCGCCCGCCCCCGCCAGCGAGGCCGACCCGAACTACACCGTCTTCACGACCGAGTTCGACGAGGAGATCCGGGCCGACGACCTGGCCGAGCCGGCCGAGCTGGAGCGGCTGCGCGCCTATCTCGACCAGCAGCTCGAGCCGCTCAAGGGCGCGGTGAGCCGGCTGGCCAACAAGCTGCAGCGCCGGCTGCAGGCGCAGCAGAACCGCAGCTGGGAGTTCGACCGCGAGGAAGGCATCCTCGACGCCGGCCGCCTGGCCCGCGTGGTGGCCAACCCGACGACGCCGCTCTGCTTCAAGGTCGAGAAGGACACCGAGTTCCGCGACACGGTGGTGACGCTGCTGCTCGACAACTCCGGCTCGATGCGCGGCCGGCCGATCTCCATCGCCGCGATCTGCGCCGACGTGCTGGCCCGCACGCTGGAACGCTGCCAGGTCAAGGTGCGAGATCCTCGGCTTCACCACCCGCGCCTGGAAGGGCGGGCAGAGCCGCGAGGCGTGGCTGGCCGACGGGCGCGCCGCAGCAGCCCGGCCGCCTGAACGACCTGCGCCACATCATCTACAAGTCCGCCGACGCGCCCTGGCGGCGGGCGCGGGACAACCTCGGCCTGATGATGAAGGAAGGCCTGCTGAAGGAGAACATCGACGGCGAGGCGCTGGAATGGGCGCACCGCCGGATGGTCGCGCCGCACGAGGCGCGCAAGATCCTGATGGTGATCTCGCGACGGCGCGCCGGTGGACGACTCGACGCTGTCGGTGAACCCGGCGAACTACCTCGAGAAGCACCTGCGCGACGTGATCGCGATGGTCGAGCGCCGCAAGCGGTCGAACTGATCGCCATCGGCATCGGCCATGACGTGACGCGCTACTACGACCGCGCGGTGACGATCACCGACGTGGAGCAGCTGGCCGGCGCGATGACCGAACAGCTCGCCGGCCTCTTCGACAGCGACCCGCGGGCGCGGGCGCGCGTCCTGGGGATCGGCGCGCGGCGAGCTGAAATGTCGCAAGCGCCAGCACGGTCCCGGCGCGGGTTTTCCGAAGACCGCGCACAGACTTGCGGGGGACGCGTACGATGTTCCAGAGCTTCGACGGCGACGACGCCGCCCCGAGCAGGGCCCGCCGCGGCTGGCGGCGCTGCGCGACGCAGATGGCGGCGCGAGGGCCTCGACGGCTTCCTCGTGCCGCGCGCCGACGCGCACCAGGGCGAATACGTCGCCCCGCGCGACGAGCGGCTGGCCTGGCTGACCGGCTTCACCGGCTCGGCCGGCTTCGCCGCGGTGCTGGCCGGACATCGCGGGCGTCTTCGTCGACGGGCGCTACCGGGTGCAGGTGCGCGCGCAGGTGGCGACCGGCGTTCACGCCGGTGACTGGCCCGAGACGAAGCCTGGCCGACTGGCTGGCCGAGCAGCTGCCCGAGGGCGGCGCGCGTCGGCTTCGACCCCTGGCTGCACACCGGGCGAGATCGAGGACGCTGCGCGAGGCGCTGGAGCGGCACGGGCATCGCGCTGCGTGCCGAGGCGACAACCTGGTCGACCGCGATCTGGGACGACCAGCCGCCGCCGCCGCGGGCCGGTCATCGCCGCAGCCGCTGGAGCTCGCCGGCGAGAGCCGCGAGCGACAAGCGCGCGCGGCTCGCCGAGGCGCTGCGCGAGGCCGGGCAGCGGGCGGCGGTGCTCACCCTGCCCGACAGCATCGCCTGGCTGCTGAACATCCGCGGCAGCGACATCCCGCGCAACCCGGTGCCGCAGGCCTTCGCGATCCTGCACGACGACGGCGCGGGTCGACCTGTTCGCGGCGCCCGGCGAAGCTGCGACGCGGACGTCGCCTCGAGCGCGGGCGTCGACGGCTGCTGCCGCCCGACGAGCTTCGATCGCGGCGCTGACGCAGCCTGGCGGGCCGGTGCGGCTCGACCGCGACACGCGCGCCGCTGGCGGTGCGCGACATCCTGCGCGAGGCCGGCGTCGAGATCGCCTGGGGCCGCGATCCCTGCATCCTGCCCAAGGCGCGCAAGACCGCGGCCGAGATCGCCGGCACGCGCGAGGCGCATCTGCGCGACGGCGCGGCGATGGTGCGGTTCCTCGCCTGGCTCGACGCCGAGGCGCCGCAAGGGCGCGGCTGACCGAGATCGACGTGGTGACGCGCGCTGGAAGGCTTCCGCCGCGCGACCAACGCGCTGCGCGACATCAGCTTCGAGACGATCTGCGGCGCCGGCGCCGCACGGCGCCATCGTGCATTACCGCGTGACCGAGGAGACCGACCGCGCCGGTCGCGGCCGGGCGAGCTGCTGCTGGTCGATTCCGGCGGGCAATACGTCGACGGCACCACCGACATCACCCGCACCGTCGCCGTGGGCGAGCCGCCGGCGCGAGCAGCGCGCCTGCTTCACCCGCGTGCTGCAGGGCATGATCGCGATGTCAGCCGCGCTGCGCTGGCCGCGCGGGCTGGCGGGGCGCGACCTGGACGCGCTGGCGCGCGCGCCGCTCTGGCGGGCGGGGCAGGACTACGACCACGGCACCGGCCACGGCGTCGGCGCCTACCTGCGCGTGCACGAGGGGCCGCAGCGGCTGTCGCGCCGGTCAGCGAGGTGCCGCTGGAGCCGGGCATGATCCTGTCGAACGAGCCGGGCTATTACCGCGAGGGCGCCTTCGGCATCCGGATCGAGAACCTGCTCGTGGTCGAGGAGCCCCGCCCATCGCCGGGCGGCGACGCGCGCGCGATGCTCGGCTTTCGAGACGCTGACCTTCGTGCCGATCGACCGGCGGCTGATCGACGCCGCGATGCTGGCCGCCGACGAGCGGGACTGGCTCAACGCCTACCACGCCGAAGTGCGCGGCGCGGATCGGGCCGCGGGTGGACGGCGCCGCGGCCGACTGGCTGACGCGGGCGACGGCGCCGATCTGAGGTGACCGCTGTGACGCGGAGGCGCCTGCGGCGCCGCTGCCGGGCCTGCGCGCCGCTCTAGACGGCGCAGGCGTGGAAGCCGTCGACGGGGACGCTACATTGCGGCGCGAGAGTGGGCGCGACGCCCGGGGGACAAGGAGACCGAAGATGGCCGACATCAAGATCCGCAAGGCCGAGGGGACCTGGGTCGTGCGCGCCGGCGGCGCGGTCCTGGGCGAGTACGCGAGCGATGGCGCTGGAACTGAACGAGGGCACGACCCGGTCGATCTACTTCCCGCGCGAGGACATCGCGATGGCCTTTCTCGAGCCGTCCGGCACCGCACGACCTGCCCCTGGAAGGGCGAGGCGAGGTATTACTCGATGCAGCGAAGAGCCGGCGACGCCGATGCGGCCTGGCCTACGAGACGCCGAAGGCAGGAGTGGACGAGATCGCGGGCATCTGGCCTTCTATCCCGACAAGGTGGCGGTCGAGCAGATCTGAGGGCCGCGACGGCGACGGCCGGACGAGTCATCTGCGAAGAGGCGTCGCAAGAAGGTGGCGTGCCCCCTTGGGACACCATCCCGAGCCTGATGGCAATTTCCCGCGCCTCGATGCCTCTCGCGCTGCGGGGCCTGATCCGCGGCGGAATCGATGACGTGGGGGATCAGGAATGTTCCTCGGCCGCGGTGGCGGCCAGCGCGCGGTTGTAGGCGCGCAGCGCGTCGACCTGGAACAGCGCGCCCAGGATCTCGGCGGCGGCCCGTCGCCGCCCAGCCGCACGACCGGCAGGAAGGCGGCGTCGCCTTCTCGAACATCGGCATCGCCGCTTCCAGCGTCGCGTTGCCGTCGACGTAGATGCCGTCCTCGATCAGCTCCCAGCACGGCCTCCTCGGCGGCGGCGCGCGGATCGTCGGGCGCGCGCATCACGCTGGCGACGCGGAACATCCCCAGCAGATAGGCCTGCGGCCCCGCGGCGAGGTGGACGCCGCGCCGCTCGAGCTGGGTCAGGAAGAACGACCGGTGCACCAGCGCCGAGGCGAGCGCCGTCGACATGCGACACCGCGACCATCACCGCGAGCCCCGTCTGCCAGTCGCCGGTCAGCTCGAACACGATCAGCGTGGTCGAGATCGGCGCGCCCAGCACCGCCGCCGCCACCGCGCCCATGCCGGCCAGCGCGTAGAGCGTCTCGGCGCCCGAGACCTCGGGAAAGATGCGCGTCGCGATCAGGCCGAAGGCCAGCCCGGTCAGCGCCCCCACCATCAGCGAGGGCGAGAAGACGCCGCCGCCCATGCGCCCGCCCATGGTGATCGCCACCGCCGCCGCCTTGACCACGGCGAAGACCACCGCCTCGCGCCAGGATCAGCTCGCCCGGTCAGCGCCGCGGACGTCGTCTCGTAGCCGACGCCGATGATGTGCGGGAACAGGATCGCGATGCCGCCCAGCAGGGCGCCGGCGCAGCGCCGGGCGCAGCGCCGCGCGGCAGCCGCGGCGCGCCGCTGGATCCGGCTGGCCACGTGCGTCGGCCCAGAAGATCGCCGCGCATCAGCGCCACCGCCACCAGCGCCGCAGACCAGGCCCAGCAGCAGGAAGGCCGGCAGCTCGACGTAGAATTCCAGGATCCGTGGCCCGAGCAGCGTGAACTCGGTCACGTCGCCGAACTCCAGCCGGTTGATCACCGTGCCGGCGACGGAGGCGATGACGATGGGCGCGAAGGCGTGGACCGCGAAGTGCCGCAGCACCACCTCGAGCGCGAAGAGCGCGCCGGCGATGGGCGCGTTGAAGCTGGCCGAGACGGCGGCGGCCACGGCGCAGCCCAGAAGGTCGCGCCCGGTGATGCCGTCGGCGTCGATCCGGTCGCAGACCCAGGTCGCGATCACGCGCCGCCAGGTGCACCACCGGCCCCTCGCGCCCGGTCGAGCCGCCGGTGCGACAGGGTGATCAGCGAGGCGGCGGCCGAGGCGAGGCCCGCGCCGCCCTCGACCCGGCCTTCGCGCAGCGCCGCGCCCTCGATCACGTCGGCGACGGAGCGCACGCGCCCGTCGCCGGTGAAGCGGTAGGATCAGCCCGACCGCCAGGCCGCCGGCGACCGGGATCAGCGAGGATCCAGTACCAGGGCAGCGTGCGCGGCGAAGCTGTGGATCAGCGCGGACGTCGTCGGTGCCGTAGAGCGGCGCCTGCAGCACGTCGATCGCCCTTGCGGAAGAGCAGCGCCGCGAAGCCCGCCGCGATGCCGACGGCCAGGGCGATGAACCAGAACTGCACCTGGCTGGGCCCGCGCCTGCGCAGCACCTCCCAGCCGGCGCGGACGGCATCGGCCGGCGCGCGGCCGCGGATCAGGATTGCCGAGCTCCCCTCGGCGCCATGCCGGCTCGCGCCCTGTCGGCGCCGTCTTTCGCCGCGCCGCCGCGCCATGCGCCTAGGGTGCCCGCGCAGCGACCCTGGCAGGAGCCGCCGCCCCATGACCATCGAGACCGCACTGGCCGCACTCTCAGCCTTCTTAGGCGATGGGCTGAGCACGGTCCAAGTCCGATCTGCGACGCGCATGGCCGCTCCGAGGCCCACTTCGCCCTGACGCCCGCCCGACGCCGTCGCCTATCCCGAGACCACCGAGGAGGTGGCGCGCAGATCGTGCAGATCTGCGCCGCCGCATGGCCTGCCCGGTCATCCGGCTGGGGCGCCGGCACCTCGCTCGAAGGGCACGCGCTGGCGGTGCGGGGCGGCGTCGTCGGTGGACTTCGTGCCGCATGAACCGGGTGCTCGAGGTCAACGCCGAGGACATGGACTGCCGCGTGCAGCCCGGCATGACGCGCGAGGCGCTGAACGACGGAGCTGCGCGCCACGGGCCTGTTCTTCCCGGTCGATCCCGGGCGCCAACGCCACGCTCGGCGGCATGGCCGCGACCCGCGCCTCGGGCACCACGGCGGTGCGCTACGGCACGATGCGCGACAACGTGCTGGGGCTCGAGGTCGTGCTGGCCGACGGCCGGGTGATCCGCACCGGCAGCCGGGCGCGCAAGTCCTCGGCCGGCTACGACCTGACCGGCGCTCTTCGTCGGCTCCGAGGGAACGCTGGGCCTGATCACCGAGCTGACGCTGCGCCTGCGCGGCCAGCCCGAGGCGGTCTCCGCCGCCGTCTGCGCCTTTCCCGACATCGCGCGACGCGGTGGACGCGGTGATCGCGACGATCCAGATCGGGCGTGCCGATGGCGCGGATCGAGTTCGTCGACGCCGCCCCGTCGCGGCCTTCAACGCGCTATGCGCGGGGCCGACTTGCCCGCAGCGCCGCATCTGATGGTCGAGTTCCACGGCTCCGACGCGGCGTGGCCGAGGACGCCGCGCCGCTTCGGCGAGATCGCCGCCGATTACGGCGGCGACCGGCTTCCGACCTGGCCAGACAGACCGAGGAGCGCAGCGAGCTCTGGCGGATGCGCCACAACGCCTACTACGCCGATCCTGGCCTTGCGGCCCGGGGCGACGGCGCTGACGTCACCGACGTCTGCGTGCCGATCTCGCGGCTGGCCGAGGCGGTGGAGGAGACGCAGGCGGACATCGCCGCCAGCCCGATCGCGGGCCCGATCCTGGGCCATGTGGGCGACGGCAACTTCCACGCGATCCTGCTGGTCGACGAGGGAACGCGGCCGAGACTGCAGACCGCGCAGGACCTGGCGCGCCGGATGGCCGAGCGCGCGCTGCGCCTGGGCGGCACGGTGACCGGCGAGCACGGGATCGGCATGGGCAAGCTGGGCTACATGGCGCCGAGCATGGCGAGGGCTGGGAGGTGATGGGCCAGATCAAGCGCGCGCTGGACCCCGACGGGCTGATGAACCCGGGCAAGCTGGTCGAGACCAACTGAGGGCCGAGGCGACGGCGCGCCCGAAGGCGCGCGCGGCCGAGCGGGGGCTCGATGCCCCCCGAGGCCGCTCCCCCGCCGGCTGCCCTGCCGCTTCGGGGATGCGTCGAAGGCGGGCATCGAACCCGCCTCCGCCGCGCGCGCCTTCGGGCGCGCAGGCACGGCACCCCCGGCCGCGCTGCGGGCTCAGCCGGCCAGCAGCGCCCGCGCGGCGCCGCGCGCCTCGTCGGTGATGGTGTCGCCCGCCAGCATCCGCGCGATCTCGTCCACCCGCTCGCCGCGCGCCCAGCGGCACGACCGACGAGCGTCGTCTCGCCCTTCGCCACGCCGCTTCTCCACCCGCCAGTGATGCGCGCCCGAGCGCCGCCACCTGCGGGCGAATGGGTGACGACCAGCACCTGCCCGCCCGGCCGCCAGCGCCGCCAGCCGGCGGCCCACCGCATCGGCCGTGGCGCCGCCGACGCCGCGGTCGATCTCGTCGAAGATCAGCGTCAGCCCCGTCTGCCTGCGCCGGTCAGGCAGACCTTGAGCGCCAGCAGGAAGCGGCGAGCTCGCCGCCCGAGGCGATCCGGTCGAGCGGCCCGGCCGGCGCGCCGGGGTTGGTGGCGACGGTGAAGGCGACCGCGTCGCGCCCCTCGGGCCCCGGCTCGGCCGGCGCGACCTCGGTGGCGAAGACCGCGCGCTCCATCTTCAGCGGCGCCAGCTCCGCGCGCCATCGCCGCGTCGAGCCGCCCCGCCGCCGCGCGCCGCGCCGTCGCGTCAGCGCCGCCGCCGCCGCGTCATAGGCGGCCTCCGCCGCGCGTCACCGCCGTCGGCGAGCCGCGCGAGGTCGGCCTCGCCGCCGCGTCGAGCGCAGCGAGCCGGGCGCGCAGCGCCGTCGGCGAAGTCCGGCCAGGTCGTCGGGCAGCACCGCGTGCTTGCGCGCCAGGCCGCGGATCGCGAACAGCCGCTCCTCCGTCCGCTCCAGCTCGGCGGGGTCGAAGGTCAAGCGCCTCGAGCGTCGCCTCGACCCCGTGCCTGCGCCTCGCCCAGCTCGGCCAGCGCCCGGTCGAGCGCCGCGAGCGGCCGCGTCCAGCCGCCCCTCGGCGCCGCCGGCCGCGCCTTCGAGCCAGCGCAGCGCGTCGACCATCCGCCCCTCGGCCCCCTCGGCCGCCAGCGCCGTGGCCGCGCGCGGCGACGTCCTCGCGGATCCGCTCGGCGGCCTGCATCAGGCGCCGGCGGCGCGTCCAGCGCGCGCCTCCTCGCCCGGCTCCGGGTCCAGCGCGTCGAGCTCGCCCACCGCGTGGCGCAGGAACTCCTCCTCCGCCGCGCACCGCCGCCAGCGCGGCCTCCGCGCGTCCGCAGCGCTCGCCGCGCCGCGGCCAGCGCGCGCCAGGCCGCGCGCGACCGCGGCGAGCAGCGGCTCGAGCGCCGGCGATAGGCGTCGAGCAGCGCGCGGTGGCCGCGCGGGTTCAGCAGGCCGCGGTCGTCGTGCTGGCCGTGCAGTTCCACCAGCGTGTCCGACAGCGCGCGCAGCACCTCGCCGCTGGCGCGGCGGTCGTTGACCCAGGCGGTCTTGCGCCCGTCGGCGCGTGTTGACGCGGCGCAGGATCAGCTCGTCGCCCGCCGGCAGGCCCGCCTCCGCCAGCACGGCGCGCGCCGGATGGCCCGGCGCCAGGTCGAAGACCGCCGTCACCTCGCCCTGCTCGGCGCCGGCGCGCACCAGCTCGGCCCGGCCGCGCCAGCCCAGCACGAAGCCCAGCGCATCGAGCAGGATCGACTTGCCGGCCCCGGTCTCGCCGGTCAGCACGTTGAGACCCGGCTGGAACGCCGAGCTCCAGCCGGTCGATGATCAGCATGTCCCGGATGTCGAGCCCGCGCAGCATCCAGCTCGTCACCCGTACGGCGTGCCGGATGGCTCGTCACTGCACCGCGGCCGCGTCAGCAGCCACTCGCCCCGGATCACCTGGCGGTAGATCGAGCGCAGCCAGCTGTCGCCCGCGGGCTCCAGCGTCAGCCCGCGGCCGGTCAGCAGGGCGTAGCTGTCCTGGTACCACTCGGTCGAGCTGGAAGTTGTAGCCCAGGATCGCGCCGGCGGTCTGCGCCTCGTCCGTCAGGCCGAGCGCCAGGTAGGCCTCGACCAGCCGGTGCAGCGCCTCGGGCGTGTGGGTGGTGGTCTGGAACTCCTCGACCACCACGCGGAAGCGGTTGATCGCGGCGGCGTAGTGGCCGCGCTTCAGGTAGTAGCGCCCGATCTCCATCTCCTTGCCGGCGAGATGGTCGAAGGCGAGGTCGAACTTCAGGATCGCCGAGCGCGGCGTATTCGCTGTCGGGATAGTGCTCGATCACCTCGCGCAGCGCCTGCAGCGCCTGGAAGGTCAGGCCCTGGTCGCGGCCGACCTCGTCGATCTGGTCGTAGTAGCTGAGCGCCAGCAGGTACTGCGCATAGGCCGCATCCTCGTCGGCCGGGTAGAAGTCGAGGTAACGCTGCGCCGCGGCGCGGCTGCCTCGTAGTCGCGGTCCCGGTGGTAGGCGAAGGCCTGCATGATCAGCGCCGCGCTTGGCCCATTCCGAATAGGGATAGAGCCGCTCGACCTCGCCGAAGATAGCGGGCCGCGTCCTCGGGCGTCGGTCGTGCGCCAGCTCGAACTCGCCGCGCTCGTAGATCTGCTCGGCGGTGTAGCTCGTCCAGCGGGCGCCTCGCTGCGCTGGCGAACCGAGCCGCCGCAGGCCGCCAGCAGAAGCGCCGACACAGCATCGCAGACCACGCCGACGCAGTCCCCGTGCTGCGATCGTCGCCTGCCCATCGCGCCACCCGCGTCGTCGGCTTCCCGCGCCGTCGCGGCACTGCCGCCAGCACGGCGGCCACCGCGGCTGGCCGTCTAGCACAGAAGACGACGGGCAAAACGCCTTTGCGCGCACGGCATGCACCGGCGCGCGGCGGCTCAGGCGACCAGCGCGCGGCAGGTCCGCGCGCGCTGACGCCCGCGCCCGGCAGGCGCGCCGCCGTCGCCGCGTCGCAGACCACCATGCGGCAGGCGCCGGGTCGCGCGAAGAGCGCGCGCAGCAGCGCGTTGGTCATCGCGTGGCCCGGCCCGGTCGCCGGTGTAGCGGCCAGGATCGGCGCGCCCGGCCAGCGCGAGGTCGCCCAGCGCGTCCAGCATCTTGTGGCGCACCGCCTCGTCCGCGTGGCGCAGGCCGCCGGGGCTCAGGACGCGGTCGCCGTCGACCACCACGGCGTTGTCGCAGGTGCCGCCAAGCGCCAGGCCCTGGCCCGCATCGCGTCGACGTCGGCCTGCCGGCAGAAGGTGCGGCTGTCGGCAAGTTCGCGCACGAAGGCGCCGTTGGCCATGTTCCAGCGTCTTCTCCTGCCGGCCGATCGCGCGGTCGGCGAAGTCGATGTCGAAAGTCGATCGCCGGCGCCGGCGCCGGCTCCAGCCGGGCGATGGCGCCGCCGTCGCGGACCTCGACCGGCTCGCAGCACCTCGAGCGCGCGGACCGGCGCGCTGCAGCTGGCGCAGCCCGCGGGCCAGGAACGCCGCGCACGAAGGGCGCCGGCGATGCCGTCGAGGATCGGCACTTCGGGGCCGTCGATCTCGACCAGCGCGTTGCTGGATGCCGCAGCCGGCCAGCGCGGCCATCAGGTGCTCGACCGTCGAGACCGTGACGCCGCCGCGTTCGGATCACGGGTGCAGAGGCGCGAGGGCACGACGGCGTCCCAGCGCGCCGGGATCAGCGCGTCGCGGTCACGCACGTCGGTGCGCCGGAACCAGATGCCGTACTCGGCGGAGGCCGGGTGCA
The DNA here is from genome assembly GCA_963773475.1 of uncultured Alphaproteobacteria bacterium. Classification (GTDB taxonomy): domain Bacteria; phylum Pseudomonadota; class Alphaproteobacteria; order Rhodobacterales; family Rhodobacteraceae; genus Roseitranquillus. Next base: position 367,647 of record CAVZBD010000002.1, on the reverse strand, counting down.
CGTCATGCGCACCGGGCGGCCGGAATGCAGGCCGATGCCGGTGAACGTGACCGGCGATTTGAGCGTCGTCTGCACGTTTGCCCCTTACCTCATGTCGCCGCCACGGCGGCCACGATACCCGCCTGCGGCGGCCGTCCTCCCGAGGCACTTAGGGGACGCGGAGCGGACACCCTCAACTCAATCTTTGCAACGGGTTGAAACATCTGCGCGCGGCAGTCGCGGCGCTGGCAACCGGGCGCCGGAACGCGGCTCGAAGGAAAGGCCGGCGCATGGCCGGCCCTCGTCGTCTTGCTCGTGAGTGGTGTCGCGTCAGTTCGCCTGGCGGCGCAGGAAGGCCGGGATCTCGATCCGCTCCTGCTCGGCCGACGTCTCGTCCTCGGCGCGGCGCCTCGTGAGCTGGGCGGCTGATGCCGGGCCGGCGGCGGCGCGGCGCCGATCGCGCCGCGGCGCGGCGCCTCGTGGCCGGTCATCCGGTTGATCAGCGAGTTGATCCCGAAGCGCGGGCGCTCGCCGCGCGTGCGGATCGGCCGCGCCGACGGCCGTGCTGCGGCCGCGGCGGCTGCGGCGCGGCTGCTTGCGCACCGCCGCCTGCAGGCGGGCCAGCGCCTCGGGCGACGGGGTGCCGGGCGCGGCGCGCGCGGCGCGACGAAGCTCGGCGGCGCCGGCGGCTCGGCCGGCGGCCGGCTGCTGCGCCTGCGGCTGGTAGGCCGGCGGCGGCAGATCGTCGTCGGCATCCATCGCGCGTCGGTCCTCGCGGCTCGGCCGGAGCGGCTCGTCGAACTCGGCGAAGAGCGACGGCTCTCTTCGGCCTCGGCCGGCTGCACGGCGCTGCGGCGCGGCTGGCCTCGGCTGCGACCGGCGTCGCGGCTCGGCCTGGATCCGGCGGCCGGCGCTCTCGGCGGCTGCAGCGGCCGGCGCGGCGCGGCACCGGCATTTCGGCGCTCGCCGGCGCCGCGTCGATGCCGGTGGCGACGACGGAGACGCGCATCCTGCCTTCCATCGTCGGTGTCGAGCGTCGAGCCGACGATGATGTTGGCGTCCGGGTCCACCTCCTCGCGGATGCGGTTCGCCGCCTCGTCCAGTTCGAACAGGGTCAGGTCGTAGCCGCCGGTGATGTTGATCAGCACGCCCTTGGCGCCGCTTGCAGGCTGATCTCGTCCAGCAGCGGGTTGGCGATGGCCTTCTCGGCGGCCTGGATCGCGCGATCCTCGCCGTCGGCCTCGCCGGTGCCCATCATCGCCTTGCCCATCTCGTCCATCACCGCGCGGACGTCGGCGAAGTCGAGGTTGATCAGGCCCGGGCGCACCATCAGGTCGGTCACGCCCTTGACGCCCTGGTAGAGCACGTCGTCGGCCATCGAGAAGGCCTCGGTGAAGGTCGTCTTCTCGTTGGCCAGCCGGAACAGGTTCTGGTTCGGGATGATGATCAGCGTGTCGACCACCTTCTGCAGGGCCTCGACGCCCTCCTCGGCCTGGCGCATCCGCTTGGCGCCCTCGAACTGGAAGGGCTTGGTCACGACGCCGACGGTCAGCACGCCCAGCTCGCGCGCGGCCTGGGCGATGATCGGCGCGGCGCCGGTGCCGGTGCCGCCGCCCATGCCGGCGGTGATGAAGCACATGTGCGCGCCGGCCAGGTGGTCGACGATCTCCTCGATGCTCTCCTCGGCCGCGGCGGCGCCGACCGACGGGCCGGGCGCCGGCGCCCAGCCCCTCGGTCACCTTCACGCCCATCTGGATGCGGTTCTGCGCGTTCGGACTGCTGCAGCGCCTGGGCGTCGGTGTTGGCGACGACGAACTCGACCCCGTCGAGCTCCTTCTCGATCATGTTGTTGACGGCGTTGCCGCCGGCGCCGCCGACGCCGAAGACGGTGATCCGCGGCTTCAGCTCGTCGTCGTCCTGGGGCATCGTGAGGTTCAATGTCATCTGCTCCGTCCGCCTGTTTCCGTTTTGGACCGGCCCGACCCGACCGGACTGCCTCACGCCCTTTTCGTTTCGAGCATACGCGCAAGGCGCGTGCGCGTCACCCGAAAAACGCAGGTAAAGCCACAAAATATGGCAGGAAATGCCTCTGTCCCCCACCGGGATCTGGCGGAGACACCAGCATATTGGAGGTTTGACCGGCGCACGCGACTATGAGCGCGGAGAACGGTCGTGTCCCGGCGCCTTGACCAGAAGCGGCGCCTGGTCCGATGCCTACGATGTGAGCGGCCGCACTGCTCGTGCCGCCCGCGGACGTTTTCCGTCCGTCTTCGATGCGAGATTGGCGCATCGCGCGGACCTTGTCACCCCCGAGTTGCGGCGGCCGGCAAGCGATCCGCCGCAGGGCCGCGAGGCCGGTTCCGTACGCAATGTCCGGCCGGAGCGTCCACGACGTGCACGAAAACGGTCCGGGGTTCGGCCAAGACGCCCGCTCCGGCGCCTCACCAGTTGTCCCTGAACCATTGCACCGCGCGGCTGCAGCGAGCGGGCGGGGTAGCGGTCGGCGGGCATCTCGAAATCCCACCATTCGTCCTGCGGATGCGCCGCGAACAGGCACAGGCCGACGGCGCTGGCAGAAGGCCGGCGCCGGTCGCCGCCTGCGGCAGGCCCTGGACGCGCAGCGGCCGGCCGAGGCGCACCTGCTGGCCCAGGATCCGCGGGGCCAGCCCGTCGAGGCCGGGGATCTGGCTGGCGCCGCCGGTCAGCACGATCTGCTGGCTGGGCAGATGCTCGAAGCCCGGCCGCGTCGAGCGCGCGCGCGCACCTCCTCGAGGATCTCCTCGACCCGCGGCCGCATGATGCCGATCAGCTCGGCGCGGCTGACGGTGCGGCGGTCGTGCTCCCAGTCGCCGGTGTCGCCGCCGATCTCGATCATCTCGCGGTCGTCCATGCCGGTGGCGACGACGCCGCCGTAGAAGGTCTTGATCCGCTCGGCCATCGCCAGCGGCACCTGCAGCCCCTTGGAGATGTCGGCGGTGACGTGGTCGCCGCCCAGCCGCACCGCGTCGGCGTAGATCATGTGCTTCTTGCATGAAGATCGACAGCGCCGGTCGCGCCGCCGCCCATGTCGATGCAGGCCGCGCCCAGCTCCTGCTCGTCCTCGACCAGGCTCGAGATGCCCGAGACATAGGCCGAGCGAGGCGAGCCCCGCGAGTTCCAGGTCGCAGCGCTTGATGCAGTGGAGCAGGTTCTGGATCGCGCGCGCGTCGACCGTCAGCAGGTGCATGTCGCAGGCCAGCCGGTTGCCCGATCTGGCCGCGCGGGTCGGCGAGGCCCGATGCGGTGGTCGAGCGCGAAGTTCACCGGCTGGGCGTGCAGCACCTCGCGGCCGTCGCCGATAGTCGGGCACGTCGCAGGCGGCCAGCACGCGGGCCACGTCCTGCTCGCTGCACCACGCTCGCCGGCGAGCGTCGACCTCGCCCGGCCAGCCCGTAGCTGCGCGGCCGCGCCGCCGGCGAAGCAGGCGATGACGTGGTCGACCCGGACGTTGGCCATCTTCTGCGCCGCCTGCACGGCGGTGCGGATCGCGCGCTCGGTCTCCGCCATGCGCGTCGATCTCGCCGAAGCGCACGCCGCGCGAGCGGGTGGTGGCGGCGCCGATCACGCGGAACGCGCGACTGCCCGGCCAGCGAGCCGACGCCGTCGCCGCCGCGGCAGCGCTCGGGGCCGTCGAAGCGCAGCACCAGGCAGGCGATCTTGGAGGTGCCGACGTCGAGGATCGCGATCACGCCGCGCTGCATCGCGGCCTTGCGCATGTTCCGCATCGCCCGCTGGGACTGGTAGAGATCGGTCATGGGCTGCGCGGCTCCTGGCTCGATGGCACGGATTTCGCGGAGCGCGTCCTGCGGCCGCGTCGGCTCAGCCGCAGCGTCGGGCGGCGCGGGTTGCGCATGTCGACGACCGCGACGTCGCGCGCCAGCAGGTCCTGCGCCTGGTCGAGCGCGATCACCCGCTCCAGCGCGGCGACCGGGTCGGCCTCGGGCAGCAGGATGCGCTGGTCGCGGTCCAGCACCACGTCCCAGCGCCGCTCGCCGATGCGCACCAGGCCGCGCAGGCGCGGCGCGCAGCGGCCCGGCGGCGGCGACCAGCGCCAGCGCCTCGGGCACCGCGCCGTCGGCGCCCCGTCGCCCGCGATCAGCGGCAGGTCGGGGCGGTCGGCGCGCGCGGCCAGCGCCGGCGACCCGGTGGCCGGTCGGCGTCGAGCAGCTCGAGCCCGTCGCGCGTGCGCCAGATCAGCGACCGGCACCCGCTCGGCCACGCGCACCTGCAGCACGCCGCCGGGGCGCACCGGACGTGCGGCGTCGGCGCACCGCGTCGAGCGCCGTCGACGCGCTGCGCTGCATCGCCGTCGAGGTCCAGGTCGAAGGAGGACATCGGCAAGCGCAGCGGCCAGCCTCGCGCGGATCGCCTGCGCGACCGCGTCGGCGAGGCGCCGTCGACCGCCATCATGCTCGACCATGAATTCCGGCCGCTGCTCGATCGCGCTGGCGCAGCTCTGACGCCCGGTCGATCAGCGCCGCGCGGCGGTCGGCGTCGCCGCAGCCAGAGGCCCAGCACCGCCGACGACCAGCGCCAGCGGCAGGCCGAGCCGCAGCGACGCGCGCGGAAGAACGGCGTCAGCCACAGCCGGTTGCAGCCGGTAGGCCAGCCGCGACGGCGCGGGATCGGGGTCGGGGCGGCGGCTCAGCGGTCGCACGAGGCGTCCTCCACGATCCAGCGGCAGAGCGCGCCGAAGGGGATGCCGGCATGGGCCGCCTGCTCGGGCGCCAGCGAGGTGGGCGTCATGCCGGGCTGGGTGTTGGTCTCCAGCAGGATCAGCCCGTCCAGGCCGCGCGCCTCGTCCCAGCGGAAGTCGGTGCGGCTGACGCCGCGGCAGCCGAGCGCAGCGGTGGGCGCGCAGCGCGTAGTCGAGGCAGGCGTCGGACGATCTCGGCCGGCATCTCGGCGGGCACCACGTGGCGCGAGCCGCCGGGCTTGTACTTGGCGTCGTAGTCGTACCAGCCGTCGGTGAGGATGTCGGTGACGGCCAGCGCCCGGTCGCCCAGCACCGTGGTGGTCAGCTCGCGGCCGGGGGCGTAGCGTCTCGACCATCACCGCGCTCGGGCATCTCGGGGCGCAAGCTTCGGCGGGCCGTTGGCGCCGTCGTGGACGATGTAGACGCCGACCGAGGAGCCCTCGTTGTTGGGCTTCACCACGTAGGGCGGCGCCATCACGTGGCGGGCGCGACCTCGGCGCGCGCAGGCGAGCAGGCTGTCGCACCACCGGCAGGCCCGGCGGCGCGGTAGGCGTCCTTGGTGCGCTGTCTTGTCCATCGCCAGCGCCGAGGCCAGCACGCCGGAATGGGTGTAGGGGATGCGCAGCCATTCCAGCAGGCCCTGCACGCAGCCATCCTCGCCCCAGCGGCCGTGCAGCGCGTTGAAGACCACGTCGGGGGCGGCGTCGGCCAGGCGCGCGCGGCAGGTCGGGCGCCCGCGTCGACCTCGGACCACCTCGTATCCTTCGCCTCCCGCAGTGCCGCGGCGCATTCGCGCCCCGACGACAGCGACACCTCGCGCTCGGCCGAAGGTCCGCCCATCAGCACCGCCACCTTGGGGGATGCCCTGCTCGACATCCCGCCACGTCCTTGCCTCTGCCCGGGCCGTGATCCGGCCCCGTTGCCTCGAGTCGGACCGTTTGCCGGCCCGTTCGGTGGGGCCGTTGGCCGGCCCCTTGCCTTGTGCGGGCCGCTGGCCCCAGGCCCGTCCTGCCTTGTGCGTCGGGCCGTTGGCCGGCCCGTTTTGCCGGGCCGTCAGGACGGCCCGTTGCGCGGTGCCGGTTCGCCGACCCGCATGATTTCCCACTCTAGCCGCATGCCCGTGGTTTCGGAACACCTTTTTTCGCACCTCTCTCGCCCAGCGCCTTCGAGGTCGGCGGCGCGTGGCGCCGCCGGCGTTGATCAGGAAATTGGGGTGCTTCTCGCTCATCTGCGCCCCGCCCAGGCGCGCCCCGCGCAGGCCCGGCGCGCGTCGATCAGCTTCCAGGCCTTCAGCTCGTGGCTGTCGTCGGCGCGGCCCGGTCGAGGAGAAGCCGGCGGGGTTGCGGAAGGTCGAGCCGGCGGTGCGCTCCTTCGTGGGCTGGCTGGCGTCGCGGCGGGCGAGCTGCTCCTCCATCCGCGCCGCCAGCTCGGCCGGGATCGCCCGGCGGGCCGCTGCAGCACCGCGCCGGTGACGATCCAGCCCGTCGGGCAGGTCGGTCTGGCGGTAGGCGAAGCCCAGCTCGCTCGGCCGTGCAGCGTCACGCACGCGCGCCGTCGCGGGTGACGCACGGTCGCCGAGACGCAGGCGTCGGCGATGTAGCGTGCCGTAGCAGCCGGCGTTCATCCGCACCGCGCCGCCGATGGCGCCGGGGATGGTGCGCAGGAAGGTCAGGTCGACCCCCGCCTCGGCGGCCTTGCTGGCCACATGGGCGTCCAGCGCGGCGGCCCCGGCGGTGACCCGGGTCGCCCTCGACCGCGATGCCGTTGAAGCCGCGGCCGAGGCGGACCACCACGCCCGCGATCCCGCCGTCGCGCACGATCAGGTTCGAGCCGACGCCCATCGGAAAGACCGGCACCGCCGGGTCGAGCGCGGCCAGGAACTGCGCCAGGTCCTCCTCGTCGGCGGGCTGGAACAGCCAGTCGGCCGGCCCGCCGACCCGCAGCCAGGTGAGGCCCGAGAGGTCGCGGTCGCGCGTCAGCCGGCCGCGCACCTGGGGCAGGTCGATCGCCGTCATTCCGCGCCGCCCCTGCCCCGCAAGCGGGTAAGCGGAAGGGCCGACGCCGGCAGTTTCGCCCGGCCGCTCGCCCCGCGCCCCGTGAGGTCACAACCGGTGCGGCGGCCGAGAGCCACGGGGCCGACCGGCGCCATCGCGGGCGCCGCGGGCGTCCGCCTTGTGGACGGCGCCGCCGGGGGCGGCGGGGGAGCGGCAGGAGTGGGGTCGGGAGCGGCAGGTGAGCGGCCAGCGTCTGTGCCGGTCGGGGCGAGGCGCGGGAGGGCGCGGTTGTGGGTGAGGCGGTGAGGAAGCCCCAGGCGGATGCGTGTCAGGATCTCGGGCGCCGGGGGCGTCGCGGGTACCGGAGACCACCAGCCGGGGGCGCCTGTGCCGATCGCGGCGAGGCGCGGAAGGTCTCGGGTGTAGGTGAGGCGGCCCACCAGGGGGCGGAGCGGTTTCGTCGCGGGCGCCGGGGAGCGCCGCCGGGGGCGGCGGAGGTGCGGCAGGAGTGGGGTCGGGAGCGGCAGGTCGAGCGGGTGCGTCTGTGCCGGTCGGGGCGAGGCGCGGGAGGGCGCGGTTGTGGGCAAGGCGGTCGGGAAGCCCGAGGCGGATGCGTGTCAGGATCTCGGGCGCCGGGGGCGTCGCGGGTACCGGAGACCACCAGCCGGGGGCGCCTGTGCCGGTCAGCGCGGGCGCGGAAGGTCGCGGTTGTGGGTGAGGCGGCCCGCCAAGGGGCAGACCGGAGTTGTCGCGGGCGCCGGGGGTTTCGCGGGTGCCGGAGAGGACCGCCAGGGGCGGCGGGGGTGCGGCAGGAGTGGTGCCGGCCGCGGCAGGGGGGTGGGGGCGTCGGTGGCGGTCGGGGCGGGGCGCGGGAGGGCGCGGGGACGCGGCGGCGCCTTCGTTGCGGGGGCCGGAGGTGTCGGCGGATGGGCCGGCGGGATCATTCGGCGCCCCGGATGCGATGCCAGGCGTCGTCGGTCCACCGGCGGGCGCGGCAGACCGGCAGGCGCAGCAGCAGCACGCCCGCGGCGAGCACCAGCAGCCCCGTCCACGGCCCGTTCTGGAAGGTGACGTAGCCCAGGATCGGCACGCCCGCCCCGATCAGCGTGTCGACGGCCCGCCGGCGCGCGATGCGCGGCAGCAGGGCCGCGGCCACCGCGCCCAGCGCCCAGATCGCGGCAAGGGCCAGCGACGCGGTCATCTCGCCAGCCGCTCCGGCAGGGCGTTGGCCCAGGCGCTGATCGTGCCGGCGCCGAGACAGACGACCATGTCGCCGGGGCGCGCCTGTTCGCGGACCAGCCGCTCGAGGTCGTCCTCGTCGATCACGGCGCGGGCGTGGCGGTGGCCGTGGCGGATCAGGCCGCTGACCAGGCTGTCGCGGTCGGCGCCCTCGATCGGCGCCTCGCCGGCCGGGTAGACGTCGGCGATGCCCACCACGTCGGCGTCGTTGAAGCAGGTGCAGAAATCCTCGAAGAGGTTCGCCAGCCGGCTGTAGCGGTGCGGCTGGTGCACGGCGATCACCCGGCCGTCGGTGGCCTGCCGGGCGGCGCGGAGGACCGCCGCGATCTCGACCGGGTGGTGGCCGTAATCGTCGATGATGGTCGACGCCGTTCACCTCGCCCACGCGGGTGAAGCGGCGGTTGACGCCGCCGAAGCCGGCCAGCGCCTCGCGGATCTCGGCGCGCTTCATGCCCAGGTGGCGGGCCACGGCCACCGCGCCCAGCGCGTTCGAGACGTTGTGGTCGCCCGGCATCGGCAGGGTGCAGCCCTCGATCACCGTGTCCTCGGCCTGCAGCGCGATGTCGAAATGCGCCACGCCCTTCTCGTAGCGCAGGTTGATCGCCGCGCACGTCGGCCTGGGCGTTGAAGCCGAAGGTCACGACGCGGCGGTCGGTGATCCGGCCGACCAGCGCCTGCACCTCGGGGTGGTCGGTGCAGCACACGGCGAGGCCGTAGAACGGGATGTTCGACACGAAGTCGGTGAAGCCCTGGCGCAGGTTCTCGAGGCGTGCCCCAGTGCTCCATGTGCTCGGGGTCGATGTTGGTGACCATCGCGATGGTGGCCGGCAGGCGGTTGAAGGTGCCGTCGCTCTCGTCGGCCTCGACCACCATCCACTCGCCCTGCCCTGCGCGCGCGTTCGAGCCGTAGGCGTGGATGATGCCGCCGTTGATGACCGTGGGGTCGAGCCCGCCGGCGTCCAGCAGCGTGGCGACCATGGTCGTGGTGGTGGTCTTGCCGTGGGTGCCGGCGACGGCGACGTTCGACTTCAGCCGCATGAGTTCGGCCAGCATCTCGGCGCGGCGGACCACGGGCAGGCCCAGCGCGCGGGCCGCGTCGAGCTCGGGGTTGCCGCGCTTGATCGCCGAGGAGATCACCACCACCGCGGCGCCCTCGAGGTTGGCCGCGTCCTGGCCCGACGAAGATGCGGGCGCCGAGCCCCTCGAGCCGCTCGGTGATCTGGCGAGGGCCGTCAGGTCCGAGCCCTGCACCCGGTAGCCGTGGTTCAGCAGCACCTCGGCGATGCCGGACATGCCGATGCCGCCGATGCCGACGAAGTGGATCGGCCCCATCTCGGTCGGCAGTTTGGTGGCCGCGGCCATGAGGGTGCCTCCGTCCATCTCAGCTCTCCTGCATCACCAGTCACCCGAGGCCAGCGCCTCGACCATGTCGGCCAGCCGCGCCGCCGCGTCGGGCCTGCCCTGCGCCATGGCGGCGCGCGCCATGCGGCTGGCGGCGTCGGGGTTCTCGAGCACCAGCGACATCTGCTCGGCCAGCGTCGGCGCGTCGAGCTTGGATTCGGGCAGGCGGATCGCCGCGCCGGCCTCGACCAGGCCGCGGGCGTTGGCGGTCTGGTGGTCGCGGCGGCGGCGGCGAACGGGATCAGGATCGCCGGGCGGCCGATGACCGACAGGTCCGCGACGGTCGAGGCGCCCGAGCGGGAGATCACCAGCTGCGCCTCGGCCATGCGGGCGGCGATGTCGTCGAAGAACGGGCGCACCTCGGCGTCGATGCCGGCGCGGGCGTAGGTTTCCGACACGCGGCTGCCGTCCTCGGCGCGGGCCTGGTGGGCGACGCGGATGTTGCGGCGCAGCCCCTCGGGCAGCGCGCCACCGCCTCGGGCACGACGTCGGAGAGGATCCGCGCGCCCTGGCTGCCGCCGATCACCAGCAGCGACATGGGGTAGTCGCCCGGCGCGATGTAGGGGGCGCCCTGGCGCTCCAGCACCGCGGCGCGCACCGGGTTGCCGACGTGGAAGGCCGTCGACGCCCTCGGGCAGGCGGGTGGGCCAGGCGCCGCAGGCCACCGCGGCCACGCGCGGGGCGAAGCGTGCGGTTGACGCGGCCGAGCACGCCGTTCTGCTCGTGGATCATGCGCGGCAGGCGCAGCATCGCCGCCGCCGCCATCGCCGGGATCGAGGGATAGCCGCCGAAGCCCACCACCGCGGCCGGCCGGTCGCGCGACATCCGCCACAGCGCCGCGCCCGAGCCGCCGGCGATGCGGAACGGCACCGCGGCGCGGGCCAGCAGGCCGCCGCGGGCGAAGGTGGCCGAGGCCATGCGTCGACCGGCACCGCCTCGGGGAAGCCGCCGGCATAGCGGGCGCCGCGCGCGTCGGTCGACAGCCGCACGCGCCAGCCGCGGCCGAGCATCTCCTCGGCCAGCGCCTGGGCGGGAAACATGTGCCCGCCGGTGCCGCCCGCCGCGATGACCAGGAGGGGCGCGGGCCATCAGCCGCGCCTCAGCAGCAGGTCGCGCGATCTCGCCCTGCGGGCCGGGTCCGGGTGAAGGCCAGCAGCATCCCCATGGCGATGCCGGCCGGCGATCAGCGACGAGCCGCCGTAGCTGACGAAGGGCAGCGTCATGCCCTTGGCGGGCAGCAGCCGCACCGCGACGCCCATGTTGATCATCGCCTGCACGCCGAAGGTGCAGGCGAGCCCGGTGCCGGCCAGGCGGATGAACGGGTCGCGCTCGCGCATCAGGCGGACCAGCGACGCGCACCACGATCAGCGCGTAGAGCGCGATGATGCGCAGCACCAGGACGAGGCCGTATTCCTCGGCCGCGACGGCGATGATGAAGTCGGTATGCGCGTCGGGCAGCGACCACTTCACCTGCCCCTCGCCCACGCCGACGCCGAAGAAGCCGCCCTCGACGATGGCGTTGGTGGCGTAGCCGATCTGGGTGCTGCGGGTCGATGTCGGCCGACAGGAAGCCGTCGATGCGGCGGGCGAAGTGCTCGGAGCGCCGTAGGCCATCACGCCCGCCCCCACCGTCAGCCCGGCGAGGCCGACCAGCAGCACGATCGGCGCGCCGGCGACGAAATACATCACGCCCCAGGCGAAGAGGATCAGGCAGGCCTGGCCGAAGTCGGGCTGCAGCGCCAGCAGCGCCACGATGACCACGGTCAGCGCGAAGCGACAGGCGCTTGCCCGGCGGGCCGGTGACTCCTGCTCGCGGCCATCAGCCAGGCGGCGATGACGACGAAGCCCGGCTTGAGGAACTCGGACGGCTGCACCGAGGCGAAGCCCAGCGAGTACCAGCGCACCGCGCCCTTGCCGAAATCGGTGCCCAGGACCGGCAGGAGCGCGAGCGCCACGAAGCGAGACGGCGAAGCCGATCACCGCGAGGCGGCGCACCTGCCCGGCGTCATCATCGAGGTCAGCGAACATCGCCAGCAGGGCCGCCAGCCCGAAGACCGCCTGCCGCTGGACGTAGTAGAAGGGCGGCAGGCCGTTGCGCGCGGCCAGCGGCGGCGAGGCGGCGAGCCCCAGCAGGATGCCGATGCCGAAGAGCAGCAGGACGCAGCCGAGCGACCACTTGTCGATCGTCCGCCACCAGCGCGGAAGGATCGGCTCGCCGTCCCGAACGGGAACGGCGCCATAGACCATTTCGGTCATGGGACGCGTCTGCTCACTGCCTCGCCCTGCCCGTTTTTCCGGGTCTGTCGATGCAAGTCTAGCGCGAACGGCGCGGCGGCGCCAGACTGATGCCGCCACGGGATGACGCGCCGGAGACGCCGATGATCGACCTTGAGTTGAGCTGCACCTGCGGCGCCGTCGCCGGACGGCTGGCGCGGATCGCGCCGGCGGCGGGCACGCATCTTGTCTGCTACTGCGCCGACTGCCGCGCATTTGCACGGCATCTGGGGCATGACGAGGTGCTCGGTCCCGCCGGCGGCACCCGCCTGTTCCAGACCACGACGGACCGCGTCGAACTCGCCCAAGGCGCGAGTGAGCTGCGCTGCCTGCGCATGACCCGCCGCGGGCCGCTGCGCTGGTACGCGGGCTGCTGCGGGACGCCGCTTGCCAACACCGCGCCGCGCGCCGGCATCCCGTTCGGGGGGGTCGCGGTGGCCGCGCTGGGGGGCGAGGTCGAGGCGGCCCTGGGCCCGGTCGTGGCGCATGTCCACACCGCCTCGGCCCTGCCCGGCGGCAAGGCGCCCCGGTCGGACACGGGGCTGATGCGGGTCGTCGGCCGGTTCGCGCGGCTGACGCTGGAAGGGCGGATGACCGGGGCGCACCGCCGCGCGCCGTTCTTCGACGCCGAGGGGCAGCCGGTCGCCGAGGTACACCTGCTGACGGCCGAGGAGCGGCGGTCGGCCTATCGCTGAGGCGCGTCGCCGGCGGCCGCGGCCAGTCGCCGCACCTCGGCCACGAAATCCTCGCCGCGCTCCTCGAAGTTGGGGTACTGGTCGAAGCTGGCCGCGGCCGGGGCCAGCAGCACGGTCTCGCCCGGCTCGGCCTCGGCCGCGGCGCGGGCGACGGCGGCCTCCATCGTCGCGCAGACCTCGTGCGGCGTGTCGCCCAGCTGCAGCGCGAAGTCGCGCGGCCGAGTGGCCGATCAGATAGGCCTTGGCGACGCGGCCCAGGTGCGGCGCCAGGGCGGCGATGCCGCCCTCCTTGCCCAGCCCGCCGGCGATCCAGCGGATGCGGTCGAAGGCCTGCAGCGCCTTGGCCGCGCTGTCGACGTTGGTGGCCTTGCAGTCGTTGACGAAGGCGCACGCCGCCGCTCTCGGCCACCAGCTGGCTGCGGTGCGGCAGGCCGGCGAAGCTCGCGCAGGCCTGCCTCGATCTCGCGCGGGCCGAGCCCCAGCGCGCGCAGCGCACGCATAGGCGGCGCAGGCGTTCTGGTGGTTGTGCGCGCCCGGCAGCCCCGGCGATCGCCGCGCAGGTCGATCGAGGCCACCTGCCGGCCCTTGCGCCATTCGGCCAGGAACCCCTTGCGCGCGACGACCGACCAGCCGGTCGCGCCCAGCTTCTGCGCCCGACCGAGATGCGGATCACCCGGTCGTCCGCCGGCCCCTCGGCCAGCTGGTTGGCCAGGAAGCGGCCCTCGGCCTCGTCCACGCCGATCACCGCGCGGTCCGGCCCGCCCTCGGCGAAGAGCCGCCGCTTGGCCGCGAAATAGCCGCCCAGGCCGCCGTGCCGGTCCAGGTGGTCGGGCGAGAGGTTGGTGAAGACCGCGATGTCCGGGGTCAGCGCGCGGGCGAGCTCGGTCTGGTAGGAGCGACAGCTCCAGCACCACCACCTCGCCGTCGCCGGGCGGGTCGAGGTCCAGCACGCCGCGGCCGATGTTGCCGGCCAGCTGCGCCGCGCCGCCCGGCGCCGTCGAGGACGTGGTGGATCAGCGCCGAGGTGGTGGACTTGCCGTTCGACCCGGTGACCGCGATCACCCGCGGCGGCGTGTCGAACCGCGTCCCAGTCGGCGGTGGCGAGCGAGCGGAAGAACAGGCCGATGTCGTTGTCGACCGGCACGCCCGCCTCCAGCGCGCGCGGCGATCACCGCGGTGCGGCGCGGGGTAGAGATGCGGGATGCCGGGCGAGACGATCAGCGCCGCCATCGCCGTCCCAGCGCGCCGGCGCGGGTCAGGTCGGCGACCGTCGAACCCCTCGGCCTCGGCCGCGCGCGCGGCCCTCGGCGCTGTCGTCCCAGACCAGCGGGCATCGCGCCGCCCGCCGCAGCGCGCGCGCCGCGGCCAGGCCCGAGCGGCCGAGCCCCAGCACCGCGACCCGCGCGCCCTCGAGCCCGGGACCGGGATCATGGGCGCCCGACCTGCAGGCGCGCCGAGCGCCTGCGCGGCCCATACCCCCGACGAGCGCGGCAGCGCGCAGGCGGGGGCAGCGCGAGCGCCCGTCCGCCGGTTCAGCGCACCTTCAGCGTGGCCAGCCCGATCAGCGCCAGGATCAGCGAGATGATCCAGAAGCGGATCACGATCTGCGGCTCGGCCCAGCCCTTCTTCTCGAAATGGTGGTGGATCGGCGCCATCAGGAACACGCGCTTGCCGGTGCGCTTGAAGTAGAGCACCTGGATGATGACCGCTCAGCGCCTCGACCACGAAGAGCCCGCCGACGATGGCCAGCACGATCTCGTGCTTGGTGGCCACCGCGATCGCCCCCAGCGCGCCGCCCAGCGCGAGGCTGCCGGTGTCGCCCATGAAGACCGCCGCGGGCGGGCGCGTTGTACCACAGGAAGCCCAGCCCCCCGCCGATCAGCCCGGCGGTGAAGACCAGGATCTCGCCCGTGCCGGGGACGTAGTGCACGTCGAGATAGTCGGTGAAGTCGACCCGGCCCACGGCATAGGCGATGACGCCCAGCGTGCCGGCCGCGATCATCACCGGCATGATCGCCAGCCCGTCCAGCCCGTCGGTCAGGTTCACCGCGTTGGCCGCGCCCACGATCACGAGCATCGCGAAGGGCACGAAGAACACGCCGAGGTTCAGCAGCACGTCCTTGAACACCGGCAAGGCCAGCTGGTACGCTCAGCTCCGCCGGGTGCAGCTGCGCCGCCCAGCACGCCGGCGATCGCCGGCGATGAGCGAAGCCGAGCGCGAGCCGCACCCGGCCCGACACGCCGTCGGTGGTGTCTGCTTGGTCACCTTGGCGTAGTCGTCGGCGAAGCCGATCAGCGCCGAAGCCCACGGTGACGAACAGCACCATCCAGACATAGCCGTTGTCGAGCCGCGCCCAGAGCAGCGTCGAGACGACCAGCGCGCCGAGGATCAGCAGCGCCGCCCATGGTCGGCGTGCCCGCCTTGGCGACGAGGTGGCTCTCGGGCCCGTCGGTCGCGGATCGGCTGGCCCTTGCCCTGGCGCCGGCGCAGCACGTTGATCAGCGGCCGGCCGAACATGAAGCCGAAGATCAGCGCGGTGAAGAACGCGCCGCCCGCGCGGAAGGTGATGTAGCGGAACAGGTTGAAGAAGTCGCCGCCGTCGGAGAGCTCGGTCAGCCAGTAGAGCATGCAGCTCGCCCCTCGTTCTGTCCGTCGGCGCGCCGATGGCCCAGTTTGCGGATCGCGTCAACGACGCGGCTGACACCGGCTGCCCTTCGAGCCCTTCACCAGCACGACGTCGCCGGCATCGACCAGCGCGTGGCCTGCGGCGCGCCAGATCCTCGGCCGTCGCGGCCCAGTGGCCGCGCTGCCGGCGGGCAGCGCCTCGCAGCAGCGCGCGCATCCGCGGGCCCGACGCAATGCACGACGTCGCACGCGCGCCATCGCCGGGTGCTCGCGCCAGCGCGGCGTGCAGCGCGCGTCTCGTCGGCGCCCAGCTCCAGCATGTCGCCCAGGATCGCGATGCGCCGGCCCGCGCGACGACGCGGCCGACGCCGTCGCGTCGGCTCGGCGGCGCGCCAGCACGTCGAGCGCCGCGGCCATCGAGGCCGGGTTGGCGTTGAAGGCGTCGTCGATCAGCGTCGAAGCGTCAGCTGCTCGTCCGGCCGGTGTCGAGCACGATGCGTCTCGCGCGTGCCGCGGCCCGTCGGGCGGCGCCCAGCGGCCGAGGTCGCATGCGCCGCCAGCGCCGGATCGGCGCCCAGCGCCGCGCACGGCCGCCAGCACGCCGAGCGCGTTCATGCGCGAAGTGCCGCCCGCGGCTGCGCGATCTTGAAGCAGGCACGCGGCGTGCGCCAGGCCCGCGCCGTGGCCACCGTGGCGTCGTCGCTGCAGCGCAGGTCGTCGCGCAGGCGGATGGTCTGCCCTGCCGCCGTGCCGAAGGTCACGACGCGCGCGCGCCGCGGCGCCGCGGCCTCGGCGCAGGATCGGCGTCGGTGGCGAGGTCGCCGTTGCAGACCGCGGTGCCGCCGGGCTCCAGCCCCTCGAAGATCGACGCCTTCTCGCGGGCGATGCCCGTCGAGGCTGTCGAAGGCCTCCAGATGCGCCGGCGGCGACGGTGGTGACCATCGCCACATGCGGCCGCGCCAGCCGCGCCAGCGGCGCGATCTCGCCGGGGTGGTTCATGCCGATCTCGATCACCGCGAAGTCGGTGTCGGCGCGGCATCCGCGCCAGCGTCAGCGGCACGCCCCAGTGGTTGTTGTAGCTCGCCTCGGCGGCGTGGATCGCGGCCCTGCCCGGCGAGCACGCGCGCGCAGCATCTCCTTGGTCGAGGTCTTGCCGACCGAGCCGGTGACGCGCGACGACGCGCGCGCCGCGTGCGCGCCCGGCCCGCGCGCGCCGAGCGCCTCCAGCGCCGGCAGCACGTCGGCGCACGACAGCAGCGGCGCGTCGGCGGCCACGCCCGTCGGGCATGCGGCGAGACCAGCGCCGCGGCGGCGCCCTTGTCCAGCGCCTGCGGCCACGAAGTCGTGCCCGTCGCGCGCGTCGCGTCAGCGCCACGAACAGATCGCCCGGGCGCAGCGTGCGGGTGTCGATCGAGACGCCGGTGGCCGCCCAGTCGCCGCGTCGCCGCGCCGCCCGTCGCCGCGCGCGGCCTCGGCGGCGGTCCAGAGCGCGGTCATGCCACCCGCCCGTCGAGCGCGGCGACCGCGACGCTGGCCTGTTCGACGTCGTCGAAGGGATAGACGGTCGTCGCCGACGATCTGCCCGGTCTCGTGCCCCTTGCCGGCGATCAGCAGCGCGTCGCCCGGCTCGAGCGCGTCGACGCCGCGCAGGATCGCCTCGGCCCGGTCGCCGACCTCGATCGCGTCGGGGCAGCCCTCGCAGGACCGCGGCGCGGATCGTCGGCGGGATCCTCGCTGCGGGGGTTGTCGTCGGTGACGATGACCACGTCGGCATGCTCGCGCCGCCGCCTGCGCCCATCAGCGGCCGCTTGCCGCGGTCGCGGTCGCCGCCGGCGCCGAAGACCACGACCAGCCGGCCCATGCACATGCGGCCGCAGCGCCGTGCAGCGCGGTCGCGAGCGCGTCGGGCGTGTGGGCGTAGTCGACGAAGACCGCGGCGCCGTTGTCGCGGCGTCGCGGCGAGCTGCATCCGGCCGCGCACGGTCGTCGAGCCGCGGCAGCGCCGCGAAGACGTCCGCCGGGCTCGGCGCCGGCGGCGATGGCCAGGCCCGGCGGCGACCAGCACGTTCTCGGCCTGGAAGCCGCCGATCAGGTCCAGCCGCACCTGCCGGGCCGCGCCGTTCCAGGCGAAGCGCAGGTCCTGCCCGGTGGCGTCGAAGCGCTGGCCGAGGATGCGCAGCGTCGCGCCCTCGGCCGCGGCCCACGGTCAGCACCTCCTGCCCGCGCGTCGTGCGGCGATGCTCGGCCATCGTCGGCGCCGCGCGGGTCGTCGAGGTTGACGACGGCCATGCCGTCCTCGGGCAGGACGCGGTCGAACAGCCCCGCCTTGGCGGCGAAATAGGCCTCGAAGTCTGCGTGATAGTCCAGGTGGTCCTGGCGTGAAGTTGGTGAAGGCCGCCGCGCGCAGCCGCACCCCGTCGAGCCGCCGCTGGTCGAGCCCGTGGGACGAGGCCTCCATCGCCGCGTGGGTGACGCCCGGCCTCGGCCGCCTCGGCCAGCACGCGGTGCAGGGTGATCGGCTCGGGCGTGGTGTGCGCCAGCGGCGCGCGACCAGGCGCCCTCGACGCCCGGTGGTGCCGATGTTGATCGCCGGCGTAGGCCCAGCGCCTCCCAGATCTGGCGGGTGAAGGTGGCGACGCGAGGTCTTGCCGTTGGTGCCGGTGACCGCGACCACCGTCTCGGGCTGCGCGCCGAACCACAGCGCCGCGGCGTAGGCCAGCGCCTGGCGCGGATCCTCGGCCACGACCAGCGCGGCGCTCGGCCGCGGCCAGCGCCTCGGCGGCGATGCGCGCGCCCTCGCGGTCGGTCAGGATCGCGCGCGGCGCCCATGCTGCAGCGCGTACTGGATGAACTCGCGCGCCGTGGACCCGGCGTGCCGGGCAGCGCCGCGAAGAGGTTGCCCGGCGCGCACCGTCGCGGCTGTCGACGGCGAGGCCCGGTGATCGCGGCACGTCGCGCCCGCCCTGCGCCGTCAGCCCCAGCTCGGCCAGGTCGTCTTGCGCTGCGCCCGTGTTCCCATGCTCGCCCGGCCCCCGCGTTCTAGTTGCGTCGCCGAGTGTTACCCCGATCGAGCCGTCGGGTTCAATCTGCGGGCCGCAGCCCCAGCAGCGGGCGCGACGCGCCGGATCATCTCGGCGGCGACCGGCACGGCGGTCCAGCCGGCGGTGCGGCGCGGCTCGGTCGCCCGAGCGTCTCGCTCGGGCTCGTCCAGCGTGACGACCAGCACGTATTTCGGATCGTCGGCCGGGAAGATCGCGGCGAAGGTGGCGATGACCTTGTCGTCGTAGTAGCCGCCGCGTTCGGCTTCGGCTTGTCGGCGGTGCCGGTCTTGCCGCCGACCTCGTAGCCCGGCACCTCGCCGAAGCTGGCGGTGCCGCGCGTCACGACCTGCGCGCAGCATGTCGCGCGGCGCTGGCGCGACGTCGGTCGCGAGACGACCCGCTCGCCGCGGCTGCGGCCGTGTCGCGCTTCAGCAGCGTCGGCGTGCACCCGCGTGCCGCCGTTCAGCGAGCGAGGCATAGGCCGCGGCGAGGTGCAGCGGGCTGGCCGACAGGCCGTGGCCGTAGGATGATCGTCATCGTCGACGATCTCGGACCAGTTGCTGCGGCAGCAGCGGCTCGGCCGCCGGGCGCCTCGACCAGCTCGACCGGCGTCGGCTCGAGCAAGCCCAGCTTGCCGCAGGAAGGCCTGCTGCCGCTCGGCGCCGATCTGCATCGCGATCCGGGCGGTGCCGATGTTGGAGGACTTCACGATCACGTCGGTCACCGACAGCTCGGCGCCGTAGTTGTGGAAGTCGCGGATGCGGAACCGGCCCCAGCGCATCGGCCCCTTGGTGTCGATCATCGTGTGCGGGGTTGACGAGGCCCAGCTCCATCGCCTGCGCCGACGGCGAAGATCTTGAAGGTCGAGCCCAGCTCGTAGACGCCCTGCACCGCGCGGTTGAACAGCGGGCTGTCGGACGGGTCGCCCTTGGTCAGGCGGGCGCGGCCGGTCGTTGGGGTCGAAGTCGGGCAGCGAGGCCATGGCGATGATCTCGCCGGTGTGCGACGTCCATCAGCACCGCCGCCGCGCCCTTGGCGTTCATCAGCTTCATGCCGCCGTCCAGCACCTCGCTCGCATCGCGGCCTGCACCGTCAGGTCGAGCGACAGCTCGCAGCGGCTGGCCGTCGTTGCGCGGGGTCGCGCAGGCAGTCGTCGAACGCCTTCTCGACCCCGGCGACGCCGATCACCTCGGCCGAATGCGACGCCCTCGCGCCCGAAGCGCGGCGCCGCCGAGGACGTGCGCGGCGAGCCGGCCGTTGGGTAGAGCCGCATCTCGCGCGGGCCGAACAGCAGGCCGGGATCGCCGATGTCGTGCACCGCCTGCATCTGCTCGGGGCTGAGATCGGCGTCTTGATCCAGAGGAACTTGCGCTTGCCGGTGAATCGCTCGAGCAGCCGGTCCTCGTCGAGGTCGGGGAAGATCTGCGCCAGCTCGTGCGCGGCGCGCGGCCGGGTCGATCATGTGCGTGCGGCTGGGCGTAGAGCGAGTGGGTCGTCGAGGTTGGTGGCCAGGATCCGGCCGTTGCGGTCGACGATGTCGGCGCGCTGCGCGATGATCGCGGCGCCGATGGCGCGCGGCGCGCGGCTCCTCGGGCTCGGAGGCGGCGATCGCGCCCATCCGCACGCCGATGGCGCAGAAGGCGCAGCAGGAAGAAGGCGCCCAGCACCAGCAGCCGCCCCTCGGCGCGCTGGCGCGCGCGCGGTCGCGCATCTCCTCGTGGCGCAGGCGCAGGTTCTCGCGCTCGATGGCGTCGGGGTTCTCGCCCTTGGCGCGGGCCTCGAGGATGCGGGCCAGCGGGCGCAGGGGCGTGCGGATCATGGCTGGTCTCCTCGCAGGACGGCGCGGACCGGGTCGACGGTCGGCGGGATCGGCGATCGGCCGGCTGTCGGGCGGATAGGCGACCTGCGTCGACGCGCGCCGAACTGCTCGGGCGCCAGCGGCAGCAGGCCCAGCCGGTCGAAGTTCAGCTCGGCCAGGTCGCGCAGCCGGTCGGGCCGGTTCAGATAGGCCCATTCGGCCCGCAGCATCGCCAGCGTCTCGCGCAGCGTCGCCGATCTCGGCGCTGCAGGCCGCGCGACGCTCGCTCAGCGCCTCCTGGGTCGCGTAGTTCTCGCGGTAGGCCCAGAAGGCCAGCCCCATGACGGCCAGCGCGGACAGCACGTAGACAGACGCCGCATCATGTCTCCGTCCGCCCCGTCATCGATTCGGCAGGCCCAGTCGCGCGCGGTCCGATCGGCGCCGGCCGGCGCCTCGGTGCGCGCGCGCCACCCGCAGCCGGGCCGAGCGGGCGCGCGGGTTCGCGGCCAGCTCTCGTCCTCGTCGGGCCGCGACGGCC
Source organism: uncultured Alphaproteobacteria bacterium (assembly GCA_963773475.1). Taxonomy (GTDB): domain Bacteria; phylum Pseudomonadota; class Alphaproteobacteria; order Rhodobacterales; family Rhodobacteraceae; genus Roseitranquillus. The sequence goes on along the minus strand of CAVZBD010000002.1, from coordinate 347,327 downwards.
TTGCGCGTCAGCAGCGTCGAAGCGCGGCGCGTCGGCCTCCACGCGCCGGGGCGTAGCGGCTGCGCGCCGGCCGCCGCGCGCCGCGAGCGCGGCTGGAGGAACCGCTTCACCATCCGGTCCTCGAGCGAATGGAAGGTGACGACGGCCAGCCTGCCGCCCGGCTTCAGCGCGCGCTCGGCCGCCTCGAGCCCCGCGACCAGCTCGCCGAATTCGTCGTTCACCGCGATGCGCAGCGCCTGGAAGCGTGCGCGTCGCGGGGTGGCTCTGGCCCGGCTTCGGGCGCGGCAGGCAGCCCTCGACGATCCGCGCCAGCTGCGCGCGTGCGTCGTCGATCGGCGCCGGCGCGCGGCGCACGATGGCGCGGGCGATCCGGCGCGAGGCGCGCTCCTCGCCGTAGTGATAGAGGATGTCGGCCAGCTCCGCCTCGGCCGGCGTGTTGACCAGGTCGGCGGCGGTCGGCCCCTCCTGCGCCCATCCGCATGTCGAGCGGGCCGTCGCGCAGGAAGGAAAAGCCGCGCTCGGCCTGGTCGAGCTGCATCGACGACGACGCCGAGGTCGAGCACCACGCCGTCGAGCGGCTCGCCTGCGCGTAGTCGTCGAGCTCGGAGAACGTGCCCTCGCACCAGCCGCAGCCGGTCGCCGTAGTCGCCGGCCCAGTCCTGCGCCATCTCGAAGACCAGCGGGTCGCGGTCGACGCCGATCACCCTCTCGGCCCCGGCCTCCAGCAGCGCCGCGGGTATAGCCGCCCGCGCCGAAGGTGCCGTCGAGCCAGACGCCCTGCACCGGCGCCACGGCTCGAGCAGCGGGCGCGAGCAGGACGGGGACGTGGGGCTGCGGCGGTGTCGGACCGTCGCGGCCATCGCTCAGGCTCCTCGTCGGTCGAGCAGCGACGAGCGGGTCGAGTCGTCGGGCGTCGCAGCCAGTCGTCGAGCACTCGCGTCGTCATCGCGTCTCGTAGGTCTCGGGCTTCCAGATCTGGAAGGTGTCGCCGACGCCGATGAAATAGCGCCTCGCCCGTCGAGGCCGATCTTGTCGCGCAGCTTCTGCGGCAGGACGATGCGGCCGTCGTCGTCGATCGCGGTCTGGCAGCGACTGGCCGTTGAACAGCCGCTCGCAGCATCCGCCGCTCGCTTGGAGCCGCGCGGCAGGTCGGCGATCTTGCGGTCGACCTCGGTCGATCGCCTCGATCGTGAAGCATTCGAGGTAGGTCGCGCCGGGGTCGCCGTAGACGATCACGAGCTGCGGGCGCAGTCCGTCGGTCGAAGTCGGGGTCGCCGGCCTCGAGGACGCGGCGGAAGTCGGCGGGAATCGACACCCGCCCCTTGGCGTCCACCTTGTGGCGGATTTCGCCTCTGAACCTGCGCGCCACTGTCCCGACCGGCTCCTCGTCCTTCCCGGTGCGCCCGGCAAACGAAAACGGCGGATCGGGCTGCTGCCACTGCCCGATCCGCCGCCCTCGTCCCGTCGCTGGGTTGCGTCCGACTGCGCGCGCCACCTGGGGGGATGTCTGCTCGCCCGCGCGCCGGATCTCTCATGTCGATGAAGCGGGTGCCTGTATGAAACCTGCTCTGCCTTGGGGTCTTTGATGCCCCTGTTCCGTCTCATCGCAGGATCTTGATGCCACGGGAATTCACGGGACGCAAGGGGAAATTATGGTCGCGGAGGGCCAGACACCCCCGCCGCGGCCGCTGAGCCAGCCGCCTTGGCACAACCTGTAGGTGTAAAAGGCGCGAGTCCGAGGGGGTGCACGCAAGATCTGGGCGGGCCGGGAATACGCGAAAAAAATCGGAATCGGGGGCCCGGAGCGGAGGGCGCCGAGGGGCTGGGGGCACCGCGGCGGCCCCTTGGGGCGCCACGGTCCCACCCATTCCCGTGCGCCGGCCCGTCCCGCTTCGGCCCGTTTCGCGGGCAGAGAAGCCTAAATATTAGGTAAGCAGAATATATGCGGTTTCTGCATGGCAGCATTGTAGACCCGGCCATTGTGCAATCGCAGCATCGGGGTAATTTACAGGCAACGCAGGCGGCGACGGACGTCGTCTTCAAGAGTTTGAGGCTGAGACATGGCATATGTGAATGCAGAGCGCGGCCAGCGCGCCGGGATCGTCGACCGGCTGGCCGAGATTGCGAAGAGCTGGTCGGAACGCCGCCAGCGCCACGCGCTTTACCGGCGCACGCTGGACGAGTTGAGCGTCCTGAGCGATCGCGAGCTGGCCGATCTGGGCGTCCACCGTTCCGAGGTGGCGCGGATCGCTTACGAGGCTGCCTACAGCAGCTGACGGAACGACGGGATCAGAAGGCCCCTCCTCCTCCCTGGGTCTTCTGTTCTCCTGGCGGCGATACCCTCCTCCCTGGTATCGCCGCCGCCTTTCTTCCCCGCGCAGGCCCGACGCCGCGCGCAGGACACGACGGACGGAATTCGGAAGGCTCTCCTCCTCCCTGGGTCTTCCTGTCCTGGCGGCGACACCATCCTCCCGGTGTCGCCGCCTCCCTTCCCGGCCGCCGGCTCCGCGCCGCGCCGGAAAGGCGACAAACGGTTCGGAAGGCTCTCCTCCTCCCTGGGTCTTCCTGTCCTGGCGGCGACACCATCCTCCCGGTGTCGCCGCCTTTTTGTTTGCATGGGCACTTGCGCGCACGGAGGTCGCAGAGACCGCGCGCCGGCCCCGATTCAGAATTACTTGAACAAATTCCTTGGTCCGCCGCGGTGGCGCGGCTAAAGTGACGCAGCGGCACCCGGAGGCCGCCGCAGCCCGCCGGTGGCGGGATATTTTTGAACCGAGGGATTTCGAGATGACGCAGGCGATATTGCGCAGCCTTTTCGTGGCGCTCCTCGCGCTTGCCGGCGGACTTGCAGCGTCGGATGCCCGCGCGGAATGTTGTGGCGCCGTGCTCTATTGTTCACCCTCGACGTCGGGCAACCCAATCGCGCCCAATCCGCCCGTGCCCTATTGCGCCGACTGCACGCCGGGGCCGCTGATCCACCTTTTCGGCAACTGCGCGAACGGGTCGTGCAACATCTTCGGCTGCAACTGCGACGGCGGCTGCCGCACCGGGAACGGCCACTGCTCGACCCAGGCCGGCGCGTCGAACGTCTGCGTGGGCGGCGGCGCGGGCGCGGAAATCGCCGCGGTCAGCTCACCGCCCACCGAAGAGACGCTCGAGCAGACCTGGGACCAGTTCAAGACCCACGACAGCAACGACGACGACGTCATCGACGCGACCGAGTTCCTCGATTCGCTCCGCGCGAACGGCGTCGCGCTCGAGCGGGACACGCCGCAGGAACGGATGGTCGACCTGCTGCTGGCCGAGTTCCACAAGCTCGACGTGAACCGCACCGGCACGATCGAGCCGGCCGAGTTCGACGCCTCGCTCGACGGGTACGAGCGCTAGCGGCCGCGCGTCAGAACGGCACGTCGTCGGCGGCCGCGGCGTCGACCACGAACTTGGCGACGACCTTCTTCGCGCCCGCCTTGTCGAACTCGATGTCCAGCTTGTCGCCCTCGATCGCCCGTCGACCGCGCCATAGCCGAACTTCTGGTGGAACACCCGGTCGCCCTCGGCGAAGGCCGACACGGCGTCGAGGTCGATCACCATGTTGCGCGCCTCGCGCGGCTGGCGCCATCGGCCGCGTGCGCGCTGCGCGCCTGCAGCCGCTTCCAGCCGGGCGAGTTGTAGACGTCGGCCCGGCGGCCTTCGTGCAGGTCGCATCGCCGCGCCCATGATCGCGGCGAGCGCGCCGCCATGCCGGCCGCGCCGTAGCCGCCGCCGTAGAGGCCGGGCGGCGTCAGCACCTCGACATGTCGGCTCGGGCAGTTCGTCGATGAAGCGCGAGGGCAGCGCCGATTGCCACTGGCCGTAGACCCGGCGGTTGGCGGCGAAGGAGATCGTGCAGAGCTCCTCGGCCCGGGTGATGCCGACATAGGCCAGCCGCCGCTCCTCCTCGAGCCCCTTCAGCCCGCTTTCGTCCATGCAGCGCTGCGAGGGGAACAGCCCGTCCTCCCAGCCCGGCAGGAACACGGCGGGAAATTCCAGCCCCTTGGCGGCGTGCAGCGTCATGATCGATGACCTTGTCGCCTCGCCGTCCTCGGACTCGTTGTCCATGATCAGCGCGACGTGTTCGAGGAAGCCCTGCAGGTTCTCGAACTCTCCAGCGCCTTGACCAGTTCCTTGAGGTTCTCCAGCCGGCCCGGCGCCTCGGGCGTCTTGTCGTCCTGCCACATGCGCGGTGTAGCCGGATTCGTCCAGGATCTCTCGGCCAGCTCGATATGGCTGTCGTGCCGTGCGGCGTCGCCGCGTCCTCGGCCGCGTGCCAGCGGTCGATGCCGCGTCGACCAGCGACCGCTGCAGCTCGCCGCGCCGCCCTTGCCGCCGAGCGCGCCTTCGCCGCCAGCAGGATGCCGCGCGCCTTCGAGCAGGCACACGCCGTTCGTCCGCGCGGCCACGCTGGATCTTCTGCTGCGCCTTGTCGCCCAGGCCGCGCTTGGGCGTGTTCACGATCCGCTCGAAGGCGAGGTCGTCGTCGGGGCGAGACGGCGAGGCGGAAATAGGCCATCGCGTCGCGGATCTCCATCCGCTCGTAGAAGCGCGGGCCGCCGATCACGCGGTAGGGCAGGCCGATGGTCAGGAACCGGTCCTCGAAGGCGCGCATCTGGTGGCGAGGCGCGCACCAGGATCGCCATGTCGTCGAGGCGCGATCGGGCGCAGCCCGCGGGTGCCGCTGCCGCATCGCCTCGATCTCCTCGCCGATCCAGCGCGCCTCCTCCTCGCCGTCCCAGTGGCCGATCAGGCGGACCTTCTCGCCCTCGGCTCGGTCGGTCCAGAGCGTCTTGCCGAGCCGCCCCTTGTTCGCCGCGATCACGCCCGAGGCGGCGGCGAGGATATGCGGGGTCGAGCGGTAGTTCTGCTCCAGCCGGACCACCGTGGCGCCGGGAAAGTCCTTCTCGAACCGCAGGATGTTGCCCACCTCGGCGCCGCGCCAGCCATAGATCGACTGGTCGTCGTCGCCCACGCAGCAGATGTTGCGGTGCGCCTGCGCCAGCAGCCGCAGCCAGAGGTACTGGGCGACGTTGGTGTCCTGGTACTCGTCCACGAGGATGTAGCGGAACCAGCGCTGGTACTGCGCCAGCACGTCCGTCGTGCGTCTGGAAGATCGTCAGCACGTGCAGCAGCAGGTCGCCGAAATCGACGGCGTTCAGCGTGCGCAGCCGCTCCTGGTACTGCGGCGTAGAGCTCGACGCCGCGGTGGTTGAAGGCCGCCGGCCTCGGCGGCGGGCACCTTGTCGGGCGTCCAGGCGCGGTTCTTCCAGTGGTCGATGATGCCCGGCGAGCTGCCGCGCGCGGCCAGCGCTTCTCGTCGATGTTCGGCGGCCAGGATCAGCTGCTTCAGCAGCCGGATCTGGTCGTCGGTGTCGAGGATGGTGAAGTTCGACTTCAGCCCCACCAGCTCGGCATGGCGGCGCAGCAGCTTGACGCAGATCGCGTGGAAGGTGCCGAGCCAGGGCATCCCCTCGACCGCCTGGCCCAGAAGGCGGGCCACCCGCTCCTTCATCTCGCGCGCGGCCTTGTTGGTGAAGGTCACGGCGAGGATCTCGTTCGGGCGCGCGCGTCCCGGTGTTCAGCAGATGCGCGATGCGGGCGGTCAGCGCCTTGGTCTTGCCGGTGCCGGCGCCCGCCAGCATCAGCACCGGCCCGTCCAGCGCCTCGACCGCCTCGCGCTGCGCGGGGTTCAGGTCGTCGAGATAGGGCGCCGGCGCGGGCCGCCATCGCGCGCGCGGCCAGCGAGGCGCCGGCGGCGCCTCGAAGGCGTCGCTTCGTCGAAGGTGCTCATGGCGGCGAGCTAGTCGCGGACGCCCGAGGAAAAGACGCCGTTCGCCGATCTGTTCACGCCGCCCGGCTCCGCCGAACCGTGGCTTCGTCGCATTGCCGCAAATCCGCCCGGACGCTGACGACCGCGTCATCTCGAGGGTGCTGGCCGGACCTCCATCCGGTGAGGGCCCGACGTATGCGCATTGCCCGTCCTGGCCCGCGCGGCTGAGCATCGTGCGCCGATGGACCTCGACCTCCGCTATCCCGCCATCTCCGACCTGCGCGCCCGCGCGCGGCGCCGCGTGCCGCGATTTCGTCTGGGAATATCTCGACAGCGCCACCGGGACGAGGCGACGCGCCGCGCGCAACCGCGCCGCGCTGGACGCCGTCCGGTTCTGGCCCGCGATCCTGCGCGGCGACCGTGACGCCGGACCTGTCGACCGACGCTGCTGGGCCGCCGCATCCCCTGCCCTTCGGCATCGCGCCGGTGGGCATGTCGGGCCTCGATCTGGCCCGATGCCGAGCGCATCCTGGCCCGCGGCCGCGCGCCGAGCGGGCATCCCCTATCGGCCTGTCCACCGTCGCCGCCGAGACGCCCGAGACGGTGGGCCCGCATGCCGGCGGCCAGGGCTGGTTCCAGCTCTACCCGCCGCGGCGACACGGAGATCCGCGCGCGACATGCTGGCGCGGGCACGCGACGCGGGCTTTCACACGCTGATCCTGACCGTCGACGTGCCCGTGGCCAGCCGGCGCGAACGGCAGCGCCGCGCGCGGCTGACCAACCCGATGACGCTGACCCGCGCATCGCTGGCGCAGGCGGCGATGCGCCCGGCCTGGGCGCTGGGCATCGTCCGCGCACGGGCATGCCGCGGACTGCGGACTGCTCGACGAGCTATGTCGAGGCGAGGACGCGACCTGCCGCTCGACCGCGCATGTCGGCTACCTGCTGCGCACCGCGCCCGACTGGGACTATCTGCGCGGCGCTGCGCGACGAATGGGACGGCCGCTGGTGGTCAAGGGCGTGCTGCGCGGCCGACGACGCGGCGCGGCTGAAGCGACGCGGGCGTCGACGCGGTCTGGGTGTCGAACCACGGCGGGCGGCAGTTCGACGCGGCGCCGGCGTCGCTGGCGGCGCTGCCCGAGATCCGGGCGGCGGTGGGCGACGGACTATCCGCTGATCTGCGGACGGCGGCGTGCGCTCGGCCACCGACATCCTGCGGGTGCATCGCGCTCGGCGCCGATTTCGTGATGCTGGGGCGGGCGTTGCAGTACGGCCTCGGGGCCTTCGGCGAGAAGGGCGTCGCCCATGTGTTCCACATCCTGCGCGAGGGGATGATCGCGGACATGGGGCAGATGGGGATCGCGCGCCCGCGACGAGGCGCGCGACCGGATCGCTGTGAGCGGGCTCAGTTGCCGGCGCCCTCGGCTTCGTTGTCGCCCTCGGCCTCGTCGCCGGCGCGCGTTGTCACCCGCGGCATTGTCGCCGCCCTCGGTCGACATGCCGCCCTGCGACGACATCGAGTTCTGCATCGCGGCGTACTCGTCCGCGTTGAGGTTGCCGTCGCCGTCGGTGTCGTACATCTGGAACTCGGACGCCGCGATTTCGCGAGGCGGAGGCGTCGCCGCTGGCGCTCGGCATCCACGTCGGCGCAACGCCGCGCTGTCGCCCGTTTCGGCCGAGTAGGCGCCGAATTCCTCTTCCGACAGCGCGCCGCTGGCGTCGGTGTCATAGCTCATCCAGCCGGCGTCGCGTGGCGGTCGAGCTGTGGGCGCTCCACTCGTCCTGGCTGATCATCGCGTCACCGTTGGTGTCGATGTCGCTCATCATGCCCATGCGCGGCCGCGAGGCCGGTACTGAGCGCGAGCGCCGAAACCGTCATGGTCACAATCTTGCTCGTCATCGTTCTCTCTCCCGAAGGGATATATCGCCATTCTGGCGCGCCATCAATGAGCGACCGGCGATCCGGTTCCCGGCCTCTGCAGCAATCCGCCGACGCCCGGGCCGAGGGCGGCGCTTTACCGCAGACCGCCGACGGCCTACCAAGTTGCTGCACCTGCAAAGAAGGGAATGCGGATGGCCGAGTTCAAGAAGATCCTCATCGCCAACCGCGGCGAGATCGCGATCCGCGTGATGCGCGCCGCCAACGAGCTGGGCAAGCGGACCGTCGCCGTCTACGCCGAAGAGGACAAGCTGTGCCTGCACCGCTTCAAGGCCGACGAGGCCTATCGCATCGGCGAGGGGCTGGGCCCGGTGGCGGCCTATCTGTCGATCCCCGAGATCATCCGCGTCGCCAAGGCCTGCGGCGCCGACGCGATCCATCCCGGCTATGGCCTGCTGTCCGAGAACCCCGATTTCGTCGACGCCTGCGACGGCGGCCGGCATCGCCTTCATCGGCCCGAAGGCCGAGACCATGCGCGCGCTCGGCGACAAGGCCAGCGCCCGCAGGGTCGCGATCGAGGCCGGCGTGCCGGTGATCCCCGCGACCGAGGTGCTGGGCGACGACATGGACGCGATCCGCCGCGCAGGCCGAGGAGATCGGCTATCCGCTGATGCTCAAGGCCGTCCTGGGGCGGCGGCGGCCGCGGCATGCGCCCGATCGCCGGACCCGACGAGCTGGAGGAGAAGGTCCGCGAGGGCCGGCGCGAGGCCGAGGCCGCCTTCGGCAACGGCGAGGGCTATCTGGAAAAGATGATCCTGCGCGCCCGCCACGTCGAGGTGCAGATCCTCGGCGACAGCCACGGCGACATCTACCACCTGTGGGAGCGCGACTGCTCCGTCCAGCGCCGCAACCAGAAGGTCGTCGAGCGCGCCCCCGCCCCCTACCTGACCGACGCGCAGCGCGAGGAGCTCTGCGACCTCGGCCGCAAGATCGCCGAGGCAGGTGGGCTACGAATGCGCCGGCACCGTCGAGTTCCTGATGGATATGGACGACGGGCGACTTCTACTTCATCGAGGTGAACCCGCGCGTCCAGGTCGAGCATACCGTGACCGAGGAGGTCACCGGCATCGACATCGTGCAGGCGCAGATCCTGATCGCCGAGGGCAAGACCCTGGTCGAGGCCACCGGCGTCGCCAGCGCAGTACGACGTGCAGCCTGACCGGCCACGCCATCCAGTGCCGGATCACCACCGAGGACCCGACGCAACAACTTCATCCCCGATTACGGCCGCATCACCGCCTATCGCGGCGCCACCGGCATGGGCATCCGGCTGGACGGCGGCACCGCCTATTCCGGCGCGGTCATCACCCGCTATCTACGATTCGCTGCTGGAGAAGGTCACCGCCTGGGCGCCGACGCCCGAGGCCGCGATCGCCCGGATGGACCGCGCGCTGCGCGAGTTCCGCATCCGCGGCGTGTCGCACCAACATCGCCTTCGTCGAGAACCTGCTGAAGCACCCGACCTTCCTGAACAACGAGTACCACACCAAGTTCATCGACCAGACGCCCGAGCTGTTCGACTTCAAGCAGCGGCGCGACCGGGCGACCAAGATCCTGACCTACATCGCCGACATCACCGTCAACGGCCATCCCGAGACCGACGGGCCGCCCGCAGCCCGCCGCCGAGGCGCGCGCGCCGGTGCCGCCGGCCGCTGCGGACCGACGCGCCGCCGCCCGGCACGCGGCAGATCCTCGACGAGCAGGGCCCGCAGGCGCGTGGCCGACTGGATGGCCGCGCAGAAGCAGCTGCTGATCACCGACACCACGATGCGCGACGGGCACCAGTCGCTGCTGGCCACGCGGATGCGCTCGATCGACATGATCCGCGTGGCGCCGGCCTATGCCGCCAACCTGCCGCAGCTGTTCAGCGTCGAATGCTGGGGCGGCGCGACCTTCGACGTGGCCTACCGCTTCCTGCAGGAATGCCCCTGGCAGCGCCTGCGCGACCTGCGCGCGGCGATGCCGAACCTGATGACGCAGATGCTGCTGCGCGCGCTCGAACGGGGTGGGCTACACCAACTATCCCGACAACGTGGTGCAGCGCTTCGTCGCGCAGGCGGCCGAGATCGGGCGTCGACGTGTTCCGCGTCTTCGACAGCCTGAACTGGGTCGAGAACATGCGCGTCGCGATGGACGCGGTGGTCGAGGCCGGCAAGGTCTGCGAGGGCACGATCTGCTATACCGGCGACCTGCTGGACCCGGACCGCGCCAAGTACGACCTGAAGTACTACGTCGCCATGGCGCAAGGAGCTGAAGGCCGCCGGCGCCCATGTGCTGGGGCTCAAGGACATGGCGGGGCTGCTGAAGCCCGCCGCCGCCGCGCGTGCTGATCAAGGCGCTGAAGGAGGAGGTCGGCCTGCCGATCCACTTCCACACCCACGACACCGCCGGCATCGCCGGCGCCACGATCCTGGCCGCCGCCGAGGCGGGCGTCGATGCGGTCGACTGCGCGATGGACGCGCTGTCGGGCAACACCAGCCAGGCCGACGCTGGGCACGATCGTCGAGGCGCTGGCGCACACCGACCGCGACACCGGGCTCGACATCGCGCGCGATCCGCGAGATCTCGCAACTACTGGGAAGCGGTGCGCGCCCATTACGCCGCCTTCGAAAGCGGCCTGCAGGCGCCGGCGTCCGAGGTCTACCTGCACGAGATGCCGGGCGGGCAGTTCACCAACCTCAAGGCGCAGGCCCGCAGCCTGGGGCTGGAGGAGCGCTGGCACGAGGTGGCCCAGACCTATGCCGACGTGAACCGGATGTTCGGCGACATCGTGAAGGTCACGCCGTCGTCGCAAGGTGGTGGGCGACATGGCGCTGATGATGGTCAGCCAGGGCCTGACCCGCGCAGCAGGTCGAGGACCCGAAGCGTCGACGTGTCCTTCCCCGACTCGGTCGATCGACATGATGCGCGGCAACCTGGGCCAGCCGCCGGGCGGCTGGCCGACGGCGATCCAGAAGAAGGTCCTGAAGGGCGAGAAGCCGATCGACCGACCGGCCCGGCAAGCACCTGCCGCCGGTCGACCTCGAGGCGACGCGCGCCGAGCTGTCGGCGCGAGCTCGACGGCGTCGAGATCGACGACGAGGACCTGAACGGCTACCTGATGTATCCCAAGGTCTTCACCGACTACGCCGACCGCCACGAGACCTACGGCCCGGTCCGCACCCTGCCCACGCGCACCTTCTTCTACGGCATGGAGCCGGGCGAGGAGATCACGCGCCGAGATCGACCCCGGCAAGACGCTGGAAATCCGCCTGCAGGCGGTCGGCGAGACCGACGAGGACGGCGAGGCGCGGGTGTTCTTCGAGCTGAACGGCCAGCCGCGCATCGATCCGCGTGCCGAACCGCACGGCGCACACGGCCGGCGCCGCGCGGCCCAAGGCCGAGCCGGGCAATCCCGACCACGTCGGCGCGCCGATGCCGGGCGTCGTGGCCACGGTCGCGGTGCAGGCCGGGCCAGGCGGTGCAAGCAGGGCGACCTGCTGCTGACCATCGAGGCGATGAAGATGGAGACCGGCATCCACGCCGAGCGCGACGCGATGGTCAAGGCCGTGCACGTCACGCCGGGCGCCCAGATCGACGCCAAGGACCTGCTGGTCGAGTTCGAGTGACGCCCTGAACCATCCGCGCCGGCGCGCGTTCGGCTGCGAGGATGGAAGGGGATGAGCGTGCTCGAACTGCTGACCGATCCGGCGGCGTGGATGTCGCTCCTCACGCTCACGGTGCTCGAGATCGTGCTCGGCGTCGACAACGTGATCTTCATCTCGATCGCCGCGGCGCGCCTGCCCGAAGAGCGCCGCGCCGGCGCCCGCTCGATCGGGCTCACCGGGCGCGCTGGTCCTGCGGGTCGCGCTGCTGTTCTCGCATCGCCTGGATCATCGGGCTGCAGCGCGCCGTTCTTGACCGTCGCCGGGCTTCGGTCTCTCGTGGCGCGACCTGATCCTGCTCGCCGGGCGGACTGTTCCTGATCTGCAAGGCCGCGACCGAGATCTTCGACGAGGTCGAGGGCGACGTCGAGCCGAAGACGCCCGGCGTGGCCCGCGCCACCTTCACCGCGGTGATCTTCGCAGATCATGGTGCTCGACCTGGTCTTCTCGCTCGACAGCGTGATCACCGCGGTCGGCATCGCCGACCACCTGCCGGTGATGATCGCCGCGGTGATCGATCGCGATCCGCGTGATGATGGTCGCCGCCGAGCCCATCGGCCAGCTTCGTCGAGGCCCATCCCTCGACCAAGATGCTGGCGCTCGCCTTCCTGGTCATGGTGGGCATGGCGCTGGTCGCCGACGGCTTCGCACTTCCACGTCGAGCGCGGCTTCATCTACGCCGCGATGGTCTTCGCCGGCGCGGTCGAGGCGCTGAACCTCTGGCGCCAGAAGCGGCGCCGCAAGGCCCGGAGCGACCGTTTGCGGGCCGGCCGGCGCGTCGACGCTGGGGCATGTCCGAAGGCGGTGCGCGCCCGGCGATTTTCCTCTTGCAGCCGCGGGCGGGCTCCCTTACATCCGCCCTCACCCGAGCGGCGGATTCGCGCTCCGCCAAGGAAGCGGGCGTAGCTCAGGGGTAGAGCATTACCTTGCCAAGGTAAGGGTCGTGAGTTCGAATCTCATCGCCCGCTCCAACTTCTCATTCCGATCCGGCTGGCCCGAGACGGGCGCGGACCTAGGTCGTCCGGCGAACAGCGACGGACGCTCCGGTCATGGCTTCGCACGCCCCCCTGAGGATTGCGGTTCTGGGCGCCAGCGGGCGCGTCGGCCGGCTGGTCGTGGCCGAGGCGCTGCGGCGCGGCCACGGCGTCTCGGTGCAGACCCGCGCGGCCGGCCGGCTGAGCGAGGTCGCCGCGCGCGTCGACGTGCACGAGACGGCGCCGGACGACGAGGCGGGACTGCGCCCCCTCGTCCGGGGCGCTTCGGCCGTCGTCTACGCGCTGGGGCTGCGCTCGCTCCGGCCGACCACGTTCTTTTCCCACACGACGCGGGCGCTCGTCGCCGCGATGCGGGCCGAGGACGTGCGGCGGCTGGTGGCGATCACCGGCGTCGGCGCCGGCGAGACGCGCGGCCATGGCGGTTTCGTCTACGACCGCATCGTGTTCCCGCTGCTCACCGCGCGGATGTACCGCGACAAGGCGCGGCAGGAGAGGCTGATCGAGCGCTCCGACCTCGACTGGACCATCCTGCGGCCCGCGCCGTTCTCGGACCGGCCGTCGGACACGCCTTTGCAGGCGGTCGAGACGGTGCCGTCGGACCTGGTACTGCGGCGCATCGCGCCGGCCGAGGTGGCCGCCTTCGCACTCGACTGCGCGGAGGGCACAACCCATCTGCACCGACACGTCTTCTTCGGCCACCCCTAGCGCCGCCGGACGCTTGGAACCGGCGCGCGGCGCGCCTATAAGGCGCCGACCCCGCCCCGGAGAGCGCATGCGACAGGCCGACCATCACCCGGAAGACCGCCGAGACCGACATCACGTGTCGAGCTCGACCTCGACGGCACGGGCCGCTACGACAACGCGACCGGCGTCGGCTTCTTCGACCACATGCTCGACCAGCTGGCCCGCCACGCGCTGATCGACCTGACGGTCCGCGCCGACGGGCGACCTGCACATCGACGACCACCACACGGTCGAGGACACCGGCATCGCCATCGGCCAGGCGCTGGCGCAGGCGCTGGGCGACAAGCGCGGCATCCGCCGCTACGGCGTCGTGCCTCCTGCCGATGGACGACGCGCTGGTGCGCGCGGCGCTCGACCTGTCGGGCCGGCCCTTCCTGGTCTGGAACGTGGCGCTTCCCGCGCCGAAGATCGGCACCTTCGACACCGAGCTGGTGCGCGAGTTCTTCCAGGCGCTTCGCGACCCACGGCGGGATCACGCTGCACGTCGACGCGCCTGCACGGCGCCAACAGCCACCACATCGCCGAGGCCGCGTTCAAGGCCGTGGCGCGCGCCCTGCGCGAGGCGGTCGAGCCCGACCCGCGCAGGGCCGACGCCGTCCCGTCGACCAAGGGCACGCTGTGAGCGGCACCATGCTGACCGTCCTGATCGACTACGACGCGCGGCAACCTGCACTCGGCCGAGAAGGCGTTCCAGCGCATGGCGCGCGAGACCGGCGCGGGCGAGGTCGCTCGTCATCGGCCGCCCCGAGGACGTGGCCCGCGCCGACCGGATCGTGCTGCCGGGCGACGGCGCCTTTCCCGCCTGCGCGCGCGGCGCTGCGCGCCCGCGCCGGCCTGCACGAGGCGATGGTCGAGGCGGTCGAGCGCAAGGGCGCGCCCGTTCCTCGGCATCTGCGTCGGGATGCAGCTGCTGGCGACGAGCGGGCGCGAATACGGGACCACGCCGGGCTTCGGCTGGATCGCCGGCGAGGTGGTGCGGATCGCGCCGCCCGGCCGGGCTGAAGGTGCCGCACATGGGCTGGAACGACCTGGTGATCGACCGCCCGCACCCGGTGCTGGAGGGCATCGCCACCGGCGACCACGCCTATTTCGTCCATTCCTACCAGATGCGGGTCGACGACCCGGCGCGATCGGCTGGCCTAGTGCGACTACGGCGGCGAGATCACCGCCATCGTCGGGCGCGACACGATGGTCGGCACCCAGTTCCACCCCGAGAAGAGCCAGGCGACGGGCCTCCGGCTGATCGCGAACTTCCTCGCCTGGCGCCCCTGAGGCGCCCGCCCCTATCCGCCGCACGCGCGTCCATCTCTGCGCCCGGCAGATGCCGAGGATGCAGCCCGAGACCGACAGGACGTCGCCCTCGAGCTGCATCTTGGAACTGTAGGTCCGGCCGCGGTCGGGCGCATAGATCTTGCCCTTGCACGTAGCTGCCGTCGCCGCTGGGATGCATCTCCCAGATGATCCGCTTGCCGACCGTGTCGCTGTCGATCTCGGCGCCCGAGGCGTTGAAGGCCGCACCAGTTGACCGCAGATCTCGGCTCCGCACTCGTACATGCGGACATGGCCGAAATCGCCGTTGTCGTCCGGCTGCGTCTTCCACGTGCCCAGGACCGACTGCTGCGCCGCGGCGCTTGCGGCGAGGGCCAGCGCCAGGATCAGCGCCCAAGGTGATCGTCCTCATCCCGGTTCCTCCCGTAGTCGTCGCAGCCTGCCGCGTCCGGGGCCACGCAGGCAAGGGCTGCGCGGCGGCGGCTTGGCATCGGCCCGGCCGCCATGTCACAGAGCGGCGCGACAGACGAACGGAGCCCCCGATGATCCTCTACCCCGCCATCGACCTGAAGGACGGCCAGTGCGTGCGCCTGCTGCGCGGCGAGATGGAGGCGGCGACGGTGTTCGGCGACGATCCGGCCGCGCAGGCCCGCGTCGTTCGCCGAGGCGGGCTGCCAGTGGCTGCACCTCGTCGACCTGAACGGCGCCTTCGCCGGGCGCCCGGTGAACGCCGCGGCGGTCGAGGCGATCCTGGCGCGCGGTCGCGATCCCGGTGCAGCTCGGCGGCGGCATCCGCGACCTGGCCACGATCGAGGCGTGGCTGGAGCGGGGCGTGGCGCGCGTGATCCTCGGCACCGTCGCGGTCGAGGATCCCGACCTCGTGCGCGAGGCGGCGCGCGCCCATCCCGGCCGGGTCGCGGTCGGGCTCGATGCGCGCGGCGGCCAGGTCGCGACCCGCGGCTGGGCCGAGACGACCGAGATCGAGGCCGTCGACCTGGCCCGCCGGTTCGAGGACGCCGGCGTCGCCGCGATCATCTACACCGACATCGACCGCGACGGCGCGATGGGCGGACCGAACGTCGCGGCCACCGCCGCGCTGGCGCGCGCCGTCTCGATCCCGGTGATCGCCTCGGGCGGCGTCTCCTCGCTGGCCGACCTGGTGGCGCTGCGCGACACCGGCGTGATCGCCGGCGCCATCTCGGGCCGCGCGCTCTACGACGGGCGCGCTCGACCTCGGCCAGGCGCTTCTCGCCCTGCGCGACACCGCCTGAGGCCGGGCCGGCGCGACCGAAAGTCGCGCGCGGCCGGGCGGGGTTCGATGCCCCGCCCGGCCGCACCCACCGGGCGCGGTCGCCGGGTCAGTCGTCGGCCGCGGCCTCGGCGAACTTCTCCAGCGCGCCTTCCATCTTCCGCCAGGAACGCCGACGTCGTCGTCGATCGAGAGGTCGTCGAAGGTCTCCTCGATCTCCTCGTAGGCAAGCCAGGTCTGCCCCTCGCCATCGGCGTAGACGAGGATCTTCAGCGGCAGGTACAGGCCGGCCAGCGGGTCGGCCTGCATCGCCGGCGTGCCGAGCTGCGGATTGCCGAAGATCAGCAGCTGCGCAGTCGGCCAGTTCCAGTCCGGCCTCGGCCGCGCCGGCGCCGTGGTCGATGCGCGCGAAGACGGTGGCGCCGGCCTCGGTCACCGCCTCCTCCAGCCGGTCCATCGCGTCGGCGACGCTCCCCTCGGCCTTCTGGCGTTCGACGTCGGCAAGCGCCGGCATTGCGCAGCGCCAGCGACAGGGCGAGCGGTCGCGCGGCGATGCGGGTCATGGCTGTCCTCCCTCTCGGATGATGCGGGGTCAATCGCCGGCCGCTGATCCGGGGTTCCGGCCGCTCCCGCGATCGGAGCTAAGCGGAGGCCCATGCTGAAGACCCGCATCATCCCCTGCCTCGACGTGAAGGACGGCCGCGTCGTCAAGGGCGTCAACTTCGTCGACCTGATCGACGCCGGCGACCCGGTGGAGGCGGCGCAGGCCTACGACGCCGCCGGCGCCGACGAGCTCTGCTTCCTCGACATCAACGCCACGCACGAGAACCGCGGCACGATGTACGACCTGGCCACCCGCACGGCCGAGCACTGCTTCATGCCGCTGACCATCGGCGGCGGCGTGCGCACCCCGGACGACGTGCGCGCCCTGCTGCTGGCCGGCGCCGACAAGGTCAGCTTCAACTCCGCCGCCGTGGCCGACCCGACGTGGTGGCCCGCGCCGCCGACCGCTTCGGCAGCCAGTGCATCGTCGTGGCCATCGACGCCAAGCGCGTGGCGCCCGGCCGGTGGGAGATCTTCACCCATGGCGGCCGCCGGGCCACCGGCATCGACGCGGTGGCGTTCGCCGTCGAGGTCGAGCGCGCAGGGCGCGGGCGAGATCCTGCTGACCTCGATGGACCGCGACGGCACGCGGTCCGGCTTCGACCTGGAGCTCACGCGCGCCATCGTCGACGCGGTGCGGCGTGCCGGTGATCGCCTCGGGCGGGGTCGGCACGCTCGACCACCTGGTCGAGGGCGTCACGCGAGGGCGGCGCCTCGGCCGTGCTGGCCGCGTCGATCTTCCACTTCGGCGAGTTCACCATCGCCGAGGCCAAGGCCCACATGGCCGCGGCCGGCATCCCGGTGCGGCCTGACTGAGCGCGCTCGAGCGGCTGGCCGCGACCGTCGCGGCGCGGCGCGGTGCCGACCCCGACACGTCATGGACGGCGAGCTTCTGGCGCGAGGGCCCGGCAAGTGCGCCGAGAAGTTCGGCGAGGAGGCGGTCGAGGCGGTCGTCGCCGCCGTCTCGGGCAGCGAGGCCGAGCTGACGGCCGAGGCTGCCGACGTGCTCTACCACCTGCTGGTGATGCTGGCCGCCCGCGACGTGCCGCTCGACGAGGTGCTGGCCGAGCTCGAGCGTCGCGAGGGCGTCTCGGGGCTGGCCGAGAAGGCCGCGCGCAAGCCGCGCTAGTTCTGGCCGCGCGGCTTCAGCGGCGCGTCGGGCAGCCGCGACGACACGACGCCGGTCGCGAACCCGCCCATGCGCAGTTCGCCGAAGAGGCGCTGGTACTCGATCTTGGGACAGCGGTTCTGGATCACCGTGACGCCGCGCGCCTCGGCCATCGCGGCGGCCTCGTCGCTCTCGACGCCGATCTGCATCCAGACGGTCTCGAGCTTGGGCCAGCGCGCCAGCGCCTCGGCCACGATCGGCGGGACGTGCTCCGAGCGTCGGAAGATGTCCACCATCTCGCACATCGTCGGGTGCGTCGGCGAGGCTGCCGACGACGGTCTGGCCGAACAGCGTCGCGCCCGCGTGGCCCGGGTTGACCGGGATCACCCGGAAGCCCTTGAGCGAGAGGTAGCGCGCCACGTAGTGGCTGGGGCGCACCGGGTTCGGCGACACGCCCGACACAGGCGATCACCCGGGTTCGGGTCAGGATGTCGCGCAGCAGCGCGTCGGAATATCTCATGACGTCGAGATAGGAAGAAAAAGGCGCCCGAAGCAATGCCCGGGCGCCAGTCGCGGAACGAGGGACAGTGATAAGAGACGCGGTGTTCCGTACCTGCGCCTCGATATTCAGATAAGCATACATGCGCGGCTTTGAAGACGGACCTCATGCAGGTGTGAACAGATGACGCACCGGCGATCCCCTGGCGCCCCGCTCAACCGTCGAGCACCCCCGGCCAGTTGGCATCAGCGCGGGCGATGTTGGCCTCGATGTCGTGCCGGAACCGGCGGCGGATGCCCTTGGAATAGTTCAGGTAGAGCCGTCCGCCATGGATCGTGAAGGCCTCGGGGTCGATCGACGCGAGATAGCCGCGCCCCACTCCCCAGGCGCAATAGCCGCCGTAGCGCGGCGCGAACGCGCGCGGGTCGGCCTCGAAGCGCGTGCGGTTGGCCGGTGTCGCGAAGAGCCAGGTCGCACCGTTCCACAACAGCGGATGGGCCGCCGATCCGGCGACAGCGCGGCCGTGCTGGAAATAGGCGACGGGGTCGGCGCCGGCGATCGCCAGCCCGTGCGCGGCGAAGATGCGGGGGCTGCCGGCGCGGGCGGCCTTCGGCAGCCAGGTCAGCGCCGGAAGCGCGGCGGCGAGGCCAAGAACGGTGCGGCGGCTGGGCATGGCTCTCTCTCCCATGGCAGCGGAACGTGCCGAAGATGGCCCGGATCCACGCGCGTGACAGGGGCGTCGACGCAACCGTGAAGACATGTGTGACCGCGGGCCGCCGCGTCAGTCGAGAAGGTCGTCCAGCAGGTCGTAGGCCGCGTTCCAGAGCTTGCGCGAGAGTGGCTTTGACTTGCGCTTGCCGGGCTTCCTGCGCCGCGGCCCGCCCACGGCGGTGCGAACAGGCCGTTCGGGCGCCTGCTCACGCGGGATCCGCTTCAACGTATGCAACGGCGCGCCGCACGAGGCGCAGGCCAGCTCGTGCTGTACTTCGCCCCGCAGGGTGAGCGCCGCGCGCGTTCCGCAATAGCAGCATGTGGCGATCTTTGTGGCCGGCATGCGCCTCACATAGCGCGGCGGCGCGTCGCCGCATAGAGCGCCACCGCCGCCGCGTTCGACACGTTGAGCGAACCGAATGCCCCGGCCGACGGGATCCGCGCCAGCGCGTCACAGGTCTCGCGCGTGCGCTGGCGCAACCCCGGCCCCTCGGCGCCCAGCACAAGCCCCAGCGGCCCCGGTTCCATCGCGTCGCCGAGCTCGACCTCGGCCGCGCCGTCCAGTCCGACAGTGCGATAGCCGAGCTCGGCCAGCTCCTCCATCGCCGCGGCCAGGTTGCGCACACGAAGGTAGGGCTGCCGTTCGAGCGCGCCCGAGGCGGCCTTGGCCAGCGCGCCCGTCTCGGGGGCCGCGTGACGGGCGGGCGCGATGACCGCCCGCGCCCCGAAAACCTCGGCCGAGCGCAGGATGGCGCCCACGTTGTGGGGGTCGCTCACCCGGTCGAGCAGCACCACCACCGGGGCCTCGTCCGGCGCGGCGGCACAGAGTTCGGACAGCGCGCCCCAGTCGAGCGGCCGCACCTCGAGCGCCGCCCCCTGGTGCACCGAGCCGGGGTCGAGCGGGGCGGGAAAGCGGCGCGGGTCGGCCATCTCGGGCTCAGGGCCGGCGGCCAGCGCCTCGCCCAGGCGGTCGGCGGCGTTGCGGGTGACGATCAGGCGCAGCTTGTCGCGTGCCGGGTTCGTCAGCGCGTCGCGCACCGCGTGCAGCCCGAAAAGCCACACGGTCTCGGCGGCGGAGGCGCGGCGCCCGCGCTCCTTCTCGATCACCCATTTCGGCTTTTTCATCGCATCCTCCCGGCGCCCTCTCTTGGTCCCGCGGGTCCGCGACGGCAAGCCGATTTCGCCTTGACGGACCAGGGGCCCCCCAGTATCCCGGCCGACGCGTCGGGCGACGTGCTGCAAGGTGCGGCAGCGGACTGTAACTCCGCCGGGGAGACCCATGCCTGGTTCGATTCCAGGGTCGCCCACCACCCTCCCCCTCATCAACCAGCCGTGTGCGTTGTCGGCCCGCACGCGATCGCCTAAACCCTCGCCACGACTTGCTGCTGAGGGAGGCCAACGATGAACGACGACGCCCACGCTCGGAGCCTCGGCTTCGACACGCTGCAGATCCATGCCGGGGCGCGGCCCGATCCCGCCACCGGGGCGCGGCAGACGCCGATCTACCAGACCACCGCCTACGTCTTCCGCGACGCCGACCATGCCGCCGCGCTCTTCAACCTCCAGGAAGTCGGGTTCATCTATTCGCGCCTGACCAACCCCACCGTCGCCGTCCTGCAGGAGCGGATTGCCACGCTCGAGGGCGGGGTCGGCGGCATCTGCTGTTCGTCGGGGCACGCGGCGCAGATCATGGCGCTGTTCCCGCTGATGGCGCCGGGGCGCAACGTGGTGGTCTCGACCCGGCTCTACGGCGGCACGGTCACGCAGTTCAGCCAGACCTTCAAGCGCTTCGGCTGGCAGGCGCGGTTCGTCGACTTCGACGACGAGGATGCGGTGCGCGCGGCGATCGACGAAGACACGCGCGCCATCTTTTGCGAAAGCATCGCCAACCCGGGCGGCTACATCACCGACCTGCCGGCGATCGCCGCCATCGCCAACGCCGCTGGCGTGCCGCTCATCGTCGACAACACTTCGGCCACCCCCTACCTCTGCCGGCCGATCGAGCACGGCGCGACGATCGTCGTTCATTCGGCCACCAAGTACCTGACCGGCAACGGCACCGTCACCGGCGGCGCCATCGTCGATTCCGGCCGGTTCGACTGGTCGGCCAGCGGCAAGTTCCCCAGCCTGTCGGACCCCGAGCCGGCCTATCACGGCCTCAAGTTCCACGAGACGTTCGGCCCGCTCGCCTACACCTTCCACGGCATCGCGGTGGGGCTGCGCGACCTCGGGATGACGCTGAACCCGCAGGCCGCCCACTACACGCTGATGGGCATAGAGACGCTGAGCCTGCGCATGGACCGGCACGTGGAGAACGCGGTGAAGGTGGCACGCTGGCTCGAGTCCGACAGCCGCGTGGGCCGCGTGACCTATGCGGGCCTCGAGTCGTCGCCCTATCACGGCCGCATGGCCACCATCTGCCCGAAGGGCGCCGGGTCGATCTTCACCTTCTCGGTCAAGGGCGGCTACGAGGCGTGCGTGAAGCTGATCGACTCGGTCGAGATATTCAGCCATGTGGCGAACCTCGGCGACACGCGCTCGCTCATCATCCACTCGGCCTCGACGACCCACCGTCAACTCGACGAGGCGCAGCAGCGGGCCGCGGGCGCGGATCCGGACGTGGTGCGCCTCTCGATCGGGATCGAGGACGCCGACGACCTGATCGCCGACCTCGACCAGGCCCTGGCCAAGGCCACCGCCTGAGGCCAGGCGGCCGCCCCCCTCTGCGGCGGGGCGGCCTATCGGTCGATCTCGAAGACCATCCTCACGCTGCTCTCGAACGTCACCTCGCCCTCGGCGACCGGGACCGCGGCGTCGGCCATGCGCGCCTCGAGCATCATCGTTGGACCGCCGCCGCCACCCTCCTCGACGAGCGCGCGCACCTGCCCGAGGGTGACATCGGCCGCCTCGGCCATCTCGCCGGCCTTTCTGCGTGCGTCCGCGACGGCGCGGCGGCGCGCCTCTGCCTCGAGCGCCTCCGGCTCCTGCACACCGAACCGCAGACCGCCCATCGTGTTGGCGCCGTCCGAGACGACCGCATCCAGCACGTCGCCCAGGATACCGAGCGCGCGGACCCTCACCGTCACCACGTTCTGCGCCACGTAGCCGGTGATGCGGGGCGCCTCTTCGGGCGATCGCGCGCCATAGCGCGGCGACAGCGTCAGGCCGCTGGTCTGGATGTCACGCTCGGCGATGCCGGCGTCGCGCAGCCGCTGCAACACCGGCGCCATCGCGGCACCATTGCGGGCCATCGCCTCGCCGGCGGTGCCCGCCTCGGCCGTCACTCCCAACGTCAGGGTCGCCATGTCGGGCGGCGCCTCTACCCGGCCCTGCCCGCGCACGACGATCCCCGTCTCTTCCTGCTGCGCCGCCGCCGGCAGGATCGCCAGCGCCAGGATCGCCGCAACCAAGCTCGTCAACCGCATCTTCACCCCTTCCGGTCACTTCGACGCGGCAAGCGTCGGCCCGCCGGCCGGCAGACGCAAGTGCTTGCGTCTCGGCGAGATGCCGCGAAGATCGTCCACGCGAAGAATTCGCGTGCCGCCCGAGAGGGGAATCGTGCTAGAAGGCAACACCATGGTGAGGGACCACGCGCTCGACCTGTCGCTCGACGCGGTGCGCCTTTTGCGGCGCGAAGGCGCACGTCTGAACGAGGTCGACACCGTCTCCCTCGCGGCACCCGATTTCGCCGAGCGGATCGCCCGGATGCGCCAGGCGGTGGGCGCGCAGGGGACGCCGCATGTGGACCTCGTCATCCCCGACGTCCAGATCCTCTATACCTCCGCGCCGGACGCGGCCTCGGTGCCCGAGGCGCTGGACGGGGCGACGCCCTATCCGCTGGACGAACTGGTCTGGGCGACGGCCGGCACCGGAAGCCGCGTCGCCGTCGCCGCGACCACCGGCCAAACCCTTGTGGAGGCGCGCGAGTTTGCGCGCCGCCAGGGTTTCGTGCCCGCGCGCCTGATCGCCCGCCCCACGACCCCCGACCTGCCCGCCGAGATGGTGTTCGAGCCCGCACCGCCCGCCGCGGCGGCGGCCGAAGCCCCGGCCGCGGTCCCTGCGCCTCAGACGCCGAAAAGTCCGGTCCCGGCGGGCGACATACCGCCGCGCGCCGCACCACCGGCGCTCGGGCCCGCGCCCAGCTTCGCCGACAAGGCCGCCAGCGAGGAGGAGGCGCTGACGCTCTTCGGCGCGCGCAAGCCCGCGGAACGCCGGCGACCGCTTCTCACGGCAGCGGCGGTGGCGACGCTTGCGCTGGCGATCGTCGGCGGCGTCGCGACCTTCGGGCTGCGCGGGACCGAGATGCCCGAGGTCACGCCCGCTCCGGTCGCCGTGACCGTGGACGAGCGCGCCGACATCCTGCGAGCCGAGGTGGCGCCCGAGATCGCCGCCCCGTCCGAAGACGCTCCCGCCGCCTCAGGGCAGGCCGGGGTGACGTCGCCCGCCACGCCCGAGGCCGAGGTCACCCGCGCCACCGCCCCGTCCGAGCCGGCCGAGCCGCGGGCCGAGCCGGCCGGTAGGGTCCGGCTGTCGGCCATCGAGCCGCGCGGCGAGGTGCCAGCCGACGCCCCCACGCGCACACCGCACATGACGGCCGAGCCGGTCGCGCCGACCGCGCCACATGGCGACAGCCTCGACCGGCTCTATCTGGCAGCGGCCGATCCCGTCGTCGCCGCGCCGCAGAAGTCGGCGATGCCGCCGCTCGCCCGCCTTCCGCATCCGCCGTCGGTCCCGGCGCCGATCGCTGCCGACCCTGCGGAGCCTCCGGCCAAAGCCGACGTCGAGCCTGCGCCGGACGCGCCGGTCTTGCCCCGTCCCAGGCACCGTCCCGTCGCCGAAGCAGATCCCGCCGACGAGGTGGCCGAGCCCGAGGTCCAAGGTTCAATCACCGCCGTTCTGCGCCCGAAAAGGCGGCCGGCCGTGCCCCAGGCCGAACCGTCGGCGGCCCCAGACGGGACGGCGATGCTCATCCCCGAGACGCGCCCCACCGACTTCGCCGCCCTCGCCCGCCAGGCCCAGCGGCAGGCCTCGGGCGCTTCGGCGTCGTCCGGCGCTTCCGCCAGCACGGCCAGCGCCGCCGCAACGCAGACGGCGACGGCGGCGCCCTCCATCCCCAGCAACGCCTCGGTCGCCCGGCGCGCGACGACCGAGAACGCGATCCACCTGAACCGGGCGAACCTGATCGGCGTCTATGGGTCGGCGGCGGACCGGCGCGCGCTGATCCGCCTGCCGTCGGGGCGCTATGTCAAGGTGAAGGTGGGCGACCGCTTCGACGGTGGCCGGATTGCCGCGATCGGCGCCTCGCAACTCAGCTACACCAAGGGCGGCCGAAGCATCACGCTCTCGATGCCGAAGACCTGAGGGCGGCGCGTGGCCGCCTCCGCTCGGGCCACCCGGGCCCGAGCTTCAGGGTGCGAGCGCCGTCAGGCGCTCTCCGTCGCGCAGGCGGTCATTCCGCCGCGTCCAGCACGCCGCGCTCGATCTGGTCCTGCTCGATCGACTCGAAGAGCGCGCTGAAGTTGCCCTCGCCGAAGCCGTCGTCGCCCTTGCGCTGGATGAACTCGAAGAAGATCGGCCCGATCACCGTCTTCGAGAAGATCTGCAGCAGGATCCGCGTCTCGCCGCCATCGACGACGCCCTCGCCGTCGATCAGGATGCCGTGCTTCTCCATCCGCTCGATCGGCTCCTCGTGGCCCGTCACCCGGTCGAAGCTCAGCTCGTAGTAGGTGTCGCGGCGGCTTCGGCATGAACTTCAGGCCGCGCGCGGCGATCGCGTCGACGGCTTCGGTAGATGTCGCGCGCGCCGACCGCGATGTGCTGGATCCCCTCGCCGTTGTAGCGCTTGAGGTATTCGACGATCTGCCCCTTCTCGCCCCGGTCCTCGTTGATCGGGATGCGGATGCGGCCGCAGGGCGAGGTCAGCGCGCGGCTGTAGAGGCCGGTGAACTTGCCCTCGATGTCGAAGAACCGGATCTCGCGGAAGTTGAAGATGTCGCCGTAGAACCCGAACCACATGTCCATGTTGCCCTTGTGGACGTTGTGGGTCAGGTGGTCGAGGTAGTAGAAGCCCACGCCCTCGGGGTGCGCCTTGTCCACCCAGTCGAACTCGGCGTTGTAGGGCGAGGTCTCGTAGTAGTCCTCGATGAAGTAGATCAGCGAGCCGCCGATGCCGACGATGGCCGGCACGTCCATCGTCTTGCCGGGGCCGGCATATTGCTCGGCGCCCTTCGCCACCGCGTGCTTCAGCGCGTGCGCGGCATCGACCACGCGCCAGGCCATCGACGGCGCGCAGGGGCCGTGCTCCTCGACGAACTCGCGCGGCATGGCTGCCGGGCTCGGCGTTCAGGACGTAGGTGATGTCGCCCTGCTGCCAGAGCTCGACCGCCTTCGTCTTGTGCCGGCGCCATGAGCTCGTAGCCCATCTTCGCGAACAGCTCGCGCAGCTCCTCGGGCTCGGGATGGGCGAATTCGACGAATTCGAAGCCGTCGGTGCCGGCGGGGTTCTCTTCGGTGATCGTGCGCCTTCGGGGCGTCGTGCGGGAACGGTCCCATGGGTCCTCCTCCTCCTGTCTGGTCTTGGTGCTAGAGATAGGCGGCCTCGGCCACGGATTTTGCGCAAAGTGTTGCCCTGGCGCGACAAATGACGCACGATTACCGCGCGAAGGAGGGCCATCATGCACGATTTGCGCACGCTTGATCCGGTGGACGCGCAACTCCTCTCGGCGCTGCAGCGCGACGCCCACCTCACCGCGCAGGAACTGGGCGAGCCGCTGAACCTGTCGCCCAGCCAGGCCGGCCGGCGGCGCCAGCGGCTCGAGGCCGCGGGCATCATCCGCGGCTACACCGCCCGGCTCGACCCCGGCGCCGTCGGGCCTGCACGTGCAGGCCTTCGTCCAGGTGCAGATGGCAACGCCATGCCCCCGACGCCGCCCGCGCCTTCGCCCGCCTCGTTGCCGACCCGCGCCGAGATCATCAGCGCATGGACCCTGACCGGCGAGGCCGACTACCTGCTGCGGGTCTTCTGCGCCGACCTCGCGCGCGCTGAACCGCCTGATCCACCAGGTCCTGCTGCCGCACCCGGCGGTCGCGCGGGTGCAGAGCCAGATCGTCATGGACCAGTTCAAGGCCGACGCGCCGCTGCCCACCTGAGGACCGCACGCATGGAAGGCTTCCTGTTCCAGGCCACGATCTACCTGCCGCCGCCGTCGTCGCCGTGCCGCTCGCGGCGCGGCTGGGGCTCGGCTCGGTGCTGGGCTACCTGCTGGCCGGCATCGCTGATCGGCCCGGTCCTGGGCCTGGTCGGGCGCCGAGACCGAGGACCTGCAGCACTTCGCCGAGTTCGGCGTGGTGATGATGCTGTTCCTGATCGGGCTGGAGCTGGAGCCGCGGGCGCTTGGGACATGCGCGCACAAGCTGCTCGGGCTGGGCGGGCTGCAGATCGTGCTGACGCTCGGCCGCGGTGACGGCCGGCGCCGATGGCGCTGGGCCAGCCGCTGGCAGACGGCGCTCGCCATCGGCATGATCCTGGCGCTGTCCTCCACCGCCATCGTGCTGCAGACGCTGAGCGAGAAGGGGCTGATGCAGACGCCGGGCGGCCGCTCGGCCTTCTCGGTGCTGCTGACCCAGGACATCGCGGTGATCCCGATGCTGGCGCTGCTGCCGCTGCTGGCCCGGCCCGCCGACCGCAACCGCGCGGCGCATCGCCGAAGGCTGGCGCGCGGCGAGGGCGCCGAGAAGCGCCGAGGCGGCGATGACCCTGGTCGAGGAGCTTGCCGGCCTGGGGCGTGACGCTGGTGACGCTGGGCGCGGTGGCGCCTGATCATCCTCTGTCGGGGCATTACCTGACGCGGCCGCTCTTCCGCTTCGTCCACCGCGCGCGGCTGCGCGAGATGTACACGGCGCTGGCGCTGCTGATCGTGGTGGGCGATCGCGGTCCTGATGACTGGTCGTCGGCCTGTCGCCGGCGCTCGGCACCTTCCTCGCCGGCGTGGTGCTGGCCAACTCCGAATTCCGGCACGAGCTGGAAACCGACATCGAGCCGTTCAAGGGCCTGCTGCTGGGGCTGTTCTTCATCACCGTCGGCGCGGGCATCGAACTTCGCCGTCCTCGTCGCGCAGCCCGTGCCTGATCATCGGCGCTGACGCTCGCGCTGATGCGCGTGAAGGGTCTGGTCCTGTTCGCGCTCGGCTGGCTGTTCGGGCTGCGCGCGCGCGAACCGCTGGCTGTTCACCCTGGGGCTGGCGCAGGCGGGCGAATTCGGCTTCGTGCTGGTCGCCTTCTCGCTGCAGCCAACGGTCCTGCCGGCCGCCCTGGGCCAGACGGCTGCTGCTGGTGATCGCGCTGTCGATGCTGCTGACGCCGCTGGCCTTCATCCTCTACGAGCGATCTGTCGCACCGGCTGACCGACGCAGGCGAGCGCCGAAGGCCGACGAGATCGACGAGCAGCAGCCGGTCATCATCGCCGGCATCGGCCGCTTCGGGCAGGTCGTGAACCGGCTGCTGCAGTTGTCGGGCTTCCGCACCGTGGTGCTGGACCACGACCTGGAGACGATCCAGCTGATGCGGCGCTTCGGCTTCAAGGGCTTCTTCGGCGACCCGACGCGGCCCGACCTGCTGCACGCCGCCGGGCTCGAGAACGCGCGCGGTGCTGGTGGTGGCGCTGGACGACCGCGAGGCGGCGATGCGGCTGGTGCACGCTACGCGCGCAAGCAGCGGCCCGACCTGCACATCGTCGCCCGCGCCCGCGACCGGGTGCACGTCTACGAGCTCTACGACGCGCGGGGCCGACGACATCGTGCGCGAGATGTTCGACAGTTCGCTGCGGGCGGGCGCTACGTGCTCGAGGACGATGGGCCTCAGCGAATTCGAGGCCGCCGGAGCTCGAGCGGACCTTCTTCCGCCTTGACCGCCAGGCCGTGCGCGAGCTGGCGGAGCTCTGGAAGCCGGGCGTGCCGGTCGCCGAGAACCACGCCTACGTCGCCCGCGCGCGCGAACTCAACAAGGACTGAAGCGCTCGATGGACGGCCCTGGTCAGTGAACTTGACGATGGAAGAGCCGCCGCGGCGCGCAGGCGGGCGAGTGATAACGGGTAAAGACCGCCGCCGCAAGCGCGGCGGTTTTGAGGCCCCGAAGGCGGGACTATCTTCATCGTGTCGCAGGCTGCAGGCAGCGCGCGCGGTCAGCACGTCGTCGACCTGCTTCTGCGCAGCGAGCTCGTCCGAGCCGCTGACCGCCGCGACCTCGCGGGTCAGCCGCTCGAGCGCCGCCTCGTAGAGCTGCCGCTCGGAATAGCTCTGCTCGCGCTGGTCGTCGGCGCGGTGAAGGTCGCGCACGACCTCGGCAATCGAGATCAGGTCGCCGGAATTGATCTTCTGCTCGTATTCCTGCGCGCGGCGCGACCACATCGCCCTCTTGACGCTGGCCTTGCCCTTCAGCGTCGCCATCGCCTTCGACACGATGTCGGGCGACGAGAGCGAGCGCATGCCCACCTCGCTCGCCTTGTGGGTCGGCACGCGCAGCGTCATCTTGTCCTTCTCGAACGAGATGACGAACAGTTCCAGCTTCAGGCCGGCGATTTCCTGCTCCTCGATCGAGATGATCCGGCCCACGCCGTGCGCCGGATAGACCACGTAGTCGTTCGGACGGAAATCGGGTTTCTTGCTCTTGCTCATGCAGGTCAATTTTCCTCGCATCGGTCCCAGGGGAAGGCAGGAGACTAGAAAACAGGCGGAGAACGATTTGTTCCCCGCCACGTGCTTCTACATGTCCGCCATGAATCTGCCGGGCATGGCCGACGCCGGCCCCTCCCGAGACCATCACAGTGCCTCGCCGAGAATAGCAAAAAAGGCGCCGTTACAAAAGCTCTGCCTTCGCCGCCAGCTCAGGGCCCCGGATTACTTGCGACATTCAGATATGTCAGGCGCCGAATACCTCAGAGTCGGGAGGTGCGAACTCAGCCGCCCTCGCCCGGCGCCTCCGAGAAATACTTCTCCATCTTGCCCTTCCTTGCCGTCCCTCTCTTCGGCGTTCGGCAAGCGGGTCCTTCTTGGTGACGATCACCGGCCAGGCTTCGGAATACTTGCGGTTGAACTCGACCCACTGCTCCATCTCGGGCTCGGTATCGGGGCGGATCGCGTCGGCCGGGCACTCGGGTTCGCAGACGCCGCAATCGATGCACTCGTCGGGGTGGATCACCAGCATGTTCTCGCCCTCGTAGAAGCAGTCCACGGGGCACACCTCGACGCAGTCGGTGTATTTGCAGGCGATGCAGTTGTCGGTGACGACATAGGTCATGGCCGAGTGTCCCGTTGCGGAGATCCCGCGCCTGACTAAGGAAGCGCGAGCGATCATTCAAGCGGCCGCCGCTTGAGCGACAGCGCCTCGCGGCGGCGCGCGACGATCAGGCGCAGGACCCGCGCCCGGGCGTCGCCGGCGCCAGATCCTCGTAGAGCGCCTGCGCCTCGGGCGCCGGGCCGCGCCGGTCGCCAGCGCCAGGATCCGCACCACGCGCACGACGCGCCCCTGCGGGAAGGTCAGCACGTCGCCGGTGCCGACCGCGGCCGGCTTGTCGACACGCTCGCCGTTCACCCGCACCTGGCCGGCCGCCACCACCCGGGTGGCCAGGCTGCGCGTCTTGAAGAAGCGCGCGTGCCAGAGCCACTTGTCGAGCCGCGATGGTGCTGCGCCCCTCGCGTCAAGCCTCAGCTTTTGTCCTTGAGGCCCATGAGCGCGGCGGCGAAGGGGTTGTCGGGGTCGATCCGGTCCTTCTTGCGCGGCGGCTGCGCCTCGAAGCTGCGTGCACCCTCGTTGCGCGGCTGGCGGGGCTTGCCCTTGGCGCCCGCTCGCCGCCCTTCCGCCTTTGCCCTTCGCCGGAGGCCGGCCCGCGCCGGTCTTCGCGCCGCCCGCGCCCGGCCCAGGTGAAGGTATAGAAGACCTCGGTCTCGGACGCCACGTCCGCCGGTCGCGCCTCGCCTTCGGCGAGCTCCGGCATCGGCGGCGCACCTTCGGGCTGTGGACCCTCCTCGGATTCGCCGATCGTGTCGGGCTCCGAGCTGTCGGACCTCGCCGCCGGATCGTCCGGGTCGGGCTGCGCCTCGGCGGCCGACGTGCCTTCGGCGCCGGGCTCCGGCGCGGCCGGGGCGGCTTCGGCAGGCGCCTCGTCGGCGGCGGCCTGGCTGGTGCCCTCGGCGCCCGGATCGGCGGTGGGCGCGTCGTCCGCCGCAGGGGTCGCGTCGGTCTCGGCGGCGCCCTCGGTCTGCGGGTCGGGCGTGCCTCCCACAAGGTCGGCGGGCGGCGCATCGGCCTCGACCGTGCTGGCACCGTCGGAGGCATCGGCCGCCTCGGCCGCGGCCGGTTTCGCCGGCGCCTTTGGCCGCTCGCCCCGCTCGGCCCGGTAGCCGAGGCCCTGCATCAGGTCCGCGAACTGCTCCAGCGTCATGCCGGTGATCGACAGCATGTCGGGCGTCGCCTCGAACCCGCCGCGGCTGTCCTTCGCGCCGCAGCAGGTCGGCCAGCCGCTCCAGCATGTCGATGCGGATCGCGCGCGTCGCCGGCGCGGCGATAGCCCGCCATCACGTGATAGCCCTTGGGCGCGTCCGTCGCGACCGGGATCGTCACCAGGCCCGGCGGCGGGCTCTCGGGGAACTCGCCGAAGCCCCCTCGCCAGCGACCACAGCACCAGCCGCAGCCGCGTCGGCGCGGGCTTCAGCAGCAGCGGCAGGAACACCGTGAACTGCCCGAAGCGCACGCCGTGCTTGCGCAGCGCCGCCCGCGCGTCCTGGTCGAGCTCCTTGACCTCGGCCGCGACCTGCTCGCGCGGCAGGACGCCCAGCGCCTCGACCAGCCGGAAGGCGAAGCCGCGCGCCAGCCCGTCCAGCGCCTCGTCCCGCCCGCATCGCCAGCAGCGGCTCGAACAGCGTGGCGATCTCGCCGGTCGATGAAGTGCTGCAGCCGGCGCTGCACCTTCTGCGCGACGTCGTGGCCCGCCTCCTCGTCGACGAAGGCCTCGACCTGCGGCCGCAGCGGCTCGGGCCCCGGCGACCAGCTTGCCCACGGCGTTCTCGCCCCACATCAGGCCGCCCTGCTCGGTGTAGTCGATCTCGGTGTCGGGCGCGTTGTAGAACCGGTCCGCCCGCAGGTGGAACTCGGGCCGCAGCGCCTGCGAGGCTGCGCCTGGCGGAGCGTCTTGCGCCTCGTCCGGCGTGGCGCTCGCGTCCTGGCGGAAGCGGAACCCTTCCAGCCGGCCGACGAACTGCGTCCTCGACCGTCACCTCGCCCTTGTCGTTCACCTCGGCCACGAGGCTCTCCTTCTGCTTCAGCCGGCGCAGCAGCACGCTTGTCCGCCGGTCGACGAATCGCTGCGTCAGCGCCCCGTGGAGCGCGTCCGACAGCCGGTCTTCTACCGCGCGGGTCGCCCCCCGCCAATGACTTTCGTCGTCCACCCAGCCCTTCCGCTGGGCCACGTAGGTCCATGTGCGGATATAGGCCAGCCGCTTGCGAGAGCGTGTCGATGTCGCCGTCGGTCCGGTCGATCCGCGTCACCTGCCGCGCCATCCAGTCGTCGGGCACCCGCCCCCACTCGTGCAGAAAGCCGAAGATCCGCTCCAGCATGCCCGCATGCTCGGCCGGGCTGATGCCGCGGAAATCCGGGATCCGGCACACGTCCCAGAGCAGCCGCACGCGCGGGCCGCGTCGCCGCCCGCGCGCGCACCTCGGCCACGCTCGGCCAGCGCCTTCAGCGCGCGCCAGGTCGTCGGCCTCCCGCGCCCGCGCGTCAGCCACGTCGTCCTCGGTCGGCGCCTCGAGCGAGGCGATCAGCCGCTCGAGCGAGCCGAAGTCCAGAGCCGCGCGTTGCGCCACTGCAGCCTGCGGACCGGCGTGAAGCGTGCGCGGTGATCGCCTCGACCACCTCGTCGGCGAGCGCGCGCGCCTCGCCCGTCACGCCGAAGGTGCCGTCGTTCATGTGCCGCCCGGCGCGCCCGGCGATCTGCGCCAGCTCGTTCGGCGCCAGCGGCCGCATCCGCCGCCCGTCGAACTTCGCCGTCGACGAGAACGCGACGTGGTCGATGTCGAGGTTGAGCCCCATCCCGATCGCGTCGGTCGCCACGAGGTAGTCCACGTCGCCGTTCTGGTACATGCGCGACCTGCGCGTTGCGCGTCCGCGGGCGACAGCGCGCCCATCACCACCGCCGCGCCGCCCTTCTGCCGCCGGATCAGCTCGGCGA
This sequence comes from uncultured Alphaproteobacteria bacterium, assembly GCA_963773475.1. GTDB lineage: Bacteria > Pseudomonadota > Alphaproteobacteria > Rhodobacterales > Rhodobacteraceae > Roseitranquillus. Next base: position 315,540 of record CAVZBD010000002.1, on the reverse strand, counting down.
TGGCATAGACGTTCTCGACCGAGAACCCGACGATGGCCGACGCGCGGCCGCATCCGGCTGATCTTCTTCGCACCGGTGTAGCTCAGCGGCGAGAACCGCTCGCGCGCGCAGGAACTGCACGCCCGGCACCAGCGCCGCGATGGCGCCGCGCATCGTGTCGGAGCCGAGGAACAGCGTCTCGTGCAGCCCGCGCGCGCGCAGCAGCCGGTCGGTGAAGACGTGCCCGCGCTCGGGGTCGGCGCAGAGCTGGATCTCGTCCACGGCGAGGAAGTCCGCGCCCATCCCCTCGGGCATCGCCTCGACCGTGCAGACCCAGTACTGCGGTCCGCTCGGGCACGATCCGCTCCTCGCCGGTGACCAGCGCCACCACCGACGGCCCGCGCAGCGCCACGATCCGGTCGTAGACCTCGCGCGCCAGCAGCCGCAGCGGCAGGCCGATGATGCCGGTGCGGTGCGCCAGCATCCGCTCGATCGCGTAGTGCGTCTTGCCGGTGTTGGTGGGGCCGAGGACCGCCGCGATGCGTCCCGCCATCTGCCGGCGTCATCGGCGCGATGCCTTCGCGCCTAGAGCGTCTCGCCCTCGACCTTGCCGCTCGAGCCGCTCGATGGCGTCCTCCACGGCTCGGCTGCGTCGGGTTCGATGGCCTCCACCGCCCGCCACGCCTCGAGCGCGCGCGCTCCTCGCCCGATCTCCTCGAGGATCATGCGCGAGCCCCGACAGCGCCCCGAAATGGCGCGGGTTCAGCGCCAGCGTCCGGCGGATGTCGCTCAGCGCCAGCCCGTAGTCGCCCGGCCGGAAATAGGCCGTCGCGCGGGCGTTCCAGCCCTCGGCGAAATCGGGCGCATGGTCGACCAGCGCCGAGAAGATGCTCGATCGCGACGTCGGTAGTCGCCCTCCTCCAGCGCCTCGCGCCCGCGCTCGAGCAGCAGGTCCATCGCCGGCGAGCCGGACTTCGACCATTCCTCCCAGATCTGGCTCTCGATCTCGCTGCGCCGCCGGGCCCTCGGCCGCCGCAGCGCCTCGAACAGCGCGTCGAGGTCGCGCCGTCTGCCGCCGCCGCCGGCGCACCGCGAGCGCCACGCAGAAGCGCCGTTACGGCAGTTTGAGATTGCTGTGTGAGCTGCCCATAACACATCGCAAGTTAGTCGGGCCCGGCGACGATTTCCACACCCCCGCGCCACAATTCGAAGGAGTGCAGCATGAGCGACGTGATCGACGACCGCCGTGACGGCGCTCAACGCCAAGCTCGACGGCGGGCTTCGACGGCACCGCCAAGTTCGTGATCGAGGACGAGGGCGCCATCATGATCGACGAGGCCGGCGCCCGCGCCGGCGACGAGCAGGCCGACGTCACGATGACGCCGATGCCGACACCTTCCGCGCCATCCTCGACGGCGCCTCGACCCCACCGCCGCCTTCATGCCGGGCAGGCTCGCGATCGACGGCGACATGGGGCGTGGCGATGCAGCTCGGGCAGCGCGCTCTGCTAGACATGGAGGACGGCGCCGCTCTTCCACGGACCTGGCCGAGGGCCCCGACGGGCGGGCGCGCGTACTGGTGCCGGACCGCGGACGGCGTGCGCCTGCGCGCCGCGTCTGGCCGGCCGGCGACGCCGGCACGGTCCTGCTCTTCCCCGGCCGGACCGAGTATGTCGAGAAGTACGGCCGCGCCGCGCCGACCTGGGCCGGCGCGGCTTCTCGACGTCGACCGTCGACTGGCGCGGCCAGGGCCTGTCCGACCGGCCGCTGGCCGACCGGCTGACCGGCCATGTCGACGACTTCCTCGACTACCAGAAGGACGTGCGCGGCCCTGCGCCGGCTCGCGGCCGAGCTCGACCTGCCCGGCCGCTCTACCTGCTCGCCCATTCGATGGGCGGCGCGATCGGCCTCAGGGCGCTGCACGGCAGGGCTCGCCGTCACGGCGGCGGCCTTCACCGCGCCGATGTGGGGCATCCACATGCCCGCCGCGCTGCGCCCCGCTCGCGCTGGGCGCATCTCGTGGGCCGGCCGCTCGCTCGGCTCTCGGCCACCGGTACGCACCTGGCACCGGGGCCAACGCGTACGTCAACGCGGCGCCTTTCGACGAGCAACCTGCTGACCGCCGACCCGAGACATGTTCGCCTACATGATGCGCCAGACCGCCAGCCACCCGGACCTGGCGCTCGGCGGGCCCGAGCCTGCACTGGCTCACGAGGCGCTGAGCGAGATGCGCGCGCTTGCGCCGCCTGCCGCCGCCGCAGGTCCCCGTGCTACTGCGCCGTCGGCACCGACGAGCGCATCGTCGACACCGGCGGCGATCCGCCGGCTCATGGCGCGCTGGCCCAGGCGGCGGCTCGACGTCCTCGACGGGCGCGCGCCACGAGCTGATGATGGAGCGCCCCGAGCTCCGGCGCCGGTTCTTCGACGCCGTCGCCGGCCTGTTCGACCGGCAGCGCGAGACCTCGGCGGCCTGAGCGGCCTCAGTCGGGCTCGCGCATCGCCGCGGCGACGGCCCTGGCGCCTTGCAACATCCACACATGCTCGGAGGCGACGAAGAACATCGTCAGCCCGTGCGGGCGCAGCGCCGCCGCCTGCGCCGGGCTGGCCACGAAGGTGGCGTGACACACACCGGCCGCCGCGGCCGCGGCGCCGACGCGGGCATAGGCTTCGGCCACCGGCGGCGCGCCGGTGTCGGTCTCGCCATAGGCGACGGTCAGGTCGGCGGGGCCGATGAAGAGACCGTCGACCCCCTCGACCGCGGCGATCTCGGCCGCCGCCCCGACGGCTTCGGGGCTCTCGATCTGCACGATCACCACGGTCTCGTCGCGCGACTGGGCGATGAGGTCTGGCATCGGCCGCGTCGCGAAGCCGCCCCAGCGCGTCGAGCCCGCGTAGCCGCGGCCGCCCGCGCCGAAGCGCGCCGCCCGCGCCACCGTGGCGGCCGTGGCGGCATCGTCCACGTGCGGCACCACGACCCCCACCGCGCCCGAATCGAGCGCCTGCAGCACCGCATCGGGCCGCGCCGCAGGCACCCGAACCAGGCAGGGCATGTCCAGCGCCCGCGCCATCGCCAGGCAGACATCGGTGCGCGCCCGGTCGAAGGGCGAGTGCTCGGCGTCGAGGCACAGGAAGTCCAGCCCCGACATCGCGAGCACCTCGATCACCTCGTGGCTCGGCGTCTTGACGAAGGTGCCGGCGAGCGGCTCGCCGCCCTGCATCCGCTGCCGGAAGGTCGCTGTCCGCATTCTTCTGTCCCCTCCGGCCGCTCTAGATGGCGATCTTGACGAAGGCCTCGCGCAGCGCCTCGCTCCAGGCCTCGCTCATCGCCTGGAAGGCCTTGTCCTGCGGCTCGAATCCGCCGCTCGCTCGGTCACCCGCAGCGCGTCCCTCTCGATCACCGCGAGGTCGAGCGGCATGCCGACGCTCAGGTTCGAGCGCAACGTCGAATCCATCGACAGCAGCACCGCCTTCTTCGCGTCGACGAGCGAGGTGTCGGGCCGCACGACCCGGTCGAGGATCGGCTTGCCGTACTTGTGCTCGCCGATCTGCAGGAAGGGCGTGTCGGCGGTCGCCTCGATGAAGTTGCCCTCGGGGTAGACGAGGAACATCCGCATCTCGCCGCCCCGCCGCTGGCCGGCGACGATCATCGAGGCGGCAGTCGTCGGCCCCTGCTGCGGCATCCGCGCCTCGATCTCGGTCGAGTCGTGCCCGACAGCGTGGTGCCGACGATCTCGGCCACGTCCAGCATCGTGTCGGCAGTCATGATCGACCGCTCGGGCGCCGCGCTCGGGATCCTCGATCGCCTCCTTCAGCCGCGCGATCGTGGTCTGCGTGGTCGAGAGGCTGCCGGCGGTCATGATCGCGATGACCCGCTCGCCCGGCTCCTCGAAGATGAACATCTTGCGGTAGGTCGCGATGTTGTCGAGCCCGCGTTGGTGCGGGTGTCGGACAGAAGCACCATCCCGTCGTCGAGCAGCAATCCGACGCAGTAGGTCATGGGGCCTCTTCCGGGTCAGCGGGCCCTTCACCTAACCACGGCGCGCGGCGGAGGCAATCCACCTGCCGCGGGCGCCGCGGCGACGGCCGGCGCCTCAGTCGGCCTGGGTGACCGCGACGTGCACCTCCATGTGTTCCTCCCCGACGCCGCGGGCCACGCCACGGATCGGCGCGGCGTCGGCGGCGTCGAAGCCCGAGGCCGAGGCGGATGTAGCGCTCGTCGGGGCAGCACCTGTTGGACACGTCGAACCCGACCCAGCCGAGGCCGGCCACGAAGAGCTCGGCCCAGGCATGGCTGGCCTCGGGCGCCGAGGGGTCGGCGGCGGCGTCTTGCGACTGCTGCTGCTGCGACTGCTCGGCAACGGGCCGGCCCGGGTGCCGCCTTGCGACTGCGACTGCCACGCCTCGGGCTCGCCCGCCGACCAGAGATAGCCGGTGACGTAGCGGCCGGGCATTCCGGCCGTGTTCGCCGCGGCGATCAGCGCGTGGGCGTGGTCCTGGCAGACGCCCGCGCCCGGCCGCCAGCGCCTCGGCCGCCGTGGTCGTGCTGCGGTCTGGCCCGGGCGTGTAGGCGATCGCGTCCGCGACGCCGTCCGACAGCGCGTGCGCCCGGTCGAGCGGGCTGCCAACGCCCGCCACGGCGTCGCTCGGCAAGCTCGGCCAGCGCCAGGTCGGCCCGTGTCGCCGCGTGGTCGAGCGCAGATAGGCCAGCGGCGGCACCGCTCTCGCGGTGGCCGCGCAGGACGCCGGCGATGTCGGCCGTCTCGACCGTGCCGCGCGACCGCGACCACCACCTCCTCGACCGGGCCGAGCATCGATCATCGTCTCGATCCAGTCGCCGGCGCCGTCGCGGAAGCCCGCGCCGCGCACCGCGCCCTCGGGCACGTCTATCCGCCAGTCGAGCGACCGTCTGCCCGTCGATGCACGACGGCGTCAGGCGGTGGCTCTGCACCACGCCGCGCATCGGCGAGCCGAAGCGGTAGGTGGTGACGTGCCGGACCGACAGCCTCATCGCGCCTCCCCGCTCAGGTAGATCTCGTGGATCAGCCCGCCGAGCTCGCGCGACGTCGCCGATGAAGCGGCGTCAGGAACTCGTGCAGCCCCTCGTCGAAGATGTCGTCGACCGTCGCTCGGCCAGCTCGCCCAGCATCGCGCGCGCCTTGCGTCTGCGCCGGCGTGGTCCGGCCGTAGCCGCGCGCCAGCCGGTCGAGGTGGCGGCGCAGCCCCTCGACCGAGGTCAGCAGCGAACGCGGGCGACTGCCGGTTCAGGATCAGGAAATCGGCGATCTTCTGCGGCGTGATCTCGCCGCCATAGGCCCAGTTGAAGGCCCGGTGCGCCGACATCGCGCGCAGCAGCGTCCGCCACTGGTAGTTGTCGAGCCCCGAGCCGACGAGGTCGATCTGCGGCAGCAGGACGTAGTACTTCACGTCGAGCAGCCGCGCGGTGGCGTCCGCCCGCTCCAGGTAGTAGCCGAGATGCAGGAAGTCCTAGCCGTCGTTGCGCAGCTGCGTCGCGTCGATCGCGCCGCGGATCAGCGCCGTGGTGCGCAGCGTCCAGTCGATCAGGTCGCGACAGGTCGAGCTTCGACGCGCTCGGTCCGCTGCAGCTCGCGCACCTCCTGGAAGGCCGAGTTCAGCGCGTCCCAGACCTGGCGTCGTCAGCGCGGTGCGCACGATGCGCCCGTTCTCGCGCGCCCGCGCGATGCAGGAGGCGACCGACGAGGGGTTGTCGCGGTCGAAGAACAGGTGCGTCTCGACGTTGCGCTGCACCGTGCGCCGTACTTGTCGGCGAAGGCGGCGCGCGGTGCCCGAGGCCTGCAGCACCGACTCCCACTCGTTGCGGTAGCCGCCGCCGGTGTTGGGCATCAGCGCGTTGCGCGCGCCCACCTCCAGCAGCCGCGCCATGGTCTCGGCCCGCTCGATGTAGCGGGCGATCCAGAACAGGTTCTCGGCGGTGCGGCTCAGCAGCATCAGTCCGCCAGCACCCAGGTGTCCTTGACGCCGCCGCCCTGGCGACGAGTTCGACGACCAGGCTGCCCTCGCGTCAGCGCGACGCGCGTCAGCCCGCCCGGCACCAGCTCGATCTGCTCGCCGACAAGGCAGTAGGGCCGCAGGTCGACGTGCCGCGGGCGCGATGCCCTCCTCGACGAAGGTCGGGCAGGTGGACAGCGCCAGCGTCGGCTGGGCGATGTAGTTCTGCGGGGCTCGCTGGATCTTGTCGGCGGAACGCGTCGATCTCGGCGCTGGTCGGCCTTCGGCCCGACCAGCATGCCGTAGCCGCCCGAGCCGTGCACCTCCTTCACGACCAGTTCGGGCAGATGCTCGAGCACGTAGGCCCGGTCCTCGGGCCTGGCGCATTGCCAGGTCGGCACGTTGTTCAGGATCGGCTCCTCGCCGAGGTAGAAGCGCACCATCTCGGGCACGTAGGTGTAGATCGCCTTGTCGTCCGCCACGCCTGCGCCGGGGCGCCGAGCGATCGTCACCCCGCCCGAGCGGTAGACGTTCATCAGCCCCGGGACGCCCAGCATCGAGTTCGGGCCGGAAGCACAGCGGGTCGAGGAAGGCGTCGTCGATCCGGCGATAGATCACGTCGACCCGCTGCGGCCCCTGCGTCGTGCGCATCCAGCACGAAGTCGCCCTCGACGAAGAGGTCCGCCCCTCGACCAGCTCGACCCCCATCATGTCGGCGAGGAACGAGTGCTCGTAATAGGCCGAGTTGAAATGCCCCGGCGTCAGGATCACCACGCGCGGCTCGCCGTCGCATTTCGCCGGCGCGACGCTGGCCAGCGTGCGCTTGCAGCAGCTGCGGATAGCTCTCGACCGGCGCGATCCGGTTCTCCTGGAAGAGCTGCGGGAACATCCGCATCATGATCTCGCGGTTCTCCAGCATGTAGCTGACGCCCGAGGGCGTGCGGCAGTTGTCCTCGAGCACGAAGAACTCGTCCGGGCCGGTGCGGACGAGGTCGATGCCGACGATGTGGCTGTAGACGCCGCGCGGCGGCCGGAAGCCCAGCCACCGCCGTCTCGAAGGCCTCGTTGCAGTAGACCAGCCGCGCGGGGATGCGGCCGCGCGCGCACGATCTCGCCGCGGCCGTAGACGTCGACGAGGAAGGCGTTCAGCGCCCGCGCGCGCTGCTTGATCCCGCGCTCGAGCTTGCGCCATTCGTCGGCCGAGAAGACGCGCGGGAACATGTCGAAGGGGATCAGCCGGTCGGGATCGCCGCCCTCGCCGTAGACCGCGAAGGTGATGCCGATGCGGCGGAACAGCGCCTCGGCCTCGGACTGCTTCATGCTGCGCAGCTCGGCCGGCATGTCGCGGCTCCATCCGTCGAGCCCGGCATAGGGCGCGCGAACCTGCGCACCCTCGTACATCTCGTTGAAGTAGGCTGTCGCCCCGCGCCCGTCGTCCATAAGCGCCGATCATAGGCGCGTTGACGCGCAGAAGGAAAGGGCCTGCCGCGTCCGCCTCAGAACAAGGCGAAGAGCAGCACCACCACAACGATCGCCGCCACCGCCCACCAGATCATCTGAGGCCGGCCGCCGGCCGGCGCGGGCTCGGACGAAACCGGCCGCCCCGGATCGGCGCGTGGCGCGTCGGGGCGCGACACCTCCTCCGCGCGGGCCTGGGCCACTTCCGGGTTCGTCGGGCTGGCGCCGCCTGCCTCGGCATCCGCACCCAGCGGCGCCGTTGCCGGATCGGGATGTCCGACCTTGTCTCCGGTGCGGCCGGCGTCGATGTCGCCGCGCAGCTGTTCGACGGTGGGCTCGGCCTTGCCGGCCGGATCGCCGTCCTGGGTGATGTTGTTCTGGTTCGGCGCCTCGGGCCGTGGCTTTTCGTCGGCCATCACATTCTCCGTGGTTCCACGTAAGGCCAACCGGCCACGGTGCCGCGCGGTTCCGCACCGCTGGCGCTCACCGGGGCGCGCACTAGAGTTCGAGCCATGGGCGCGCTTCTCAGCTTCACCGACCGCGGCATCTTCTGCGAGGCCGGGGACTTCTACATCGACCCCTGGCGGCCGGTCGACCGCGCCCTCGTCACCCACGGCCACGCCGATCATGCCCGCCCCGGCCACGCCGCTACCTTGCCACCGAGGCCGCCGCCCCGGTGATGCGCCACCGCCTGGGCGACATCGCGCCTCGACACCGTCCGCTATGGCGAGCCGCGGCGGGTCGGCGGCGTCACCGTCTCGTACCATCCCGCCGGCCACGTGCCCGGCTCGGCGCAGATCCGGGTCGAGCGCGGGGGCGAGGTCTGGGTCGTCTCGGGCGACTACAAGACCGACGCCGACGGCTTCTGCGAACCGTTCGAGCCGGTGCCCTGCCACGCCTTCGTCACCGAATGCACCTTCGGACTGCCGGTCTTCAAGTGGCGCCCGCAGGCCGAGACGGTCGCCGAGATCGACGCCTGGTGGGCGCGCGAACGCCGCCGAGGGCCGCTTCAGCGTGCTCGGCGCCTATGCGCTCGGCAAGGCGCAGCGGGTGCTGTCGGCTGTGGACCCGTCCATCGGCCCGATCCTGACCCACGGCGCGGTCGAGGACGACCAACGCGGTGCTGCGCGCGCAGGGGCTGGCGCTGCCGCCCACGATCCGCGTCACGCCCGAGACCGACCCCAAGGAGCATCCCGGCGCGCTGGTCATCGCCCCGCCCTCGGCGCTCGGCTCGCCCTGGATGCGCCGCTTCGGGCCGGCCTCGACCGGGTTCGCCAGCGGCTGGATGGCGCTTCGCGGCGTCCGCCGCCGCCGCGCCGCCGACCGCGGCTTCGTGCTGTCGGACCACGCCGACTGGGACGGGCTCAACGCCGCCATCGCCGCGACCGGGGCCGACCGCGTCTTCGTCACCCACGGCTACACGGCCGATCTTCCGCCGCTGGCTGGCGGAACAGGGCTACGACGCCGGCGTGGTGGAAACCGAATACGAGGGCGAAACGCTGGACTCCGAGACCGCCGAACCCGGAGCCGCCGCATGACCGCCCGACCGACCGCCGCCGCCGAACCCCACCGCCCGAAGCCCAAGCCGCAGGACCCGCGCCCCGACCCCGCCCCGATCCCGCGGCCCGGCCCCCCGGGCGAGCCGACGCCGCCCAAGCCTCGCCGCGCGGGATGAAGCGCTTCGCCGCGCCTCTTCACCGCGGCTCGACCAGACGACCCGGACCAATGCCAAGGTCGAGGCGCTGGCCGACTACTTCGCCGAGGCGCCCGAGCAGCGACCGGCTCTGGACCATCGCGCTTCTGTCGCACCGGCGCCCGAAGCGCACCGTCACCACCACGCGCCTGCGCGAATGGGCGGCGGAACGCGCAGGCCTGCCCCTGTGGCTCTTCGAGGAAAGCTACCCGATCGTCGGCGACCTGGCCGAGACGATCGCGCTGATCCTGCCGCCGGCCAGCCGGGCTTCGGACCGAACGCCTCGCCGCACTGGATCGGCGAGGTCCGCGCGCTCGGCGCCGCTCGACGAGCCGCAGCGCAAGGCGCGCGTTCTCGCCGCCTGGGACCGGCTCGACCGGACCGGACGGTTCCTCTTCAACAAGCTGATCACCGGCGGCTTCCGCATGGGCGTCAGCCAGAAGCTGATGACGCGCGCGCTGTCCCGCGCGACCGGCATCGCGGAACCCGACCTCGCCCACCGGCTGATGGGCGACTGGTCGCCCGAGACCACCACGTTCGAGCGGCTGATCCTGGCGCCCGACCCCAGCACCGACCTGTCGCAAGCCCTACCCCTTCTACCTCGCCTACCAGCTCGACGACCCGCCCGAGAGCCTGGGCGACCCCGCCCTCTGGGCGGCCGAGCACAAGTGGGACGGCATCCGCGGCCAGCTGATCCTGCGCGGGGCGAGCACCACCTGTGGTCGCGCGGCGAGGAGCTGATGACCGACCGCTTCCCCGAGCTCGCCGCGGCGCGCGACTTCATCCCCCAGGGCACCGTGATCGACGGCGAGGTGCTGGCCTTCGCGGACGAGGCGCCGCTGCCGTTCAACGCGCTGCAGAAGCGCATCGGCCGCAAGACGGTGCCGAAGAAGCTGCTGGCCGAGGCGCCCGTGATCCTGATGGCCTACGACCTGCTGGAATGGCAGGGCGAGGACATCCGCGCAGCGCCCCTCGCCGAGCGCCGCGCCACGCTGGAATCACTCGTCCGCGGCCTGCCGGCGCAGGCGCCGCTCCGCCTCTCGCCACTGATCCCGTTCGACGACTGGGACACGCTGGCCGCCGCGCGCGCGACCTCGCGCGAGCTGGGCGCCGAGGGGGTGATGCTGAAGCGTCTCGCCGCGCCCTACCGCGACGGCCGCCGCAAGGGCGACTGGTGGAAGTGGAAGGTCGACCCGCTGACCATCGACGCGGTGCTGGTCTATGCGCAGCAGGGCTCGGGCCGGCGCGCCAACCTCTTCACCGACTTCACCTTCGCGGTCCGCGACGGCGACGAGCTGGTGCCCTTCACCAAGGCGTATTCGGGCCTGACCGACGAGGAGTTCCGGCGCATCACCGCCTGGGTGCGCCGCAACACGCTCGAGCGCTACGGCCCGGTCCGCGCGGTCAGGCCCGAGCACGTCTTCGAGATCGCCTTCGAGGGCATCCAGCAAAGCCCGCGCCACAAGTCGGGCGTGGCCCTGCGCTTTCCGCGGATGCTGCGCTGGCGCCACGACAAGCCGGCGGCCGAGGCCAACACGCTGGACGACCTCAGGGCGATGCTGGCCGCCTACGGCTGATCCGGCCGGAACCGCCCCGCCGGCGCAGGACTTGGGACCATGACAGAGAGGAGCCCATGCCCGAGCCGAATTCGCCCCCCGTCGAGACCCCGCCGAACGAACGACCCACCGCACGCCTGCCCCCGCCGCGCCCGAAGGAGCCCACGGTGCGCGCCCCTGTCGGCGCCTGCGACTGCCACATCCACGTGGTCGCCGGCGGCGAGGACTTCGGATTGTGGGAGGGCCGCGCCGAGGATCCCCACCCCGCCCACGGCTTCGAGGACTGGCTGGACCTTCTGCGCGCGCATCTCGACACGCTCGGCTGCACTCGCGGCGTCGTGGTGCAGTCGATCCTGCACGGCACCGACAACGCGATCACCGTCGAGGCGATCCAGCGACTGGGCCGCCAGTTCCGCGGGGTCGCGCTGGTCGCGCCCGAGGTTCAGGACCACTCCCTCGAAGAGCTTGCCCGCGCCCACATCCGGGCGATCCGGCTGAACCTGGTGCATGGCGGGCCGCTCGACTGGCCCGCGGCGCGCCGCATGGCGCCGCGCCTGGCCGAGCGCGGGCTGCACATCGAGATGCTGCTGCACGCCGACCAACATCTCGAGGCGATCGCGGACGACCTCGAGGCGCTGCCGGTCCCGGTGGTGCTGGACCACGCGGGCTGGCCCGAGGACCCGCGGCCCGACAGTGACGGCGTGCGCCGCGTCTGCCGGCTGCTGGCCGAGGGCCGCATCTGGGTCAAGCTCTCGGCGCTCTACCGCATGACGCAATCGGCGGACGAGGCCGCCGCGCTGGCCGGCGCGCTGATCGCCGCGAACCCCGAGCGCTGCGTCTGGGGGTCGGACTGGCCACACCTGTTGCTGGGCGAGGCCGAGATGCCCGACTCGGGCGTGCTCTTCGACGATTTCACCCGCGCGGTCGAGGATCCGGCCTTGCGGCAGGCGATCCTGGTCGACAATCCCGCGCGCCTTTACGGGTTCTGAGCGTCGCGGCACCCGGCGGGGCGGGTTGAACCGGGCGCCGCCGGCCCTCTATGTGACGGCAACGCCACCCAGGAGGTTTCCCATGCGCTTCGAGCCCACCCTCGCCCGCGAGGCCGACGTCCAGACCGGAGGCCGGAACCTCGGCGACCTGCCCGAGTGGGACCTCACCGACCTTTATGCCGCGCCCGACGCGCCGGAAATCCAGGCCGACCTAGACCGCGTGCGCACCGCCTGCGCCGATTTCGCCGAGCGCTACAGGGGCCGCCTGGCCGAGCTTTCGCCCGCCGAGATGCTGGAATGCGTCCAGGCCTATGAGGAGATCGACCGCGTCGCCGGCCGCGTGATGTCCTATGCCGGCCTGCGCTACTATCAGCAGACCACCGACGCGCATCGCGCCAAGTTCCTGTCCGACTGCCAGGACCGGCTGACCGACGACACCGCGCCGCTGGTGTTCTTCTCGCTCGAGATGAACCGCATCGGCGACGACGCCTACGAGGCGCTGTTCGCGGGCGACGCGGCGCTGGCCAGATACAAGCCCTACTTCGACCGGATGCGGGCGATGAAGCCCTACCAGCTCTCGGACGAACTCGAGAGCTTCCTGCACGACACGTCGAGCGTCGGCGCGGCGGCGTGGAACAAGCTCTTCGACGAGACGATCGCCGGCCTCGAGTTCGAGGTCGACGGCGAGGTGATGGGCCTCGAGGCGACGCTGAACCTGCTGACCGAGCAGGACCGCAGCCGCCGCGAGGCCGCCGCGCGCGAGGTGGCGGCGGTTTTGTCGAACCACCTCAAGACCTTCGCGCGGGTGCACAACACCATCGTCAAGGAGAAGGAGATCGTCGACCGCTGGCGCAAGCTGCCCACCCCGCAGATGGCGCGCCACCTCGCGAACCATGTCGAGCCCGAGGTGGTGCAGGCGCTGCGCGACGCGGTGGTCGCGGCCTACCCGCGCCTCAGCCATCGCTACTACGAGCTCAAGCGGCGCTGGCTGGGTCTCGACACGCTCGAGGTCTGGGACCGCAACGCGCCCTTGCCGATGGAGGAGACGAAGATCGTCGGCTGGGACGAGGCGCGCGCGACGGTTCTCGACGCCTACGGCGACTTCCATCCGCGCCTGGCCGAGCTGGCCGAGCCGTTCTTCGGGCGCGGCTGGATCGACGCGGGCGTCAAGCCCGGCAAGGCCCCCGGAGCCTTCGCCCACCCCACCGTGACGGACGTGCATCCCTATGTAATGCTTAACTATCTGGGCAAGCCGCGCGACGTGATGACCCTGGCGCACGAGCTCGGCCACGGCGTCCATCAGGTGCTGGCGGCCGACCAGGGCGAGCTGCTGGCGGGCACGCCGCTGACGCTGGCCGAGACCGCCAGCGTCTTCGGCGAGATGCTGACCTTCCGCAAGCTGCTGGCCGGCGCCGAGGGGACGCAGCGCAAGGTGCTGCTGGCCGGCAAGGTCGAGGACATGATCAACACGGTCGTGCGCCAGATCGCCTTCTACGACTTCGAGTGCAAGCTGCACGAGGCGCGCCGCGGAGGCGAGCTAACCCCCGAGGATATCGGGGAAATCTGGATGAGCGTCCAGGGCGAGAGCCTCGGGCCCGCGTTCCGCTTCATGGACGGCTACGAGAGCTTCTGGGCCTACGTGCCGCACTTCGTCCACTCGCCCTTCTACGTCTATGCCTATGCCTTTGGCGACGGCCTGGTGAACGCCCTCTACGCGGTCTACGAGGAGGGGGATTCGGCCTTTCAGGACAAATACTTCGAGATGCTGAAGGCAGGCGGATCGAAGCACCACAAGGAACTGCTGGCGCCCTTCGGCCTCGACGCCTCGGACCCCGCCTTCTGGGACAAGGGGCTGTCGATGATCTCGCGGCTGATCGACGAGCTCGAGGCGATGGAGGACTGAGGCCGGGCGGTTCCGTACACCTTTCGGCGGATTTCTGTAACTTCTGTACGGAATTCTGTCCCGGGTTTGGACAGAATCGGCCCTTTCCCGAAGCGCCCGGCCGCAGCGCACCACGGCCCAGGCCGGGCCTCTTGGCGCACCGTCGCCGGGAGCGGGCCGGTCCGGCGGCGGGCGAAATCGGCGGCCGGTGCGGCGGGATGGGGACGTGTTCCCGGTTGCTGGGGAGGCGCTTGAGGAGCGGGCTGCTCCTCAAGGCGCCACGCCGAGGGTGGGACGGGCGACGGCGCGTCAAGGCGCTTCGCCCGCCTGCGGCGGCGCGCGTGCCGCGCGGCCTTGACCCGCCGCCACCCGCCGCCGTGGACCTCAGGACGTGGGGGCGGCGGACCGGAGCGCGAGCGGGGAGCGCAGGCGAAGTGCCGAGCGCCAATGAGCCGGCGGCTTGCGAAACGGCGGCCGGTGCGGCGGGATGGGGGCGGCGGTGCGGGTCGCGCGCGCCGCGAGGTGAGGGCGACCTCTGCGAGGGAGAGAGCCGGAGCGCCGGCGTTGAGGCGGTGCCGGCGTGAGGTGCGGTGCAGGCGGGGCGGCTAGAGGTCGATCTCGACGACGCCGCCGGGTTCGGCCGCGCGTGACTGGCAGAGGATCAGGCTGTTCTCGCGCTGCGCGCGGGCGAGGACGAAATCGCGGTGGTCGACCTCGCCCGAGACCAGGCGCGCGCGGCAGACGCCGCAGAGCCCGTCGGAGCATTTCACGTCGACGGCGACGCCGGCCTCGGCCAGCGCCTCGGTCGCGCGCTGGCCCTCGGCCACGGCGATGTCGCGACCCGAGCGGGCGAGGCGCAGGGTGAAGGGCCAGGCCGGGCGCGCCTCGACCTCGGGGACCGAGAAGTATTCCAGGTGCCGCGCCTCGTCGGGCCAGCCCTGGCGCTCGGCCGCCTCGATCACCGCGGACATGAAGCGGTCGGGGCCGCAGGTGTAGAGATGCGCGCCCGCCCGCCAGGGGCCGATCACCGCGTCGAGATCGGCGCGCGTGCCCTCGTCGCTGACGTGCAGGTGCACGCGGTCGGCCCAGGGCGCGCCGGCGAGGTCGCGCGCAAAGGCCGCGGCGATGCGGGTGCCGACCGAGTAGTGCAGCGCGAAGTCGCGCCCCAGCGCGTGCAGGCGGTGCGCCATGGCGATCATCGGCGTGATGCCGATGCCGCCGCCCATCAAGCAGGCTGCGCGGGGCCCCCTCGTCCAGCGGGAAGTGGTTGATCGGGGCGCGAGACGAAGACGCGGCGGCCTTCGGAGAAGATGCGGTGCATGAGCCTCGAGCCGCCGCGCCCGCCCTCCTCGCGCAGGACGCCGATCTGGTAGCGGCTGCGGTCGGCCGGATCGCCGGACAGCGAGTACTGGCGCAGGTACTCGGGCGCGACCACCACGTCGAGATGCGCGCCCGCCTGCCATTCCGGCAGGTCGGCGCCGTCGGGATCGCGGAACTCGTACATGGTGATCGCGTCGGTCATCCGCTCGACCTTGGAGACCACCAGGCGCAGGACCGGCGCCTCGGCCGGGGACGGTGTAGCGGTGGACGTGGGTTCGTCGCCGGCGGCCAGGCGGTCGCGGTATTCGTCGGCCGTGAGCAGATCGCGATAGGCGGCGATGCCCGCCTCGCGGTCCATCGGGAACGGATAGGGCCACGGGTGCGGGGCGAGCGGCGCGGGGTAGACGGCGAGCGTCTGGTCCTCGTAGCGCAGGTCGAGCTCGGGTTGCAGGCCGCGGCGGTTGACCGGGGCGCGGGCGGGGCGGTAGGCGCCTTCCTCGTCGATCTCGATGTCCCACCACCATTTCTTGACGGGGTTGAGCCCGCCGTTGCCGACCGCGTCGTCCAGCCGGGCCAGCAGCCGGCGCGGCCGCCGGCACGTGCATGGCGGCCCAGCGGAACGGCGCCTCGGCGAACAGCCCCTCGAGGTTCCAGGGGCAGGTCTTCATGCAGCGCCCGCACATCGCGCCGCCCTCGGTTGGTGATGCGGTAGGTGGCGCATTTCTGGCTGTCGGACTTCCAGATCTCGTAGCCGTTGAACATCAGCTTCGGCCCGGCCGTGATCGCGCCCGAGGGGCATTCGCGGGCGCACTTGTTGCACGCCTCGCAGAAGCGCTGGAGGCCGAAGTCGATGGGCCGGTCGTGGGTCATCGGCATGGTCGGTGGTCACGACGCCGGATTTCAGGCGCGGGCCCGAGGAAGGGGTTCAGGATCACCTCGCCGATGCGGGAGACCTCGCCCAGGCCGGACAGCAGCAGGAGCGGCGGCTGCAGCACGTCGCCGTCGAGCACGGTATGCGCCTTGGCCGAATAGCCGAGGTTGCGGATCTGCTGCGCGAGGACGCCGCCCAGCAGCGAGAAGCGCAGGTAGGCGCGCATGGACTGGGCGACGCTGATCCAGTCGTCGCCGGACGCGCCCTCCATCGTCTCGTAGCCCTGGTCGACGATCATGCTGACCGCCTGGTCGTGGGGCGGGCTCGATCGGCTCGCCGCTGGCGTCGTGGGTGTACCAGGCCCAGTCGGGGCAGCGGCTGAGGCCCGACCGCGTCGAGGCCGAGGAAGTAGCTGCCGCGCCTTGAGGTTGTCGGCGTTGCGTTCGGGGTCGCGGCGGGTCGGTGCGCGTGCGCGGCCTCGCCGTCCTGCAGCAGCAGCAGCGCGCCCAGCACGCGGCGCTGCGCGCAGTCGAGGGCGCGGCCTTGCGCACGTAGTGCCCGCCCTTGGCGCCGTCCTGCACGCGCGGGCCCATGTCGCCGAACAGCGCGCGGGCGAAGAAGTCGGCGCGCTTGGGCACGCGGGCCACGCGCGCCTCGTCGATGTAGGTGGTGGGGGTGTCGACGCGCTTGAGGCGTCTCGAACGGGTGCGCGCCCGTCGACGTAGCGGCGCCGCGCGTAGGGGTCGCGGTTGAGGGCGCCCTTGGGCGTGCCGCGTGCCCAGCCACCAGGCGGGGCCGCCGAGGCGCCGGCGCTGCGCCGCGCGCGGGGCGAGCGGGCGGTCGGGCGCCAGCGCCATGTCGGTGGTCACGGCCGCGAGCGCCGAAGCGGGTGCCGAGCCAGGGGGCGGCCGGGCGGCCGTCTTCCGGCGTCGGCCAGCCCGGCGGCGACGGTCAGCCGGGCGAGGTCGACGTCGGACGCGGTGCCGGTATGGGCGCGCGCGTCCCAGCCCAGCAGGCGGATGTAGTTGGCCAGCACCACCGCCGCCTCGGAGGCGCGCAGGCAGGCGCGCTCGGCCTGGGCGTCGGCGATCCAGTCCGCGCCGGGCTCGGCCGGGTCGGGGTCGCGCGGGTATTCCCAGACGAGGACGATGGCGTGGTCGTGGCCGTCGATGCCGGTGCGCGGCGGCGCTCCATCGACTCGCTTCAGCTCGGCCATGATCACGTCGATGCCCGACGGCGAGCGTCTTGGTCTGGCGCGTCGTGAGGTCGCGGCGCAGGCGGTCGATGCCGGGGTTGGCGAGCGGTTCGGGCAGGACCGCGGCGGGCGGGACCGGGCCGATGCCGACCATGCTCGCGTCCTGGAAGTAGCCGAACGCCTTGAGGTGGCGCGCCCGCTCGTCCGGGTCGTCGGGGCAGTCGGCGCGGGCGGCGTTGACGAGGCCGTCGCGCAGCGCGTCGAGCATCGCCTGGAAGTCGGCCATGGCGTTGACGAGGCTTTCGGGGTCGGGCCGGCGGAAGTCGAGCCGCGGGAAGGGCGGCACCGGGTCGAGGTCGGGCAGCGCGTCGCGCCGCGCCAGCCGCTCGAGCGGATAGGGCCCGAGATGGACGGGGCGGCGTGCGGCCGAGAAGAGGCGGAGCGTCATGCGGGAAGACCGGGCATCGCCAACGGATTGGACCGCGCCCGCGCCCGGGGTCAAGCCCTGCCACGGCGTCGCCCGCGGAAACCGCGAAGGGGCGAGCGGACGTCGCGGAGAGGGTGCCCGTGGGGCACCCCCGCCTTCACGTCCGCCGGCGGCCTGCCGGCCGCCGCGGCGCGAGCCCCCCACCCGCCGTCTTCCGATGGCGAGGCCAGGTCCACGGCCGCGTGCAACCGCCGCGACTGCGGCAAGCGGCGGCGCGGGGGTCGATCCCCCGCGTCGGCGCTTCTCCCCTCGGTGCCCCACCCTTTGCCGAGGCAGCGTCGTGCTCGCCGATGCCCCGCGCGCACCGCTCCGAGCGGTCGCTTGCCGGAGCAGCGGAACCACCCATCGCGGAAAACGTCGCCACGACGCCCCCCACCTTCGCCGCCGGCCAAGGCGAAATGCCGGCGCCCGCAGCCTTGCGACCGGTCCCCTCCCCCGCGCGACTGCCGCGACTGCGGCGAGCGGCGGCGCGGGGGTCGATCCCCCGCGGCGGCGCTTCTCCCCTCCGGCCCCGCCCCTTGTCGCGGTGCCGCCGACGCCCCCGCTCACGCGGCCCTCAAAGTTTCGCGTGGCCGGGCCGCGGGGGTGGGACAGGACGCCGCGGGCGCGCTAGATGGGGCACGATGCTCGATGCCATGATGCGAAAACTGATCGACCCGACCCTCGACCGCGAGGGGAGCCGTCTGGCGCGCGCCGGCGTCGGCGCCGACGCGGTCACCCTGGGGGGCCTGGCGCTGGGGCTGCTGGCCGCTGCGCTGATCGCGGCCGGCGCCACATGGGCGGCGCTGGTGCCGCTGCTGCTGGGCGCGGCTCGCCGACGGGCTGGACGGGGCGGTGGCGCGGGCGACGCGGCCGACCGACTTCGGCGGCTATCTCGACATCGGCGCCGACTTCCTCTTCTACGGGGCGGTGCCGATGGCCTTCGTCTGGCTGGATCCGGCCGCGAACGGCGCGGCGGGGGCCTGGCTGCTGACCAGCTTCTACGTCAATGGCACCAGCTTTCTCGGCTTCGCGATCCTGGCCGAGCAGCGCGGCAGATGCGGACGCGGGCGCGCGGGGTCAAGTCGCTCTACTTCACCGGCGGGCTGCTCGAGGGGACCGAGACGATCGCGTTCTTCGTGCTGATCTGCCTCGCGCCCTTCTGGTTCGCGCCCTGCGCCTGGGTCTTCGGCGCGCTCTGCTTCGTCACCGCCGGCTCGCGGGTTCTGCTGGCCCGGCGGCTCTTCGACGGCACCGCGCCCGGGCGCGCCGGCGTCCACCCGCAGGAGACCTGAATGAGATCGCTCGCCCTCGGCCTTGGTCTGCTCGCCGCCCTGCCCGCCGCCGCCGACCCCGACGCGGGCGGCTGGGACGACGTGGTGGCCGCCGCCGCGCGGGCAGACCGTCTACTGGCACGCCTGGGGCGGCTCGACCGCCACCAACGACTTCATCGACTGGGTGGGCGCCCGCGTCGCCGGAGAGCACGGCGTCACGCTGGAGCACGTCAAGCTGGCCGACACCGCCGAGGCGGTGAGCCGCATCCTGGCCGAGCAGGCCGCCGGGCGCGACGCGGACGGCGCCGTCGACCTGGTGTGGATCAACGGCGAGAATTTCGCGGCGATGAAGCAGGCGGGCCTGCTTTACGGCCCCTTCACCGACCGGCTGCCCAACTGCGACCTGGTCGACGCCGCCGACCCGCGCGTCACCCACGACTTCACCGTGCCGACCGAGGGCTACGAGTCGCCCTGGGCCACGGCGCAGGTGGTGTTCATGTACGACGCCGCCGACCTGCCCGAGCCGCCGCGCGACATGGCTGCGCTGCTCGACTGGGCGCGGGGCGATCCGGGGCGCTTCACCTTTCCGCAGCCGCCGGATTTCCTGGGCACCACGTTCCTCAAGCAGGCGCTGGTCGATCTGGCCGAGGACCCGGAGGTTCTGCAGGCGCCGGTGTCGCAGGCCGATTACGACGCGGTGACGGCACCGCTCTGGGCGTTCCTCGACGCGCTGACGCCGCATCTGTGGCGGCAGGGTCGCGCCTATCCGCAGAGCGGGCCGCGGCAGATCCAGCTTCTGGCCGACGACGAGATCGACCTGGCGATCTCGTTCAGCCCCGGCGAGGCGTCGGCGGCGATCGCGGACGGGCTGCTGCCCGACACCGTGCGCACCACGGTGCTGGACGGCGGCACGCTGGGCAACGCGAGCTTCGTGGCAATACCCTACAACGCCTCGGCGCCCGAGGGGGCGATGGTGGTGGCGAACTTCCTGCTGTCGCCCGAGGCGCAGGCGCGGGCGCTGGACCCCGCGCATCTGGGCTACGGCACGGTCTTGGACATGGACCGGCTGGACGCCGGCCGAGCGGGCGCTCTTCGACGCGGTGGCGCTGGGGCCGGCACGCTGGCCCCCGACGAGCTGGGCACGGCGCTGCCCGAGCCGCACCCGTCGTGGACCGAGCGGCTGGAGGAGGACTGGATCGCCCGCTACGGCGTCGCGCGATGACCCGCGCGGGGGCGGCCCCTGCCCCGGCCGCCCGCCGGTCCCGCCCGGCCTCGCCTGCCCCGCCGGCCCTGCCCGCCGCGCGCGTGGCCGGCCGCACTCGGCGGATCCTGCGCGCCTCGCGACAGGCCGCCCTGCCCCTTCTCCCCTCCGGCCGGTGCGCCAACCGTCTCTCCCGGGCACTGGGGCGGAGCCCTGCTGCGTCGCCTGCCCCGCGGTGTCTGCCCGACGCGACCGAGGTGCGGCGGGCGGAGCGGATCGGGGGGAGCTTCGGGGAAGGCGCTTGGTTTTCCTCGTTCGGCCGGGGCGGCGGTTCTCCCGACGAGGGGGTGAGCCCGTGCGGCTCTGCGTCGCCTGCTTCGCGGGGTCTCCCTGCCGTCGCGAGCAGGGGCCGGCGGGCGCGGTGGAGCGGGAGGGCCGCGGGGCGACGCAGTCGGATGCCCCGGTCCCACCGGTGCGGCCGTTTTCCCGCGTGGGCCGTGGCCCCGTGCCGTGGCGCGTCGTCTGTCCTGGCGGGCGTGTCTGCCGCGCCGGTCGGGGCTGGGGGCGGGCGAGCGGAGCCGTTCGTTGCGACCGCGCGTCTGCCGGGGCGGCGTGCCGCCTCTGGTTGGCCACGGGGGGCGTGCCGGTGCGGTCCGCCCTGTCGGCCGGCGGCGCGCCGACCTGAGGGCGGGCGTATGGGGCCGCCGCCTCTCCCTCGGCCGGCACCGCGTCCGGCGGGCCCGCGCGGGGGGAGCGTGGCGTGAGCGGGGTCGCGGCCGCGGCGGGGGCGGCGCCTGCCGGGGGGGCGCGCCGGCGGGGGCGGCCGCGCGGGCTGCGGCTGGTGCCGGCGCTGACGCTGCTCGTGATGCTGGGGCCGGTGGCGGCGGGGCTGGCGGGCACGCTGGGGCCGGCGCTGGGGCTGATGCCGGCGCCGGCGGCGCGGCCGGCCGGACGCCCTTCGCCGAGCTTGCCGCCTGGCCGGGACTGCCGGCCGCGGTGCGGCTGAGCCTGGTCACCGGGCTGGCCGCCACGCTGCTGTCGCTGGTCATCGTGGCGATGATCGCGGCCTGCTGGCACGGGACGCGGACCTTCCGCGCGATCGAGCGGCTGCTGTCGCCGCTGCTGTCGGTGCCGCACGCGGCGGCGGCGTTCGGGCTGGCCTTCCTGATCGCGCCGTCGGGGTGGCTGGCGCGGCTGGCCTCGCCCTGGGCCACGGGGTGGGAGCGGCCGCCCGACCTGCTGATCGTGCAGGACCCGTGGGGCCTGGCGCTGATCGCGGGGCTGGTGGTGAAGGAGGTGCCGTTCCTGCTGCTGATGACCATCGCCGCGCTGGGGCAGGCCGAGGCGGGCGCGCGGGCTGACGGTGGCGCGCGCGCTGGGCTACGGGCGGACGGCGGCGTGGCTGAAGGTGGTGGGGCCGCGGGTCTACCGGCAGATCCGCCTGCCGGTCTACGTGGTGCTGGCCTTCTCGATGACGGTGGTCGACGTGGCGCTGATCCTGGGGCCGAACACGCCGCCCACCCTGTCGGTGCAACTGGTGCGCTGGATGGGCGACCCCGACCTGGCGCTGCGCGTCGCGGGCGGCGGCGGCGGCGGTGCTGCAGCTGGGCCTGGTGCTGGCGGCGCTGGCGGCGTGGCGGCTGGCCGAGGCGGGGGTGGCGCGGCTGGGCGCGCGGTGGATCGCGGCGGGCGGCCGCGGCGCGGCGGCCTCGAGGCGCTGCGCCCGGTGGCGGTGGCCGCGGCGCTGGCCACGGCGGGGCGCGGTGCTTCTGGGGCTGGGGGCGCTGGCACTGTGGTCGGCGGCGGGGTTCTGGAGCTGGCCCGACGCGCTGCCGGAGACGCTGGGCTGGCAGGGCTGGCTGCGCCACGGGCCCGACCTGGCGGCGCCGGCGGCCGAGACCGCGCTGGTCGGCGGCCGCCGCGACCGCGCTGGCGCTGGCGCTGACCATCGGGCTGCCTGGAGGCCGAGGCACGGCACGGGACGGCGGCTGTCGGCGGCGCGCGCTCTGGCTGCTCTACCTGCCGCTGCTGGTGCCGCAGGTGGCGTTCCTGCCGGGGCTGCAGACGCTGCTGCTGGCGGCGGGGCTGGACGGCGGGCGCGGCGCGGTGGTGGCGGCGCACCTGGTCTTCGTGCTGCCCTACGTCTTCCTGTCGCTGGCGACCCCTGGCGCGCCTGGGACGGCGCGCTACGGGCGCGCCGCCGCGGCGCTGGGCGCGGGCCCGGGACGGGTGCTGTGGGGCGTGCGGCTGCCGATGCTGCTGGGCCCGGTGCTGACGGCGGCGGCGGTGGGCTTCGCGGTGTCGGTGGGCCAGTACCTGCCGACGCTGCTGGTCGGCGGCGGCCGGGTCGCGACCCTGACCACCGAGGCGGTGGCGCTGGCCGCCGGCGGCGACCGGCGCGCGATCGGGGTCTATGCGCTGGCGCAGACCGGGGCGGCGCTGATGCCCTTCGCGCTGGCGCTGGCCGTGCCGCGGATCGTCTGGGCGAACCGGCGCGGGTTGCGCCATGACTGAGGGCTGCCCGGGCGCGCCCGGCGGCGGGGGGCGGCGGCCGCCGGGGGCATCGAGCCCGCCGGCCGCCATGGCGTCGCGAGACGCTCGAACGGGTGACGCGAAGGAGAGGACGGCGTGCGCCGCCTTGGGGACCGACGGAACGGGCGTCATCGCGGATCCGGCAGGCGGTGGGGGCGGTCCCTGGTCTCGTGCGCCCTATCGCCCACGTCCAGAGGGTAGCGACGGCCTCGCGAACCGGCGAGAGGAGCGCGCGCGCAGCCTTGGAGACGGAGCGGACGAGTGTCGGTGCGGATGCGGCGGGGCTGTCTGCCGGTGCGCCCCATTCTGCCCAACCGCTCGCCTCCGACGGGGGCGGCGGCCGCCGGGGGCATCGAGCCCCCGCCGGCCGCCATGGCGTCGCGAGACGCTCGGACGGGCGACACCTGGACCGGAGGCCGTTGCGATGCCGAAGGAGCCGGTTCGCCCGGAGCGTGCAGCCGCCGGAGCCTTGGCGGCTTGCCATTCAGCGCCGCGGCCGGCCGCGGGCGGTTCGGGTCGCGGCCTGAGAGCCGGGTTTCGGGATGACTGATCGCTGCTCTGCGTCGGCGCAACGCTTCGCCGTCTCGCGCCGCGCGGCCGCTCGTCCGGTTCGGGCGGCGGGGGGCGCGGGTGCCGGTTGCGGGACGGCGATCTCGTCGACCGGATGCGGCCGCTCCGGCGCTGCCTGGCGGCGTTGCGCCGGTGCGGTGCAGGGGGCCACATTGGCCGCCGCGGCCGGTCGTGAGGGCCGGAGGGTGACGATAGGGAGGCGGGCCGTGACGGACGCGGGGACGGGGCTGGTGCTGGAGGATCTGCGGATCTCGCTGCGCGGGCGGCTGCTGGTCCGGCTGGACGCGCGGGTTGCGCCGGGCGATGTGCTGTCCGTGATGGGGCCGTCGGGGTCGGGCAAGTCGACGCTGCTGGCGGCGATCATCGGGCAGCTTCCGCCGGGCTTCGCGCTGGCCGGGCGGGTGCGGCTGGACGGGTGCGACGTCACCGCGCTGCCGCCCGAGCAGCGGCGCGTGGGGCTTCTCTTTCAGGACGACCTGCTGTTCCCGCACCTGTCGGTAGGCGCCAACCTCGCCTTCGGGCTGCGCCCCGGCGGCGGCCGCCGCGACCGCGAGCGGGCGGTGGCGGATGCGCTGGACGAGGTGGGCCTGACGGGCTTCGCCGGCCGCGACCCCGCCACCCTTTCGGGCGGCCAGAAGGCGCGGGTGGCGCTGATGCGCACGCTGCTGGCCGAGCCGCGCGCGCTGCTGCTGGACGAGCCGTTCTCGAGCCTCGACGCCGAGCTGCGCGAGCAGATGCGCCGCCTGGTCTTCGAGCGGGCGCGGGCGCGGGGGCTTCCGGTGCTGCTGGTGACGCACGATCGCGGCGACGCCGAGGCCGCGGGCGGACCGGTGCTGCGCCTGGCGGGCTGAAAAGGCGCGGCGGGCGGCGGAACGGCGCGGGCAGGCGGGCGCCCCCACGAGCCCGGCCGCCGGACGAAAGCAATGGGCAGGCGGTGGAAGATTCGCGCGGGGCGGGGCGCGCCGACGCGGCACGGCAACCGGGGTGGAGGGCGCAGAGACCCTTACGCCCCGACCGGAGCGCGGACCGAGACCGTCGCCCGGCGCGAGCAGTCAGGCGCCCCCACGAACACGGCCCCCTATCCCACGGCCAAGCGGCGGACGGCTCGCGCGTGGCCCGCCACCGCGCGGGGCGCGGTCGGCGCCGCCCGGGGAGACGGGGCGCGGATGGCGCGCAACCGGACTGTCACCTGGCCCGACTGCTCCTGACCGGACCTCCGGACCGGGCCGGCGGCCCCGCCTCCGTCACCCCAAGGCCATGGCGCGCGGGCGCGACGCGGCTGGGATCGGGCGTCGGCCGGGCGGCGGGGCTGCGCGAACGAAGCGGCTCGGCTCATCGGCACGGGCGGAGGCGTTCGCGAGAGGGCCGCCGCGGACCGGTCAGTCTCCGGTGGCGGGGGCGAGGCGGGCGACGTCGGCCTGAGCGACCGAAACGGCCTTCATGATCACGTGGCAGGAAAGGCCCGGCGCGACGCCCAGCGCCTCGGCCGAGCGGCGGGTGATGCGGGCCAGGATCAGGTCGTCGCCCGCGCGCAGCTGTACCGCCACCCCGGGGCCGGCGCCGCGGTGCACCGCCACCACCCGCGCCGGAAGGATGTTGAGCGCCGAGAGCCCCCGCGGCGGCCCGAGCGACAGGATCACGTCCTGCGCCTCGATCCGGATGCGCACCTGCGCGCCCACCTCGGCGGCGATCCGCGGCAACAGGAGCCGCCCGCCCGAGGCCGCGACCTCGCTCAGCCCGTCGTCGTGGTGGGCCGTCACCCGGCCGGTCAGCACGCTGCCCGCCTCGCGCACGCCCAGCGCCGGCACCGCCTCGGGGTCCGACAGCACCTCGGCCGCGGGGCCGGCGCGCACCACGCGCCCGTCGCGCATCGCCACCACGGTGGTGGCCAGCCGCGCCACCTCGGCGACCGAGTGGCTGACATAGAGGATCGGCACCCGCGTCTCGTCGCGCAGCCGCTCGAGATAGGGCAGGATCTCGGCCTTGCGCGCCTCGTCGAGCGCGGCCAGCGGCTCGTCGAGCAGCAAGAGCCGCGGCCGCGCCAGCAGCGCCCGGCCGATCGCCACCCGCTGCTTCTCGCCCCCCGACAGGCCGCCCGGCCGCCGCCCCAGCAGCCCGCCGATGCCGAGCAGCGCCACGACCCGGTCGAGATCGGCCCCGTCGCGCGGGCCGCCGGCGAACCAGCGCCCGTAGCCCAGGTTCTGGCGGACGTTCAGGTGCGGGAAGAGCCGCCCCTCCTGAAAGACGTAGCCCACCCGCCGCCGATGCGGGGGCAGCCAGCGGCCGGCGGCGAGGTCGAAGAGCTCGAACCCGTCGACCGAAGCGCGCCCGCTCTGGGGCCGCAGGAGGCCGGCGAGCGCGTTGGCCACCGTCGTCTTGCCCGCGCCCGAGCGGCCGACCAGCGCCGTCACCCCCGGCGGCGCCTCGAACGCCACGTCGAGCGTGAAGCCGGCGAGCCTGTGGGAGAGCGCGACAGAGAGGGTCAAGGCGCCCTGCCCCGTCCGGCATGGGCCAGGGTGCCCGTTGCCGATGCGCCGAACGCCGGAGCGTGCGGCGACGGCAGCGGCCGGACAACGGGGCCACGGGGCCTGGACGAAAGGGGCCCGGGGGGAGCCGTCGACACGATGAGAGGCCGCGCGGCAGAGGACAGGGAAGGCCCGGTCGCCCGGCAGGGCGCGGGCGAGGGACGCGGCTCGGTCGCGCGGGCCCGGTGCGATCCCTTCGGCGCCGGGTGGGACCGGAGCGTTGGACGTTGGCGGGGTCGCGCCCGGTACCCGGGTCTGGAAGAGCGGCGCCCGCGTGCCCTGCGGGGTGCGGGCTTGGGACGGGTGACTGGATCGGCCGGAACCGGGCGGCCCGCTGCAGGGAAGCGGGCCGTCAGGTGCCGACGGGAGGGTGGAGACGTCGCGGGGCGCTGGCAGCCTGTGGCGGAGCAGCGATTGCGCGGCCGCTGCGGGGCGGACGGACCGGCGGGAGCAAACGCCTGCCGGAAGGGGTCCGCGCCGATGGCCGCCGCGACGGGGCGGAGCGGCGGGGCCGGCCGGACCGCCGCAATGCGTCGCCGGCCCGGGGGGCTGCCAGGGAGGCGCGGCGTGAAAAGCGGGCGGCAGCGAGGCCGGTCGCGGGGCGCCTGCGAGGAGGACGAGCGGGCGACGTGGGGGCGGCTCGTCCCCCGCGAGGGAGAGCGGCGGGCGGGCGCGGGCGGCGGCGCCGCGAGACGCGGGCGCCGCAGGGCCGTGGGGACACGAAGTGCGGGGCGGCGAGGAGAGGCCGCGAGCGCGAGGGGGCACCGTGCGGCGATCTCGCGGTCGGCCGTTGCGCCCGTCGCGGGGTGCCGGTGAGGTCGACGAGCGGCCGACGTGGGGGCGGCTGGCCAACGGGCGGCGGGCGGGAGGATCGGTGTGTGCACGAGGCGGCGGCACGGAGCGGGAGCGCCGCAGGGCCGTGGGGACACGAAGTGCGGGGCGGCGAGGAAAGGCCGCGGCGCGAGTGGGCACCGTGCGGCGATCTCGCGGTCGGCCGTTGCGCCCGTCGCGGGGTACCAGTGAGGGCGACGAGCGGGCGACGTGGGGGCGGTTGGCCGACGGGCGGCGGGCGGGCGGATCGGTGGGCGCGGGCGGCGGCGCTGCTGGGCGGGAGCGCCGCAGAGCCGCTGGGATGCGGCGTGCGGGGCGGCGTGGAGAGGCCGCGGCGGGAGGCGTCATCGGGCGCCGATCCAGCGGGCCACGCGGGTGGCGACGAGCTCGGAGGCCAGGAGCGCGACCATCGCCACCGCGACCGACACCACCACCAGGCGCAGCGCCGAGGCCTCGCCGCCGGGCACCTGCAGGAAGGCGTAGATTGCCGTCGGCAGGGTCTGCGTCTCGCCAGGGATGTTCGACACGAAGGTGATGGTGGCGCCGAACTCGCCCATCGCCTTGGCGAAGGCCAGCATTGCGCCGGCCAGCACGCCGGGCAGGATCAGCGGCAGCGTCACGGTCAGGAACACCCAGACGCGCGAGGCGCCGAGCGTGCCGGCGGCCTGTTCCAGCCGCGGGTCGACCGCCTCGATCGCCAGCCGGATGGCGCGGACCATCAGCGGGAAGGCCATCACCCCGGCGGCGAGCGCGGCGCCGGTCCAGCGGAAGGCGAAGACGAGGCCGAGGCTGTCCTCGAGGAACCGGCCGAGGGGCGCCCGCCGCCCCAGCGTCAGCAGCAGGATGTAGCCGGTGGCGACGGGCGGCAGGATCAGCGGCAGGTGCACCACGCCGTTCAGCAGGTGCCGGCCCGGGAACCGCCCCCGCGCCAGCGCCAGCGCCACCGCGACGCCCAACGGCAGGCTGACCAGCGTGGCCCAGGTCGCGACCTTGAGCGACAGCGCCACCGCCTGCCATTCCTGCGGGCCCAGCCAGTTCGTCACGCCCCCGCCTCCTGCCCCGCGCGTGCCACGGCTCAGGGTGCCTGAAAGCCGTGGCGGGCGAAGATCGCCTGCGCCTGCGGGCCGGCGAGAAATCGCAGGAAGGCCGCGGCCGCCTCGGGCGATGGGGCCTCGGCGGTGACGGCGGCGGGGTAGACGATCGGCGGGTGGCTGTCGGGCGGGAAGGTGGCGAGGACGCTGACGCGCGGCTCGGCCGCGGCGTCGGTGGCGTAGACGATGCCGTAGGGCGCCTCGCCGGCGGCCACCAGGGCCAGCGCGCCGCGCACGTTGTCGGCCTGCGCCAGCCGCGGGGCGGCCGCCTGCCACAGCCCGAAATGCTCGAGCGCCGCGCGCGCGTAGATGCCCGCGGGCACGGCCTCGACCAGCGCGACCGCCAGCCGCCCGTCGCCCAGCAGCGCCGCGAGGTCGAGATCTTCCGACAGCGTGACCGGCGCGGCGTCGCCATGGCCGATCAGGACCAGCCGGTTCGACAGCAGGTCGACGCGGGTATCCGGGCGGATCAGGCCCTGGGCCTCGAGCTCGTCCATCCACGCCTTGTTGGCCGAGACGAAGAGGTCGGCGGGCGCGCCGGCCATGATCTGCCGGGCGAGGACCGAGCTGCCGGCGGGGGCCACGACCACCTCGTCGCCGCTGGCCTCGGCGTGGACGGCGGCGGCCTCGGCCATCGCGTCGCGCAGGCTGGCGGCGGCGAACACTGTCAGGTGCGCGGCCGCGACCGGCGCCGCCAGCAGCGCGGCCGCCAGCGCCAGGGGCAGCAGGCGGACCAGGTGGCGACGTGTCGGGACGAGGGGCATGAAAATCCGCGGCGGCCGAGGCTGACGCGGCCCAAGATCGCCCCCGCCGCGCCCGGAAGGCAAGCGGCATCTGGGCCGGCGCTGCCGCACGCCCCCGGGCAGGAGTCGGAGGGGGCCTCGGCAGGAGGCGGGCGGGCGTGCCCATCCGGCCGCGGGTCGCGGGGCTGCCGCGCCGGCGGGCGCCTTGGCGGGCGGTCCGAGGGGCGGGTGGGCCGCGGAGGAAGCGGCAGAGGCTGCTTCGGCGATGGCCTGCTTCAGCTCGAGCCCGGCGAGCCGGGCCTGCGCCGGCCGCCGCGCATCGGGGACGCCAGGAGGCGGGCGCCCCGGCGCCCCGGTGCAGCCGCGGGTCGGGAGGGCGGGCGCGCCGGCGGCCCGATGGGGCCGCGGGTCAGGGGGGCTGCCACGGCGGCGGGCGCCTTGGCGGGCGGTCCGAGGAGGGGTCAGCCGCGCAGGAAGCGGCGGCGGGCTTCCTCGGCGATGGCCTGCTTCATCTCGAGCTCGGCGAGCCGCGCCTGCGCCGCCCGCCGCGCATCGGGGACGGCAGGAGGCGGGCGCCCCGGCGCCCCGGTGCAGCCGCGGGTCGGGAGGGCGGGCGCGCCGGCGGCCCGATGGGGCCGCGAGTCAGGGGGGCTGCCACGGCGGCGGGCGCCTTGGCGGGCGGTCCGAGGGGGGTCAGCCGCGCAGGAAGCGGCGGCGGGCTTCCTCGGCGATGGCCTGCTTCATCTCGAGCTCGGCGAGCCGCGCCTGCGCCGCCCGCCGCGCATCGGGATCGGTCAGCGTCCCGAGGCGGGTGCGCGCTTCGGCTGCCAGCTTCTTCAGCGCGATCTCCTCCGGCAGGACGCCGGCCTCGGCCATCATCCGCAGGCCTGTCGCCTCGCCGGCGTCGAGGTGCGCCTCGCCGCTGCGGTCGGGCAGCGGCCGGCCCTCACCCTCGAGGCCCCGGAGCCTGCCCTCGGCGAGCGACTTCAGGATGCGACGCTCGGCAAGTCGGCCGAAGACGGACATGACGACCCTCCGTTTACAACCGAGATGGCAGGCCCGACGCCGCGGTTCAAGCCCGGCGGCGCCGCAGCTCAGTCCGAGGCGGGGTCGGCGAAGGCGTCGTCGTCGACCGCCTCCTCGACGGTCTCGATGGCCTGCGGGATCTCGGCCGCGTCCTCGGCCGAGCCGATGTTGAAAAGCGCGTCGCCCCGATTTGCGGTCGACAGCTCGGACCGGCCGATCACGACGCCCGCGAAGGGCGCCACCACCGGCTGCTCGGTCTGCCCGAACGGATCGCCGACCACCGCCAGCGTCTCGCCCGCCTCGACCATGTCGCCCGGCTGGGCGTGGTTGCGCACCACCCCGCTCTGCGGCGCGCGCGCCCATTTCGCCCGCCGCAACCAGACCGGCGCTGGCCCCGACGGCGGCTCGATCGCATCCTCTGGGATCATCTGCAGATGCCGCATCACCTGCAGCACCCCGCGGACGCCGACGCGCACGCCGAACTCGTCGAAGCGCAGCGCCTCGCCCGCCTCGTAGAGCAGGATCCCGAGGCCGCGCTCGGCCGCCGCGGCGCGCAGCGAGCCCCTGGGCGCGGTGCCGCGCAGGATCACCGGGGGCGCGAAGGCCTCGGCCGCCGCACGCGTCTCCCGCGACGGGTCGGCCACGCGCAGCTGCGGCAGGTTGGTGCGGTGCACCGCGCCGGTGTGCAGGTCGATCCCGTGGTCCGAGCGGCCGACGACCTCCTCGATGAAGAGGTGCGCAAGCTGCGCGGCCAGCGAGCCGCCGGGCCGGCCGGGGAACGAGCGGTTGAGGTCGCGCCGGTCGGGCAGGTAGCGCGACAGGTGCAGGAAGCCGAAGGCGTTGACCACCGGAACCGCCAGCACCGTGCCCGCCAGGTCGTCGAGCGCCGGGGACTGGACCAGGCGGCGGATGATCTCGACGCCCATCACCTCGTCGCCGTGCAGCGCGGCGCTCACGAACATCGTGGGGCCGGGGCGGCGCCCGTGGATCACCAGGACCGACAGGACCACCGGCGTGTGGTTCGACAGCATCGCCACCGGCAGGTCGACGATCTCGCGCGTGCCGGGGGCGACGCGCGCCTGGCCGATCTCGAAGGCGGCGCGGTCGCTGGCCATCGCCTCAGCTCGCGGCCTGGACCGGGGCGGTGTCGCCGGCGGTTGCCCGGTCGCGCTCGATGAACTCGATGATGCGGCCGGCGATGTCCTCGCCGGTGCTCTTCTCGACGCCCTCGAGGCCGGGCGACGAGTTCACCTCCATCACCACCGGCCCGCGCGACGAGCGCAGCATGTCGACCCCGCAGACCTTGAGCTCGAGCGCGCGGGCCGCGGCGATGGCGGTGCGGCGCTCGTCGTCCGACAGCTCGACCGCCTCGGCGCCGCCGCCCCGATGCAGGTTCGAGCGGAAGTCGCCCTCCTCGCCGGTGCGCTTCATCGCCGCCACCACCTCGCCGCCGACGACCAGCACGCGGATGTCCGAGTTGCCGGCCTCCTCGATGAATTCCTGGATCAGCACCTCGACGTGCTGGGCGGCGAAGGCCTCGATCACCGACCTGGCGGAACGTTCGGATTCCACGATGCCCACGCCCAGACCCTGCGTTCCCTCGAGCGACTTGACGATCGCCGGCGCACCGCCGACGTGGCTCAGCGCCTCGGCCACCAGCGACGAGGAATGGGCGATCGAGGTGCGCGGCATCCCCACCCCCTCGCGCGAGAGCACCTGCAGCGAGCGCAGCTTGTTGCGCGAGCTCTCGATCGCCATCGCCCGGTTCGGCGTGTAGACGCCCATCATCTCGAACTGCCGCAGCACCGAGGTGCCGTAGAAGGTGATCGACGGCCCGATGCGGGGAATCACCGCGTCGAAGGCCTCGACCGGGCTGCTCTCGTAGGTCAGCCACGGCTTCTCGGCGGTGATGTCGATGACGAACTTCAGCGTGTCGAGGGGCTGCAGCTCGTGGCCGCGCGCCTCGGCGGCCTCCTTCAGTCGTCGGTGCGAGTAGAGGCCGGCGTTCCGGCACAGCATGGCGATCTTCATCGGCGGTCCTTTCCCGTGGGCGACGCGCCGCGGCGGGCGGACTTCGCGGGCCAGGGGCCGGGCGCGTCGAGTTCACACACGAACGCCCTGCGCGGGGCTGCGTTCCGCGGCCCGCCCGACGCGGCCCGGCGGGTCGCCGCAGCCGCAGGATCGCGGGCCCCGCCGCACGCCGCCGACGCAGGCGAAACGGCCGGCGGGGCCGCGGGCCTACTCGTCCATCGCCACTTCGGGGTGTTGCGCGATGATGTCCTCGCGCGTGATCCGCGGGAAGAGGGCCGGGTACATGTAGGTGTAGCCCTCCATCTGGTACTTCGCGATGTCGATCACCGCAGCCGGCACGACGGTGATGAGGTCGTAGAAATCCTCGGGCGCGTAGCCGCGGCCGCGCGCGGCGTTGCGGCAGACGTGGATCTCGACGCCCATGTCGGTCAGCTCCTTCAGCCGCTCGTAGGCCTCGGGGTAGGCCTCGGCGTTCAGGCGGCTGAAGGCGTGCAGGTCGTTGCCGTGCGCCACGATGACGAAGTTCGAGTTCTCGAGGTCGCCGAACTCCTGCATCGCCTTGATGTGGTTACGCACGTAGCCCAGCGCCCGCAGCCCGTCCTCGGGCGTGGCGTAGTTCCAGTCATAAAGGACGTTCTGCGCCTCGTACTGCACCGGATCGAAGGACGAGGGGTCCTCGGGGCCGGCCGCGGCGGGCAGCGAGGCGAGGATGGCGGCGGACGAGACAAGGGTCGCCAGGGCGAGCCTGCGCAGGGTCTGGATCACGATGAACTCCGTTTCGGGTGGGATGCTTGCCGGTCCCGCGGACCGGACATCCGACCCTAGGCCGCCGCCCGCCCGGGCGGAAGTGCCCCCTCGCCGCCCGCGCGGCACCAGGGCGGCCGAGGGGGCTCGATGCCCCCGCAGGCCGCCGCCCCCCGGTCAGCCGGAACGGTGCGGAAGGCGGGGACGCATCGCCGACAGGAACTCGGCCACAAGCGCGTGCGGACCGCTCTCGCGCAGCGGCTCTCGCCGCGCGATCGCCGGAAAGGCGCGCAACCAGTCCGCCGAGGTGGCGCAGCGGAGCATGAAATCCGCCAGGTCGGCGTGACGGGTGCGGATCATGCCCCGCGGGATCGTGTTCTCGGCCACCGTGTAGTCGCCGGTATGGGGCGCATCGAGCAGCCAGCCCGGCCGCACCGCCGTCCAGTCGATCGCGTCGCTGGCCCGCAGGATCCGCTCCATGTCGGCCATCTGGGTGATCACCTGGTGCAGCGCCGGCAGGGCCATCGCCCGGAACCACAGCGGCAGGTCCCGGTGTCCGCCCACGAAGCTGGCCGAGATCACGACCAGGCGGCGCAGGCCCGCGCCCTTCATCGCCTCGACGATGCGCAGCGTGCCCTCGGAGTAGAGCGGCGGCGGGTCGAGCGTCGTCTGTGGCGTCAGCCCCACCCCGAGGGCCGAGATGACGGTGTCGGCGCCCTCCATCAGCGGCGCCAGATCGTCCCGCAGCACGTCCGCAATGCTCAGCCGCAGGCGCTCGTGGTCGGGCATTCCGGCCGGCGGATCCTTCTCGGCGGCGTGGACCACGTGCCCCTCGTCGAGGGCGCGGGCGACGATCTCGCGCCCCGTCGTGCCGCCCGCTCCGAAGACCAGGATCTGCTTCTGTCCTGCCATGACGCACTCCTCCGCCTGTCCGCGGCCTCGCCGCTCCGCCCGTCGGGCACAGGATCGGCCGCGGGGCCGGCGCCCGCAAGCCCGACGCGCCTCAGGCGGCGGCGGCCAGCGCGGCGTCGATCATCGCCTGGGTGCCGCGGCTGAACTCGAGCGGGCACGGATAGGGGGTACCGTCGCGGACCGACCGGCCGAACGCCTCGACCTGCAGCCGGTACTGGCGGTCGACGGTGAAGCGCCACAACTCCTCGGGGTGGCCGGCGCGGTTCAGGTGCACCTGCGCCTCGGACGAGACGCCCGCGTTGAACGGCGCGGTCAGGCGCAGCACGCCCTTGTCGCCGTGAAAGATGATCTCCTGGAACGGGTGCATCCGCATCGAGACCAGCATCGCGAAGCTGAAGTCGGGGAACCGCGCGCGGACCCGGGCAGTGGCGTCGATGCCGTTCTCCCACTCGGCCTCGGCCTGAAGCGTCTCGGGCTCCTGGCCGGTGACGAAGCGGGTGGCGCCCATCGGGTAGATGCCGATGTCGCGCAGCGCCCCGCCCCCGGTATCGGCGCGGTTGCGGATGTTCTCGACGTCGGCGCGGTTGTCGAAGGTGAAGATGCTCTGCACGTGGGCCAGCCGGCCGATCGCCCCGTCGCGGTAGAGCGCCTGCGCGAGGTGCCATTGCGGGTGGTGCACGATCATGAAGCCCTCGGCCGCCAGCAGGCCGGCGCGGTCGCGCGCGGCGATCAGCCGGTCGAGCTCGTCGACGCTCATCGCAACAGGCTTTTCGCACAGCACGTGCTTGCCCGCCGCAAGCGCCCGCTGCGTCCATTCGGCGTGCAGGCTGTTCGGCAGCGGCAGGAACACCGCGTCGATGCCGTCATGGGCCAGCAGCGCGTCGTAATCCTCGAAGACGGCGATGCCGGGCGCAAAGGCGCGGAAGGGTTCCGCCCGCGCCGGATCGCGCGTGGCGATCGCGGCGAGGACGGCGTGATCGGCCTCGTGGATGGCGGGGCCCATGTGCTGGCGGGCGAACCGCGCGGCCCCCAGGATGCCCCAACGTAGCGGTTCGGTCATGCGCGCCTCCTCCCGGTCGCCCCTGCATGGGCGATCGGGGGAGGCGAGGCAAGCAGGCAGCCGGTCAGGCGGGTTCGAGCATCCCCCGCTCGCGCGCGAGCTCGGTCATGCGCTTCTGCAGCTTCTCGAACGCGCGGACCTCGATCTGGCGGATCCGCTCGCGGCTGACGTTGTAGACGCCCGACAGATCCTCGAGCGTGACGGGGCTCTCCTGCAGGCGCCGCCGGGTGAGGATGTCGCGCTCGCGGTCGTTGAGCACGTCCATCGCCTCGGCCATCAGGGCGCGGCGCGTCTCGAGCTCGTCGCTCTCCGCGTAGGCGGTGGCCTGGTCGGCATCCTCGTCCTCGAGCCAGTCCTGCCACTGCACGCTGCCCTCGCCGTCGCCGCCGATCTGGGCGTTCAGCGAGGCGTCGCCGCCCGACAGGCGCCGGTTCATCGAGATCACCTCGTCCTCGGTCACGCCGAGGTCGGTGGCGATCTGGCGCACGTTCTCG
This sequence comes from uncultured Alphaproteobacteria bacterium, assembly GCA_963773475.1. Taxonomy (GTDB): domain Bacteria; phylum Pseudomonadota; class Alphaproteobacteria; order Rhodobacterales; family Rhodobacteraceae; genus Roseitranquillus. The sequence continues at coordinate 281,131 of CAVZBD010000002.1, read as the reverse complement.
GGGCGCAGGTCGCCCTCTTCCAGGGCGCCGAGCTTGGCCTTGGCCTTGCGCAGGTTGAAGAAGAGCTTCTTCTGCGCGCTGGTGGTGCCGAGCTTCACCAGGCTCCACGAGCGCAGGATGTATTCCTGGATCGAGGCGCGGATCCACCACATCGCGTAGGTGGCCAGGCGGAAGCCCTTTTCGGGGTCGAACCGCTTGACCGCCTGCATCAGGCCGACGTTCGCCTCCGAGATCACCTCGGCCTGCGGCAGACCGTAGCCGCGGTAGCCCATGGCGATCTTGGCCGCGAGGCGCAGGTGCGACGTCACCAGCTTGTGGGCGGCCGCGGTGTCCTCGTGGTCCACCCACCGCTTGGCGAGCATGTATTCCTCTTCCGGCTCCAGCATCGGGAACTTCCGGATTTCCTGCAGATACCGGTTGAGGCCCTGTTCCGGCGACGGCGCCGGCAGATTTGCGTAGCTGTTCATCTCGTCACTCTCCCCGAATTCCCCGGATAACATTTGGTGAACCGGACAGTTCAGTTCAAGTTTCCGGCAGGTTGGGATCCTAGCCCATAATGCCGCGCGGTTGCGGCTTCGTTCCAGCCATGGGGCAATATTTCACGAATTTGTGCGGCGCCTCTCACCCGTCGAGCGCCGCGATCAGCGCCGCCAGGTCCTGCGGGACAGGCGCATCGAAGCGCATCGGCTCGCCCGTGGCGGGATGGCGGAAGCCGAGGGTGGCGGCGTGCAGCGCCTGCCGCGCAAAGCCGTTCGCCGCCTCGGCGCCGGGCGCCGAGGCCGGCAGCCTGCGCCGGCCGCCATAGGTCGGATCGCCCACCAGCGCGTGGCCGGCATAGGCCATGTGGACGCGGATCTGGTGGGTGCGCCCGGTCTCGAGCCGGCACTCGACCAGCGCGGCATGGGGCGGCGCGCCGAACGGGCGGACGACGCGCGCCCGCGTCACCGCCCGGCGGCCGCCGCTCCAGGTGACGGCCTGGCGCTGCCTGTCGGTCCGGTGCCGGGCGAGCGGCGCGGTCACGCAGAGGGTGCCGCCCGCCTCGAACGAGATGCCGCGCAGCCCGCCAAGCCGCGGATCGGCGGCCGTGGGGCAGCCATGGCAGACGGCCAGGTAGGTGCGCTCGACCGTGCGCTCCTCGAACTGGGCGGCCAGCGCGTGGTGCGCCCGGTCGGTCTTGGCCACCACCAGAAGGCCGGTCGTGTCCTTGTCGAGACGGTGCACGATGCCCGGGCGCCGCTCGCCCCCGACGCCCGAGATCCGGTCGCCCAGGTGATGCATCAGCGCGTTGACCAGCGTGCCCGAAGGGCTGCCGGGGGCCGGATGGACCACCAGCCCCGCCGGCTTGTCGAGCACGACGAGGTCGTCGTCCTCGTGCAGGATGGCAAGCGGGATCTCCTCGGGCGCGAGGTGGGCGGGCGCCGCCTCGGTCACGGCTATGTCGTAGACCTCGCCCGCGCGGGGGCCGGCCTTGGCGTCGCGCACCGCCTCGCCGTCGCGGCTGACCGCGCCCTCGGCCAGCAGACGCGCCAGCCGCGAGCGGCTCAGGTGCGCCTCGGCTGGCACGTCGCGCGCCAGTGCCTTATCAAGCCGGGCGGGCGGATCGGCGGCGATCACGACCCGGACGATGCGTGAAGGTGCGGTCATGGACGAGGCCCCGATCCCAAAGGCGGACGCGCGGCGGCTGCGGGTGCTGGCGCGGCTCGTCACGCTGCTGACGGCGGTGATGATCGCGGGCGTGGTAACGATCGTGGCGCTGCTTGTCATCCGCCTGAATCGGCCGGCCCCGGCGCCGGTGCTGCCGGCGACGCTCGAGCTGCCGGCCGACATCGCCGTCTACTCGGTCACGGCGGGACCGGGCTGGTACCTGGTGGTGACCCGCGACCAGCGGATCCTGGTGTTCTCGGCCGACGGGACGCTGGAATCCGAAATGCCGCTGCACCCCGCCGACTGAACCTCAGACGAAGTCGAAGTCGTCGGCGCCGATGTCGGCGATGTCGACGCCGCGAAGCCATATGCCGAGGCCGGCATGCTCGACGACGACCCAGTCGCCGTTCGCGTCCGTCACCTCGGACAGCGCCAGCGCCGAAAACCCGTCCGCCACGCCCTTCATGCGCAGAATGTCGAGGCCGTCGTCGAAGCCGAGGACCTTGTCTATCTCGGCGGTCGCGGTCGGGGTGAACACGAACACGTCCGCCCCGGCGCCGCCGCTCATCCGGTCGTTCCCCGCGCCGCCGGCGATCCGGTCGTCGCCCTTCTGGCCGAACAGCGTGTCGTCGCCGGCCCCGCCATAGACCCAGTCGCGACCGTCGCCCGCCCAGACCCGGTCACGGCCCTGGCCACCAGCGATGACGTCGCCGCCGTTGCCTCCGAAGAGCTTGTCGTTGCCCCGGTCGCCGTTGATCGTGTCGCGCCCCCCGCCGCCGTCGACGAAGTCGTTTCCGCGCCCCCCGACAGATCGTCGGAACCGCGGTCGCCATGCAGCACGTCGTCGCCGCCGCGGCCGAGCAGCGTGTCGTCGTTGCCGCCGCCGCTCAGCGTGTCGTTGCCGTTCCCGCCATCGACCAGGTCGCGGCCCCGGCTGCCTTCCAGGATGTCGTAGCCCGCCCCGCCGAAGAGCTGGTCGTTGCCGCGGCCGCCCCACAGCCTGTCGCCCTGGGGGCCGCCAAAGAGCACGTCGTTGCCGAAGTTTCCGTAGATGTCGTCATGGCCCCGCAGACCGTAGAGGTGATCGCGGCCCGAGCCGCCCCGGATCATGTCGTTCCCGCCATAGGCAAAGAGCGTGTCGGCCCAGTCCGAACCGATGATCTCGTCGTCGCCGTCCCAGATCCCGCGCACGTCGTCGGCGGTCCAGGAGGCCGCGTCCGCAAGGTCGATCGCGAGCTCGTCCAGCTCGACCGTCAGCGACCCGCTGTGCCAGATCTGGAACCCGTCGAGCGTGCCGCTGATCTCGCCGAGGGAGCTGGTGGTGAAGTTGCCGGTCAGGACCGCCGTCAGATCGTGCGACGAGACGCGGATCTCGTGCGGCGAGAAGCTGTCGATCTCCTCGGCGGCGGCGATGTCCGCGAGACGATCGGCGAACTCAGCGAGAAAGTATTCCGTGGCCTCATAGGCGCGAAAATAAGCCATGCCCCCGACTCCGTGGCTGCAAATGCGGGCATGATAGCACGGAGGCGGCGCCGACGCCGTCGGCAGTTGCGACATGCTGGGGGATGGTACCGCCTCCCCGGCTCGAACGGGGGACCTCTGGATCCACAATCCAGCGCTCTGACCAACTGAGCTAAGGCGGCACGGGGCCGCTGCTTACTCTCCCGAGGGGGGCCGCGCAAGAGGTTCCGCACCGTTTTCACGCCGCGCCGCGGGGCGGGCGCTTGCCCTGCGCCGAGCAGGCGCGATACTGCGGGCCAGGCCGGATCGGGGAAGAGGGAAATGGGCATCAACTCGGAAAGCGAAACCCAGGCCAACCTGCAGATCGGCCCGACCACGCTCGGGATGGTCCGCATCTACGTCGAAGGCGAGGGGATCGACCTGCCGATGGACTTCGACCCGGACGAGGCCGAGGAGATCGCGGAAGAGATCCGCGCGGCAGCCGCCCGCGCGCGGGCGATGGCCAAGAAGTCCGGCGGCCGCAAGCCTAGGGACGGGAAACGCTGAGGCCGGGGTCGCGCACCGCGTGCCAGCGCTGCGCGGCATGGCGGGCGAACTTCTGCACCAGAACCTTGCGGCGCGCGGGCGCCAGCCGGACCTCGTCGGGCATCCGCACGATCTCGGCCCCGAAGGCGTCGGCCACGATCAGCCCCGTCCCCTCGGGCAGCAGCTCGATCGGGAAGTCGGTGTCGACGGCCCAGAAGTAGCGGTCGCACCAGTCGAGATAGCCCTGCCACTTGCGGTCCGACGTGTAGTCGGCGCGCGACGACTTGCACTCGACCACCCAGAGCTCGCCCTTGGGCCCCAGCGCCATCACGTCGACCCGCAGGCCGGGTGTCGGCGTCATCTCCTCGACGGTGACGAAGTCGTGCTCGAGCAGGTGGCGGCAGACGCCGCGGGCCAGAAGCTGACCGGGGCGGAGCGTGTCGGGGCAGGTCGTGTCGGGCATGGGCGAAGCATGAACAATGAGGGAACTCTTGGCAAGGTGCGGCGCCCGTCTGCACGAAGCCCTTGCCGGAAGGCCGCGGCGCGCCTACGTCTCGGCGCGTGGCGGGCACTGCCCTTCCCGTGCAGGGTGAAATTCCGGTGGCCTTATCCAATTCCGAGGGAGTTGGCTCTGTCCGGACCCTGGTTCGGTTACCCGACGCCCACCTGTGCAAACAGGTCCTCGGGAATTTAGATGCCCCACGGTTGCGGTGGTCCCGCCACACTCTTCCTACTGTCCCGACGAAGACGCCTCAGCGGCGGCCGCGCTGCACGGTCGCGGGAATGAGGGCCGGCCCCGTCACGGGCGCCGGGCGGCGACCGCCGGGCCGCGCCGTGTCGTCGCGCCCCAGCCGCTGCACGGCGATGCCGAACTGCACGCCGGCAAACACGATCCCGTTGAAGAGCCAGAGCAGCACGACGGCCAGAGCGCCGGCGCTGTCATGGCTGGCCAGCGTCCAGAGGCGGGCCACGTCGAACCAGAGCAGCATCGCCACGAAGGCGGCCGACAGGCCGTAGCCGATGGCGCAGTGCCGGATGTAGAGGCGGACGAGCCGGGGCATGGACACTCCTTCCGAATCGCAACCGATGTCGCGGGACATAGGGTGCAGCAGAGACCGACGCCCTGCCCCGGGTCAATCTGCCGCGCCCGGCAGCAGGATGCGGGCCGTCACCGGCAGATGCGCCGAGATGTCGTCGTAGCTGAGCCCGTCGCCCGTCTGGCGCCGCACCGTCGCGTCGCACACCCAGCGCCCGGCGTTCCGGGAATAGAGCAGATAACCCGACGGGCGCAGCAGGGACACGCCGTCGGTACCCGAGGCGGCCGAGCCTCGCACTGTCTGCGACGGCGGGGGGAAGCCGTCGAAAAGCGCGTTGCCCAGGATCAGCTCGGGTTGCCAGACCGAGCCCATCAGCGTCTCGACCGCTTCGCGCCGGGGGGCGGGCGCGGCGGTACCCTCGATCGCGCCGCAGACCAGAAGCGGCATCTCCGCCAGCTCGCCGGTCAGGCAGGTCTCGAGATGGCAGGCGCGCATTCGGCGGCAGCGCGCGATCAGCCGGTCGCGCGCCGTGCCCTGCCCCACGCCGCCCGGCGCCGCGCGGCCGTCCACGTGCATTGCCAGGAGGCGGAACCGCCCGGCGACCGTCGGCACCACACGCGCCAGCAGCGGCGCAAGATCACGCTCGCTCCTCGGCGTCCGGGCGTCGTGCTGGTCGATCTTCTGGGTCTTCTGAAGCCACGCCGGCGGCTCGCGAAAGCGCCGCCGGTCGACGCGGAAGGCCATCGCCAGGCCGCTCTGCCGGGGGACCGATCGGCAGATCCAGGTTCCCGGCGCGGCGGTGTCGAACAGCCGCTGAAGCTGGTCGCGCCGTCGCGGCGCCCCGACCAGCACGACGATGTCGCTGTCGAGGTCGTGCAGACCCTTCTCGATCTGGCGCCGCCGCGCGGCCACCGTGTGCGGGCGGCCGTTCCGCGTCTGCCGGCCGCCGACCGTCGCCCGCGCGTCGCGAAACAGCGGCAGACGCTTGGACGCGTCGAACAGGTCGTCGAGCGGGTCCACGTGCCAGAGCGCCAGCGACAGGCTGCGCCGCACCGGCTCGCACGGGGCGTCCCACTCATCCCGATGCGCCTCGGGCAAGGCCGTGCCGCCGATGCCGCGGCCGTCGGACAGATTCCAGACCGGGCCGCGCCCGCTCCGGCCAGAGCCTGGATCGGTTCCCAAGCTGCACCCCCTCGGCTGCCATTCATGCTCGTGAGGCTGCGGGGGCAGGGTGAAGATGGGCGCAATGGGCCGCGCGTTGCGTCAGAAGGCCTCGGGCCGGGCCTCGCGCGCCATGTGGTCGAGAACGGCGTTGACGAACTTGGGCTCCTTGCCCCTCGGGGAAGAACGCCCTGCGCGACGTCGACGAACTCGATGATCACCACCTTGGGCGGGGTCTTGCCCGTCGACCAGCTCGGCCCCGGCGGCGCGGAACAGCGCGCGCAGCGTCGGGTCGATCCGGGCGATCGGCCATTTCGCGCACCAGCGCCCGGTCGGTCATCTGGTCGATCCGCGCCTGCTCGTTCACCGCGCCTTCCATCAGCGCGCGGAAATGTGTCGACGTCGCCCTCGGCCATCTCGTCCTCGTCGTAGCGGGCGCCGAAGCGGTGGGTCTCGAACTCGCGCGGCACGGCGTCGACGGTCTGGCCCGACGCCTCCATCTGGAACAGCGCCTGCACCGCGTAGAGCCGCGCGGCGGACTTCATGCGCGCGCTGGTCGTCGAGCTTGCGTCATGCCGCGTCCTGCCTCCTGGCGAGCCGATGCCCGGGTGAAGCCGATGCCCTTGCGCGCGCCGCCCCATCGTGCGCGCCATGCGCGATCAGGTGCAGCGCCGCCGCCGCCGCGCCGCCGCCCTTGTTCTGCCCGTCGGGGTCGGCGCGCACCGCCGCCTGCTCGTGGTTCTCGACGGTCAGGATGCCGTTGCCGATGCAGAGCCCCGTGCAGCCCCAGCAGCGTCAGCCGCGCGCGAGCTGTCGTTGCAGACCGTGTCGTAATGCGTGGTCTCGCCGCGGATCACGCAGCCGAGCGCCACGTAGCCGTCGAAGTTCGCCATGCCGGTGGGCGATGCCGATCGCCGTCGGGATCTCCAGCGCGCCGGGCACCTCGACCGTCTCGTGCGTCGCGCCCGCGGCCTTTCGAGCGTCGCGCCGCGCGCCCGACAGCAGCTCGTCGGCGATGTCGCGGTAATAGGGCGCGACGACGATCAGCACGCTTGCACCGGCGCGTCGAACGCGGGCAGCGGCAGGACGTGATGGGTGGGGCCGGCCATCAGCCGACTCCACGAGATGCGGCGGGTGCCCGCGATCTCGAGCCCGTAGGCCTCGAGCCCGACGACCTTGGGCCGCGGCGAGTTGGTCAGCAGCATCGATCCGCGACAGGCCCAGCGACGACAGGATCTGCGCGCCCAGCCCGTATTGCCGCAGGGTCTGGGGCGACACCGCGTCCTCGAGCGTGCAGCTTCATGTGCAGGTCGCGCAGCAGCACCAGCACGCCGCGCCCCTCGGCCGCGATCAGCTCGCATCGCGTCGCCGAACTCGTCGCGCGCGGCCGGGCCCGCCGGTGCCCACCACGTCGAGCAGCGGGTCGAGCGCGTGCATCCGCACCAGCACCGGCTCGGGCGCCGGTGATGTCGCCCTTGATCAGCGCGATATGCTCGGCGCCCTGGGTCTCGTCGGTGATAGATCCGCATCGTCCAGTCGCCGCCGAACTCGGACTCGACGTGGCTGGACCTCGCGCTGCGCGCACCAGGTTGTCGTGGCGGCGGCGGTAGGCGATCAGGTCGCTGATCGTGCCGATCTTGAGGCCGTGCCGCTGGGCGAAGGCCACCAGGTCGGGCAGGCGCGCCATCGAGCCGTCCTCGTTCATGATCTCGCAGATCACGCCGGAGGGGTTCAGCCCGGCCAGGCGCGGCGATGTCCACCGCCGCCTCGGTATGGCCGGCGCGGACCAGCACGCCGCCCTCGCGGGCGCGCAGCGGAAAGACGTGGCCCGGCGTCGCGATGTCGGCGGCGCCCTTGGTCGGCGTCGATCGCGACCGCGACGGTGCGCGCGCGGTCATGGGCCGAGATGCCGGTCGTCACCCCCTCGCGCGCCTCGATCGAGACGGTGAAGGCGGTCTCGTGCCGCGAGGAGTTGTAGGACGACATCAGCGGCAGGCCGAGCGCGTCGATCCGCTCGCCCGGTCAGCGCCAGGCAGATCAGGCCGCGGCCGTGCGTGGCCATGAAGTTGATCGCGTCGGGCGTCGCCATCTGCGCCGGGATCACCAGGTCGCCCTCGTTCTCGCGATCCTCGTGGTCGACGAGGATGAACATGCGGCCGTTGCGGGCGTCCTCGATGATCTCCTCCACCGACGAGATCGCGTCGGACCATTGCGCTCGTCATCGCCGCTTCGCTCCGAAGCGACGGCGTGCCTGGGCAGCGCAGGCGCGCCGGGTTGGCGCAGCCGCGGGCGCGGGAAAGGAACGTCGCGGCGCTGACAGGAGCCCGGCCAGGCGGCCGCGGCTCGACCCAGTCTCCGACGCTCCGAGCCGCGGCGGCCGCCGACGCAGGACGACCGCGTCGTGCCCGGATGACGAGTCCGCCGCGCGGCGGCGACCAGTCGCGCGCCGCGGATCTCGGCCCAGCGGGCAAGCGGGCGGCCGGCGCCGGCCACGACGCGGTCGGCCGCGCGGCCCGAGCGCCAGCGCGACCGCCGCCGGGGCCGGTGCGGCGCCTGGCGCCAGCGCGATGCGCACCGCAGCGCCGGCCGCTGCACCAGCGCCAGCCGCGGCCCGCCGCGCCGGCGGCGCGGCGCGCGGCGCCGCAGCATCCCGCAGCGCGTTGGTCGAGAACAGGAAGCCGATCAGGTCGTGCCCGGTCCCGGCGCGGATGCCGGCATAGGTCCGGTAGTGAGCCCCAGTTCCGCGCCCGCGCCACCCGCAGCCGCACCACCTCGAGCGGCAGCGTCGGCAGCAGGTCGGCCCGCGCCCGGCTCCAGGCGTGGCGCCGCCAGCCCGCACCCGGCTCGAGCGTCGGGCCGCCGTTGTGGCCGATCCCCGGCGTCATCGCCCAGTCCCGCAGCCGCGCGACGTAGCGGGCCAGCGTGTCGATCTCGAGGTTGACGCGCGTCGCCCTCGGCGGACGGTCGCCCCAGGTCGTGACGTCCTTGGTGTGCGGGATCAGGTTGACGCCGAAGCGCGGGCCTTCGACCTCGTTCACCGTCAGCGAGGTGCCGTTCAGCGCGACCGAGCCCTTGGGCGCGATGAAGCGCGCCAGCGCCTCGGGCACCCGACGCTCATGCGGGTGCTGTCGCCCTCGTCCCGCAGCCCGACGATCACGGCCACGCCGTCGACGTGGCCCGAGACGATGTGCCCGCCCAGTTCGTCGCCGACCCGCAGCGCCCGTTCCAGGTTGACGCGGCGGCCCGGCCTCCAGCCGTGCGGCCGATGCTGTCGTGCGCGCCGGCGTCTCGGCCGAGACCTCGACGTCGAACCAGGGGCGCGGCGCTCGGTCCCGAGTCGCCACGACGGTCAGGCAGACACCGTCGCAGGCGATCGAGGCGCCGATCGTCGATGCCCGCCACATCGTAGCCGGTCGCCATCCGCAGGCGCGCATGTCGCCCCGCCGTCTCGACCTCGAGGACCTCGCCCATGTCGGTGATGATGCCGGTGAACATGCCGCCTCACCTAGACGGGCCGGCGCGCCGGGGCAAGCGACCTCGCGCCCGCGTCGGCGGCGCTCAGTCCCGTCGCCAGAGGTGCAGGACGTCGTCTCCCACCCGCCGCACCTCGTCCAGCCGGAAGCGCGGCGCGGCGGCCAGCGCCCCGTGGGCGAGCGGCCCGACCGCCGGCCGTCCGTCGGCGCCCAGCACAAGCCCCGCGCCGAAGACGGCAAGCCTGTCGACCAGCCCGTCCCGCAGCAGCGAGGCCGCCAGCGCGCCGCCCCCCTCGCAGAAGACGCGCGTCAGGCCCCGCGCCCCCAGCGCCGACAGCGCGGCCGCGGGGGCAGGCCGGCCCGCATCGTCGGCCGCGACCTCGATCAGCTCGGCGCCGCGGCCCGACCAGAAGCGGCGCGCCTCGTCCGCCGCGGCCGGTCCGTGGACGAGCCACAGCGGCCCCGCCCCCTCGCCGGCCGCGAGCCTCCCCTCGCGCGGCAGCTCGAGGGTGCGCGGCCAGCACCACCCTGACGGGCTGCGGGACCCGGCCCAGGCCGCGCACCGTCAGCGCCGGGTCGTCGGCCCGCGCGGTGCCGCCGCCGACCAGCACCGCGTCGTGGTTCGCCCGCATCGCATGCACCGCCGCCGCGACGCCTCGCCCGTGATCCAGCGGCTTTCGCCCGCGGCGGTGGCGATCCGCCCGTCGAGGCTGGTCGCGAGCTTCAGCGTCAGCGCCGGGCGCCCCTGCCTGACCCGCGTCAGGAACCCCTGGTGCGCCGCCGCGGCCGCCTCGGCCAGAACGCCGGTCTCCACCGCGATCCCGGCGCGGCGCAGGATCGCGTGGCCGCGGCCCGCCACGCGCGGGTCGGGGTCGCCCAGCGCCGTCACCACCCGCGCCACGCCGGCCGCGACCAGTGCCTCGGCGCAGGGCGGCGTCCGCCCGTGATGGGCGCAGGGCTCGAGGCTGACATAGGCGGTGGCGCCGCGGGCCGCCTCGCCCGCCTGCGCCAGCGCCACGGTCTCGGCGTGCGGGCGGCCGCCAGCCGCGGTCCAGCCCCGGCCGACGATCCGGCCCTCGCGCACGATCACGCAGCCCACGGCGGGGTTGGGCCAGACACGCCCCTGCCCCCGCGCCCCGAGCGAGAGCGCGAGCGCCATGAACGCGCTGGTCGTCCGCGCTCACTCTCGCGCCGCGCGGCCTGAGCTCGCTCACGAACCTGTCGAAGTCGTCGGCGGCCTGGAAGTTCTTGTAGACGCTGGCAAAGCGCACGTAGGCGACGGTGTCGATGCGCGACAGGCTCTCCATCACGATCTCGCCGATGACCTTCGAGGGGATGTCGGTGTCGCCCAGGCTTTCCAGTCGCCGGACGATGCCGCTGATCATCTGGTCGATGCGCTCGGGCTCGACCGGGCGTTTCTGCAGCGCGATGCGGATCGAGCGCTCCAGCTTGTCGCGGTCGAAATCCTCGCGCCGGCCGTTCGACTTGATGACGACCAGGTCGCGCAACTGCACCCGTTCGTAGGTGGTGAAGCGCCCCCCGCAGGCCGGACAGAAGCGGCGGCGGCGGATCGCGACGTGATCCTCGGCAGGGCGGGAATCCTTCACCTGGGTGTCGATGTTCCCGCAGAACGGACAGCGCATCGGCCTCCCCTCGGCGTAGCTGGAACCTTATCCACAGCCACTATAAGTGGCCCTCCAGACTTTGGGTAGGTCTTTCCGCCTTACCGCAAGATGCAGATCCCGCCGCGGCGACCGGACCTCGCCCCGCCGTCGCGCGTTGGCCGCAGGATCCACTGTCACACAAGGGGAATGCAGCACATGCGGCGCAAATCGATCCTGATCACCGGCGCCTCCTCGGGCATCGGCCACGCCACGGCCCGGGCAGCGGTCGAGGCGGGCTGGGCCGTCGGCCTCTTCGCGCGCAGCGCCGACAAGCTCGACCGGATCGTGGCCGACCTCGGCGATGCCGCGATGGCGGTGCCGGGCGACGTGACCCGGCTGGAAGACCTCGAGGCCGCCGCCGCCACGGTCGCCGAGCGCTTCGACGGGCTAGACGCAGCCTTCGCCAACGCCGGGATGGGCCTTGCCACGCCGGGCACCGAGGCCGGCGACCCCGAGGAATGGCGCCGCCTGATCGACGTGAACGTGATGGGCGTGCTCTACACGGCGCGCGCGACCCTGCCGCACCTGCGCAAGCGCAAGGGGCACCTGCTGCTGACCGGCTCGGCGGCGGGCCGGCGGCACATCGACGGCTCGATCTACGGGCCGACCAAGTGGTTCGTCCACGGCTACGGCGGCAACATGGCCGAAGAGATGCGCGAATGGGGCGGACGCTGCACCGTCATCGCGCCGGGCATGGTGGACACCGGCTTCTTCGACACGCCCAAGCCCGAGAAGCTCCACCCCGAGGACGTGGCGGCCGCGGCCATGCACGCCCTCGAGGCGCCGGACCGGGTCGGCGTGCGCGAGATCTTTCTCATGCCGCAAAACTGAGCCCGCGAGCGGAACGCGGCGGGCCGGCGCCGGTTGGTCCATCGCGTCACCAATCAAAAGGGAGGATGCAATGAGCGTTGCACGCGTAACCGAGATTTCCGCGACGTCGCCGAACAGCTTCGACGACGCCGTCAAGATCGGGATCGAGCGCGCCACCCAGACGCTGCGAAACGTCAGGAGCGCCTGGATCAAGGACCAGAACGTCAGCGTCAGCGGCGGTGCGATCAACGAGTACCGGGTCAACATGGAGGTGACCTTCGTCCTCGACGACGCCGACTAGACCCCCGGCAGCATCGCGGCCACCTCGCGCCTTCGCGGGCGGTCGCGATGCTCGAACAGATAGATCCCCTGCCACGTCCCCAGCTGCATCCGGCCGCCCGCGACCGGGATCGTCAGGCTGACCGGCATCATCGCCGCCTTGATGTGCGCCGGCATGTCGTCGGCCCCTTCCGCCCTGTGCTGCAGATAGTCCATCCCCGCCGCATCGGCGCGCGGCACCAGTCGCGCGAAGAACGCCTGCAGGTCGCGCTGGACGTCGGGGTCGGCGTTCTCCTGGATCAGCAGCGAGCATGAGGTGTGGCGCACGAAAAGCGTCAGCGGCCCCTCGCCCCGCACCCAGCGGGCGACGTGCGGGGTGAACTCGTAGAGGCCCGGCCCCTGCGTCTCGATCGTGAACGTCGTGTTCATCCGGCTGCCCTCCCTGTGGTCCGGCGGCGGTCGTGCGCGCCCAGGGGCGGAACCCCGGCATGGCGTGGCCGGTTGCATCCTTCGACGCGGCGACCGCACGACATGAGGAACGGATGACCCACGATCCCCCCGGCGGCCTGACCCGGTCGGCCCCCCGCGACCGCTTCATCACCCGCGTCGCCATCGTGGCGGCGGCCGCGGGGCTGCTGTTTCTGGCGTGGGAGATCCGGCACGCCCTGATCCTGGTCTTCGCCGGCATCGTGGCGGCGGTGATCTTCAGCGCGATCGCCGATCCGCTGCGGCGCTGGACGGGGATGTCGCGCACGCTGGCGGTGCTCGGCTCGGGCGCCATCATCGCCGCCGTCCTCGGCGTCTTCGGCTGGATCGCGATGCCCGCCGTGCAGAGCCAGGGGCAGGAGCTCATCGCGCAGATGCCCGGCTCGCTGGAAGAGCTCGACCGGATGATGGGCTCGTGGCTGCCCGAGGAGGCGATGCGCAACGGCGGCATCATGGGCGACCTCGCGCGGCGGCTGGCGGCATGGTCGGGCACCGCCCTGGCGGCGGTGACGACCTTCGTGCTGGTGGTGGCGGCGGGCATCTTCTTCGCGCTCCACCCGCGGTCCTATCGCGACGGTCTCGTCTCGCTGATCGCGCCGGCGCGGCAGGACCGGCTGCGCGAGGCGCTCGACCGGACCGGCGACGCGCTCAAGGGCTGGCTGCGCGCGCAGCTCATCTCGATGGCCGTGGTGGGCGTGGGCGTGGCCGGCGCGACCTGGGCGCTGGGGCTGGCCTCGCCCATCGCGCTCGGCCTGATCGCGGGGCTGCTCGAGTTCGTGCCGATCATCGGCCCCATCGCGGCGGCGGTGCCTGCACTTCTGCTGGCGATGGCGATCAGCCCGTCGATGGTGCTGTGGACCGGCCTGACCTACTTCGCCATCGAGCAGCTCGAGTTGAACGTGATCCTGCCGCTGGCGCAGCGCGAGGTGGCCGAGCTGCCGCCCGCGATCCTGATCTTCGCCTTCGTCGCCATGGGCGCCGTCTTCGGAATGCCGGGCGTGATCGTCAGCGCCCCGCTCAGCGTCGCGCTCTACACCCTCGTCAACGACCTCTACGTCGAGCCGCTGAACCGCCGCGACGACTGACGGCAGCCCTGGAGCAGGGCAGGACGCGCGGGCCTCTCCTCCGCCTCGTCGCCCTCGTCCTCGCGCTCGAACGCGACGATCGCCTTGTTCGTCCGCGCGCCCATCACCTTCAGCTTGTCGATGGCGCGCGCTCCCCGTCGGCCGCCGCGGATGACGGCGCCCTCAATCGGGGGAGCCAGGGCGGACGCGCGGGCCTCTCCTCCGCCTCGTCGCCCTCGTCCTCGCGCTCGAACGCGACGGGGATCGCCTTGTTCGTCCGCGCGCCCATCACCTTCAGCTTGTCGATCTGGCCAAGGACGTTGCCGCGGCCGGTCGCAAGCTTGCCCATCGCATCCTCATGCGCCCGCGTGGCCGTGGCCAGCGCCGCGCCCACCTTGTCCATGTCGGTCACGAAACCCGCCACCTTGTCGTAAAGCCGCCCGGCCCTGATCGCGATGTCCTCGGCGTTGCTTTCGCGGCGCTCCACCGTCCAGATGTGATCGACCGTGCGCAGGGTCACCATCAGCGTGCTTGGCGTCATCACGCCGACCCCCTTCGAGACCGCATAGGCGGTAAGGTCCCCCACCTCGTTCAGCGCGGCGGAAAGCGCGCCCTCGATCGGCATGAACATCAGCACGTAGTCGACCGTCCCGGCGTCGAGCGCGTGGTACCCCTTGGCCGCAAGCTGGTCGATGTGCCGCCGGACCGCCGCGGCATGGTCCCGCAGGTGGGCCGCGCGCTCCTCCTCGGTCTCCGCGTTCACCGCCGCCTCGTAGGCGACCAGGCTCACCTTGCTGTCGATCACCAGCGACTTGTCGCGCGGCATCTTCACCACGACGTCCGGCCGCCAGCGCCCCCCTCCTCGTCGCGCGCGGCTTTCCTGCACGACGTAGTGGGTGCCGCGCTCCAGCCCCGACGCCTCGAGGATCCGCTCCAGGATCATCTCGCCCCACGCCCCCTGGCGTTGCTTGTCGCCCTTGAGCGCGCGGGTGAGGTTGGCCGCCTCGGACCGGATGCTCTCGGACTGGGTGGTCAGCATGGTGATCTGCTGGCTCAGGCGCGCCCGTTCCTGGTCGGCCGCGCCATGCACCTTGCGCAGTTCCTCCTCGAAGCGGCCCACATGCTCGCGAAACGGCGTCAGCAGCTCGTTCAGCTTCTCGGTGTGCGACTTGGAAAAGTCCGCGCCGGTGCGGCGCAGGGTGTCGCGCGCCAGCTCCTCGAAGCGGCGCGACATCTCCTCGCGCAGCTCCTTCAGCGCCTCGACCTCGCGCCTGGCCGAGGCGAGCTTGCCGTCGGTGTCGGCCTCGAGGCGGGAATGGGCCGACTGCAGCTCGCCATGACGCTCCTGCAGCTCGCGATGGCGCTGGGTCAGCCCGGCGTGCTCCTCGCGGGCGGTCTCGGCCGCGCGCTCCAGCCGGTCGACCGCCTCCTGCAGCTTGGCCGAAGCGGCGGCGGCCTCGCCACGGGCGGCCTCGGCCTCGGCATGGCTGCGCCGCGCCGCGTCCAGGTCGGCGCGCATCACCGTCAGCGTGTCGTCCTGATGTTCCAGCCGCGCCAGGTGCCGCTCGACCTGCCGCAGGCCCTCGTCCCGCTCGCCCCTGGCCTGGCTCAGCGCGGCGCGCGCCGACCTCAGCGCCAGCAACAGCGCCAGGGCGACTGCCACGGCCACGGCCAGCGCGACGACGAGAACGGACGGATCGAGATCGGACATCGGCGCACTCCCTTGCGCCGATGTTCTACTTTTTCCCCCGGGCCGCGGTCAACCTGCAGCCCGGGCGCCCCCTACTGGTCGAGGAACGAGCGCAGCTTGCGCGACCGGCTCGGGTGCTTCAGCTTGCGCAGCGCCTTGGCCTCGATCTGGCGGATCCGTTCGCGGGTGACGCTGAACTGCTGGCCGACCTCTTCCAGCGTGTGGTCGGTGTTCATGCCGATGCCGAAGCGCATCCGCAGCACCCGCTCCTCGCGCGGGGTCAGCGCGGCCAGAACCCGCGTCGTCGTCTCCTTCAGGTTCTCCTGGATCGCGCTGTCGAGCGGCAGGATCGCGTTCTTGTCCTCGATGAAATCGCCGAGCTGGCTGTCCTCCTCGTCGCCGATCGGCGTCTCGAGGCAGATCGGCTCCTTGGCGATCTTCATCACCTTGCGGACCTTCTCGAGCGGCATCTGCAGCTTTTCGGCCAGCTCCTCGGGCGTCGGCTCGCGGCCGATCTCGTGCAGCATCTGGCGGCCGGTGCGCACCAGCTTGTTGATCGTCTCGATCATGTGGACCGGGATGCGGATGGTGCGCGCCTGGTCGGCGATCGAGCGGGTGATCGCCTGCCGGATCCACCACGTCGCGTAGGTCGAGAACTTGTAGCCGCGGCGGTACTCGAACTTGTCCACGGCCTTCATCAGGCCGATGTTGCCTTCCTGAATGAGATCAAGGAATTGCAGCCCGCGGTTGGTGTATTTCTTGGCGATCGAGATCACCAGGCGCAGGTTCGCCTCGACCATCTCCTTCTTGGCCTGCCGCGCCTCCTTCTCGCCCTTCTGGACCTGCTGGACGATGCGGCGGAACTCGCTGATGTCGACGCCGACATACTGGCCGACCTGCGCCATCTCGGCGCGCAGCTCCTCGACCTTGTCGGCCGAGCGCTCGATCGAGCGCCTGCCAGCCGCGGCCCGGCTTCTCGGCCATCCGGTCGAGCCAGGTCGGGTCGAGCTCGTAGCCGCGATATTCGTCGATGAACTCGCGCCGGTTGATGCGGGCCTGGTCGGCCAGCTTCACCATCGCGCTGTCGATCGACATGATCCGGCGGTTGATGCCGTAGAGCTGGTCGATCAGCGCCTCGATCCGGTTGTTGTGCAGGTGCAGCTCGTTCACCAGCTCGACGATCTCGGAGCGCAGCTTCTGGTACTGCGCCTCCTCGCCTCGTCCGAGAACGAGCCGTCCTCGTTCAGCGTGGCCGACATCCGCGCGTCCTGCATCTCGGCCAGCTGCGCGTAGTCGCGGCGATCCGGTCCAGCGTCTCGAGCACGCGCGGCTTCAGCGCGGCCTCCATCGCGGCCAGCGACATGTTCGCCTGCTCGTCGTCGTCGTCGTCGTCCTCGCGCTGGATCGGGTTGCCGTCGGCGTCGAGCTCGGGCTCGCTTGTCGCTTCGTCGCTCGCCGTTGGCGTCTGCGGGTTCACCGCCTCGCCGACGCCGGCCTCGTCGTCGCCATCCTCGTCCATCGAGCGGCCGAAGGTCGTCTCGAGGTCGATGACGTCGCGCAGCAGGATGTCCTCGGACAGAAGCTCGTCGCGCCAGATGGTGATCGCCTGGAAGGTCAGCGGGCTTTCGCAGAGGCCCGCGATCATCGTGTTGCGGCCGGCCTCGATCCGCTTGGCGATGGCGATCTCGCCCTCGCGGGACAGCAGCTCGACCGAGCCCATCTCGCGCAGGTACATCCGCACCGGGTCGTCGGTGCGGTCGAGCTTCTCGCTCGTCGGTCTGGGCGACCGCGACCTCGCGCGAGGTTCGAGGTCTCGACCACCTCGGTCGACCCGACTTCTCGTCGTCCTCGGCCTCGTCGTCCTCGATGACGTTGATGCCCATCTCCGACAGCATCGACATCACGTCCTCGATCTGCTCCGAGCGACACCTGCTCGGGCGGCAGCACCTGGTTCAGCTGGTCGTAGGTGATGTAGCCGCGCTCCTTGGCGTCGGCGATCATCTTCTTGACCGGCGCCTGGCTCATGTCGAGCATCACCTCGCCGTCCTGCTCGTCCGGTCTTGCGGTCGTCGGTGTCCTTGGCGGCCATGCGGCACTCCTTCGAGCAGGCTGATTCGAGCGAATGCCCCGAAATCAATAGTGCGGCATCGCGATTCGCAAACCCGTTTACCCACAATTACCGTCGGCGGACCATGCCGGCGGGTCAATGGCGCGCGGCGTCCGGGCCGCGTGAAGTCGATCGCGTCGAGCAGCCGTCGCGCGCCTTCTCCCGCTCGCCCCTGTCGAGGCGCACGCCGTTCGGCGCCACCTCGAATTCGGTCCGCCGTCCTCGCGACGCAGCCGCCCGGTCGCGTCCAGCGCCTCGGCCGCCTGCCCCAGCCGCCAGGTCAGCCCCTCGTCGGCCCCGTCCGGATCTCTCGACGGCCTCGGCGATCTCGCGCCGCGCGCCGCGCCGCGCGTCGAGCTTCGCAAGCTCCTCGGCCAGGCACAGTGCGGCAAGATCGTCGTCATCGGGTGCCGGACCGGCGGCGCGATCGTGCACATGGCGGGGCGCGAACAGCTTTTCAAGGGCCTCCGCGCCCAGACGCGACTCGAGTCGCGTCCGCAACGCGTCGGGCGGCGTCGTCGGTCATCGGCGCAGCAGCGCCTCGCGCACCGCACGCGTGGTCGGGCGCGGTCGGCGTCCAGCCGCTCGAGCTCGCCCTCGAATCGCGGCAGCAGCGCCGGATGCGTCATCAGCGCCGCCAGGATCACCGCCTCGCGCAAGCTCGTCGCCGGCCGTGTCGCCGGCCGGCCGCCAGGACCGAGGCGCGGGTCTGCGGCCATCGGCGCCTGCCGGCTCGGCGGCGCCGCCGCGCCCTTGCTGCCCTGGCTGCGCTGCGGCCGCCGCGGCCGCCGAACAGCTCGCGCCGCAGCCGCGCGATCTCGTCGCCGTAATGGCGGCGGATCGACGGGTCGGCGATCGTCTTCAGCGCCGCGCGCAGGTCGCGGTCGAGCGCCGCGCGCCGCTCGGGGCTGTCGAAGACTCGCGCCCCTCGGTCTCGCGCCGCCACAGCAGCGTCACCATCGGCTGCGCCGCCGTCGACCAGCCGCCGCATCGCCGCGCGCCCCCTCGGCCCGGATCAGGTCGTCGGGGTCCTGCCCCTCGGGCAGCAGGCAGAAGCGCAGCGACCTGCCCGGCCTCCAGCAGCGGCAGCGCCAGGTCGATCACGCCGCATCGCCGCGCGCAGGCCCGCCGTGTCGCCGTCGAGCGCGACCACCGGCTCGGGCGGGATCCGCCAGAGCAGCGCGCAGCTGATCCTCGGTGACCGCGGTGCCGAGCGGCGCCACCGCGGCGCCGAACCCGGCCTCGGCCAGCGCGATCACGTCCATGTAGCCCTCGGCCACGATCAGCGGCTGGCCCTTGCCCGCCGCCTCGCGCGCGGGGCCGTGGTTGTAGAGGCTGCGCCCCTTGTCGAAGAGCTCGGTCTCGGGCGAGTTGAGGTACTTCGCCCGCGCGTTCGGGTCCATCGCCCGGCCGCCGAAGGCGATGCAGCGCCCGCGCGCGTCGCGGATCGGGAAGATGATGCGGCCGCGGAACCGGTCGTAGGGCCGCCGCCGCCCTCGGGCGCGCGCCGCAAGGCCCGCCGCCACGATCAGGTCCAGCGGCACGCCCCTGCCCGGTCAGGTGTTCCGCAGAGCCCCTGCCGACTGTCGGGCGCGAAGCCGATCTCCCACCGCTCCTGCGCTGCGTCGTCCAGGCCGCGCCGCGCAAGGTAGTCGCGCGCGGCCGCCGCCGCGCCGGTCCTGAGCTGCAGGCGGTAGTAGCTGCACCGCCTGCTCCATCACCTCGGCCAGCTCGGTGCGGCGGTCGGCGCGTTCTCCTGCGCCTGCGGATCGCGCGCGGGCATCGGCATCCCCGCCTCGCGCGCGAGGATCTCGACCGCCTCCATGAAGCCCACGTTCTCGGTCTCCTGCACGAAGCCGATCGCGTCGCCCTTCGCATGGCAGCCGAAGCAGTAGTAGAACCCCTTGCGGTCATCGACGTGGAAGCTCGCCGTCTTTTCCTGGTGGAACGGGCACGGCGCCCACATGTCGCCCTTGCCCTGGTTCGACTTGCGCGCGTCCCACATGACCTTGCGGCCCACCACCTGAGCCAGGCTCGTGCGGCTGCGCAATTCGTCGAGGAAACCGGGGGGCAAACTCATGGGCGGAGTATCCGGCGCCCCCGCCATACTGTCCAGCGCCGCCCCGGGCGGATCAGGGCCGGGCGGCGAGGCCGCGCATGGCGCGGTCGATGTCGTCGACCGCATGATCGGCCATCGACCGCGGCACCAGGATCGTCACCCCGTCCGCCTCGGCCACGAACACCGCTTCGATATGCCCCAGAAGCGAGCGCGCCGCCGCGCCCGGCGCGAAAACGTGAGGCCGCAGGTCCAGCGGGCAGAGCCGCGCCAGCACCTGCCACGCGCGCGTCCCCCGCAGGGCGAGCGCGGCCCAGGCGTCGGACTGATCGATTGCCGCAGCCCCTTCCGGCGTCGGGCGCGCGCCCAGCGCCAGCGCGGCGTCGAGGCCCGCCCACACCAGGCGCAGGCCCTCGGCCGTCTCTGCCCGGTTCGGCGCGGGCCAGCCCACACCGTGGCCGTCACGCAGCGCCGCATCCACGCGGCCGGCGGCGCCGGGATAGGCGAGAAGCAGGGTCACGGGCCCCGTCTCGACCGCCTCGAGCGTGACGCCGCCCCGGCGGCGCGGCAGCACTTCTGCCACCGCCGCTCGTTCCACCAGCCGCGTCACGTCCGTCCTCCGCGTGGAAGCGACCCTGCACCTGCGCGCGCCTGTCTCGCCTCACGCATCCGTCGGCTCCGGCTCGGCGCGGGCGCGCAGGCCCTCGGGGTCGTGAAATACGGGTGGCACGACAAAGCAATGCGCCTCCGTTCCGCGCATCGGATCGACCAGGCGTACCCGCTCGCCGTGCCGCGCGCGGCCCGCCCGCAGCAGCGCCAGCGCAATCGGCGCGTCCAGCGTCGGCGAGACGCAGGCCGAGGTCACGTGCCCCTCGACCGTCTCGGCCGAAAACGCCGCGTCCGCCTCGACGATCAGCGCGCCCGCCGCCGGCACGTCGTCGCGCCCCACCCCGCGCAGCCCCACGAGCTGCGCCCGCTCGGGGTCGACCAGCCCCTCGCGCCCCGCCGCCGCCTTGCCGATGCAGTCCTTGTCGGCGACCAGGCGGCCAAGGCCCAGGTCGTCGGCCGTGGTCCGCCCGTCAATCTCGGCATGGGTCAGGAAGCCCTTCTCGATCCTGAGCACGTCCATCGCCTCCATCCCGTAGGCCGCGCCGCCCAGGCCTTCGGCCTGCGCCACGAGCAGCCGCCACAGTGCCTCGCCCCATCGTGCCGGCACCGCCAGCTCGTAGCCCAGCTCGCCCGAGAACGAGATCCGCAAGAGCCGCCCCGCGGCCCCGCCGACCGCGACCGGCGCGTGGCCCATGAAACCCACGGGTGGCAGCTCGTCGAGCACCAGCGCCAGAAGCCGCGCCGCCCGCGGGCCGGCCACTGCGAATTGCGCCCAGTGGTCGGTGACGTCGGCAAGACGCACGTCCATCTGCGGCCGCAGGCACTGGCGGACGAATTCCAGATGCCGCATCACCCCGCCCGCCGCCGCGGTGGTGGTGCTCAGCAGGAACCGCTCGTCGTCCAGACGCGCGCAGGTACCGTCGTCCATGACGTGGCCGTCCTCGCGCAGCATCAGGCCGTAGCGGATGCGCCCCGGCGCCAGGGTGCTCATCCGTCCGTGTAGACGAAGTCCAGGAGCGCGCCCGCATCCGGCCCGACCACCTCGATCTTGCCCAGGGTCGAGACGTCGGCCACCCCCACCGCCTCGCGCACGGCCCGCACCTCGCGGTCGCAGGACTGGCGCCAGTGGCTTTCGCCCGGGCGCGGGAAGTAGGCCGCGCGGTGCCACAACCCCGCCTCGACCATCGGCGCCCCGCGCTCGATCGCCGCCGCGTGCGAGGGCGCGCGACGCCGCGGCGCGAAGGCCGCACCGCGCCCGCCCGCGCCCATCGCCGCGATCGGCACCGGCGTGTAGGGCGGCCGGAACGTGGTGATTCCGGTCTCGGGGATCGTGCGCCCCGTCACGTCGGCCAGCACCGCCAGCGCGTTGACGTTCGAGGTCTTGCCCTGGTCGGTGGCCATGCCCTGCGTCGTCCACCGCTTCATGTGCTCGGCCGCCCCCAGCCCCTCGGCCGCGGCGGCGGCCACGTCCTTGGTGGTGACGTCGTTCTGCAAGTCGAGAAAGGCGCGCCCCCTCCCCTTCACCTGCCAGAGCGGTGCGACGCGCCAGTCCGGCGCCACGTCGGCCTCGGGCAACTCGATATCGGGCGCCGGGATCCCCAGCGCCTCCAGCGCCTCGCCCGCCGCTCGCGCACCGTCGGCGAGGCAGCCGGCGGTGTCGAACACACCGCGCGCGGCACCGGCGGGGATCAGACCAGGCACACCCCGGTCTGGCACGAACGCGGCGATGCCGTCGTGCCAGCGGGGGCGGCCGCCGGTATGGCAAGTCAGGTGCAGCGTCGGATTCCACCCTCCCGCCACGGCCAGGCAATCGGCGAAGACGCGGCTCTCGCCCCCGTCGCGTCCGCGCACCAGGATCGAGCGCAGGCCCAGACGCCCCGACGTGCCCGCCACCACGCCGCGATGGACCGGCAGGTGCGGATGCTCGGGCGCGTCGGGACGCGGGTCGACGATGGCGGCCACGCGCACGCCCGCCGCCAGAAGGTCCGCGACGGTCCGCTGCACGTCGTCGTTGCACCCGAAGACCGCCACGTCGCGCCCCGGCGCCACCGCCCAGCGGTTGACGTAGGCGCGCACCGCCGAGGCCAGCATCACCCCCGGCCGGTCGTTGCCGGGGAACGCGATGCCGCGCTCGATCGCGCCGCTGGCCAGCACCGCCCGCCGCGCCACGATGCGCCAGAAGCAGTCGAGCGGCCGCCCCTCGGCCGGCGGGAGGTGCTGCGACACCCGCTCGAGCGCGCCGAAGGTGCCGCTGGTCGTAGGCGCCGACGACAGTGGTTCGCGGCATCAGGCGCACGTTGTCCATCGCCGCCAGCTCGGCCACCGCCTGCGCCGCCCATTCGTGGGCCGGACCACCGTCGAGCGCGTCGGTCTCGGCCAGAAGCCGTCCGCCAGGCAGGAAGTCCTCGTGGGCCAGGATCACGTCAGCGCCCGCCCGCCCGGCGCGCAGCGCGGCGGCCAGCCCCGCAGGCCCCGCCCCGATCACCAGCAGGTCGCAATGGGCGAAGGCGGCCTCGGACGGCGCGTCGTCGGCGGCGCCGGACAGCCGGCCGAGGCCCGCCGCGCGCCGGATCGCCGGCTCGTAGAGCCCCTCCCACGCCCGGCGCGGCCACATGAACGTCTTGTAATAGAAGCCCGCCCCAAGGAACGGCGCCAGCGCGTCGTTGGCCCCCAGCAGGTCGTAGCGCAGCGATGGCCAGCGGTTCTGGCTCTCGGCCACGAGGCCGTTCCAGACCTCCTGCACCGTCGCCCGCACGTTCGGCGTTCGCGCCGCGCCCACGCCGACCGTGACAAGCGCGTTCGGCTCCTCGGGGCCGGCGGTGTAGATGCCGCGCGGCCGGTGGTACTTGAACGACCGCCCCGCCAGCCGCACCCCCGACGCCAGCAGCGCCGAGGCCAGCGTGTCGCCGCCAAGGCCCTGGAAGGTCCGGCCGTCGAAGGTGAAGGCGACCGGACGGTCGCGCGCGATCCGACCGCCCCGGGCCAGCCTCATGCCGCGCCCCGCCCGTCGCAATGCCGCGGGCAGAGCGGCAGGCGGCCCGCGCCGCTCACGCCCCGGCCCCCGCGGCGAGGCGCGCGCCGGCGACCGCATGGTCGGTCGTGTCGCGCTCGACGATCAGCCACGCGCCGCACCCACCCTCGTGGCGCCAGAGCTCGCGCGAGGGGCCGGCAGGGTTCGCGCGCAGATGCAGGTAGGCGTCCCATGCGCCGGGGTCGGCCCCGGTGTCCGGACGGTCGAGGTAGGTCGCCGCGCCCATGCAGTAGAATTCGCGTCGATCCCGTTCGCCGCAGAGTGGACATGGTATCCGCATCGCGCCCCCTCCGCCTGGCCCGGATCGTGCCCGCGAACTCTGCCGGCCCCGAGCGCCCCGCGCAAGCCATCCCCCGTCCTGTCGCCGGGCGCCTGCAGCCTCCCGCGCCGACGGCGATGGTCTCCGCTCACGCGCCCTCGCGCGGCGCGACGTCGCCCGGCGGCCGCAGCGGCCCGGAAACCGGAAGGATCACCAGCGTCGCGCAAGGGGCCAGGCGCGACTGGCCGCCCGGCACCCCACCTCGGTGCACTGCCGGCGATCGAGCCCACGCAGGTCGGCATCCCACCAGCCGAGCCCCACCGGCGCGGGCAGAGGCCGTCACGGGCGCCCCGTACGAGCGCCGTGACTTTCGGAGGCGAGCGGCCCGGCGGCGCAGGGCGCCCATCCCGTTTCGCTACACGGAGGGGCCGGCGCGGCTGGGGCGGGTTCGCCGCGCCGCCCAGAGCCTCGCGACGCGAAAATGGGGTCAGCCGCGCCTGCGCCCGAAGACGAGGCCGGTGGCGAGGGCGGCTGCGAAGAGCGGCAGCGCGGGCGGCAGGGGCACCACCGGCGGTGGAGGCTCGGGGAACACCTTCTCGGGCCGCGGGTCGTCGAGACTGCCCGGCGGCGGCGGGAGGTCGTCGCGCGGCCGGTCGTCCCGCGGCCGGGGAAGGAACGCGCTCGTCAGCGGACCGCCTGTGCCCCCGCCCGCCACCGGCCGGCCTCCTCCGCCGGGGCTCAGAGAGGCCGTCACCGGCCCCGCCGGCACCGGGTCGGCCGCGTTCGGCTCGTCGTCACCCACCAGCGCCACCCACTCGGGCACCGGACGCTCGACCGGCCAGACCGCGTCCTGGCGGCACGCCTCGGCATAGCGGGTGACGTAGGTGTCCCACTCGCCCGGCCGCAGCGGCCGGCCGACCACCTGGAACGACAGCTCCTCCTCGGTGAGGCTGCGGGCGCAGGGCTGCGCCAGGCAGAACGGGGCCGCGCGCAGCGCGCCCTTGCCCACCGGAAACGGGTCGTCCTCACCTCCGCCGTCGATGCAGCCCGCCCCGAGCGGATCCCACATCGCGTGCCCGGTCGACGCATCGAGCGGATCCGGCGCACGGCCGCCGGGCCCGAGCCGGTGCGGATCGGCCACGGGCAAGGTCTGCGAGAACGTCTGCAGCACGACGATGTGCGACGGGGCGGACGCATCGAGCGGCTCGGTGCCGCGCAGGGACGCCGCCTCGGCGGGCAACGCCGCCGCCAGCAGCACGGCCACAACCAGCGGTGAGAGATTCATCCGGCGCCTCTGGCGATCCTTTGAAGAGGTCGCCATCCTGCCGCCGCGGGCCGGGCTTAACCAACGGGTTTCCAAGCACTTAGTTAACCCCGCACCGCAGCCTCAGTGGAGGTTGTGCTGGCTGCCTGTGCCCTCCTCGTCGAGCAGGTGGCCGCGCCGGAACCGGTCCAGCCGGTAGCGCGCCGCGGTCGGGTGCGGCCGGTCGGTGGCGATCAGATGGGCGAAGGCGAAGCCCGACGCCGGCACCGCCTTGAACCCGCCGTAGCACCAGCCGGCGTCCAGATAGAGCCCGTCCACATGTGTGCGGTCGATGATCGGGCTGCCGTCGGGGGTCATGTCCATGATCCCGCCCCACGAACGCAGCACGCGGGCCCGGCCGATCGCCGGCATCAGCGTCATCGCCGCCTCCGTCACCTGCTCGGCGCGCGGCAGGTTTCCCCGGGCGGCGTAGGACGGGTAGAAGTCCAGGTCGCCGCCGAAGACCAGCCCGCCCTTGTCGGACTGGCTGATGTAGAAGTGCCCCATCCCGTAGCTGATCACGTGGTCGATGACGGGCTTCAGCCCCTCGGTGACGAAGGCCTGCAGCACATGGCTCTCGATCGGCAGGTCGAGACCCGCCATCGCCGCCACCTGACTCGACCGTCCGGCCACCACGATGCCGACCCTGCGCGCCCGGATCGCGCCGCGGCTCGTCTGGACGCCGCGCACGCGGCCGCCCTCGATGTCGATGCCGGTGACTTCGCAATCCTGGATCAGGTCCACGCCCAGCCGGTCGGCCGCCCGCGCATAGCCCCAGGCGACCGCGTCGTGCCGCGCCGTGCCGCCCCGCGGATGCAGCAGCCCGCCATAGATCGGGAACCGCGTCGTCTCGTAGTCGAGATAAGGCAGCAGCGTCCGAACCTCGTCGCGCCCCAGCAGCACCGCGTCATCGCCCTGCGCCGCCATCATGTTGCCCCGCCGCGCGAAGGCGTGCATCTGCCCGTCGGAATGGGCGAGCTGGATCACCCCGCGCTGGCTGTGCATGACGTTGAAGTTCAACTCGGCCTCCAGCCCCTCCCACAGCTTGAGCGAGTGGCTGTAGAACTCGGAGTTGCCGGGCAGCATGTAGTTGGCGCGCACAATGGTCGTGTTGCGACCGACATTGCCCAGCCCCAGCTTGCCCTTCTCCAGAACCGCGACGCTGCCTTCGCCGTGCTCCTTTGCCAGGTAGTAGGCGGTGGAGAGCCCGTGCCCGCCGCCGCCGATCAGGACGATGTCGTAGACCTGCCGCGGCGCCGGGTTGCGCCAGAGCGGGCGCAGCGCCCGCGCCCCGCGGACCGCGCCGTCGATCAGGCTCAAGGCCGAGTACCGCATCCGCGCCCCCTCCGTTTCCCGGCAGCAAAGCAGCTTCGGCCGCCTTGGGCAACGCACCGCGCCACCTTGCCGGCCCGGGGGCGCCGGCTACCCTGAGCCTCAGCAGGGCGAGAGGCGGAGGCGGACCATGGCGCAGGCGCAATCCTCGGTTCGGGTGCGGATCACCGGGCGGGTTCAGGGGGTGAGCTTTCGCGCCTGGACGCGCGACGAGGCGCTGCGGCGCGGGCTGCGCGGCTGGGTCCGCAACGAGGCGGACGGATCGGTCGCCGCGCTGCTGGTCGGGCCGCCCGTCGCGGTGCAGGAGATGGTGGGCGAGCTGCGCAAGGGCCCGACACTCGCCTCGGTCGACGGGGTCGACGTGCACGAGGCGCCGGATGCGCACCCGCCCGAGGGCTTCGACGTGCGCCACTAGGCCCCGGGGATTCAGAGCACGAGGCGGAAGTAGTCCACCTCGAAATTGCGCTCCATCCCGTTGCCGCAGAAGCCCATGGTCATGTTCGACGTGCCCGAGATCTGGCCGCCCGCGATCATCGAGGCGCCCTCGATCCCGTCGGCATTGGCGGCGAACTGGATGTCGCCCGCCGCGATCACCTGGCCGCCGAACATCGACAGCTTCGAGGCGACCTCGAACCCGCCCAGCGTCAGGACCTGCGCGCCGCCGTCCTCGGCGCAGTCGTCGTCTCGCCCGATCTGCAGGCCAGCGCTTGCGGTGACCGACTTCGCGTCGGTGCTGGACGTCGCGACCACCGCGTTCTCGAGCGTGGCGCCCGACCCGAAGGTCACGTCGCAGTCGGTGACGATCACCATGTCGCGCAGCAGCGTGCCAGGCAGCGTCAGCGTACCCTTGCCGCCGCAGGTCGCGGTATGGATCCGTCCCGGCACGAAATCGCCCGCCGCCGCCTTCTTCGGGTCGATCGTCACCGGCGCCGCAGCGCTCACGTAGTCCGGCATCCAGTCCGATCCGTAGAGCCCGACCTCGTCGACGATCTGCGCCAGGCGGTTCAGCACCCGGATCCGGTACGAGCCGTCGCGCAGCGCCTGCTCGAGCCCCTCGTTCTTGTCGAAGCCCGAGGCCGGCAGCACGATCGTGCCGCTGTCGGGCATCGAGACCACGGTCCCGTCCTCGAAATAGTTGTTCTGCTGCAGCTCGACATGATCGTTCGAGTGGATGCAGAAGCCGTTGTAGAACTCGTTGTTGCTGCGCAGATCGACGAGGCCCTCGCCGACGAAACCCTCGCGGAAGCAGGTCGGAACATAGGTCTCGAACACCGCGGCGCGCACGATCGACCAGTGCTCGAACCCGGTCATCTTGAGCAGCCAGGTCGCGACGCCATTGTCGCGCTCGACGACGCGGCTGAGATCGATCCAGACGGCCGACTTGCTGTTGGCGTCCTCGATGAAGCGGAGCTGCTCGGCGTCCCAGATGCCGAAACGGATGTCGTCGGGGCGGACGACGTCGCCGTTCACCTCATCGGGCAGCGCGTGCTCGACGATCCCCATCGCCGCGTCGCGCGCCTCCTCGAGCGTCCCGAACTCGCGCGTGTAGAGCGCGGCATGGGCGGCGGCGTCGGCCGTCACCTGCAGCAGGGTGCGCATCCGCATGGCGTTGGCCACGTCCAGCGCCAGCCCGCCCACCATCAGGACCGTGGGCAGGAAGAACAGCGTCATGATCGTGACCGACCCGTGCTCGGCCATCAGCCATCGGCGCAACGCGGCGCCGAGCGCATGCAGGCGGTGGAGGCGGCGCGCCATGCTAGACCTCGAGCAGATGCTGCGCCGAGATCCGCAGCACGAGGCCGTCGAAGAGGTCGAACGTGCCCAGAATTTGCAGGTCGCTGGCCGGTACGGTCACGTCGGTCGTCACCACGCCGCCCTCGACCACCGAGGTCACCTGGATCGCCGGGCCCAGATCTGCGAGCGCCGAGGTCACGAAACTCTCGGCCTCCTCGACGGTGGTGATCCGGCCGATCGACAGGCTGCGGTTGGCGTCCTGCACCACGCGCAGCACCTGCGCCTGACCGTAGAAGATCATCGTCGAGTTCGACGATCGCGGCCAGCACCACCAGGAACAGCGGCATCAGGATGACGGTCTCGATCGAGGCCGCGCCCTCTTCATCCCGTTGCAGGAAGTTCCGGATCCGGCCGATGATCATGTCCTCGCTCGACAGACGGCTTCGGTTCATCCCTCTGGTTGCGCGGACAATGTGGCCGGATTGTGGCGCGGGCCGCACGATCTCGTGGCGGCGCTCAGCCTCCCGCGGCGGCGGAGGGCGTCGGCGCGCCCCGCGCGCGCAGCGCCTCGGCACGGCGGCGCAGCGCCTCGGCGCGGCGGGCCAGCGCCTCGGCCCCGGCGTCGCGCGGGCCCACGGCCGCCTCCTGCGCCACGATCTCCTCGAGGGGCACCAGCCTGGGCCAGGGCGCGTCGGCCTCGGCCGGAGCCGGGCCCGGTACGGGCGCGCAGGCCGCCGCCAGCACCAGCACCGCCGCGATGCCGGCCCGCGCGGCCGCCCTGCTCTCGATCCATCCCGTCGCCATCGCCGGACGATAGCGGCGCGGGCGACGGCGGCGCAAGGCGTGGGCCGCGTCTCGACCTCGGCACGGGGCGGAGGTAAGGGGCTGCGATGCCATTCGCCGACTCCCCCGCGCCGCCGCTCGCCGTGCTCGCCCCCTCGCCGCTGCGACGGCTGACGGGCGTCGGTATGCTGGTGGCGCTCGGCCTGCTGCTGGTTTGGGTGGCGCTGGCGGCACCGCCCGCGGCCCTGGGCTGGCGGCTGTTCCTGCTCGGTGCGGGCGGCGGGGCGCTCTGGCTGGGCGAGGCGGTGCGCCGTGCGACGCAGGCCAGGCTCGAGCTCAGCCCCGAGGGGCTGCGCGACACGGCAGGCCGCCTGTCGCTGCCGCTGGCCGAGATCGAGAGGGTCGAGCGCGGCACCTTCGCCTTCAAGCCCTCGGGCGGCTTCCTGATCCGCCTTGCGCGGCCCGGCCCGCGCGGCTGGGCGCCCGGCCTCTGGTGGCGCATCGGCCGCCGGGTCGGCATCGGCGGCGTCACCGGCAACCATCAGGCGCGGCACATGGCCGAGATGCTGTCGCTGATGCTGGCCGAGCGGCGCCCCTAGCGCCACCACCGGCGCCTCTTCACGGAACCCTGCCCGTTCGTGATACCTTAGCCCCCAGACGGGAATCCCGCTGGGGCGATCCCGTCCGCCCAGGGAGAGACATAAATGGACGCGACAACCGCCGAGCCGACATTCCGACAGTCAGTCGACCTGATGTTCAACCACGCGGCGAGCCTGATGGACATCTCGCCGGGGCTCGAAGAGAAGATCAGGGTCTGCAACTCCACCTATACGGTCCGGTTCGGCGTCCGGCTGCGCGGGCAGATCCAGACCTTCGTCGGCTACCGCTCGGTCCATTCCGAACACATGGAGCCGGTCAAGGGCGGCATCCGCTACGCGCCGTCGGTCAACCAGGACGAGGTCGAGGCGCTGGCGGCGCTGATGACCTACAAGTGCGCGCTGGCCGAGGTGCCCTATGGCGGCGCCAAGGGCGGGCTCTGCATCGACCCGCGGCAATACGACGAGCGCGAGCTGGAGCTGATCACCCGGCGCTTCGCCTACGAACTGGCCAAGCGCGACCTGATCAACCCCGCGCAGAACGTCCCTGCCCCCGACATGGGCACGGGCGAGCGCGAGATGGCCTGGATGGCCGACCAGTACCAGCGGATGAACACCACCGACATCAACGCGCGCGCCTGCGTCACCGGCAAGCCGCTGAACGCGGGCGGCATCGCGGGCCGTGTCGAGGCCACCGGGCGCGGCGTGCAGTACGCCCTGCGCGAGTTCTTCCGCCACGCCGATGACGTGAAGGCCGCCAACCTGAGCGGCACCCTCGCCGGCAAGAAGGTGATCGTGCAGGGGCTGGGCAACGTGGGCTACCACGCGGCCAAGTTCCTGGCCGAGGAGGACGAGTGCCGGATCATCGCCGTCATCGAGCGCGACGGGGCGCTGGTGGACGAGGACGGCCTCGACGTCGAGGCGGTGCGCGCGCACCTGATGGAGACGGGCGGCGTCGCCGGCTACCCGCACGCGCGCCACGTCGAGGCGGGCAACGAGCTGCTGACGCACGAATGCGACATCCTGGTCCCGGCGGCCCTCGAGGGGGTGATCAACCGGCAGAATGCGGCCGACATCAAGGCGCCGCTGATCATCGAGGCGGCCAACGGGCCGATCACCGCGGGCGCCGACGAGATCCTGCGCGACCGCGGCTGCGTCATCATTCCCGACATGTACGCCAACGCGGGCGGCGTGACGGTGAGCTATTTCGAATGGGTCAAGAACCTGAGCCACATCCGCTTCGGCCGGATGCAGCGCCGCGCCGAGGAGCGGCGCCACAGGCTGATCGTCGACGAGCTCGAGCGGCTGTCGGCCGACAAGGAGCTGGGCTGGGAGCTGTCGCCGAACTTCAAGCGCGACTACCTGCGCGGGGCCGACGAGCTCGAGCTGGTCCGCTCCGGCCTCGACGACACCATGCGCACCGGCTACCAGCACATGCGCGAGGTCTGGCACCAGCGCGACGACGTGCACGACCTGCGCACCGCCGCCTACATCGTGGCGATCGAGCGTGTCGCCGCGAGCTACCGCAACAAGGGGCTCTGAGCGGCCAACGCGGACACGGCAGGGGCTCTCCCGCCCCCGGGCTGCGCGCTGCCGCGCTGGCTCCGGGCGTTGGGCCGGGCGCCGCACCCTGCGGGCGCGGCGCTGGCGCACGGGGCGACGTGACGGGTCGCGGACCTTTCGCGTGGCGCGACGAGACGCGGGGCGGCCGGGCCTGGCCATCCGTGACAGTGTCACGAGAAGCGGCACCGCTCCCTTTTCCGCGCGTTGCGAACGGGACGATGAGGCGGAACCGTCCCTGTCGACCCAGCGCCTTAAGTTCCAGCTGCAGCCTTTGGTCAGCGCGGTCTGGCGTCGAAGTCTCGGCTTGGCCGAAAGGTGCCCGGACCGCAGCGACGCGAACCTTGCGAGGCCCGGCGCCTGCCCAGGCCGGAGGGGTGCCCTAGCCGCCGCCAATCCACGTCTGGAGCCTCAGCGCGTCCTCGGCGGCGTAGGCCTTCTCGTCGTTGTCGAAGTAGACGAAGACGTCGCGCCCCTCGGCCGTCCAGCCCTCGATCCGCCCTTGCCACAGGCGCAGCGTCTCGTCGGAATAGGAGCCCTGGTAGGCGGCGCCGGGCCCGTGCAGGCGCAGATAGACGAAATCGGCGGTGACGATCGGCGGCGTCTCGCGGCCGGCCAGGTGGAACTGGCAGAACGCGATGTTGCGTGTGCGCAGGGCGTCCAGCACCGGCTCGGTCCACCAGCTCTCGTGCCGGAACTCGAGCGCGTAGCGGAACGGCGGCAGCAGGTCGCAGAAGGCGGTCAGGCGGTCGAGGTCGCAGGCGAAGTCGGGCGGCAGCTGGATCAGCACCGCGCCGAGCTTCGGCGCGAGCGCCGAGATCCGGCCGAAGAAGATCGGGATGTGGATCTCGGGCTCGCGCAGGCGCTTGCGGTGGGTGATGAAGCGGCTGGTCTTGGCGGTGAAGACGAAATCGTCGGGCGTCTGGTCGAGCCAGGTCTGCATCGCCCGCGGCGTCGGCATGCGGTAGAAGCTGGCGTTGATCTCGACCGACCGGAAGGTGCGCGCGTACTGGACCAGCCGGCTCTCGCGCCTGGACGCCTCGGGATAGAACCGGCCGAGCCAGTGCTCGTAGCTCCACCCCGAGGTTCCGATATGGACCGCGCCGGCCAAGCGCGCCGCGCCTCAGGCCTGGGCGATGCGCTGGCGCTGCTCGCCCAGACCCTCGATGCCCAGCCGCATCTCCTGTCCGGCGCGCAGGAAGACGGGTGGCTTCTTGCCCAGGCCGACGCCGGGCGGCGTGCCGGTGGCGATGATGTCGCCCGGCTGCAGCGACATCAAGCGGCTGACGTAGGAGACGAGCTCGGCCACTCCGAAAACCATCGTCGCGGTGCTGCCCTCCTGCATCCGCGCGCCGTCGACGTCGAGCCACATGTCCAGCGCCTGCGGGTCTGGGACCTCGTCGGCGGTGACCAGCCAGGGGCCGACGGGGCCGAACGTGTCGGCCGACTTGCCCTTCACCCACTGACCGCCGCGCTCGAGCTGGAATTCGCGCTCGCTCACGTCGTTGACGATGCAGTAGCCGGCGACGTGGGCCAGCGCGTCGGCCTGCTCGACATAGCGCGCCTCGGCCCCGATCACGACGCCCAGCTCGACCTCCCAGTCGGTCTTGTGCGACCCGCGCGGGATCAGCACCTCGTCGTTCGGGCCGCAGATCGCGCTGGTGGCCTTCATGAACAGGATCGGCTCCTTCGGCACCTCCATGCCCGACTCGGCGGCGTGGTCGGAGTAGTTGAGGCCGATGCAGACCATCTTGCCGACGCGGCCGACGCAGGGACCCAGCCGGTCGGCCGCGACCTCGGGCAGCGTGGCGGGGTCGAGCGCACGCAGCCGCTCGAGGCCGGCGGGCGTCAGAACCTCGCCCGCGATGTCGTCGACCTGGCCCGACAGGTCGCGCACGACGCCGTCGTGCAGAAGGCCCGGCCGTTCGGCGCCGGGGGCGCCGTGGCGCAAGAGTTTCATGGTGCTCTCCGCGAAAGTGCCCGGATCACGACCCGCCCGTGTGGATCGCCTTGAAGGTGATCGTGGTCAGCGACCGCACGATGCCGGGAATGTCGAGCAGGTTGTCGTTGAGGTAGCGGCCCGTATCCTCGCCCTCGGGAATGTAGATCTTGGCGAGAAGGTCGAAATCGCCGCTGGTCGAGTAGAGTTCGGAGGCGATCTCGCGCAGGTAGACCTCCTGCGCGACGTCGTAGGTCTTGCCGGGCTGGCAGCGCAGTTGCACGAAGACGCAGTTCATCGGCATGTCCCTCCTGCGACGTTGCTAGCGCGCCGCGGCGGCAGAGGGAAGACGGTCGGGACCGCAAGGCATCCTGCCGGGGCCGCAATGGTGCTTCGGTACATGTCGGGGGGCGCCGATCGGGCGGCGTGCCTGGCAGGGGCAGAGGGACTCGAACCCACGACCCTCGGTTTTGGAGACCGATGCTCTACCAACTGAGCTATACCCCTAGGCCGACCGCTGATTACGCGCGCCGGTCCGCCGATGCAAGCCCTGGCGCGACCCCATGAGCGGCAAGGGGGTGCGCGCGTGCGGGGGCATCGAGCCCCCGCACGCGCGCCGCCGCAGTCGCGGCAGTCGCGCGGGACGGCAAGGGCGGGATGCAGGGCCCGAAACGCGAAAGGGGCGCCCGAAGGCGCCCCCGATCCTGCGGCAGGGCCGCCGGTTACTCGATGATCTTCGACACGACGCCGGCGCCGACGGTGCGGCCGCCCTCGCGGATGGCGAAGCGCAGCTTCTCCTCCATGGCGATCGGCGCGATCAGCTCAACCGTGAAGCTCACGTTGTCGCCCGGCATCACCATCTCGGTGCCCTCGGCCAGCGTCACCGTCCCGGTCACGTCCGTCGTGCGGAAGTAGAACTGCGGACGGTAGTTGGCGAAGAACGGCGTGTGCCGGCCGCCCTC
The DNA here is from genome assembly GCA_963773475.1 of uncultured Alphaproteobacteria bacterium. Taxonomy (GTDB): domain Bacteria; phylum Pseudomonadota; class Alphaproteobacteria; order Rhodobacterales; family Rhodobacteraceae; genus Roseitranquillus. Next base: position 247,566 of record CAVZBD010000002.1, on the reverse strand, counting down.
CTCCTTCGTCAGCACGTAGGCCTCGGCCTCGAACTTCGTGTGCGGCGTCACCGAGCCGGGCTTGCAGAGCACCTGGCCCCGCTCCACGCCCTCGCGGTCGATGCCGCGCAACAGCAGGCCGACGTTGTCGCCCGCCTCGCCGCGGTCGAGCAGCTTGCGGAACATCTCGACGCCCGTGCAGGTCGTCTTCTTGTTCTTGTTCAGACCGACGATCTCCATCTCGTCGCCGACCTTGATCACGCCGCGCTCGATCCGGCCGGTGGCCACCGTGCCGCGGCCCGAGATCGAGAACACGTCCTCGACCGGCATCAGGAACGGCTTGTCCACCGGACGCTCCGGCGTCGGGATGTAGCTGTCGACCGCCTCCATCAGCTCGCGGATCGAGGTCTCGCCGATCTCCGGGTTCTCGCCGTTCATCGCCTCCAGCGCCGACCCCTTCACGATCGGGATGTCGTCGCCCGGGAACTCGTAGGACGACAGAGCTCGCGGATCTCCATCTCGACGAGCTCCAGAAGCTCCTCGTCGTCCACCTGGTCGACCTTGTTCATGTACACGACCAGCGCCGGAACGCCCACCTGGCGGGCCAGAAGGATGTGCTCGCGGGTCTGCGGCATCGGGCCGTCGGCCGCCGACACCACCAGGATCGCGCCGTCCATCTGCGCCGCACCCGTGATCATGTTCTTCACGTAGTCGGCGTGGCCGGGGCAGTCCACGTGCGCGTAGTGGCGGGCGTCGGTCTCGTACTCCACATGCGCCGTCGAGATCGTGATCCCGCGCGCCTTCTCCTCGGGCGCGCCGTCGATCTTGTCGTAGGCCTGGAAGTCGCCGAAATACTTGGTGATCGCCGCCGTCAGCGTCGTCTTGCCGTGGTCAACGTGGCCGATCGTCCCCACGTTCACGTGCGGCTTCGTGCGCTCAAACTTTGCCTTCGCCATCTCGTAGGAGCCTCATCCCTGATGGGGCCGCGAGCGGCCCTGTTCCAATGTCGCGCGCCTCGTACTCAGTCGGCGGCCGAAATTCAAGCGTCAGTTGCCGCTGGGCGCCGGGCCGTCGGGCGGGGGAAACGGCACGCGCGTGCGCCCCGGCTTGGGCTCGAACCAGGAGGGGTTCTCGCGTAGCCAGGCCTCGATCTTGCGGGCGGCCTGGAAGGCGAGGTTGTCGAGCTGGGCGGCCTTGCCGCGGGTGAGGCCCGAGCCGAGCAGGGGGCGGGTGTTCTCGAGCCCCTCGAAGGCGACGATGCGCTTGGGCTCGTCGTTGAGGCGCTTGCGGGTCGCGTTGTCGAAGACGTTGACGTCCAGAAGCAGCACCGACTTCGGCGTGTAGACGACAGGAATCCCAGGCTGGGCAAGGACATAGCCGCCGACGTTGACGCCGATGTGGTAAAGGCCGTCGCCGTCGTAGGGGCCGAGGCGGGCGCGCAGGGCGGTGGAGATCGCCTGTTCGAGCTCGGCCTCGGTCGCCTCGCGCGAGAACGGGCCCTGCGTCGCGTTCTCGGCCAGCGCGATGGCGTGGCCCAGGCGGAAATCGCCAAGTGGCTCTGGCGTCTGGGAAATTTCCTGCCGCGCGCAGCCGAGAAGCAGCAGCGGCAGGCAGACGAGAGCGATCAGGCGGGTCATGGGCGGCCTCCGGTCGGACGGAGGCAGGGGTAGCCGCGATGGGGGCCGGGCGCAATGCGGGGCGCTCGGGCCCGGCCGCGGCGCGCGCGGGATCCGTACGCGATCGCGCCGGAAAGCGTACAGAACGTACAGTTTTCCGTACGGGGTTTGGACATTCCGTACATTATTCTGTCCCGGCTTTGGACAGAACGGGGGGCGCGGCGGCGCCCCCGGATCAGGCGGCGAGGCCGGGCCCGGCCAGCCGCGCGACCGCGTCGAGGATCGCCGCGCCCCGGTCCTGCGCGAGCTCGGCCAGCGGCACCCGCGACAGGTCGACCACCTGCCCCTCGCCCGCCAGGGCGGGGTCGACCGAGGTGAAGCCCATGCTCCAGGCGCCGAAGGTGGGCGCGTCGACCTTGCGCTCGAGCGCGACCAGCACGCTGCGGTGGCGGCGGTCGCGGCGGATCCGCTCGACCAGCGCCGCCACGGTCGCGGCCTCGCCCTCGAGCACCTGCACGAAGGTGTCGCCGGCGCGCAGCAGCAGCCCCGTCACCCCCAGCCGCGCGTTGTTGGCGCGCGAGACCTCGAGGATGCGCCGGGTCTCGGCGGCGTCGACCGCCGGCTCGGCACGGCTGAGATAGAGAAGCTGGATCATTGGGGGGTCCTGAAGTGATTTCCCGGTCCATCGCCCGCCAATCCTTGCAACGGCGTAAACGCCGAAGGGGACGCGGGGCGAGAGCATGGGCCCTGGCCGCGCCGATCGCGAACCCCGCACGGACAGCTCCGAGCCCTGCGCCGTCGCAGGGCCGTTGGGGATCCGCCTCAGGGTTGCCGGGATGCGTCGAGCTGCGGTTCGGAAGCGCCGTCGGGCCGGACCGGCGCGGCGCGCCTTGTCGACCACCGGGGCTGGCGGATCGGAAGCACCTCGCGCCAGAAGCCGGGGATCAGCAGAACGAACACCGTCAAGAGTTCGAGCCGCCCCACGTACATGCCGAGGGCGAGCGCCCACTTGGCAGCGACCGAAAGGCTCGAGAAGTTGCCGGCGGGCCCGATGATCGGACCGACCCCCGGCCCGACGTTCGCAAGTGCCGTGAGCGCGCCGCTGATGGCCGTCTGAAGGTCCTGGCCCAGCATGGTCAGCAGCACCGACAGGACGGTGAACGTCAGAAAGAAGATGGTGAAGAAGGAAATGATGCCGTCGATCTGGCCCGGCTCGAGCACTCGGCCCTCGTATCGCACCGGAAAGATGCCGTGGGGACTGTGGATCGTCCCAGATCTGCGAGCCGATGCAGCGCGCGAGGATCACCCAGCGCATCGTCTTGCAGCCGCCGGCGGTGGAGCCGGTGCAACCGCCGAGCGCGGTCAGCAGAAAGAAGAGCCGCCACCGCGGGATAGCCCCACAGCGTGTAGTCGGTCGTGGCGTAGCCCGTGGTCGTCACCACCGAGACGACGTTGAACGCCACCTCTCTCAATGCCTCCGCGAGGGGGGTGTCCGAGGACGAAACCCTCCAGATGGTCAGCACGGCGATCGCCACCGCGAGGCCGATGATCAGGGCCGGCACCTGCTCGCTGCCCAGCCGGCCGCGACTGACGATGCGGATATACCAGGCGAAGGGCAGCGCCCCGGACAGCATGAACACGACACCCGCCCACTGCAGGTAGGCGCTTTCGAACTTTCCGAAGGACAGGTCGGACGTCGAGTAGCCGCCCGAGGAAACCGTCGTGGTGGCATGTGCGAAGGCATCGAACACGCTCATGCCGCCCGCCAGGTAGGCGACGAAGCACGTGACGCTAATGATGGCGTAGATCCAGAGCGTCGCGCGGGCGAAGCGCGCGGCGCTGACCAGCTCCTTCTCGCCACGCTCGGAGCTTTCGGTCCGGAAGAGCTGCATGCCTCCGACCTTCAGGATCGGAAGGAGCGCCATTCCGGTCACGATGAACCCGACGCCGCCGATCCACTGCAGCACCGCGCGCCAGGCGAGAATGCCGTTCGGGGTGGTGTCGAGCCCTGTCATCACCGTCGAGCCGGTGGTGGTGATGCCGGACATCGCCTCGAAGAACGCGTCCGTGAAGGACATGCCCCAGATGAACAACGGAACGGCACCCACGGCGCCCGCCGCCATCCAGACGGAGGCCGTCAGCAGAAACGTGTGCGGGCGCCGGAATCCCTGCCAGGTCGGAGGACGAGCAGAAGGCGAGGCAGAGCCCGACGAAGATGGCGAGGAAGCCGCCGGTGAAGAAGGCCCTGAAGGTCGCCCGGAAGATGACCGCGTCGAGGATCATCAGCGTGCCCGCGAACATCAGCACGAGGCTGTTGACGAAGACGACAAAGTTCATGGCGGGACCTGGGGCCGGATCGAGGCAACGGGGCGGTCATCGCGGATCTGCTGCGGACGGCCCTTGCCGGCTTTCCGCAAGGCAGCCCTATCCGATCCCGCGGGGGTGTTCCAGATTGGTGCTGCTGCGTCGGGCCGGATGCTGGCGCGAGGGGCACATGCGGCCTGGCCGGGCCGGTGCGCGGTCTCCGGGGCGAGATGCGGGCGGGGCCGCACGGGCCGTGTCCTCATCGTCCCGCAGAGGGGACGGGGGGCGGGTCAGGTGAAGCGGTTGTCGCGGGGGAAGCCGCGGGGGGCCATGCGGCCGGACGAGGCGCGGCGGCCGGACCATTCGTCGAGCGCGGTCTCGGTGCGGGTGCGGCCGGCGGGGTCGCGCCACGTGAGCCCCTCGGCCAGGGTGAAGGTGCGCGCGTCGGCCAGCCCGCCGTCCTTGTAGCGCTGCAGGCGCACGCCCTTGCCGCGGGTCATCTCGGGCAGTTCCGACAGCGGGAAGACCAGCAGCTTGCGGTTCTCGCCCACCACCGCGACCGCGTCGCCGTCGACGGGGCGGCAGACGCGGGCCACGGCCGGGGCGCGCAGGTTCAGCGCCTGCCGGCCCGAGCGGGTCTGGGCCGCGATCTCGCCCTCGGGGACCACGAAGCCGTCGCCGGCCGACGAGGCGACCAGCAGCTTGCGGGCCGGGTCGTGGACCAGAAGCTCGACGATGTCGGCCTCGTTGGGCAGGTCGACCATCAGGCGCAGGGGCTCGCCCAGGCCGCGGCCGCCGGGCAGGTTGGCGACCGGGATGGTGTAGAACCGCCCGTTGCTGCCGAAGAGCAGCAGCTTGTCGGTGGTCTCGGCGTGGATCAGGAAGCGCCCCTCGTCGCCGTCGCGGAACTTGAGCTTGGTGGCGTCGGCCACGTGGCCCTTCATGGCGCGGATCCAGCCCATCTTGGAGCAGACGACGGTGACGGGCTCGCGCTCGATCATCGCCTCGGGGGGCAGGTCGGGGGTCTCGGCGGCCTCGGCGAAGCGGGTGCGGCGGGCGCCGGCGGGGTGGTCGCGGCCGAACTGGCGCTTGGTTTCGCGCAGCTGCTCGGCGATGCGCTTCCACTGCAGGAGCGGGTCGGCGATGAGGGCGAGCAGGCCCTCACGCTCGTCGGCGCAGCGTGTCGCGCTCGCGCCGCAGCTCGATCTCTTCCAGGCGGCGCAGGCTGCGCAGGCGCATGTTCAGGATCGCCTCGGCCTGCACCTCGGTCAGGCGCGGGGCGCCCTCGGGGGCGGGCGCGGGGGCGACGTAGTCGGCCTCGGACGTGGCGCGGGCGTAGCTGCGCGACCAGTCCTCGGCCATCAGCGCCGCCTTGGGCTCGTCGTCGTAGCGGATGATGTCGATGACGCGGTCGAGGTTGAGGAACGCCAGGATGAAGCCGTCGAGCACCTCGAGCCGGTGGTCGATCTTGCCCAGGCGGTGGCGCGAGCGGCGCAGCAGCACGTCCTGGCGGTGGTCGAGGAAGGCGCGCAGCACCTCCTTGAGCGAGCAGACGCGGGGCGTGCGGCCGTCGATCAGCACGTTCATGTTGAGCGAGAACCGCACCTCGAGGTCGGAGTTGCGGTAGAGCATCCCCATCAGCACCTCGGGGTCGACGTTGCGCGAGCGGGGTTCCAGCACGATGCGGACGTCGTCGGCGCTCTCGTCGCGGACGTCGGCCAGGATCGGGACCTTGCGGGTCTGGATCAGCTCGGCCAGCCGCTCGATCAGCTTGGACTTCTGCACCTGGTAGGGGATCTCGGTGACGACGATCTGCCACTGGCCGCGGCCCAGGTCCTCGGCCTCCCAGCTGGCGCGCAGGCGGAAGGCGCCGCGGCCGGTGCGGTAGGCCTCGGCGATGGCGGCGGGCGGCTCGACGATCACGCCGCCGGTGGGGAAGTCGGGGCCGGGGACGTGGTTCAGCAGCGTCTCGTCGCGCGCGTCGGGCGAGCGGATCAGGTGCAGGCAGGCGTCGCAGAGCTCGGCGATGTTGTGCGGCGGGATGTTGGTGGCCATGCCCACCGCGATGCCGGACGAGCCGTTGGCCAGAAGGTTCGGGAAGGCCGCGGGCAGCACCACCGGCTCGGTCAGTGTGCCGTCGTAGTTCGGGCGGAAGTCGACCGCGTCTTCGGCCAGGCCGTCGAGCAGCGCCTCGGCCGCCTCGGTCAGGCGGGCCTCGGTGTAGCGGGAGGCGGCCGGGTTGTCGCCGTCGATGTTGCCGAAGTTGCCCTGCCCGTCGACCAGCGGGTAGCGCACGGCGAAGTCCTGCGCGAGGCGCGCCATGGCGTCGTAGATCGCGGCGTCGCCGTGGGGGTGGTAGTTGCCCATCACGTCGCCGGAGATCTTGGCCGACTTGCGGAACGCCCCGGTCGAGCTCAGCCGCAGCTCGCGCATGGCGTAGAGGATGCGGCGGTGCACCGGCTTGAGCCCGTCGCGCGCGTCGGGCAGCGCGCGGTTCATGATCGTCGACAGCGCATAGGTCAGGTAGCGCCCGCCGATCGCCCGGTAGAGCGGTTCGGAGACCTCGAGCGGGTCGTCCGCCGATTCGGGTGGTGGGTCGTCGGGCGCCGTCATCGCCCGGTTGATAGACCTGCGGCGCGGGGGCGTAAACCGTGATAAGCTGAGGGCGAGGGAACCCTTGCCGCGCCTCGGGCGATGTCAAGCCAGGGCAACGCAAGGTTTTCGAGTGTCATCATGTTGAAACTTACTGCCACGCTTATCGCCGCTATCTTTGTCGTGCTGTCGGTCTGGGGGCGCCCCGACGGATCGGACGTCGAGGTGACGCGCGCCCTGTCGGTCGACGACCGGCTGCTGGGCGCCGGCGCCAGCCAGGCCGAGGCGGCGCCCGCCCGACAGCCGCAGCAGGCCGCGGAGCTGCGGGACATCTCGCGCCGAGAAGGCGGTGCAGATGGCGCTGGCCGCCGGCGAGGCGCCCGCCGCGACCGAGGCGCCGGCCGAGACCGAGGCACCGAGGCGAAGCCGCAACTGGCCGAGGCCGAGCCGATGGCGCGGTTGCCGGGGCCGAGCCCGCGGCGGCCGAGGACGCGGCGGCGCCGCTGTGGTACGTGACCGGCGCGGCGGTGAACCTGCGGGCCGGCCCGTCGACGTCGGAAGCCGTGGTGGGCCAGGTCGACCTGAACGACCGGGCCGAGGTGCTGTCGGACCCGTCGCAAAGCTGGTCCGCATCCGCGTGCCCGGGAACGGGTCCGAGGCGTGGATCTACGGCCGCTTCCTCAGCGAGAGCCCCGCCTGAGCGGGCCTGGATGCCGGTGGAGCCGCCCAACGCCCGCGCGATCCTGATCACCGGCTGCGCCTCGGGCATCGGGCGGGCCACGGCGCAGCTTCTGCACCGGCGGGGCTGGCGCGTGCTGGCCACCTGCCGGACCGAGGCCGATGCCGAGCGGACGCGCGGCGAGGGGCTGGAGAGCTTCGCGCTCGACTATGCCGACCCGGCCTCGGTCGCGCGGGGGGCCGAGGAGGCGCTGGCGCGCGACCGACGGCCGGCTTTTCGCGGTCTTCAACAACGGCGCCTTCGCCTGCCCCGGCGCGGTCGAGGACCTGCCGCGCGGGGCACTGGAGGAGATCTTCGCCACCAACCTCTTCGGCGTGCACGACCTGAGCGTGCGGCTGATCCCGGCGATGCGGGCGACCGGGGGAGGGGCGGATCCTGAACTGCTCGTCGGTGCTGGGCTATGTCGCGGCGCCGTGGCGGGGCGCCTACGTGGCCACCAAGTACGCGCTGGAGGGGCTGAGCGACACGCTGCGGCTGGAGATGCGGGGGACCGGCTCGACGTGGTGCTGATCGAGCCCGGGCCCGATCGGGACGCGCCTGCGCGAGAACTCGGTGCCGCATTTCGACGCTGGGTCGACTGGGAGAGGTCGGCGCGCGCCGAGCAGTACCGCGCGCCCTGCTGCGGCGGCTCTACGAGGGGTCGCCCGACCGCTTCCAGCGCCCGCCCGAGGCGGTGGCCGAGGCCGTCGTGGCGGGCGCTGACCGACACGCCGCCCCGCGCGCGCTACCGCGTCACGCTGCCGACGCGCCTGGCGCTGATCGCGCGGATGCTGCCGGCGGGATTGCAGGACCGGTTGCTGCGCCGCGCCTGAGCCGGCCGCCGCCCCGGAAAGCAGAAGGCCCGCGCGGGGTGCGCGGGCCTTCCGTGACCAGAAGGTGTGGGGCGTCAGCCGCGCCGCATGCCGCGAAGCGCGCCCAGTCCGCCGAGACCGCCCAGCAGCAGCCAGGCCGCCGCGGGCACCGGGATGACCGGCCCGCCGTCGACGGTGAAGCGGTCGCTCTCGCTGGCGACGATGCCGCCGTCGACAAGGGCGAACGTGTCGAAGATCGACGTGCCGTCGGCCACCCGGGTGAAGGTCACGTCGAACGTGAACGTCCGGTCGGTCGAACGGTCGTAGGTCCCCGTCGCCACCGCGCCGCTGCAGACGCCGGTGTCGGCGCTGGTGCAGACCGTGCTGACGTCGATGCCGGGCAACCCGCCGTCGAGATCGTCGACCGTCACCTCGGAGTAGGTCGAGAAGCCCGCCGTGACGGCGGCGAGGATGGTGTCGACGATGTCGTCGGCATCGGTCGTGCCGGCGAAGACGTCGCCGCCGAGCGCGGTGATTTCATCCGCGAAGCCGGTGCCGCCGTAGTTGAGGCCGATCAGGTCGACGTTGTTGGTGCCGAGCGCCGCGGTGGTGTCGGCCGCCGATCCCGGCGGACCCTTGAAGGTCGAGTTGCCGAAGGCCACGATGAAGCGGTTCGAGCCCGGCCGCCACGAGGCGTTGCTGGCCGCGTCCTCGATGCCGGCCCAGCCGAGTTCCGGCCCGTCGCCACCGCAGCTGCCGAAGCAGGCGAAGAAGTCGTCGATGGCGGCGATCGTGGTGGCGTCACTTGCGGTCAGGTCGCTGTAGACGCCGTCGAAGCCCGGATCGTCGTACTGACCCGCGCCCGAGTGGAGGTCGCCGAAGCCGGACAGCCCGTTCAGGATGTCGACCGCCGCCGTCTTGGCGGTGTCGATCGCGCCGCCCATGCTGCCCGTGGTGTCGAAGACGAACATCACGTCGAGCACGGCCTCGGTCGGCCCCGACGCCTCAACCAAGACGGTCTTCTCGACCGTCGCACTTTCGCCGACGGCGAGATCGGCACCGAAGCTTGTGGGGGATATGGTGTCGGCCAGTGCGGCCGGCCCCGTTAGCATCAATGTGGCGACAGACGCCGCCGCTGCTTTCCAGAACATGAACACGTGCTCCCTCTGAACACTCAACAATGAAGTTCCGGCCGGTCGGGGACCAACCAACTCAAATGACGGCCTGGGGTCGGGGACGGCGCGGCGTCACCCGGAAGGGTTGCGCGCCGCATGACTGCCGAACGGACCTTCAGCCGCTGACGTAAGGGTACCCCCGCCGGCGATTCCTGTCGAGATCAATGTTCCTTCGGGTTCTCATGCCCTTCGGCGCCGGCACCGTGGACGTGCGGCCGCGCCGCGCCTATCCTGACCCTCAGGGGCGCAGCCGACGGGAGGGCCGGCCGATGAGGCAATTCCGCAGTGGGGGAGCGCGGGGCGCGATGGCGGCCGCCGCGGTGGCGGTTCTCGCCCTGGCACCGGCCGGGGCCGCCGAGCTGGATCTGGGCGACATCGTTCCGGGCGCCGGGGGCCTGCTTCTGCCGGCGCCGGCCGACGACCTGGACCCCGAGGCGCGGACCCTGCTGGCGCGCGCCACCGCGGCGCTGCAGGCCGGCGATTTCGCCGGGGCCGAGACGCTGGCGCGGCAGGTCGTCGCCACCGCCCCCGAGACGGGCGACGGATGGCACATGCTGGGCCTCGCCCTGGCCAATCTCGGGCGCACCGACGAGGCGCTGGCGGCCTTCGACGAGGCGGCGGCGCGCTACCGGCTGAACGCCGAGCCGCTGGTGGTGAAGGGCGACCTTCTGCTGACGCTCGACCGGCCGGACGCGGCGCGGCAGGCCTTCGAGGCGGCGACGGCGCGCGATCCGTCCAACTGGCGGGGGCATGACGGGCTGGCGCGCGTGGCCCTGCGCGAGGGGCGCCCCGACGCGGCCCTCGAGGCCTATGCCCGCGCCGCCGAGGCCGCCCCGCCCGACGTCCTGTCGCCGCGCCTGAACCTGGCGCGGGCGGCGCTGGCGCAGGGCGAGCCCGCGCGGGCCGCCGCCGCGCTGGCCGACGCCGCCGCGCGCGAGGACGCGCCCGACGCGTTGCTGGAACTTGCCGCCCGCGCCGAGCTGCATGCCGGCGACCGCGCTTCGGCCCGGACGCTCTACGAGCGGCTGGCGGCGCGCGGCAACGGGCCGGCGGGGCAGTTCGGCCTTGCCGCCCTCGACCGCGCCGAGCTGCGCCTCGACGAGGCCGAGGCGCAGCTGAGGGCGGCGCGGCAGGCGTTTCCCGACACGCCGGCCGTCTATCTCGAGCTCGGCAACCACCTGGCCGCGACCCGCCGCTACGACGACGCGCTGCAGGTCTACGAGGCGGGGCTGGGCGTCGCGCCCGGCCATCCCGCCCTGGTCAAGGCGGCGAGCGCGGCCGAGATGCGGCTCGGCCGGCTGGACGCGGCGCTGGCCCATGCCGAGGCGCTGGCCACGCGCGAGGGCCACACCGCCGGCGACCTGGTGTGGCTGGGCTCGCTGCAGGAGATGGCGGGGCGGACGGCGGCGGCGCGCGACAGCTATCGCGCCGCGCTGTCGCTCGACCCCGAGAACTGGGTCGCGCTGAACAACCTGGCGGTGCTGCTGACCGAGGACGACGCGAAGGAGGCGGTGGCGCTGGCCGAGCAGGCGCGGGCGCTGGCGCCGCAGGCGCCCGCCGTCGCCGACACGCTGGGCTGGGCGCGCCTGAAGGCCGGGGACGCCGAGGGCGCGGCCGCCCTCTACGAGGCGCTGCACGACCAGGCGCCCGACGATCCGGTCCTTTCGTACCGGCTGGGCGAGGTGCGGCTGGCGCAGGGCCGCGACGCGGAGGGGCGCGCGCTCATCGAGGCGGCGCTGGCGGCCGATCCCGCCTTCGCCTATGCCGACGAGGCGCGCGCCGCGCTGGCCGGGGATTGACCCGCCGCGGCGCCTCTCCGGCGGCTGCGCCGCGGCGCCCAGCGTGCCGCCCCCTTTCCGCGACCGAGGGCGGGTGCCGCGCCCGGCCGCCGGCGCCATGACGCGGCGCCCGCCCCCATGGCCGTTCCGCGCGCGGCTCGCGCCGAGGGTCGCGGGATGAAGGCGATGGTCCTCGACCGGCCGGGCGCCCCGCTGCGCGAGGCCCGGCTCGACCTGCCGCCGCCCGGGCCCGGCGAGGTGGCGATCCGCATCGAGGCCTGCGGCGTCTGCCGCACCGACCTGCATGTCTGCGACGGCGAGCTGCCGGACCCCGCCCTGCCGCTGGTGCCGGGCCACGAGATCGTGGGCCGCGTCGAGCGCACGGGCGCCGGCGTCGGCGGCCTCGCGCCGGGGCAGCGCGTGGGCGTGCCGTGGCTGGGCCATACCTGCGGCGTCTGCCCCTATTGCCGGATGGGGTCCGAGAACCTCTGCGACGCGCCGCTCTTCACCGGCTACACGCGGAACGGCGGCTTCGCCGAGGCCTGCATCGCCGACGCCGCCTACGTCTTCCCGCTGCCCGAGGACGGCGACCCGGTGGCGCTGGCGCCGCTGCTCTGCGCCGGGCTCATCGGCTACCGCAGCTACGCCATGGCCCGGCCCGAGCGGCGGCTGGGCCTCTACGGCTTCGGCGCGGCGGCGCACATCCTGTGCCAGATCGCGGTCTGGCAGGGGAAGGAGGTCTACGCCTTCACCAGCCCCGGCGACACGGCCGCGCAGGACTTCGCCCGCAGCCTCGGCGCCACCTGGGCGGGCGCCTCGACCGAGGCGCCGCCCGCGCCGCTCGACGCCGCGATCCTCTTCGCGCCGGTGGGCGCGCTGGTGCCGCTGGCGCTGAGGGCGGTGCGCAAGGGCGGCCGGGTGATCTGCGGCGGCATCCACATGTCCGACATCCCCGCCTTCCCCTACGCCGACCTCTGGGGCGAGCGGGTGGTGCGCTCGGTCGCCAACCTCACCCGCGCCGACGGCGAGACGTTCCTGCCGCTGGCCCGCGAGGCCGGGGTGAGCACCGCCACCCGCCCCTACCCGCTCGCCCGCGCCAACGAGGCCCTCGACGACCTGCGCGCCGGCCGCCTGCAGGGCGCGGCCGTCCTCGTCCCCGGGGCCTGACGCCGGGCCCGGCGCGCCAGCGCGAGGCCCGCCGGGGGCTCGCGCCGGCCGGGCGGGGGCTCGATGCCCCTGCCCGGCCGGCCCCCGCCAGGGGCCCGTGCGGTCGGTCCGCCGCGCCGTTGCCGCCCGCAGCGGTCGCCGCTAGGGTCGCGGCCGTCGGGCCGGTCCGGGTCCGCTGGCAGGTCGGAAGCAGACGTTTGGACAGACTCCGCGAGGCGCTGAACGAGCTACGGGTGCAGGCCGTCGACCTGGCCCAGCCCGCCTTTCCGCTCGTGGTGGCGGTGGCGGCCGTGCTGGTGGCGCTGGCGCTGCACGCGATCGCCCACCGGGTCGCGCTGCGGCTCACCCGCAGGCATGACGGCTTCCTGCGCCAGGCGCTGCACCGGACGCGGCGGCAGATGCGGCTGGCCTCGGTCCTGCTGGGCCTGGCCATCGTGCTGCCGCGCGCCCGGCTCGACCCGTTCTGGGGCGACCTCTTCGGGCATATCTCGCTGATCCTGCTGATCGCCTTCGTCGGCTGGACGGTGATGTCGCTGATCTCGTACCTGGCCGAGCGCGCGATCCGCGACCTGCGGATCGACGCCGCCGACAACTATCGCGCCCGCAAGCTCTACACCCAGACGCGGGTGCTGCGGCAGACCGCCAACATCGTGGTGTTCCTGATCACCCTGGGCGCGGTGCTGCTGACCTTCGAGAGCGTGCGCCAGTACGGCGTGTCGCTCTTCGCCTCGGCCGGCGCGGCGGGCCTGGTGCTGGGCTTCGCGGCGCGGCCGGTGCTGGCCAACCTGATCGCCGGCATCCAGATCGCGCTGACCCAGCCGATCCGGATCGAGGACGTGGTCATCGTCGAGGGCGAGTGGGGCTGGGTCGAGGAGATCGACGCCACCTACGTGGTCGTCCGGCTCTGGGACTGGCGGCGGATGATCGTGCCGCTCAGCTATTTCATCGAGACGCCGTTCCAGAACTGGACGCGCCAGACCGCGCGCGATCATCGGCACGGTGACCTGGTACCTCGACTACACCGTGCCCGTGGACGCCGTGCGCGCGAAGCTCGACGAGGTGGTGCGCGCGCTCGCCTGTGGGACGGGCAGGTGGTGAACCTGCAGGTGACCGAGGCCGACAAGGACACGGTCACGCTGCGCGGCCTGATGAGCGCGCGCACCTCGCCCGCCGCCTGGGACCTGCGCTGCGAGGTGCGCGAGACGATGCTGACCTGGCTGCAGGCCGAGTATCCCCACGCGCTGCCCCGCCAGCGCGCCGAGATCAGCATGACGCCCTCGGGCGCGCCTCAGTCGGCGTAGATCATCTTGCGCGTCATGCCGCCGTCGACGGTCAGCACCTGCCCGGTCACGAAGCCCGCCCGCGCGAGGTAGAGCACCGCGTCGGCCACGTCCTGGGGTCGCCCGACGCGGCCCGCGGGGTGCTGGGCGTGGTCGGTCCTCGCAGCCCCTCGCCGCCCGAGATCCAGCCCGGCGCGATGGCGTTGGCGCGGATATCCGGCCCGAGGCTGATCGCCAGCGCGTGGGTCAGCGCGACCAGCCCGCCCTTGGCCGCGGCGTAGGCCTCGGTCTCGGGCTCGGACATGAAGGCGCGGGTCGAGGTCATGTTGACGATGCTGCCGCCCGCGGCCATCAGCGGCACCGCCCTGCGGGTCATCAGGAAGGCCGCGGTCAGGTGGCTGTCGGTCATCCGCCGCCACTCGGCCAGCGAGAGCTCGGCGATGGGTCCGGTCTCGGGGCCGGCGCGGCCGGCGTTGTTGACCAGCAGGTCCAGACGGTCCCAGCCGAGGCCGTCGAAGGCGGCGGCCACCGACGCCTCGTCGGCCACGTCGCAGCGGACCTGCCGCGCCGGTCCCGCGCCCGTCTCGAGGTCGAACGACGCCACCTCCCACCCGTCGGCGGCCAGCGCATCGCAGATCGCGGTGCCGATCAGGCCCGCCCCGCCGGTGACGATGGCGCGCGTCACACCCGCCCCGCGGCCTCGTCGGCCGCCATCTGGCGCAGGCGGGCGCGGATGATCTTGCCGGTGGCGGTCATCGGCAGCTCGCTCGAGGAACTCGACATCGCGCGGGTATTCGTGCGCGGCGAGCCGCGTCCTGACGCAGTCCTGGATCTCCGCGGCCAGCGCCGTCGGACGCCGCGTGGCCCTGCGGCCAGCACGACGAAGGCCTTGACCGCTCGGCGCGCATCGGGTCGGGCACGCCGACCACGGCGGCCAGCGCACCGCCGGGTGCGTCAGCAGGCAATCCTCGATCTCGCCCGGGCCGATGCGGTAGCCGGCCGAGGTGATCACGTCGTCGTCGCGGCCGACGAAGACGGAAGTAGCCCGTCCGCGTCGCGCGCGCCGCGGTCGCCGGTCAGCAGCCAGTCGCCCCCGGCGCCGTCGACGAACTTCGCCGCGGTCGCCTCGGGCCGGTTCCAGTAGCGCAGGAACATCACCGGGTCGGGCCGCGCGCACGGCGATCTCGCCCTCCGTCCCGCCGGGCGACCGGTCGCCCTGCGGCGTCGACCACCGCGACCTCGTGGCCCGGCACCGCGCGGCCCATCGCGCCCGGCTCGGCCGGCGATCGAGGCCGGCGCAGTTCGACGACGATCAGGTTGCACTCGGTCTGGCCGTAGAACTCGTTGATGGTGCAGCCGAAGACCTCGCGGCCCCAGTCGAGCAGCTCGGCGCCCAGCGTCTCGCCGCCGCTGGCCGACCGAGCGCAGCGACAGGCCGCGGCGGGTCGTCGACCCGCGCGCATCATCTTCAGCGCGGTGGGCGGCAGGAAGGCGTTGCGCACGCCGTGATCGGCCATCAGGCGGAACGCGTCGCCTCGGCGTCGAACTTGGCGAAGCCGCCGCGCCACCACCGGCACGCCGTGGTGCAGCGCCGGCAGCAGCACGTCGAGCAGGCCGCCGATCCAGGCCCAGTCGGCCGGCGTCCAGATCCGGTCGCCCGGCTGCGGGAGGAAGTCGTGGCTGCATCTCGACCCCCGGCAGGTGGCCCAGCAGCACCCGGTGGGCGTGCAGCGCCCCCTTGGGCGCGCCCGGTCGTGCCGCGAGGTGTAGATGAGGAAGGCCGGATCGTCGGCGGCGGTGTCGAGGCAGGGGAACGGCTCGGGGCGCTCGGCGCAGGCGGCGCGCAGGTCTTCGGCGCCGTGCTGTGCGCCCTGGGTGCAGAGGATGGCGGCCAGATCCGGCAGCTGGTCGCGCAGGGCCGCGAGCCGGCGCGCGCCCTCGGCGTCCGTGACCACCGCGCGGGCGCCGCGAGTCGCGCAGCCGGTGCAGGAGCGCGTCGGGCCCGAAGAGCGTGAAGAGCGGGATCGACACCGCCCCCATCCTGAGCGCGGCCAGGTGCGCCACCAGCGTCTCGACCCCCTGGGCCAGCAGCACGCCGACCCGGTCGCCGCGCCCCACGCCACGCGCCGCCAGGGCGTGGGCGAGCGCGCCCGAGCGGTCGCGCAGGTCGCCGCAGGTGATGTTCGACCGCGCCGGCATCGGTCACGTCGATCAGCGCCACCCGGCCCGGTTCGGCCTCGGCCCAGCGGTCGCAGACGTCGTGCGCGATGTTGAAGCGGGCCGGGATCTTCCAGCGGAAGGCGGCGCGGGTCGCGTCCCAGGTGTCGCGTCGGTCCAGCATCAGTGCAGCGCCAGCCAGGGGAAGGCGATCAGCAGCCCCACCGCCAGCACCTGCAGCCCGATGAACGGCAGGAGCGAGCGGAAGATGTCGCCCAGGCTGATCTCGGGCGGGGCGACCGACTTGAGGTAGAAGGCGGCCGGGCCGAACGGCGGCGACAGGAAGCTCACCTGCATGTTCATGCAGAAGACGACGCCGAACCAGATCGGGTCGTAGCCCAGCTCGGTGATGATCGGCACGAAGATCGGCATGGTCAGCAGCGCGATCCCGACCCAGTCGAGGAACATGCCCAGCACGAACAGGATCGCCATCATGAAGAGCAGGATGATCGTCCGGTTTTCCGAGATGCCGGTGATCAGCGCCCGCACGAAGTCGATCCCGCCCATCAGGTTGAAGACGCCGACCAGCGCGGAGGCGCCGATGCCGATCCAGACGATCATGCCGACGGTCTGCAGCGTCTGCAGCGCGGCGTCCTTCATCAGGCCCAGCGTGAACTCGCCGCGGATCATCGTGGAGAGCGTCACGCCGAGGACGCCCACCGCCGACGCCTCGGTCACGCTGGCGATGCCGCCGTAGATCGAGCCCAGGACGCCCGACCACCACGAGGATCGGCAGGAACAGGCCCTTGAGCAGGCGCAGCTTTTCGGCCATGGCGGGCGCGGCCCCTCGACCGCCGGCGCCGCCGCGGGGTCGAGCCAGCCACGGACCAGCACGTAGGCCACGTAGAACCCCGCCAGCATCAACCCCGGGATGAACGCCGCGGTGAAGAGGTCGCCGATCGAGACGTTCGCGGTCAGCCCGTAGATGATCAGCACGATCGAGGGCGGGACCATCGTGCCGAGCGAGCCGCCCGCGCAGACCACGCCGATGGCCAGGTTGCGGTCGTAGCCGAGGCGCAGCATCTGCGGCAGCGCGATCAGGCCCAGCAGCACCACCTCGCCGCCGATGATGCCGGACATGGCGGCCAGGATGACGGCGACGATGATCGTCTGGATCGCCACGCCGCCGCGCAGCCGTCCGCCGACCAGGCGCATCGCGTCGAAGAGGTCGCGCGCGATGCCGGAGCGGTCGAGGATCGCGGCCATCAGCACGAACATCGGCACCGAGACGAAGACGAACGAGTTGACGAAGGAATAGACGCGGCAGGTGATCAGCGGCACCGCCATCGGCCCGAACCAGCCCAGCGCGAAGATCAGCGCCACGAGCAGCGTCACGAAGGCCAGCGGGATGCCGGTGACGAGCAGCAGAAGCAGCATCGCGAACATGGAAAGCGTCGCGGTCTCGATGCCGATGCCCTGGAGGCTGCCGAAGATCTCCATCAGCGCCGCCCGCGTGCGTAGTTCCAGGCGAGCACGACGAACTGAACCGCCATGACCCCCAGCACGAACATCAGGAATATCTTGATCAGGCCGGGATAGACCGGGTCCCAGGCGCTGCCCGAGCGCTCCAGCCGGATCTCGCCCGTGGGCGCCCAGGCCGCGCGCTCGACCATCAGCCAGGCGGCCCAGGCGAACATCGCCGACGAGGCCGCGCAGATGAGCGAGATCACCACGTCGAAGGCGCGGCGCACGCGCGGGCCGAGCGCGTCGTAGATCAGCACGACGCGGATGTGGCGGTCACGCGCGGTGCAGTAGAGGCCGCCATAGACGAAGGCGACGGCCGACAGGAACACCGTCGTCTCGTGCGCCCAGATCGTCGGGGAGTTGAAGACGTAGCGCAGGAACACCTCCTGGATCAGGATCAGCATCCCGGCGATGATCCCCAGCGCGAAGATCACGCCGCCCCTGTCGATCCAGCGGCCGAGAAGGCCCGCTTCGGGGATCGGCGCGCCCTCGTCGCGCGGCACGTCCATGTCGGTGGTGGCAGGCTCGTGCTCCATGGCGTCCCTCGTCGGCGGAAGGCGGCGGCCCGGAGGCCGCCGCGTCGCGGGTAAGCCCCGCCTCAGTTCATCAGGCCCTCGTCACGCAGGTAGGTGGTCAGCGTATCGTAGACCTTCTGCGCGTTCTCGGACCGCTCGGCCACCTTCTTCCACTCGCCCTGCGCGATCGAGCGAAACTTGGCGCGCTCCTCGTCGGACCAGTCGTGCACGGTGACGTCGCCCGAGGCCTTCGCCTCCTCGACGGCGGCCTCGTCGGCCTCCTTCAGCGCGGCGACCTGGCGCTGGGCGAAGTCGGCGACCGACGCCTCGAGCTCGGACTTGAGGTCGTCGGGCAGCGCGTCCCACTTCTCCTTGTTCATCGAGATCTCGACCAGCGGCATCGAGTGGAAGCCGGGATAGACCGGGTGCGGCGCCACGTCGTGCAGGCCCTGCGCCTGGTTGGTCGAGAACACCGAGTAGTCGGCCGCGTCGATGACGCCCTTGTCGAGCGAGGTGAACACCTCGGAGCCCGGCAGGTTCACCGGCGCCGCGCCGGCCGCCGCGAAGACCTGCTGCACCAGCCCCTCGGGGGCGCGCATCTTCAGGCCCTGCAGGTCGTCGACGCCCTCGAGCGGCACCTTCGAGACGAACGCCTCGAGGCCCGGCGTGGTCGCGCCGATGAACTGCAGCCCGTAGGGGTTCAGAGCTCGTTCATCAGCTCCTTGCCGCCGCCTTCGGACATGAAGTCGAACATCTCCTGCGGGTCCGACCAGGCGCCGACCGGGTTGGCGATCAGGCTGAAGGCCGGGTCCTTGCCGGCGAAATACGAGGTGTCGGTGATGTGGCCGTCGAGGATGCCGGCCGCGATCGCGTCCTGCGTCTCGTTGTGGGCGACGATCGATTCGACCGGCAGAAGGTCGATCTGCACCCGTCCGCCGGTGCGCTCGGCCACGTCCTCGGCCCAGGTCTTCTGCAACTCGAAGTTGGGGTTGCCGGCCGGGTCGGACGACTGGAAGCGGAACGTCTGGTCCTGCGCCATCGCGCCGCTGCCGAGTACCGTCGCCAACGCGAGGGCTGTGGCAAATCTCATGGTCATGTAACTCCTCCTACTTTCGGGTTTCCGGATGATCGTCGGTCGGCGGCGCGGCGGGCGCCGCGGCGAGGCGCGGCCGCACGAAGGCCACCGCCTTCTCGGCCAGTGTCTCGGGGGGTCGGCCACGTCGAGCGCCACGGCGTCCTCGTCCGCGCCCGGCGGCTCGAGGTCGGCGAACTGGCTGTCGAGCAGGCTCGGCGGCATGAAGTGCCCGGTCCGCTCGGCCATGCGCCGCGCCAGCAGCGCGCGGTCGCCGGCCAGGTGCACGATGGGCATCGGTCCCACCTTCTCGCGCAGCCGGTCGCGGTAGCGCCGCTTGAGCGCCGAGCAGGCGACGACGACGGTACCCCGCGCCTCGGCCGCCGCGGTGCCCACCGCGTCGAGCCAGCCCCAGCGCATGCCGTCGTCCAGGGGCTCGCCGCGGCTCATCGCCGCGATGTTCTCGGGCGGATGGTAGAGGTCGGCCTCGAGAAAACCCGCCCGAAGACGGTCGGCCAGCGCCCGGGCGACGGTCGACTTGCCGCTTCCCGCCACGCCCATCACCAGTACCGCCCTGTCGGCCAAACTCTTCCCCCTTGCCCGCCACCGGCGTGCGCGTCAGCGCTAACACGGCCGCCGGCACGCCACCAGCCGCGTCGCCGGGTGTCCTTGCGGGAACCACCGGCGCCGCCGCCGGTTCCGCCGCCGCGGCCGGGATGTCGCGCGTCCGGCCGGCCCGAAGCCGCGCACCGCGCGGCGCAGGGCCTCGAAGGCGTGCGGGCGGCAGCCCGCTCCGCTGGGTCCGGCAGGTGCCGCGGGCGCGGCGACCGCGGCACCTGCCGGAACTCCCGCGCCGGGCGCCGGTTACCTGCCGAGGCGACGAACCGGAGGCGACATGGCGGACAGCGAGGCCGAATGGTGGCGCGGCGCGATGATCTACCAGATCTACCCGCGCAGCTTTCAGGACACGACCGGCGACGGGCTGGGCGACCTGCCGGCATCACCCGCAGGCTCGACCACGTGGCCGCGCTCGGCGTCGACGCGATCTGGCTCTCGCCGTTCTTCGCCTCGCCGATGAAGGACATGGGCTACGACGTGTCCGACTACTGCGGCGTCGACCCGCTCTTCGGCGACGCTGGCGAGGACTTCGACCGCCTGGTCGACGCACGGCGCACGGCCGCGGCCTCAAGGTGATCATCGACCAGGTGCTGTCGCACACCTCCGACCGGCACCCGTGGTTCCTCGAGAGCCGCGGCGTCGCGACGAACGCGAAGGCCGACTGGTACGTCTGGGCCGACCCGCGGCCCGACGGGACGCCGCCCAACAACTGGCTCGCCGTCTTCGGCGGCCCCGCCTGGCAGTGGGAGGCGCGGCGGCGGCAGTACTACCTGCACAACTTCCTGCGCGAGCAGCCCGACCTGAACTTCCACAACCCCGAGGTGCAGGACGGCGGTGCTCGATGTCATGCGCTTCTGGCTCGAGCGGGGCGTCGACGGCTTCCGGCTCGACACCGTGCAACTTCTACACCCACGACGCGCGAGCTGCGCGACAACCCGCCCGTCGACCGAGGCCCGGCCGAACGTCGCCTGCCGGTGAACCCCTACGGACATGCAGCAGCCACGTCCACTCTCGCAACCGCCCCGAGAACCTCGCCTTCGTCGAGCGGATGCGGGCGCTGACCGACGCGCTACGACGCGCGGATGATGGTGGGCGAGATCGGCGAGCGCGGCGACCTCGCGATCGAGCCTGATGGCCGAGTACACGCGCGGGCCCGGGCGGCTCCACATGGCCTATTCCTTCGACCTCCTCGGGCCCCACTTCACCGCCGCGCACTATCCGCCACGAGGTGGAGGCCTTCTTCCGCTCGCCCCCGACGGCTGGCCCTGCTGGAGCTTCTCCAACCACGACGTGCGAGCGCCACGTCACCCGCTGGGCCCGGCCGGGGGAGGAGGCGGCGCTCGCCCGGCTCGCCATCGCGATCCTCGCGAGCCTGCCGGGGACGATCTGCCTCTACCAGGGCGAGGAACTCGGCCAGACCGAGACCGAGCTGACCTACGAGGAGCTGACGGACCCGCCCGGCCTGCGCTTCTGGCCCGACAACAAGGGCCGCGACGGCTGCCGCACGCCGATGGTCTGGGACGCCGCTGCGCCCAACGCGGGCTTCTCCACCGGCCGGCCCTGGCTGCCCGTGAAGCCGCCGCAGGCCGCGCGGGCGGTCGAGGGGCAGGCGCGCGACGAGGCGTCGGTGCTCGCCGCCTACCGGCGCACGCTCGCCTTCCGGCAGGCGCGGCCCGAGATGCGCTCCGGGGCGGCCGAGTTCCTCGACCTGCCCGAGCCGCTCCTCGGGATCGTGCGGCGGGCGGACGGGGCGGCGACCCTCTGCCTCTTCAACCTCGGCCGCGAGGCGCGCGTCCCCCTGCCCCAGGCCGAGGCCGGCACCCCGATGGAGGGGCACGGTTTCGACGCCGCCCGCGAGGGCGACACGTTGGTCCTGCCGCCCTGGGGCGCCTTCTTCGGCGAGCGCTGAGCGGCGCGTTGCGCGGGCCAAGGCCCGCGCGCGGCCCGGAGGGGGCTCGATACCCCCGAACGGACGCTCTCCTACTCGGTGACCGACCAGCCGCCGTCGATGATCAGCGTCTGCCCGGTCATCCATGCGCCCGCGCGGCTGGCCAGGAACACCGCGGCGCCGGCGATGTCGTCGGGCTCGCCCAGCCGGCTCAGCGCGTAGCTCCGGCCACCGCGCTCGGCCCGCGCCGGATCCTCCCACAGGGCGCGGGCGAAGTCGGTCTTGACCAGCGCCGGGGCGATGCCGTTCACGCGGATGTTGTCGGGCCCGTAGGCCACCGCAAGGTTGCGCACGATCTGGGTGTCGGCGGCCTTGGTCACGGCGTAGATCCCCAGCTCCTCCGACCCCTTGAAGGCGGCGATCGACGAGACGATCACGATCGCCCCGTCGCGCCGCGCCTGCATCCCCGGTATGACCGCCGCGCCAGCCGCATGTTCGACCGGATGTTGACGCGGATCGTCTTGTCGAACGCGTCGTCCGGGCGTATCGAGGAACGGCCCGTAATAGGGGTTCACGGCCGCGTTGCAGACCAGGATGTCGATCTTGCCCCAGCGCCGCCTCGGTCCTGTCCACCAGCGCTCGAGCGTCGCGTCGTCGAGATGTTGGCGGGGATGGCGACCGCCCTGGCCGCCCGTCGCGCGCGATCCCGGCCGCGACCTCGTCGCACGCTCGGCCTTGCGGGACGAGATCACCACATCGCGCGCCCGCCTCGGCCATCTGCCCGCGCGATGGCGCGCCCGATCCCCTTGGTCGAGCCGGTGATCAGCGCGGACTTGCCGCTCAGGTCGAACAGCGGGCTGCTCATGCGCGTTCCTTTCCGACCTTGACGATCTGCTTGCCGGTGTTGCCGCCCTTCAGCATCGACAGGAAGGCCGCGGGCGCGTTTTCCAGCCCCTCGGCCACGTCCTCGCGCAGATCGATCGACCCGTCGCGCCACCATCGGCGCCACCTCGGCCAGGAAGTCGCCGTAGTGGGCCCAGTGGTCCGAGATGATGAAGCCCTGCACATGCAGCCGGTTGACCAGGATGGTGCGCCAGACCTTGGGCGGCGGTCGGCCGTCGGCCGCGGCGCCCAGCCCGCCCGGTTGTACCAGGCGATCATGCCGCAGACGGCGATCCGCCCGCCAACGTTCATCATGCGGCAGCACCGCCTCGAGCATCTTGCCGCCGACGTTCTCGAAATAGACGTCGATCGCCGTCCGGGCGGCCTCGGCCAGCGCCTTGCGCAGCTGGCCGCGTCGTCATGCGCGCGGTGGTCGAGGCAGACGTCGAAGCCGAGTTTCTCGTCCGCGTAGGCGCACTTTTCGGGCCCGCCGGCGACGCCGACGGCGCGCAGCCCCGCGCCTTGGCGAGCTGGCCGACCATCGAGCCGACCGGCCCGGTCGCGGCGGCGACGACCAGCGTCTCGCCCTCCTTGGGCCGGCCGATACTCGGTCAGGCCGTACCAGCCGGTGAAGCCGGGCATGCCCAGCACCCCCAGCGCGGTCGATCGGCGCGACGCGGGGTCGAGCTTGCGCACCTGCTTGGCCGGCAGGCACGCCGTGGCGTGGCCCAGCCGAAGGCGCCCGACGACCATGTCGCCCGGCGGAAGCCCGGCCGGCTCTCATGACCTCGCCCACCGCGCCGCCCTCCATGTCTCGCCGATCTCGACCGGCTTGGCATAGCTTTGGCGTCGTCCATCCGGCCGCGCATGTAGGGGTCCAGCGACAGCCAGATCGACGCGCACCAGCACCTCGCCCTCGCCCGGCTCGGGCATCGGGCGCGGTTTCCATGGCGGAAGTTCTCGCGGTCGGCCGCGCCGTCGGGCGGCTCGCCAGGACGACGCGGCTGCATCGTTCGCTCATGATTCTCCTCCCGACATTTCGCAGGCTAGGATCATGCGGTGCGGAACACGTGTTTCGCAAGGCATGAAACCTGCGCCAAGCGGCGTCGCCACGATGGGAGGAAACCATGCAGGGCATGATGATGCACCGTCCGCTGCTGATCGCGGACATCCTGACCTATGCGGCCGAGGCCTATCCCGAGGGGCGAGATCGTCTCGGTCCGGACCGAGGGCGACCTGCATCGCCAGACCTACGCCGAGACGCCGCGGCGCGGTCGCGCAGCTGGCCCATGCGCTGGCGGCGCTCGGGGTCGGCGCGCGGCGACCGGGTCGCCACGCTGGCCTGGAACGGCTACCGCCATTTCGAGCTCTACTACGCCGATCTCGGGCATCGGCGCGGTCTGCCACACGATCAACCCGCGGCTCTCCGCCGAGCAGCTGATCTACATCGTCGAGCCACGCCGAGGACCGGCTGCTCTTCGTCGACCTCACCTTCGTGCCGCTGATCGAGACGCTGCCGGACCACCTGCCGAGGGCCTGCGCTACGTGGTCATGACCGACCGGGCGCACATGCCCGAGACGACGCTGCCCGGCGCGCTCTGCTACGAGGATCTGCTCGGACGGCCAGCCCGACAGCTATCGACTGGCCCGAGCTCGACGAGAACGCCGCCGCCGGCGCTGTGCTACACCTCGGGCACCACGGGCAACCCGAAAGGCGCGCTCTACACGCACCGCTCGACCGTGCTGCACGCGCTGATGCCGCGCTGCTCGCATGCCGGCACCGGCTGCGCCGGGCTCGCAAGCGTGCTGCCGGTGGTGCCGCTGTTCCACGTCAACGCCTGGGGCCTGCCCTATGTCGCGCCGCTGGCGGGCGCGACGCTGGTCTTCCCGGGCCCGCAGCTCGACGGCGAAAGCCTGTTCGAGCTGATGGAGGCCGAGAGGGTCATCGCGGCCTGGGGCGTGCCGACGGTCTGGCTGGGCCTGCTCGCCGAGATCCAGAAGCGCAGGGCCGCCTGCCCGACGCTTCGCGACGCTGGTGATCGGCGGCTCGGCCGCGCCGCGCGTCGATGATCGAGGCGTTCGAGAGCACGCGGCGTCAACGTCTGCCACGGCTGGGGCATGACCGAGATGAGCCCGGTCGGCACGCACGGCATCCTGCCCGGCTGCGCTCGAGGCCGACCGCTCGCAGGACGCAGCGGATGCGCCTCAAGCGCGAGCAGGGCCGGCGCGCTGCTTCGGGGTCGAGCTGAAGATCGTCGACGAGGACGGGCACGCGCCTGCCGCACGACGGCAAGGCGACGGGCGAGCTGCTACGTGCGCGGCAACACGGTGGTCTCGGGCTATTACGAGGACGCCGAGGCGATCGGCCGAGGCGCTTCGACGCCGAAGGCTGGTTCCGCACCGGCGACATCGCCACGATCGACCCGGACGGCTTCATGCGATCACCGACCGCGCCAAGGACCTCATCAAGTCGGGCGGCGAGTGGATCAGCTCGATCGACCTGGAGAACGCGGCGATGGGCCACCCGGCGGTCGCGAAGTGCGCGGTGATCGCCATGCCGCATCCGCAAGTGGGTCGAGCGCCCGCTGCTGGTGGTCGTGCCGAAGGGCGACGCGCGCCGACGCTCGGACGAGATGCACGGCGCTGCTGTCGCGAGCACTTCGCCAAGTGGTGGCTGCCCGACGACGTGGTCTTCGTCGAGGCGCTGCCGCAGACGGCGACCGGCAAGGTCTCCAAGCTGACCCTGCGCCAGCAATTCGCCGACCACCAGCTCCCCGAGGCCGCCACCGGCTGAGCGGGCGCCGCGGCGCGCCTGCCTCGCCGCCCGCGCCGGCGCGGCCCCGCCGCGCGCGGCCGGAGGGGGCTCGATGCCCCCGAACGGACGCTCCCCCGGGCGGGCCCTTGCATCGGATCGTGCGGACCGGACGCGCTTCTTTCCAAGGGGCCACCGCCCGCGATCGCCGGAAACCGTTCACCGGGGAGTTTCTTGTCCGGCGATCACACCTCCAGCCACTCCTTGCGGATGTCGTCGCGGGTGGCGAAGTCGGCCGGCGTGCCGGATAGACGATCTCGCCGTGGCCCATCACGTAGACCCGCGTCGGCGATCCTGAGCGCGATGGACAGCTTCTGCTCGACCAGCAGGACCGACGACGCCGGCCTTGGCGATCTCGGCGATCAGGTCGCCCACCTGCTGCGACGATCTTCGGCGCCAGACCCTCGGTCGGCTCGTCGATCATGATCAGCTCGGGGTCGCCCATCAGCGTCCGGCACATGGTCAGCATCTGCTTCTCGCCGCCCGACAGCACGCCGGCCGCGGTGTCGGCGCGCTCGCTTCAGGCGGGGGAACATGTCGAGCATCTGCGTCGACGCTCCACCGGCCCGGGGCGCTTCATGCCCTTGATGCCCAGCATCAGGTTCTGCCGCACGGTCATCGTCGGGAAGATGTCGCGGTTCTCGGGCACGTAGCCGAGGCCCAGGCGCGCGATCTGGTGGCTTTCCAGCCCAGCGATGTCCTGCCCCTTGAAGCGACCGTGCCGATGCGCGCGACCTCGCCCATGATCGCCTTGACCGTGGTCGAGCGGCCCGACCCCGTTGCGGCCCGAGCAGCGCGATCGATCTCGCCCGCGCCGATCTCGAATGTCCACCCCGTGCAGCACGTGGCTCTTGCCGTAGAAGGCGTGCAGGTCCGCGAACCTCGAGCATCGGCGCCACCGCGTCGCATCACACCGCCTCCAGCCCGGCGTCGTCGCCCAGGTAGGCCTCGCGCACGCGCGGGTCGCCGCGGATCTCGCTCGGGCGTGCCGGTGGCGATGATCTCGCCGTAGACCAGCACCGAGATCCGGTCGGCCAGGCCGAAGACCACGCCCATGTCGTGCTCGACGATCAGCAGCGTCTTGCCCGCCGTCGCCTGCTCGATCAGCGCGACGGCGCGCGCGGTTTCGGAATGGCTCATCCCCGCGGTCGGCTCGTCCAGCAGGATCACCTCGGCCCCGCCGGCGATGGTGATCGCGATCTCCAGCGCGCGCTGGTCGGCGTAGGGCAGCAGCGCGGCGGGCAGGTTCGCCTTGTCGATCAGCCCCACCCGCTCGAGGATTTCGGCCGTCTTGCGCTGCACCGCCTTCAGCGCCGCCGACGTTGCGCCAGAAGCTGTAGCCGTAGCCCATGGACCACAGCACGCCGCAGCGCACGTTCTCGCGCACCGTCATGTTGGGGAAGATGTTCGACACCTGGAAGACCGCGACAGGCCCATCCGGTTGACCACGTGCGGCTTCATGCCCGAGATGCGGCGACCGTTAGCAGCACCTCGCCGCTCGGTCGGGCGGTAGCAGCCCCGAGATCAGGTTGAAGAGCGTCGACTTGCCGGCCCCGTTCGGCCCGATGATCGCGTGCCGCTCGCCCGGGGCCACCTCCAGGTTCACGCCGCGGATGATCTCGGCCGGGCCGAAACTCTTGCGCACGTCGCGGAGCGTCGAGCGCCGGTCGGTCATTCCCCGTCCTCCTCGGCGCGGCGCCCGCAGCGAACGCCGCGCCGGCGCGCGAGCGGCACGAGCGGCCAGCAGCCAGGTCAGCGCCGCGTCGGGCGGCAGGGCCAGCCCCGAACGGCGCGAAGACCTCGCCGAAGCCGTTCGGACCAGCGCACCGCCACCTCGACCAGCACGATCGACGCCGGCCAGCAGCAGCGCCGCCGCCAGCCGCCGCGCCCAGCCAGCGCCAGCAGCGCGGCCCCGCGCCGCGGCCGCACGCACGCCGTCCACACGCCGAACCAGCCCGGCCAGCCCCGCCGGGCGCGAACATCACCATCGCGATGAACAGCAGCCCGAGATAGAGCAGCCACGCCTCGGTGTAGTCGGACAGGTTCGACCGCATCCAGGTCAGCACGCAGCGCCCCCAGGATCGGCCCGCAGAAGTACCGGATGCCGCCGATGTAGGCCGATCAGCAGCTACGCGCCCGACGGCGCGCAGCGACAGGCTCTCGGGGGTGAAGATCTCGTAGTTCACCGCCGCCATGCCGCCGGCCATGCCCGCGAAGCCGCCCGCCGCGATGAACACCAGGTAGCGAACCCGCTGCGGGTCGTAGCCGATGAACTCCACCCGCTCCGGGTTGTCGCGCACCGCCTCGCTCATCTTGCCGAGCGGCGTGCGGGTGAAGGCGAACATCGCCGCCGCGCCGACGAAGGTCCAGAAGGCGATGAACCAGTAGACCTCCTCGATCGGGCCCAGCGACAGGCCGAAGAGCTCGGGCCCGGTCATCCGGTCGCCCGAGATCCCCTCCTCGCCGCCGAAGACGGAGGTGAACATGAAGCCCGCCGAGGCGACCAGCTCGGCGATGCCGAGCGAGATCATCGCGAAGGGGATGCCCGCCCGCCGGCACGACGGCCAGCCGATGACCGCGCCGCCAGCGCGCCGACGGCGAAGCCCACCAGCGGCAGCGGCGAAGACCGGGAACGCGCCCCAGAACCCGCCGCCGTCCTCGATCGCGCTGCATCGCGTGCATCGCCGCGTAGCCGCCGAGGCCGAAATACACCGCGTGGCCGAAGCTGAGCAGGCCCGCCCGCCCCAGCAGCATGTTGTAGCGACAGCGCGAAGACGATGTTGATGCCGACCGCGTTCAGCAGGCTCAGCGTGGTGCGCGACGGCCCGAAGAGCGGGATCGCCGCCAGCACGCCGCCAGCAGCAGGAACGGCAGGACCCGCTGGCGGAACTTCTCGGCCCCCGAGGCGGCGCCAGGTCGGCGCCGGGTCGCGGCAGGGCGGTCGTCGCTCAAAACTCGCGGTCCCCCATCAGGCCGCGTCGGCCGCACCATCAGGATCAGCACCAGCAGCAGGAAGGGCAGCATCGGCGCCAGCGACGAGATGCTGATCCGCCCCAGTTCGGTCGTGGCGCCGAGGCCCGCCCAGCCGAAGAGGTCGGCGAAGGTGGCGTCGACCGCGATGGCGAAGGTCTGCAGAAGCCCGATCAGCAGCGAGGCGACGAAGGCGCCCTCGAGGCTGCCCATCCCGCCGATCACCACCACCACGAAGACGATCGGCCCGATCGAAAAGGCCATGCCCGGCTGGGTCACCAGATAGTTGCCGCCGATCACCCCGGCCAGGCCCGCCAGACCGCAGCCGATGCCGAACACGGTCATGAAGATCCGCGGCACGTCGTGGCCCAGGTGGCCCACCATGTGCGGGTGGGTCAGCGCCGCCTGGATGATCAGCCCCGCCCGCGTCCGCTTGAGCAGGAACCACAGGCCCGCCAGCATTGCGATCGAGACCGCAAGCATGAAGATCCGGTAGGCCGGGTATTGCGCGCCGAAGAGCGTGAAGAGCGGGAAGTCCAACGCCTCGGGCACGTCGTAGGGGACCGGCATCTTGCCCCAGACGATCTTGACGATCTCCTCGATCAGGTAGGCAAGCCCGAAGGTGAAGAGCAGCTCGGCCACGTGCCCGTTGGGGTGCACCGTGCGCAGCCCCCATTTCTCCACCGCCGCGCCCACCAGGCCCACCAGGACGGGCGCCAGGAACAGCGCCACCCAGAACCCGGTCGTCTGGCCCAGCGTGAAGGCGAAATAGGCGCCCAGCATGTAGAACTAGGCATGGGCGAAGTTCAGCACCCCCATCATCGAGAAGATCAGCGTCAGCCCCGACGACAGCATGAAGAGCAACAGCCCGTAGATCACTCCGTTCAGCAGCGAGAAGACCAGCGTCTCCATCAGCCGCCCCGTCGCGCGGAACGGCGCGCCGGCGCGGCGGCACGCCGCGCGCGGCCGAAGGGGGCTCGATGCCCCCGCGCGGCCGCTCCCCCGCCGGCGGACGGGACGGCGGAACGGGACGCGACGCGGCGCACCATCACACGGCCCTCCCCTATTTGCGGCCCCGGACGGGCACGCACATGGCGCGGCCGTGCAGGCACCGGCGCGGCTTCACGCCGCGCGCGGGCGGAGGGGGCTCGATGCCCCCGAACGGCCGCGTCTCCGCCGGCGGGCGGAGGGGCGGAGCGAGGCACGGCGCAGCGCGTCGTCATGCGGGCTCTCCGGGGTCCGAGACCTGTGCGGATGCGGGGCCGCGGCGCCCGGCCGCGGCCCCCGCGCGGTTCAGCCCTCGGGCCGCTCCATCTGGCAGGTGGTCTCGGTGCGCGTGGCCTCCGCGTCGATGGCGCCACCCTCGTCCGTCTTGAAGCCGTAGGGCAGCCCCTCCACCCCGCGCTCCACGTCGTCCGAGAAGGTCGAGATGAAGAGCGGCTGGATCAGCTGGTGGTTGTCCTCGCGCATGTAGACCTCGCCGTAGGGCGTCTCATAGTGCATCCCCTCCAGCGCCTTCGCCACGGCGACCGGATCGTTCTCGCCCACCTCGTCCAGCGCGCGGTCGAGCATGCCCATGAGCGTGAACACCCGCTCGTAGTAGTAGTCGAGCCCGCCGAACCGCTCCTCGAAGTCGTCCATCTTGGCGACCTGCTCGTCGGGGGCCTCGACGTTCTCGTGGAACTCGCTGATCTGCTTGACGAGGCCCAGCGCGCTCTCGCCCATGGCCGTCGGCGCGCCCAGGCCGCCGCCGTAATAGGTCAGGTAGGGCACGTCGTGGCCGGCATCGGCCGCCGCCTTGATCAGCAGCGTCATGTCCTGGCCCCAGTTGCCGGTGATCACCGCGTCGGCGCCCGACGACATGATCTTCTGCACGTAAGGCGTGAAGTCCTTGACCTTGCCCAGCGGGTGCAGCTCGTTGCCGACGATCTCGATGTCGGGCCGCTTCTCGCTCCAGCATCCGCACGGCTGCGTCGGCCACCGCCTTGCCGAAGCTGTAGTCCTGCCCGATGATGTAGACCTTCTTGATGTCGTCCTGCGCGGCCAGCCAGTCGGTCAGCGCCTCCATCTTCATGTCGGCGTCGGCGTCGAAGCGGAAGTGCCAGAAGCTGCAGCGGTCGTTGGTGAAGGCCGGATCCACCGCGGCGTAGTTGAGAAACAGGATCTCCTCGCCCGGGTTGCGCTTGTTGTGCTTGTCGACCGCGTCGATCAGCGCCGAGGCCACCGACGAGCCGTTGCCCTGCAGGATGTAGCGGATGCCCTGGTCGACCGCCTTCTGGAACTGGACCAGGCTCTCCTTCGGGTCGGTCTTGTTGTCGAAGGCCACGATCTCGAGGTTCTTGCCGGCCGAGCCGCCCTCCTCGTTGATCTTCTCGGCGGCGTAGGTGAAGTGCTTCAGCCCGCTGTCGCCCACGTTGGCGAAGGCGCCCGAGAGGGGGTCGATATAGGCGATGCGGATCGTGTCGTCCTGCGCCTGCGCGCCCAGCGCACAGGAAACGACGGCCAGTGCGGCAAGCGCCGCGGGTCGTAGCGTCATCGGTGATCCTCCCTGGATCGGGCTCGCGGCAGTCACCGCGGCCGGCTTGTTGTTGCCTCATGGGAACGAACTTGACCCGCGGTTGTCAAGCTTGCGGCGGAACCGTATTCTGCACTGCAAAACAAGACCGAGGGGAGGAGGGGCCAGATGCCCGCAGACGCGGCGTTCCGCGACGAGATCGCGGCGTGGCTTGCCGAGAACTGCCCGCCCGAGATGCGCGACGCGCCCGCCGGCGAGGACGCGATCTGCTGGGGCGGCCGCAACTGGCGGTTCGCCTCGGACGCGCAGCGCCTCTGGCTCGAGCGGATGGCCGGCCGCGGCTGGACCGCCCCCACCTGGCCTGTCGAGTATGGCGGCGGCGGCCTCACCCGTCCGCAGGAAAAGATCCTGCGCGAGGAGATGGCGCGCATCGGCGCCCGCTCGCCGCTGGAATCCTTTGGCCTGTGGATGCTGGGCCCGGCGCTGCTGCGCTTCGGCACGGAGGAGCAGAAGCGTAACCACCTGCCCCCCATCACACGCGGCGAGATCCGCTGGTGCCAGGGCTATTCCGAGCCGGGCGCCGGCTCCGACCTCGCCAATGTCCAGACCCGCGCCGAGGACCGGGGCGACCATTGCCGGTCAACGGGTCAGAAGGTCTGGACCTCGTACGCGGACCAGCGCCGACTGGATCTTCGCGCTGGTGCGCACCGATCGCGAGGCGCCCAAGCACAAGGGCATCTCGTTCCTGCTGATCGACATGGAGACGCCCGGCGTCTCGACCCGCCCGATCCGCCTGATCTCGGGCACGCTCGCCCTTCTGCGAGACGTTCTTCGACGACGTGGAGGTGCCGAAGGAGAACCTGGTCGGCGCGCCGAGCCAGGGCTGGGACGTCGCCAAGCTACCTGCTCGACGCATGAGCGCGAGATGATCGGCGGCGGCGGCGCGCGGCCTGCTGGGCGGCCGCGCCGCTGGCGGCGGTCGCTGGACGGCGCCTGACGATCCGGTGATCCGCGCCGAGGCGCTGCGCAGCCGAGGTCGACACGCCTGGCCTTCGCCCTGACGATGGAGCGCTACAAGGACACGGCCGAGGCCGGCCCGGCGTCGGCGACGCGTCGTGCGATGCTGAAATACTACGGCACCGAGCTCAACAAGCGCCGCTACGAGCTGATGATGGCCGCCGCCGGCACCGACGCCCTGACCTGGGAGGGCGGCAGGCGGGCTGGCGCCGGAATGGCTGCGCACCAAGGCCAACTCGATCGAGGGCGGCACCTCCGAGATCATGCTGGACATCATCGCCCGCCGCATCCTGGGCCTGCCGGCATGAGGCGCCGGTGCTTCTGCTGATCGCGCGCCCGCCGCGACGCTGGTCGTGACGCTGAGGCCCGAGGCCGGCGAGGCGGAGCGGCACGCATGATCAGCCTGCTGCCCACCGAGGACGAGGTCATGCTGCGCGACGCCGCGCGCGGGTTTCTCGACGATGCCGCGCCGCGTCTGGGCCTTCCGGCGAGCGCCGCGACGAAGGCGGCGGCTTCGACCGCGGCCTGTGGAACGAGATGGCGCTGCATGGGCTGGGCCGGGCGTGCTGATCCCCGACGCGGCGGGCGGCGCCGAGATGGGCCACCGCGCCGCGGGCATCATCGGCCGAGGAGATGGGGCGCACGCTGGCTGCCCGCCCTTCATCTCGTCCGCGGTGATCGCGGCGACGGCGCTGCGCGCAGGCGGGCGATGCGGCCGACCGGCTGCGGCGGCATCGCCGAGGGCAGGCTGACCTACGCGCTGGCGGTGGACGAGGGGGCGAAGCACGGCCCCGAGGCGACGGCGACCCGGGCGACGCGGTCCGGCAACGGCTTCCGCCTGACCGGCGCCAAGACCTTCGTCGCCGACGGCGCCGCGGCCGACCGGCTGCTGGTGCTGGCCCGGACGGGCGGTGTTCCGGGCGAGGCGCAGGGCCTGACCCTCTTCGACATCGACGCCGGGCGCGCCGGGCTGACCGCCACCCGCCTCGACACGATCGACGCGCGCGACGCGGCGATGGTGCGGCTCGACGCGGTCGAGGCGACAGGCGAGGACGTGGTGGGCGAGGTGGACGGCGGCATCGCGGCGGTGGCCGCGGCACTCGACGCCGGGCGCGCGGCCGTGGCCGCCGAAATGACCGGCCTCGCCGCCGGCGCCTTCGCCATGACCACCGGCTACCTGAAGGAGCGGCGGCAGTTCGACCGCCCCATCGGCGCGTTCCAGGCGCTGCAGCACCGCGCGGCGCATCTGTGGTGCGAGATGGAGGTGACGGCCTCGGCCATTGCCCATGCCGGCCGGATGCTGGACGCCGACCCGGGCGCGGCGGGCCTTGCCGTGTCGCTCGCCAAGGCGCGGGCCACGGCCGACGGCGCAGCTGGCCGTGGCCGAGGGGGTGCAGATGCATGGCGGCATCGGTATGACCGACGAGCACGACATCGGCTTCTTCATGAAGCGGGCGCGGGTGGCCGCCGAATGGCTGGGCGATTACGGCTGGCACGCGGCCCGGGTGGCCGCGCTGCGAGGCGCCGCATGACCGGGACGAGTTTTCCGCCCGGCGAGGCGTCCGCGGCCGGCCGGGCGTCAGGGACCATCGGGCCCGGTCGCGCGACCGGGCCCCGACACGCCAAGCAGGAAGGCATTTCGCGCCATGACCATCGACCCCGCCGCCCTTTTCGACCTCACGGGCAAGACCGCCCTCGTCACCGGCGGCGCCACCGGGATCGGCCGCATGGCCGCCGAGGCGCTGGTCGGCGCGGGCGCCCGGGTGCTGATCGCCAGCCGCCGGGGCGACTCCTGCCGCGCCGTGGCCCGCGAGATCAACGCGCTGGAACCGCGCGGGTCCGCCGAGGGCTTTGCCGGCGACGTGGCCACCGAGGAGGGTGTCGCCGCCCTGGCGCACGCGGTGGCCGAGCGTACCGACCGGCTGCACATCCTGATGAACAACGCCGGCCGCAGCTGGGGCGAGGAGCTGGGCCGCTTTCCGCACCACGCCTGGGAGCGGGTGATGTCGGTCAACGTCGCCGGCCCCTTCCAGCTTACCCAGACCCTCCTCCCCCTGCTCGAGGCCGCCGCCACCGACGACGACCCGGCGCGGGTGGTCAATACCGGCTCGGTCATGGGCGAGATCCCGATGGGCGACGGCGCCTATTCCTACGCCGCCTCGAAGGCCGCGGTGCACCAGGTGACGCGGATCCTGGCCAAGGAGCTGGCCGCCCGCCGGATCACGGTGAACGCGCTGGCGCCGGGGCCCTTCGTCAGCAAGATGACCGCCTTCGCCACCGCCGACGAGGGGATGCGCGACAAGGTCGGCGCGCAGGTGCCGCTGGGCCGCGTCGGCCGGGAGGAGGACATCGCGGCCGCGATGCTCTATCTCTGCGGACGGGGCGGCGCCTATGTCACCGGGGCGATCCTTCCGGTCTCGGGCGGCATCAACGTCGAGACCGGGCCGGCCATCTTCAGCGAGGCCCAGCAATGACCCCGGCCGAGCTGAAGGCGCGGGCGGGGCGGCAGGAATGGGTCTCGCGCTGGTTCGAGATCGGGCAGGACCGGATCGACGCCTTTCGCCGAGCTGTGACCGAGGATCGACCAGTACATCCACGTCGACCCCGAGCGCGCCGCGGGAGACGCCCTTCGGCAGCACCATCGCGCATGGCTTCCTGACGCTGTCGATGCTGTCGGCGATGGTCTATGACGGCGCGCCGAGCGTGGACGGCGTGAAGATGGGCGTGAACTACGGCTTCGACCAGCATCCGCTTTCTCGCCCCGGTGCAAGGCGGGGCCGCGGGTGCGGGCGCGCTTCGCCCTGGCCGACCTGGCGCGAGGCGCAAGCCGGGCGAGATCACGCTGACGCTGGGACGTCACGGTCGAGATCGAGGGGCAGGACAAACCCGCCGCTGGTCGCCGACTGGCTCGGCCGCGCGCTATTTCTGCTGGAGGCCGACATGACATCCGTTTCGACGAGCCGCGTGGCCATCGTCACCGGCGCCGGCGCCGGGCTGGGCCGCGCCCACGCGCTGGGGCTGGCCGCGCGCGGCGCGAAGGTGGTGGTGAACGACCTGGGCGCGGCGACCGACGGCCGGGGCAGAGCTCGGACGCCGCGCGCCGTGGTGGAGGAGATCGCGGCGGCCGGGCGGCGAGGCCATCGCCCACGGCGCCGACGTGACCGACGCCGGCGCAGGTGCAGGCCATGGTCGACACGGCGCTCGACCGAGTGGGGCCGCGTCGACATCCTGGTCAACAACGCCGGCATCCTGCGCGACAAGACCTTCGCCAAGATGACGCTGGACGATTTCCGCAAGGTGCTCGACGTGCACCTGATGGGCACGCGTCACCTGCGCCACGCGCCGTCTGGCCGCACATGCGCGAGCGGGCTACGGGCGGATCGTGCTGACCACCTCGGGCGTCGGGCCTCTACGGCAATTTCGGCCAGTCGAACTACGGCGCGGCCAAGGCGGGGATGGTCGGGCTGATGAACGTCCTGCACGCTCGAGGGCGCGCAAGTACGACATCCGCGTCAACACGCTGGCCCCCACCGCCGCGACCCGGATGACCGAGGGGCTGCTGCCGCCGCAGCAGCGGACCTGCTGGCGCCCGAGACGATCACGCCCGGCCTGCTGGCGCTGGTCGCGGAGGACGGCGCCGCACCGCATGATCCTGGCGGCGGGCGGCGGCTGCTTCGCCGAGACGCGGTGGCCGAGACGCCGGGCGTGGCGCTGGCCGACGACGAGCTGACGCCCGAGGCGGTCGATGGCCGCGCGCCGCGCCATCCGCGACGCGGAGGGCGCCGAGGAGCTGCCCGACGCCTTCTCGACCAGACCCGCAAATATCGCCCGCGATGGCGGCCGCGCAGCGCGGCCTCGACCTGGACTGGACCTAGGAAAGGACACGACCATGCGCGACGCCGTCATCGTCTCCACCGCCCGCACGCCCATCGGCCACGCCTATCGCGGCGCCTTCAACGACACGCAGGCCGCAGGAGCTGGGCGGCCATGCCGTGGCGCACGCGGTCGCGCGCGCCGGCCTCGAGCCCGGCGAGGTCGAGGACGTGCATCATCGGCGCCGCGCTGCAGCAGGGCGCGACCGGCGGCAACATCGCGCGCCAGGCGGCGATGCGCGCCGGGCTGCCGGTCACGTCGCCGGCATGTCGCGTCGACCGCTAATGCGCCTCGCGGCATGATGGCCATCGCCACCGCGGCCAAGCAGGTCATCCACGACGGCATGGAGGTCGCCGTCGGCGGCGGCGTCGAATCGATCTGCCTGGTGCAGAACGAGCACAGCGAACCTGCCGCGCGCGCCGACCCCTGGCTGCCGCGAGCACAAGCCGGCGCTCTACATGTCGATGCTGGAGACCGCCGAGACGGTCGCCGAGCGCTACGGCATCAGCCGCGAGGCGCAGGACGAATACGCCCTGCAATCCAGCAGCGCACCGCGGCGGCGCAGCAGGCCGGCAAGTTCGACGACGAGATCGTGCCGCTGCCCACCGTGATGAAGGTGCACGGACAAGGAGACCGGCGAGGTCTCGCGACAAGACGGTCACGCTGGACAGCGACGAGGGCAACCGCCCCGGCACCACGCTCGAGGCCTGGCCGCGCTGAAGCCGGTGCTTCAAGGACGGGCTGAGATCGCCGAGGGCGGCTTCATCACCGCCGGCAACGCCTGCCAGCTCTCCGACGGCGCCTCGGCCTGCGGTGGTGATGGAGGCCAAGGAGGCCGCGCGGCGCGGCCTGCAGCCGCTGGGCCGCTACGCGGGCATGGCCGTCGCCGGCTGCGAGCCCGACGAGATGGGCATCGGCCCGGTCTTCGCCGTGCCGAAGCTGCTGGAAGCGCAACGGGCTCGAGATCGACGACATCGACCTGTGGGAGCTGAACGAGGCCTTCGCGGTGCAGGTGCTCTACTGCCGCGACAAGCTCGGCATCCCGGACGAGCTCTCAACGTCAACGGCGGCGCGATCTCCATCGGCCACCCCTACGGCATGTCGGGCGCGCGGATGGTCGGCCACGCGCTGATCGAGGGCAAGCGCCGCGGCGCGCGCTACGTCGTCTGCACCATGTGCGTCGGCGGCGGCATGGGCGCGGCCGGCCTGTTCGAGGTGCTGTGATGCGGCGATTGCCCGAACAGCTGTCCGGGCCTGCGGATCCCGGCGGTGGCCGCGCCGCTGTTCATCGTCTCGGACCCCGACTGGTCATCGCCCAGTGCAAGGCCGGGATCGTCGGCTCCTTCCCGGCGCTGAACGCGCGCGAGGCCGAGGGCGAGCCGCCATGCTCGAGGCCTGGCTCAAGCGCATCACCGAGGAGCTCGACCGGCACAACCAGGCCAACCCCGACCGGCCCGCCGCGCCCTTCGCCGTCAACCAGATCGTCCACCGCTCGAACGCGCGGCTGGAGCGCGATCTGGAGATCTGCGCCCGCTGGAAGGTGCCGATCTGGATCACCTCGCTGGGCGCGCGGCTCGAGGTGAACGAGGCCGCCCATGCCTGCGGCGGCATCGCGCTGCACGACGTCATCAACAACCGCTTCGCCAGCAAGGCGATCGAGAAGGGCGCCGACGGGCTGATCGCCGTGGCGGCGGGCGCGGGCGGCCATGCGGGCCCGCATATCGCCCTTCGCGCTGGTGGCGCGAGATCCGCGACTGGTTCGACGGGCCGCTGCTGCTGTCGGGCTCCATCGCCACCGGGCGCGCGGTGCTGGCGGCGCAGGCGATGGGCGCGGACCTGGCCTATATCGGCTCGCCCTTCATCGCCACCGAGGAGGCGAACGCCGCAGCCCGACTACAAGCAGATGATCGTGGAGCGGCGCGTCCGAGGACATCGTGACCTCCTCGCTCTTCACCGGCGTGTCGGGCAATTACCTCAAGCCCTCGATCGCGCGGGCGGGCCTCGACCCCGACAACCTCGCCAGCGCCGACGCGACCATGAGCTTTGCGGGCGGTCGTCGAAGCCGAAGGCATGGAAGGACATCTGGGGCTCGGGCCAGGGCATCGGCGCGGTCAAGTCGGTCGTGCCGGCGGCCGAGCTCGTGGCCCGGATCGAACGCGAGTACCGCGAGGCCTGGCGCGCGTCGCCGACAGGGCAAGGGAGGCCGTCTGATGGATCTGGGGATGACCGAGCGGGTCGGCCGCTGGTCGAGAAGGTGCGCACGATGGTCGCCGAGGAGATCGCGCCGCTGGACGCCGAGTACCACGCCGAGATCGGCCGCCACCCGTCGGGCGACCGCTTCGCGCTGACCGACCGGCAGAACGAGATCATGGAGGGGCTGAAGGCCGCGCGCGCGCGAGCGCGGGCCTGTGGAACTTCTGGCTGACCGACAGCGACAAGGGCTACGGCCTGACGACCGTGGAATACGCGTACCTGGCCGAGGAGATGGGCAAGGTCGGCATCGCCGCCGAGGTCTTCAACTGCAACGCGCCCGACACCGGCAACATGGAGGTGCTGGAGCGCTACGGCACCCGGGCCCACAAGGAGCGCTGGCTGAAGCCGCTGCTGGAAGGGCGAGATCCGCTCGGCCTACCTGATGACCGAGCCCGACGTGGCCTCGTCGGACGCCACCAACATCGCGCTCGAGGCGCAGTGCGCGACGGCGACCACTACGTGCTGAACGGCGAGAAATGGTGGGCCTCGGGCGCCGGCGACCCGCGCTGCGCCGTCTACATCGTGATGACGCGGACCGACCCCGAGGCCGCCAAGCACGCGCGCCACTCGATGTTCGTGGTGGCCGCCGACACGCCCGGCATCGAGGTGCTGCGCCCGATCAACGTCTTTCACAACGACGACGCGCCGCACGGGCACATGCACATCCGCTTTACCGACGCGCGGGTGCCGGCCGAGGACCTGATCCTGGGCGAGGGCCGCGGCTTCGAGGTGGCGCAGGGCCGGCTGGGGCCGGGCCGCATCCACCATTGCATGCGCGCCATCGGCCAGGCCGAGGCGGCGCTGGAACTGATGTGCCGCCGGGCGCTGACCCGCACCGCCTTCGGCAAGCCGCTGGCGCAGCTTGGCGCCAACCACGACATCATCGCCAATGCGCGGATGGAGATCGAGCAGGCGCGGCTGCTCTGCCTCAAGACCGCGTGGAAGATGGACACCGAGGGGGTGCGCGCGGCCCAGCCCTGGATCAGCCAGATCAAGGTCGTGGCGCCGATCATGGCGCTGAAGGTCGTGGACGAGGCGATCCAGATGCATGGCGGCGGCGGCATCAGCCAGGACTTTCCGCTGGCCGGCATGTGGACCAAGATCCGCACCCTTCGGCTTGCCGACGGGCCCGACGCGGTGCACCGCCGCCAGGTCGCCCGGGCCGAGCTGAAGAAATACACCAACGAGGGCGTGTGAGCCGGATCGCCCTCATCCGCCACGGGCAGGCCTCCTTCGGGGCGGCCGATTACGACGTGCTGTCCGAGCTGGGCCACCGGCAGTCGGTGGCGCTGGGACGGGCGCTGAGACGGCAGGGCCTTGCGCCCGACGCCGCCTTCACCGGCGCTCAGCGGCGCCACCGCGAGACGTGGGAGGGGCTGGCCGAGGGGCTGAGCAGCCGGCTAGTGCCGCAGGTGCACGAGGGGCTTAACGAGTTCGACTTCGCGGGCCTGCTGGCGGCGCGGTTTCCCCACGGCCTGCCCGAGGGCGCCGACCACGACCGACGCACCCATTTCCGCACGCTGCGCGACACCGTGCTGCTGTGGCAGAAGGACGAGGTGCCCGACCCGCCCGAGACGTGGGCCGACTTCACCGCCCGCGTGGCGGCGGCGCGCGACGCGCTGGCGGCGGCGGGCGAGCACGTGCTGGCCGTCAGCTCGGGCGGGGCGATCGCGCAGATGGTGGCGATGACGCTCGAGACGCCGTCCGACCGCATGATCGAGCTGCAGCTGCAGATGAAGAACTGCGCGGTGACGCAACTGATCGCGGCGCGGCGCGGGATCTACCTGCACGGGTTCAACGAGACGCCGCACGTCGCACGCCGAGGCCGAGGAGCTTCTGACCTACTCATGACGCACGCCGCCGCACAGCTTGACCTGACCGCCGTCGAGGGCTGGCTGACCCGCCACCTGCCCGGCTTTCGCGGGCCGCTTTCGGCCGAAAAGTTCGCAGGCGGCCAGTCGAACCCGACCTTCCGCCTCGAGGCCGCCAGCGGGTCCTACGTGCTGCGCCGCAAGCCGCCGGGCACGCTGCTGAAGTCGGCCCATGCGGTGGACCGTGAATACCGGGTGCAGAAGGCGCTGGCCGGCACCGACGTGCCGGTGGCGCGCATGCATGTGCTCTGCGAGGACGAGGGCGTCATCGGCTCGGCCTTCTACGTGATGGAGCATGTGGCCGGCCGCAACTTTCTCGATCCGCGGCTGCCCGACCTCGACGCGCCTGAGCGCACGGCGATCTACGACGAGATGAACCGCGTGCTGGCCGCGATCCACTCGGTCGACGTGGCGGCGGCGGGACTGGAGGATTACGGGCCGCCCGGAGACT
This sequence comes from uncultured Alphaproteobacteria bacterium, assembly GCA_963773475.1. Taxonomy (GTDB): domain Bacteria; phylum Pseudomonadota; class Alphaproteobacteria; order Rhodobacterales; family Rhodobacteraceae; genus Roseitranquillus. Next base: position 207,727 of record CAVZBD010000002.1, on the reverse strand, counting down.
ACTACCGCCGCCAGATCGGCCGCTGGACCAAGCAGTACCGCGCGTCCGAGACCGAGCCGGTGCCGGCGATGGACGAGCTGATCGCCTGGCTCGACGCGCATCTGCCGCCGGACGACGGACGGCGCACGCTGGTGCATGGCGACTACCGGATCGACAACATGCTGTTCGCCCCGGACCGGCCGGATTGCGTGGCGGTGCTCGACTGGGAGCTGTCGACGCTGGGCCACCCGTTCGCCGACCTCGCGGCGCTGCTGATGCAGTGGCGGATGCCACCCGGCCCCGAGGGGCGCGGCCTTGCCGGGGTCGACCGCGCGGCGCTGGGTATCCCTGCCGACGCGGCCTTCGTGGACCGCTACTGCGAGCGGACGCGGGATCGACGGCATCCCAGCGCTCAACTTCTACGTGGCGTTCGCCTTCTTCCGCATGGCGGCGATCCTGCAGGGGGTGAAGAAGCGGGCGCTCGACGGCAACGCCTCGAACCCCGAGCGGGCGTTGAAGATGGGCACCTTTGTGCCGCACTTCGCCCAGGGCGGGCTGGAGGCCGCGCATGGCTGAGGGGCGCTATGCCGGCCAGGTCGTGCTGATCACCGGCGCCGCAAGCGGCTTCGGCGCGCTGGCCGCCCGCCGCTTCGCCGCCGAGGGCGCGGCGCTGGCGCTGTCCGACGTGACCGAGGCGCCGCTCGTCACGCTGGCCGAGGCGCTGCGCCAGGGCGGGTGCGAGGTACTGTCGGGCCGCGTCGACGTCTCGGACGAGGCCGAGATGGCCGGGCATGTCGAGGCGGTGATGGCGCGGTTCGGCCGGCTGGACGTGGCGGTGAACAATGCCGGCGTGGGGCACGACCTGGCGCCGCTGACGGCACTTTCCGCGGCCGAGTTCGACCGGATCATGGCGATCAACGCGCGCGGCGTGTTCCTGGGAATGAAGCACCAGCTGCCGCCGATGCTGGCGGCCGGGCGCGGCGCGATCCTCAACGTCGCATCGGCGGCGGGGCTGGTGGGCGCGGGATATCTGGCGGCCTATGCGGCCTCGAAGCACGCGGTGGTGGGGCTGACGCGGGCGGCGGCAGACGAGGTGGCGCGCAAGGGGGTGCGCGTGAATGCCCTCTGCCCTTCCTTCGCCTCCACGCCGCTCTTCGACGACATGGCCGACGCGGTGGCCCGCGCCACGGCACCGACCGCGACGAGGCCTATGCCCGCATCGCCGCGCGGGTGCCGATGCGGCGCGTCGCGCGCCCCGACGAGGTGGTGCAGGCGATGCTGTGGATCTGCGCGCCCGAGAACAGCTTCATGACCGGCCAGGCCATCGCCATCGACGGCGGCCTGACGGCGATCTGAGGATAACGACGATGGCAAAGGATTCCGCGTCGCCGCCAGGCCAGGAGGAGGATCGCAGCTTCGTGACCGCGCTGGCCCGCGGCCTCGAGGTGCTGCGCTGCTTCCGCCCCGACGAGACGACGCTGACGAACCAGGACATCGCGCGGCGCACGGGCCTGCCCAAGCCCACGGTGACGCGGCTGACGCACACGCTGTGCAAGCTCGACTACCTGATCCATTCCGAGCGCACCGGCACCTACCGGCTGGGCGCCGGAGTGCTGTCGCTGGGCTTTGGCGTGCTGTCGGGGATGGAGATGGCCGACCGCGCCCGCGACGCGCTGAAGGCGCTCTGCGAGGGGCCGAACCCCTATCTGACCGCGGCGCTGGGCGAACGGCACCGGCTGAGCGTGGTCTACATGGCCGTGCACCGGTCGCGTCAGGCCGTGGCGCTGACCATGAACGTGGGCGCGCGGCTGCCGCTCTTTCGCTCGGCGATCGGACGGTCGATCCTGGTGGCCCTCGCCCCCGAGGAGCGGCGCCACATGCTGAACCACGCCCTGCAGACCAGCGCCGCACCGACGCCGAGCAGATCCGCGCGGGGCTCGACCGCGCGATGGCCGACTACGAGCGGCTGGGCTACTGCACCTCGTTCGGCGACTGGCGACCCGAGGTGCACGGCATCGCGGTGCCGGTGGTCTCGCTCGACGGCGACCGCATCTTCGGGCTCAATGTCGGGGGCCGTCGTTCCTGGTCGAGCCGGACGCGCTGGTCGAGCAGTACGGCGAACGGCTGAAGCAGGCGGCCGCCTCGCTGAGCCGCCAGGTGGGGAGGGCCGGCTCGTGACCGATCTCGATCCCGCCCTCGTCGAGCCGCCCTATCCGCTGCAGGCACATCTGGGCTTCCGCATGACCGGGTGGCGCGCCGACTGGGCGCGGTTCGAGATGCCGCTGAGCGAGACGTTGATGAACCGCTACGGCATCCCGCACGGCGGCATCTACGCCACGCTTCTGGACACCGTGATGGGGTACGCGGGGTCCCATACCGGCGACCCCGGCCAGCGGCGGCTGGCCATGACGCTGACGATGACGGTCAACTTCATCGCCCAGCCCGAGGGCCGCCTGCTGACCGGCGAGGGACGGCGCATCGGCGGCGGCCGCAGCACCTTCTTCGCCGAGGGAACGGTGACGGACGAGACCGGTCGGACCCTTGCCACCGGCTCGGGCACGTTCCGCTACCGCACGCCAAGGTAGAAATTTCAACGGAGCCAGATATACTCACGGGCGAAAGGATCACGCCCATGCGCCACAAGGAGCTCAGCGAGCCGGTCCGACAGAGCCTGCGCAATGCGCGGGTCTGCTGGCTCGCCTCGTCCAGCAACGAGGGCGAGCCGTGCCTCGCGCCCAAGGTCGTGTTCACCGCCGAGGAAAACCGGGTCCTGCTGGCCGACGTGCCCGACAGCGAGTGCATCGGCAACGTGCGCATGAACCCGCGGATCTGCCTCTGCTTCCTCGACATGACGCGCGACGCCGGCTTCAAGATCTTCGCCACCGGGCGGGTTTTCGACCACAGCGACCCCGGCTACGCCGAGCTCCGCAGCCTCCTGCAACCCGACATGGACACCGACACGCCCGTCACCTCGATCATCGAGGCCACGACCTACGATCACGTCGCGATGCCGTTTCCGGTTCTGCAGACGCATCCCCACCGCACACGCGGCGAGATGATGGAAGAGCACTTCCAGACCTACACGCAGACGCCGCCCGAGCTCTAGCCGCCGCGATGGGCGGCCATGACCCGCTCGAGGTGGAAGTCCGAGTCGCCCAGCTGCCCCTCGATCATCACCAGCCGCTTGGCGTAGTGCGAAGTGGGATACTCCCACGTCATGGCGATGCCGCCGTGCATCTGGATCAATTCCTCGGCGACCAGCAGCGCGGTGCGCCCGACAAGGTTCTTGGCCATCGAGACGGTGCGGCTCTGCTCGGCGGTGTCCATCCGGCTGGCGGCGAGGATGGTGATCGAGCGCGCCTGCTCGATTTCGGTCGCAAGGTCCACCGCGCGGTGCTGCAGCGCCTGGAACTGGCCGATGGGGCGGCCGAACTGCCGGCGCTCGGCAAGGTAGCCGAACAGGCGCTCCCGCTCGACATCCATCGCGCCGATCGCCTCGGCGCAGAGGGCGAGCGTGCCCCAGTCGAGCGCGTCCTGCAGCGCCCCGGCGGCATCGGCGATCAGCAGCTTCGCGGGGGTGTCGTCGAGAAACACCTCGGCCGCGCCGCCGCCGTCGATCAGGCCGTAGCTGGCCACCCGCGCGTCCTGCGACGAGACCTCGAAGACGCCGATGCCGCCCTCGTGTCGCGCGGCGACCAGAAGCGTCCGCGCAGTGTCCCCGTCATAGACCACGCTCTTGCGGCCGGTGAGGCGCCAGCCGCCGTCAACCTCGCGCGCCTGCGTGGCGATGTCGGCAAGGTCGTAGGGCGCCTCGATCTCGCCTATGGCCACGGCGACGGGCGTGCCGCTGATGAGCTCCTCGAGGCCCGCGCTCGGCCGCCATCAGCAGCCGCGCGGCCATCAGCGACGGCAGCAAAGGCTCGGGGCAAAGCGCCCGCCCCAGTGCCTCGAAGACGGTGGTGACGTCGAAGCCCGTGCCGCCGTAGCCGCCGCGGCTTTCGGGCACCAGCGCGCCGATCGCGCCAAGCTCGGCCAGCTCGCACCACAGCGCGCGGTCGTGGTAGGGCGGCTGGTAGGCCACGCGCAGCCGATGCTCCCATCCGTAGCGGTCGGCCAGAAAGCGGTTCAGCGTGTCCGCCAGCATTCGGCGGTCGTCGGAGGGCTCGAAGTTCATTGGCCGAGAACCGCCTTGGTCAGGATGTTGCGCTGGATCTCGTTCGAGCCGCCGAAGATCGACAGCTTGCGGTTGTTGAAGTAAAGCGACGCCTCGCGCGCGTGTTCGGGCGGGGCGGGCAGCACGTTCTCAAGCTCCTCCGACGGGAACGGCGCCGCCGCGGGCCCCAGCGCCCGGCGGGTCAGGTCGTTGAGCGCCTGGCGGATCACTGTGCCCTTGATCTTGAGCATCGACGCCTCGTGGCCCGGCGCGCCCTTGGCCTGCGCCTCGGCCAGCATCCGCAGGTTGGTGATCTTCAGCGCCTCGAGATCGATCTCGAGCCGCGCCACCCGGGCTGCGAACAGCGGATGCTCGATCAGCGGCCGGCCACCGCGCCGGACCTCCGCGGCCAGCGACTTGAGCCGCTCGAACGCCTGTACCGAAAAGCCGGTGCCGGCAATGTTGGTGCGCTCGTGCCCCAGCAGGTACTTGGCGATGGTCCAGCCCTGGTTCTCCTCGCCCACCAGGTTCTCGGCCGGAACGCGGACGTCGGTGAAGAACACCTCGTTCACCTCGTGGCCGCCCTCGATCAGGCGGATCGGGCGGACCTCGATCCCCGGCGAGGCGAGGTCGATCAGCAGGAAGCTGATCCCCTCTTGCGGCTTGCCCTCGGCCCGGGTGCGCACCAGGCAGAAGATGCGGTTGGCGTGCTGGCCGAGCGTCGTCCAGGTCTTCTGGCCGTTGACGACGTAGTGGTCGCCGTCGCGCTCGGCCCGGGTGCGCAGGCTGGCGAGGTCACTTCCGGCGCCGGGCTCGGAATAGCCCTGGCACCACCAGTCTGTCCCGTCGAGGATGCGCGGCAGGTAGTGCTGCTTCTGCGCGTCGCTACCGAACTTGAGCAGGACGGGGCCCAGCATGTGGACGCCGAACGGCACCACGCGGGGCGCGTCGGCGCGGGCGCATTCCTCCTCGAAGATGTGGCGCTGAACCGGGGTCCAGCCAGGGCCGCCGTGATCCTCGGGCCAGGTGGTGGCAAGCCAGCCGCGCTGGTTCAGGATCCAGTGCCAGCGCTCCATCTCGTGCTTGCTGAGCTCGCGCCCCTCGCGCACCTTGCGCGACAGCTCGCCCGGCAGTTTCTCGGCCAGGAAGGCGCGGACCTCGTCGCGGAACGCAATCTCTTCGGGCGAATAATTCAGATCCATCAGCGGCCCTCATTCAGGTCGGCGAAGCTCGATCCGTCGTCGGCCATCCGCTTCAGGATGCCCGGAACCTGCCAGTAATGCGAATCCTCGCGCGCATAGGCCTCGATCCGGCGGACCAGTTCGGGCGCGCCCACCTGGTCGGCGTAGTGCAGCGGCCCGCCGCGCCAGCGCGGAAAGCCGTAGCCGAACAGGAACACCGCATCGACGTCGATCGGGCGCAGCGCGATGCCCTCCTGGACCACGCGCGCGGCCTCGACGATCATCGCCGTCATGTAGCGGTCGACGATCTCGTCGTCGGTGAACGCGCGCGGCTCGATGGCGGCCTTCTGCCGCTCTTCGCTCAGGATCCGGTCGACCTCGGGGTTCGGGCGCCGCTCGCGCCCCTCGTAGAGGTAGAACCCCTGCCCCGTCTTGCGGCCGAACCAGCCCTGTTCGCAGATCCGGTCGGCGACCTGGCCCGCATAACGCTCCTCCGCCGGGCGCGTGGCGGCCTGGCGCTTGCGGGTGGCCCAGCCGATGTCGAGGCCGGCAAGGTCGCTGACGGCGAACGGGCCCATGGCGAAGCCGAACTCCTCCAGCGCGCGGTCGATCTGCTGGGGGCTGGCGCCGTCGAGCATCATGTAGTCGGCCGCCTTGCGGTAATGCGCAAGGATCCGGTTGCCGATGAAGCCGTCGCAGACGCCCGCGCGCACCGCCACCTTGCCCAGCCGCTTGGCCAGCGCAAAGCCGGTGGCCACCACGTCGGGCGCGGTCTTGTCGGCCACCACCACCTCGAGCAGGCGCATGACGTGGGCGGGCGAGAAGAAGTGCAGCCCGATCACGTCCTCGGGACGCTCGGTGGCCGCGGCGATCTCGTTGACGTCGAGATAGCTGGTGTTGGTCGCCAAGATCGGGCCGCGATGGGTGATCCGGTCGAGATGCTGAAAGATGTCGCGCTTGATCTCGAGATCCTCGTAGACCGCCTCGACGATCAGGTCGTCGGTGCCCAGCGAGGCAAGCTCGGTCGTGGCGTTCAGGCTGACACCCGCGCGGGCCGAGTGGCTGAGCTTGCCGCGTTCGACCGCGCCGTCGAGGTTGCGGTCGATCGTGGCGCGGGCGCGCTCGAGCGCCTTATCGTCCTGCTCGACCAAGGTGACCGGCAGGCCGGCCAGCAGGCAGGCGGTGGCGATGCCGGTGCCCATTGTGCCGCCACCGATGACGCCGACACTCTCGATCTTGCGCGGCGTGGCGCCCGCCTCGGGGATCTTCTGCACCGCCCGCTCGGCAAAGAAGGCGTGGATCAGGCCAGCGCGCTGCGGGCTCTCCATGCATTCCTGGTAAAGTCGCCGCTCTTCCTTAAGCCCTTCTTCAATGGGCCCGAGGCTTGCTGCCACCGCGTCGACGCAGCGGAACGGCGCGAAGAGGTGGCTCTGCTTCTGCTTCAGTCGGTCGCGCGTCTCCTGCAGCGCCGCGTCGTCGGGCTGCGGCTGCAGGTCGCGCGTGCGTCGGGTGGGCAGTGCGCCCGACAGCACGTCGCGCGCATAGCGCAGCGCCAGCTCGCGCGGCTCGCCCTCGGCGATCTCGTCGATCAGGCCCAGCTCCTTCGCCTTGGCGGCGTCGATGCGGCGGCCAGTCACGATCAGGTCGAGCGCCGGGCGGATCCCGGCCAGGCGCGGCGCCCGCTGGGTGCCGCCGGCGCCGGGCAGGATGCCCAGCGTCACCTCGGGAAAGCCGACGATGGTGCCGGGCAGCGCGATCCGCGCATGGGTGGCGATGGCCACCTCGAGCCCGCCGCCCAGCGCCGTGCCGTGCAGGACCGAGATCACCGGCGTCTCGCACGCCTCGATCCGGTTGCAGATGGCGGGCAGCCACGGGTCGCGCGGCGGCTTGCCGAACTCGCGGATGTCGGCGCCGGCGATGAAGGTGCGGCCCGCCCCGTAGATGGCGATGACGCCCACCTCGTCGTCCGCGTCGAGCGCGGCGATGGCGTCGTCGAGCCCCTTGCGAACCGCCCAGCCCGCGGCGTTGACAGGCGGGCTGTCGATGACGACGAGGGCGATGTCGTCCTCACGCTCGACACGGACGGCGGAGGCGGGTTCGGGGGCGTTCATGGCTTGCAGACCTCAGCTTGGGGCGGTCGCCGCGTCCCGCTCCGCCAGCAGCGGCGCGAAATGCGCGACCAGCCTGTGTTTCAGGATCTTGCCCGTCGGCGCCACCGGATAGTGGTCGACGAGCAGGATGTGCTGCGGCACCTTGTAGTGCGCAAGGTGCTCGCGCAACCAGCCCTTGAGTTCGTCCTCACCCGCAGAGCCGTCGGTCAGGCAGAACGCCAGGATCTCCTCGTTGCCGGGAACCATCCGCCCGACCACCGCGGCCTGGCTGACCGCCGGGTGGCGGGTCAGCCACGCCTCGACCTCGGGCGGGTGGACGTTGAAGCCCGACCGGATGATCAGCTCCTTCAGGCGCCCGACGATGTGCAGGGCGCCGTCCGGGTCGATCCGCGACAGGTCGCCCGAGCGGAACCAGCCGTCCGGCGTCAGCACCTCGGCGGTGCGGGCGGGGTCGCGGTAGTAGCCCTTCATGACGCCGGGTCCGCGGATCCACAGCTCGCCCACGCCATGGTCGTCGGGCTCGTGGATCTTCAGCTCGACGTCGGGCAGCGCGTAGCCCACCGAGGTGTCGGTGCGCGGCGCGTCCTGCCAGGTGCCGCTGACGCCCGGCGACGTCTCGGTCAGACCGTAGCCGTTGTTGAGCGGCAGGCCGAACGCCTCCTCGATGCGAATCTTCCACTCGGGGTCGAGGGGCGCGCCACCGGCCGAGATGTAGCGCAGCCGCGGCGCCACCGGCCGCACCCCCTCGGCCTTCAGGTGGCGCAGCAGCGCCGCGTACATCTGCGGCACCGCCGACATCACGCTGACCCCGTCAGCGATCGCGGCCAGCACCGCCGCGGGCGAGAAGCGCGGCAGGAAGCGGATCGTGCAGCCGGCATGCAGCGACGCCAGGAACACCGAGGCGAAGCCGAAGATGTGGGTGCCGGGCAGGACCAGCACCGCCTCGTCGTCCGCGTTCATCTTGCGCAGGCGGGCCGAGCTTTCGGCGTTCCAGGTCAGGTTGCGGTGGGTCAGCATGACGCCCTTGGGCGCGCTGGTCGTGCCGGTGGTGTACATCAGCGCCGCCACCCGCTCGGCCGGGTGGTCGGGCATCGGCTCGGGCTCGGAGGGGGCGGCGTCGGTGGTCAGGATCCGGCCGCAGGCCAGCGCGCCGTGGTCCTTCGCCGCCAGCCGCGCGGCGTGGTCGGCCGAGGCGGCCGAGGCCTCGGGCGTGAACATCAGCATCCGCGCGCCGGCATGGGCCGCGATCGCGTCGAGCTCGTCGGCCGAATGGCGCGCGTTGACCGGCGACACCCAGGCCCCGATGCGGCTGGCGGCCAGGATGCCGGCGGCATAGGTGGCCGAGTTCTCGCTGACCAGAAGCAGCCGGTCGCCCGCGCGCAGGCCGGCATCGCCCAGCGCGTCGGCCAGGGTGACGACCATCTGCGCAAATTCGCCGTAGGTGTGGCGCGCGCCGTCGTGGTCGATGAGGGCGGGCGCATCGGCCGCCCGGCCGGCGATGAGGTCGTGCACGAACCTCATGCGGGCCGCCCCACCCGGCGGCCGTTCTGCCAGGCCCAGGCGAGCGGCGGCACCGCGAGGATCAGGCCCAGCGCCGAAAGCTCCAGATGGCCGAGGCCGAGACTGTCGATGCCCGGCATCGCGAAGGTCAGCCCGGCAAGGAACAGCAGCGCCCGCATCGCCGCCGCCACCGCCATGCCGCCCGCAAGCGGACCGACTAGGCTGACATGTCCCTGCAGCGCCATCGACAGGAACGCCACGCCCAGAAGCGCGGTGGCCAGCGCACCACCACGATCTCCCACGGCGGGCCTCGCCGATCAGCGCCGGGTTGAGCACGAAGAAGAACGGCACGAAGTAGATGACGCCGCCCAGGCGCATCGCCTCGAGGCCGGTCTCCATCGGCCGCGGCGCGCGCGATGCCCGCGGCGGCGAAGGCGCCCAGCGCCACCGGCGGCGTGATGAACGACACCATGCCCCAGTAGAGCATGAACAGGTGCACCGCCACCGGGTCGAAGCCCGCCGCCTCCAGCGCGCGGCGCGAGCACGACGGCCAGGAAGATGTAGCAGGCGGTGACCGTCATCCCCATGCCGAAGATGAAGCTGGTGATGCGCGCCCATCACCAGCAGCACGTAGATGTTGTCGCCGGCGAGGAACACCAGGTCGTTGGCCAGCGTGCCCGCCAGGCCGGTGACCGAGAGCGCGCCGATGATCAGGCCGACGCCCGCCAGCAGCGCGGCCAGCTCGCGCCAGCGCGCCGCCGATGCCCACGATCAGCGTTGCCGAGCCTGTCGCAGGTCAGCCGGTGGCGGCGCAAGAACTGGTTGATCGACCAGCAGCAGCGCGGTGGCGTAGAACGGCGCCGATCGCCTCCGCTGCAGCACCATCAGCATCCAGATCAGCAGCACGAAGACGAAGATGTAGTGCCAGCCCTCGGCGAAGGTGCGCGCAGCACCGGCAGCTCGGCGCGCGGCAGGCCCTGCAGGCCGCGCCGCGCCGCATAGGCGTCGATCTGCACGAACAGGCCGAAGTAGAACAGCAGCGACGGGACCAGCCGCGGCCAGCGCGACCGTCGACGTAGGGCACGCCCAGGAACGAGGCCATGACGAAGGCGGTCGCGCCCATGATCGGCGGCATCAGCACGCCGCCGGTCGAGGCGCAGGCCTCGACGCCGCCGGCGTAGGCGGGCGAGAAGCCGGTGCGCTTCATCGCCGGGATCGTCACCGCGCCGGTGGTCAGCACGTTCGAGACCACGCTGCCCGACATCGAGCCCATCAGGCCGCTGGCGAAGATCGCCACCTTGGCCGGCGCCGCCGCGCACAGCCGCCGAGCAGCGCGAACGCGAGGTTGTTGAAGAACGCGCCGCCGCCGGTGTACTGCAGCACCGCGCCGAACAGGATGAAGCCGATCACCAGCGTCGCCGAAGGCCCGCATCGGGATGCCGAACAAGCTTTCGGACTGAATAGACGTGATAGGCCAGCACGTCGCGACAGGGGCTACTGGAAGCCCGAGAACGGGTCGGGCACGTGGCCGGCGAAGGTCGGATAGAGCGCGAAGAGCGTGACGATCACGAAGAGCACCTTGCCCGCCGGCGCGCCGCGTCGCCTCCAGCGTCAGCAGAAAGAACACGCCCGCAACCCAGCGTGCCTGGTTGCGGGCGCCGCATATTCCCAGCCCTGCGAAAGGTTGCGCTGCGCCGTCGCTGCGAGTAGCCGGTGCAGCCCGCCGCCAGCCGCCGCACAGCGCCCAGTCGCACCAGGGCACCGGTCCGCCCCGGTCGCCGCCGCGCACGCGGAAGATCAGGAAGGCGAGCGCCAGGAACACCGCCGCCCAGCAGGTACAGATACCGCCCGTCGATCAGCACGACGCCGACGAGCGCGAGGTTGAAGAGCTGGTTGACGACGAGCGCCAGCCCCGCCAGCGTTCCCGCCGACCACAACCGCGCGCGCCGCCCGCCGTCACCTCGCGGTGCGCGGCGTCTCGACGGTCGGTGTCGAGCGACGCAGCCGGATTCTCGCTGCCGGTGGGTCATGGGCGGATCTCTTCCCGTCGTGCGGAGGCGGACCCTGCGCGCCCGGTGGCTCCGGGCGCGCGAGCGCCGAACTCATCGCGGCCGCCTCAGAAGACGACCGGGAAGCCGCCCTCCTCGAGCGCCTGGCGGCGCTTCTCGGCCCAGGCCTCGTCCCAGTTGTCGGGGCTTTCGCCCTTCAGCTCTTCCCACGCGGCCTGCAGCGCCTTCTGCTTTTCGATCAGGCTGGTCGTTGTGGGCCTGCGCCTCGTCCGACCAGACGCCCTTCTCCTCGAAGTAGCGGATGGCACCCTCGTGGTAGGGGACGACCCACGCGAAGTCCTGCTTGTCGAGCGCCCAGCCGTTGATGCCGGGCGCCTTGCCCTCGTATTCGGGGAACAGTTCAACCATCGCCTTGGTCATGTTGTAGACCAGATCGGCGTCGGTGTCCTCCATCGCGATCAGAACCGGATAGGGTAGCCCGCCCCCTGGTAGCCGTCGGTGCCGTCGATATGTGGCGCCGACGCGTGGCCTTGTTCGGCGAGAAGAACGGCGCGATCGCCTGCATCCGCTCGATGCCCTCCTTGTTCTCGGGGTCGATCGGCGGCCAGAACAGGCCGCGCGGGCCGGCCTGCGGCCTCGTAGGCCATGCCCGAGTTGGTCGAGGCGAAGGCCGCGTCGACCTGGCCCTCGATCAGGCCTTTCCACGACGCGCCGAAGCCGCCGAAGTCCACCCGCTCGACGTCGTCCCAGGTGAGGCCGCCATAGGCCAGGTAGGCCTCGGTGTTCACGTTCAGCGCCGGCGCGCCGACGATGTACGCCACGCGCTTGCCCTTGAGGTCGGCGAACTCCTCGATGCCCTCGTCGGCCGCGACGCCCACGGCGAGGTTGATCGCGCCGCCGTTGTTGGCCAGCAGCACGCGCACCGGCTGCGGCCCCCAGTTCTCGGCGCCGAAGTCGAACGCGCCTTCCTGCGCCATGAAGCTGCCGCCGACGCCGGTGGCCGAGAACTCGCACGCGGCCCTGTCGCAGCGGCTCGGTGCGGCTGATGTCGTTCTTGCCGGGCAGCACCCGCAGATTGACATCCAGCGCATCCTGCAGCGCGGCGCCGATGGCGACCGCCTGGTTATAGCCCGCCGAGCCGGTATCGTAGGCGGTCCACGACAGCTGCTTGGGCAGATCGATATCCTGCGCACCGGCCGTCCCGGCGACCAGCGCCGCCGCGACCGCCCCCACAAACATCTTCATGAGCGGCATCCTCCCCTGATGTCCCGTGCCCGCGTTGACCGCGGCGCCCCTTTCGCCCCGCCCGCGGCGCCCTTGCCACGTCTGCGGAACCGTGTTTCGCTCGGGCGGAGTAAAGACGCCGCCCGTACCCTAGTCAAGCGGCGGCGGCCGCGAGGGGGGCGGGGATGCGCGCAGCCGATCTTCTGGTCGAGTGCCTTGTGGCGCAGGGGGCCGACCGGCTCTTCTGCGTCCCCGGCGAGAGCTATCTGGCGCTGCTCGACGCGCTCTACGAGGAGGAGCGGATCGACGTCGTCGTCTGCCGGCACGAGGGCGGCGCGGGGCTGATGGGGGTGGCCGACGCCAAGCTGACCGGCCGGCCCGGCCTCGTCGCCGTCAGCCGCGGGCCGGGGGCGACCAACGCGTCCCTTGCGGTGCACCTGGCCGAGCAGGACGCGGTTCCGCTGGTGCTGCTGGTGGGCCAGGTTGCTCGGGCCGAGCGCGGACGCGGCGCCTTTCAGGAGGTCGACTACTGTCAGATGTTCGGGCGCATCGCCAAGCGCGTCTGGGAGGTGACCGAGGCCGACCGCCTGCCCGACACCGTCGCCGCGGCCTGGCAGATCGCCCGCGCGGGCACGCCCGGTCCGGTGGTGATCTCGCTGCCCGAGGACATGCTGGGCGACCCTGTCGAGGCCGAGGCACAGACGGCGCTGCCGGTGCCGCGCGCCGCCCCCGGGCACGACGACATCGAGGCGGCGCGCCGGCTGCTCGACGCGTCGGAGCGGCCGCTGATCATCGCCGGCGGCGGGCTCGCCTCCGCCGAGGGGCGCGAGGCGCTGGCCGAACTGGCCGAGATGCATCACCTGCCCGTTGCCCCGACCTTCAAGCACCAGGAGATCTTCGACAATCTCTCGCCGCTCTTCGCGGGCCATTTGGGCTTCAAGGTGCCGCGCCCGATGGTGGGCCGGCTGTCCGAGGCCGACCTGATCCTCGCCCTGGGGACCCGGCTGGGCGACACGCCGACCCAGGGCTGGCGCCTGCCGCGCGCGCCAGAGCCGGACCAGCCGCTGATCCATGTCTGGCCCGACCCCGCGCAGCTTGGCCATACGTTCCGCACCGACCTCGCGCTGCCCTGCGACCCCGCCGCCTTCTGCCGCGCGCTGGCCGCGGTGCCCGCCGTCGCGGGCGACGCGCGCCGACGCTGGGCCGCGCGGCTGCACGACCCGATCGTCGAGGCGGCCGGCCATCGCCCGCGCCAGCGTGACGACGGACTCGAATTCGGCGCCGTGGCCGCCGAGCTCGCCCGGCAGGCGTCGCCCGACGCGATCGTCACCACCGATGCCGGCAACTTCTCGAGCTGGGTCCACCTCTACTGGCGCTGGCGCGGCGACACGCCGGCGATCGGCGCGGCGGGCGGCGCGATGGGCCTCGGCGTGCCGGGCGCGGTGGCCGCCAGCCTGCGCCATCCCGGACGACAGGTGATCTGCTTCACCGGCGATGGCGGCGCGATGATGACGGGCGCGGAACTGGCAACTGCGGTGGCGCACGGCGCGACGCCCCGGATCGTCGTCAGCGACAACCGCACCTACGGCACGATCCGCCTTCATCAGGAGCGGTCGTTCCCGGGCCGGGTCTCGGGCACCGGGCTGGTGAACCCCGACTTCGCCGCCTGGGGCGCGAGCTTCGGTGCGCTGGGGCTGCGCGTCGGGCCGGGCGACGACGTGGCCGAGGTGGTGGCGCGCTTTCTCGACCACGAGGGGCCGGCCGTCCTGTCCGTCGCGGCCAGCGCCGAGGCGATCTCGGCCACCGCCACCATCTCGGGGCTTCGCGGCCGGCGAAGCTGAACCGCCCGCCGCGGCCCACTGCCTGCGCACGCCGCGGCCGTTCCGCGCTGCCCCGTGCGCGACGCGCGCGGGGGCGACCGGCCGAGCGGGTCCCCGGCCACGGGGGCCCCCGAGGTCGGGCGCGCCCCGGTCAGAGGTCGCGGGCGCGCTCGCGCAGGGCGAACTTCTGGATCTTGCCCGTCGACGTCTTCGGCACCTCGCCGAACACCACGCGGCGCGGGCACTTGTAGTGCGCCAGCCGCTCGCGGACGAACGCGATCAGCTCGGCCTCGCCCGCCTCGCGTCCCGGCTTCAGCTCGACGAAGGCGCACGGCGTCTCGCCCCACTTCTCGTCGGGCTTCGCCACAACCGCGGCCGTCGCCACCGCCGGGTGCTCGTAGAGCGCGTCCTCGACCTCGATCGACGAGATGTTCTCGCCCCCCGAGATGATGATGTCCTTCGAGCGATCCTTGATCTCGACATACCCATCCGGGTGCAGCACCGCCAGGTCGCCGGTACGGAACCACCCGCCCTCGAACGCCTTCGCCGTTGTCGCGGGGTTCTTCAGGTAGCCCTTCATGGTGATGTTGCCGCGCATGACGATCTCGCCCAGCGTCTCGCCGTCGCGCGGCACCTCGCGCAGCGTCTCGGGGTCGACGACGGTCACGTCCTCCTGCACTTCGTAGGGCACCCCCTGCCGCGCCTTCAGCCGCGCCCGCTCGGTCGGCGGGCGTTCGTCCCACTCGGGATGCCAGGCGCAGACCACCGCCGGCCCGTAGACCTCGGTCAGGCCGTAGACGTGAGTGACTCCGACCCCCATCTCCTCCATCGCCGCGATCACGGCGGCCGGCGGCGCGGCCCCTGCCGTCATCATCCGCACCTGTTGCGGCCAGTCCGGCTTGGGCTCGTGATGGACCATCATCCCCATCACGATCGGCGCCCCGCAGAGGTGGGTGACACCATGCCGCGCGATCGCGTCGAGGATCGCGCCGCCCTCGACCCGCCGCAGGCAAACATGGGTGCCCGCCAGCGCGGTGATCGTCCACGGGAAGCACCAGCCGTTGCAGTGGAACATCGGCAGCGTCCAGAGGTAGACGGGGAACTGTCCCATCGACCAGGTCACGGCGTTGCCCAGGGCGTTCAGGTAGGCGCCCCGGTGGTGATAGACCACGCCCTTGGGGTCGCCCGTCGTGCCGCTGGTGTAGTTCAGCGCGATGGCGTCCCACTCGTCGTGCGGCATCAGCGGCTCGACGTCCGGATCGCCCTCGGCCAGCAGCGCCTCGTAGTCGAGGTCGCCGATCAGCTCGCCCCCCTCGGCCAGCGCGTCGTCGATGTCGACGACCAGCGGCGGCGCGTCGAGCATCGCCAGGGCGTCGGCGATGACACTCGAGAACTCGCGGTCGGTCAGCAGCACCTTCGCCTCGCCGTGGCGCAGGATGAAGGCGATGGCCGCGGCGTCCAGCCGGATGTTCAGCGCGTTCAGCACCGCCCCCGCCATCGGCACGCCGAAATGCGCCTCGACGAAGGCTGGCACGTTCGGCGCCATGATCGCCACCGTGTCGCCCCGGCCCACCCCGCGACGGCCGAGCGCGGAGGCCAGGCGGCGTGCGCGCTCCCACGTCTCGAACCACGTCTGGCGCAAGTCGCCATGGACGATGGCGGTCCGGTCGGGATGCACGCGCGCCGTCCGGCGCAGGAACGAGATCGGCGTCAGCGGCACATGGTTGGCTGCGTTCCGGTCGAGCCCTTCGGCAAAGATGTCGGTCATGGCATGCCCTCCCCGCCCCACCCTACCGCCTGCGCCTGCGCGCGCCAGTGGTCGCGGCGCGCCTGCCGCCCGACGCCACGGTTCGATCCGCGCGACCGTTCCCGGCCAAGGGCGGCGCGACGCGGCGTCGCGCGCGGCCGGAGGGGGCTCGATGCCCCCGGATGGGCGCTCTCCCCCGCGACGGCTTGCGCTGTCGGTCCGGGGTTCGCCGATCCCGCCCGGCTCAGTCGAAACAGTCGATGAAGGCCGCCACCAGCGCCTCGATCAACGCCGGATAGAGCCCCGGACCCGGCTCGAGCGCTGCCCCCAGCGGGTCGGCCACCACCACCGGCAGGTCCGCCTCGTCCGCCACCAGACGCGCCAGGCGCCGATCGCCCGCGGGCTCCACCAGGATGCAGCGCGCCCGCCCCTCGACCGCCCGCCGCACAACGTCCTGCACATGCGCCGGCCCCGGCGCGGCGGCGTCGCTGGCGGTCAGCGCCGCCAGCTTCTCCAGGCCGAAACGCGCCTCGAAATAGCGATAGGCGTCATGGTCGGCCACGAAGCCGACGCCCGCATGGGGCGAAAGGCGCGCGGCCACGCGCGTCGTCAGATCGTCGATCTCGGCCGCCGCGGCCGCGGCGTTGGCGCCGTAGCGCGCGGCGTTGGCGGGGTCGAGCCGGCCCAGCGCCTCCGCGATCGCCGCGACCCAGGTCCGGGCATTCTCGGGGTCGAGCCAGGCGTGAGGGTCCACCGCGCCATCCTCGGCGCCGGCCGGCAGCAGCCGCGTCCCGTCCACGTCCCGCAGCACCAGCGACGCCCCGCCCCCCAGCGACTCCACGCCCCGCGCCAGCCACGGCGTCAATTCCGGCCCCACCCAGACCACCAGGTCGGCCGCCTGAAGCGCCCCCGCCTCCGACGGGCGCAGCGCATGCCCGTGGGGCGAGGCGCCGGGATGGGTCAGAAGCTCGGGTGCCCCGACGCCGTCCATCACGCGCGCCACCAGCGACTGGACGGGCGGGATGTCGGCAATGACGCGCGGCGGCGACGCCGGCGCCGCGGCGCCCGGCAGCGCAAGAAGGAGGATCGCGAACAGGCAGGCGCGCATCTTGTTCCTCACGTTGCGCTGCGGCGGCGTCGAGCCTATAGCTGCTGTTACACAGTTACAAGTTGCCCGCGATGCCCCCCCGTCTCCACGCCACCAGCCCCATAGGCTTCGCCCCGCACGACCACGCCGGCTGCATCGACACCGCCTTGCAGGCGGCCGAAGTGGCATGCGCCGCAAGCGGGTTGCGGCTGACGCCGACGCGGCGGCGCGTGCTCGAGATCCTGCTCGAGGAGCACGCGGCGCTGAAGGCCTACGACATCCTGCGCCGACTGGACCGCGAGGGGCGCCGCGCGCAGCCGCCCGTCGCCTATCGCGCCCTCGGCTTTCTGGTCGAGGCCGGCCTCGCCCACCGGGTCGAGTGCCTGAACGCCTACGTGGCCTGTTCACGCCCCGGCACCCGGCACGCGGCCGCGTTCCTCATCTGTGCCGGCTGCGGCGCCGTGGCCGAAAGCGCCGCGGCGCCTGCCGACGCGATCGCGCCCAGCGCGGCCCGCGCCGGCTTCAGGATCGAGGACGCGGTACTCGAGGCGCGCGGCCTCTGCCCCGCCTGCCAGGCGGGAGCCGCGCGATGAGCCTGATCGAGGTGCGCGGCGCGACGGTCCGCCTGGGCGGCCGCATCGTCCTGCGCGACATCGACCTGTCGCTTGAGGCGGGCGAGATCGTCACCATCGTGGGACCGAATGGCTCGGGCAAGTCGACGCTGCTGCGGATGCTGATCGGCGCCGTCCGCCCCACGAGGGGCCGCGTTCTGCGGCAGGCCGGCCTGCGCGTCGGCTACGTGCCGCAACGGCTGCACATCGACCCGACCCTGCCGATGACGGTGCGCCGGTTCCTCGACCTGCCGCGTCGGCACGATCATGCGGTGCTGGCCGGCGCGCTCGAGCAGGCCGGTCTGCCCGACCTCGCCGGACGCCAGATGGCCGACCTCTCGGGCGGGCAGTTCCAGCGCGTTCTCCTGGCGCGGGCCCTGTTGCGGCACCCCGACGTGCTGATGCTCGACGAGGCGACGCAGGGCCTCGACCAGCCCGGCCAGGCCGCCTTCTACCGCCGCATCGAGGAGGTGCGGAATACCCTCGGCTGTGCGGTACTGATGGTCAGCCACGAACTGCACGTGGTGATGAGCGCGTCCGACCGCGTGATCTGCCTCAACGGCCACATCTGCTGCCAGGGCGCCCCGGAAGTGGTGCGCCGCGCGGCCGAATACCGGGCGCTTTTCGGCGCCGGCACCGGCGGGGCGCTGGCGCTCTACCGCCACGAGCACGACCACGCCCACGGAGCCGCGGAATGAGCCGCCAGCGCCTGTTCCTTGGCGCATCGGCACGCGGCCGATGATGCTCGACGACTTCCTGGTCCGGGCGGCGCTGGCGGGGGCAGGTGTGGCGCTGGCGGCAGCGCCGCTCGGCTGCTTCGTCGTCTGGCGGCGGATGGCCTACTTCGGCGACGCCACCGCGCACGCGGCCCTGCTGGGGGTGGCGCTGTCGCTGGGCTTCTCGTTCTCGATCACTGCGGGCGTGCTCGCATCGGCCGGCGCCATGGCGATCGCGGTCGCGCTGATGACCGACCGGGTGCGGGGCGCCGACACGCTGCTGGGCGTCCTGGCCCACAGTGCGCTGGCGACCGGCCTGGTGGCCGTGTCGTTCCTGCCCGGCGCGCGGGTCGACCTCGAGGCCTACCTCTTCGGCGACATCCTGACGGTCGGCCGCGGCGAACTGACGGTGATCTGGCTCGGCGCGGCGACGGTGCTCGGCCTGCTGGCCTGGCGCTGGTCGCCGCTGCTGAGCGCCACGCTCAGCCCCGACCTCGCCCGGGCCGACGGGATCGACCCGAGGGCCGAGCGGCTGGCGTTGACGCTGGCCCTCGCCGTCGTGGTGGCGGTCGCGATCAAGGTCGTGGGCGCGCTCCTCATCACGGCGCTGCTCATCATCCCGGCGGCCTCTGCCCGACCCTTCGCGCGCACGCCCGAGGCGATGGCCGCGATCGCGGCGGCCCTGGCGACGGCGGCGGCGCTCGGCGGCCTCGCCGCGGCCTGGCGCCTCGACACGCCCGCAGGCCCGACCATCGTCTGCACCGCCGCGGCGCTCTTCGCGGGATCCAGCGTCGTCTCGGCCCTGCGAGGCCGCTGACGCCAGGCGCCCCTGCAGGCGGGGCGGGTGGGCGTCGCCGCGCCTCCGGGCGCGGCGCGGGCAGTCGGACCGCCCTGCTCAGTCCTCACGCATCGCGCGGCGGAAATAGTCGGCGATCGGTTTGGTCAGGTAGGCCATCGGGCTGCGGTCGCTCGTGCGGATGAAGGCCTCGGCCGGCATCCCCGGGATCAGCGCCTGCCCGCCGAGCTTGTCGAGCTCGCCGTCCAGCGGCCGGATCTCGACCCGGTAGTACGAGACCCCCGTCGTCTCATCGGTCAGCGCATCGGCCGAGACCCGCTCGACCACGCCCACGATCTCGGGCGTCCAGCGCTGGTCGAAGGCGGTAAAGCGCAGCTGCGCCTCCTGCCCGGCGTAGACCTGGTCGACATTGATCGGGCTCACCCGCGCCGCCACCTGCAGCGGCTGATCCTGCGGAATGACGTACATGATCGGCTCTGCCGGCTGCACCACCGAGCCCACGGCGAAGAAGCGGCTGCCATAGACGATGCCCGCCTGCGGCGCGCGCACCTCCATCCGCTGCAGCCGCTCGCGCAGCGCCAGCAGCCGTTCGGTCAGCTCGATCTCGCGGAACTGCAGGTCGCGCAGGGTCGTGATCGCCTCTTCGCGGCGCGAGGTCCCCAGCTTCAGCTCCTCGATCTTCAGCCCCGAGATCTGGCCGCGATTGCGCGCAACCTCGGCCTCGAGCCGGCCGATCTCGCCCTGAAGGCGCGCGTCCTCGCGCCGCAGCGACGAAACCCGGCTGAGCTGGATCAGCCCCTTCTCGAGCAGGTTCTCGCTGTCGGACAGTTCGGCCGCGATCAGTTCCTGCTGTCGGCGCAGGCCCTTGAGCTGCGACTCGACCCCCCGGATCGCGTTCTCGATCTGCGCGCGCTGTTCGGCAAGCTGCTCGGCCTCGCGCGCCTGCGACTTAAGACGCGCCCGGAACAAGTCGCGCTGGCCGGCGATCTGCTCGGCCATTTCGGGGTTGCTCTCGGCGCTGTCCAGCAGCTCGTCAGAGAAGGTCACCGCCTCCGCCCCGTCGCGCTCGGCCTCGAGGCGGGCGCGGCGGGCGCGGATCTCGCCCAGCTGCCCCTCGACCGTGTCGAGCTCGGCGCGAAGTAGCGTGTCGTCGAAGCGCATCACGATCTCGCCCGCCTCGACCCGATCGCCGTCGCGGGCGAGGATGGCGCCCACCACCCCGCCCTCGGGGTGCTGCACCACCTGGCGGTTCGATTCGACCTGGACCATGCCGCCCGCGACGACGGCGCCGGCGATGCGCGCCTCGACCGCCCAGGCGCCGAGGCCGCCCACCAGCAACACGAGCGCGGCGAAGCCCATCAGCAGCGGGACGCGGATACTCCAGTTCTTGCGGGGCCTGCGGCTCACGACACGCTCCTGGGCTGAATGGTGCGCTTGACCTCGTCGGCGTTCTTGACCAGCGAGCGCAGGATCTCGTCACGCGGCCCCAGCGCCTGGACGCGGCCGCGGTCCATGACCATGAGCAGGTCGCATTCGGCGATCGCCATCGGGCGGTGGGTCATGATGATGGCGGCCCGCCCCGACTCCTTGAAGTCGCGGACCGCCTTGTTCAGCGCCTCGGTGCCTTCGGCGTCGAGCGCCGAGTTCGGCTCGTCGAGGACCAGCAGCTGCGGATCGCCGAACAGCGCCCGCGCCAGGGCGATCCGCTGCCGCTGCCCGCCCGACAGGCGCGCGTCGCGCATGCCGATCCGCGTGTTGTAGCCCTCGGGCAGCGCCGCGATGATCTCGTGGACCTTGGCCTTCTTGGCGGCCGCGACGACGGCGGCCGGGTCCGGATCGGTGGCCATCCGTGCGATGTTCTCGGCCACGGTGCCGTTGAACAGGAACGGATCCTGCGGCAGGTAGCCGATGTGCCGCCCCAGCTCGTCGCGCGGATACTGCTCGATCGAGGCGCCACCCAGCCGGACGTCGCCGGTGGTGGGCTTCACCAGGCCCAGGATCACCTTGGCAAGCGTCGACTTGCCCGAGCCCGAGCGGCCGATGATGCCAAGCGCCTGGCCCGGCTCGAGGCGGAACGCGATGTTCGACAGGATCGGCTCGCTGAGGCCCCGCGGCATCACCGCCACCCGCTCGACCAGGACCCGCGCCTCGGGCACGGGCAGCGACATCCGTTCGGGCTCGGCGGGCGCGGCCGCCAGAACCTCGGCCAGCCTGCGCCATCCCTGCCGCGCCCGCTGCACCAGCGGCCACTGGGTCAGCGACTGCTCGATCGGGGCCAGCGCCCGCCCCAGCAGGATCGAGCCCGCGATCATCGCGCCTGGCGTCATTTCGCTTTTCAGCACCAGCCACGCCCCCATCGCCAGCATCGCCGACTGCAGGAACAGACGCAGCCCCTTGGTGGCGGCGCTGAAGCTGCCGGTCCAGTCGCGCGCGGCCACGGTCTCGTCCAGCCCCCGCAGCCGCTTGACCAGCCAGCGGTCGGCCACGACGTCGGTCATCCCCTGCGCCCGCACCACCTCGGCCCCGGCGAAGGCGTTTTCCGAGAAATTCTGCGCGTCGCGCATTGCTTCCTGTGCGCGCACCGACTTGGCCCGCGTCAGTATCTGGTTGAGCACGGCCAGCAGGATCAGCAGCCCGCCACCGCTGATCGCCAGCCAGCCCAGATAGGAATGGAACAGGAAGATCGTCGCCAGAAACAGCGGCGTGAACGGCATGTCGAGCAGCGCGATGAAGGCCGGTGAGGTGAAGGCCGTCTGCACCGCCTCGAGGTCCTGCTGCGCCGCCACCGGATGCTTGGGCGCCACCGCCTCGGGGCCGGCAAAGCCCAGACGGAAGACCCGCTCGTCGAGGTCCGTCTGGAACTGCGCTCCGAAGCGGGCGAGGATGCGCGTGCGCGCGAAGTCGAGCACCGTCATCAGCCCGAAGAGCCCCGCCACGAGCATGAACAGCGCCGCCAGCGTCTCTTCCGAGCGCGAGGCCAGCACCCGGTCGTAGACCTGCAGCATGAAGAGCGGCCCGGTCAGCATCAGGATGTTGACGAAGATGCTGAAGAGGAACGCATAGAAGACGAAGCGCATCCCCCGCGCGCGGGCCGCCTTGAGCTCGTTGATTTGTCCGGTTTCCTTCACGTGCGCCTCCTTGGCGCGAGGCGTCAACCCCATGGCCCGCAACGGGGGCGCGATGCGCCGGCCACGCGCGGGACAGCCGTATGGACCACCTTGGCGGCTCGATCAAGCGCGGCAACGATTTTACATATTCAGGTATTGATATGTATCGCCACATGCGCCATGTTGGGCAGCAACACGAGGCATTTACCTGGAGGCGAACCATGACGCCCGAAGTCACGGCCTTCTTCGACGAGGCGACCTACACCGTCTCGTATGTGGTCAAGGACCCGGCCAGCAACGCCGCCGCGGTGGTCGATTCGGTCCTCGACTTCGACTATGCGTCGGGCCGCACCGACACCCGCTCGGCCGACGCGATCGTCGACTACGTGCGCGAGAACGGGCTCGAGGTCGGTCTGGCTCCTCGAGACCCACGTCCACGCCGACCACCTGTCGGCCGCGCCCTACCTGCAGGAGAAGCTGGGCGGCAAGATCGGCATCGGCGCCAAGATCACCGTCGTGCAGGACACCTTCGGCAAGGTCTTCAACGAAGGCACCGAGTTCCGAGCGCGACGGCAGCCAGTTCGACGCGCTCTTCCGCGAGGGCGACAGCTTCCACATCGGGCAGCTGCGGGGCCGACGTCCTGCACACGCCCGGCCATACGCCCGCCTGCCTGACCTATGTCATCGGCGACGCGGCCTTCGTGGGCGACACGCTCTTCATGCCCGACTTCGGCACCGCGCGCTGCGACTTCCCCGGCGGCTCGGCCGAGACGCTGTACGCCTCGATCCAGAAGATCCTGGCGCTGCCCGACGAGACGACGATCTTCGTCGGCCACGACTACAAGGCGCCGGGCCGCGAGGTCTATGCCTGGGAGACGACGCGTGGGCGAGCAGAAGGCGCTGAACGTCCATGTCGGCGGCGGCGCCACGGCGGAGGACTTCGTGAAGATGCGCAGGAGCGCGACGCGACGCTCGCCGATGCCCAAGCTCATCATCCCGTCGCTGCAGGTGAACATGCGCGCCGGGCCGGATGCCGCCCGCCGACGAAGCAGGGCGGGACCGTGTTCCTCAAGGTGCCCGTCAACAAGCTCTGACGTCGAGCAATGGACGACACATGGACAGGACTGGATCATGGGGCTGCTCGGCGGCCTCATCATCGGCGTCGCCGCCGCCGTCTACCTTCTCGTCAACGGGCGGATCATGGGCGCCAGCGGGCATCCTCGGCGGCCTTGTCGACGGCACCGGGCGCGTCGAACGCTGGGCGAGAGGCTCGGCCTTCATCGCCGGGCTCGTCGCTGCGTGCCGGCGATGGCCTCGTCGTGGCCGCGCCTCCCGAGACGACACACATCGAGCCACGACCTGCCGTGCTGGTCGCGGCGGGCCTTCTCGTCGGGCTTCGGCACCCGCATCGCCAACGGCTGCACCAGCGGCCACGGCGTCTGCGGCATCTCGCGCCTGTCGCTGCGCGGCATTGTCGGCGACCGGTCTTCTATCATCCTGCGCGGGCGGCGCTGACGATCGTTCTGTTCCGCCACGTCCTGGGAGTGATCTGATGCTGCGGCTGTCTTCCGGCCTTCGTGGCGGCAGCCTCTTCGGCGCTGGGACTGCTGGTCTCGGGCATGACCGACACCGACCAAGGTGCAGGGCTGGCTCGACGTCTTCGGCGCCTGGGACCCGACGCTGGCCTTCGTCATGGGCGGCGCGATCCTGCCCATGGCGGTCGCCTGGCGTTTGGCCGCCGCGGCGCGCGCGGCCGCTGCTCGGCGGCTGCTTCCCCGAACGCCGCCGAGCCGGGATCGACGCGCGACGCTCGTCATCGGCTCGGCGCTCTTCGGCATCGGGCTGGGGGCTCGCGGGGCTCTGCCCCGGGCCGGCGATGGCCTCGCTCAGCTACGGCGGGCTCGGCGGGGCTGCCTTCTTCGTCGCGATGATCGCGGGGATGGCGGGCGCTCATGCCGTGATGCGGACCCGGGCGGTGGCGGCATGAGACGCTTCCTGCCGATCCTCGAGTGGGGCCCGCGCTACGACCGGCGCGACGCTGTCGAGCGACCTCGTCGCGGCGGTGATCGTGACGATCATGCTGATCCCGCAATCGCTGGCCTATGCGATGCTCGCCGGCCTGCCGCCCGAGGTGGGGCTCTACGCCTCGATCGCTGCCGCTCGTCGCTCTATGCGCTCTTCGGCACCAGCCGCACGCTCGCGGTCGGCCCCGTCGCCGTCGTGTCGCTGATGACGGCGTCGGCCGTCGGCGAGCTCGCCGTGCAGGGCACGCCAGAATATCTCGCGGCCGCGATGCTGCTCGCGCTGCTTTCCGGCGTGATGCTGATCCTGATGGGGCTGTTTCGGCTCGGCTTCGTCGCGAACTTCCTCAGCCACCCGGTCATCTCGGGCTTCATCACCGCGTCGGGCCTGCTGATCGCGGCGGGCCAGCTGAAGCATATCCTGGGCATTTCCGCGGGCGGCCATACGCTGCCCGAGATCGTCACCGACCTCGTCGTCAATATCGGGCAGACGAACCTCGTGACGCCTCGCCATCGGCCTCCGGTGCTCGCGCTTCCTCTATTCTGGTGCGGCCAGGCTGAAGTCGCTGGTTGGTGGCTGCGGGCTCGGCCAGCGCTCGCCGACGTCACGACCAAGGCGGGCCCGTCGCGGCGGTGGCCGCGACCATCGTCGCACCGCGCTGCTCGATCTCGGACGGCGGGCGTCGCGCTCGTCGGCGCCATTCCGCAGGGCCTGCCGGTCCCCGGCGTGCCGGCGTTCGATGCTCGAGCTCATCCGCCTGCTCGCGGGCCCGGCCCTGCTGATCAGCCGATCGGCTTCGTCGAATCCGTCTCGGTCGCGCAGACGCTGGCCTCCAAGCGCCGCCAGCGGATCCTGCCGGACCAGGAACTGATCGGCCTCGGCGCGGCGAACGTCGCCTCGGCGATCTCCTCGCGGCTATCCCGGTGACCGGCGGCTTCGCGCGCTCGGTCGTGAACTTCGACGCCGGCGCGCGAGACGCCGGCGGCCGGGCACCTTCACCGCGATCGGCATTGCGGTGGCGACGCTGTTCCTGACGCCGCTGCTCGCACACCTGCCGCAGGCGACGCTGGCCGCGACCATCATCGTCGCCGTGCTGTCGCTCGTGGATTTCGGCGCGATCCGCCGGGTCTGGGTCTATTCCAAGATCGACTTCTCCGCGATGGCCGCGACCATTCTCGGCACGCTCTTCCTCGGCGTCGAGATCGGGGTCGTGCTCGGGCGTCGCCCTGTCGCTGCTCCTCCACCTCTACCGCACCTCGCGGCCGCATATGGCGGTGGTGGGCAACGTTCCCGGGACGGAGCATTTCCGCAACGTCGAGCGCCACCAGGTGACCACCGTCCCCGGAGATCCTTTCGGTCCGCGATCGACGAGAGCCTCTACTTCGCCAACAGCCGGCTATCTCGAGGACCGCATCGCCGCGCTCGCGCCGAGCGGCCCGACCTCGCCCACGTGATCCTGATGTGCTCGGCGGTGAATGCGATCGACGCCAGTGCGCTCGAGAGCCTGGAGGAGATCAACCATCGCCTCCACGATGCGGGCATCACGCTGCATCTCTCGGAGGTGAAGGGGCCGGTGATGGACGGCCTTGCGCGGACCCACTTCCTGAACGAGCTAACGGGGAACGTGTACCTGACCCAGTTCGACGCGTTCAGCGACCTGTCGCCCCGGCTCGCGCAGGCAACCCTGGCCGAGCCCCGGCGTGACACGTCGCGCGCGGTGGCCTGAGGCCGGCGCGCCCGGGCCTGAAGAAACCATCCCCCGGCGCCGCCCGGGCGACGGGGGATGACGGGAACAGCGCGACCCGAACGAACGGGCCGCGCGGGCCTGAAGGGTCGCCGCGCAGGCGCCCCTAAGGCTGGTTTCCGGTGGCCTCGCGGGCGATCTCGTCGAGCAGCGACTGGACCTTCTGCATCTCGCCCTCGGGCATGGTGCGGTAGCCGACCATCACCTGCCCGTCCCGCTCGGCCACGAAGACGCTGTAGGGGCACTGGGCGACGTTCATCGGGTCCGCTTCCATCACCTCGCGCGACAGCACTGCCGAGCAGAACAGGAACACGTCGGCCTGCTCGAAAAGCTTTTCGGTGCCGCCCACGTCCTCCATCGTCCGGTTCAGCATCTCGCCCACATGGCTGGTGAAGTCGATCACCAGCCCGCGGTTGAGAATCGCGCTTTCGACGCCGAAAGCCGCGTCCTCGAAGCTGCCGTCATAGTCGTAGCTGACCGCGTCCTGTGCCCAGGCACTGCCGGCCGCAAGGGCCAGCGCGGACGCGCTGAGGATCATCTTCATGCCGTCTTTCTCCTCTGCTGCGAAAAGGGGGCCTGCGGCCCCCTTTCGTCTTGCGTCATTCGCCGTCGAAGCTGCCGAGATAGGCAAGCATCGCAGGGATCTCGTCTTGGTCCAGGCCGTTGAAGGTCATCTTCGTGCCCTTCAGGTAGCCCCGGGGATCGGACAGAAACTCCTCGAGCGACACCGCGTCCCAGACCAGCCCGGCCTCGCCGGCCTCCTGCATCGCCTTGGAATAGCGGAAGTCGTCGACCGCACCCGCGGCACGGCCGATAACGCCGTTGAGTTTCGGGCCGACGCGATTCTTGGCCCCCTCGCCGATCTGGTGGCAGGACTTGCACTGGCGGAAGAGCGTCTCGCCCTCGGAGATCAGCTCGGGATTGGCCTCCGCCATGGCGAGCGAGCCTTCGTTCGTGTCACTGCGCTCGGCCTCGACCGCTCCGTCGCCCTCGACCGCGTTGAGGCCGATGTCGATGTCGCCCGCCGCCTCGGCGAGATTGCTGTCCCCGTCATCCGCGATGGCGGCCGCCGTGTCCATCTCGCTCTCCGACACGTCCGCAGTGGCCTCGTCCGTCGGTGTGGCATCCTCGAGCGAGGCGCCACCGCCCTCGGGCGTGACGTCGAGCACGGCAGCGTGCATCGTGATCTCGACGTTGTCCTTGCAGTCGCTCATGCAGACGTCGCGGGTGAAGCGCGGCAACTCAACCTCGGGGCGATCGTCGAGATAGAAGCCTTCCTCGTTCGGAAGATGCGTCTCGGCGAGGTTGTCCTGGTTGAGGACGAAGTCGTCGTCGACCAGGTCGTTGAGGTAGAGCAGGTACGCGACCACCGCGTAGACCTCGTCGTCGCTCAGGGTCTGGGCCGCGCCGAACGGCATCGCGCGGTGCACGTAGTCCCAGACCGTCGACACATACGGCCAGTAGCGAGCCGATGGTCTTGACCGGGCCGCGCGGCGTCCAGCGTGCCGAAGCCGCCCATCAGAACCGGCCAGCGGCCTTCGCCCTCGCCGAAGACACCGTGGCAGGTCGAGCAGTTGTCGTTGTAGATCTGCTCGCCCGTGGAGACGTCGCCCGACCCCTCGGGCAGGCCCATGCCGTCGGGGCGGACGTCGATGTTCCACGAGGCGACCTCCTCGGGCGTCGCCGGGCGGCCGAGCTGGGACAGATCCTGCGCGGCGGCTGGCGCCGCGACCAGGCAGGCCGCCGCTACGCCGTTAAGAAATCTCGACATTTTCGGCAACCCCCTTCTCGTTCACGAACCAGGTCTGGATCCCGTTGTTGTGGTAGATCGAGTTCGTGCCGCGGATCTCGCGCAGCATGTCCTTCGTCGGCTGCACATAGCCGGTGGAGTTCGTGCGCCCGGCTCTGCAGCAAGCAGCGGCGAGCCGTCCCACTCGAACTCGTAGTAGAAGCGGTGCATCGACTTGTCGAAGCTCGGCCCGTCGATCCGCGCCTGGTGCCAGTTCTTGCCGCCGTCGATGGTGACGTCGACGCGCGGGATGGTGCCGCGGCCCGACCAGGCGATGCCGGTCAGGACCACCGGTCCGGGGCCGTGGGTAATCGGCGCCTGAGGGCTGGGGCTGGTGATCACCGACTTGGCGTCCATTACCCAGGTGAAGCGGCGCGCCTGGCCGTCCGGCAAGAGGTCGGTGTACTTCGACGTCTCCTCGCGCTGGTGCCAGGGCTTGTCGCCGACCTCGAGCCGACGCAGCCACTTGACCCACATGTTGCCTTCCCAGCCCGGCACAACCAGCCGCAGCGGATAGCCCTGCTCGGGGCGCAGCGCCTCGCCGTTCTGCTTGAACGCCACGAGACAGTCGTCGAGCGCCTTCTCGATCGGGATCGACCGGGTCATCGCCGCTCGCGTCGGCGCCCTCGGCCAGGATCCACTTGCCCGACGTCTTGACGCCGGCGCGCTCGAGCAGCGTCCGCAGCGGCACCCCGGTGTACATGACGTTGTGGATCATGCCGTGGGTGAACTGGCAGCCGTTGAGCTGCGAGCCGCGCCACTCCATCCCCGAATTCGCCGCGCATTCGAGGAAGTAGACCCGATTCTCGCGCGGAAACCGCTTGAGGTCCTCCATCGTGAAGACCAGCGGCGTGTCGACCAGACCGTTGATCATCAGCCGGTGCACGCTCGGGTCGATCTCGGCGATGCCGCCGTGGTGCCGCTCGAAGCACAGGCCGTTCGGCGTGATGATGCCGTCGAGCTCGTGCAGCGGCGTGAAGTTGACCGAGCTGATGGGGTCGGCAGTCAGCCAAGGCACGTCCCGGCGCACCACATCCGCCTCGAACTCGGACGGATGTCCGTAGGGACGCGCATCTACCCCCTCGCCGGCGTACTGCATCCAGGGCTGGATCTCGGTGATGGCGGGATCGCCTGCGGCGCGGGCGGTTCCGGCAGCCGCGGCCGCCGCTCCACCGGCCAGGGCAGCGCGCAGGAATCCGCGTCGTGTCTGCGTCATGTGGGGGCCTCCCATAACATATTCGAATTCTTGGTAGTGAATATGACGATGCGCATCAAGCCGCCTCGCCGAAGGTGGCAAGAAAAACCTGGCCGACCGGTCGCCGCGGCAGGACGGGCCTGAAGGAGGGGTCGGCCGGCTCCGCCACGTCACACCCCTTCGACGATCACGCTCTCGTTCTTCGGAACCGTCACCGTGCCCTCGCGGCGCAGGTAGGCTTCGACCACGTCCCAGATCGGCGGCCCCTCGGTGCCTTCGTTGACGCTCGCCCAGCCGGCGACGACGTAGCTCTTGTCGGCATCGATCGGCTCGCCGGTCTTGAGCAGCGTCATGTCGGTGATGCGGCTGCCCTGCTCGCTTCGTGACGTCGATGCGGTATCCCATGCCACCCACGCGGACCATGTCGCCGCCCTGCTGGTAGTAGGGGTCTGGGTTGAAGAGGTTGTCGGCCACGTCCTCGAGCACCGTGTGCAGGACCGCGCCGGTCATTTCGGTGCGGTAGGCCTGGGGGTAGCTCATGGCGGTCGCGTTGAAGACGTCCTCGCGGGTGACCTCGTCGCCCGGCAGCACGCTCGCCCCCCAGCGGAAGCCGGGGCTCAGCGCGATGTCGGCCTCGCGCTCGGACAGGAGCGCGTCGCAGATCAGGTCGTCCCAGGTGCCATTGAAGTTGCCGCGGCGGAACAGCAGGGTGTCGGTGGTGCCCAGAACCTCGGACAGCTCGTCGGCGAAAGGCGCCCGCTGCTCCTCGATCAGGGCGGCCATCTCGGGGTCGGGCGTGATCACGTCGCTGAAGATCGGGATCAGCTTGTGCTTGAGGCCCTGCAGGCGGCCGTCGCGCACGTCTAGATCGACGCGGCTTACGAACTTGCCGTGGCTGCCGCTGGCGATCAGGTGTGTGTCGCCCACCCGCACCGGGACCGGCAACGCGTCGTGGGTGTGGCCGGTCAGGATCACGTCGATCCCCGGCACGTTGCCCGCCATCTTCCGGTCGACGTCGAAGCCGTTGTGGCTCAGCACCACGACCACCTCGGCGCCGGCGTCGCGGACCTGCTGGACCACCTCGTTCATCCGCTCTTCGCGAATGCCGAAGCTGAGGCCCGGGAACATCCACTTCGGGTTGGCGATCGGAAGGTACGGGAACGCCTGGCCGATCACCGCGATGCTGGTGCCGCCGCGCTCGAACATCTCGTAGGGCGGATAGGCCGGCTCGTCCCATTCGGCGTCGAAGATGTTGGCGCCAAGGAACGGGAAGTTCAGCTCGTTCTCGACGATCTCGGTGACGCGGTCGATGCCCAGCGTGAACTCCCAGTGCGAGGTCATGGCCTCGGTCTTGAGGGCGTTCATGTAGGCGACCATGTCACGCCCCTCGGTCTTCAACGCGGTCAGGCTACCCTGCCAGGTGTCGCCGCCGTCGAGGAGAAGCGCGTCGGGACGATCGGCCCGGATCGCGTTCACCACGGTGGCGACGCGGTCGAGGCCTCCCATCCTGCCGTATTCGCGCGCAAGCGGCACAAAGTCGTCGAAGGTCAGCGCATAATCCAGGGGGCCCCCCTTGGGGATGCCGAACATCTTGCGCAGCTCCTCGCCCACCACGTGCGGGGGCTCGCCCGCGACCGGGCCGACGCCGACATTGATCGCCGGCTCCCGGAAGTAGATCGGCACCGCCTGCGCGTGCAGGTCGGTGATGTGGATCAGCGAGACGTTCCCGAACGTGTCGAACTGCAGGAGCTGATCCTGTGTCAGCGCCTGCTGGGCGGCCAGCCGCGACCAGCGACCGACGCCCGAGGCTCCGACGATGGCCGACGCGGCCATCCCGGCCTGGAGGAAGTGGCGGCGAGAGATCATGAACGACTCCGTTCGACAATGCGCGGCCCGCCTTCTCCCGCCGAGGCGGGAGAAGGGATGGGTCGCGTCAGGTTTTCATGCGATCAGTTGCGGACGGACGGCCCTTCGACCGACAGCCCGTTGCCGCGCGAGGCGACGTAGAGTTCCAGAGCCACGAATTCGGGGCTGCCGGGGGCGAAGGTCTCGGCCCGCGTGTCGCGGACACAGCCCTTGAACCGGCTGTGCACCGAGTTCAGCTTGGCGTTCTTCAGTCGGTAGGACGGGAAGCCGTTGATCTGGCCCTGGCTCAGATGGTCGGCCCGGATCATGTTGCCGTAATTGTCCTCGTGGCAGTTGGAGCACGCCAGCTCGAGTTCGCCGAAGCGGGTGTAGTAGAGCTCCTTGCCCTTCTCCCACGTCTCGCGGGCCGGGCCGTCGATGGCCACGTCGACGGGCATCCCGCGCGACACCGACGAGATCAGCGCGGTCATGTTGACCATGTCGTCCGAAGTGTAGCCCCACTTCTCGGCGCCCATGCGGTTCGTCACGCAGTCGTTGATCTGCATCTCGAGGGTACGGACTTCTTCCGCCTCCTCGTTCCACTTGGGATAGACGGCGCGCACGCCCTTCATGCTCTCTTCGACGTCACCGTGGCACGAGGCGCAGGACTTGCCCTCGGAGCCCATCTCGGTGTCCCACATGTCGGCCGCCTGCTCGACGAACAGCATGCCGGGATTGTCGAAGTCGTCCATCTCCAGCGCCTGTGTCTCGGTCGCCCGGAAGACCCAGCCCGAATAGATCTCGGGCAGGGCGCCATCCAGATGCTCCGGCGGCTCGGCGCGCACGGTGATGGGGATCTCGCCGTTGATGACCAGCTCCGACTCCTCGTCGATGTCGGCCGAGGCGCCCGCGGCGATGCCGCAGGCGACGAGAGCCATCGCTGTCGTTCGCAGCGCGTGCTTCATGATGTTCCTCCCTGTTCGTGCGATCGCTCAGCCGACCTCGACCGACTTCTTCTCCTCGTAGACCGAGCCGTCGTCGTCGTACCAGGTGAAGACGAACTCACCCGATTTCAGGCACCGTGGCCTGGAACTCGAAATACGGGTTCGTCGAGATCGCCGGCTCCAGCGTCACGTCGATCACCGTCTCTTCGTTGAAGGTCGCCACGAAGCGGTTGATGATCTCGCGCGGGATGACGTTGCCGTCGGAATCCTTGCGCTGACCCGATTCCATCGGGTGGCTGATGAGCGTCTTGATGGTGATGGTCTCGCCGGCCGAAGCCGAGGAGGGCACCTTGACGCGCGGTTTCACGTTCTCTGCCATGTTTCTCTCCTGAAGCTCAGCCGCCGCATCCGCCGATGGTGACCTTCACCTCCTGCGAGGCGCGGGCGAAGGTGCCGTCGGACATCTTGGCGACGGCGACAACGTCCTGCGTGCCGGCAAGCCGGATCCGGGTCGACGCCTCGTGCGAGCCGGCCAGCGGGCCGAACTTGAAGGTCACGACCTCGGGGTTGGGGTTGCCGGCGGCGAAGACGGCGATTTCCTCGGCGCCCTCGGCCGAGACGCTGATCGGCACCGTGTTGCCGTTCTCGGCGATCTCGGGCGCGGTCAGCGTGACCCCGCCTTCGGCGACCTCGGCCCCGCCGGTAAACTCGGCGATGGCGTCGTCGGTCGCCGCCCTGGCCCGCAGCGGCAGCGCGGTCAGCGCGACAGCTCCAACGCCAAGTGCGAGCGTCTCGCGTCGTGTGAACATCTTCTTCTCCTCTTTATCGGTCCGCGGACAGGGTTACCCCTCGTCCTGCAGCGTCATCAGGTAAGCCACCACGTCCTCGATCTGCTGAGCGGTCAGCAGCGGCTCGATCTCGTCTTCGGGTATCGCGTTGCCGGTGAACGCCCGGCCGGGGCGAATGAAGCCCTCGACCTTGTAGAACGACGGCATGATCGTACCCGGGAACGTATGCTTGGCATCGGCGACGATGCCACGAAGCTGCGCCTCGTCCCAGCGGCTGCCGACCCCGTCGAGCGACGGACCGACCTCGCCATGGAACGGGAAATCGCTCAGGTCCGTGACCGCGTGGCAGGCGATGCAGTTGCCCTGGCTCTTGGTGGCCATGACCAGGCGCCCGTTCTCGGGATCGCCGGGGGTGCCCGTCAGCGATTCGTCAATCGCCCCGCTGTCGTCGTAGCTCACCGTGCTGGGGGCGACGACGTCCGCCTGCACGGCGCTGCCGCCAAGCAGGATGGCGACCATGGCTAGCGCACTGCGTTTCATTCTTCCTCCCCTTTAGCTTCGGAACAACGTAGCGCACTGGCGCCTCGTTCCGCAACATTCAATTCGCAGACGTGAATGTGACGCCTCTAGCGCGTGTTCCCGTCATCGCGCTCGCGGATACGGCGCGCATGGTAGCGCTGGAAGTCCTCCTCGGACTGGTCGAGATAGCGCTCCTCGTTGACCCAGGTCAGCATGTCGAGCGTGGTGCCCGGCGAGAAGAAGCCCGGCATCACCGCCACCGCCTGCTGCGCCGCCGACTGGGTCTCGTCGAGCTCGGTCGGCAGGAACAGCATCGTCGGCGTGAAGAGCAGGCCCCACTTTCGCGCCGCCTGCCGCTCGCTCAGTGCCTCGCCGTCGGTGTCGGTGATCTCGGTCGCCCCGTGCAGGTTCATCTGCACCACGAAGTAGTTGTCGCGGATGTACTGGTCGACGCGCGGGTCGGGGAACGTCTTCTCGTGCATGTCGCGGCAGTAGACGCAGCCGCGCTGCTCGACGAGCACCATCAGGCGCTTGCCCTCGGACTCGGCCTCGGCGAAGTCCTCCTGCAGGTCCTTGAACGTGTCGCGCATCCAGTCGGTCTTGTGCAGACCGTCGTCGCCCATCTCGGCCGCACGCTGCGGCGCCGGCGAACAGCAGCGCGGCGATGGCCAGAAGTCGTCTCATCATTCTCTCCTCAGATCAGCAGCCAGATGCCGGGCGCCACCTCGAGCATCCACTGCGCGATGTAGTTTATCGTGTTCGTTCCGATCAGCACCGCGAAGACGATGAGCAGCACGCCCATCGCCCGCTCGACCCACGGCAGATAGCGGCGGAAGCTCTTCATCCAGCGCATGAACGGCCCGACGAAGAGCGCCGCCAGCACGAAGGGCAACGTCATGCCCAACCCGTAGGTCAGCAGGAGCAGCGCGCCCTGGGCGGCCGTCTCCTCGCCGGCGGCGGTGAACAGGATCGTCGCCAGCACCGGTCCCACGCAGGGCGTCCACCCGAAGGCGAAGGCCATGCCGATCACGAAGGCGCCGGCGAGGCTCATGTTGCTGGTGTCGCCCGCCTCGGCGCGGAACTGCCGGTAGAGCAGCCCGATCCGCAGCACCCCGATAAAGTGCAGGCCCATCACGAAGATGATCGCCGCGGCCACCCAGCGCAGGACGTCGAACCATTCCCGGACGAGCTGCCCGAACATGGTGGCCGAGGCGCCGAGACCGACGAAGATCGTGATCACGCCCGCCGCGAAGAAGACGGCCGAGACAACCGCCCGCGCCCGCACCGCGCGGCTGACCGTGCCGTCCGCGCTGATCTGGTTCATGCCTGCGCCGGCCATGTAGCTCAGGTAGAACGGCACGATCGGCAGAATGCAGGGCGAAAGAAACGAAAGCAGCCCCGCCAGAGCGGCGCCGATCAGCCCGACGTCAGGCATCGACCAACCTCACTTGTGCCATTCACATATTCAAATTACGATGACCTCGTCGACAGCGTCAACGCCAGAGCTCAATGACCCGTATTGCCGCAGCCGTGGGCGCCGCCCTGCTGTTCCTCGCAGTCTTGCCTGCGACGGCGGCCGAACTCGTGATGATCGAAGAGGAGGGGTGCATCTGGTGCGCCCGGTTCAATCGCGAGATCGCGCCGATCTATCCCAAGACGCCCGAGGCCGAGCGGGCGCCGCTGCGGCGGGTCGACATTCGCGCACCGCGGCCCGACGACCTGCAGTTCGACTCGCCGCTGCGCCTCACGCCCACGTTCATCCTGGTCGAGGACGGGCGGGAGGTGGCGCGGGTCGAGGGCTATCCGGGCGAGGAGCTCTTCTGGCCGATGCTGACACGAATGCTGAACGAACTGGAGGAGTCCGACCAATGAAGACCCGCCTGCTTGCCGCCGCCCTTGCCCTTCACATGCTGCCGGCCGCGGCGGCCGACGACACCTTCGTCGAGTTCAAGGTCCTGACCCCCGAGACTGCGCTGCGTATGGCGCAGGCGGCGATGCAGCACTGCCGCGATCAAGGTTATCAGGTCGGCGTCACCGTGGTCGACCGGGCCGGCCTGCCGCAGGTCTTCCTGCGCGACCGTTTCGCCGGCGCCCATACAGCCGAAACGTCGTTCCGCAAGGCGTGGACAGCGGTCAGCTTCCGCAGCAACACCTCAGACCTCGCCTCGGTGACCCAGCCGGGCGAACCTTCGTTCGGCATCCGCCAGCTGAGCGAGGCACTGGCGCTGGGCGGCGGCAAGATGGTCGAGGCGCCTGGCACGCTGGTCGGCGGCATCGGCGTCTCGGGCGCGCCCGCGCCCGAGCTCGACGACGAGTGCGCGCAGGCCGGGATAGATGAGATTGCCGATGAGATCGCCTTCTGAAGATACGACCATGATCCTGCCCGCCCTCGACAGCGAAATGTCGGATGTCGAGCTGGACCGCATGATGCAGAACGCGACCGAGGCCGCGGCCTTCCTCAAGACCATCAGCCACGAAGGCCGGATGCTGATCTTGTGCCACCTGGCTACGGGCGAGAAGTCGGTGACCGAGCTCGAGAAGCTCCTGTCCGCCCGGCAGGCGGCGGTCAGCCAGCAACTCGCGCGGCTGCGCCTGGAAGGACTGGTCAAGCCGCGGCGCCAGGGCAAGACGATGTACTACAGTCTCGTGGATGACAGGCCGCGGCGGATCATGGCCGTCGTCTACGAGATGTTCTGCGGACGCGACGACGCCTAGTCGCCGCGCCCCGGTCCGGGAGAGGATGCGATGATCGAGACGCTGGGCGAGCCGGCGACCCTCGCCCTGATCGGCCTGGCAGGCGGCGTGGTGCTGGGTCTCGCCGCGCGGATCGGGCGATTCTGCACGCTCGGCGCAATCGAGGATGCCCTCTATGGCGGCGAAGGCTTGCGCCTGCGGATGTGGGGCCTCGCCATCGGCGTGGCCGTGATCGGCGCGCACGCCCTGATCGGGGCGGAGCTGCTTGATCCGGCGGCCACCCCCTATCTGGGCCTCGCCTGGCTGCCCCACGCCAGCATCCTCGGCGGCCTCGCCTTCGGCTACGGGATGGCGCTGGCCGGCAATTGCGGCTACGGCGCGCTGGCGCGGCTCGGCGGCGGCGACATGCGCGCCTTCGTGATCGTTCTGGTGATGGGCGTGTCGGCCTACGTCACCCTCTCGGGCCACCTCGCGGCGATCCGGATCGGCCTCTTCCCGACTGTTCCCTCGGCGGACCTGCAGGGCCTCACGTGGCTCGTCGAGCGGCGGACCGGGGTTGGCGCGGTGCCAACCGGGCTGGTGGTGGGCCTGGCGCTGATGCTCGCGTCGATCGGCCGGTCGCGGCTGTGGCAGCGTCCCGGCGCCGTGCTGTGGAGTGTTGCCGTCGGCCTCGCGATCGTCTCGGGCTGGGCGGGCACGCAATGGGTGGCGCGCGCGGGTTTCGAGCCGACGCCCGTCTTCTCGCACACCTACTCGGCGCCGATGGGCGAAACCCTGCTCTACCTGATGACGGCGTCGGGCAACTCGGTCAGCTTCGGCGTGGGTTCGGTTGTCGGCGTGATCCTGGGCGCGACGCTCGGCAGCCTGCGCCGGGGCCACTTCCGTTGGGAGGCCTGCGACGACCCGCGCGAGCTCCGCCGCCAGATTCTGGGCGCGGCGCTGATGGGCATGGGCGCCGTGGTGGCAATGGGCTGCACCATCGGCCAGGGCATCTCGGCGTTCTCGCTGCTCAGCTATTCGGCGCCCGTCACCGTGGCGGCGATCTTCGTCGGGGCGGCGCTTGGCCTGCGCCAGCTCATCGCCGGGTTCAGCCCCGCCGAATGACGCCTCACACCCCCAGATAGCGATCCGCCAGCTCGGGCGTGAGCTCGGCCGGCCGCCCGTCCCACACGGTGACACCGCGCTCAAGCACGACGCAGCGGTCCGCCACCGTCGCCAGCTCGGACACGGTCTTGTCGACGATCAGGATCGACAGGCCCGTGTCCTTCAGCTCGTGGATCGCCGCCCAGATCTCCTGCCGGATCACCGGAGCCAGCCCCTCGGTCGCCTCGTCGAGGATCAGCAGGCGCGGGTTGGTCATCAGCGCGCGTCCGATCGTCAGCATCTGCTGCTCGCCCCCCGAAAGGGTGCTGGCCCGCTGATCTCGTCGCTCGGCCAGGCGCGGGAAGAGCCGGCAGACCGCGTCCCAGTCCCAGGCGCCCGGGCGCGCGGCGGCGACGAGGTTCTCGCGCACGGTCAGCGGCGCGAAGCACCGCCGCCCCTCCGGCACCAGGCCCAGCCCCAGGCGCGCCGCCCGGTGCGAGGGCAGCCGCATAACGTCGGCCCCCGCGAACTCGATCCGGCCCTTCGACGGCATCATTCGGGTGATGCAGGCGATGGTCGTGGTCTTGCCCATGCCATTGCGACCCATCAGCGCCACCGCCTCGCCCTCGGCCACCTCGAACGAGACGCCGAAAAGCGCCTGGCTGGCCCCGTAGAACGCGGTGAGGTCGTCGACGAAAAGCAGGCTCATGCCGCGTCCCCCAGGTAGACCTGGCGCACTTCGGGATGGGCGCGGATCTCGTCTGCGGTGCCGGTGGCGATCACCCTGCCGCCGACCAGCACCGAGATCCGGTCGGACAGCGAGAAGAC
This sequence comes from uncultured Alphaproteobacteria bacterium, assembly GCA_963773475.1. Classification (GTDB taxonomy): domain Bacteria; phylum Pseudomonadota; class Alphaproteobacteria; order Rhodobacterales; family Rhodobacteraceae; genus Roseitranquillus. The sequence goes on along the minus strand of CAVZBD010000002.1, from coordinate 170,235 downwards.
CGCGTCCATGTCGTGCTCGACCAGCAGGATCGGCGCCTCGTGCCGCAGCCGGTCGAGCAGCGCGCCCAGCTGCACCGCGCCCTCGGCGCCCATGCCGGCCATCGGCTCGTCGAGCAGGAAGGCCCGCGGCGACAGCGCCAGCGCCATCGCGATCTCGAGCTTGCGCCGCTCGCCGTGGCTGAGTTCGGCCGCCCGCACCCGCTCGCGCCCCTGAAGGCCCGCCTGCGCGATGTGCCGCGCCGCCCGCTCGGTCAGGTCGCGATCCTTCAGCGCCGGGCGGAAGAAGCGATAGGTGCGGCCCGCCGCGCCCAGTTCGGCCAGCACGACGTTCTGCAGCACCGTGAAGTCTGGCGCGACCGACGAGACCTGGTAGGTCCGTGCGAGGCCCAGCCGCGCCCGGGCCGCAGGGTCGAGCGCGCTGATGTCGCGGCCGAGGAACTCGACCCGCCCCTCGCTGGGGCGCAGTTCGCCCGTCAGCAGCTTGATCAGCGTCGACTTGCCCGCGCCGTTCGGCCCGATCAGGGCGTGGATCTCGCCCGCATGCAGATCGAGCGTCACGTTGTCGGTGGCGCAGAGCGCGCCGAAGCGCTCGGACGAGGCCGGTCGCGGCGAGAACCGGTTCAGTCATGGCCCCGCCCCGCAAGCAGGCCCAGGATCCCGCCGCGCGCGAACAGCACCACGAGAAGCAGGATCAGGCCCAGGAAGAACTGCCAGTAGTCGCTGACCCCGCCCAGCACATGCTCGAGCAGGATGAAGAGGCCCGCGCCCGCGACCGGCCCGCAGAGCCGTCCGACCCCGCCGAGGATCACCAGGACGATGATCTCGCCGCTCGTCTGCCAGCTCAGCATCGCGGGGCTGACGAAGCGGTTGAGATCGGCGTAGAGCGCGCCCGCCAGCCCGGTGATCGCGCCCGAGATCGCGAAGGCCGTCAGCAGCACGCCATAGGGCCGGATGCCCACCGCCTGCAGCCGCTGCCGGTTCTGCCGCGCCGCCTGCAGCGCCAGTCCGAAGCGCGAGCGCGTGATCCGCCACGACAGCCAGATCGCGGCCAGAAGCAGCGCGTAGGCCAGCGCAAAGAACTGGATCGGGTCCATGGTGTTCAGGCCCGGGAAGCCGCTGCGGACATAGATCGGCAGCCCGTCCTCGCCGCCATAGGCCGGCCACGAGATCATGAAGTAGTAGAACATCTGCCCGAAGGCGAGCGTGATCATGATGAAGAAGATGCCGGTGGTGCGCAGGCTCAGCGACCCGATCAGCAGCGCCGCCAGCGCCGACACCAGCGCGGCGAGCGGCCAGATCACCGGCATCTGCGCGCTGCCCGCCCACTGGAACGGCCAGGCGATCAGCGCCTGCCCCATCATCGCATGGCTCGCCAGGATGCCCGCCACGTAGCCGCCCAGCCCGAAAAAGGCCGCGTGCCCGAACGAGACGAGGCCGCCATAGCCCAGCGCCAGGTTCAGCCCCACCCCGGCCAGCGCCAGGATCGCGACCCGCGTGGCCAGCGTGATGACGAACGGCTCGTCCTGCGCCAGCGCCCAGAGCGGCACGGCGAGCAGGCCCAGCGCCAGCGCCGTGTTGACCGCGACGGTGCGGGTCGGGCGCCAGGGCGCGCGCGTGCCCTCGACCGCGGCGCTCATGCCGCCACTCCGAAAAGGCCGCCCGGCCGCCAGATCAGGACCAGCGCCATCAGGATGTAGATCGCCATCGAGGCCAGCGCCGAGCCGAAACTGTTCGCCGCCGAGGGATCCATGAAGATCGCGAAGAGCGAGGGCAGCAGCACCCGTCCCAGCGTGTCCGTCAGCCCCACCAGAAGCGCCCCCACCAGCGCGCCGCCGATCGAGCCGATGCCGCCGATGACGATGACCACGAAGGCCAGGATCAGCACCGGCTCGCCCATGCCGACCTGCACCGACTGCACCGTGCCGACCAGCGCCCCCGCCAGCCCCGCCAGCGCCGCGCCCAGCGCGAAGACCAGCGTGTAGAGCCGGCTGATATCGACGCCCAGCGCCGCGATCATCTCGCGGTCGGCCTCGCCCGCGCGGATGCGGATGCCGATCCGGGTGCCGCCGATCAGCCAGAAGAGGCCGGCCGCCACCGCCAGCCCCGCCACGATCAGCGCAAGGCGGTAGGCGGAGTACTCGATCCCGCCGGGCAGGCTGACCGAGCCCTGCAGCCCCGCGGGCACGGAAAGGTAGAGCGGGAACGACCCGAAGAGCCAGCGCGTGCCTTCCGAGAACATCAGGATCAGCGCGAAGGTGGCCAGCACCTGGTCGAGATGGTCGCGCGCATAGAGCCTGCGGATCACCGCGACCTCGACCAGCGCGCCCGCGGCAGCCGCGGCCGCCAGCGCCGCGACCAGGCCCAGCCAGAACGAGCCGGTGGCCGTGGCCACGGCCGCGCAGGCGAAGGCGCCCACCATGTAGAGCGACCCGTGCGCAAGGTTGATCAGGCCCATCACCCCGAAGACCAGGGTCAGCCCGGCCGCCATCAGGAACAGCATCAGGCCGAACTGAACACCGTTGAGAACCTGCTCGGCGAGCAGCATCCCGCTCATGTGGTTTCCTTCCGAAAGGCTGCCGGCGCCTGGCGCGAGGGGGTTGCCCGCCTCGCGCCGTCGGTCCCGGCGACGATGGCGACGGGCGGGGCCGCGGCGCGTGCCGTCAGCCCTGCCCGCCGCGTGTGCCTCAGCCGCCCAGGCCGCACTCGGCCGCGTAGGCGTCGGCGTGATCCTCGAGCGCGGTGCCGACGATCTTGTTGGTCAGCACGTCGCCTTCCTTGACCACCTCGCGGACGTAGATGTCCTGGATCGGGTGGTGGTTCGGCCCGAACCGGAAGTCGCCGCGGGTGCTGTCGAAGTCCGCCTTCTCGAGCGCGGCGCGGAACGCGTCGGCATCGTCGGGATGGGCCACCTCAAGCGCCGACAGCAGCAGGTTCGCGGTGTCGAAGCCCTGGCTGGCGTAGAGCGACGGCAGCCGCCCGTACTCGGCCTGGAACGACTCGACGAACGCCTTGTTCGCCTCGTTGTCCAGATCCTTCGACCATTGCGAGGTGTTCTTCACGCCCAGCGCCGCGTCGCCGACCGCGCCCAGGATCCCCTGGTCGAACGAGAAGGCCGGCCCGATCAGCGGCAGGTCCACGCCCGACTGGGCGTACTGCTTGATGAAGCTGATCCCCATGCCGCCAGGCAGGAAGAAGAACACGCTGTCGGCGTCGCTGGCGCGGATCTGCGCGATCTCGGCGGCATAGTCGGTCTGGCCGAGCTTGGTGTAGATCTCGCCCGCCAGGTCGCCCTCGTAGGTGCGCTTGTAGCCGGTCAGCGCGTCCTGTCCTGCGGGATAGTTCGGCGCCAGGATGAAGGTGTTGGAATAGCCCGCCTCGTTGGCGTAAGCGCCCGCGGCCTCGTGCAGGTTGTCGTTCTGCCAGGCCACGTTGAAGTAGTTCTCGTGGCACATCTCGCCGGCCAGCTGCGACGGGCCCGCGTTCGGCGACAGATAGAAGACGCCCTGCCGCACCGCCGCCGGCACCACCGCCATGGCGAGGTTGGAAAAGATGATGCCGGTCAGGACGTCGACATCGTCCGACTGGATCATCTCGTCGGCCAGCTGCACCGCCACGTCGGGCTTCTGCTGGTCGTCCTCGACGATCAGCTCGACCTCGTTGCCCTCGGCCTGCTTCAGCGCAAGCAGGAAGCCGTCGCGCACGTCGATGCCGAGGCCCGCGCCCCCGCCCGACAGCGTGGTGATCATCCCCACCTTGACCGGCTCGGCCCCGGCCTGTCCGGTCATCAGTGCCGCGGCGAGCGCGGCCCCCATCGCAAGTTTCATCCCGTTTCCTCCCTAGATGAACTGGTGTCATTGACCCCGTTGGCCGGGGCTGCGTCAAAGATCCGTGCGCAGGTGCCACAGGTCGGGGAACAGCTCCACCTCCAGCATCCGGCGCAGGTAGCTGACGCCCCCCGTCCCGCCGGTGCCGCGCTTGAAGCCGATGATCCGCTCGACCGTGGTCACGTGGTTGAAGCGCCAGCGGCGGAAGTAGTCCTCGAAATCCACCAGCTTCTCGGCCAGCTCGTAGAGCGGCCAGTGCGCCTCGGGGTCGCGGTAGACGGCTGCCCATGCCTCGCGCACCGCCGGCTGGGGCGCGTGGGGGGTCGCAAGATCGGCCCGCACGGGCACCGCGAAACCCGCCTCGGCCAGCCGGGCGATCGCCGCGTCGTAAAGGCTGGGCCGGGTCAGCTCTTCCTCGAGCAGCGCGACGATGTCGGGTCGGTGGGCGTGCGGCTTGACCATCGCCGGGTTGCGGTTGCCGACGGTGAACTCGATCAGCCGGTATTGCCACGACTGGAAACCCGACGACTGGCCCAGCGCGTCGCGGAAGGCGGTATATTCGCTGGGCGTCATGGTGCGCAGAACGTCCCAGGCGCCGTTCATCTGCTCGAAGATCCGCGCCACCCGGGTCAGCATCTTGAACGCCGGCCGCAGCCGCCCCGCCCCGATCGCCGCGCGCGCCGCGCCCAACTCGTGGATCGCCAGCCGCATCCACAACTCGGTCGTCTGGTGCTGGATGACGAACAGCATCTCGTCATGCCGGTCGGTCAGCGGATGCTGCGCCGACAGGATCGCGTCGAGATGCAGGTAGTCGCCATAGGACATCGCGTCGCCAAAGGCCGTGGCCGCCCCCTCGGCGGCCGGGTCGTAGGGCTGGCGCGCCGTCACGCCTCCTCCACGCGCAGGCGGAAGCGCTGGATCTTGCCCGACTCGGTCTTCGGCAGCGTGTCGCAGAAGACGATCCGGCGCGGGTACTTGTAGGGGGCGATGGTCTGCTTGACGTGCTCCTTCAGCGCAAGCTCCATCACGCTGCAGGCCTCCGCTCCCTCGGCCAGCACGACGTGGGCGCAGACGATCTGGCCGCGCTCCTCGTCGGGCACGCCGATCACGGCGCACTCCATCACCGCCTCGTGGCTCAGCAGCGCCGCCTCGACCTCGGGCGCGGCGATGTTGTAGCCCGCGCTCAGGATGATGTCGTCGGCGCGCGCGGCGAAGTGGAAGTAGCCGTCCGCGTCCTGGCGGAAGGCGTCGCCGGTCAGGTTCCAGCCCTGGCGAACGTAGTCGCGCTGTCGCTCGTCGGCGAGATAGCGGCACCCCGTCGGCCCGCGCACCGCAAGCTGGCCGACCTCGCCCCGCGGCATCTCGTTCATCTCGTCGTCGACGATCTTCGCCTCGTAGCCGGTCACCGGCTTGCCGGTGCAGGCCGGACAATGGTCGTCGAAGCGGTTCGAGATGAAGATGTGCAGCATTTCGGTCGAGCCGATCCCGTCCAGCATCGGCTGGCCGGTCTTGGCCATCCACTCCTCGTAGACCGGCGCGGGCAACGTCTCGCCCGCGCTCACGGCCGCGCGCAGTGACGACAGGTCGGCGCCCTCGTCCATCGCCTTCAGCATCGCGCGATAGGCGGTGGGCGCGGTGAAGCACACCGTGGCGCCGTAGGTCTGGATGATCTCGATCATGTTGGGCGGGCTGGCCGTTTCCAGCAGCGTCGCCGCCGCCCCGAAGCGCAGCGGGAAGATCGCCAGACCCCCCAGCCCGAAGGTGAAGGCCAGCGGCGGCGAGCCCACGAACACGTCCTCGGGCGTGACGCTCAGGACCTCCTTCGCATAGCCGTCGGCGATGATCAGCAGGTCGCGATGGAAGTGCATCGTGGCCTTCGGCACGCCGGTCGAGCCGCTGGTGAAGCCCAGCAGCGCCACGTCGTCGCGCCCTGTCTCGACCGCGTCGAACGTCACCGGCTTCGACAGCGCCGCCCGGTCGAGCTCGGCATCGTGGTTGGCGGTGCCGTCGAAGCCCACCACCGCCTTGCAGGAACCGGCTTTCCTTGGCCACGGCGATCAGCTCGTCCATCAGCCGCGTGTCGCAGAGCGCCAGGCCGATCTCGGCCTTGTCGACGATCTTTGCCAGCTCGCCCGCGCGCAGCATGGGCATCGTGTTGACCACCACCGCGCCGGCCTTGGTCGCCGCGAGCCAGCAGGCCACCATCGCGGGGTTGTTGGCGCAGCGGATCAGCACGCGGTTGCCCGGCTCGATCCCGTAATCCTCGACCAGCGCGCGGGCGATGCGGTTGGTCCAGTCGGCCAGCTCCTTGTAGGTGCGCCGCCGTCCGTTGCCGATCAGGGCGGTCCGGTCGCCGAAACCGCGTTCGACCATGCGGTCGGTCAGCTCGACCCCGGCGTTCAGCCGTTCGGGATAGTCGAACCCGTCCAGCAGCAGGTCGGGCCAGAGCTCCGCCGGCGGCAGGTTGTCGCGCGCGAAGGTGTCGGTATGGGCAGTCGGTCCCAGCATCATGCGTCCTTCAACACAGCGAGCGCGGCGCGATCACCACCCTCTGCACGTCCGAGGCGCCCTCGTAGATCCGCAGCGCGCGGATCTCGCGGTAGAGACGCTCGACCATCATACCCTTGCGCACGCCGTCGCCGCCGTGAAGCTGCACCGCAGCGTCGATCACCTCCTGCGCCGCCTCGGTGGCGTAGAGCTTGGCCATCGCGGCCTCGCGGCTGACCCGCGCGGCGCCGCTGTCCTTGGCCCAGGCGGCGCGGTAGGCCAGCAGCGCCGCCGCATCGACCTCCAGCGCCATGTCGGCGATGTGGCCCTGCACCATCTGCATCTCGGCCAGCGCGCGCCCCGAAAAGCTCGCGCGCCTTCACCCGCGCCAGCGCCTCGTCGAGCGCGCGGCGCGCAAAGCCCAGCGCCGCCGCCGCGACGGTCGAGCGGAACACGTCGAGCACCGACATCGCGATGCGGAAGCCCGCGCCCCGCCTCGCCGATCAGCGCGTCGGCCGGCAGCCGGCAATCGTCGAAGCGCAGGCGCGCCAGCGGGTGCGGCGCCATCACCTCCAGCCGCTCGGCCACCTCCAGCCCCTCGGTCGCCGCCGGCACCACGAACGCCGACAGGCCCTTGGCCCCCGGCGCCTCGCCGGTGCGGGCGAAGACGGTGTAGACGTCCGCGATCCCGCCGTTCGAGATCCAGGTCTTCTCGCCGTCCAGCACCCACTCGTCGCCGTCGCGCCGCGCGGTCATGTCCATCGCTGGCAACGTCCGAGCCCGAGCGCGGCTCGGACAGCGCGAAGGCGGCGATCGCCTCGCCCGCCCGCGTCCGCTCCAGCCATCGCGCTGCGCCGTCGGTGCCGAAGAGGCTGACCGCCCCCGTCCCAAGGCCCTGCATGGCGAAGGCGAAGTCCGCCAGCCCGTCGTGGCGCGCCAGCGTCTCGCGGATCAGGCAGAGCGTGCGCACGTCGAGCGCGGCCCTCGCATCGGCGGTGGGCGCCAGCCATCCGCCGGCCCCCAGCCGCGCGACCAGGCGCGGCAGGCGGCGTCGGTGTCCGAATGGTCGACGCGGCAGGCCGGTCGGCCCACGCCTCGAGCCGGGCGGCGAAGTCGCGGTGGCGGTCCTCGAAGAACGGCCAGTCGAGAAAGCTGCGGTCGGCCATGCCGCATCTCCTTGTCGGGGCGGTCAGGCCGGGCGCGCGCCGCCGCATCCCGGCGCGGGTGGGCCGCGGTGCCCTTGACACCTGCGCGAACGGCCAGCCGGGGCGGGGCGCCGGGATGCGGCGGCGCTCAATCCCCCTCGAACACCGGCTTTTCCTTGGCCACGAACGCCTCGTAGGCGCGGCGGAAGTCCTTCGTCTGCATGCAGATCGCCTGCGCCTGCGCCTCGGCCTCGATCGCCTGGTCGAGGCCCATGGTCCATTCCTGCACCAGCGCCGTCTTGGTCATCGCGTTGGCGAAGGTCGGCCCCGCGGCGATGCGCTGCGCCAGCGCCTGCGCCTCGTCCACCAGCGCGTCGGCGGCGACCAGACGGCGAATCAGAAGCCCCAGGCGCTCGCCCTCCTCGGCGCTCATCGCCCGCCCGGTATAGAGCAGCTCGGCCGCCCGGCCCTGGCCGACGATCCGCGGCAGCATCGCGCAGGCGCCCATGTCGCAGCCGGCAAGCCCCACCCGGTTGAAGAGGAACGCCGTCTTGGCCTCGGGCGTGGCCAGCCGCAGGTCCGAGCCATGGCGATGATCGCGCCCGCGCCCACGCAGACGCCGTCCACCGCCGCGATCACCGGCTTGCCGGCAGTCATGCATCGCCTTGACCAGGTCGCCCGTCATCCGGGTGAAGGCTCAGCAGCTCCTTCATCTCCATCTTCGTCAGCGGGCCGATGATCTCGTGCACGTCGCCGCCCGAGCAGAAGTTGCCGCCGTTCGGCGCGAAGATCACCACGTCGCACTTCGTCGGCGTAGGGCAGCGCGCGGAACCAGGTCGCGCAGCTCGGCATAGCTGTCGAAGGTCAGCGGGTTCTTCCGCTCGGGCCGGTTCAGCGCGGATCGTCGCGATCCGGTCCGTCGATCTCGGCGAGGAAGTGCTTGGGTCGCTGCGCATCTTGGCTCCTCCGAGTACCGGTCGGTCGATCATGTCCAGATCGGCGGCCGACGGCGGTCGGCCTCCTCGGCGCCGAGCCCCGAGAGCAGCTCGTCGATCCAGCCCTCGTGCGCGCGCGGCCAGCGCCTTGAAGCTCGCGCGCGCCCTCGTCGGTCAGCGCGCACGCGGACGGCGCGCCGGTCGCCCTCGACCGGGCGGCGCGCCGACCAGCCCCTCGGCCTCGAGCCGGTCGACGATGCCGGTGACGTTGCCGTTCGAGACCCGCAGCACGCCCGACAGCTCGCTCATCCTGCAGCCCCTCGGGGTCCGCGCCAGCGCCGCCATCACGTCGAAGCGCGGCAGGGTGGTGCCGTGCCCGGTGCGCAGCCGCTCGCGCAGCTCGGCCTCGACCAGGCGCGCGGCCTTGAGCAGCCTCAGCCAGAGCCGCAGCCGCGCCTTGCTGGCGCTCTCGGCGCTCGGGGCGGGCCTGGCGGCGGGGGCGCTCATATCTCGCCCCCCGAACGGCGAGGGCGTGGCCGTTGACCATCGCGGCGCCCGGCCGAGGCGAGCCACAGCGCGGCCGCCGCGACCTCGTCGGGCCGGACCAGCCGGCCGATGCGGGTTGCTGGCGACCAGGTGGTCGCGCGCCTCGGCGGCGTCGCGGCCGGTCTTCTCGGCGATGGCGGCGACCGAGCGCGTCGGTCATCGGCGTGTCGACGAAGCCGGGGCAGACCGCGTTGACGGTGATGCCCTGGCGCGACCTCCTTGCGCCAGCGCGCGGACCAGGCCGACCACGCCGTGCTTGGCCGCGGCATAGGCGGCGATGTAGGGGTCGCCCTTGAGCCCCGCGGTCGAGGCGACGGCGATCAGCCGGCCCGCCCTGCTCCATTCGCCCGCAGCCGCCTCGCGGAAGGTCAGGAATACGCCGGTCAGGTTGACCGCCAGCATTCGCGTTCCAATGCTCGAGCGTCGTGCGATGCGAAGCGGCGCGCTCGTCCCCTCGCCGGCATTGGCGACCACGACGTCGAAGGGTCCGTCGGCGAAGAGCGCCGCCACCTGCGCCTCGTCGGTGACGTCGGCGGTGGCGCGGCGATGTCGCGTCCGGCGGCCGTCTCCTGCAGCGGTTCGCGGCGCCGGCCGGAGACGGTGACGGCGTGCCCGGCGTCGGCGAAGGCGCGGGCGATGGCCCGCCCGACGCCGGATCCGCCGCCCGTGACGAGCACGCGCTTCACCGCGACAGCCCCGGAATCGGCCGTCACCCCCGGTACACCCGCCGTACACCCCCCGTACATACGCACGCCGGCAACGGCCCCGCAACGGCAGGGCGGGGCGCCGGCCCGCGCAGGGCGCCTGCGCCGGCCCGCTCATACCCGGATCGTCTGCGCGTCGGCCTTGTCGGCCAGCCGCCAGAGCTGGTCGCGGCCCGGCCAGGTAGGGCGTCGGGCCAGCGCTCGTGCCGGTCGCCGATCTCGGTCGCCGGCGTGCAGCGTCCAGTAGGGGTCGGCGAGATGCGGGCGGGCGAGGCAGACGAGGTCGGCGCGGCCCGCCATCAGGATCGAGTTCACGTGGTCGGGCTCGTAGATGTTGCCGACCGCCATCGTCGCGATGCCGCGCCTCGTTGCGGATCCGGTCGCGAGAACGGGCGTCTGGAACATCCGGCCGTAGACCGGCCTGCGCCTCGGTCGAGGTCTGGCCCGCGCGAGACGTCGATGATGTCGGCGCCCGCCTCGCGGAACATGCGCGCGATCTCGACCGCCTCCTCCGGCGTGACGCCGTCCTCGTCCGACCCAGTCGTTGGCCGAGATGCGGACCGACATCGGCTTTTCCTCGGGCCAGGCCGCGCGCATCGCGCGGAACACCTCGAGCGGCTAGCGCATCCGGTTTTCGAGGCTGCCGCCGTATTCGTCGGTGCGCATGTTCGACACCGGCGAGATGAAGGACGAGAGCAGGTAGCCGTGCGCGGCGTGCAGCTCGATCATGTCGAAGCCCGCGCGCGTCGGCCATCTCGGTCGCGGCGACGAACTCGTCGCGCACCCGGTCCATGTCGGCGCGGTCCATCTCGCGCGGGACCGGGTTGCGGTCGACCACGGGATCGGCAGAGGCCGACATCACCTGCCAGTTGCCCTCGTGCAGCGGCGCGTCCATCTCCTCCCAGCCGAGCTGGGTCGAGCCCTTGCGGCCCGAATGGCCGATCTGGCAGCAGATCTTCGCGTCGGTCTCGGCATGGACGAAATCCGACGACCGCTTCCACGCGGCCTCGTGCTCGGGCGCGTAGAGGCCGGGGCAGCCGGGGGTGATCCGGCCCTCGGGCGCTGACGCAGGTCATCTCGGTGTAGACGAGGCCGGCGCCGCCCTTGGCGCGCTCGGCGTAGATGCACGAAATGCCAGTCGGTCGGGCAGCCGTCCACGGCCTTGTACTGCGCCATCGGCGAGACGACGATGCGGTTCTTCAGCTCCATGTCGCGCAGCCGGAAGGGCGCGAACATCGGCGCGCGGACAGGCGCGTTGCCGTGCACGCCGGCCTGGGTCTGGAACCATTCCTCGGCCGATTTCAGCCATTCGGGATCGCGCAGGCGCAGGTTCTCGTGGCTGATCCGCTGCGAGCGGGTCAGCAGCGAGTAGTTGAACTGCACCGGGTCGAGATGCGAGGTAGCGCTCGACCTCCTCGAACCACTCGAGTCGAGTTGCGCGCCGCCGACTGCAGCTCGCAGCACCTCGAGCGCGCCGCTCCTCCTGGTAGCTCTCGAAGGCCGTCTGCAGCGTCGGCTCGGAGTGCAGGTAGTCGGCCAGCGCGATCGCGCTTCCAGCGCCAGCTTGCGAGCCCGAGCCGATCGAGAAATGCGCCGTGGCCGCGGCGTCGCCCATCAGCACGACGTTCTCGTGGTACCAGTGTCTCGCAGAGCACGCGGGGGAAGTTGAGCCAGGCCGAGCCGCGCAGGTGCCTGGCGTTCGACATCAGGCTGTGGCCGCCGAGGTGGTCGGCGAAGATCTCCTCGCAGGCGGCGATCGCTCTCCTCCTGGCTCATCTCGCCGAAGCCGAAGGCGTCGCAGGTCTCCTCGGTCGCATCTCGACGATGAAGGTCGCGGTGTCGGCGTCGAACTGGTAGGCGTGCGCCCAGACCCAGCCGTGCTCGGTCTTCTCGAAGATGAAGGTGAAGGCGTCGTCGAACTTCTGGTGGGTGCCGAGCCAGATGAACTTGCAGCAGGCGCGTGTCGATCTCGGGCTTGAAGTGTCCGCGAACTCGTTGCGGGTCTTGGAATTCAGGCCGTCGGCCGCCACCACCAGGTCGTAGTCCGCCATGTAGTCGCGCGCGCTCTCGACCTCGGTCTCGAAGCGCAGCTCGACGCCCAGCTCGCGCGCGCGCTCCTGCAGCAGCAGCAGGAGCTGCTTGCGCCCGATGCCGCAGAAGCCGTGCCCGTCGAGGACAGCATCCGCACGCCGTCCTTGATGACGGCGATGTCGTCCCAGTAGGCGAAATGGTCGCGGATCGCGCGCGGCGCTGACCGGGTCGTTGGTGGCGAGGTTGTCGAGCGTCTCGTCCGACAGCACCACGCCCCAGCCGAACGTGTCGTCGGCTTGTTGCGCTCGATCACGAGACCTCGTGCGCGGGGTCGCGCAGCTTCATGGAGATTGCGAAGTAGAGGCCGGCCGGCCCCCCGCCGAGACAAGCGATCCGCATCCCATCCTCCCAGAAACGGCTTGGGGGGACGGTAACGGGGAATCGCGTCCTGCTTCAAGCATGAAATATCTCAGCATGAACTTTCCCCCCGGCTGCCGCCGCCGCCCAGTTGCGCGACGCCGCGCCCCGTGCCACGCTTGGCGCTTGATGCGACCCGGAGGCGGGCGATGACCCAGTCCCTCAAATCCGAGATCCAGCCGCTGCACCCCGACCGGCACGCGCGCAACGCCGGCATGCCGCTCGACCTCGACGGGTGCGGGCGGTGCAGGCCAACACCTCGGCGATCGAGCGGCGCGCGGCGACCCTGCCGGGGCGCCGCGTCGGTCAAGAAGGAATGGCAGGCGGCGTGGCTGTGCCGGGCGATCACCTGCATCGACCTGACCACGCTTTCGGGCGACGACACCGCCGGGCCGTGTCCGCCGGCTCTGCGCCAAGGCGCGCCAGCCGGTGCGGCGCCGACCTGCTGGACGCGCTGGGGATGGGGGCCGATCCACGTGGGCGCCGTCTGCGTCTATCACGACATGGTCTCCGTCGCGGTCGAGGCGCTGCGACGGCACCGGGATCCCGGTCGCCGCGGTGTCGACCGGGTTCCCCGCCGGCCTCTCGCCCGTTCCGGCTGCGCGTCGCCGAGATCGAGCGAGAGCGTGCGGCCGGCGCCGCCGAGATCGACATCGTGATCTCGCGCCGGCACGTGCTGACCGGCAACTGGCAGGCGCTCTACGACGAGATGCGCGAGTTCCGCGCGGCCTGCGGCGAGGCGCACGTCAAGGCGATCCTCGCCACCGGAGAGCTCGGCACGCTGCGCAACGTCGCGCGCGCGAGCCTCGTCTGCATGATGGCCGGCGCCGACTTCATCAAGACGTCGACCGGCAAGGAGAGCGTGAACGCCACCCTGCCCGTGACGCCTGACGATGGTCCGGGCCATCCGCGACTACCACGAGCGCGACCGGGCTACCGCGTCGGCTACAAGCCCGCGGGCGGGATCTCGCAAGGCCAAGGACGCGCTGCTCTACCTGGCGCTGATGAAGGACGAGCTGGGCGACTGCGTGGCTGCGCCCCGACCTCTTCCGCTTCGGCGCCTCGTCGCTTCTGGGCGACATCGAGCGCCAGCTCGAGCACCACGTCACCGGCCGCTACTCGGCCGCGAACCGGCACGCGATGGCGTGATGGGATGATTGAGCCCGACCGTCACGGGCGCAGCTCTGACGTCCGCGCGTTCTACGCGATGGGCTCAGGCTGACGCCGAGGCCGCTGGCGTCCCGTTAACCTGCTCCAGGAACGTGGTCCGACCTCGATGATGGCGCTTGCGACTTCGATCGATACGAGCTGTCGCTCGACTATTTACGGCGGTGGCGCGAATCTCTCCCCACGCGGATCGTCGAACGCCGTATGCCGATGCTCAAGGAATTCGAGGACACCATGAACGTCCGCGACATCTTCGAGACCATGGAATACGGCCCCGCCCCGGAAAGCGCGGCCGAGGCGCAGGCGTGGCTCGAGCGGGCGCGGGCGGCGGTTCGGGTGCTTCATCGGCGGGGCGTTCGCCGAGCCGGGCGAGACGTTCGCCAGCCGCAACCCCGCCACCGGCGAGGAGCTGGCGCAGGTGACGCAGGCCTCGCAGTCCGACGTCGACGCGCGCGGTGAAGGCGGCGCGGAAGGCGCAGCCGGAGACTGGGCGAAGGACCACCAGAAGCGCGCGCGGGTGCTCTACGCGCTGGCACGGATGGTGCAGAAGCAGACGCCGCCTGCTGGCCGTGCTCGAGACGCTCGACAACGGCAAGCCGATCCGCGAGAGCCGCGACATCGACATCCCCCTCGTCGCCCGCCACTTCTACTATCACGCCGGAATGGCGCAGCTGATGCCGACCGAGCTGCCCGACCGCGCGCCGCTCGGCGTCTGCGGGCAGATCGTGCCGTGGAACTTCCCGCTGCTGATGCTGGCCTGGAAGGTCGCGCCGGCGCTGGCGATGGGCAACGCGGTGGTGCTGAAGCCCGCCGAGTACACGCTCGCTCACCGCGCTGCTCTTCGCCGACCTCTCCCGCGAGGCCGGGGTGCCGCCGGGGGTGCTGAACATCGTCACCGGCGACGGGGCGGTGGGCGAGATGATCGTGGGCGCCGAGGTCGACAAGATCGCCTTCACCGGCTCGACCGCCGTCGGCCGCCGCATCCGCGAGGCGACGGCGGGGCGCGGCATGCCGCTGACGCTCGAGCTGGGCGGCAAGTCGCCCTACATCGTGTTCGACGACGCCGATCTCGACAGCGCCATCGAGGGGCTGGTCGACGCGATCTGGTTCAACCAGGGGCAGGTCTGCTGCGCCGGCTCGCGCCTGCTGGTGCAGGAGAGCGTGGCCGAGACGTTCCACGCCCGGCTGAAGCGCCGGATGGACACGCTGCGCGTCGGCGACCCGCTGGACAAGGCGATCGACGTGGGCGCGGTCGTCGACCCGGTGCAGCTGCGACACGATCACCGAGATGGTCGAGGGCAGCGCGGGCGAGGTGCACCGCGCCGACGTGCCGGTGCCCGAGGGCTGCTTCTACCCGCCGACCCTGATCACCGGCCTCAGCCCCGTCCGACCGGCTGATGCAGGAGGAGATCTTCGGCCCCGTCCTCGTCTCCACCACCTTCCGCACGCCGGCCGAGGCGGTGCAGATCGCCAACGACACCCGCTACGGCCTCGCCGCGACGCTCTGGACCGAGAACGTGAACCTGGCGCTCGACATCGCGCCGAAGCTTGCCGCGGGGGTCGTCTGGGTCAACGCCACCAACCTCTTCGACGCCGCGGCCCCGTTCGGCGGCGTGCGCGAGAGCGGGTTCGGCCGCGAGGGCGGCTGGATCGGCCTCGACGCCTACACGCGCCCCGCCGGCAAGGCGCCGAAGGCCCGGCGGCTCGACCCGGTGCCCGCCCCGAAGGAGCCCAGGGCCGAGGGCATCGACCGCACCGCCAAGCTCTACGTGGGCGGCAAGCAGGCGCGGCCGGACGGCGGCTATTCCCGCGCGGTCTGGTCGCCGAAGGGGCGGCTGCTGGGTCACGCCAGCCTCGCCAACCGCAAGGACGTGCGCAACGCGGTCGAGGCGGCGCGCGGGGCCGCCGGATGGTCGCGCACCACGGGGCATGCGCGGGCGCAGATCCTCTACTACCTGGCCGAGAACCTGTCGGCGCGGTCGGACGAATTCGCCGCCCGCCTGCACGACCTGACCGGCGGCAAGGGCGAGGCCGAGGTGGCGGCCGCGGTCGACCGCCTCTTCACCGCCGCCGCCTGGGCCGACAAGCTGGACGGGCGCGCGGCGGGCGTGCCGCTGCGCGGCGTGGCGCTGGCGATGAACGAGCCGGTGGGGGTGATCGGCGCCCTCTGCCCCGACGAGGCGCCGCTTCTGGGGCTGGTGGCGCTGCTGGCCCCGGCGCTGGCGATGGGCAACCGGGTGGTGGCGGTGGCGTCGCAGCCCTTCCCGCTGGCCGCGACGGACTTCTACCAGGTGCTCGAGACGTCGGACGTGCCGGCGGGCGTCGCCAACATCCTGACCGGCGACCATGCCGAGCTGGCCAAGACGCTGGCCGGCCACCTGGACGTGGACGCGGTGTGGTCCTTCGGCCCCGCCGAGGCAGCGGCGGTCGAGCGCGAGAGCGCCGGCAACCTCAAGCGCACCTGGACCGGGGGCGCGATGGGACGACCTGCCCGCCGCCCTGCGCCAGGCGACCGAGACCAAGACGATCTGGATCCCCTACGGCGAGTGACCAAGGCGCACCCTGCGACCTTGCGAGATCGGCAGAGCTGGCCGAGAGCCGTTGACGCCAGTCGACGGGTCCCGCTGTCTGTGAGGATCCACAAAACGGATACGGCCCTCGGAACGGCACCACCGTCATGAGGCGGATGAGGTCAAGGCGCGAGACGGAGCCGGGGCGTCTCGTCGGTCTGCATCCACGAGAACATCGACGAGCCAAGTTCATCTTCGCGCGCGTTGTGAAGGACTGATTCGTGCTGGCGGAGTTCGGCATTGACAGCGGCTGGCAGACTTCGCTAGGCCGCCACTACAGGCTGGATCTCGCAGGCGCGTTCGCTGCCCACGACTGGGTCGAGATATGGTGGGCCGAAGACGCGCGTCACCGAGTCTGAGCCGACCTGATCGAGTGGATCGCTCTGCGCTGCAGCGACCTTACTCTGGGTGAAATCAGCCGTCCAGTATCGCGACGAAGGCGGCGGCTGGTACTTCACGGCAGATAAGCGATCGTGGCTTCGTGGACGGCCCCAAGCCGAACGGGCTCTCCAAGGCATGTTCGCGTCAAGGATCCTCATGCGAACACGACAGGGATCATCGACTGCTCGTCGCGCCGCACGACGAACCTGGCGGATGATCTCGTCAGGTGTCGGCTCTGCAGCCTGGGGAACGTTCGGCGACCAGCGGCCTCGGATCGATAGCTCGTCGACACTGACCGTCGTCCGGCGCCAGGTTGGAAGAGCGGCGACGCCCAGCTTTGAGGCCGCGCCTCTTAAAGGCGCCCGATCTCGTATTCCTCGCAGGAATAGCCCAGCGCCGTGTAGCCCTCCTCGAGGTAGTCGCCCACCAGGGGGGTGCCGGCCAGGTAGGACGCGGTCGACCGCTCGGCGTTGCTGGCCGCCTCGGCCAGCGCCTCGTCCCATTCCTCGACGTCGAAGTCGCCGCGGCCGAGCCACATCATCGCCACCAGCTCGATGTGCTGGTCGGCGTTCAGCGCCTCGATCGCCTCGGTCAGCTCCTGCAGGGTGGGGTCGTCGGCGAAATCCTCGAGGATGTCGACCTCGCCGTCATCGGCGGCGTTCGAGCCGGAATCGGGGTCGTCGGGGGCGACCTTGGCGTCGAGCTCGCGCGCCTTGACGATGATGAAGCACACCTGCTCGGGGTCGATGGAGATCGCGTCCACCGGCGGGGTCGGCTCGTCGCGGATCATGGCACTCCTCGTCTTTTGCGTCGTTGCGGGCACTCTAGCGCGGCCGTGGCCCCACCCCTTGATCTGCATCACCCCACCCGGCATGCCCTAGCGGAAGCGGTGCCGCATGCGCGTGCGCACCGGCTCGACCACCACCAGCACGAAGAGGCGCAGCAGGACGCCCACCGCCATGATCAGCAGCACCAGGACCACCAGCGCGATCACCGCGCGCCACGGGAAGACCTTGACCTCGGGCCCCGCCACCGGCTCGACGGCGACCGCGTTGGGGAAGATCGAGAACCACTCGCTGCGCCAGCCATAGTGCCGGATTGCCACCCAGTGCGGATCGTCCCGCGTCGAGACCAGGTCCTGCGCGCGGGCCTGAAGGTTCGAGCTGTCGAACTTGAGGTAGGGCGGCCAGCCCCAGCCGGTATCCTCGTTGCGATAGACCATCGGCTCGCCGTCGGGGCGGATCGTCTCGATGAAGCGCACGTCGCGGCTGTCCGAGCTGGTCGTGCCGGTATCGGCGCGCGACCAGAACAGGCGGCTGTTCTGGCCGAGGTCGACGCGCCGCACCTCGGTGTTGACGATGCGGACGACGTCGTTCTGCGGCAACGTATAGTGCAGCGTGGCGGCGACGAGAATCGCGAGGAGGGCGAGGAAGGCGGAAATGACGTATCTCATGGAGAGCGATGATAGGCCAGAGCGCGCGCCGCGGCGAGAGCTTGGGTGGCCGCGGGGCACCGAAGCTGCGTGATGGCGACGGGGCCGCGCAACCTGCTGACCGACGTGGCGGGGCTGCTGGTGGGCAACGCCGCGCACGACCGGCTGAAGACCGGGGCGACGGTGGTCACCGCCGAGGCGCCCTTCACCGCGTCGGTGCACGTCATGGGCGGCGCCCCCGGCACGCGCGAGACCGACCTGCTGGCGCCCGGGGCGCTGGTCCCGCAGGTCGACGCGATCGTGCTGTCGGGCGGGTCGGCCTTCGGGCTGGCGGCCGCCGACGGGGTGGCGACGGCCCTTCGCGCGGCCGGGCGCGGGTTTCAGGCGGGGGGCCACCGGGTGCCGATCGTGCCGGCGGCGATCCTCTTCGACCTGGGATCGAGCGGCGGCGACTGGGACGCGAACCCCTACCCCGAACTGGGCGCCCGCGCCCTGGCGGCGGCCGGGCGCGACTTCGCCCTCGGCTCGGTCGGGGCCGGCACCGGCGCCACGGTGGCCGGGCTGAAGGGCGGGCTGGGCTCGGCCTCGGCGCCGCTGCCGGGGGGCGGCATGGTCGCGGCACTGGTGGCCGTCAACGCGGTGGGCGCCGTCACCTGCGGCGCGGGGCCCGAGTTCTGGGCGGCGCCGTTCGAGGAGGGGGCCGAGTTCGGCGGCCTCGGCCCGCCGCGCGAGCCCGCCCCGATGCCGCCGCCGACCAAGCTGGACGCGCCCCTGGCCGCCACCACGCTTGCGGTGGTCGCCACCGACCTCACGCTCGACAAGGCGGCGGCGCGGCGGATGGCGATGGCGGCCCAGGACGGCCTTGCCCGCGCCATCGTGCCTTCGCACACGCCCTTTGACGGCGACCTGGTCTTCGGCATCTCGACCGGGGGCCGGCCGCCGCCCGAGCCAGCCGAGGCGATGCTGCTCGGCCATCTGGCCGCCACCTGCCTCGCCCGCGCCACCGCCCGCGCCGTCTACGAGGCAAGCCCGGCCGAGGGCGACGCCCTGCCCACCTGGCGCGCCCGGTTCGCAGGCTAGGGCGCGCCCTCGCCCAGCACCGCCGCGGTCAGGGCGCTGTCCGGCTCGGCCAGCGGCGCGATCACGTCGAAATGGTGGCGCCCCGGCTCGACATGCAGCGGCACGTTCCACGCCTCGGCCAGCCACCGCGCCTGGTCGAGGAACGCGGGACGCTCGTCGCCGCCCACCCAGACCGTCACCGGGACCTGCCGCGCCCGCTGCGCCCGCGCCGGGCTTTCCGCCGCGGCCTCGTCGGCATCGAGGCGCAGGTCGGCGTTCATGGTCGTGTCGATCAGCGGCGCCAGGTCGGCCAGCGGCGAGATCGGCACGCACCCGGCCAGCCGGTCGGCGACGGCAAGGGGCACGTCGGCCTGCAGCATCCGCGCCACCAGATGGCCGCCGGCGGAATGGCCGGTCAGCCGCACCGGACCCGGCACCTCGGCACAAGCGGCCTCGACCGCGCGCGCCACCTGGCGGGTGATCGCGGCGATGCGCGCGTCGGGCGCCAAGGTGTAGGACGGCATCGCCACGGCCCATCCGCGGCCGACCGGCCCGGCGGCCAGGTGCGACCAGGTCTCGCGCCCGAAGGCGCGCCAGAAGCCGCCATGCACGAACACCACCAGCCCGCGCGGAGCGCCCTCGGGCAGGAACAGGTCGAACCGCTCGCGCGCCGCGGCGCCATAGGGCAGACCCGGGCGGCCCGCGGCGTGCGCGCGGAAGCCGGCCGCCGCCACCTCCCACATCGGCGCATAGCGCTCGCCCCCCGGGATATGGGCGGCGTTGGCGTAGGCATCATCGTTTCTCACGGCTTCCCCTTGTATCTTGCAGCAATCACTCGCCCTGAACGGAATTTCATGCTATCTTGAATCCTGGCGGGTGGCCCCACCCAGGGCCCTTCCTCCCCCCAAGGCCTGGCCCGCGTCACCTGCCGCCAGGTTGGCGAGGCCCCCCGCTTCCGCATCTGCATTTTTCGGAGCAATTTGTCATGAGGCACATTTTACCTGGACCGGCAGCCGCCGTGTGCGTGCTGCTGGCGGGACCGGCCTTCGCGCAGGATCCCGACTTCACAGACTGCATCGGCACGCTGTTCTCGACCGAAGAGGACTTCATCAGTCCCGCGGGCGAGCGGCTGGACGGCAATCCCGTCGTCTCGGACGGCGACCTTCTGGCGCTGGCGCCCGATGGCAGCGTCCGCGTCTGCGCGCGCAACCTCGACCTGCTGCCGCCCGGCCCCCTCGTCGAGGTGCCCCAGGCGCTGGGCCTCGACGCCGTCGACGCGATCTTCCCCGAGGACGGGCTGATCGCCTTCTCGACCGAACTCGACGAGCAGTTCGGCCTCTTCGGCCACGGCGACGTGCTGTTCCCCACCGGCGTGGTCATCCCCAACGAGGTGCTGGTGGCGCGCTTCAACCTGCCCGCCAACATGGGCCTCGACGCGGTCCACTTCATCGGCGACCCCGAGCGCATCCGCGAGGCGATCAAGCTCGCCGGAGATCTCGGCCGCGACCAGCTGCGGCAGGACCCCGAGACCTACCTCGAACGGATCCGCGCGCTGGGCGTCGACATCTGGTTCTCGCTGGAAGGCACGTCCGAGCCCGTCAAGGACCCCGACCTGCTCGACGGCGACCTGTTGTCGGCTGTCGGGGGCATGATCGCGCCCAACAACGTGCTGCTCTCGCCGCCGATCCCGGCCGGCATCATCGATCGCGGGGTCGATTTCGGGCTCGACGCGGTGGTGGCCGACCGCGAGGGCAACCGCGAGCGCATCCAGTTCTCGACCGAGATCCTCTATCGCGGCGAGCCGGGGCCGTTCACCGACGGCGACGTGCTGCGCATCGGCGGCGCGATCTCGATCCCGCACGAGGAGCTGATCAAGGGGTTCGAGCCCAAGGCGCGCTTCCTGGGCATCGACGCGCTCTCCATCGTGGCCATCGACGAGGCGAAGCGGCCGCATATCGACACGCTCTGCGGCCGGACCTTCCTGGCGGCCGACTTCGGCGCCGACGGCCTCTGGCGGGCCAACACCGCGACCACGCCGCCGGGCGATCCGCCGCGCCGTCCCTGCGGCATGCAGGTGCCCATCGACGGCACGCTGCCGCCGGGCCTCGCCGCGCCCTCGGGCACCATGACCCGCTTCCGCGTGGTCTACGACAGCCTGACGCAGCCCGGCTTCGGCGACCAGATCGAGACCACGTGGCGGCTCAAGGCGCCGGCGCCGTTCTTTCCGTTCCCCTGCATCTGGCAGCCGGCGGCGACGCTGACGCTCGCCACCGACGGGACCGACGGATGGATGGACGCGCAGGACTTCGTCGACGCGTTCATGGGCAACCCCGCCGGCATCACCGGCAACGGCACCAAGGGCTGCGCCAACCCGCACCTGCATCTGGCGGTGTGGAACACCCTGGCCCTGCCTCCGCCGCGCCAGAACGACCTGATGCGCGTGCGGCTGGAATGGGAGACGACCGGCAGCGGCGGCCCCGTTCCATCGAGCTTCGCCTACAACGTGCAGCTCGACAACGTCCTGCCGCAGATGCCGCCGCATCCCGACAACCTGCAGGTCCGGCTGAACGACGGCTCGGGCGCGCAGGTGCCGGCCTGCGGCGAGGCGCCCTCGGGCGAGAGCGAGTTCCAGGTCTGGGCCGAGTTCGCCGATCTCCACTACTGGTTCTTCACCCTGGTGGTCGAGGGCGGCGACCCGCCCACCTCGCACGCCTTCCTCAGCCCGAGCGGCGACGCCCGGCACGAGTACTTCGAGACGCCCGACGACCCGGTCCTGATGATCAAGAACACCGACGACACCGGGACGGTGCCCGACGGCACGCTCGTGCGCCTGCGCAACATCGACATGACCGAGCTCGGCCGCAGCTTCCAGCGCTGCTGCTACCTGCTCGAGCTTCGGGTGTTCGACGCCGCGATCCGGCACACCTTCGGTGGCTTCTCGCCGTCGACGTCGATCAACCTCAACGACGTCCGGGCCATCACCACGTTCGAGGCCGGCACCTGAACCCCGTCGCCGGCCTCACGGCGGAGCGCCCCCAGGGGCGCGCCGCCGCGGGCGGGCGGGGGCTCGATGCCCCCGCCCGTCCGGCTCCCCGAAACGCGAAGGGGGCGCGCGGTTCCCCGCACGCCCCCCGCATTGCGCCGCTGCCCGAGCGATCAGGCGGCGGTCTTGTTCTCCTCGACCGCCTTGGCCTCGACGGTGTCGCCCCTGCCGATCTCGATGCGGCGCGGCTTCAGCGCCTCGGGCACCTCGCGGGCCAGCTCGATGTGCAGCATTCCGTCGGCATGGGTGGCGCCGGTCACGCGCACATGGTCGGCCAGCGCGAAGCGGCGCTCGAAGGCGCGGGTCGCGATGCCGCGGTGCAGGAAGGTGCGGCCGTCCTCGGCCTCGCCCTCGGCCTTGCGCGCCGAGACGATCAGCGCGTTCTCGCGGACCTCGACGGTCAGGTCCTTCTCCGAGAAGCCGGCGACGGCGATCGAGATGCGCCAGGCGTCCTGACCCAGCTTCTCGATGTTGTAGGGCGGGTAGGTCTGCGCGCCGCCGTTGTCCGACAGGACCCGGTCCATCAGGTCCGCGATCTGGTCGAAGCCGACCGTGGCGCGATAGAGGGGAGCAAGATCGAAAGTACGCATGTGGGTCATCCTCATCTGAGCGATACCTTCGGCGGTCGAACCGCCGTCCGCCGGACCCGCCTTCGGCATCCGGCGCAGGCTCATTTGGGAATGTCGCCGCGCCTCTTCAAGGGGTTGGCGGCAGGATCGCCCGAAGCGCGCGCAGCGGCGCCTCGGCCGGCGCGGCCAGCGCCACCTCGGTGCGCATCACCCGGCTCTGCGCCGAGACCACGCCCACCACGCGCAGCGTCCCGCCCGCGGCCGTCAGCACCGGCGAGCCGCTCTCGCCCTTGCGGACCGGGCAGGCCAGTACCAGGACCTCGGCCTGCCGCTCGAGCAGCGGGCAACGCCGCTCGCGCGCCCTGACCGAGGCCGGCCCGCGCCAGCTGGCGACGAACGAGCCGTCGCTCAGCGTCTCGATCCCGGCCACCGGCAGCGGCGAGGCGACCTCGGGCGGCAGCGGCCGGGCCAGCCGCAACAGCGCCACGTCGTAGCGCAGCCCGGGAAAGTTCGGCGCCCGGAGACCGATGGCGAACGGGTGCACCGCCACGTCGCGCCCCGCGCGCTCGACCGAGGGGTGGCCCGGATAGGCGCCGGTGCGAAACACGAACTCCCCGCCGACCTTCTCGCCGCCGCCCGGCGCGCAATGGGCCGCCGTCAGCACCAGGTCCGGGGCGATCAGCGTGCCGGTGCACCCCCCCTTGCCCCCGTGCTGGACAAGCCCGACGGCGGCCAGCGGCGGCGGACCATCGGCCGCCAGGGCGGGCACCGCCAGCGCCACAAGCGCCGCAAGAGCCGCGGCAGCCCGACGCGCCCGGCTCACCGCGAGGGGCCGAGCGCCCGCGGCCGGGGCCCGCCCGTCGCCCAGTCGAGCAGCTCGACCGTATGCACCACCGGCACTTCGGTGCCCGAGCCGATCTGCATCATGCAGCCGATATTGCCCGCCGCGATCACCTCGGGCGCCTTCTTCTCCAGCGTGGCGACCTTGCGGCGCTTGAGCTCGGCCGAGATCTCGGGCTGCATCAGGTTGTAGGTCCCGGCCGAGCCGCAGCAGAGATGGCTGTCGGCGGGCTCGACCACCTCGAAGCCTGCGCGTTTCAGCAGCGCCTTGGGCGCCGCCTTGATCTGCTGGCCGTGCTGCAGCGAGCAGGCGGCGTGGTAGGCCACGCGCAGGCCGCGCCCGCCCTCCTCCTCGGCCTTGCCGCGGGTCTGGGGCGCGGTGTCGGTGCCGGCGACGCCGCGGCGCGCGGGGTTGGCGGCATCCACCGGCGCCTCGGGCATCAGCTCTTCCAGCAGCTCGCTCACGTCCACGGCCAGCCGGCTGACCTCGGCCGCGTCCTCGGCCAGCGCCTCGGTCCGCAGCATGTGGCCGTAATCCTTCACCGTCGTGCCGCAGCCGCTGGTGTTGATGACGATCGCGTCCAGCCCCGCGCCCCGCGCCTCGGCCATCCAGGCGCGGATGTTGCGGGCGGCAAAGCCGTGGCTTTCCGCGGTCTGGCCCATGTGGTGCACCAGCGCGCCGCAGCAGCCCTGCCCGCGCGGCACCACCACCTCGCAGCCCAGCCGGGTCAGCAGCCGGATCGTCGCGTCGTTGATGTCGGTGTTCAGCGCCCGCTGCGCGCAGCCGGTCATCAGCGCCACCCGCTTGCGGCGCGTCCCTTGGGCCGGGAACACCTGCGGGTCGTCGTTGCGGCTGACCGGCGGGATCTGCTTCGGCGCCATGTCGAGCATCGCGCGCAGCCGCGCGTCGGGCATCAGGCCGCGGAACGGCCGGCCGATCTTTGCCCCCAGCAGCGCCAGCCGGAAGCGGCCCGGGTAGGGCAGGATCCGCGCCAGCGTCCAGCGCAGCGCCCGGTCGCGCCACGGCCGGCGATAGGTCCGCTCGATATGCGCGCGGGCATGGTCGACCAGGTGCATGTAGTGCACGCCCGACGGGCAGGTCGTCATGCAGGCCAGGCAGGACAGGCAGCGGTCGATGTGCTTGACCGTCTTGGCGTCCGCCGGACGGTCGTTCTCGAGCATGTCCTTGATCAGGTAGATGCGCCCGCGCGGGCTGTCGAGCTCGTCGCCCAGCACCTGGTAGGTCGGGCAGGTCGCGGTGCAGAACCCGCAATGGACGCAGGCGCGCAGGATCTCGTTCGACCGCGCGGTGTCGGGGTCGCGCAACTGCTCGGGGGTGAAGGTGGTCTGCATCAGGCGGGCTCCTCGCGGCCGAGAAAGTCGATCAGGGCCGCGTTGAAGGCGTCGGGCGCGTCCTCGTGCACGATGTGCGCGGCGCCGGGAATGGTGATCAGCCGTGCGTCCGGCAGCTCGCGCGCGAGGCGGGCGGCCAGGCGGCGGAAGAAGGCGGGGCTCGAGTCGCCCGCCACGACCAGCGTGGGGCAGCGCACCGCCTTCACCTCGGCCTCGGTGATGCGCGGCGGGGCGCCGGCAAAGAGCTCGGCGAGAAAGAAGTTCTCCTCGACCTGGCGGGCGCGCTGGGGGCTCAGGCGGGCGAAGGCCTCGCGCCCCAGCACGCCGCGTCCGAAGAGGCGCCCCGCACGGTCGCGATCTCCGCGACGGGCGGCGGCGCGCGCGGGAAAGAGGCCGGTGACGGCGAAGCGGATCAGGCTGCCCGCCAGGACCGGGTCCGAGGCAGCAAGCCGCGCGATCTCGCCCAGCTGCGGCGGGTCGCCCAGCACCCGGGTGATGACCGCCGGTTCGACCAGAACCAGCCGGCGCACGGCCTCGGGGCGTCGCCCCGCCGCCAGCAGCGCCAGCACCCCGCCGTAGCTGTGCCCGACCAGCGTCATCGGCCCGCCCTCGGCGTCGATCACCGCCAGCAGGTCGTCGAGCTGCTGCGCGAAGAGGTAGGGCTCGCCCCGATGAAGCCGTGGGTTCGGGCGGTGGAAGCGGCGGCTGTAGACCACCGCGCGGTGGCCCCTTGCCGCGGCGGCGAAGGGGCCGTCCCACGTCCGGTCGTCGCTGGCCGAGCCGTGCACGAACAGGACGAGGTCCCCCGCCCCGGCCCGCCGCGCGGCCAGCTTGGCCCCGGGCACCGCGATGGTGTCCGGCAGGGCATGATCTGCGGCCCGCGCCATCACATCAGCCCCGGGTTGAGGATGCCGCGCGGGTCGAACTTCGCCCGCAGCCCCTGCGCCAGCGCCGCCACGCCGGGCGCCTCGGGCTGGAACGCCGGAAGGCGGGCGCGCGTCTCCTCGTCGGCGCGGACCAGCGTGGCGTGGCCCGGCATGCCCTCCAGCGCCGCGCGCAGGTCGGTGCCCGGCGCGACCGCGGCCCAGACCAGCCCGCCGCCCCAGTCGAGAAGCAGCCGCGCCCCGTCCAGCCGCTCGGCCACGCGCGCGCCATCCGACGGCTTGACCGAGACGCGCCAGACGTCGCGGCCCTGCTCCGCCACCGCCTCGGCATCGCGGATCCGCCGCCAGAGCTTGGCCACCGCCTCGACGTCGGTCTCGACGGCGGGGGTGCCGAACGCGGCCAGCAATGCGGTCAGCCGCCCGGCCCGGTAGGCGACGCTGTCGGCGAAACCCTCGATCCGCAGGAACGTGCCCGCCTCGGGGTCGTGCGCCGCGCCCGTCACCTCGAAGGGCGAGGTCGAGCGCCGCCGCCATCGCCCGGACCGCCCTCGGCACGTCGAGCCCCGGCAGGGTCAGCGTCGCGGCGGCAGCCGGGGCGGGCAGCACCTTGAGCGCCACCTCGGTCAGCACGCCGAGCGTGCCCCAGCTGCCGGCCATCAGCTTGACCAGGTCGTAGCCGGTGACGTTCTTCATCACCCGCCCGCCGTTGCTGATCACCTGGCCCTCGCCGTCCACGAAGCGCACGCCGAGCAGGAAGTCGCGCGCGGCGCCCACCTGCACCCGGCGCGGGCCGCTGACGTTTGCGGCCACCACGCCGCCGATCGTCGGCGCGCCCTCGGTGCCCAGAAGCGGGCGATGGTCCATCGGCTCGAAGGGCAGCCGCTGGCCCTCGGCGGCCAGCGCCGCCTCGATCTCGGCCAGCGGCGTGCCGGCGCCCGCCACCAGCGTCAGCGCGCCCGGCTCGTACAGGCGGATGCCGCACAGGCCCCCGGTCGACAGCACCTCGCCCGCCACCGGGTTGCCCACCGGCCGCGTGCCGCCGCCGCGGATGCGCAAGGGCCCGCCCGCGCCGCGCACGGCCTCGGCCAGTTCGGCCTCGCTGGTCGGTTCGATCATGCCGCGCGCCGGGTCTCGGAGGCGGCGAGCGGGAACACCTTGGCGGGGTTCAGCAGCCATTCCGGGTCGAACACGTCCTTGACGCGCATCTGCGCCTCGAGGTCGGCGGGGTCGTACTGGTCGACCATCAGATCGCGCTTTTCCACGCCCACGCCATGCTCGCCCGTCAGGCAGCCGCCGGCCTCGACGCAGAGGCGCAGGATGTCCGCGCCCATCGCCTCGGCCCGCTCGAGCTCGCCCGGCTCGTTGGCGTTGAACAGGATCAGCGGGTGCATGTTGCCGTCGCCCGCATGGAAGACGTTGGCGACATCCAGCCCGTATTTCTTCGACAGATCGCCGATGCCGCCCAGCACGCGCGGCAGCTCGCTGACCGGGATCGTCCCGTCGAGGCAGATGTAGTCGTTGATCTGCCCCATCGCGCCGAAGGCCGACTTGCGGCCCAGCCAGATGCGCGCCGCCTCGTCGGCGTCCTCGGCCTCGCGCAGCTCCACGGGGTCGTGGCGCGCGGCGATCTGCTTGATCAGGCCCAGCTGCTCGTCGATCTCGGCGGGCGAGCCCTCGACCTCGACGATCAGCAGCGCCTCGCAATCGGGATAGCCGGCATGGGCGAACGCCTCGCAGGCGCGGATGCAGGGGCGGTCCATGAACTCGATCGCCACCGGCAGGACGCCCGCCTTGATGATGTCGGACACGCAGGCGCCCGCCACCTCGTTCGAGCCGAACCCCATCAGCACCGGCCGCGCCCCCTCGGGCTTGGGCAGGATGCGCAACGTCGCCTCGGTCACCACGCCCAGCTGCCCCTCGGACCCGCAGACCACGCCCAGCAGGTCGAGGCCGCCCGCGTCCAGGTGCGGCGCCGCCCAGCTCGACCACGGTGCCGTCCATCAGCACCATCGTCACGCCCAGCAGGTTGTTGGTGGTCACGCCATACTTCAGGCAATGCGCCCCGCCCGAGTTCATCCCGATGTTGCCGGCGATGGCGCAGGCCAGCTGGCTCGACGGGTCGGGGGCGTAGAAGAACCCGTCCTCCTCGACCGCGCCGGTGACGGAGAGGTTGGTGCGCCCGGTCTGCACCCGGATGAAGCGGTTGTCGTAGTCGGTCTCGAGCACCTCGGTCAGGCGCGCGACGCCGAGGATCACGCTGTCGGCCGTGGGCAGCGCGCCGCCGGCCAGCGACGTGCCGCTGCCGCGCGGCACCACCGGCACCCCCTCCTCGCTGCAGATGCGCAGCACCGCCGCGACCTCCTCGGTCGAGGACGGCAGCACCACGGCCAGCGGCGGGCACTTGTAGGCCGTCAGCGCGTCGCATTCGTAGGCGCGCGTCTCGTGCGCCTCGTGGATGACGGCATCGCCCGGCAGCACCTCGCGCAGGCGCGCCACGATCTCGGCCTTGCGGCCCAGCACCCGCTCGCGCGGAACCGGCATTTCCATCGCACACCCTCCCGGCGGATAGCTTGCGGCAAGGGTAGGACCGCGCCGGGCGGGGCACAAGCCGGCTGCCGGGCATCGCCGGAACGTGAACCGCCACTCGGGCGACAGGCGCGCCGCGACCTGCCACTCTGCCGCCATGAGACGCCTCGCCGCCCTGCTCCTGCTCCTGCCCTCCGCGGTCGCGGCCGACCCGGCGGTGGTCGAGCGCGTCGAGGCGCGCCCGGGCGGCGACGGCTGGACCGTCTCGGTCACCCTCAGCCACGGCGACACCGGCTGGGACGACTACGCCGACGGCTGGCGGGTCGAGCTGCCCGACGGCACGGTCCTCGGCACCCGCGAGCTCCTGCACCCGCATGTCAACGAGCAGCCCTTCACCCGCACGCTCTCCGACGTCGCGATCCCCCGGGGCACGGCCCGCATCGCCATCCGCGCCCGCACCAGCACGACCGGCTGGGCCGAGGGCGTCACCGCCGTCGCCCTGCAATGAACCGGCGTCAGGCCCGCAGGCGGCGGAAGTGCAGCGCGATCAGCCCCGATGCGACGGGAAACAGCAGGCCATAGCCGACGATGCCGATGTTGCGGATCGCCATGTCGCCCGCCGCGACCCCGGCCAGCCCGGCGAACGCCACCAGGCCGCTGGCCACAAGCAGGGCGCGGATCGCCGCCGCCAGACCCGGCCCCGGGAACGCCGCCGCGGCAGCAAGGGCGGCCAGCGCGAAGAAGACGTCCCACGCCAGGATGTCGATCGCATAGACCACCGAGGGCCAGCGGAAGGCCAGCAGATCGTCGTGGCCGGCGAAGGCCGGGTGACGGGCCAGCGTCAGGACCGAGAAATGCACCGCCGCCGTCAGCGTCGCCATCACCGTGGTGCAGGCGACGGCGAGCAGGGCGTACGGCCGCCGCCCCGCCGGCGCAGCGGCATGGATCGCCACCATCAGCGCCAGCATCGCCGGCGCGATCAGCAGGATCAGCCCCTCCATCGCCGTGAAATAGGGGTCGGGTATCGGCTGGTCGGGCGAGGAAAGCGCCATCAAGCCGCCCACCAGCACCACTCCATAGGCGATCTGCAGGACCAGCGTGGCCAGCGCCGCGGCGACACCGAACCGGGCCGTGCCGCTCACCCCCTCGGGGCGGGCACACCGGCGGGCGCGATCACCGGCGGCCCTCGCGCAGCCAGGCGCCGACGATCAGCGCCGAGGCAATCAGCAACCACGCCCAGGCCGGCAGGAACGGCGCGATGCGCACGTCGGCGGTCAGGTAGGCCTCGCGCGGGGTGATCCCGATCCAGCCGCGCCCGGCGGCCGGCCGCCCCGCGCGCACCTGCCGCAGGTCGGGCACGCCGTCCTCGAGCCGCAGCACCCCGCCGCCTGTCGCGATCCACCGGCGCGTCCAGCTTGCTCGCCGCTCGCGATCGTCTGCTCGAACTCGCGCGGCGCCGAGGGGCCCAGCGCGATGACCGCCTCTCGTCGCCCTCCGCCAGCCGGTAGAGCCCGATCTCCGGCGCGGTCCACTCGGCCGGTGAAGCGGCCCGGCGACCGTCCTCGGACAGCTCCAGCGTCACGGTCTCGCCGTCGGGGCCGGTGACCTCGACCGGCCCCGACGTCCTCGCGACAGCGTGCGGCGGGTGATCGTCATGTCCGGCCCTCGGCGGTGGCGGTCAGCGCCTCCTCCTCGAGCTCGGGCTCCTTCATCAGTCCAGTGGGCCAGCCGGCGCAGCAGCTCCAGCTGCGGCCCGCCGCCCTCGTAGCCGCGCGCCAGAGCCAGGCGTGGTCGGAGGCCAGAAGCGCCACGCGGCCCTCGCCCACCCGGTCGAGCACCAGCAGCGGCCGGTCGTCCGACGCCGCTCATCACCACGTGGCCCGCGCGGCGTCCAGCTCGACGAGGCGGAACCAGCGGCCCCAGCCGGCGCCGTCGCCGTCGCGGCGGCGCGGCGCGAGCTGGTGCGCCGAGGCCCTCGGTCACCGGATGGCGCTCGCCGATCTCGGTCAGCGCGCGGCAGGAAGGCCTCCTCGATCACGCGGCCGGTCGGCGCGGCCGGGCAGGATCGCGCCCAGGGGCGAGCGGTAGAGCGAGTCGGCGCTGGCGTATTCCGGCCCCGCCGCGATCAGCACGCGCGCCGCCGTTCTCGACGTATTGCCGGACGTTGTCGAGGTAGATCGACGGCAGGATGCCCGCGCCGCTTGTAGCGGTCGAAGATGATCAGGTCGAACTCGTCGATCTTGTCGAGGAACAGCTCGCGCGTCGGGAAGGCGATCAGCGACAGCTCGTCGACCGGCACGCCGTCCTGCTTCTCCGGCGGGCGCAGGATGGTGAAGTGCACGAGGTCCACCGACGCTGTCGGACTTCAGCAGGTTGCGCCAGGTGCGCTCGCCCGCATGCGGCTCGCCCGAGACCAGCAGCACCCGCAGCCGGTCGCGCACGCCGTTGATCTGCACCACGGCGGCGTTGTTGCGGTCGGTCAGCTCGCCCTCGGCCGTCGGGCAGCGATGAACTGGATCACGTTCATGCCGCCGTGCGGCAGCGTGATCGGCAGCTCGAGGTCCTCGCCCACGGGCACCTGGAAGGTCTGCGGCTCGCCGCCGTCGATGGCGATCGGGAGCGGCGCCGTCGCCGCGTCGCCGTGCGCGGCACCGCGCCCTGGTCCTCGACCGCGCAGCGTCAGCGTCACCGGCTCGCCGATGATGGCGAAGGCGGGGGCGTTTCGATCGATCAGGCGGCGGTCCCAGTCGCTCCTCGCGGCCGGTCAGCAGCGCGTGCAGCGGCGCGGGCAGGTCGGGCGCGCGCCTCGATGTCGTGCAGCTGCCCGTCGGTGACGCAGGATCGCGCCGGCGAGACGCGCCCGCGGCTC
Source organism: uncultured Alphaproteobacteria bacterium (assembly GCA_963773475.1). Taxonomy (GTDB): domain Bacteria; phylum Pseudomonadota; class Alphaproteobacteria; order Rhodobacterales; family Rhodobacteraceae; genus Roseitranquillus. The sequence continues at coordinate 139,453 of CAVZBD010000002.1, read as the reverse complement.
CTCGGCCATCGCCTCGGCCAGCGCGCGTCATCAGCAGCGTGCCCTCGTCGCCGCTCGCGCGTCGCCCAGCTCGGACCACGCGCAGCTCGGTGTTGGGCAGCGCCGCCACCTCGGCGCTCCACGGCCGCCAGCGGCACCGTCGGTCTGCGTCCGGGCGGTCGGCGATCCCCTGGCTGGCGCTATCGTCCACCACCAGCGATCACGATGTCGGTCAGCGGCTCGCGGTCCTCGCGTCTGCAGCGACGGGTTGGCCAGCGCCGCCAGCAGCGCCAGCGCCGCCAGCGCCCGCAGCCACCAGCCCGTCAGCCCGCGCCACGAGCGCCAGCGCCACGAACAGCCGACCGCCAGCGCCGCCGCGCACCCAGACGCCCAGACGGCAGCAGCGGATCGAAGATGATCGTTCCGGTCGACCCTGGATCCCCGGCGGCGCCTCGCCGCGCCTCATTGGCCCAGCCTGTCGAGCAGCGCGGGCACGTGCACCTGGTCGGACTTGTAGTTGCCGGTCAGCACATGCATGACCAGGTTGACGCCGAAGCGGTAGGCGATCTCGCGCTGCCGCTCGCCGGCATAGCCGCGGCCCACCGGGAACAGCGGCAGGCCGCTCTCGTCCACCGCCCAGGCCGCGGCCCAGTCGTTGCCGCCGATCACCACCGGCGTCACGTTGTCGTTGAGGTTGCGGAACGGCATGCCCTCGACCAGCTCGGCATCGGGCGGCGCCGCCTCGACCCAGACGTCGCGGCTGTCGTAGCGGCCGGGGAAGTCCTGCAGCAGGTAGAAGGTCCGCGTCAGCACGTGGTCCGCCGGGATCGGCTCCAGCGGCGGGATGTCCAGCGGCGCGGCCAGCTGCTGCAGCTTGCGCCCCTGCGGGCGTGCCGTCGCCGAAGCCGCGCGATGTCGGCGTCGCGGGTGTCGAACAGGATCATGCCCCCGGTGCGCAGATAGCGGTTCAGCTTGGCATAGGCCTCGTCCGAGGGGCAGCGGCTGGTCGGCCGTCACCGGCCAGTAGAGGAACGGGAAGAACGCCAGCTCGTCGGTCTCCAGGTTCACCGCGCATCGGCTCGGCCGGCTCGACCGAGGTGCGCTCGTACAGCGTCTGGCTGAGCCCGCGCAGGCCCGCCTGCGCCAGCCGGTCGACCTCCGGCGTCGCCGGTGACCACATGGGCCAGCACCACGTTCGGCTCGTGGCGGCTCGATCGGCGCCGGGCGCGCCTCGGTGCCGGTCCTGCGCCGCGGCCGCGGCTGCGGCACGCAGCGGCCAGCGCCGAGCCACCGCGGCGGCCGGCCGCGCGCCGCCGGGCCGGTCAGCGCGGCCGCCGACAGCCAGCAGCGAGGCCAGCGATGTCCGCGCCAGCAGCAGCCAGCAGCGCCGCGGCCAGGAGCCCGCCCTTCAGCGGCGTCTCGCGCACCGACCGCCAGCCCCTCGACCGGGATCCGCGGCGGGCCAGGCCGCGGGCGCCAGCACGGCGTCCGCGCCCAGTCACGTTCAGCGCGATCCGGCGGTCCTCGCCGGCATAGAGGCCCGGCGGCGTCGTCGGGGCCGGGCGCGCGCCTCGGCCAGCGCCTCGCCGGGGACGCCGGGCAGCGTCCCGGCCTCCTCGACCGGCCGAAGGCGTCAGCACCTCGTCGGCCGCCAGGTCGTGCCGGCCAGCTCCTCGGCCGTCGGGCCGCGGCGGCGCGGGTCGAGACCGCCAGCCGCTCGAGCATCTGCACGAACAGGCCCGACAGCGGCAGGGTCGACCATTCGGCGTTGGCGGTGACGTGGAACAGCACCACCTGCCCCTCGCCCACCGCGCTTGCGCGTGACCAGCGGCGTGCCGTCGGCCAGCGAGGCGATGACGCGGTCGGCCAGGGCCGGGTCGGGCTGGGCCATGACCTGCGCGCTGACCGTGACGTCGGCCGGAACCGCCAGCCCGAAGAAGGGCGAGGTCGGCGGGGAAGGGGCGCAGCTGCCTTGGGCTCGCCCCAGCTCATCGCGCCGCCGACGCTGCGCCCGCCCGCGCGCAGCCGCACCGGCATCAGCGGGTCTCCTCGGCGCGGCCGACGTCCGAGGCCGCCAGCCGCGGCCCGGCGAAGCGCACCAGCAGGCCGCCGCTTCTCGACCCAGTCCAGCAGCGGTCCTGCTCGGCCTCGGCCAGCGGTCGCCACGTCGGCCAGCACGATCACGTCGGGGTTGGCCAGCAGCACGTCCGACAGCGTGCCGCTCGATCAGGTCGGCCGTCGGCGCCAGCGCCTGCTCGAGGTAGTGGGTCGGCGACAGCAGCTCGCAGCCCCTCGCGGTCGTCGCGCCGGCGATCAGCGCCACCTCGCGCCGGTGCAGCGCGTCGTCGGTCAGGCGTCACCGCCCCGGCCGAGCGCACGCCCGCGATCTCGAACCGGGTCACCCGGTTGCGCAGCTCGGGCGGCAGCGACAGCGCGCGCCTCGGCCGCCGTCTCGCCGGCGGCGAAGGCCATCGTCGGCCCGCGCCAGCTCGCGCGGCGCGCCGCTGGGGTCGAGCCCGTGGGCGACCACGCGTCGACCTGCGCCTCGCCGGCCCGCGCCCGGCGCGCAGCGCCGCACCACGATCGACGCCGTCCTCGAAGCGCGGCGGCGTGCAGCGCCAGGACGGGCGCGGGCTCTCGAAGACCGTGACCGCGCCCCGCGCCTCCAGCGCCGCCAGCAGCGTCGTCGCGCCACGGCCAGCCCAGCCCGTCCGACAGCCAGAGGTGTCGAACCCGCCGCTCGAGCGCCCCGGCCCAGTCAGCGCACCGCCTCGGCGTCGGGCGCCCAGGGCTTCGGCTCGAAGCCGGGCAGCCGCGCCGCCCAGGCGTCGGCCGCCTGGAACGGCGACCGCCCTCGGCCGGCAGGTCGGTCAGCGTCACCACCGCCGCCGTGCGCCCGTCGCGCCCGGCGCCTGGTCCAGCAGCGCCCCGACCCGGTCGATCCGCCGCGGCCAGTCGCGGGCATCGGCCCAGGTGCCGTCGAGCAGCACCAGCAGCGGCCCGCTGCCGCGCCGTCTCGTCCTGCGGGTTCAGCACCGGCCCGGCGAAGCCCATGATCACCGCCGCCACCGCCAGCATCCGCAGCAGCAGCAGCCACCAGGGCGTGCGGTCGGTCTGGGTCTCGTCGTCCTTCAGCCCCAGCAGCAGCGCGACGCCCGGAAACCGCCGCCGGATCGGCGCCGGCGGCACCGCGCGCAGCAGCAGCCACAGCACCGGCAGCGCCAGCAAGCGCCAGCAGCAGCCAGGGCGCGGTGAAGCCGAGGGGCCCGAGCGTCCACATCAGGGCACCCGCTCCAGCGCCGGTAGAGCCACAGCAGCGCCGCCGCGGCGCGGCGCGTCGGTGTGGTGGGTCGTGGACTGCCAGCCGGTCGCGCGGGCCAGCGCGCTCCAGCCGCTCCTTGCGCTCGGCCAGCCGGTCCAGGTAGCGGTCGCGCAGGTCGCCGGCCTTCAGCGTCTCGTGGCGCAGCGTGCCGCCGACGCTTTCGAAGATCGTGCGCCCGTCGAAGGGAAACGCCTCCTCCTGCGGGTCGAGCACCTGCAGCAGCGCGCCCCGGACGCCGCGGTCGGCCGCGCCGGTCAGCGCCGCCTCGACCGCGGTCGATGTCGCCCAGGAAGTCCGACACGAAGAGCGCGCGCGCATGGGGCAGGATGCCCCGCGCCGCGGCGCGCCGTAATCGGCGGCGCTGCGTCGCCGCGCCAGCGCCGCGGCCAGCCGCAGCAGCTGCACCTCGCCCGAGCGCGGCGGCAGGCCGCGCCCGACAGGCCCACCCGCTCGCCGCCGCGGATCAGCAGGACCGCCAGCGCCAGCGCCAGCAGCCGCGCCCGGTCGGGCTTGGTCGGCAGCTCGCGCCGCGAGGCGAAGCGCATCGAGGCGGCGGTCGTCGACCCAGAGCATCACGCTCTGCGCCGCCTGCCATTCCTTCTCGCGCACGAAATGCGCGTCCGACCGGCCCGAGCGGCGCCAGTCGATCAGCCGCGCCTCGTCGCCCGGCATCGCCGGGCGGTACTGCCAGAACTCGTCGCCCATGCCGGCCCGGCGGCGGCCGTGCTCGCCCAGCAGCACGGTCGCCGCCAGGTGCTCGGCCTCCGCCAGAAGCGGCGGCAGCGGCCCGGCAAGCCCCTCGGCCCGGCGCGCGCAGGATCGGCGCCGGCGTCGCTCACGCGGCGGCCTCGACCCGCGTGATCTCCTCGGCGACCTGGGCGATGACCGCGCCAGGTCCTCGCCCCGCGCGCGGGCGGCGAAGGTCAGCGCCATGCGGTGGCGTCAGCACCGGCCGCGCCAGCGCCGCCACGTCCTCGGCCGAGGGCGCCAGCCGCCCGTCGAGCAGCGCCCGCGCCCGCACCGTCAGCATCAGCGCCTGCGCGGCGCGCGGCCCCGGGCCCCAGCCGACGTTCTCGCGCACCACGTCGGGCGCCGTCGGCTCGTCGGGGCGGCAGGCGCGCACGAGGTCGAGGATCGATCTCCACCACCGCCTCGCCCACCGGCATCCGCCGCAGCAGCGTCTGCGCGGCCAGCAGCTCGTCGGCGGTGAAGACCTGGCTCGACCGCGTCCTCGCTGACGCCGGTGGTGGCCATCAGGATGTCGCGCTCGGTCGTCGCGGTCGGGATAGGGCACGTCGATCTGCACCAGGAACCGGTCGAGCTGCGCCTCGGGCAGCGGATAGGTGCCCTCCTGCTCGATCGGGTTCTGCGTGGCCAGCACGTGGAACGGCCGCCCCAGCGGGTGGTGCTCGCCCGCCGACGGTCACCTCCCGCTCCTGCATCGCCTGCAGCAGCGCCGACTGGGTGCGCGGGCTGGCGCGGTTGATCTCGTCCGCCATCAGCAGCTGGCAGAAGATCGGCCCCTCGATGAAGCGGAACGCGCGGCTGCCGTCGGTCGCGGTCTCCAGCACCTCGGAGCCCAGGATGTCGGCCGGCATCAGGTCGGGCGTGAACTGGATCCGGCTGCCCCTCGAGGCCCATCACCGTGGACAGCGTGTCGACCAGCCGCGTCTTGCCCAGGCCCGGCAGGCCGATCAGCAGCCCGTGGCCGCCGCAGAGCAGCGCCGACAGCACCAGGTCGACCACCCGCTCCTGGCCGATGAAGCGCCGGGTGATCGACGCCCGCGCCGCGGCCAGCTTCTCGCCCAGCGCCTCGATCTGACCCAGGCAGGGCGTCCGTGTCGGTCCCGACGTCGGCCATGACAATGCCTCCCCGCGACGTTATGGGTGAGAGTAGCAGAGGCAAGTATCGCGTGGGACGCAAATGGCAAAAGGACACGCGCCACAAAAGATCGTGAGACCGTCGGCCGAAGGCCTCGCGGAAAGCGCCTCTGCCGCTCAAGGCGCGGCAAGCTGCCGCCGGTGCACCTGTGGAACCCGCCCTTTTGCGGCGATATCGACATGCGATCGCCCGCGACGGCACCTGGTTCTACCAGGGCACGCCGATCGGCCGGCCGGCGCTGGTGCGGCTGTTCTCGACGATCCTGAAGCGCGAGGGCGACGCCACTTCCTGGTCACGCCGGTCGAGAAGGTCGGCATCATCGTCGAGGACGCGCCCTTCGTCGCCGTCGATTTCGAGGCCGGCGACGGCCAGGCGCTGACCTTCGTCACCAATGTCGGCGACCGGGTGACGGCCGGCCCGGACCACCCGATCCGGGTCGAGCGCGACCCCGAGACCGGCGAGCCCGCGCCCTACGTCCTGGTCCGCGCCGGGCTCGAGGCGCTGATCGACCGCAAGAGCTTCTACCGGCTGGTCGAGCTGGGCGAGCATCGCCAGCACGAGGGCGCCCGCTGGTTCGGCCTGCGCTCGGGCGGCGCCTTCTTCCCGATCATCCCCTCGGCCGAGCTTCCGGACTGAGCCGCCCATCCGGGGGGAAACGCCCGCCCTCGAGCCCCCCTTTCAGGGGAGCCACTCGGCCGGGCGTGCCGCCGCGATGCGGCGGCCGGCGCCGAACCCGAACCTCACGCCGGAAGACCGCCCCCCACCACACAGCACCCACCCGAGCGCGGCGCCGCGACCGCGGCGTGCGCGAGAGAAAGGCGCGCGGGCGCCAGCCCGCTCCGCTTTGCACGCTGAAGGCCCGCGCCGCCATCGCGACAAGTGCGCGGCGTCAGTGGACGATGACTTGCGGGACATAGCCACGCGGCGGCCGGTGCTGGCCCCACCGCCCAGCCACCAACGTCACCGCCCAGCACGACGCCCGCCGCGAGCGCGGCGTGCGCGAGATAAAGCTGCGCGGTCGCCAGCCCGCGCCGCCATCCCCAATCAGGACGTGCCGTCAGTGGCCGATCACCTGCGCGCCGGCGCACGCGTGGCGGCGGCACTCGGTCTCCAGCGTGGTGTGGCCGATCCCGAACTCCTCGTGCAGCACACCCCGCAGCCGCTCGCGCAGGCTGTGGCGGTCGGCGTCCTCGCCCACCACCACATGCGCCTCGAGCGCGATCTGCGCCTCGTCCATCTGCCACAGATGCACGTGGTGCACGCTCTCCACGCCTTCCTCGCGCTCGATCCGCGCCACCACGTCGCCGGTCTCGAGCTCGGGCGGCGCGCCCAGCATCAGGATCCGGATCACCGGCCCGATCCCCACCGCCGCGTGCCACAGGATGTAGCCCGAGATCAGCAGCGTCACCAGCGGGTCGACCAGGCGCCAGTCGTAGAGGATGATCAGCACGCCCGAGACGATCACCGCGACCGAGCCCAGCGCGTCGGCCATGTTGTGCACGAAGGCCGCGCGCATGTTGGCGTTGCCCTTGGCCATCCGCACGATCAGCAGCGCCGTCGCCGTGTCCACCACCAGCGCCAGGGCCGCCACCCAGACCACGATCCAGCCCTCCACCGGCTGCGGGTCGATGAGCTTCGCCGCCCCCTCCCACGCCAGCCACAGGGCGATCACGATCAGCGTCGTGTAGTTCACCAGCGCCGCCACCAGCTCGGCGCGGACATAGCCGAAGGTCATCCGCGCATCCGCCGGCCGCCGCCCGATCCGCCGCGCCACCAGCGCCACCACCAGCGAGACCGCATCGCTGAGGTTGTGCAGCGCGTCGGCGATCAGCGCGAGGCTGCCCGAGAACAGGCCGGCGACGATCTGCGCCACCGTCAGCGCGACATTGACGCCGATCGCGCCATAGAGGCGCCGGTCGCCCATCGCGGCGTCCGGCAGATGATCGTGGGAATGATCGTGGGGCATGAGGGCCGATGTAGCGCCCCCCTCGGGCCGACGCCAGCCCCGGGGGGCCTCCGCGCCGACCCGGCGGCTGGCGCGCGGCATCCGGCACGTCTATCCTCGCCGCATCCCCGCAACCCGGAGGGCTCCGCGATGACCGAGCGAAAGCCGCGGCTCCTGAGGCGTCAGGACTGGGCCTCGCACGAGAGCCTGCCCAAGGGCCGGGTCGAGGGGCACAGCCTCGGCACCGGCGTCACCGTGCTCTTCTACGCCACCGACGAGGTCGGCGCCGGGCCGGTCTGGCACGTCCATCCCTACGACGAGCTCTTCATCCTCCGCCTGGGCCGGGCGCTCTTCACCGTCGGCGACACCCGGCTCGAGGCCGCGGCCGGCGAGATCGTCTTCGGCCCCGCCGGCATCCCGCACAAGTTCCGCAACCTCGGGCCCGGGCGGCTCGAAACCACCGACATCCACGTCAGCGACCGCTGGATCCAGACCGACCTGCCCGACCCCGAGGGCTAGACCGCTCCCCGCCCCGGCGGGGAGCCAGACGTCGTGCGGGCGCAAGCCCGCTCCGCCGGATCAGTGCGCGGCGGCCCAGCTCGGGCCCGGACCCCGCATCCACCGTCAGCGGCACCGAGATCTCCACCGCCGGGGCCGCCGCCCCCTCCATCACCTCGCGCGCCCGCGCGATCAGCGCCTCCTCGGCCCCCTCCTCGACCTCGAAGAGCAGCTCGTCGTGCACCTGCAGCAGCATCCGCGCCGGCAGCCCCTCGATCGCCGCCTCCATGCGGATCATCGCCCGGCGGATCATGTCGGCCGCCGTCCCCTGGATCGGCGCGTTGATCGCCGCGCGCCGGGCGAAGCCCGCCGCCGGCCCCTTGGCGTTGATCTCGGGCGTGTGGATCCTGCGCCCGAACAGCGTCTGCACGATAGCCGTTCTCCTTCGCGAAGGCGGTCGTGTCGCCCATGTAGTCCGGATGCCGGGGAACCGCTCGAAATAGCGGTCGATGAAGCCCTGCGCCTCGTCCCGCGGGATCCGCAGGTTGCGCGCCAGGCCGAAGCCCGAGATGCCGTAGATCACGCCGAAGTTGATCGCCTTCGCCCGCCGCCGCATCTCGGGCGGCATCTCCGTCCAGCGGCACGCCGAACATCTCCGACGCGGTCATCGCGTGGATGTCCTGCCCCTCGCCGGAACGCCTGCTTCAGCGCGTCGATCTCGGCGATGTGGGCCAGGATGCGCAGCTCGATCTGGCAGTAGTCGAGGCTGACCAGAACGTGCCCCGGCGCGGCCACGAACGCCTCGCGGATGCGCCGGCCCTCCTCGGTGCGGACCGGGATGTTCTGCAGGTTCGGGTCGGTCGAGGCCAGCCGCCCGGTGTTCGCCCCGGCGATCGAGTAGGAGGTGTGCACCCGCCCCGTCTCGGGGTTGATCGCGGTCCTGCAGGGCGTCGGTATAGGTGGTCTTCAGCTTGGCGAGCTGCCGCCAGTCCAGCACCCGCGCCGGCAGGTCGTGCTCGGTCGCCAGGTCCTCCAGCACGTCGCGCCGGGGTGGCATAGGCCCCGTTCTTGCCCTTCTTGCCGCCGGGCAGGCCCATCTTGTCGAACAGGATCTCGCCCAGCTGCGCGGGGCTGCCCACGTTGAACGTCTCGCCCGCCAGCTCGTGGATCTCGGCCTCCAGCGCCGCCATCTTCTGCGCGAAGGCCCCCGACATCCGGCTCAGCACCTCGCGGTCGACCTTGACGCCCGCCATCTCCATCCGCGCCAGCACCGGCACCAGCGGCCGCTCCAGCGTCTCGTAGACGGTCGTCACCCGCGCCCGGTGCAGCCGCGGCTTGAACGTGTCCCACAGCCGCAGCGTGACGTCGGCGTCCTCGGCGGCATAGCGGGCAGGCCTTGTCGACCTCGACCCGGTCGAAGGTGATCTGGCTCTTGCCCGAGCCGATCAGCTCCTTGATCGGCATGCAGGTGTGGCCGAGATAGCGCTCGGCCAGCGTCGTCCATGCCGTGGCTGTGCAGCCCCGCGTGCAGCGCGTAGGACATCAGCATCGTGTCGTCGATCGGCGCCACCTCGATGCCGCAGCGGGCGAAGATCTTGACGTCGTACTTGACGTTCTGCGCCGATCTTCAGGACCGCCGGGTCCTCCAGCACCGGCTTCAGCATCGCCAGCGCCTCGGCGCGGTCCATCTGCCCCTCCGCCAGCGCCGTCGCTCGAGCAGGTCGTCGCCGCCTTCGCCACGTGGCCCAGCGGCATGTAGCACGCCTGGCCCGGCGCCACGACGCATCAGAGATCCCCACCAGCTCGCAGCGCGCATCTCGTTCGAGCCCGGTCGTCTCGGTGTCGACCGCCACGCAGCCCACGGCGCGGATCTCGGTCGATCCAGGCCTGCAGCGCGTCGGCGTCGCGCACGCACTCGTAGGCCGTCGAGGTCGAAGGGCACCTCGGCCGGCGCCTCCGGCTCGCCGGCGGGCGCGGCACCCGCCGGCGCGTTCTCGGCGATGGCCGGCGCCTCGACCCCCAGCCGCTCGGCCACGCGCTTGACGATGGTGCGGAACTCCATCTGCCGCAGGAAGTCCAGCAGCGCCTCGGCGTCCGGCTCCCTCACCTCGAGGCTCGTCCAGGTCGTAGCCCAGCGGCATGTCGCAATCGAGCTGCACCAGCCGCTTCGACATGCGGATCTGCTCGGCATGCTCGATCAGCGTCTGCCGCCGCTTGGGCTGCTTGATCTCCTCGGCGCGCGCCAGCAGCGTCTCCAGATCGCCGAACTCGTTGATCAGCAGCGCCGCGGTCTTGATCCCGATGCCCGGCGCGCCGGGCACGTTGTCGACGCAGTCGCCCGGCCAGCGCCTGCACGTCCACCACCCGCTCGGGGCCGACGCCGAACTTCGCCTCGCACCTCCTCGGCGTCGATGCGCATGTTCTTCATCGCGTCGAGCATCTCGACCCCGCCGCCGACGAGCTGCATCAGGTCCTTGTCGGACTGATGATCGTCACCCGCCCGCCGGCGTCGCGCGCCTTGCAGGCGAGCGTGGCGATGATGTCGTCGGCCTCGAACCCCTCCTGCTCGAGGCAGGCCAGGTTGAAGGCCCGCGTCGCCTCGCGCGTCAGCGGGATCTGCGGACGCAGGTCCTCGGGCATCTCGTCGCGGTTGGCCTTGTAGGCGTCGTAGATGTCGTTGCGGAAGGTGTGGCTGCCCTTGTCGAAGACCACCGCGGCATGGGTCGGCGCGTCGGGGCCGCGTGTTGTCCTCGATCATCTTCCAGAGCATGTTGCAGAAGCCCGCGACGGCGCCGACCGGCAGCCCGTCGGACTTCCGCGTCAGCGGCGGCAGCGCGTGGTAGGCGCGGAAGATGAAGGCCGAGCCGTCCATCAGGTGCAGGTGGTGGCCCTTGCCGAATGCCATCGCCCATCTCGCCCCTCCGTGCCGGCCTCGCGCGCTGTCCTATCGCACGGTTCGCCCCGCGCGCGCCACCGGCCCCCGCGCAGCGCGAAGGGCAGGGCGGGTCAAGGCCGCGCGGCCACGCTGCGCCGGCGAAGCCGGTCGCAGAGCCTGGTGAGGCGCCCTGCCCTTCACCTCACGCTGGATGCCGCGCCTCCGAGGGGCAAGGCCTGCCCGCTCGAGCGGCCTCCCGCGCACGATGCGCGGACGCCCGCCGGCCCGCCCTCACGTGGCAGATTGCAGACCGCGGCAGCAGCGCGCCCGAGGGCGGCTCGACGCGGCTCCCGACGGCGCGGCACCCCCGCGAGCGGTCAGGGGATGCTCGGGGATGCGGCTCGCGCGGCTCGACGGGCTTCTGCCGTGGGGTCCGTCGCGCTCTCGTGGACGAAGCGCTTGTCGCAGTAGCCGCATTCGACCCAGCCGTCCTCGGGGATCGCAGCCAGACGCGCGGATGGCCGAGCGCCCCCTCGCCGCCGTCGCAGGCGACGCGCCGGTGGTCGACGATCTCGGTCTCGGGCGCGTCGGATCGCCGTCGGCGCGGCTCGTTGTCCGCGTGTTCTGGCCATCGTCCGTTCCTTCGTCTTGCCGGCGGCCCCCGGGCCGCTAGGTCGGCCGGCATGATAGCGCAGCGCCCCGGGACGGACAAGGGGCCGACAGCCGTGACCGACAGCACCACGCCATCGAGATCGAGGGCCTGCGCAAGACCTACGCGGGCCGCGCGGCACGAGCCCGCCAAGGAGGCGCTGAAGGGCATCGACCTGACGATCCCGCAGGGCTCGATCTTCGGGCTGCTCGGCCCGAACGGCGCGGGCAAGTCGACGCTGATCAACATCCTCGCCGGGCTGGTGCGTCAAGACCGCCGGCACGCGTGCGGATCTGGGGCTTCGACCAGGACGTGAACCCGCGCCAGTCGCGCGCCGCGATCGGCGTGATGCCGCAGGAGCTGAACATCGACCCGTTCTTCACGCCCGCGCGGCGCGCTCGAGGTGCAGGCCGGGCTCTACGGCGTGCCGAAGCGCGAGCGCCGCACCGACGAGATCCTCGCGCTGATCGGGCTCGAGCGACAAGGCCGACGCCTATGCCCGCACCCTCTCGGGCGGCATGCGGCGGCGGCTGCTGCTCGCCAAGGCGCTGGTGCACCAGCCGCACGTCCTGGTGCTCGACGAGCCGACGGCCGGCGTCGACATCGAGCTGCGCCAGATGCTCTGGCACAACGTGCGCCGGCTCAACGACGCAGGGCATGACGATCATCCTGACCACCCACTACCTCGAGGAGGCCGAGGAGATGTGCGACGAGATCGCCATCATCAACCACGGCGAGGTGGTCGTGCGCGACACGACCGACGGCGCTGCTCGGCCGGCTCGACGCCAAGACGCTGGTGATCCAGCCCGACGGCGCCGGCCGACCACGACCCCGCCCTGCCCGAGGGCGTCGAGCTCGAGCGCCGCCCCGACGGCGCGCTCGCCCTCACCTACCGCCGCTCGCAGACCTCGCCCGACGAGATCCTCGACGCGGTCGCGCGACGCCGGCATCCGCATCCGCGACGTCGCCACCGAGGAGCCCCACCTCGAGGACGTGTTCCTGCAACCTCACCCGCGACGCCCGCACCCGCGCCGCCTGACCCCGCCCGGGCCCCGGCGCCGGGGGGCATCGAGCCCCCCGCCCCCGGGCGCGCCTTCGGGCGCGCTGGCGCTAGCGGAAGAGCAGCGCCTCGATTTCTTCGTTCGCCACGGCACCGACCCCGGGCGTGTCGGCGCGCATGGCTTCGGCGACCCGCAGGAAGAATTCCCTTGGCAGGCGCAGATGAGAGAGCTCCGTGATCGCGAAAGAACGCGGCGACCGCTCTTGTGGCAGGCGCCGATCCGAAGATGGCGATCTCGTGTTTGGCAGCGGTCAACCGTACGACAGCTGAATTCGCAAGGCGCGCTGTCATTCTGGCGCTGCCCCTGCGCAACGTCGGACACAGCCCTGATGAAATCCAGGTAGGCGTCAGACCGCCGCTCGCGGAAGTGGTCGGCCCGGGTCCTGTGGCTCTCGAACACGTGCGTCAGTACGCCCCCAATCAAGAGCCCTACCAGACCGATGGCCGCCGCGATCAGTTCGACCGGTAGTTCCTGCAAAATGGCCATTGCTTCAATTTCCAGATGAATGACGTTCCCGATGCCCTGCCATGATGGCCACGGACCGCCTTGTGCGGCAAGGCTGGCACCCGCGGAACGGGCCGGTTCAGGCGCTGCGTCCGCAGCGAGGGCGGCTGCGATCTCAGGCACCGGGCCCGCTTGCGCCTGCCGCTCGGACGCCGCACCGAGGGTCCGTGGGGTCTGACGCCGCCCGCCCGAGAAACGTGCGCCGCCCCTCGAGGCTTCGGAGCTCAAGGCCCCGAATCGCGAAGGTCACGCGTCAGAAGAGCGGCGCGCGCACAGGCGGATCCGTTGTGCCACCAGTCAGGCGCGCCACGGCGTCGGCTTTCCCAGCGTCGGTGTCAGCCGGTCCGGAGGATCTTCGCCACTGTTCCGGCTCATTGCAATTCGCCGATGCCGCCGCCCGAGGGGTGCGAATGGCGCGAATGAGGGGCCGGCGGGGCGTACGTTCTGTCCAAACCCCGTACAATTTTCTGTACGGAATGTACGGAAATCGGGCGCGGGGCGTACGGATCAGGCCGGCTGCAGCATCCGGCCCATCGGGCGGCCGCCGAGGATGTGGACGTGGTAGTGCGGCACCTCCTGCACCCCGTCGCGGCCCGCGTTCGAGATGGTGCGGAAGCCGCCCTCGGCCAGGCCCTTCTCGGCGATCACCCGCGCCGTAAGTCGCATGAAATCAAGCACTTCGGCGTCGGACGCCTCGGCCGCGAAGTGGTCGTGGCTGACGTAGCGCCCCTTGGGGATGACCAGCACATGCACCGGCGCCTGCGGGCGTATGTCGTTGAAAGCCAAGGAATGTTCCGTCTCGGCCACGGTGTCGTTCGGGATCTCGCCCCGCACGATCCTGGCAAAGATGTTCTGGTCGTCGTAATCCCGGGCCATGCGCCCCTCCGCTGCTGCACGAGCCCTTGATCGGCAATCGGAACGGCCGGCGCAAGCCCTTGCCGCGCCGGCCGTTTAAGCAAGCGTCCTCAACTGGTTACGCCGGGGCGCGTGCCAGCCCCTCGCCCCGGTCGGCGGTGTCGGTGCCGGCGGCGAACACCTCGGTCTGTGCCGCCGCGCGCAGCCGTGCGGCCACCGCATCGCCGGTCACGGGCAGGTCGCGCGCCCTGAGCGCCTGCCACCAGAGCGCGGTCAGCCCGGCCACGTGCGGACACGCCATCGAGGTGCCGTTGAACGACACCAGCCCGCCCCCTGCGCGCGCCGACAGCACGTCGACCCCGGGGGCGGAAACTATTGGATTCGTGTTGGAAAACGGCGCCACCGTCAGGCCCGCGCCGTTGCCGTCGGCCAGCGCCCCGACCGAGATGACGCCGAATGCCGCCGCCGGAAGCGAGGCGCTGACCTCGTGCTCGGGGTCCTCGTCGCGCCGGCTCTCGTTGCCGCTGGCGGCCACCACCACGACGCCGCCGGTCATCGCCGCCTGGGCGCGGAAGAGGTCGAGCATGGCGTCGAACACGCGGATGTTCTCGCGATAGCCCTCGAGCGCCACCGAGGTGGCCAGATCGGGCGGAAATCCGTCGTCGACCAAGCGCTTGCCGAGACCGGGAAAGTCGAAGCCCAGCGACATCGAGATCACCTGCGCCCCCTCGGCGGCGGCCCAGAACATCGCGTCGAAGAGCATCTGCGACGTGCCGCCGCCGTCGCCGCCCAGCACCTTGCCGATCAGCGCCTGGTCGACGCCGCGGGCGACGCCGATGCGGGTTCCCTCGACATCGTGGCCAAAGATCGTGCCGGCGCAGTGGGTGCCGTGGCCGTTGCGGTCGCCGTCGCCCTCGCCGGTGAAGTCGCGCTGCGTCAGGGTCACCCCCGCGAAGGCGGGATGGCCCGCGTCGATGCCGGTGTCGAGCACCGCCACGCGCACGCCCGCACCGTCGAAGGCGCTGACGTCGGCGCCCACGGCCCGCACGCCCCAGGTCGCGGTACCGGGCTCGGGCGCGGCGCCGCCCTCGCCCTTGGGCGCGATCAGGCGGACCGGCATCGAGCGCGCGACGCCGAGCACGCTGGGGTCGCGCCGCACCTCGCGCAGATCCGAACTGCGCAGCCGTTCGGTCTCGACCGAGGGAAGCGGCGGCGGCCCCGCGCCCAGCTCGATCGAGCGGCCGGCCGGGCCGAACGATTCCGGCATACCCACGGGACCTCGTCGCGCCGCATTCATGTCGCGGAGGATGACGTAATCGTCCATCGCTGGACCTCGCTGAAAAACAATCGGAAAGAATCGGGTGGTCTAGAGAAACAATTTGCAAGGGTACGGCAAAGCCGGAAACGTTGCGCGCGGCGCGGCGCCGCAGGACGGGCTCAGAGCAGACCGGCCTCGCGGAAACGGGCGCGCACGTCGCTTTCGGGCCGGGCGCCGAAATGCGAGATCACCTCGGCCGCGGCGAGGCAGCCCATCCGCCCGGCCTCGGCCAGCCCGTGCCCCTGCGACAGCCCGTAGAGGAAGCCGGCGGCGAACTGGTCGCCGGCGCCGGTCGCGTCGACGGGCACGATCCGCCGGACCGGCACCGTCACCGCCTCGTCGTCGCGCATCAGGATCACCTCGTCGCCCGAGCGCGTGCAGACCACCAGCGCCGCGTCCTGCGCCGCCTGCGCCAGCGCGGCCTGCAGGTCGTCGGTCTCGTAAAGCGACAGCCACTCTCTCTCGTTGCCGATCACGTAGTCGAGCTCGCGCACGAGGCGCCGGAAATCGGCCCGGTGGCGGTCGACGCAGAACGGGTCGGAAAGCGCGATGCCGGCCCGGCCGCCGCCGTCGCGGCAGGCGCGGGCGGCGGTCAGGAACGCCTCCTTACCCGGGGCCTTGTCGAACAGGTAGCCTTCCAGGAACAGGATCTGCGCGCCGCTCGGCACCGCCGGGTCGACGTCCTCGGGGGCCAGTTCGGCCGAGATGCCCAGATAGGTGTTCATCGACCGCTCGCCGTCGGGCGTGACGAAGATCATCGAGCGCGAGGTGGGCAGGTCGGCCGCCACCGGCGGGTTCACGAAGTCGGTGCCGTCGGTCTGCATGTCGGCGGCGTAGAAGCGGCCGAGCTCGTCGTCGGCGACGCGCCCGATGAAGGCGCAGCTCAGGCCCATCTCGCCCAGCCCCGCCAGCGTGTTGGCGACCGAGCCGCCGGCCACCTGCCTCCGCCCGTTCATCGCGCCGTAGAGGGTTTCGGCGCGGTCGCGCTCGACCAGCTGCATGATGCCCTTCTCGACACCCATCTCGGCCAGCGCCGCGTCGTCGGCTTCGGCGATGACATCGACGATGGCGTTGCCGATGCCGACGATCTGATAGTTCTTGCTCATGTCTCGGTCTTGTCCTCGTAGGCGCACAGGTCTCGGATCAGGCAGGCGGGGCACTTGGGGCGCCGCGCCACGCAGGTGTAGCGGCCGTGCAGGATCAGCCAGTGATGCGCATGGCGCTGGTAGGGCACGGGCACCCGGTCCTCGATCGCGCGCTCGACCGCCTCGACGTCGCGGCCGGGCGCGATGCCGGTGCGGTTGGCGACGCGGAAGATGTGGGTGTCGACCGCCTGCGCGGGATGGCCGAACCAGGTGTTCAGCACCACGTTCGCGGTCTTGCGCCCGACGCCCGGCAGCGCGGTCAGCGCGGCGCGGCTGGCCGGCACCTCGCCGCCGTGCTCGTCGACCAGGATCCGGCTCAGCTTGATGACGTTCTTCGCCTTGTTGCGGTAAAGGCCGATGGTGCGGATGTGCTCGGCCACCCCCTCCTCGCCCAGCGCCAGCATCGCCTGGGGCGTGTCGGCGACCTCGAACAGGCCCTTGGTGGCGCGGTTGACGCCGGCGTCGGTGGCCTGCGCGCTGAGCACCACGGCGATCAGCAGCGTGAAGGCGCTGTGATGGGCCAGCTCGCCCTCGGGCGCGGGGTTGGCCGCGCGGAAGCGGTCGAAGATCTCGCAGAGGGTCCGGTAGTCGAGCGGCGCGGCCATGCGGACCCCATGCCACGAGGGCGCGGCCCATCACAACTCGGTTCTCCCGATCCGTCAGGATCCGGGTCGCCCGCGCCCCCGGTTCGGCGCTATCTTCGGCCATGCGAAGGGAGGGAAAGCCCATGTCCGAGCACACGGCCGGCGCCGGCCCCGAGGCGCGCTATCACTACCACGTCGTGCGGCGGGCGATCGAGCTGATCGACGCCGCCGACGATGCGGCGGTCCCGCTCGACCGGCTCGCGGCCGAACTGGGGATGAGCGGGGCGCACCTGCAGCGGGTGTTCAGCCGCTGGGCCGGCGTGTCGCCCAAGCGCTTCCAGCAGTATCTTGCCCTGGGCCACGCGCGGCGGCTCCTGCGCGAGCGTTTCACCACGCTCGAGACGGCGGCGGGCGCCGGCCTGTCGGGCGGCGGGCGGCTGCACGACCTGTTCCTGCGGTGGGAGGCGATGAGCCCCGGCGACTACGCCCGCGGCGGCGCCGGCCTCTCGATCGGCTATGGCTGGTTCGACAGCCCGTTCGGGCGGGTGCTGGCGATGGCGACCGATCGCGGCCTCTGCGGCCTGGCCTTCGCGGGCGAGGTGGGCGACGCGGCGGCCTGGGCGGACCTGACCGCCCGCTGGCCCAACGCCAGCTTCCACGACGACCCCACCGCCGTCGAGCCCCATGTGCGCGCGGCCTTCGGAGACGGGGGCGAGGTGCGCCTGCACCTGATCGGCGCGCCGTTCCAGATCAAGGTCTGGGAGGCGCTGATGCGGATCCCCTCGGGCCACGTCACCACCTATTCCGAGATCGCGCGCGCCATCGACGCGCCGCGCGCGGTGCGGGCGGTGGGCACGGCCGTGGGGCGCAACCCGGTCAGCTGGCTGATCCCCTGCCACCGGGCGCTGCGCAAGTCGGGCGGGCTGGGCGGCTACCACTGGGGGCTGCCGGTCAAGCGGGCGATGCTGGCCTGGGAAGCGGCCGCAAAAGACGCGGAACCTCGCCGTTGTGACGTCGAGACACGTGCAACCGTGGCAGCGGCTCGTTAATTGTCACAGCGGAGATGCTGGACGTTCAACGAGGAAACAGCTTGATGAAGACGTACACACGGCCGCTGATGCTGGCGGCGGCAAGCGCCATGGTCCTTGCCGGGTGCGACCCCACCATGATGCAGAGCCCCGACCGCGAGCGGACGCGCCAGGGCGCGGCGCTGGGCGCGGCGATCGGCACGATTGCCGGCGCGCAGCGCGGCGACGACAAGAACGACCGGCTGCGCAATGCGGCCGCAGGGGCGCTGATCGGCGGCGTGGTCGGCGGCGGCGTCGGCGCGATGCTCGACCGCCAGGCGGCCGAGCTGCGCAGCGACTTCGACAACAGCCAGATCGACGTGGTCAACACCGGCTCCGAGCTGATCGTGCGGATGCCGCAGGACATCCTGTTCGACGTCGACAGCACGGCAGTGCGGGGCGACCTGCGCAGCGACCTGCGGGTGCTGGCCTCGAACCTGCAGCGCTACCCGGATTCGAACGTGATGGTGATCGGCCACACCGACAACACCGGCAGCGCCGCCTACAACCAGGACCTGAGCGAGCGGCGGGCCCAGGCGGTCACCTCGATCCTGCGGGCCGAGGGTGTGCCGGGCTCGCGCCTGCGCGCGGTCGGACGCGGCGAGGATCAGCCCATCGCCTCGAACCTCACCGCCGCGGGGCGGGCCCAGAACCGGCGGGTCGACATCGTCATCCAGCCCTACTGAGGCTCGCGCGCCCACGGGCGATCCAGGGCCGCCGCCTCTCCGGGCCGGCGGCCCTTTTTTGGGGCCCCATCCGGGCTGCTGCCGCGCGCAGGACCGACCGCTTGTCGCATGCCACCGGCCCGGGCGGCAGGACACGCGAAACGGCCCCCGGGGATCCCCGGAGGCCGCGATGAATTCCAGCACGTGTTCCGGCGCGCGATGCGCGCGCCCGCTCAGTGCAGGCGGTCTGCGACCGTGTCGATGGACGCGTCGATCAGCCGGTCCGACTTCTGTGCCGTCATCTGCTGCGCCATGATCTCGGCGGCGGCGGCCACGGCCACCTGCACCGCGCGGTCCCGCACCTCCTTCACCGCCGCGGACTGCGCCGAGGCGATCTGGTCCTCGGCCGATCGAAGGCGCCGCTCGATCGTGTGCTTGAGGTCGGCCTTGGCCTGCTCGGCGGCGGCCGCGGCCTCTTCGCGGGCATGGGCGACGATGCGATCGGCCTGGTCGCGCACCTCGCTCTGGCGCCGCTCGTACGAGGCCAGCAGGGTCTGCGCCTCCTCGCGCAGGCCGCGGGCCTCGTCCAGCTCGGCGCGGATCCCCGCGGCGCGCTTGTCGAGCATCCCCACCAGCAGGTTGGGCACCCGGTAGTAGACCAGCACGCCGATGAACAGCAGGAACGCCAGGAGCACCACGAAGTCGGTGTTGCCCAGCGAGAAGAACGGCCCGCTCGCGGCGAGCGCCGGCGCGGGAAGCGCGGCCAGCGCGAGGCTGAGTGTCCGGGGGCTCATCGGCGCTCCATCCTTTGGTCCACGGCGGCCTCGACGGCCGCGGCGTCCGCCTCGCCGCCCAGCTCGGCGACGATCTCGGCCGCGGCGTCGCGGGCCACGACGCGCACGTTCCGCGTCGCCTCGTTCCGGATCTCGGCGATCTGCCGTTCCGATTCCGCCGTCCGCTCGCCGATCTCCTCGTCGGCCCGGGCGATGGCGGCGTCCAGTTCGACCTGGATCTCGTCGCGGGTCTTCTGCGCGATCCGCTGGGCTTCCGACCGGGCGTCGGCCAGCGCCTTGTCGTAGGCGGCCTCGGCCTCGTGCGCCTTGCGCCTCAGGTCCTCGGCGGCGGCGATGTCGTTGGTGATCGTCCCCTGCCGCTCGGCCAGCACCGCACCGATCCGGGGCAGCGCCATGCGGCTGAGGATGAAGTAGATCACCACCAGCATCACCAGAAGCCAGAAGATCTGGTTCGGGAAGGTCGAGAGGTCGAGCTGCGGCATGCCCGGCGCCTCGTGCGCCACGCCCAGCGGCTCACCCTCGACGGCGACCGGCAGCTCGGTCACTGTTGCCATGACTGGCCTCCTGATCGTCGGGTCGGACGGGCGGACGCGGATCGGTCCGCCCATCTGGAATGAATGCCCGATCAGACGGCGAACATCAGCAGCAGCGCGACGAGGAACGCGAAGATCCCGAGCGCTTCGGCGAACGCGATGCCGATGAACAGCGTCGCCGTCTGCGAGGCCGCGGCCGAGGGGTTGCGCAGCGCGCCGGCCAGGAAGTTCCCGGCCACGTGGCCCACACCGATGGCGGACACGCCCGAGCCGATGGCGGCGAGACCGGCGCCGATGAACTGTCCCATGTTTGCGATATCGCCTTCCATATCCGTGCTCCTTGTGGAATGGCTTGAAGAGGTGCCGCGACCGCGTCAGTGATGCGGATGCAGCGCGTCCTTGAGGTAGACGCAGGTCAGGATGGTGAAGACGTAGGCCTGGATGAAGGCCACCAGCAGTTCGAGGCCGTAGATCGCGGTGATCGCCAGGATCGAGATCGGCGCGATCAGCGCGGTGATCGCGAAGCCCGCGAACACCTTGATCACCGCGTGGCCGGCCATGATGTTGCCGGCAAGTCGGATCGAGTGGCTGACCGGCCGCACGAAGTACGAGATCAGCTCGATGATCGCCAGGATCGGCCGCAGCGCCAGCGGCGCCGACGTGACCCAGAAGAGGCCGAGGAAGCTCGTCCCGTTCTTGACGAAGCCGAGGATCGTCACGCTGAAGAAGACCGCGAGCGCCAGCACGCCGGTCACCGCGATGTGCGAGGTCGGCGCGAAGGACATCGGGATCAGGCCCAGCATGTTGGCGAAGACGATGAACATGAACAGCGTCATGATGTAGGGGAAGTAGCGCAGCCCCTCGCGCGCCCGTGACGTCCTCGACCATCTTGTAGACGAAGCCGTAGGCAAGCTCGGCCATCGACTGGACGCGGCTCGGCACGATCGCGCGCCCGCGCGTGCCGAGCACCAGCAGCAGCGCCGTCGCCGCCACGGCGATCGCCATCCAGAGGGTGGCGTTGGTGGGCGTGTACCACGACACCGCGCCGTCACCGAACAGCGGCTCGACGATGAACTGGTCCATCGGGTGGATGTTGCTGCCGGGGCCCGCGGCCTCGGCGCCGTGTGCCAGTTCCGTTTCAGTCGCCATCGTCTCTCTCGCCCCTCACGGTGACTTCCTGCGCGGTGCGAAGCATCATCTTCACCCCGGCCGCGAAGCCCAGCAACATGAACAGCACCAGGAAGATGGGCATCGTCCCGAAGAGGACGTCCAGCCCGTACCCGATGCCGAAGCCGATCCCCAGACCGGCAACCAGCTCGATCACCATGCGCCAGGCCAGCTCGGCCCGCGAATAGTGCTCGTCGGCAGGGGGCTTGGGCTCCTGCGCCTTCCTGGCCCGGGCGATCCGCTCGTCCAGAGTACGCAGCCGCTCGCTATCGGGATCCTTGGACAAGCCAGCCCCTTCCGACGTCGGCGCGGAACCTAGAAAGGCGCGGGACCGAAGTCAATAACGGCAATTCGCCGCTAAATTACTGGTACCATTGAACATTTTTCTGAACGGTCGCGAGGCGGCGCGAACGGCATATTCAACCGCGCGGTTGACGATGCTGCCGGCCTGCGCCATGCGCCGGGCATGGAACGGCGGCTCGACACGGTCTTCGCGGCACTGGCCGACCCCACGCGTCGGCAGATCCTGGCGCTGCTGCTCGAGGACGACATGGCGGTGACCGACGTGGCCGAGCCGTTCGGCATGTCGCTCGCCGCGATATCCAAGCATCTGGGGGTGCTGGCCCGCGCCGGCCTCATCAGTCAGGAGAGGCGCGGGCGCGTGAAGTGGTGCCGGCTCGAGCCCGACGCGCTGGAAGAGGCGTCGGTCTGGATGCGGGGCTTCGGCGTGTTCGAGCCGGTCGACCTCGACGCCTTCGAGGCGTTCCTCGGCGCGACCGGCCTCGAGACGGCCCTAGAGGACGAAGGACACGATCGCCACGACGATGACGACTAGTCCGACAAGATAGATGATCCGGTTCATGGCAGGCTCGTTTCCCTTCGTTGCGGGGTGTTGTTCTTGTTACGGGATCGGGCCCGTCAGGTCACAAGGTTGATGATCGCCAGGACGATGACGACCAGACCGACCAGATAGATGATCGCATTCATGCAGAGATTCCCGTTTATAACCTTCCGTTAAACCCCGCCGGCGGCCGCAGGTTCCTTGCGTTCCTCGCGCAGCAGGAGCGCCAGCGCAAGCGCCGTCAGCACGACCCCCGCCACCGGCGTCAGCCCCGGCGCCCCGTGGCCCAGCGCGAGCTCCCACAGGATCACCCAGCTCGGCACGAGATAGGTGTAGGCCATGACCTTGGCGGCGGGCAGGCGGCGGGCCGCGAAGTTGATCAGCAGCACCGTGACGGCGCTGGCGAAGACCGCCACGTAGACCAGCGTGATCCAGACGATGGCGGGCAGATGGGCCCAGTCGGTGGCGGCGATCTGCGTCCAGCCGAGGCCGGTCAGCACCAGCGTGCAGGCGGCCAGGATGCCGAAGACGTAGGCGAAGGGCGGCTCGCCGCGCCCCAGCCGGGCGAGCAGCGGCGTGTAGAGGGCGTGCGCCACGCAGCCCAGGAAGTAGATCGCCTCGCCCCGGCCCACGTCGAAGGCGAGCATGGCGGCCACGTCGCCGCGAAAGATCACCCACAGCGCCCCCAGCGCGCCCAGCGTCAGCGCCAGCGTCATCCGCGACGTCATGTGCTGGCCGAGCAGCAGAAAGCCGAACCCCGCCGCCATCACCGGGGTCAGCGTGAAGACCGCCGACGCCGAGACGGCCGGCGCGGTCTTCAGCCCCTCGAACATCGCCCAGAAGTAGATCGCGAAGATCCCGCCCAGCAGCAGGTAGCGCCACGGCGCCGCGAAGGCGCGCGGCGGCAGCCCGCCCTGCCCCTGCGCCAGCAGCCCCACCAGAAGCGTCGCCAGCGCGAAGCGCGGCGCGTTCAGCGCCAGCGGCGAGATCATCGGCGCGGCCATGGCGCCGAGGCTGAACGAGCCCGCCACGCAGGCCGAAAAGCCCAGCATCGCCAGATGTCCGCGCAGGTGGGGCCTCACGTCCAGCGCTTCCCTTCGGCCTTGAGGAACTTCAGGAAGGTCTGCACCTTGGCGGTCCGGTGCAGGTCGACATGGGTGACGAGCCAGAGCGGCGCCGACCATTCCGGCCGCGGCCCCAGCACCCGCACCAGCGCCGGGAACCGCGCCGCCTCCCACAAGGGCGCGAAGCCGAGGCCGGCCCCGCTCAGCACCGCCTCGCGCAGGACCCGGTTGTCGCTGGCGCGGAACACGATCCGCTCGGGCGGGATCGTGTCGTGCATCCAGCGGTGGAACGGCGCGCGGTTGCCCGGCTCGTCGATGCCCACGAAGTCGTGCCGCTGCAGGTCGCCGTCGCCCTCGGGCATGCCGCGCCGCTCGAGGTAGTCGCGGCTGCCGTAGAGCGCGACCTGCTGCTCGACGAAGGGCTGCACGACGTTGTCGGGCTCCTGCGGGGCGGCGCCGGCACGGATCGCCACATGCGCCTCGCCGTACTGGAGGCGCAGGATCCGCTCGCCGGTCAGGTATCGCACGATCACTCCCTCGTGCTCGGCGCGGAACCGGGTCAGCGCGGGGACCAGCTTCGGCGCCACCGAGACCAGCGACGTGACGACCAGTTCGCCCGTCACGGCGTCGCCCCGCCCCCTGATTCGCCCCGCAAGCTGGGTGAACTGCTCCTCGGTGGCCTGCCCCACCAGCAGCAGGTCCGAGCCCGCTTCGGTCGGCGTGTAGCCGCGGGCATGTCGTTGGAAAAGCTTGACGCCCAGCCGCTTCTCGAGGGCGTCCACGTGCCGGATCACCGTCGCGTGGTGGACGCCCAGCGCCTCGGCCGCGGCACTGACCGTGCCGTGCCGGGCGACGTGGTAGGCGGTGCGGATTTCGTCCCAGCTTCCGGTCGACATCATGTGTTGTGCGCTGAAGAACACTTGCCCCGCAGTTTGGGGACCTTCGTTCGCACACGCAAGTCCCCATCTTCTCCGGCAGAGGCGACGCACTCGCCCGATTTCGATCAAGGAGTTCACCCGATGTTTGCCAAGCCGCTTGTCACCGCCCTCGCCATTGCCATCGCCACGCCGACCTTCGCCGACACGATGCTCGAGCGGACCCTCGGCGTCCCCCCCGGCCTCTACAGCATCGCCCAGCTGGCCGAGCTCGAGGCAGCCAGGTCCGACGACGATCGCAAGAGGGTCGACTACATCCTGTCGCACCCGGCCGGGGCGCTCGCCACCCGGGCCCGCACCAGCCTCGCCGTGCAGACGACGCCGGCCGAACGGCAGATCATCAGCAGCGCGCTCGAGGAGAACGACTTCCACCGCGCCCGCTTCGTCGCCGACGGCGGTCTGCGCCAGTCCAGCGACACCGCCCCGGCCTACCGCGTCCGGCTGGCCGCCGATCTGGGCGAGGACCCGTCGCTGACGCTGTCGCGCCTGATCAAGCTGCAGGACGAGCGCGAGAATTGATCGCGCCCTCGGCCCCGGCTCCTGCATAAGGAGTCGGGGCCCGCCACGGGACCAGGCGGGCGGCGGCTTGACAGGCGCCGCCCCGCTGGTCTAGTGCCCGTCGAATTCCGAAGGTCGCCGAGCCTTCGGTCCTGCCTCCGTGCAGGATCGCCGCCCGTCAGCGAGTGTTCGCCCACGGGCGTCGTTGGCGTTCGAGCGGTCCGTCCCTAGGTTCGGGCCAGGTACAAGCAGGGCGGAAGGAGCCGAGCGATGTTCGAGAACCTGTCCGAACGCCTCTCCGGCGTCTTCGACCGGCTGACCAAGCAGGGCGCCCTCTCCGAGGACGACGTCAAGACCGCGCTGCGCGAGGTCCGCGTGGCGCTGCTCGAGGCCGACGTGTCGCTGCCCGTGGCGCGCGACTTCGTCAAGCGCGTGCAGGACAAGGCGACCGGCCAGGCGGTGACCAAGTCGGTCACGCCGGGCCAGCAGGTCGTCAAGATCGTCCACGACGAGCTGGTGCGCGTGCTTTCGGGGGGCGACGAGCGGCCGGGCGAGCTCAAGATCGACAACCCGCCCGCGCCGATCCTGATGGTCGGCCTGCAGGGCGGCGGCAAGACCACCACCACCGCCAAGCTCGCCAAGCGCCTCAAGGACCGGCACGGCAAGCGCGTGCTGATGGCCACCCTCGACACCAACCGCCCCGCGGCGATGGAGCAGCTCGCCATCCTCGGCAGCCAGATCGGCGTCGACACGCTGCCGATCGTGAAGGGCCAGAGCGCGGTGCAGATCGCCAAGCGCGCCAAGAGCCAGGCCAGCCTCGGCGGCTACGACGTCTACTTGCTCGACACCGCGGGCCGGCTGCACATCGACCAGGCGCTGATGGACGAGGTCGAGCAGGTCCGCGACGTCACCACCCCGCGCGAGACGCTGCTGGTGGTCGACGGACTGACCGGCCAGGTCGCCGTCGAGGTCGCGCAGGAGTTCGACGACAAGATCGGCATCACCGGCGTCGTGCTGACGCGGATGGACGGCGACGGCCGCGGCGGCGCGGCGCTCTCGATGCGCGCGGTCACCGGCAAGCCGATCCGCTTCGTCGGGCGTCGGCGAGAAGGTGGACGCGCTCGAGGAGTTCGACCCGAGCCGCATCGCCGGCCGCATCCTCGGCATGGGCGACATCGTGGCCCTGGTCGAAAAGGCGCAGGAGACGCTCGAGGCCGAGCAGGCCGAGCGCATGATGAAGCGCTTCCAGAAGGGCCAGTTCAACATGAACGACCTGCGCGGCCAGCTCGAGCAGATGCTGCAAGATGGGCGGCATGGAAGGCATCATGGGCATGATGCCCGGCATGGGCAAGATGTCCAAGCAGATGTCCGAGGCGGGCTTCGACGACAAGGTCATCCGCCGCCAGATCGCGCTCATCAACTCGATGACCAGGAAGGAGCGCGCCAACCCGCAGATCCTGCAGGCCAGCCGCAAGAAGCGCATCGCCGCGGGCGCCGGGCTCGAGGTCAGCGAGCTCAACAAGCTCTCAAGATGCACCGCCAGATGGCCGACATGATGAAGAAGATGGGCAAGATGGGCAAGAAGGGGCTGATGCGCCAGATGGGCGGCCTCTTCGGCAAGGGCGGCATGCCCGCGGGCGCCGACCCCGCCGCCCTGCAGAAGGCGGCCCAGCAGATGGGGCGCCAGCGCAGCCGGGCGGGCTGCCCGGCCTTGGCGGCGCCCTGCCGCCCGGCCTCTCGGGGCTGGGGAAGAAGAAGTGAGGCGCGCCCCCGTCCTCCGACGGCCGGTGCCGGGTCAAGGGGCGCATCGCGCCCGGCGCAGCCGGCCCGCCCTTGACGCAGGACCGGCCGCCGCACGCTCGGCATGGCGCCTTCAGGGCAGACCTGCCCCTGAAGCGCCTCTCGGCCGCCTGCGCCGCCCCTCCACCTTCGCCACCGTCCCCGGGCAGGCGCGTCGCGTCGCCCTCCCGCAACGCAAGGGCGTCGCGCCGGCACGGCGCGTCCGCCGGATCGCCGGATCCGCCCGATGAGCCCGCGCGATCTTTCCGACCTGATGGACACCCCCGTCCTCCAGACCGAGCGTCTGGTCCTGCGCGCGCCCCGCGGCGCCGATTTCGAGACCTGGGCGGCCTTCATCGGCAGCCCGCGCAGCAGCTTCGTCGGCGGCCCCCTGGGCCGCGGCGGCGCCTGGCGCAGCTTCGCCACCCTGATCGGCCAGTGGATCCTGCGCGGCTACGGCACCTTCGTCTTCTGCCTCCGCGGCGAGGACGCGCCCCTGGGCCAGGTCGGCCCGTGGCACCCGGTCGAGTGGCCCGAGCGCGAGATCGCCTGGCACGTCTGGCGCGAAGGCGACGAAGGCAAGGGATACGCCGCCGAGGCCACGCGGGCGGCGCTGGCCCATGTCTGGCGCGACCTCGCCTGGCCCTCGGCCGTCAGCTACATCGACCCCGCCAACGCCCGCTCGCTCGGCGCTGGCCGAGCGGCTGGGCGCCCGGCGCGACGACGCCGCCCCGCGTCCCGCCGACGGCCTGCTCGTCTACCGCCACTCCCGTCCGGAGGCCGCATGACCG
This sequence comes from uncultured Alphaproteobacteria bacterium, assembly GCA_963773475.1. GTDB lineage: Bacteria > Pseudomonadota > Alphaproteobacteria > Rhodobacterales > Rhodobacteraceae > Roseitranquillus. The sequence continues at coordinate 112,702 of CAVZBD010000002.1, read as the reverse complement.
ACCGCCTGACGACCGAGCGGCTGACGCTGCGCCCGCCCGCCCCGCGCGACTGGGAGGCGTATGCCGCCTTCATCGCCAGCGACCAGGCCCGCTTCTTCGGCGCCTCCGAAAGCCGCGCCGCGGCGTGGCGGTCGTTCGGCGTCACCCTCTGGCACTGGCTCGATCCGCGGCTACGGCCTCTGGGCGGTGACCGCGCGCGACGACGACGCGTGCATCGGCCTGGTCGGCCCCTGGTACCCCGAGGCTGGCCCGAGCACGAGATCGGCTGGATGCGTCTTCGGCCGCGCCGAGGGCCGCGGCATCGCCGCCGAGGCCGCCCGTGCCGCCCGCGCCGACGCCTACGCCCGCCTCGGCTGGAGCACCGCCGTCAGCTACATCCGCCAGGATAACGCCCGCTCGATCGCCCTGGCCGAGCGGCTCGGCGCGCGGCGCGACCCGGACGCGCCGCTGCCGGGCGATGCGCCGGGCCTCGTCTACCGTCACCCCGGACCCGAGGCCGCCTGATGCAACGCGCGTATGTACAGGGGGTGTACCGGGGGTGCACGCGGCGGTGACGCCCGGTTTCGGCCCATCCGGAGGCGTCATGAGCGACGACGCAACCCGCGCCGCCGAGCTGCTCGCCGGCATCGCGAGTCGATCGACCGGCTCGACGCGATCCTCGTCTACACGCTGGGCGAGCGGTTCAAGCACACCCAGGCGGTCGGCCGCGCTCAAGGCCGAGCACGACCTTCCGCCGTCCGACCCGGCGCGCGAGGCGGCCCAGATCGCGCGGCTCGAATGGCTCGCGCGCGAGGCCGACCTCGACCCCGAGTTCGCCAAGAAGTTCCTGGCCTTCATCATCTCGGAGGTCATCCGCCACCACGAAGCACATCGCAAGTAAATCAAGGAGATGACTGCCATGGCCATGAAGATCCGCCTTGCCCGCGGGGGCTCGAAGAAGCGCCCGCACTACTCGATCGTCGCCGCCGACAGCCGGATGCCGCGCGACGGCCGCTTCCTCGAGAAGCTCGGCACCTACAACCCGCTGCTGCCCAAGGACAGCGAGGACCGCGTGAAGATGGACCTCGAGCGCGTGCAGCACTGGCTCGACAAGGGCGCCCAGCCGACCGACCGGATCGCCCGCTTCCTCGAGGCCGCCGGCGTCCGCGAAAAGACCGAGCGCACGAACCCCAAGAAGGCGCAGCCCGGCAAGAAGGCCCAGGAGCGCGCCGCAGGAGCGGGCCGACGCGAGGCCGCCGCCGCCGAAGAGGCCGGCTCGGGGGAATGAGGTGACGCGGCGCCGCTCCCTCCGCCCCGTCGTCGCGGCGCCGCGCCGCCGGGCGGCCTGCGCGGGGGCGGAGGCATGACGCCTATGTCGGCGTCGTCCACCGCCACCAGGTGCGGCGGCGCAGCAGGGCGGCTTCGTGGCCTTCAGCCACGGTCGCGAGGCGGCCGTCCGCAGCCTCGAACCCGGCGACCGGATCATCTACTACGCCCCGCGCGAGGATCTCGACGGCGACCCGGTGCAGGCCTTCGTCGCCCACGCGACGGTCACCGGCGCGGCGCCCTGTCAGCGCGACTTCGGTGCCGGGCTGCACCGCCTGGGTGCGCGACGCCGCCTTCGACGCGGTGCGCGAGGTGCCGGTGCGCCCGCTGCTCGACCGGCTCGACTTCCTGCGGCGGCGCGGGCGCAACTGGGGCATGGCCTTCCGCGGCGGCCGCTTCCGCATCTCGGACGAGGACTATGCCACCATCGCCACGGCGCTTTTCGGGTCCGATGGCTGAGCGGGTCTGCGTCGGCGCCGTCGCCGGCGCCTTCGGCGTCCGCGGCGAGGTCCGCCTGAAGAGCTTCACCGCCGAGCCCGAGGCCATCGCCGACTACGCGCCCGCTGTCCACCGAGGACGGGCGGCGAGCTTCGACCTGACGCTCCTGCGGCCGGTCAAGGGCGGCTTCGCCGCGCGCCTCTCGGGCGTCACCACGCAAGGAGGCGGCCGACGCGCTGCGCGGCACCCGCCTCTACGCCCCGCGCGACCGGCTGCCCGGCCTGCCCGACGACGAGTTCTACCACGCCGACCTGATCGGGCTCGAGGTGCTCGACACCGGCGGCGCGCTGCTGGGCCACGGTGCAGGCGGTGCTGAACCACGGCGCCGCCGACCTGCTGGAGGTGCGGCGCGCCGGGCGCGCCGGCACGGTGCTGCTGCCGTTCACCCGCGCCGCGGTGCCGACGGTGGACCTGGCGGCGCGGCGGCTCGTGGCCGACCCGCCTGACGGCCTCTTCGACTAGGCCCGCATGGAACGCGGCCGCGGCTCCGCGGGTTGGTCCTTTCGGATGAATCGAAGGGACAACGTCATGCTCGAACTCATCCTGATCCTGCTCGTCGTCGCCGCGGTGGCCGCGCTGCTCGGGCTTCGGCCGCATCTCCGGCGCCGCCCTGACCGGCGCGAAGTCCTCATCGGGATCGTGCTGATCCTGTTCCTGCTGGTCCTGCTCGGGATGATCGCCATCGGCGGCGACCGCGGCCTGACCCCCTGGCGCGGGGCGGCGGACCGGGCTAGGAGCCTCCATGACCCGCCGCGCCCGACGCCCCCGGACCCGCCTGCGCCGCCCCGCCCCTGGACCGCGCGCGGTCGTCACCCTCTTCCCCGACGCCTTTCCCGGCGTCCTCGGCGCCTCGCTGACCGGCCGGGCGCTGCACGAGGGCCTCTGGCGGCTCGAGACCGATCGACCTGCGCCCCTTCGGCGAGGGCCGGCACCGCAACGTCGACGACACGCCCGCCGGCGGCGGCGCGGGCATGGTGCTGCGCCCCGACGTGGTCGACCGCGCCCTGGCACGCCGCCGCCCGCGGCGCCGACGGGCGACTGGCCGGTCATCTACCTGTCGCCCCGCGGCCGGCCCTTCGACCAGGCCATGGCGCAGCGGCTGGCGCAGGCCGACGGGCTGACCCTGCTCTGCGGCCGGTTCGAGGGCGTCGACCAGCGCGTGCTCGACGAGCACGACGTGGACGAGGTGTCGCTCGGCGACTTCGTCCTGACCGGGGGCGAGATCGCCGCACAGGCCTTGATCGACGCGACGGTCCGACTTATACCCCGCGTGCTCGGGAATCAGGCGTCCGTCGAGGAGGAAGTCCTTTTCGCACGGTCTGCTGGAGCACCCGCACTACACGAGGCCCGCCGTCTGGGAAGGCCGCGCGATACCGGAAATTCTCCTCTCCGGCCATCACGCGAACATCGCCGCACTGGCGGAGGGCCGAGGCCGAAAGGCTGACGAAGGAACGCCGACCTGACCTCTGGCGGGCTTACCTGGCACAGAGCACGGTAGGGACCCGGATGGAGACCGAGAGCTCTGAGGCGCGCACCAACTTCACGGGACAAACCGTGAGCCGATAGGAGACATGCGATGGACCTGATCGCGCAACTCGAGGCCGAGCAGATCGCCGCGCTCGGCAAGGACGATCCCCGACTTCAAGGCGGGCGACACCATCCGCGTCGGCTACAAGGTGACCGAAGGCACCCGCACCCGCGTGCAGAACTACGAGGGCGTCTGCATCGCCCGCAAGAACGGCCACGGCATCGCCGGCTCGTTCACCGTCCGCAAGATCTCGTTCGGCGAGGGCGTCGAGCGGGTGTTCCCGCTGTACTCGACCAACATCGATTCGATCACCGTGGTCCGCCGCGGCAAGGTCCGCCGCGCCAAGCTCTACTACCTGCGCGCGCGTCGCGGCAAGTCGGCCCGGATCGCCGAGGAGACCAACTACCAGCCCAAGGCCGAAGCCTGAGGAGCGGGACCATGAAGAGCGACATCCACCCCGACTACCACCTGATCGACGTCAAGCTGACGAACGGCGACGTGGTGCAGATGAAGTCGACCTGGGGCGGAAGGCGACACGCTGTCGCTCGACATCGACCCCTCCGTCGCACCCGGCCTGGACCGGCGGCTCGTCCCGCCTGATGGACACCGGCGGCCGCGTCGCCGAAGTTCAAGAAGAAGTACGAGGGCCTCGGCTTCTGAAGCCCCTCGCCGTTCTTTACAACATATCGTAGGCGCGTCCCAAGGGGGCGCGCCTTGTTGTTGTAAGGGAACCGGATCGCGTGACGCATATCATCGTCGTCGGCAACGAGAAGGGCGGCTCGGGCAAGTCGACCACGTCGATGCATGTCGCCACCGCGCTCGTGCGCATGGGCCACAGCGTCGGCGCGCTCGACCTCGACCTGCGCCAGCGCAGCTTCGGCCGCTATGTCGAGAACCGCCGCGCCTACTGTGCGCGCGAGGGGCTCGAGCTGCCCACGCCCGATATACCGACCTGCCCGAGATCGACCCGCAGGCCCTCGCCCCCGGCGAGAACCCCGTCGACCGCCGGCTGACCGCGGCGCTCGGCCGCTTCCCCGAGGCCACCGACTTCATCCTGATCGACTGCCCCGGCTCGCACACGCGGCTCAGCCAGGTCGCCCATTCGCTGGCCGACACGCTGGTCACGCCGCTCAACGACAGCTTCGTCGACTTCGACCTGCTGGCCCGGATCGACGCCGATACCAGCAAGATCCTGGGCCCCTCGATCTATTCCGAGATGGTCTGGACCGCGCGCCAGCTGCGGGCGCAGGCCGGCCTGAAGCCGATCGACTGGATCGTGGTGCGCAACCGCCTCGGCGCCCAGCAGATGCACAACAAGCGCCGGATGGAAAGCGCGGTGACCCGCCTCGCCCACGCATCGGCTTCCGCGTCGCCCCCGGCTTTTCCGAGCGGGTGATCTTCCGCGAGCTCTTCCCGCGCGGCCTGACGCTGCTGGACCTGCGCGATGCCGGCATCGGCGGCGGCATGAACCTGTCGAACGTCGCCGCCCGCCAGGAGCTGCGCGACCTGATGCGCGCGCTCAACCTGCCGGGCGTCGCCGTCAATCTCTGAAGCCGCCGAGGGCTATTCGGCCGCCTCGGCCCCCGCGCGCCGGCGCGTCATCCAGCCGTCCAGCGCCTCGATCTGGTCGGCGTCAAGCCTCAGGCCCAGCTTCGACCGCCGCCAGACCACGTCCTCGGCGGTGCGGGCGTATTCCCGCTCCATCAGCCACGCCACCTCGCGCGCGGTCAGCGTCGCGCCGAACGCCGTGCCCAGGTCGGCCTCGGCCCGCGCCTCGCCCAGCACCGACCACGCATCGGTGCCATAGGCGCGCACCAGCCGCCGCGCCCAGTGGGCGTCAGGAACGGATACTCGGCGCGCAGCCGCGCGATCAGCGCGTCGACCTCGCCCACGCCGAAGTCGCCCCCCGGCAGCGGCACGCCCGCCGTCCAGGGCGCGCCCATCTGCGGAAAGTCCGGCGCGATCTTCGCCAGCGCCTCCTCGGCCAGCCGCCGATAGGTGGTGATCTTGCCGCCGAACACGCTGAGCAGCGGCGCCGCGCTCCGGTCCAGCGACAGCACGTAGTCGCGCGTCGCCGCGGTCGCCGACTTGGCCCCGTCGTCATAGAGCGGCCGCACGCCCGAATAGGTCCAGACGATGTCGTCCGGCGTCACCGGCCGCTTGAAATAGCCCGAGGCGAAGTCGCACAGGTACCGCGCCTCCTCGGGGGTGCATTCGGGCCTGACATCGGTGCCCTGGTGCTCGACGTCGGTGGTGCCGATCAGGGTGAAGTCGCCCTCGTAGGGGATCGCGAAGATGATCCGCCCGTCGCCGCCCTGGAAGAAGTAGCACTTGTCGTGGTCGTAGAGGCGGCGGGTCACGATGTGGCTGCCCCGCACCAGCCGCACCCCCTCGGACGAGTTCAGCCGCAGCGCGCCGGTGATCACCTCGCGCACCCAGGGGCCGCCGGCGTTGAGCAGGCACCGCGCGCGCACCGTCTCGCGCGCGCCGGTCTCGGCATCCTCGACGGTCACCCGCCACAGCGCGTCCTCGCGCGCGGCCTCGACCACGCGGGCGCGGGTCATGATCCGCGCGCCCCGCGCCTCGGCGTCGCGCGCGTTCAGCACCACCAGGCGGCTGTCCTCGACCCAGCAGTCGGAATACTCGAAGGCCTTGCGGAAGATGTCCTTGAGCGGCCGGCCCGCGGGGTCGCGGCTCAGGTCCAGCGTGCGCGTGCCCGGCAGGATCTTGCGGCCGCCCAGCGTGTCGTACATCGCCAGCCCGAGGCGGATCAGCCACGAGGGCCGGCGCCCCTTCAGCCATGGCATCGTCCGGTCGAGCAGGCGCGAGGTGGGCGTGTCGCTCTCGAACCGCATGTCGGGATGGATCGGCAGCACGAAGCGCATCGGCCAGCTGATGTGCGGCATCGCCCGCAGCAGCGTCTCGCGCTCGATCAGGCTCTTCCGGACCAGGCCGACCTCGAAATACTCCAGGTAGCGCAGGCCGCCGTGGAAGAGCTTGGTCGACGCCGACGAGGTGCCGGACGCCAGGTCGCCCATCTCGGCCAGCGTCACGGAAAGACCGCGGCCCGCCGCGTCGCGCGCGATGCCGCAGCCGTTCACCCCGCCGCCGATCACGAACAGGTCGATCGGGGCGGGCTCTGGGCTGTCTGCCTCGTTCATCCCGAGACCACACGGACTTGCCGCGGGGTTGTCAAGCGCCTCCCCCACCCGTCGCGGCGCATCGCAACCCGCCGATGCGGCCTTGGAAATCACGCGTGATTTACAGAACTGCGCAGGACGCGAAAAGGGATTTTCAAAATTACGTCGCGTCCGTAACGAGTTGAGGAGGAATTTTCCGAAGTGTGTTAACCAAACGGTAACCAGGGAACTTTGGCGGCGCGCCGAGTTGGACGCCGCGGCAGCCGGAACGGGAGGCGACATGAACATCCAACCGAACGTGATCGAGGCAGGCGAGAAGCGGGCGCCGGGGGCGGCGGTGGTCGAGCGGGCGCATGTGGATGCGGCGCGGTACGCCGAGATGTACGACCGCTCGGTCGCCGACCCCGAGGGGTTCTGGGGCGAGCACGGGCAAGCGGCTCGACTGGATCAAGCCCTTACACCAGGGTCAAGAACACCAGCTTCGCCTACGGCGACGTGCACATCCAGCTGGTTCGAGGACGGCACGCTGAACGTCGCGGCGAACTGCATCGACCGCCACCTGCCCACCCGCGGCGACCAGACCGCGATCATCTGGGAGCCGGACGACCCGAACGACGCGGCGCTGCACATCACCTATCGCCGAGCTCGGCACAGCAGGTCTGCCGGATGGCCAACGTGCTCAAGGCCAGGGCGTGAGGCGCGGCGACCGGGTGGTGATCTACCTGCCGATGATCCCCGAGGCGGCCTACGCGATGCTCGCCTGCGCGCGGATCGGCGCGATCCACTCGATCGTCTTCGCGGGCTTCTCGCCCGACGCGCTGGCCAACCGGATCAACGACTGCCGACGCCAAGGTGGTCATCACCGCCGACGGCGCCCCGCGCGGCGGCCGGGTGACCAGCCGCTCAAGGCCAACACCGACGCAGGCGCTGCTGCACTGCGCTCGACCCGGCGCTGCCTCGTGGTGCGGCGCACCGGCGAGCAGACGACCTGGGTCGCAGGGCCGCGACTCGACTGATGGCACGAGATGGCCGCCGAGGCCGCGCCCGACTGCCCGGCCGAGGAGATGAAGGCCGAGGATCCGCTCTTCATCCTCTACACCTCGGGCTCACCGGCAAGCCGAAGGGCGTGGTGCATACCTCGGGCGGCTACCTGGTCTACGCCGCGATGACGCACGAGTACACCTTCGACTACCACGACGGCGACGTCTTCTGGTGCACCGCGGACGTGGGCTGGGTGACCGGCCACAGCTACATCGTCTACGGGCCGCTGGCGAACGGCGCGACCACGCTGATGTTCGAGGGCGTGCCGACCTATCCCGACGCCGGCCGCTTCTGGGCGGTCTGCGAGCAAGCACAAGGTCAACCAGTTCTACACCGCGCCGACCGCGATCCGGGCGCTGATGGGCCAGGGCCGAGAGTCGGTCGAGAAGCACGACCTGTCTCAGCCTGCGCATCCTCGGCACGGTGGGCGAGCCGATCAACCCCGAGGCCTGGGACTGGTACGACGACGTCGTCGGCAAGGGCGAACTGCCCGATCGTCGACACCTGGTGGCAGACCGAGACCGGCGGCCACCTGCTCACGCCGCTGCCGGGCGCGATCCCGACCAAGCCGGGCTCGGCCACGCTGCCGTTCTTCGGCGTCCAGCCGGTGGTGCTCGACGCCGAGAGCGGCAGGCTGATCGAGGACGAGCCCGGCCGAGGGCGTGCTCTGCCTCGCCGACAGCTGGCCGGGCCAGATGCGCACCGTCTGGGGCGACCACGAGCGCTTCGACGAAGACCTATTTCAGCGCAGTACAAGGGCTACTACTTCTCCGGCGACGGCTGCCGGCGCGACGCCGACGGCTACTACTGGATCACCGGCCGGGTCGACGACGTGATCAACGTCTCGGGCCACCGGATGGGCACGGCCGAGGTCGAAAGCGCGCTGGTCGCCCACGCCAAGGTCGCCGAGGCGGCGGTGGTGGGCTACCCGCACGACATCAAGGGCCAGGGCATCTACGCCTACGTCACGCTGATGAACGGCGTCGAGCCCACCGACGCGCTGAGGAAGGAGCTGCGGACTGGGTCCGCACCGAGATCGGCCCGATCGCCAAGCCCGACCTGATCCAGTGGGCGCCGGGCCTGCCGAAGACCCGCTCGGGCAAGATCATGCGCCGCATCCTGCGCAAGATCGCCGAGAACGACTACGGCGCGCTCGGCGACACCTCGACGCTGGCCGACCCCTCCGTCGTCGACGACCTGATCGAAAACCGCATGAACAGGGGGTGAGCCGATGGACGGAAGCCGGATCCAGTCCCGCCCCGCCGTCCTGATCCTGCTCGGCCCGCCGGGCGCGGGCAAGGGCACGCAGGCGCGGATGCTGGAGGACGGCTTCGGGCTCGTGCAGCTCTCCACCGGCGACCTGCTGCGCGCCGCGGTCGCGGCGCGGCACCGAGGCGGGCGCGCGCGGCGAAGGCGGTGATGGAGGCGGGCGGGCTCGTCTCCGACGAGATCGTGCTCGCCGTGCTGGCGCGACCGCATGGCCGAGCCCGGACGTCGCGGCGGGCGTCATCCTCGACGGGTTTCCCCGCACCGACGGGCAGGCCGCAGGCGCTCGACGCGCTGCTGGCCGGACACGGCCAGCGGATCGACGCCGCCGTCTCGCTCGAGGTCGACGACGCGGCGATGGTGACGCGGATCGCGGGCCGCTACACCTGCGCCGCCTGCGGCGAGGGCTATCACGACAGCTTCAAGCAGCCGGCCGCGGCCGGGACCTGCGACAAGTGCGGCGGCACCGAGTTCAAGCGCCGCGCCGACGACAACGCCGAGACGGTGGCGGCACGGCTGGAGGCCTACCACGCCGCAGACCGCACCGCTGATCGCCTACTACGAGGCGCGGGGCGTGCTGGACCGGGTCGACGCGATGGGCGCCATCGACGAGATCGCCGCGCGACCTTCGCGCCGCCATCGTCGGGCGAGCGATCGCGCTGAAAGTATCGGCGGGCGGCCGCGCCGGCCGTCCGCACCGACACCATGAAGGGAGGACCCCATGGCGAACCATACCGCCGACGTGCGCCGGGACGGCACATCACGAGCCGGAGCCCAGCGGCTACTGGGCAGGCCGAACATCCGGACTCATCACATCTGTCTGGTGATCTGGGCGCTCGTGTCGCTTCGGCTTCGGCATCCTGCTGCGGCCCGCTGTCTCCGGGCATCGCAGGTCGGCGGCACCGATCTCGGCTTCTGGTTCGCCCAGCAGGGGTCGATCCTCGTCTTCCTGGTGCTGATCTTCTTCTACGCGTGGCGGATGAACAGGCTCGACCGCGAATACGGCGTCGACGAGGAATAAGGACAGGGACATGGATCAGTTTACCCTCAACCTGCTGGTCGTGGGCGCGCACCTTCGCGCTCTACATCGGCATCGCGATCTGGGCCCGCGCGGGCTCCACGTCGCGAATTCTACGCCGCCGGCCGCGGCGTGCACCCGGTCATGAACGGCATGGCCACGGCGGCCGACTGGATGTCGGCCGCCTCGTTCATCTCGATGGCCGGCCTCATCGCCTTCGTCGGCTACGACAACTCGCCTACCTGATGGGCTGGACCGGCGGCTACGTGCTGCTGGCCATGCTGCTCGCGCCCTACCTGCGCAAGTTCGGCAAGTTCACCGTGCCCGAGTTCATCGGCGACCGCTTCTACAGCCAGACCGCGCGCATCGTGGCGGTGATCTGCCTGATCGTGATCTCGGTCACCTACGTGATCGGGCAGATGACCGGCGTCGGCGTCGCGTTCTCGCGCTTCCTCGAAGTGTCGAACACCACGGGCCTCTGATCGGCGCGGCGGTCGTCTTCTGCTACGCGGTTCTCGGCGGCATGAAGGGCATCACCTACACCCAGGTGGCGCAGTACGTCGTGCTGATCATCGCCTACACGATCCCGGCGATCTTCATCTCGCTGCAGCTGACCGGCAACCCGATCCCGGGCCTCGGCCTCTTCTGCGACCCACGAGGCTCGGGCGAGCCGCTGCTGGCGACGCTGAACCAGGTGGTCGGCCGATCTCGGCTTCGCGACCTACACCAGCCAGCACGGCACGCCCTCGTCTTCAACATGTTCCTCTTCACGCTGTCGCTGATGATCGGCACCGCGGGTCTGCCGCACGTCATCATCCGCTTCTTCACCGTGCCGAAGGTCGTCGGACGCCCGCTGGTCGGCGGGCTGGGCGCTGGTCTTCATCGCGCTGCTCTACCTCACCGCTCCGGCGGTGGGCGCGATGGCGCGGCTGAACATCATCGACACGCTCTGGCCGAACGGCATCGGCCAGCGAGGCGATGCTCGCTCGAGAACGAGCGTCCCGACGTGGATGGACAACTGGGAGACCACCGGCCTGCTCGGCTTCGAGGACAAGAACGGCGACGGCCGCATCCAGTACTACAACGACACGAACCCCGAGATGCAGGCGCTGGCGGCCGAGCGTGGCTGGGAAGGCAACGAGCTGACCAACTCAACAACGACATCCTCGTTCTCGCCAACCCCGAGATCGCGCAGCTTCCGGGCTGGGTCATCGCGCTGGTCGCGGCCGGGCGGTCTCGCGGCGGCGCTCTCCACCGCGGCGGGCCTGCTGCTGGCCATCTCCTCGGCGCTGTCAGCCACGACCTGATCAAGGGCCAGATCAACCCCGACATCTCGGAGAACGGCGAGCTTCTGGCCGCGCGGATCTCGATGGCCGTCGCCATCGCGCTCGCCACCTACTCGGCCTCAACCCGCCGGGCTTCGCGGCCCAGACGGTGGCGCTCGCCTTCGGTCTGGCCGCGGCGTCGATCTTCCCGGCGCTGATGATGGGCATCTTCTCGAAGCGCATCAACAACGACCGGCGCCGTCGCCGGGATGCTGGTCGGCCTGATCTTCACGCTGGCTCTACATCTTCATGCACATGGGCTGGTTCTTCATCCCCGGCACCAACATGTTCGAGAACACGACCGCCAACTCGCTGTTCGGCATCCAGTCGACCGCGTTCGGCGCGATCGGGCGCGCTCCTGAACTTCGCGGTGGCCTACGTCGTCGTCGGCGATGACCGCGGAGCCGCCCGCAGACATCCAGGACCTCGTCGAGAGCGATCCGCGTCCCGCGCGGCGCCGGCGCGGCGACGGCCGGCCACTGAGGCCCGCGAGCGGGCGGCGCCAAGCCGCGGGCCGCCCCTTCCCTATCGCCGCCCGCCCTGCAGCCGGGGCGGCGCGGCACGCGCGAACCGACAGGAGCCGCCGATGACGCCCGAACCCGTCGCCGCTTCCTCGTCCTCGGTCCATCCCTACGACCGCTTGGCCGCGCGACGAGCTCGACGCGCTCGCCGCGCGCCTTCGAGGCGCGCGACGTCGCGGCGGGCCAGCCGATCTACCGCGCCGGCGACCGCTCGACGGGCTCTACGTGATCCAGCGCGGCGCGGTCGCGATCACCGACACCGCGCGGCGACCCGGTCTCGCTGCTCGGGCCCGCGCAACACCTTCGGCGAGCGCGGGCTGATGCGCGACGGCTTCGCCGCGACGACCGCCACGCGCCGCCGAGCCCGCGCGCCTGCTGCTGCTGCCGGCCGGCGCTTTCCACGCCCTGCTCGACGCCCACGGCCCGCTTCCGCCGCTTCTTCGACCGCGCTCGCGCGCGCGCGCCGGCGCCCGGCGGCCGACCTCACCACCAGCCGCGTCGAGCGACCTGATGGCGCGCCGACCCGTGACCTGCGCGCCCGACACGCCGACCTGCAGGACGCCGCGCGGCCTGATGCGCGACGCGCCACATCTCGTGCCTCGGCGTGATCGAGGAGGGCCGCGCTCGCCGGCATCGTCACGGTGCGCGACCTCGCCAACCGCGTGCTGGCCGAGGGGCTGCCCGGCGACGCGCCCGGTGCGCCGAGATCGATGACGCCCGACCCGTCACCCTGCCCGCCTCGGCCATCGGCTCGGACGTGCTGCACACGATGATGGAGCGGCGCGTCGGCCACCTGCCCATCGTCGAGGGCGGGCGCCTCGTCGGCATCGTCACCCAGACCGACCTCACCCGCTTCCAGGCGGTCACGCTCGGCCGCAGCTGGTGCGCGACGTGGCCGAGGCGCCGAGGACGCCGACGCCATCGCCCGCGCCACCGCGCGCATCCCGCACCTTCTGGCCCAGCTCGTGGGCGCCGGGCAACCGGCACGAGGTCGTCACCCGCCTGATCACCGACATCGCCGACGCCGTCACCCGCCGGCTGCTGGCGCTGGCCGAGGAGAGGCTCGGGCCGCCGCCGGTGCCCTACCTCTGGCTCGCCTGCGGCAGCCAGGGCCGGCAGGAGCAGACCGGCGTGTCGCGACCAGGACAACTGCCTGATCCTCGACGACGCCGTCGACCGCGGCGACGACCTGCCCTATTTCGACGACGCTCGCCCGCTTCGTGCTCGGACGGGCTCGACCGCGTGCGGCTACGTCTACTGCCCCGGCGAGATGATGGCGACGCAGCCCGCGCTGGCGGCAGCCGCTGCGCGATCTGGCGGCGGCTATTTCCGCGGCTGGATCGCCACGCCCAGCCCCGAGGCGCAGATGCTGGCCTCGGTCATGTTCGACCTGCGCCCGATCGGCGGCGACCGGCGCGCTCTTCGCCGACCTGCAGGCCGAGACGCTGGCAGCTGGCCGCGCGAACTCGATCTTCGTGGCCCACATGGTGGCGAACTCGCTCAAGCACACGCCGCCGCTCGGGCCTCCTGCGCGGCTTCGCCACGATCCGCTCGGGCGAGCACCGCAACGGACGCTCGACCTCAAGATGAACGGCGTGGTGCCGGTCGTCGACCTCGGCGCGCATCTACGCGCTGCATGGGCCGGCTGACCGCGGTCAACACCCGCGCCCGGCTCGAGGCGGCGCGCGCCGCGGGCATCGATCAGCCAGCGCGGCGCGCGCGACCTGCTCGACGCCTACGACCTGATCGCCGAGACCCGGCTCGAACACCAGGCCGGCGCAGATCCGCGCCGGCGAGCGCGCCGGACAACTTCATGCCGCCGGCGGAACTGTCGGACTTCGAGCGCAGCCACCTGCGCGACGCCTTCGTCGTGGTGCGACGATGCAGTCGGCCTGCTGGACAGGGCAGCGCGGGCAGCGCTCACGCTAGGACGGCCACGGGGAGGAGGACGGATGTTTTTCGAGCTCATCGGCACGCTCACGGCCGGCCTCGCGGCGGCGGGCCTCTGCTGCTTCGTGCTACCGGCTGTGGAGCCGCCTCCTGCCGCGCTGGCTCGTGCCCGCGCCGGCGGGCGCGCGCGATGATCGCCGCCACCATCTCGAGCGAATACGCCTGGTACGGGCGCATCTCGGCGACCACTGCCCGACAGCTTCGTGATCGCGCAGACGGCCGAAGAGCCGCGCCCCCTGGCGGCCCTGGACCTACCTCCTGCCCTACGTCGCCGCTTCGTGGCGGTCGACCGGGCCCGATCGGACGAACGAGCGGTCCCCGACCAGCGCATGGTCGACCTCTACTTCTTCGGCCGCTGGGCGCCGCTCCAGCAAGCGTCCCGGTCCTGTCGACTGCACGGGCGCGCGGCGTGCCGACCTCGTCGAGGCTCGCGCTTCGCCGACGGACGGGCAGGTCGAGAGCGCCGACTGGCAGCCCAGCTCGAGCGCGACGACCCGCTTCTCGGCGCCGCCTGCGGAGAGGGCTGATGCGGCTGGGCCGGGGCCTGCGCCTGCGGGTCTTCTCGCCTTCGCCGCCCTGGGGCTCGGCGGCGTCGGCCTGACGGCGGCGGGCCTCACGCTGGGCTACCGCCAGGCGCGGGCGTCCCGCGGCGCTCGCCGCTTCGTCACCGCCGGCGCCGTCGGCGGCTTCGGCCTCCTCGGCGCTGACGGCGGCCCTCTGGCTGCTCTTCGACGAGAACGTGGCGCAAGCCCGGCCGAACGCTCGCCGCGACCTGCGGGCCCGCGCCCAGGCCGGCGCCGGCCCCGCGATCGACCTGCCCGCGCGCGCTGGCTCGTCGACCTGGGCGCGGCCGCGGCGGCGGCCCTCGACGCGCTCGTGCGCAGCAACGGTCGACGCCGCCGCACCGTGGCCCAGCGGACCGCCGAGCTCGCGGCTTCGAGAAGCGGCAGCTCACGCATCCTCGACGAAATCCCGCTCGCCATCATGATGGTGAACGCCGACGCACCAGCGTCCTCTACGACGCGCAGTCGGGCGAGCTTCTGGGGCCGAGGCCCCGGCCGGCGCTCGACCGCCCGCTGTTCGACTAGCTCGACGGGGCCGCTCCCGACGCGCCGACGACCTCGCGCAGGCGCAGGGCAACCGCCCGCTTCCGCGTGGCTCGAGACGCCGATCGGGCCGGGTCTACGCGGGCCACGTCCGCTCGCTCGGCCACGGCGCGGGCTACATGCTCATGCTCGAGCCCTCTGGCCTCGAGGCGCCGAACGGCCGCTGATCTACGACTTCGGCCTGATCCACCGGCCGGGGCGACGGGCGATCCACGCAGCGCCGCGCTCCGCGGCTCGCCTACGTGATCTTCGACACCGAGACGACCGGCCTCAACCCCGACCGCGACGAGATCGTGCAGATCGGCGCGGTGCGGATCGTGAACGGCCGTATCGTCGAGGGCGAGCGTCTACGACAGCTCGTCAACCCCGGCCGCCCGATCCCGCCGGCCTCGACCCGGATCCACGGCATCAGCGACGACATGGTGGCCGGCGCGCCCGCCCCGCGACCGCGCTGTGGCCGCTTCCACGCCTTCGCGCGAGGCGCGGTCCTCGTCGCGCACAACGCGGCCTTCGACCTCGCCTTCTGCAGCGGAACGCGGCGGCGGCGCGCCTTCGACCACCCGTGCTCGACACGGTGCTGCTGTCGGCCGTCCTCTTCGGGAGACGGGCCGACCACACGCTCGACGCGCTCGCCGCGCGGCTGGACGTCGACATCGCGGACGAGACGCGGCACACCGCCATGGGCGACGCGATGGCCACCGCCGGGGTGCTGCGGCGGATGCTGCCGATGCTCGCGGCGCGCGGCATCGTCACCTTCGGCGAGGCGGTGGCGGCGATGCGGCGGCACAGCTGGCTGGTGCCCGACCTCAACAAGCTGCACGGCCCCGGCGACGCGGCCGATTGAGCGGCAGCGCCGCCGATCGCGCCCGAACGGGTGGAGCCCGCGCCCATTCGCGCCTACTAAAGGGCGAGTAGCGGCCGCCCGCGCCGCATCGCAGACACCAGACGGAGACCCCCCATGCGCCACCTCGCCCCCCTGCTGGTCGCCCTCGTCCCAGCCCTCGCCGCGCCGGCCGCCGCGCAGCAGGCCTGCCGCGACGGAATGGAATGGACATCGCGCGGCGGCGACCGGCCGCTGGCGCTCTACCGAAGCTGCGAGACCGGCGAGGTCGCGGCCGTCGTCGGCTGCCGCGGCGGCGAGGTCCGCGTGGCGCTGGGCATGGAGCTGCCCCGCTCCGAGCCCGGCGCGCCCGTGGCGCTCGACTTCGCCGTCGACGGCGAGATCCACACGCTGGCGGGCAACGCGATACGCACCCGCGGCGCCGTCATCCCGCAGCTTGCCGCCGGCCCCGACGCGCTGCAGGCGCTGATCGGCGGCGACAGGGCCAGCATCGCCGGCCCCGAAGGCGCGCTCGAGATCCACCTGACCGGCTCGGCCCGCGCCATCCGCCCGGTGCGCGCGGCCTGCGCGCGGTGACGCCTCGTCAGGGGGGTGACGGCATGAGTGCCGACTGGATCGCCGTCGACTGGGGCACCTCGCGCCTGCGCGCCTGGGCGATGTCGGCCGACGACCGCGCCCCGCCACAGCGCCGCCTCCGAGGCGGGGATGAACACCCTGGCGCAGGACCAGTTCGAGCCCGCGCTGCTGGCGCTGGTCGAACCCTGGCTCGGCCCCGGCACCACCGAGGTGCTGGCCTGCGGCATGGTCGGCGCGCGCCAGGGCTGGGCGCCCGCGCCCTACGCGGCGGTGCCGTGCCGCCCCACCGGCCATCGCGCCACGCCGGCCCCGGCGAACGACCCGCGCCTGGCGGTGCGGATCGTCCCCGGCCTCTGCCAGCAGGACCCGCCCGACGTGATGCGCGGCGAGGAAACCCAGATCGCCGGCGTCCTCGCCAGTCGGCCCGACTTCGACGGCGTGATCTGCCTGCCGGGCAGCCACACCAAGTGGGTGCAGGTCAGCGCCGGCGAGATCGTGAGCTTCCGCACCTTCATGACCGGCGAGATGTTCGCCGCGATCCGCGCCCACACCGTGCTGCACCACACCGTGCCCGAGGCCGGCTGGGACGACGCCGCCTTCGCCGAGGCCGTGGCCGACGCCATCTCCCGCCCCGAGATGCTGGCCGCGCGCCTCTTCGGGCTGCGGGCGGCCTCGCTGCTGGGCGACCTGCCGGGCGAGGCGGCGCGCGCGCGCCTGTCCGGGGCGCTGATCGGGATCGAGCTCGCCGCCGCCCGGCCCTACTGGCTGGGCCAGAACATCGCGCTGGTGGGCGAGGACGGGGCCGCGCGGGCCTACGCCGCGGCGCTGGCGGCGCAGGGCGCGAGGCCCGAGACGGTGGACGCCGAGGCGGCGACGCTGGCGGGCCTCGTCGCCATCCACCGCGACCGGGCATGAGGGCGCGACCGCCTCGCCCGCTCGCCACGCGCGCCGCCCGGTCGCCCGCGTGAGCTTCCTCCTCGACGGCCCGTCGGGGGCGCCCGCGACGATCCTGCTGGCGCACGGGGCCGGGGCGCCGATGGATTCCGACGCCATGACCGCGATCGCCGGCGCCCTCGGCGCGGCCGGCCTGCGCGTCGCCCGGTTCGAATTCGCCTACATGGCCGCCCGCCGCGCCGGGGGCCGCCGCCCGCCGCCGCGGGCCGAGCGCCTGATGCCCGAGTACCGCGCGGCGCTCGACGCCCTCGGCGCGGCGGGGCCGGTCGTCATCGGCGGCAAGTCGATGGGCGGGCGCGTCGCCAGCATGATCGCCGACGACGCGCATCGGCAGGGGCGCGTCGCGGGCCTTCTCTGCCTGGGCTATCCGTTCCACCCGCGCGGCCGCCCCGAGGCGCCGCGCACCGCCCATCTGGCGCATCTCGAGACGCCGACGCTGATCTGCCAGGGCACCCGCGACCCGCTGGGCACCCAGGACGAGGTGGCGCACTACGCGCTGTCGGACCGAATCGACATCCTCTGGCTGCCCGACGGCGACCACGACCTGAAGCCGCGCCGCCGCGTCACCGGCCTGACGGCGGCCGACCACCTGCGGACAATGGCCGCCGCCGTCGCCGCCTGGGTGGACCGGCTTGCGCGCCGAGAGCCTCCGGGCGGCGACGCCGCGTAACCAGATCGCAACGGATCGTGCCGTATCCGGACTGCCGGCTGAATTCTTGGCGACGGAACGATGTTCGATCAGACGGCACAAGACGCATCCACATCCTCCCGGCGACTGAGCCCGAGCGACGCGCGGGCCTCCATAGACGAGCTTCTGGCCGAGGGCTTCCAGAGCGAGGCGTGGCAGCGCGAACTGCAACGCCTTGCCCACCTGATCGGCGCCCAGCACGTGGGCTACGGCTACGCGAACGAGACCGGCCTGATCCTGCCCTTCTGCAGCACGCTGCCGATGCCCTTCCTCGAATTCTACGCCGACCACAGCTTCCAGGCGCACGACCCGGTGCCCCAGGCCATCATCCACTCCTCGCGCCCGCTGATCTTCGACGAGGTCGCGCGGACCGACGCGTTCCAGGAGATCTTCGTCGAGGGCGGCCGGCCGCACCGCATGCAGGCGCCGAGCGTCGGCGTCCCGCTGGGCCGGCTGCATGGCGAGCAGGCGGGCGTCGCCTTCTACGGCCTCGAGGTGCCCACGTCCCCCGAGGGCCGCGAAAGGCTGCTGGCCGAGGCCGAGCGGCTGGCCCGCGACTTCCATCGCCGCGTGACCGCCGGAATCCAGGTCTACTGACGGCGCGCGCCGCGGGCGGTCGCCGGCGGCGGGGTGGTCGGGGCCGCGGGCCCCGACCGGGCTGGCGTCACTCCTGCCAGGACTTGATCAGCTCGTCGTAGGCGATCGTCTCGGGCTCCTGCTCCTCGTTCTCCAGCTTGGCCTTCGGCGCGCCCGGCTGGCTCAGCCATTACTCCGGGTCCTGCGGCTCGTTCAGCTTCGGACCGAGGTCGCCCTGGACGCCGGCGCGCTCGAGCCGCTCGATCACCCGCTCCTGCTCGCTCGCAGAGGCTGTCCAGCGCCTCCTTGCGCGGTCTTCGCGCCGGACATGGCGTCGCCGATGTTCTGCCACCACAGCTGCGCCAGCTTCGGGTAGTCGGGCACGTTGGTGCCGGTGGGCGACCATGCGTCCGCGCCGGGCGAGCGGTAGAACTCGACCAGGCCGCCCAGCTTGGGCGCCCGCTCGGTGAAGTGGTCCGAGTTGATGGTCGACTTCGCGGATGAAGGTCAGGCCCACGTCCGATTTCTTCACGTCCACCGTCTTCGAGGTGACGAACTGCGCGTAGAGCCAGGCGGCCTTGGCGCGGTCGACCGGGGTCGACTTCATCAGCGTCCAGGAGCCCACGTCCTGGTAGCCGACCTTCATGCCCTCTTCCCAGTAGGCGCCGTGCGGGGAGGGGGCCATGCGCCACTTGGGCGTGCCGTCCTCGTTCATCACCGGCGTCGGCGCCTCGCCCGACCATGTCGGCGGTGAAGGCGGTGTACCAGAACATCTGCTGGGCGATGTTGCCCTGCGCCGGGACCGGGCCGGCCTCGGAGAAGGTCATGCCCGCGGCCGCGGCGGCGAGTACTTCGTCCAGCCACTCGATCGCCTTGGTCGACGGCATAGACCGCCGCGGGCGAGTTGGTCGCGCCGCCGCGGGTCGACGCAGGCGCCGACGGGCTGGCGAGTTCTCGTTCACGCGGATGCCCCATTCGTCGACCGGCAGGCCGTTCGGCTCGCCCTTGTCGCCCATGCCGGCCATCGACATCCACGCGTCGGTGTAGCGCCAGCCGAGGCGACGGGTCCTTCTTGCCGTAGTCCATGTTGCCGTAGACCTCGCCGTCGACGCCCATGTGCGCATGTCGCGGCCGGTGAAGAACTCGGCGATGTCCTCGTAGGCCGACCAGTTGACCGGAACGCCGAGGTCGTAGCCGTACTTCTCCTTGAAGTCGGCCTTGTTCTTCTCGTCGTTGAACCAGTCGTAGCGGAACCAGTAGAGGTTCGCGAACTGCTGGTCGGGCAGCTGGTAGAGCTTGCCGTCGGGCGCCGGTGGTGAACTGCAGTGCCGATGAAGTCGTCGAGGTCCAGCGTGGGCGAGGTCACGTCGGCGCCTTCGCCGGCCATCCAGTCGGTCAGGTTGCGCACCTGCTGGTAGCGCCAGTGGGTGCCGATCAGGTCGCAGTCGTTGACGTAGGCGTCGTAGATGTTCTCGCCCGACTGCATCTGGGTCTGCAGCTTCTCGACCACGTCGCCTTCGCCGATCAGGTCGTGGGTGACGTTGATGCCGGTGATCGCGGTGAAGGCGGGGGCCAGCACCTGGCTTTCGTACTCGTGGGTGGTGATCGTCTCGGACACCACCTTGATGTCCATGCCCTGGAACGGCTGGGCGGCGTCGATGAACCACTGCATCTCGGCTTCCTGCTCCTCGCGGGACAGGGCCGACATGCCGCCGATCTCGTCGTCGAGGAACTGCTTGCGCCGCGTCCATGTCGGCGAAGGCCGGTCCGGCCAGGGCCAGCGCCAGCGCCAGCGCCGTGGTGGATCTGAATGTCAGGTTCATCTGTTTCCTCCCTTTTTAGCGAACGTTTCGGTCCGGCCGGCCGCTTGTCCGTCCGACCGCGTCTGCAAGTCCGATCAGACCCAGCGGAACACCGCCGCGGCATAGATCAGGCAGACGATCAGGGCACCACCACTGGCTGGGCCGCTGATCAGCCCGAGCCAGGCCAGATTGATGAAGGCCGAGCCCAGAAGCGTGATGAACAGCCGGTCGCCGCGCGTCGTCTCGATCCCCAGGACGCCCACCCGGGGCGTCTCGGGGTAGCGGATCGCCAGGACCGTGAAGATGACCAGCAGCCCCGCGATGACGCGAAGAAGACCGCCGTGGGCCAGGTCCATGCCATCCAGCCATGCTTGATCATCGGCTCGGTGCCAGGCGATGACCGCCTCGCGCCCCGGCGGCGTCAGAAGCAGGTCGCAGGTGCGCGATGGGGGTCAGATACCAGGGCCGTCATGGGCGGTTGAGGTGCGTTGACCGGTGCTTGCTGCATCAGCCATCACACCCGCCCCAGGGCGAAGCCCTTGGCGATGTAGTTGCGGACGAAGTAGATCACGAGCGCGCCGGGCACGATCGTCAGCACCCCGGCCGCCGCCAGCACGCCCCAGTCGAGGCCCGAGGCGCAGACGGTGCGGGTCATGGTGGCGGCGATGGGCTTGGCGTCGACCGCGGTCAGCGTGCGCGACTGAGCAGCAGCTCCACCCAGGAGAACATGAAGCAGAAGAACGCCGCGACGCCGATGCCCGAGGCGATCAGCGGCATGAAGATCTTCACGAAGAACCGCGGCGAAGCGAGTAGCCGTCGATATAGGCGGTCTCGTCGATCTCCTTCGGGACGCCGCGCATGAAGCCTTCGAGGATCCAGACCGCCAGCGGCACGTTGAACAGGCAATGCGCCAGCGCCACCGCGATATGCGTGTCGAAGAGGCCCGACCGAGGAATAGAGCTGGAAGAACGGCAGCGCGAAGACCGCCGGCGGCGCCATCCGGTTGGTCAGCAGCCAGAAGAACAGGTGCTTGTCGCCCATGAAGCTGTAGCGGCTGAAGGCGTAGGCCGCCGGCAGCGCCACGGTGAGCGAGATCACCGTGTTCATCACCACGTAGATCAGCGAGTTGACGTAGCCCATGTACCAGCTCGGGTCGGTCAGGATCGTCTCGTAGTTGGCGAAGGTCAGGTTGCGCGGCCAGAGCGAGAAGGCGCTGAGGATCTCGGTGTTGGTCTTCAGGCTCATGTTCACGCAGCCAGTAGATCGGCAGCAGCAGGAACAGCAGGTAGAGCGCCATCACCACGGCGCTGCCCGACGGACGCCAGCGGCCGACGGGCGACGCGGGTGCGGCCCTCCTCGCGGGTCGGCGGTGACGGTCCTCGGGGATGTCGCGTGGTGTCGGTCGCTGCTCATGTGCCCCTCCGGTCGAGGTTGGTCATCACGGTGTAGAACACCCAGGAGATCAGCAGGATGACGAGGAAGTACATGAGCGAGAACGCCGCCGCCGGGCCGAGGTCGAACTGGCCCAGCGCCATCTTGACGAGGTCGATCGACAGGAACGTGGTGGCGTTGCCCGGGCCCGCCGCCGGTGACCACGAAGGGCTCGGTGTAGATCATGAAGCTGTCCATGAAGCGCAGCAGGATCGCGATCATCAGCACGCCCGCCATCTTCGGCAGCTCGATGTAGCGGAACACCTTCCAGCGGCTGGCCTGGTCGATCTTGGCGGCCTGGTAGTAGGCGTCGGGGATCGACTGCAGCCCGGCATAGGCCAGCAGCGCCACCAGCGACGTCCAGTGCCAGACGTCCATCACGATCACGGTGACCCAGGCGTCGAGCGCGTCCTGGGTGTAGTTGTAGTCGATGCCGAGCGCCTCGAGCGTGTAGCCCAGCAGCCCGATGTCGACCCGGCCGAAGATCTGCCAGATCGTGCCGACCACGTTCCACGGGATCAGCAGCGGCAGCGACATCAGGACGAGGCAGACGCTGGCCCAGAAGCCCTTCTTCGGCATGTTGAGCGCGACGAAGATGCCCAGCGGCACCTCGATCGCGAGGATGATCGCCGAGAACAGCATCTGCCGGCCCAGCGCGTTGCACATCCGGTCGGAGTGCAGCATCTCCTCGAACCACTCGAGGCCGGCCCAGAAGAACTGGTTGTTCCCGAAGGTGTCCTGCACCGAGTAGTTGACCACCGTCATCAGCGGGATCACCGCCGAGAAGGCCACCAGCACCAGCACCGGCAGCACCAGGAACCAGGCCTTCTGGTTGACGGTCTTGTCCATCAGGCGGCCTCCGCTCCGTGCCCCTCGGGCGCCACGCGCCAGTCGTCGGCGTAGACGTTGATGCGCGCCGGCGTCGAAGGTCGACGCGGTCGGCGTCCGTCGGAGATCGCGGTCGCCCTCGGGCGACGATCGCGTTGATCTCCTGCCCGTCGAAATCGGCGCGCACGATCTTGTGGCGGCCCACGTCCTCGACCCGGCGGATGCTGACCGGCAGCCGCCTCGTCCCGTCGACGAGGCGCACGAACTCGGGCCGGACGCCGATCTGCACCCGGCCCGGCAGCGGCCCGTAGCCGGCGCCGAGCGGGATCGCGTGGCCGCTCGACATGGCGCCGTCGCCCCCTCGACCCGCGCGTCGAGCACGTTCATGCCCGGCGAGCCGATGAAATAGCCGACGAAGGTGTGGGCCGGCGCCTCGAACAGCTCCTCGGGCGTGCCGATCTGCACCACGCGGCCGTCGTGCATCACCACCACCTTGTCGGCGAAGGTCAGCGCCTCGGTCTGGTCGTGGGTGACGTAGATCATCGTGTGGCCGAACTCGCTGGTGCAGCGCCTTGAGCTGGGTCCGCAGCTCCCACTTCATGTGCGGGTCGATCACCGTCAGCGGCTCGTCGAAGAGGATCGCGTTCACGTCCTCGCGCACCATGCCGCGGCCGAGGCTGATCTTCTGCTTGGCGTCCGCGGTCAGGCCGCGCGCCTTGCGGTCGAGCACGTCCTCCATGCCGATCATGCGGGCGATCTCCTGCACGCGCTCGGCGTCACGTAGGCCGCGTCGGCGCCGCGGTTCCTCAGCGGGAAGGCCAGGTTCTCGCGCACGGTCATCGTGTCGTAGACGACCGGGAACTGGAACACCTGCGCGATGTTGCGCTCGGCCGTGGGCGCGCTGCGTCACGTCGCGCCCGTCGAACAGGATGCGGCCCCGGCTGGGGGTGCAGCAGCCCCGAGATGATGTTGAGCAGCGTGGACTTGCCGCAGCCCGACGCGCCGAGCAGCGCGTAGGCCTGCCCGTCCTCCCAGACGTGGTTCATCTCCTTCAGCGCCTAGTCGTCGTCGCGACTGGGGTCGGGCAGGTAGGAATGCGCGAGGTTGTCGAGGGTGATCTTGGCCATGACGTCGCTCCCCCTCAGGCGGCCTGCGCGTAGGCGGCGGGCGCGACCAGCGCGCCGTCCTCGCCGAAGACGTAGACATGCGCGCGGGTCGAGGAAGACCGTCGATCGAGCGCGCCGGATTGCAGGTCGCGCACGCCGTGGACCAGCCCGACCCAGCGCTCGCCGTGATGGTCGAGATGCACGAAGGTCTCGGACCCGGTGATCTCGGTCACCGCCAGCGTCGCGCCGGAACTCGCAGCGCGTCGCCGCACGTGGCTGCTCGAGCTCGAGGTGGTTCGGCCGGAAGCCGGCCAGGTAGCGGCCGTCGGCGAAGCGTGCCCAGCCGCCCCAGCGCCGGCGCGCTCTGCCCGTCGCCGAACTCGATCCGCGTCGCCCGTCTTGAGCACCGGCAGGAAGTTCATCGGCGGATCGCTGAACACCCGCGCCGTCGTCGCGTCGGCCGGCTGGCGGTAGACCTGCGGCGTCGGGCCGAACTGCGTCACCCGCCCCTCCCACAGGGTGGCGGTGTTGCCGCCCAGCAGCAGCGCCTCCTCCGGCTCGGTGGTGGCGTAGACGAAGATCGCGCCCGATTCCTCGAAGATCCGCGGGATCTCGGCGCGCAGTTCCTCGCGCAGCTTGTAGTCGAGGTTGGCCAGCGGCTCGTCCAGCAGCACCAGCCCCGCATCCTTGACCAGCGCCCGGGCCAGCGCGCAGCGCTGCTGCTGCCCGCCCGACAGCTCCAGCGGCTGGCGGTCGAGCATCGGCGTCAGCTTCATCATCGCCGCCGTCTCGCGCACCGCCGGTCGATCTCGTCCCGCCGGAGCCCGGTCAGCCGCAGCGGCGAGGCGATGTTGTCGTAGACGGTCATCGACGGGTAGTTGATGAACTGCTGGTAGACCATCGCCACCTTGCGGTCCTGCACCCGCATGCCGGTGACGTCCTCGCCGTTCCACAGGATGCGCCCGGTGCTGGGCACGTCGAGGCCCGCCATCAGGCGCATCAGCGAGGTCTTGCCCGCCAGCGTCGGCCCCAGCAGCACGTTCATCGTGCCCTTCCGAAGCGTAAGGTCGGTCGGGTGGATGTGCGTCTGCGACCCCGCCACCTTCGACACGCCGTCGAGGACCAGCGTCATCGGCCCCTGCCTGCCGCGTCGCGTCGCTGGCGGCGGCCCCGGTCGGAGCCGTGCGGCCGGCACGCGGCGGTCGAGTCATCCGCAAAAGAATGTCTCAGGGTCCCCCTCCCCAGGCGGCGCCGATCGGGTTCACGAAGGATCGTAGCAGAGTTGCGGCCGAGGGGAGAACCACATTTTCGGTTCTGATCGAATTTCGTGCCTCGGCCATCCCTGCGCGCCTCCGCCCTGATCGGCCTTGCGCCCCGCATCCACGGGCCGCGAACGCGTTCCGGCAGACGGATGCGGGAGCCGCGTCACCTGCCTCGGCCGAGGCCCCCGTTTTCGAATCTGTTGTTTTTTGCTCGGGACGGCTCACACTTCCTTCGAGAGGAGCGTCCATGCCGCAGAGCTTTCGCCAGCCCGAGATCCTCGACATCGCCCGCCGCGAGGGGAAGGTGACGGTCGAGGGGCTGGCCGGGCACTTCGGCGTCACCTCGCAGACCATTCGCCGCGATCTGGCCGAGCTTGCCGATGCCGGCATGCTCAGCCGCGTCCACGGCGGCGCGATCCTGCCCTCGGGGATCTCGAACATCGGCTACGAGCACCGCCGCGCGCTGAACGAAGACGCCAAGAGGGCCATCGCCGCCGCCTGCGCCACGCGCGTCCCGAGCGACGCGTCGATCTTCCTGAACATCGGCACCAGCACCGAGGCGGTGGCGCGGGCGCTGGTCCACCACCGCAGCCTGATGGTCGTCACCAACAACATGAACGTCGCCACCATCCTGGCCAAGGACAGCGAATGCGAGGTGGTGGTTGCCGGCGGCGCGCTCAGGCGGTCCGACGGCGGGCTTGTGGGGCATCTGACGATCCAGGCGATCGAGCAGTTCAAGTTCGATGTCGCCATCGTCGGCTGTTCGGCGCTCGACGACGAGGGCGATCTCCTCGACTTCGACATGCAGGAGGTCGGCGTCAGCCAGGCGATCCTGCGCCAGGCGCGCCGGCGCTACCTGGTGGCGGACGCGTCGAAATTCCGCCGCTCGGCCCCGTTGCGCATCGCCTCGCTGGGCGAGATCGACGTCCTGTTCACCGACCGCCCCGTGCCCGCGCCGCTCGCCGCGCGGTGTGCCGCGTGGAAGACCGAGATCGTTCAGGTTCCCACGCGGTCGTCCGACGGGTCGGCCGGGGCCTGAGCCGCCCGCACAAGGTCCGCGCGGGATCCGCGGAGAGCCGTCCGGAAGCGGTTGCCCCTGCGGCAATTTGCGGACATCTTTGCGAAAACGGCCGCGCGCGCCGACGCCTGACAAGGCCGGACTTCGGGGAGGACACCACCTTGCACGACATCGACAGCACGCCCGGCGTGCCCGCCGCCCGGCAGACGCCGCCGCTCGCCCGCCCGCAGAACGAGGGTTCCAGACCGTGAAGAAGATCGCGATCGTTCTCGTCGTGCTCATCGTGGTCGTCGCCGCGGGCGCCTACGCCTGGGCCGCCCGCCACCCCACGATCGCGGCGATCGCGCCGCCCGATCCCACCTCGTTCGATCCCGCCCTCGTCGAAGAGGGCGAGAAGCTGGCGGGCCTCGGCAATTGCGGCGTCTGCCACACCGCCCCCGGCGGCCAGCCCTTCGCTGGCGGCCTGGCGCTGCCGACGCCCTTCGGCGTGATCCACACCACCAACATCACCCCCGACCCCGACACCGGCATCGGCACCTGGTCGGAGGAGGCGTTCATCCGCGCCATGCACCATGGCATCGACCGCGAGGGGCAGCAGCTCTATCCCGCCTTCCCCTACGACTACTTCACCCGGGTGCGCGAGGACGACCTGCGCGCGATCTACGCCTTCCTGATGACGCGCGAGCCCGTCGTCGCCGAGCCGCGCGAGAACGAGCTGTCGTTCCCGTTCAACATCCGCCAGTTGGTGGCGGGCTGGAACCTGCTGTTCCTCGACGCGGCCGAGTTCGAGCCCGACCCCGAGCACGACGAGGAATGGAACCGCGGCGCCTATCTGGTCGAGGGGCTGGGGCATTGCGGCGCGTGCCACACGCCGCGCAACCGCTTCGGCGCGGCCGACAAGACCGGCCCGCGCGTCTTCGCCGGGTCGCGGGCCGAGGGGTGGTACGTGCCGCCGCTGAACGCGGACGCGCCGGCGCCGATCCCGTGGACGCTGTTTTCGCTCGTCGACTACCTGATCGACGGCTGGCACGAGAACCACGGCATCGCCGCCGGCCCGATGACGCCGGTGGTCAACGACCTCTACGACCAGTCCGAGGACGAGGCGTTCGCCATTGCCGCCTACATCATGTCGGCCAAGGGCGGGGAGCTGCCCAAGGACGAGCAGGAAGCCGTCGAACAGCAGGCCCGCGCCGCGGCCGAGAAGCTCCAGTGGGGCAACCCCGAGAGCCCGCCGATCCCCGACGACGGGCTGCTGGCCGAGGGGGCGCGCGTCTTCGAGTCGGAATGCAGCGAGTGCCACAAGTTCCAGGGCCAGAGCGTGCCGCTGCCCCTCACCACCTCGATCCATGCGCCCGACGCCGCGAACCTCGTGCGCGTCACACTCAAGGGCATCCGCCCGCCCCTCGGCTCGCTCGACCGGTCGATGCCGGCCCGCGCCATCCAGATCAACGATGAGCAGATGGTCGCGCTGGCCGCCTTCGTGCGCGACAGGTTCAGCGACCGGCCGGCCTGGGACGACGTCGAGAACACCGTCCGCGAGGTGCGCGCCGAGATCGAACGCCACTGAACCGGCGCCATCGCCGCCCTGCCCCCCGGCCTCCGTCCGCGCGGCGCCTTTAGGTGGCGGTGGAGGGCGCCCCCCACCCCGCGCCTCGGCGCCTGAACTCACCCGAGCGCATGGGCCCGCCCGGCACCGGCCAGCGCATGAAGCGCGGCGGCGCACCTCTGCCGGCCGCGCAAGTCTTTTCATGGCGACGGCGGTTCGAGGCATCGTCACGCGCCCCACCCGCTGACCGCAGACCCCCCGGTGCTCCCGCGCCTCGCAGGACCGACGCGAAGGCCCCAAAACGAAATGCGGCCGGGAGAAGCTCTCCCGGCCGCGAGGCCCCTGCGGGCCCTTTCAGAGGCGCATCAGCTCCAGGTGAGGTCGTGCGCCAGGATGGGCGTCGTCCGCACCCGCTTGCCGGTTGCGAAGTAGATGGCGTTGGCCACCGCGGCCGGGGTCGGCGGGCCGCCGGGCTCGCCGTAGCCGCCCCACCACTGATCCTCGGACGGCGCGAACACGTGCTCGACCTCCGGCATGTCGGGGATCCGCATGATGTGGTAGGTGTCGAAGTTCGTGTTCATGAACCTGCCGTTCTCGAAGCGGAGCCCGCCGTAGAGCGCGTGGCTCAGCTCCCACGCCACCGAACTCTTGATCTGCTCGGTGGCCGCCCGCGGGTTGAGGACGTAGCCGCTGTTCGTCACCAGCAGGACCTTGTCGATGTAGAGCGTGCCGCGCCGCGTCACCTCGACCGTCGCAATCGCGCCGGCGATCGTGCCGTGGTCCTCGACCACCGCGACGCCCATGCCCTGGCCGCGGCCGAGTTCGGGCGTGAAGCCGCCGATCTCCTTCATCTTCTGAAGGACGCGCTGATAGCGCTCGTTGCCCTCGGTCATCTTGATCCGCCACTCGAGCGGATCCCAGTCGCCGGCGAGGGCCATCTCGTCGACGAACTGCTCGATCGCGAAGGTGTTCGAGTTCACGCCAGGCGCGCGATGCGGCCCGATCGGGATGTTCGAGGGCACGATGTGCCGCTCGTAGCGGTAGTTCGGCACGTTGTAGGGCATGTTGGCGATGGCGCGGTCAGCATAGTCCGGCCGCTGCGACTCGCCCACCGCCCGGCTGAGCCACGCGGTCGGCAGGCCGTCGTCGCCCAGAACCGCCTGGAAGCGCGCCCAGACCGGCGGCCGCGCCCGGTTCTGCATCACGTCCTCTTCGCGCGACCAGACCACCTTGACCGGGCGGCCGACCTGCTTGGAGACCTCGACCGCCTGGCGCGGCACGTCGGTGTGGTTGCCGTTGCCGAAGCCGCCGCCCATGTAGCTGCCGTGGACGAAGACCTGGGACGGATCCATCCCCGCCTGCTCGGCCGCCAGCAGAAGCGTTGCCGACACGTTCTGGGTGAAGCTCCAGACATCCACCTTGTCGGGCGTGACATCGGCCACGGCCGAGGGTGGCGCCATCGTCACGTGCGCCTCGTAGGGCCGGGAATAGTCGCCCGTCACCACGTCCTGCGCGTCCGAGATCATCGGGCGCGGGTCGCCGCGCACCTCCTCGGCGTGCTCGGCCTCCTCGCCCAGTAGCTCCTGCGCCTTGGAGTCCATGCCAGAGTAGCTGTACTGGTCGTTACCCTGGAAATCCCACTCGATCGGCATGAGGTCGAGCGCGGTCCTGGCGCGGTAGTAGTTGTCCGCGACCACCGCGATCCCGCTCCTGAGGTCGGCGTTCGACAGCTCCTCCGCGGTCTGCTGCAGCTCGACCGCGGCGATGACGCCCGGCCGATCCTTGATCGCGTCGAAGTCGTAGCTCTTCAGCCGGCCGCCCGGCACCGGCGACGCCGCGACGGCGGCGTAGACCATGTCGGGTATGCGGACGTCGATGTGGTAGGTCGCGCTGCCGTCGGTCTTGACCGGCACGTCGATGCGCGGCACCTCGGTGCCGATCAGCCACCAGTCGCCGTAGGGCTTGATCTGCGGCTCCTCGCTCGAGCGTCACGCCGGCCGCGGCGGTTGCGAAGTCGCCGTAGGTTCCGCGGTTGTCGCCGGCCGTCAGGACGCCCTGCTTGGCCGTGACCTCCGACCGGTCGACGCCCCATTCCTGCGCCGCCGCCTCCTTCAGGCGCTCGCGCGCCGAGGCGCCGGCCTGCATGATGTGCGGGTGCCGGTTGCGGACGACGTTCGAGCCGCCGGTGGACATGTTCACATAGACCTCACCCTCCGTCACGTGACGGTTGGCGCTGGCCATGACCACGCGGATGTCCTCCCACGGGATGTCCAGTTCTTCGGCGATCATCATCCCGACCGATGTCATCGCGCCCTGCCCCATCTCGGTGTGCGGGCAGCGCACGGTGCAGACGCCGTCGGGATCGATGGCGAGCCAGGCGTTGATCTCGTTGCCGTCTTCCAGCCCCTCCCAGGGCTTTGGCATTACCGACTGGGCATAGGCCGCATCCAGACCGGGAATGTGGAAGCCCAGGATCATTCCGCCGCCCGCCGCGACGGCGGTGCGTATGAATGTCCGGCGCGATACTTCAAGCTTTGTCATGTTCGTCTAGCTCCCCCCAATTAGCCTTGCTCCGCGGCGGCGTGGACCGCCTCGCGGATCGCCAGGTACGTCCCGCACCGGCACAGGTTGTCGGCCATCGCCGCGTCGATCTCCTGATCGGTCGGCTGCGGGCTCCGCGCGAGCAGCGCGGCGGCAGACATGATCTGGCCCGACTGGCAGTAGCCGCACTGGGGCACCGTGAGGTCGACCCAGGCCTTCTGGACGGGGTGGCTGTTGTCCGGCGAAAGACCCTCGATCGTCGTCACCTCCCGCCCGCTCACGCTGGCGGCGTTGACGTTGCACGACTTCACGGGCTGTCCGTCCACGTGCACAGTGCACGCGCCGCACTTGGCGATCCCGCAGCCGTACTTGGTTCCGGTCAGGCCGATCACGTCGCGCAGCACCCACAGCAGTGGCGTTTCGGGCTCGACGTCGATCTCGTGGTCCGTTCCGTTGACGGATAGGGTGAAACTCATGAGGGCTCTCCTCCCATGTCGGTGAGTTTGTTGTTCGTCACCCGGCGCGACGCGGACGCCGACCGTTCACGACTATCCTCCCAGATGATAGCGGTGACTGCCCGAGTATGACCCTACGGAAGGCAGACCTGCAAGAAGAATAGGACCGAGAGGGGCGGCGGCGCAGGATTGTTTCAACCGCTGCGCGAGGAGAGGTCCGCAGGAGGGGGCGTCAGACGACCTTGAATTCGGCCCGATCGGTAAATGTCAGGTCGGTCATGTCGTACCAGCTGAACTCGAACGGCCCGCTCTCTTCGGCGCGGGCAAAGAACGAGAAGTAGGGGTTCGTCGCGACGGCCGGATAGAGGCGCGCCTTGAAGAACTCGACGCCGGCATGGGTGCAGCCGAAGCGCGAGATGATCCGCTTGCGGATCCATTCTTCGGTCGCGTTCAACCGCATTCCCGTCTCCATCGGGTGCGAGATCACCGCGCGGATGGGAATGATCTCGCCGCGACGGGCGGTCTCGGGAACGCTCACCCGCGTCTCGGGCTGAAAGGCGGCGATGTCGTCGTTGTCGCCCGATCCGACCTGCCCGCAGGCGCCGAAGCTGACCGAGATGTCGCGGTCGAAGCGGATGTGCCGCCCGTCGCTCATCTCGACGGCGCCGGTGACGGTCTGCGTCGTCTCGAGGCGGATGCGGGTGCTGAACTCGGCGCGGCCGGCCTCGGGCTTGAACCAGACCGACAGGATGTGCGGCGTCGGATTGCCATGCGCCAGGATGTGGACGACGCGCGGATAGTCGGCCTCGGTCATCTCCGAGTCGACGCGCACCGTCAGCGGCACCGAACTGCCCACGTCGGCATGCTGCGGCAGGTCGAGGTAGAGGCCCTCGTCCAGGAACTCGACCGGGCCGAAGAACGCCCTCAGCGCGTCGTCGGCATCGCGCCACAGCGGGTCGAACCCCCGCAGGTCCGTCACCTGCGCGCCCGCGCGCGACGCCGCCAGCAGCCCCGACGCCATCCCGGCCCCGGCGCCTGCCATGAACCGCCGCCGCGTCAGAGACCAAGCCTGCGCCATCGAAACCCTCCTTCTGCCGCGTCGTCCGCGACCGCTGGCCAGCACCGAAGTGTGACCTTCCGCGCCCTCCGGTCAAGTTGCGCCGGCTCACGATCGCGCAGGAAAGCGAGAGCCCTTCCCCTAACGTCAAGTCTCGACTAGCTTCGGGTCGTGCCGGTGTCGCGGCCGCGCCCGGGGAGAGGCGCAATTTCGGCGGTCGCGACCGGTTTCGGGCCCCGAAGCGGCGACGGAGGACTGCGGACATGGCTCGCGCGAACAACCATGTGACATGCGAAGGACCGCGGCGGGCGGCGTTCGCCTGCCGGTGGGCGATCCTCGCCATGGGAATCTGGCTGCTGCCGGCCGGCGCGCCGGCGCAGGACCTGACGCCCGTCGCGCTGGCGCAGTCCTGCGCCAACTGCCACGGGCCCGGGGGCAAGAGCCCAGGCGCAATCCCGGCGATCGCCAACCTGTCCGCGGACAAGATGGCGACCGCGCTGCGCGAATTCCGCAGCGGCGAGCGGCAGGGGACGATCATGAACCGCATCGCCCGGGGCTACACCGACCCCGAGATCGAGGCGCTGTCGCAATACCTCGCGACGCAGAATGACGAGGCCCGGCCATGACCCGTCCCGTGACGCGCAGAGATGTCCTGGGTTCGGCCGGCGCGGCGTCGCTCGCGCTGGCATGCCCGCGCCTGGCCGGGGCGCAATCGGCCGGTCGCGTGGTGGTGGTCGGCGGCGGCTTCGGCGGCGCGACCTGCGCCCGCTACCTCCGCCGGGCCGCGCCCGACGTCGAGGTCACGCTCATCAACGAGCATTCCGCCTTCGCCACCTGCCCCTTCAGCAACACCGTCATCGCCGGCATGAACGAGCCGTCCTTCATCACCTACGAGTTCGACGGCCTCCGCCGCGACGGGGTCGAGGTGGTGGTCGCCCGCGCCGAGGCCATCGATGCCGAGGGGCGCAGCGTGCGCCTCGCCGACGGGGGCAGCGTGCCCTACGACCGTCTGGTCCTGTCGCCAGGCATCGACTTCATCTGGGACGCGATCGAGGGCTACGACCCGGCCGCGGCCGAGATCATGCCCCACGCCTGGAAGGCCGGCGCCGCAGACCGTCCTGCTGCGCGACCAGCTTCGGGCGATGGAGGATGGCGGCGTCTTCGCCATGGCGATTCCCGCCAACCCCTTCCGCTGCCCGCCCGGCCCCTACGAGCGCGCCAGCCTGGTCGCGCACTACCTCAAGACGAACAAGCCCCGCTCGAAGATCCTGCTGATCGACGCCAAGGACGGTTCTCGAAACAGGCCGCTCTTCATGGAGGGGTGGGAGGAGCTCTATCCCGGCATGATCGAGTGGCTGCCCTTCGCCGAGAGCGGCCGGGTGCTCCGCGTCGATCCCGCCGAACGGACCATCGTCAGCGAGTTCGCGACCCACACCGCCGATGTGGCGAACGTGATCCCGCCGCAGCGGGCGGCCGATCTCGCCCGCGCGGCCGGCCTTACCGAGGGCGACGACTGGTGCGTGGTGACCAGGCGACGTTCGAATCCCGCGCCGTTCCGGGCATCCACGTGATCGGCGACGCGGTGATCGCGGGCGCCATGCCCAAGTCAGGCTTCTCGGCCTCGAGCCAGGGCAAGCTCTGCGCGCTGGCCGTCGCGGCGCTTCTGCGCGACGGGGCGCTTCCGGTGCCGTCGTTCATCAACACCTGCTACAGCCTTGTCGGCCCCGACTACGGCATCTCGGTGGCCGACGTCTTCCGGCTGGGCGCGGACGGGATGATCGTGGCGGTCGAAGGCGCGGGCGGCGTCAGCCCGCTGGACGCCGATCCCGAGTTCCGCAAGCACGAGGCCGACTATGCCCGCGGATGGTATGCCAGCATCACCGCCGACATGTATGGCTGAGCGCCGATGACCCGCCGCCTGCTCGCCCTGGCGCTGCTCGCGGCGATGGGCGCGACGGCCGGCCACGGGCAGGAGGTCGCCTCCTACCGGATCGTGGATGACGGCATCCCCGAGCCGCTGACGGATTCCCCCGGCAACCCGGCCCGCGGCCGCCAGATCGTGCGCGACCTCGACAAGGCCACCTGCCTCATCTGCCATCAGATGCCGATCCCCGAAGAGCCGGACCACGGACGGATCGGCCCGCCGCTCCACGGCATCGGCGCGCGCTTCACCCCGGCCGAGTTGCGGCTGCGGGTGGTCGACGCCAAGGCGCTCGACCCCGAGACCGTCATGCCCTCGTACCACCGCGTCGAAGGGCTCTACCGCGTGCTCGAGCGGTTCCGCGGGCGCCCGATCTACTCGGCGCAGGAGGTCGAGGACGTGGTGGCCTACCTGGCCTCGCTGAAGGGATCGCCCGACGCCGCCGTCGCCGAAATACCCGAGCCGGCCGAGGACGAGGCCCCCCGCTCGGGCTATTCCTACCTCGCCGAGACGACGCGGGCGCTGCAGGACGATGACTTCCTGAACCCCGGCATGTTCGCGGTCGAGGACGGCGCACGGCTCTGGGACCGGGTCGAGGGCAGCGAGGGCAAGTCGTGCGCCTCGTGCCACGAGGACGCGGCGGAATCGATGCGCGGCGTCGCGACGGGCTATCCCCGGTACGACGAGGATGCAGGCGGGCTGATCAACCTCGAGACGGTCATCAACGAGATGCGGACCGAGTTCATGGGCGCCGAGCCCTATGCTTACGAATTGGACGAGCTTCTCGCGCTGACGGCCTTCGTTTCGCACCAGTCGCGCGGACTGCCGATGGACGTGAAGGTGGACGGCCCGGCGCAGCCGTTTTTCGAACGTGGGCGCGACTACTACTTCACCCGGCGCGGGCAACTCGACCTGGCCTGCACGCAGTGCCACGACGTAGCGGCCGGCATGCTGCTGCGGGGCGACGTGATGAGCCAGGGTCAGGTCAACGGCTTTCCGATCTACCGTCTGATGTGGCGGTCGGTGGCATCGCGGCACCGGATGTTCGTCTGGTGCAACACCGCGCTGCGGGCCGAGCCGGACGAGTACGGCTCGGAAGATTACCTCGCGCTCGAACTCTACGTCGCGTGGCGCGGGCGCGGGTTGCCGATCGAGACGCCGGCGGTCCGACGCTGAACCGCCCTATTCGAGGCGCGGCGACTTGCGGCGACAGGTCTCGATGGTGTGCAGCTAGCGCTGGGTGCAGGCGGTGGCGGTTTCGCCCGACATCTGGGCGATGTCGGCCGCTCGTTCCATTCGTTGGCCTTGCTGAGGCTCCGCTCGACGCCGCGCCCATCGCATACATCGACGCCAGCTTGAACATCGACGGCGCGTGCTCTGCTCGGCCGCCATCTCGAAGTACTTTGCCGCCTCGGCCTGGTCCTCGGGCACGCTCTTCCCCTCGGAGAACAGCATGCCGAGCCTGTACTGCGCCAGGACATCGCCGTCCTCGGCGGCGGCGCGATACCACCGCTCGGCCTCGGCCATGTCGGCCTCGGCGCCCTCTCCCGCTTCATACATCTGCCCGAGGTTGTAGGCGGCGTCGGCGTTTCCCTGCTCGGCCGCCATCTGGTAGAGGCGCATCGCCTCACCGCGGTCCTGCTCCACCCCCTCGCCCTGGTCGTAGAGGATCCCGAGGTTGAGCTGCGCCGCGGGATCTCCCTCGTCGGCCAGCGGCCGCCAGGCCTCGGCGGCGGCTGCGGGATCGCCCCCCTCATAGGCGGCGGCGCCGTCCTGGAACGCGTCCGCCAAGGCGGCCGGCGCAAGCAGGGCAGCCAGGGCGACCCCCCGCGCGAGCGAACCGAATAAAGCCATGGTAATACCCTCCCCACCGTTCGCCACTCGGCCCGCCGGGGCGAGAGCGGCGCTTCCTCCCGGTCTCCGTCGGCCGATTGGCCGCCGGTCACCCCTGCGGCTGGCCCAGCGCGCTGCGATTGCGCAGCCCGTCTGCCGTCGTTACCGCCGATGTCGTGCAGGTGTTGCTGTCGGCGCGGCCATACCATTTTGCCGCCATCCCCAGGTCCTTCGGCACGCCGCGCCCGTTCGCGTAAAGCGTACCCAGTGCGTACTGGGCGGTGGGATGGTCGCGCTCGGCCGCGCGCTCATACCACTGAGCGGCCTGCTCCAGATCACGATCGACGCCTTTGCCCTCGGCGTAGAGAGCCCCCAGCTTCGTCTGCGCGTACACGTCGCCCAGATCAGCGGCACGTCCGTACCAGCGCGCCGCCTCTGCAAGGTCCTGCGGCACGCCGCGGCCGTGCTCGTAAAGAACGCCCACATTGAAAAGCGCCGCCGTGTCGCCCGCGTCGGCCAGCGTTCGCCACAGGGTCAGGGCCATCTCGCCATTGCCGCGCTTGTAGGCGTCCAGCGCGGCCTCGAACGGCCCGGCTGTGGCTGGCGCGGTCAGCGCCATGAGGATGAGGGGCAAGACGTACCGGATCATCACCGTGCTCCGCTGCAACTCGTTCGCGATCCTAGCACGGATTGCCCCCCAGCGGGACCCGCGGCGGCGGCGGCGGCATCACGCCATCGCGAGCGGAATCGGCCGCCCGCCGGCGCGAAGAAGCCGTCGGCCCCCATCTCGCGGCCAAGCTCGCCCTGTTCGTATTCCTCGATCGCGCCGCTGCCGTCCTCGTCGTAGCGGTCGAGGAAGCCCCGCGCGAGCTCCTCGGACGTCAGGTTGCCGTCACCGTTCTCATCCCACTGGGCGAACAGGTCGCGCTCGTCCCAGCCTGCCTGCCATTCGGCGCCGCTGATGGTTCCGTCTCCGTCCGCGTCCCAGCGGGCGCTGTTGGCCCGCGACGCGGTCTCGGCCGCGTTGTTGGTCTCGGGCGTCGCAAGGTCGTCGCCCGGCTCGGCCGCCTCCTGGGCCATCGCTGGGAACGCCAGCGAAATGGCGCAGGCCGCGCCGAAAAGGCGCATGGAAATCGTGGTCATAGCATCCTCCCGCATTGCCAGGTGACGGGCGCCGGACCGGCGCGGTCACCGCACAGGAAACCCGCCGCCGGGGGCATTCGTTCCCCCCGCCCCTGCGACGCCGGTCGTTCCCGGCCATTCGCCGCGCCCGCCCATCAGCATCCCCACACGTGGCACACCCAGCTCGCGGACGAGCTTTTCGCGGATGGCGCGCGGGAAGTCGGCAAAGCTGGTCGCGGTGATGACGAAGGCGTCGGCGCCATGGATGACGAAGCTACGGTAATATTGGGCCAGCGCGGCGAAGCCCGCCTCGATCGCCAGCCCGTTCACGGTGATGTCGTCGAACTCGCGCTCCCAGTAGAGGTCCTGCGGCTTGATGCCGACATTGCTCTGCCCGTCGCCCGAGACGTCGATGGTGCGCGACCAGCAGGCCGGCGCCCGCTGCATCTGCGCCAGGGCGAAGTCGAGCGCGTCGCCGATGGCGGTCTGGCCGCCGGCGAACTGCCTGCCGTGGCGCGACAGGGCCGCGCCCACGCGGTCGAGCTCGGCGGCGCTTCGCACCTCGACCCAGTCCTGCACGAGCGCCTGCTCGCCCTCGCCCGACCACTCGAAGATCTGCAGCGCCACCCACGTGCCCCCGACGCCGAGGAATGCCTGGCGCACCTCGGGATCGCGAAGCGCCTGCGCCAGCCCGTCGAGCTGCAGCCGGTATTCCGCGGCATCAACCGACGACGAGACGTCGATCGCCAGGCTGAGCGCAAGGCGGCAGGTCGAGGCTTCGGCCGCCGTGGCCGTCAGCGCCGCAAGCGCGACCGCCGCCACCCGTCCTGTCATCGCGCACATGGTCACTGGCAGCCCGCCTCCGCACTGCAGGTTAGCCCACCTCGCCGCAGCCGTCCCCGCCAAACTGCCCGCGCCGTCGCGCCTCCCACGGGACTCAGGTCCCGGCCCGATCGCGCTCGGGCCGGGCGAGGCGGCCGCCGGTCAGCGGTCGCGGCGCGCCGGTGGTCGTCGGAAAGCTGATCGGCAGGCCGCGCAGGACCGCGCACGGCGAGGAAGGCGAAGCACTCGGCCTCGATCGCGTCGCCGCGCCAGCCGACGGCCTCGGCCGGCACCGCCTCGACACCGGCGCGGGCGCCCAGCACCGTCCATCATCGCCGGGTTGTGCCGCCCGCCGCCGCAGACGATGAGCCGCTCGGGGCGCTCCGGCAGCAGGTCGAGCCCCCGGCCCACGGCGGCCGCCGGTGAAGGCGGTGAGGGTCGCCGCGCCGTCCTCGGGGCCGAGGCCCGTCGGCCATCTCGGCGGTGAAGTCGAACCGGTCGAGCGATTTGGGCGCAGGGTGCCGCCAGGTAGGGGTGGTCGAGCAGCCTCGTCCAGCCGCGCCTCGTCCACGCGGCCCGCGCGGGCCAGGGCGCCGTCGCGATCCATCTCGCCCAGGCCGTGGGCGCTTGATGAAGTCGTTGATCGGCGCGTTGGCGGGGCCGGTGTCGAAGGCGACGATCCGCTCCGCCATCCCACCAGGTGACGTTGGCGACCCCGCCGAGGTTCAGCACCGCCGTCGTCCGGCATCCGCCGCCGATCCCGCGCAGGAGCGCGCGGTGGTAGGCCGGCCGCGAGCGGCGCCCCCTGCCCGCCCGCCGCGACGTCGGCCGAGCGGAAGTCGTAGGCGACCGGCACGCCCAGCAGCCGCGCCATCAGCGCCGCCGTCGCCGAGCTGCCGGGTGGGGCCGAGGCGGCCCGGCGGCGGGCCGCGGTGCAGCACGGTCTGGCCGTGGAAGCCGACGACGCCGATCTGCTCGAGCTCCAGCCCGGCGTCGGCGACGAGCGCCGCGCACCGCCTCGGACTGCGCCCGGGTCAGCGCATCCTCGGCCTCGGCGAAGATGGCCGGCTCGGGCCCCTCGAAGTTCCAGGCGCGCGCCGCCTGCGAGGGTCTCGGCCAGCAGGTCGCGCAGCCCGGGCGGGTAGGGCGCCAGCGTATAGGCGCCGAACTCGCCGACGCGTCTCGCCGTCGGTGCGGATCAGCGCCACGTCGATATTGCCGTCGAGCACGGTGCCGGTCATCAGGCCCGACGGCCCAGATCGGCTGCATGAAGCTCTCCGCTCAGGCGGCGACCACCGACGCCGACCGACCGCGGCGCAGCTCGGCGATGCCGCTGTCGAAGTGGCGGGTCGGGTGGATGCGGTTGGTCAGCAGCGTCCAGGCGTGGCCGCGCGGCGAAATCGATCCAGAGCCCGGTGCCGGTGAAGCCGGTATGGCCGATGGTCTGCCGGCTGCAGCAGGTTCGCCGCCCGACCAGCCGTCGTAGCGCCGCTCCCAGCCATGGGTGCGGCTGGCCGACAGCGGCGCGCGCATCAGCCGCGATGGCCTCGGCCGGCGCGCCGGTGCCGTCGAGCAGGCCCTGCGCCGAAGTCCAGCACGCGCGGCGGCGGTGCCGAAGAGGCCGGCATGGCCGGCGCCCTGCAGCGCGGCGCAGTTGTCGTCGTGCACCTCGCCGCAGAGCACGCGGTGGCGCCAGGTGCAGTGCTCGGTCGCGGCCGTCACGGGCGGGATCGGCGCTCCAGGCGAAGCCGGGGCCCGGGCTCCATGTCGCGGATGCCGCGCCCCGCGATGGCGCTCGAGCGCGAGTGCCGAGCAGGATGAAGTTGATGTCGGAATAGACCGGCGGCCCGGCCGCGCCATTCGCGCTGCAGCACGAAGGCGCGCAGCAGGTCGGGTCGCGGCCGTAGGTGTAGATCGGCTCGACCGCCGGGAACGGCGTCTGGTGGCCGAGGCACTGGCGGAAGGTGACCCGCCGCTCCCAGGCAGCCGGATCGTACTGGCGCAGGTCGGGCAGCAGCGTGGTCAGCGGCGCGTCGAGGTCGATGGTGCCGGCCTCGGCCAGCGCGAGGATGCGCGCGCGTGGTGAAGATCACCTTGGTCAGCGAGGCGAGGTCGAACCAGGTCTCCTCGCGTCCATCGGCGCGCGTCTCGGGCTCGCAGCTGCGGCGAGCGCCCACGACGCGCACGGCGCGTCGCCCGTCGGCGTCGACGACGCCCGAGCACCGCGCCGGGGATGCGGCCGGCCTCGACCGCGTCGGCGACGGCGGGAAAGCGCGGACCAGCCGCTCCTCGGCGTCATGGCGCGCGGTAAAGGTGACATGCGACCTCGGCCCGCGGATCGGGCCCTGGCGGTGTCC
This sequence comes from uncultured Alphaproteobacteria bacterium, assembly GCA_963773475.1. Classification (GTDB taxonomy): domain Bacteria; phylum Pseudomonadota; class Alphaproteobacteria; order Rhodobacterales; family Rhodobacteraceae; genus Roseitranquillus. Next base: position 73,268 of record CAVZBD010000002.1, on the reverse strand, counting down.
GGATCGGGCAGCGCGCGGCCGGTCGCACCCGGTCGCACGGCTCCACCGCCTGCGGGCAGCGCGTGTGGAAGACGCAGCCCGGCGGCGGGTCGGCCGGGTCCGGCACCTCGCCGCTGCAGCAGCATCCGCTCGGCCCGCGGCAGCACCGGGCCGCGGCACCGCCGACAGCAGCGCCTGCGTGTAGGGGTGCTGCGGGTCCTCCATGATCTCCTCGGCCGGGCCGATCTCGACCACGCGTCCGAGGTACATCACCGCGATCCGGTCGCGTGACGTGGCGGATCACCGACAGGTCGTGGCTGATGAAGAGGATCGACAGGCCCAGCTCGGCGCCGCAGGTCGGCGATCAGGTTGATGATCTGGCTCTGCACCGAGACGTCGAGCGCGCTGACCGCCTCGTCCGCGACGATCAGCTTCGGCTCCAGCGCGAGCGCGCGGGCGATGGCGATGCGCTGGCGCTGACCGCCCGAGAACTCGTGCGGATAGCGGTCCGGCGGCGTCCTCGGGCAGCCCGACCAGCGCCAGCAGCTCGGCCACGCGGGCGCGTGCGCTCGGCCGCGCGAACCCGTCCGGTGGACCCGCAGCGGCTCGGCCACGATGCCGCCCACCGTGTGCCGCGGGTTGAGCGAGCCGAACGGGTCCTGGAAGACGATCTGCATGTCGCGGCGCACGGCCTTCATCGCGCGTCGCCCGAGGCGGGTGATGTCGGTGCCCGTCGAACAGCACCTGCGCCCTCGGTCGGCTCGATCAGCCGCAGGAGCGACCGCCCGAGCGTCGACTTGCCGCAGCCGCATTCGCCCACGACGCCCAGCACCTCGCCGCGGCCGACGCTCAGCGAGACGTCGCGCACCGCCTGCACCTGCGCGCCCGCCGCGGCCGGGATAGACCTTGGACAGGTGCCGCAGCTCGAGCAGGCTCGCGCCGGACGGTTCGGGGGGCGCACATCCTCGCGCGGCGGCAGGGCTTCGGCACTCATGCGGGGTTCCAGCACCGCACCCGGTGCGGCGGCGCGCCTGAGCGTCCGGCAGGTCCGTCGCGCAGCGCTCGACCGGCGCCTGGCAGCGCGGGTGGAACGGGCAGCCCGCAGGCCGCGCGCCCGGCGGCGGCACGCGTGCCGGGGATCGCCGGCAGCTCGATGCCGGGCGGGTTCGCCGCCGGGATCGTGCGCAGCAGCGCCTCGGTATAGCGGTGCGCGCGGATGCGCGAACAGGTCGGCTCGGCCGGCGCCTCCTCGACGATGCGCCCGCCGTACATCACCGCGACCCGGTCGCAGTATTGCGACGACCACGCCCAGATCGTGGGTGATCAGCAGCACCGCCATCCCGCTCTCGCGCCTGCAGCGCGTCGAGCAGGTCGAGGATCTGCGCCTGCACCGTCACGTCGAGCGCGGTGGTGGGCTCGTCCGCGACCAGCAGCTCGGGGTCGCAGGCCAGCGCCATGGCGATCATCACCCGCTGCCGCTGACCGCCCGAAAGCTGGTGCGGATAGCGGCCCAGCGCCTCGGCCGGCGCGGGGATGCCCACCCGCCCCAGCAGCTCGATCGGCCGCGCCTCGGCCAGGCGGCGGCTGACGGCGGCGATGCAGCGTCAGCACCTCGGCGACCTGGTCGCCGACGGTGAAGACCGGGTTCAGCGAGGTCATCGGCTCCTGGAAGATCATCGCCATCCGGTCGCCGCGCAGCCGCTGCAGCGCCGCGCTCGTCCAGCGCCAGCAGGTCGCTGCCCGTCGAACCGGATCGCGCCCGAGGCGCACGCGCATCGGCGGCTCGGCCAGCAGCCGCATCACCGCCAGCGCGGTGACCGACTTGCCGCAGCCCGAACTCGCCCACCAGCCCCAGCATCTCGCCCGCGGCTGACGCCAGCGCCACGCCCTCGACCACGGCGCGCAGCGCCCGCCTCGACGCGCAGATCCTCGATGTTCAGCAGGGCAGCGGCGTCCATGGGTCTCCGGCGATCGCGTGGTGCGCGAAAGGGTTCGGCGCCCTCCTTGCCTCGGCCGAAGCTTAGCCGCTTAGCGTTCCGACTGTCCATAGCGCGGGGCGACTGGTCTGTGTCGGCGGCCTCAGGCGCCGCACAGATGCCCCCGCCCCCAGCGCCGCGCCACGTTCGGAGGGAGGTACCAGATGATCGCGACCAGGTTCACCGCAGGCTTCGACAGCGGCGATCCTGAGCCGGGAACGGCGATGGCCGCGACGCTCGACGTCGCGATCGACATCGTCGCCCGCCGGGCTCGACCCGCATCTCATCACCGCCTTCAACTCGGTGTCATCGTCGCCGACAACGTCTACGAGGGGCTGACCGCGCTCGACCCCGACCAGCCGTCAACCCGGCCTCGCCACAGTCGTGGGACATCTCCGACGACGGCACTGACCTACACCTTCCACCTGCGCGACGGCGTGACCTTCCACGACGGCTCGGACTTCGACGCCGAGGACGTGGCCGCCTCGCTCCGCCGCGTGCAGAGCGAGGAGCATCGCCTCGCCGCTGGCCAGCCGCATCTCGCCGGTCAAGGGCATCGAGGTGGTCGATCCGCAGACCAGTCGTCCTGACCCTCGACGCGCCCTTCGCGCCGATCCTGTCGTCGCTCGCCACCATCGCCATCGTCCCGGCCGAGATGGAGACCGACACCGAGCGCCTGCAGCAGATGCCCGTCGGCACCGGCCCCTTCCAAGTTCGACGACTGGCAGCCCAACGGCTACATCAGCCTGACCGCCTTCGACGGCTACTGGCAGGAGGGCACGCCCAAGATCGACGAGGTGCGCTTCCACTTCGTCCCCGAGGCGGCGACGCGCGCAGGTGGGCGATCGTCAGCGGCGACTACGACGTGCTGCCCGGCATCGACCCGGCCACGGCGCTGCAGCTCCAGGCGCAACCGGGCGTCGACGGTGCACGAGACGCGCGACCTGCCTACACGCTGATCGGCATGAACGCCTCGCGGCCGCCCTTCGACGACCCCAAGGTGCGCCGGGCGGTCAACATGCTGCTCGACCGCGACGAGATCATCCAGGGCGCGCTCTTCGGCGCCGGCGTGCCGGCCGGGCCGCTCTCGCCCGCGCTCGACGAAATGGGCGCTGCCGGTGACGCGAATTCGACTGCTACCAGGGCGGGCCCGACGGGCGAAGGCGCTGCTCGACGAGGCGGGCGTCGAAACCCCGGTCAAGGTCACCATGATCGTCCTGCCCCGCCAGGACGCCCGCGACATCGCCCAGATCGCCCAGCAGCAGCTGGCGGCGGGCGGCTTCGAGGTCGAGCTGGTCAACCAGGAGATCGGCCAGTTCGTGCAGGACTGGCGGAACTCGAACTTCGACATGTTCGTCTCGGCCAACGGCGGCGGGCCGGACCCCGACCATCTACTTCTACCGCACCTTCTACGGCGGCGGCTCGACCAACGTCTTCCAGTATGACGACCCGCAGGTCGACGAGCTGCTCGACAAGGGCCGGGCGCAGCAGGACGAGGCGGCGCGCAAGGAGACCTATGACGAGCTGCAGCGCATCCTCGCCTGCACGGGTCCGGTCGCGCACATCGCCTATGGCAGCCTGTTCACCGCCACGGGCGACGGGGTCGAGGGCTTCGAGATCAACGCCAACGGCCGGCTCAGCAGCCTCGCGGAGGTGACCGTTGCCGAGTAGCGGCGCCCCCTGCCCCGAGGGCGCGACGGCGGCGCCATGAGCGCCCGCTTCCTCGCCGGGCGGCTCCTCGACCTCGCGGTCGTGCTGCTCGGCGTGTCGATGGTGGTGTTCCTGATGATCCGCCTGATCCCCGGCGATGCCGTGGCGATCATGCTGGGCGCCAATACCGAGGTCACGCCCGAGCGCATCGCCGAGCTCGAGGCGCGCCTCGGCCTCGACCAGCCGATCCCGGTCCAGTACGTGCGACTGGCTGTCGGGTGTGCTGCGCGGCGACCTCGGCACCTCGATCTGGACCGGCCGCCCGGTGACGCAGGAGATCGCGAACAACATCTGGCCGACGCTCGAGCTGACGCGCTGTCGGTGCTGGTCGGGGCGGGCCTGGCCATCCCGATCGGCGCGTTCATGGCCTCGGCCCGGGGCGGCGCGACCGAGGTGGCGGTGCGCGTCGGCGCCATCGCCGGGCTGACGATTCCGTCCTTCTGGCTGGGGATCGTGTCGATCTTCCTGGTGGCCAGGTTCCTGCCCGGCGTGTCGGCGCTGGGATACGTACCTTTTACCGAGGACCCGCTGGGCAACCTGCAGCGCATGATCCTGCCGGTGATCGCGCTGTCGCTGCCGATGCTGGCGAACCTCTCGCGCCTGGTGCGCTCGGCGATGCTCGACGCGCTGGGGCAGGACTATGTACGCACCGCCCGGGCCAAGGGGGCGGGGCGGCGGCGGGTCGTGTACCGCCACGCGCTGCGCAATGCGCTGATCCCCTTCATCACCTCCGTGGGCGTCTCGATGGGCTACCTGCTGGGCGGCGCCATCGTGGTCGAGCAGGTGTTCGCCGATCCCCGGCCTTGGCCGCCTGGTGCTGGGCGCGATCAGCGAGCGCAACTACCCGCTGGTGCAGGCGACGATCCTGGTGATGACGGCCAGCTTCGTGATCGTGAACTTCCTCGTCGACCTGGCCTACGCCGCGATCGACCCGCGGGTGTCGCGCTGATGCGGGATTTCGCGAGGAACAACAAGCCTGCTGAGCTTCGCCATCGCGGTCGGTGCTGGCGCAGGTCGTCGCTGGCCGTGGCGGCGCCGATCCTCGGGCCTTGCCGACCCGTTCCAGCAGGTGATGGTCGCGCGGATGCAGGGGCCGAACGCGGCCAACTGGCTGGGCACCGACCAGCTCGGGCCGCGACGTGCTGGCGCGCATCGTCTACGGCTACCGCACGTCGCTGATGACCTGCGTCAGCGCGGTGGCGCTGGCGCTGCGTCCTGGGCGGCACCATCGGGGATGCTCGCGGCCTACTACTGGCGGCTGGTTCGACCGCATCGTGATGCGGCTGATGGACGTGCTCTTCGCCTTCCCGATCCTGCTGCTAGCCATTGGCGTCATCGCGGTTCTCGGGCCCAACGTCTGGAGCGCGGCGATCGCCATCGCGATCGTGTACACGCCGATCTTCGCGCGGCTGCTGCGCGGCCCGGCGCTGGTGATCTGCGAGAGCGAGTACGTGCCGGGCGCCAAGGCCGTCGGCGCGGGCGACGCGCGGATCATCTTCGCCACCTTCTGCCGAACCTCGTCTCGGTGGTGCTGGTGCAGGCGAGCCTGCTGCTCGTCCTCGGCGATCCTGGTCGAGGCTTCCCTTTCCTTTCTGGGACTTGGCGCGCAGCCGCCGACGCCCTCGCTGGGGCTGATGCTGTCGGAGGGGCGCAACTTCCTGCTGCTCTCGCCCTGGCCGGCGGTCTTCGCGGGGTTCGCGATCCTGTTCCTGTCGTTCGGGTTCAACCTGCTGGGCGACGCGCTGCGCGACACGCTGGACCCGCGGCTGCGCGACGGCTGAGGCGCGCGGGCGGGGCGGAATGGACGGAAACCGGCCGGAATCCGTACATTCTGTACATTATTCTGTACGGGGTTTGGACAAAACGTCGGAATTCCGTACGGGGTTCGGACAGAACGTCAGGGCCCGCGGTCGAGGTCGGTGTGGTCGAGGACCGGGGCCGCGTCGATCTCGCTGGCGTCGAGCATCGCCGCCACCCGCTCGAGCGCCGAGACGATCATCGCCTGCTCCCACACCTGCAGCGCCTCGAACTGGTCGACGTACTTCTGCTGCAGCGGATCGGGCGCGCGCTCGACGGCGTCGAGCCCCTTGTCGGTGATGACCACGTTGGTCTGGCGGCGGTCGACCTTGGACGCCTGACGCTCGACCATCTCCTTGGCGGCGAGGCGGTTGAGCAGCGAGGTCATGGTCGGCGGCGAGACCCGCATCCGCCCCGCGATCTCCTTGGGGGTGGCGTGCCCGGTCTCGGCCACGATCTGCAGCACCCGGATCTGCACCGGGGTCAGCCCCGCGGCCGCCGCAAGCTGCCGCGCCGTACATCTGCGTGGACCGCAGGATGCGGCGAATCGCGATCAGACTCTGGTCGGTCAGGTCCATTGCTACTGTCCGGCGACGTCTGTCCGGGTGAAAACGCCTATGTGATTAGGGAAACTTAGTACTGGCGCATGCCGCCCGAAGGGAAGAGCCGGGACGCCCTACGGCAAACTTTCCGCACAATTCGAAATCTGAGGTCTGATCCGGCGGCCCGCTTTACTTAGTTAGGGACACTAACGAAACCGGAGAGAGCAGGACAGTGCCCGATAGCCTTACACCGATGCACCGCACCAAGATCGCGCTTCGCGCTCCCACCGACGCCGACGGCTCGGCCGTCTGGGCGCTGATCAAGGAGTGCCAGCCGCTCGACGTGAACTCGATGTACTGCAACCTGATCCAGTGCGATCATTTCAGCGACACCTGCGTGCTTGCCGAGCGCGAGGGCGACGGCGACGTGGTCGGCTGGATCTCCGGCTATCTGGTGCCCGACGAGCCCGAGACGCTGTTCATCTGGCAGGTGGCGGTGTCCGAGCGGGCGCGCGGCCAGGGCCTGGCGCAGCGGATGCTGAAGGACCTGCTGGAACGGCCCGCCTGCGCCGACGTGCAGCAGATCAAGACGACGATCACCAAGGACAACGAGGCGTCCTGGGCCCTCTTCAGCCGGTTCGCCGAACGTGCCGGCGCCGACCTCGACAGCGAGGCGCACTTCAAGCGCGACGAGCATTTCGACGGTCGCCACGCGACCGAGCACATGGTCACGATCACACTTGCCGAGGCGATGAGCGCGGCCGCCTGAGCCGCCCAACTCCGCCTCTTTTCCGACAAATCAACGAGGTATCCGATGACGACTGTCACGACAGCCGATACGAAGATGTTTTCCAACGCCGCGAGAGCGAGGCGCGCAGCTATTGCCGCGCCTTCGACACGGTGTTCACCAAGGCCCGGGGCGCGACCCTGACCGACGAGGACGGCCGCGAGTACATCGACTTTCTGGCCGGCTGCTCGTCGCTGAACTACGGGCACAACGACCCGGACATGAAGGCGGCGCTGGTCGAGCACATCACGAACGACGGCATCGCCCACGGCCTGGACATGTACACCGCCGCCGAAGGCGCGTTCCTCGAGGCGTTCGAGCGCCTGGTGCTCAAGCCGCGGGGCATGGACCACAAGGTGATGTTCACCGGCCCGACCGGCACCAACGCCGTCGAGGCGGCGATGAAGCTGGCGCGCAAGGTGACCGGGCGCACGCAACATCATCGCCTTCACCAACGGCTTTCACGGCATGACGCTGGGCGCGCTGGCCGCGACCGGCAACGCGGCAATCGCGCGCGGCGCCGGCGGCGTGTCGCTGAACGGCGTGACGCGGATGCCCTATGACGGCTAGCTTGGCGAAACGGACACGCTCGCAGGTCATCGAGATGATGCTCGACAACCCGTCGAGCGGCATCGACGCGCCGGCCGCGATCATGGTCGAGACCGTGCAGGGCGAGGGCGGCCTGAACGCCGCGCGCCCCGAATGGGTCCGCGGCATCGCCGAGCTGGCCAAGAAGCACGGCGCGCTGCTGATCATCGACGACATCCAGGCGGGCATCGGCCGCGCCGGCACGTTCTTCTCGTTCGAGGAGATGGGCGTCGAGCCGGACATGGTGACGCTGGCCAAGTCGCTTGTCGGGCTTCGGCCTGCCGTTCGCGACGCTGCTGATCCGGCCCGAGCACGACATCTGGAAGCCGGCCGAGCACAACGGCACCTTCCGCGGCAACACCCATGCCTTCGTCACCGCCCGCGTGGCGATGGAGAAGTTCTGGGCCGACGACGCCTTCCAGCGCGAGATCGCCGAGAAGGCCGAGGTTCTGCGCGAGGGGCTGCAACGGGTCGCCGACCTGTTCCCGGGCGCGCGCCTGAAGGGGCGCGGCATGATGCAGGGCGTCGACGTGGGCTCGGGCGAGCTGGCCGGCGCGATCTGCGCCGAGGCGTTCCGCCAGGGCCTGGTCATCGAGACCTCGGGCGCCCATGACGAGGTGGTCAAGGTCCTCGCCCCGCTCACCACGCCGATGGAGCAGTTCCGCGCCGGCCTCGCCACGCTTCTGGCCGCCGCCGAGGCCCAGGCGTCCACCCCGATCGCCGCGGAGTAACAGACATGATCGTTCGCGATTTCAACGAGCTGAAGAACACCGACCGCGCCGTGTCGGACGCGCGCTGGACATCCGTGCGGATGCTGCTGGCGGGTGACGGGATGGGGTTCTCGTTCCACATCACCACGCTCGAGGCCGGCTCGGAGCACACGTTCCACTACAAGAACCACTTCGAGAGCGTCTACTGCATGTCGGGCCGCGGCTCGATCACCGACCACGGCACCGGGCAGACGCACGAGATCAGGCCGGGGGTGATGTACGCGCTGAACCTGCACGACCACCACACCCTGCGGGCCGAGGAGGAGCTGGTGATGGCCTGCTGCTTCAACCCGCCCGTGACCGGCACCGAGGTCCATCAGGAGGATGGAAGTTATGCCGCAGCCGAAGCTTGAAGCCGTAGCCATGCCCACCGCTGAACGACGTCACACGGTCGAGAAGATCGGCGGCACCTCGATGTCGCGGGTGGCCGAACTGGTCGACACGCTGTTCCTGGGCGGACGCGAGGGGGCGGACCTCTACAACCGGATCTTCGTGGTCTCGGCCTTCGGCGGCATCACCGACCTGCTGCTGGAGCACAAGAAGTCCGGCGAGCCGGGGGTCTATGCCCTCTTCGCCAGCTCGGACAGCGAGCTGGCCTGGTCCGAGGCGCTGAGCCGGGTGGCCGACGCCATGTGCGCGGCCCATCGCGAGGTGCTGGACCATCCGGGCGACCTGGGGCTGGCCGACGGGTTCGTGCGCGAGCGGACCGAAGGGGCGCGCAACTGCCTGCTCGACCTGCGGCGGATCTGCTCGTACGGGCATTTCCGGCTGTCGCATCAGATGGCGCTGATCCGCGAGCTGCTGTCGGGCCTGGGCGAGGCGCATTCCGCCTTCGTCACCTCGCTGCTGCTGCAGCGGCACGGCGTGGCGGCGCGGTTCGTCGACCTGTCGGGCTGGCGCGACGAGGACGAGTACGACCTGGACGCGCGCATCGAGGCGGGGTTCAGCGACGTGGACCTGGCCCAGGAGATGCCGATCGTCACCGGCTACGCCCAGTGCAGCGAAGGGCTGATGCGCGAGTACGACCGCGGCTATTCCGAGGTCACGTTCAGCCGGATCGCGGCCCGCACCGGCGCGCGCGAGGCGATCATCCACAAGGAGTTCCACCTGAGCTCGGCCGACCCCAAGCTGGTGGGCGGCGACCGGGTGAAGAAGCTGGGCCACACCAACTACGACGTGGCCGACCAGCTTTCGAACATGGGGATGGAGGCGATCCACCCGCAGGCCGCCAAGACGCTGCGCCAGGCCGGCGTGCCGCTGAGGGTGACCAACGCGTTCGAGCCCGAGGACCCGGGCACGCTGATCGACGACGAGAAGGCCGAGCGTCCGGCGGCCGAGATCGTGACCGGCCTCGACATCTATGCGCTCGAGCTCTTCGAGCAGGACATGGTGGGGGTGAAGGGCTACGACGCCACGATCCTCGAGGTGCTGACGCGGCACGGCGTCAACATCGTGTCGAAGTCGTCGAACGCGAACACGATCACCCACTACGTCGAGGCGCCGCTGAAGCTGATGCGCCGGGTCGAGGGCGATCTGTCGAGCCGCTATCCGCAGGCCGACGTGGCGGTGAGGCCGCTGTCGATCGCCTCGGTCATCGGGCGCGACCTGGGCGGGCTGAAGATCCTGTCGCGGGGGCTGCGCAGCCTGGAAGAGGCGGGCATCGACACCGTCGCGGCCACGCAGATCACCCGCCGCGTGGACGTGCAGTTCGTGGTCGAGCGGCAGGACTTGCAGGAGGCGATCCGCACGCTGCACGCGGCGATCATCTGCGCCGACGACGACGCGGCGGCCGCGGCGCGCGCGGCCTGAGCCGGCGCCGCCAGGGCGGCATGGGAAGAAAAGGGCGGGCGTGCTGCGGCACGGCCGCCCTTTTTCGTGCGGAGCGATGGCGGGCCGGCGGCGTCTGCGGTGCGGAGCTTGACGGCACCCCGGGCGGATGCTGCTCTGCCGCCTGAAGGGGGCAGGCATTGATGGCGGAACCGGACCATTTCTGCAGCGTGGCCGAGCTGGCGGCGGCCTATCGCGCGGGCGCGGCCGATCCGCGCGCGGTGACCGAGGCGGCGCTGGAGCGGATCGAGGCGGCCGAGGCGGCGCTCAACGCCTTTGCCCTGATCACGCCCGAGCGGGCGCGGGAGGCCGCGACGCGGGCCGCGGCCGAGTTGCGCGCGGGCGCCGACCGGGGGCCGTTTCACGGGGTGCCGGTCTCGGTCAAGGACATCGTCGACATGGGCGGGCTGGTCACCGGCTACGGCACGGCGCCGGCCCTGCGCAGCGGGGCGCGGCCGCGCAACGCGGCGCTGGTCGACCGGCTGGAGGCCGCGGGCGCGGTGATCGTGGGCAAGAACAACTGTCTGGAATTCGCCTATGGCGCCGTGAACGCGGCGGTGGGGCAGACCAACAACCCGCACGACCCCGGGCGCACCGCCGGCGGATCGTCGGGCGGCGGCGCGGCCGCTGTCGCGGCGGGTCTGGTCTGGGGGGCGGTCGGCACCGACACGGGCGGGTCGATCCGCATTCCGGCGGCCTATTGCGGCATCGCCGGGTTCAAGCCGTCGTTCGGCGCGGTGAGCCTGGAGGGGGTGTTCCCGCTGTCCTGGACGCTCGACCATGCCGGCCCGATGACGCGGGGCGCGGCGGACGCGCTGGCGATGTTCGACGTGCTGTCGGGGCAGTCGGGGGACGCTGCGCCGGCGCCGGTGCGGGGCCTGCGCCTGGGGGTGATCGCCGAGCAGGCGCGCGACCCGGTGATCCGGCCGGACGTGGCGGCGGCCTTCGACGGCGCGCTTGCGGCGCTGACGGCGGGTGGCGCGGCGGTTACCGAGGTGTCGCTGCCGCGCGCTCGACGGGTTCGCCGAACGGCTGGTCGAGATCCTGCTGCCCGAGGCGGCGCTGATCCATGCCGAGGGGCTGGCCGCCCATGCCGACGCCTACGCGCCGCAGACCCGGGCGCAGATCGAGGCCGGGCCGGGCGTGTCGGCGATGACCTACCTGGCGGCGCGGGACTATGCGCGCGAGCTGGGGCGTGCCTATGCGGCGGCGCTGGAGGGGCTCGATGCGCTGGTGGCGCCGTCGGTCGCCTGGGTCGCGCCCGAGGAGGACCCGGCGGTGGACGGCGACGAGGGTCATGCCGAGATGCACTCATCGGGGCTGGGGAACCTGGTGGGCGCGCCGTCGGTGTCGGTCTTTGCCGGGACGGGGGACGGCGGGATGCCCGTGGGGCTGACCCTGAACGGCCCCGTCGGCGGCGACCGCCGGCTGATGCGCGTGGCGGCAGGGGTCGAGACCGCCCTGCCCCCGCGCCCGCGGCCGCGCGACTTCGGCTGACGCGCGCGGGCCCGGCCAGCCGCGGCCGCGGCGGAACGGGCGGCTGGCGGTCGGGCGCCGCCGCCCTGACCTCCAGAGAAAGGTGACGCGCCGCGCGGAAGGGCGCGGCTGTGGGCCTTCGGGGCCGGTCGGGCCGGCGGTGGCGCAGGGCGCCCGTCGCGACGCGCCTCCCTCCGCGGTCGGGAGCGGGGCGCGGCCACGCGTGCGGCGCGGGCGGCCGGTGGCATCCGTGGCGGGAGGATGACTGCCGCGCTAGCGGTCGGGACCGGGCGCGCGGCGTGGAGGTCGCCGGGCTCGTCGCGAGCGTCCGGGGCGGGAGGATCCGGCGGCGGCGCGCCGGGAGGGGTGCCCCCGGCCGCGAGGGGCAGCCCGGCTAGCCGCGGAAGGGGGCGTAGTCGGCGGGCGACTGGGTGCCGACGCGGCGGATCAGCGCGATCCAGGCCGCGAGCCCCTCGTCGATGGCCGAGAGGCGCAGGAACTCGTTCGGGGCGTGGTAATCCTCGTCGGCGGTCGAGAACGAGAACATCACCGTGTCGCGGCCCAGGACGCGCTGCACGATCTCGGTCAGCGGCAGGGTGGCGCCGATGCGGACGCGGATCGGGCGGTCGCCGGTGGTTTCCTGCAGCGCATCCTCGGCCGCGGCCAGGAGCGGGTGCGCGTCGGGAATGGCATAGGCGCCGGCCCAGCCGCGCTCGTCGCTGAGCGTGAGGGTGGCGCCCTCGGGGCAATGGGCGCGGAGATGGGCCAAGACGCAGTCCTTCACGCGGGCGGGGTCCTGGCCGGGCACCAGGCGCATGGTGAACTTGGCGTGGGCCTCGGCCGGAATGACGGTCTTGGCGCCGGCGCCGGTATAGCCGCCCCACATGCCGTTGACCTCGAGCGTGGGGCGCACCCAGAGACGTTCGAGGAAGGTGTAGCCGGGCTCGCCCGCGGGGGCCGAGCCGATGTCGCGGAAAAGCGCGGCCTCGTCGAAGGGGATCGCGGCGATGGCCGCGCGCTCGTCGGCCGTGGGCGGCTCGACGCCGTCGAGGAAGCCCGCGACCGCGATGCGCCCCTCGGCGTCGCGGAGGCTGGCGATCAGGTCGGCCAGGACGTGGAGCGCGTTCGGCACCACGCCGCCGTAGCGGCCGGAATGGAGGTCCTTGGCGGCGGTGCGCACGGTGACCTCGAACCCGCCGTTGCCGCGGTTGCCGACGTTGATCGTGGTGAGGTCCGCCCGCCAGCGCGCGCCGTCGGCCGAGAGCACCGCGTCGGCGGCGAGCGTGTCGCGGTGCGCGGCCAGGATCGGCTCGAGCGAGGGGCTGCCGGTCTCCTCCTCGCCCTCGAGCAGGAGGCGGACGTTGACGGGCAGCCGGCCCTCGACCTGAAGGAAGGCGATCAGCGCCTCGAGGGCGATCAGCATCGGGCCCTTGTCGTCGGACGCGCCGCGGCCGTAGAGGCGGCCGCCCTCGGCGGTGGCCTCGAAGGGGGGCGAGCGCCAGAGCTCGAGCGGGTCGGGCGGCTGCACGTCGTAATGGCCGTAGACCAGCAGCGTCGGCGCGCCCTCGGCGCCCAGCCACTCGGCGTAGATGGCGGGCTGGCCGGTGCCGTCGGGCGCGGCGAGGCGGCGGATGCCGGCGAAACCCGCCTGCGCCAGGCGCGTCTCGAGAAAGCGCCGCGCCCCCTCCATCCCCTCGGCATAGGCCGGGTCGGCGCCGACCGAGGGGTGGGCGATGAAGGCGGCGAGCCGGTCGAGCAGCGCGTCGCGCCCGGCCAGCGCGTGGGAAAGGACCGGATCGCTCATGCCACGCCCCCGTCGACCGAGAGGATCTGGCCCGTCACCCACTCGGCCTCGTCGGAGGCGAAGAAGGCGACGGCGGCGGCGATGTCCTCGGGGCGGCCGAGGCGGCGGGTGTGGATGCGTTCGAGCAGTTGGGCCTGGCCCTCGGGGCCGTAGCCTTGCCATTGCCGCTCGGTCGTGGGGTTCGACAGGACGAAGCCGGGCGCGACCGAGTTCACGGTGATGCCGGCCGGCCCGAGTTCGAGCGCGAGCTGCTTCGTCAGGCCGACCAGCGCGTGCTTGGCGGCGCAATAGGCCTGGATGCGGGTCAGGCTGGGCCTGAGGCCGGCGCCCGAGGCGATGGTGACGACGCGGCCCCAGCCGGCCGCCTTCATCGCCGGGACGATGCCGCGCGCGAGGTGGAAGGCGCTGTCGACGTTGGCGGCGAAGATCGCGTGCCAGTCGTCGTCGGACACCTCCTCGACCGGGCGGCCGGTCTGGCCGCAGACGCCGCCCGCGGCGCTGACCACGATCTCGGGCGCGCCGTGCCCGGCCTCGAGGCGCGGCGAGCATCGCGGCCACGGCGTCGGCGTCGCCGAGGTCGCACGGGACGGCGGCAAGCCCGAGCTCGGCCGCTCGCGCCTCGAGCGCCTCGCCGGGCAGGTCGGTCATCGTCACGTGGTGGCCGCCCGCCGCGAGGCGCCGCGCGATGGCCGCCCCGATCCCGCCCACGACGCCGGTGACAAGCGCGCGCCGGCTCATGCCGCACGCTCCGACAGGGCGTCGAAGGTGTCGGACGACAGCTCGCGCCGCCCCTCCTCGAGGTCGTGGATGAGCTCGATCACCCGGTCGAGGAGCGGTGTGGCGATCCCGTGTTCCCGCGCGATTTCGGCCACCGCGCCGAGCTGGGCGTCGACCTCGGTCCGGCGCTTGCGCACCGCGAGGTCGCGCCAGATGCCGGTATGGGTCTTGGCGGTCTTCGAGGTGAAGTCGGTCAGCGCGGCGAGGCAGGCGCGCGCCTGCTCCTCGGTCGCGCCGGGCATGAAGGCCTGCGGCTCGAACCCGTTGAAGGGGCGCGGCGTGACGCCCTCGGCCCGGGCGGTGGCCATGACCTCGCGCGCCAGCCCGATCAGCGCCGGGGCGCGGGCGGGGTCGCCAAAGCTGGCGGCCATGCTGTCGTTGGTCAGGGCGGTGGCGAAGAGCATCGCGCCGTAGCCCATCTTGCCCCAGAGGTAGCTCCAGATGTCGTCGGTCAGCGCCGCCTCGGGCTCGAACACCTGGAGCAGGCGGTGCATCTCGCGCGTGCGGTCGCGGACGCTGCCGTCGATCTCGCCCACGACCACGGCGCCGCGGTTGCCGAAGAGAATCCGGCCGGGCTCCTGCCAGTCGGCGCCGAAATTGACGAAGGCGCCCATGGTCCGCTCGGGGCCGGCGATGGCGGCGATGGTGCGCTCGTTCAGGCCGTTCTGCGCCGAGAGGACGAAGCCGTCGGGCGCCAGGTGCGGCAGGCAGCGCGGTCGTGGCCGCCTCGGTCGCCTGCGCCTTGACGGCCAGCACGATGCGGCTCCAGGTGCCCTGCGAGCTCGTCGGGGGTGACGCAGGGGACCGCTTGGGTGAACTCCTCGACCGGGCCCTCGATGCGAAGGCCGGGGCCCGAGCAGGCCGCGGCGTGCTCGGGGACGATGTCGACCATGCGCACGGGCACGCCGGCGCGTGCCCAGTAGGCGCCGATGGTGCCGCCGATGGCGCCGGCGCCCCAGATCAGGATCTCGTCGGTCATGTGCGGGGTCCTTGCGCGGCGGGCCTCAATTCCCGAGCTCCGGCCAGGGGCCTTCCAGCGCCTCGCGCGTCTCGGCCACGCCCGCCTCCCACAGCGCCATCATGTCGGAGTCGGGGCGCTGCCAGCGGCCGCCGAACGAGCCGTCGCCCAGGAGCCTGCGCGCCGCGTCGGGGGGGCCGGCCTTCATCAGGGCCATGTCGACGCCCGGCTTTTCGCCCTCGGGCGCCGGGGTCTGGGCGAGCCGGGTCCAGGGGAAGTTCTCCATCCAGTTGGCATGGCTGCCGGTGGGGTCGATCTCCTGACCCTTGGCCCAGGTGCGCGGCGCCTTCCACCATTCGTGGAACTTGATCGAGACGTCCCCCCACTCGGCCATCAGCTCGAGCGCCAGGGCGCCGACGGGGGCGTTGCCGCCATGGCCGCTGACCACCAGGATCCGGCGGAAGCCCGAGCGGCGGACCGAGGCGAGGACGTCGCGCATCACCGCCAGCAGCGTCTCGACCCGCAGCGAGATCGTGCCGGGATAGGAGACGAAGTAGGGGGCGAGGCCGTAGGGCACCACCGGGAAGACCGGGACGTCGAGCGGCGCGGCGGCCTCGACCGAGACGTTCTCGGCCAGGATGCAGTCGACGCAGAGCGACAGCTGCGCGTGCTGTTCGGTCGAGCCGATGGGCACGATGCAGCGCGGGTCGCGCGCGGCGGCGGCCTCGACGTCCATCCAGTTCATGTCGGCGATCTTCATCGGCGCTCCTTGGTGCTGTGGGCGGGGCGCGCCTGGGGCAGGTCGCGCTCGGGGTCGGTGAGGGCTTGCGGCCAGTCGTCGCCCGCGCGGACGATCCTGGCGAGAAGGTCGGAGAGCGTCCGGCGCTCGTCCGGGTCGAGGGCCGAGAGCATCAGGTGCTCGAACCGCTCGAAGGCGGGAAGGGTCTCGTCCACCAGCGCCCGGCCGCGCGGGGTCAGGCGCAGCGACTGGTTGCGGCCGCCGCCGGGCAGGTGCTCGCGCACGATCAGGCCGAGCTCCTCGAGCCGGGCGATGGCGCGCGAGAGGGTGTTCTTGGGAAAGCCCGACGTCTCGGCGATGTCGCGGGCCTGGGCGCCGTCGCTGAGCGCGAGCGAGTAGATCGCCACGTATTCGACGCGGCCGAGGCCGTGGGTCCGCTGCACCCAGTCGTAGAGCGGCGTGTTGTAGCGCAGCGCGAGGTAGTTGAGGCGGAACGACAGCCAGCAGGGATTGTCCCACAGCTTGGCGTCCAGCATCCGCTGGATGCCGCGTCCGCCGTCGGCGGCGGCGGCGCACCGGGCGGCGAGCGTGTTGGGGGGCAGGTCGCCGCCCTCGGAACCCGGGGCGGGCGGCTCGTCGATCATCTGCTGGCGCGCGGCGGGGCCGTCCCTTGTTCCATCTCGAACTTGAGACTACCGATCCGCGAGCGGCGGGCAAGGAGGAAATCGCGGCCGCCTGCCCGGCCGGCGCCAGTCGACCGGCGGGGCGGCTCCCCTGCCCGCGCGGCCGGTGCGGGTCAGTCGCGGTCGGCCAGGTACGCCTCGAACGCGGCGAGCGTGCGGCGCGAGACGTGGTGCTCGATGCCTTCGGCGTCGACCTCGGCCGTCTCGGGCGGGACGCCCACCGCGATCAGCAGGTCGACCACGGTGCGGTGGCGGGTGCGGACCCGGTCGGCCAGCGCCGCCCCCTCGTCGGTCAGGAACACGCCGCGATAGGGGCGCGAGGTGGCCAGCCCCTCGCGCTTGAGGCGGGCCACGGCCTTGGTCGCGGTGGGGTGCGCCACGCCCATGCGCTCGGCGATGTCGGCCACGCGCGCCTCGCCATGCACCGCCATCAGGTCGCCGATCATCTCGACGTAGTCCTCGAGGATGGCGTTGGCCTGCGCCTCGCGGGCGCGGGCGAAGCGGCCGGCCTGTTCGGTGGGGCTGGCGCCGGGCGACGCGTCATCCTCGGTCATGCGGCCTCTCGTCGTTGCCATGCGCGGTGCCACCGCTGAGCGATCCCGCCGGGGTGGAAGACTTAGCATGTTGAGCGTGGGGAACTCAATATAGCCGGGGGAAAACTCTGCTCCGCAGCTTTCAACGATGGCCCTCGGTTGCCCCCTCTGGACATTGTTACCCCTTGCACCGAATTTAGCCGCGGCTACATGATTCTACCCAAGTGCACGCCGACAGGACCAGATGACCAGTACCGAACGTACCCGCCGCGGGATGGCCGCCGTCCTTTCCGGAGAGCGCAACGGACCGCTCAGCAAGCTGCTGTTCGTCGGGCCCGCGGTCATCGCCTCGATCGCCTACATGGACCCGGGCAACTACGCGACGAACATCCAGGCCGGCGCGGGCTATGGCTACACGCTGCTCTGGGTGGTGCTGCTGGCGAACCTGATCGCCATGCTGTTCCAGGCGCTGTCGGCGCGGCTGGGGATCGTGACCGGCAAGAACCTGGCCGAGATGTCGCGCGACAACTTCTCGCGGCCCGTGGTCTGGGGGATGTGGGCGGTCAGCGAGGTCGCCGCCATGGCCACCGACCTGGCCGAGTTCCTGGGCGGCGCGATCGGCCTGGCGCTGCTGTTCAACCTGCCGCTGGTCTGGGGCATGGTGGTGACCGCCATCGTCACCTACGGGATCCTGGTGTTCGAGCGTCGGGGCTTTCGCCCGATGGAGCTGATCATCGGCACGATGGTCGCGATCATCGGCCTGTGCTACCTGATCGAGCTGATGATCGCGCCGGTCGACTGGGCCTCGGCCGCGACCGGGCTGGTGACGCCCGCCCTGCCGGACGCCAACGGCGCTGACCATCGCGGTGGGGATCATCGGCGCGACGGTGATGCCGCACGCGATCTACCTGCATTCCGGCCTGACCCAGACCCGCGCGGTGGTGCGCAACGACGCCGACCGCCGCAAGGTGCTGCGCTATTCCAATGTCGAGGTGGTGGTCGCGCTGGCCGTCGCCGGCATCGTCAACATGGCGATGGTGATGATGGCGGCGAGCGCGTTCCACCTGGGCCACAGCAACGTCGCCGAGATCGAGACCGCCTATCACACGCTGACGCCGCTTCTGGGCGCCGCCGCGGCGTCGGTGTTCCTGGTGTCGCTGATCACCTCGGGGGTGTCGAGCTCGGTCGTGGGCACGATGGCGGGGCAGATGATCATGCAGGGCTTCCTGCACTTCCGGGTGCCGATCTGGCTGCGCCGGCTGGTCACCATGGTGCCCGCCTTCGCCGTGGTGGCGGCCGGCTACAACGCCACCGACGCGCTGGTGCTGAGCCAGGTGGTGCTGTCGATCGCCCTGCCGGTGCCGATGATCGCGCTGATCGTCTTCATCTCGCGCCGCGACATCATGGGCGACTTCGTCGCGGGCGCGGACGACGCGCGTGCTGGCCTTCGTCGGGGCCGCGGTGGTCCTGGCGCTGAACTTCGTCCTGCTGGCCGACACGTTCGGCGTGCCGATCCCGTTCCTGGCAGGCTGAGGCGACAGGGCGGGCGCGACGCCCGGCGGTAAACCCGCGCCATCGCAGACGTGATCGCGGCGGCGCGGAACCTCGCCGCATCGGCGTCGGTTGCCTGTCGGCTCGGGGCTTTCCGGTCGCCGGCGAAGACAGGAGGACGCCCCTTGACCAAGGCACATATCAACCGGATCGCCACGGCGGTTCCGGACAACGAGGTGCACGACTACTGCCTGAGGTTCTCGGCGGCCGCCCTGGGCGACATGCCGCGCCAGCAATCCGCCTTTCTGAAGATGGCGGCGCGGTCGGGCATCGAGCACCGCTTTTCCTGCCTCGCGCCGGGCCCCGACCCCGAGGGCGCGGTGATCGACGCCGACGGCCTTTTCGTGCGCGGCGCCTTCCCGGGCACCGGCGCGCGGATGGAGCTGTTCGAGCGCCACGCGGGCGATCTGGCGATGAGGGCGGTCGAGAGGCTGGCGCTGGACCCCGACCGCGTCACGCATCTGGTGGTGGCAAGCTGCACCGGGCTGGCGGCGCCGGGGCTCGACCTCGAGATCGTGCAGCGCGCCGGGCTGCGGCCCTCGGTCGAGCGGACGCTGATCGGGTTCATGGGCTGCTATGCGGCGGTGAACGCGCTGAAATACGCCCACCACGTCGTGCGGTCCGAGCCCGATGCGCGCGTCCTGGTGGTGAATTGCGAGCTCTGCACGCTGCACCTGAAGGAGACGCAGGACCTCGAGCGGCTGCTGACCTTCAGCCTGTGGGGCGACGGCGCCTCGGCGGCGCTGGTGAGCGCCGAGGCCGAGGGGCTGGCGCTGGACGGGTTCCGGGCGCTGCTGGCGCGCGACGGGCGGGACCTGATGACCTGGAACGTGGTGGACGACGGGTTCGACATGGTCCTGTCGGGCCAGGTTCCCGCGGCGATCCGGCAGGTTCTGGGCGGCAACGTCGAGACGATCCTGGAGGGTGCCGAATTGGGCGAGATCGCGCTCTGGGCGGTTCACCCGGGCGGCCGCTCGATCCTCGACGCGGTCGAGCGGACGCTGGAGCTGGGGCCGGACGCCCTGGCCGCGTCGCGCGAGGTGCTGCGCGCCAACGGCAACATGTCGTCGGCCACGGTGATGTTCGTGCTCGAGAAGCTGCTGGCAAGCGCCGCGGCGGGTCAGAAGGGCTGCGGCATGGCCTTCGGTCCCGGCCTCACCGCCGAGACGATGACCTTCCACATGGCGGCCTGATGGCGCCCCTCGCCCAGCGCCGCCTGGTGCCCGAGACGGCTCGACGCGCTGGCGGCCGACGATCCCGCGGCCCGCGCCTCGCGCCGCGACCTGCGCCGGATCAACCGGCTGATGGCGCAGGCGCCCATCGCCGCGGGGCTTGTGGCGGCGCACGCGACGGCTGCGCCGCGGGCGATCGCCGATCTGGGGTGCGGAGACGGGGCCGGCGCCTGCGGACGCTGCGTCGGCTGGGGCGCGCGCCGGCGGGCGGCCGGGTGACGCTTGTCGATGCGCGCCCCGCCGTCGACGAGGCCGACCGAAGCGGCCATTGCCGACCTGGGCTGGCGGGTCGCGACGGTGCGGCGGATGTCTTCGACTGGCTGGCCTCGGCGCCCGGGCGCGAGGACCTGGTCCTCAGCAACCTCTTCGTGCACCATTTCGAGGGCGCGGACCTGGCGCGGCTGATGCGCGGGCTCGCGGCGCGCGCCCGGCTCTTCGTGGCGACCGAGCCCTTGCGGACCCGCCTGTCGCTTGCCGCCAGCGGCCTCGTCGGGGCGATCGGCGCCAACGCGGTGACGCGCCACGACGCGCCGGCGAGCGTCCGGGCGGGGTTTCGCGGCGGCGAGCTTTCGGCGCTCTGGCCCGGCGCGGCGCGGTTCGAGGGGCGGCGCGGCGTTTTCACCCATGCCTTCGTCGGAGCGGGGTGAGGGCGATGTTCGACGCGATCGTCATCGGCGGCGGGCCGGCCGGCGCGGCCAGCGCCATCGGCCTGGCGCGCCAGGGCCGCCGCGTGGCGCTGCTCGAGAAGGCCGCCTTTCCGCGCCGCAAGGTCTGTGGCGAGTTCCTGTCGGCCACCAGCGTGCCGGTGCTGGAGCGGCTGGGCGTGGCCGACGCGTGGCACGAGCGGGCCGGCCCCGAGGTGCGCAAGCTCGCCCTCTTTGCCGAGGCGCGCGTGATCGAGGCGCGCGATGCCGGCGCGGGCGGGGTATGGCCGGGCGCTTGGCCGCGACGTGCTGGACGCGCTGCTGCTGGCCGAGGCACGCCGCCTGGGGGTGGCCGTGCACCAGCCGGTCCGCGCCGTGGCGCTGCGGCACGAGGGCGGCGTGCGGGCGGTCGAAACCGACGCGGGCCGTAACGCTGCACGCGCCGGTGGTGGTCGCGGCGCATGGGTCGTGGGAACGGGGCGAGCTGCCCAGCCACCTGCCGAAGCGGCGCGCGCCGTCCGATCTGCTGGGCTTCAAGGCGCATTTCCGCGATGCCGCCCTCGCGCCCGACCTGATGCCGCTGCTGGCGTTCCCGGGCGGCTATGGCGGGATGGTCTGGGCCGACGAGGGGCGCCTGTCGCTGTCGTGCTGCCTGCGGCGCGATGCGCTGGAGACGATCCGCCGGCCGGGCGAGAGCGCGGGCGACGCGGTCGCGCGCCACCTGGCGGCGGTCGTGCCGGGGCGTCGCGCGCGGTGCTGCGGGAGGCGCAGCGCGCGAGGGGCCGTGGCTGGCCGCGGGGCCGATCCGGCCGGGCATCCGCGTGGCGCGATGCCGACGGGATCTTCCGTGTCGGCAACGTCGCGGGCGAGGCGCATCCGGTGATCGCCGAGGGCATCTCGATGGCGATCCAGTCGGGCTGGCTGCTGGCGCAGGCGCTTGACGGCCGCGACCTGGGCGATGCGCGGGCGCGGGCGGCGGCGGGCGATGCCTACCGGCGCGCCTGGACGCGGCAGTTCGGGGGGCGGATCAGGGCGGCCAACCTCTTCGCCGCGCTGGCGATGCGGCCCGGGTCTACCGCCCCCTGGCGCTGGCCTTCGAGCGTCTGCCGTCGCTCCTGACCCTTGGCGCGCATCTGAGCGGCAAGGCGAGGGCCCTGGAGGCGCCGGCGCGCTAGCAGCCGACGGATGCGGGCCCGGGCCCGATCAGCAGTCTCTGGTTGGCAGGGAGGAAGTGGCGCGCTGGGGAGGATTCGAACCCCCGACCCCTTGATTCGTAGTCAAGTACTCTATCCAACTGAGCTACCAGCGCGCGGACAGGCGGGATGTAACGAGGGCATCCGCGGCGATGCAAGCGGGCGATCTTCACTCGGCCGCGGCGTCAAGCGCGACCATCGTGCTTGGGCAGGCGGATCACGAAGGAGGTTCCGCCGGGGCCCGTCCCGGCCAGGTCGAGCCGGCCGCCATGGCCCCGCACCAGCTCGGCCGCGATGGCGAGGCCGAGGCCGGTGCCGCCCTTGCGCGAACCCGGCGAGAACGGCGTGAAGAGGTATTCCCGCGCCTTGGGCGGCAGGCCCGGGGCCGGTGTCCGAGACGGTGACGGTCCACTCGGTCTCGGTCTCGGCGGCGGTGACGCGGATCTCGCCCGGCCGAGCGGATGGCTACGATCGCCTGCCGCGCGTTCCGCATCAGGTTCGACAGCACCCGGTAGAGCTGCTCGGGGTCGGCGCGCAGCAGCATGCCGGGCGGCACGTCCTGCACGAAGTCGACCTCGGCGCCCGCCGCCGCCAGCAGCTCGCCCTCGATGACGTCGTCGACCACCGGGGCGAGAGGGATCCGGCTCAGCATCGGCGGCGGCTCCTCGGCGCGCCCGAAGGCGAGCGTGGCCTCGCAGAGGTTCACCGCGCGGCGGATCGAGCCCAGCAGCTTGGGCGCCAGGCGCGCGACGACCGGGTCCTCGCTGGTCTCGATCCGGTCGCCGAAGAGCTGCGCGGCGCTCAGGATGTTGCGCAGATCGTGGCTGACCTTGGCGACCGCGGCGCCCAGTTGCGCCAGCCGGTCCTTCTGGCGCAGCGCCGCGGTGAGCTGCGTCTGCATGCCCCTGAGCGCCGTCTCGGCCTCGCGCAGTTCGCGCACGGTGGCCTGCGGCTCGATGATGCGGCGCGCGTCCTCGGGGGCGGCGGCGTAGCGGGTGATCGCCTCGACCACGCCCTTGATGGGCTTCACCAGCAGGCGGCGGACGGCCAGGAACAGCAGCAGCGCGGTGAAGACCGAGATCACCGCCGACAGCAGCAGGATGCGCAGGCCGTAGTCGATCATCGCCGCGCGCAGCGGCTGCGTCGGCATCGTCACCTCGATCAGCAGCCCCGCCTCCTGCACCGGGTCGCCGATGACGCGGATCACCCGCTGCTCGGGGTCGACGAGGCAGGCGAGCGCGTCGCCGATCAGCTCGAACGGGCCCGGGTCGCGCAGATCGTAGGTGGCGTGGATCGGCGCCGGCATCGGCGACGACAGCACCAGCTGGCGCATCTCGTCGCGGCGCAGCACCACGTTGTAGCACGCCGGCGTTCTGCAGCAGCTCGGACTCGAGGCCGGCGTCGATCATCGGGTTGGCCAGCAGCGCCAGCGAGGCGATCTGCGCCCGCTCGAGCCGCGACAGCAGGTAGTCCTGCCGGAAGCGGGCCACCGACGGCACGAAGATCAGCACCTCGGCCAGCATCACGAAGACGGTGGTCAGGATCAGGAAACGCCCGGACAGCGAGTTCAGCATCGCGCCCCCAGGGGTCGCTCAGGGGATAAGCTTCTGCACCAGCCTCACGACCCGCATGATTGCAGGATTTTGGAACAGTTTAGGCGAGAAATGGGCGCCTGCCACGCGCTTGTTGATCTCGGAGAGGGTCGGATAGGGCGCGACCATGCCGGCGATGGCGTTCATCTTGATGCCGTGGGCGATGGCCAGCGACCACAGCCCGATCAGCTCGCCCGCCTGCGCGCCCACGATCGAGGCGCCGACGGGGCGGCCGCGCACGACCATCACCTTGGCCAGCCCCGTCGTCTGCCGCTCGGTGCGGGCGCGGTCGTTGTCGGCAAATTCGAACCGGGCGACGCTCAGCCTGTCGCCGTGCCGCTCGCGCGCCTGCGCCTCGGTCAGGCCGCACTGGGCCAGTTCGGGGCGGGCGTAGGTGACCCAGGGTATGTGGTCCTGGCGCGCCTTGGCGGGCAGGCCGAAGAGGATCGGGCGCACCACCACCCCGGCATGGTATCCGGCGACGTGGGTGAACTGCATCCGCCCCGCCGCGTCGCCGATGGCATAGACGCGCCGGTTGGTGCTGCGCAGATCGTCGCCCACCCGCACGCCGGCCCGGTCGTGCGCGATGCCTGCGACATCAAGCCCCATGTCGTCAACATTGGCGGCCCGGCCGGTCGCGAGCAGCAGGTGGCTGCCCTCGATCGACCGCCCGTCGTCGAGCGTGACCTCGATGGCGCCCGCCGTTCCCGCCACCGCGCGTGCGTGGCGGCCCTCGAGGATCTCGACCCCCTCGTCGCGCAGGCGCGCGGCGACGATTGCCACCAGCTCGGGATCGTCGCGCGACAGCAGCCGGTGGCCCGCCACCACGGTCACGGCGCTGCCCAGACGGCGGTGCGCCTGCGCCAGCTCGACGCCGATGGGCCCGCCGCCGACGACGACCAGGTGCCGGGGCCGCTCGCGCAGGTCGAAGATGGTCTCGTTCGTCAGGTAGGGGACGCGGTCGATGCCCTCGAGCGGCGGCACGAACGGGCGCGAGCCGGTGGCGAGCACGAAGCGGCGCGCGGCGATGCGATGCGCGCCCGCCTCGATCTCGCGATCCGAGACGAAGCGGGCGTGGGCGCGGATGACGGTGACGCCCAGCCCCTCGTACCGCTCCTGGCTGTCGACCGGGGCGATCGAATCGATAACGCCGCGGACATGGTCGTTGACGGCCGCGAAATCGATCGAGGGCGTGACGGGGGCGACGCCGAAGGGCCCCGAGGCCGCCTGCCCGTGCGCCGCCGCGGCCGCCGCGATCAGCGACTTCGACGGCACGCAGCCGTAGTTCAGGCAGTCGCCGCCCATCTTTCCCGCCTCGACCAGCACGACCCGCGCGCCCATCTGCGAGGCGGCATAGGCGACGCTGAGCCCGCCCGAGCCCGCGCCGACGACGCAGACGTCCGCCCGGATCCGCTCGCATCAGAGGCTCCGGCGGCCGCGCACCGCCTTCAGCGCCACCGGCAGGAGCGCCAGCGCGCACAGGCCGAGGATCGGCAGCAGGATGTGCGGCTCGAAGATGATGTCGAGGTCGGGCGTCTCGCCGGCGGCGAAGACACGGCCCAGCCCGGCGCCGACGCCGGTATAGACGACCGCGCCGGGGATGATGCCGAAGAACGTCGAGACCACGTAGCGGTAGAGCGGCACGCCCACCAGCGCCGGCACCACGTTGGCCACGAAGAACGGCACCGCCGGGACCAGCCGGATCAGGAACAGCATCGACCACTGGTTCTCGTCGATGCCGGCCTTGATGCGCCGCACGACACCCTCCGACGCCTCCATGCGCGCGGCCAGCGTGTCGCCCAGGCCCATCCGCGCCGCCAGGAAGATCAGCGTGGCCCCCGAGGTCGCCGCCACCACGTTATAGAGCGCGCCGGGAAACAGGCCGAAGAGAAAGCCCCCCGTCAGCGTCGCGATGGTCGCCCCGGGCAGCGACAGGGCCACGATCGCCACGTAGGCCGCGAGGAAGGTGGCCACGGTGGCGGGATAGTTCGCGTCGCGGAACGCCAGCAGCGCCTCGCGGTGCCGGCCGAGCGCCTCGAACGACAGGACGTCGCGCAGGGCGAAGGCGCCGACCACCGCGACCACGGCCACCACCAGCAGCGGCAGGCGCCGCAGCAGCCCGGGCGGCGAGGCGGCTTGGGGCTGGGGCATGATCCGGGCTCCTCGGTTGCGGCTCGGGCCAAGATGCGGCGACGCCCGGCGCGGCACCAGCGACCTCACGTCGCCTTGATGCGACGCGATGCAGACGTGCGAATCGATGGCGGCCCGCAGCGCGCGATGGCGTTGACTCGCGCGGGGCGCGCCGTTAACAGGCGGGCTTCGGATACGGACGGGCGGCGTGCACGCCGGCGCAGCGCGCGGCCCGAGCGGATGAGGATCGAACGATGAAACGGACTTTCCAGCCCAGCAACCTGGTGCGCAAGCGCCGTCACGGCTTTCGGGCGCGCATGGCCACCAAGGCGGGACGCAAGATCCTGAACGCGCGGCGGGCCCGCGGCCGCAAGAACCTGAGCGCCTGAGGCGCTCAGCCGGGCCCCGGATCATGACCGATCCGGCCATCGCGAGCCGCGAGGTTGGCGAGACGGCACCCGGCGGCCCCGCGCTCGCCGACGCTCAGGCGACGCGCGGACTTTCTTCGCACTGCCCGGGGCCGGCGGCTGAACGCGCCGGCCTTCCTCGTGCAGGCACGCCGCCGTTCCTCCGAGGACGGCGCGCCCGACGCGATCCGCGTCGGCTATACGTGCTCGCGCAAGGTCGGCAACGCCGTGGCGCGCAACCGCGCCAAGCGCAGGCTGCGCGAGGTGGCGCGCCACGTCCTGCCGCGGCATGGCCGGCCGGGGTGGGACTATGTCCTTGTCGGACGCCGCGACGCCACCGCCAGCCGCCCCTTCGACGCCCTACTGGACGATCTCGCCGCCGCGCTGGACAAGCTGCACGGGCCGGCGGGATGAGCCTTGCCGCACGCCTGCTGTCGCTTCCGGTCCTGGCCTACCGCCTGCTGCTTTCGCCGTGGGTCGGACACGGCTGCCGCTTCGAGCCCACCTGCTCGGCCTACGCGCTCGAGGCGCTGCGGCGCCACGGCGCGCTGCGCGGCGGCTGGCTGACCCTGCGGCGGCTGGCGCGGTGCCGCCCCGGCGGCGGCCGCGGCATCGACGACGTCCCGCGCTAGATCGTCAGCCCGGCAGCGTGAAGGCCAGCGCCCCGCCCAGCGTCGGCGAATCGAGGTCGGCGTATCGGCGGTCGTCGCGGCGGGCATAGGCCGCGGCGCCGAAGACGCGCACCGCGGCGTAGATCGCCCAGCGCTGTACGGCGCTTACCCCCGCCGCCTCCATCGCGCGCAGCATCATCCGGTCGGCGAACAGCCGATCCCGCGGCCGCACGCCCCGTCCCGGCACGTCCTGCCAGGCGATGTATAGGTAGTCGTGCAGGATCGCCGCCTCGAGCCACGGGCCGACCCGGCCGACGAAGACGCGGAAGAGGCGCGGAACGCTGGTCAGGTCCGTGATCAGCCCGCGCGGCACCACCACGCGGCGCGTCTCGATCCCGTCGATCTGGTAGTCGACCAGGAAATCGCGCTGCAGGATGTAGTCCGCGTCCTCGCCCAGGCGGCTCTGCACGGTGTTGAGCGGCCGCACCAGGCTCAGCGCGCTGCGATAGGCGAAGCCGGTGATCGCGTGCCACGCGTCGGGATAGGGGTCGGTCGGCCAGTCGGGATGGTCGTGACGCATCTGCTTCCCTCTCGTGTCGCGCCGCCAAAGCGGGTATGGCAGCGCCATGCTTGACCGAAACGAGCCCGCACCGGCCGACGGGGCCGAGATCCACCCGCTTTTCGAGGGCGCCCCCTCCTCGACCGAGTTCCGCAAGCTGCGCAAGCGCATCGTGCGGCAGGTGCGCGAGGCGGTTGAGCAGTACGGCATGATCGAGCGCGGGGCGCGCTGGCTGGTGTGCCTGTCGGGCGGCAAGGACAGCTACACCCTGCTGGCCGCGCTGACCGAGCTGCAATGGCGCGGCCTGCTGCCGGTCGAGATCCTGGCGTGCAACCTCGACCAGGGGCAGCCGGGGTTCCCGGCGACGGTGCTGCCGCGTTTCCTGGCCGAACGCGGCGTCCCGCACCGGATCGAGTATCGCGACACCTATTCGGTCGTCACCGAGAAGGTGCCCGAGGGGCGGACCTATTGCGCCCTCTGCTCGCGGCTGCGGCGCGGACACCTCTACCGCGTCGCGCGCGAGGAAGGTTGCAGCGCGGTGGTGCTCGGCCATCACCGCGACGACATCCTCGAGACGTTCTTCATGAACCTCTTTCACGGGGGGCGGCTGGCCACGATGCCGCCGAAGCTGCTCAACGACGAGGGCGACCTCTTCGTCTATCGCCCGCTCGCCCACGTGGCCGAGGCCGATTGCGACCGCTTCGCCCGCGCGATGGGCTATCCGATCATCCCCTGCGACCTGTGCGGCAGCCAGGACGGCCTGCAGCGCCAGCAGGTCAAGGCGATGCTCGACGGATGGGAGCGCAACCGGCCGGGGCGCCGACAGGTGCTGTTCCGCGCGCTGACCAACGTGCGGCCCTCGCACCTGCTCGACCCCGGGCTGTTCGACTTCGCGGCGCTGGCCCGCGGCGAGCCCGGGTTGGACGCGGAAAATCCGACCGATTTGCCCGGGCCGCGTTAAGGACTCGCGAAGCACAACCGCCTAGCGTCCCGGCTCGAAGTAACGAGTCTGCGGGTCGAGGGCACAAGGCGTGCCGGCGCCCGCCAAGAAGAGGGAGAAGGCGGGAGATGCGCCTCGGTCGCCTGCGCGTGCCTCACAAAGTAGCGGTCGCGCTCAGGCAGGCGCTGGGAAATCCGCACATCATGGCGTCGATTCCCGGCCTGCTCGTCGTCAGCTACGCGTTTGGCGGCGAGACGATGCTTCTTTCGGTCGCCGGAGCGATTCCCATGACGCTGATGCTCGCCGGCCTGCTGTCGGCCCCCCGGGTCGAGTGTGGCCCCCGCGACAGGCTGACCGGCCTGCCCATGGCCGACACCGCCGCGCGCTATCTGCAACTGCTTCTGCGCCGGCGACGGTTCCGGCGCGAGGTCGTGGTGCTGGCCGTCTCGCTCGGATGATTCGGGGCGCGCCGCGCCGCGTCTGGGTCCGCGGGTGTGGGACCTCGTCCTGGCGCAGGCGGGCGACCGCATCACCAGCGTCCTGCGCGGCGGCGACCAGATCGTGCGCCTCGACGGGGCGGCCTTCGGCATCGTGCTGCCGGGCATGCGCAACGGCGGGCACGATGACGCGCTGAAGATCGCCGGGCGCATCCAGTCGGCCATCGCGGTGCCGCTGCACGTGGCGGGCCGGCGGGTCCAGGTCACCGCGTCGGTCGGCATCTGCCTCGAGGCCAACCGCCCGATGGGCGACGCCGCGTTCTTCCTCGCCGCGCGCCGAGGCCGCGCTGGAGGAGGCGCGGGTGCATGGCCCCGGCCTCGGTGCGCGTGTTCACCGACGAGATGCGCGCCCGCCTGCAGGCCAAGAGCGAGCTGGCCGAGACGGTCGCCGACGCGCTCGACAGCGGGCAGATCGTCACCTGGTTCCAGCCGCAGATCAGCGCGAGCACAGGCCGCGTGACAGGCCTCGAGGCACTGGCGCGGTGGGAGCATCCGCAGCGCGGAACCCTGATGCCCAGCGACTTTCTCGACCCGATCGAGGCGCGCGGCCTCGGGCCGCAGCTTTTCGAGGTGGTCCTGTCGCGGGCCTGCGCGGCGATGCGGGACTGGGACCGCGCGGGCCTGCACGTGCCCCGGGTCGGGGTCAACATCGACAGCGTCACGCTGCGCGACCCGCTTCTGGCCGAACGGATCAAGTGGGGCCTCGACAGCTTCGACCTGGCGCCCGAGCGGCTGGCGATCGAGATCCTCGAGGACGTGGTCGCCAGCCCCGACGATCACGTGATCGCCCACAACCTGCAAAGGATCGCGCGGATCGGGTGCTGCATCGACCTGGACGATTTCGGCACCGGTCAGGCCTCGCTCGCCGGGATTCGCCGCTTCGGCGTGCAGCGCATCAAGATCGACCGCTCGTACGTGGCCGGCGCCGACTCGGACGTGGAGCAGCGCAAGATGGCGGCGGCGATCCTGAAGATGGCGCGCACCCTCGAGATCGAGTCGCTGGCCGAGGGCGTGGCGACCGACGGCGAGATCGCGCTGTTCTCGCAGCTCGGCTGCGATCATCTGCAGGGATTCGGCATCGCCCGGCCGATGCCGGCCGCCGCCGTCGCGGGCTGGATGACGCAGCATCACGCTCGCCTGGGACGCTCGCCCTCCGGCGAGGCGCGACACTCTGACGTGGCGCGCGTGGCGGGCAAAACGGCTTGACCTTCGCGAGCGCGACCTGTTGAACCTGCCTGACTTCCGAAAGCGACAGGCAGCATTCCCCCCATGGATGATCAGAACAAGAACCTGATCCTCGCCACGGCGCTCAGCCTGGCGGTGATCCTGATCTGGTACCTGATCTTCCCGCCGGCCGAGCAGGCGCCGAACCCCGACCCGATCCCGCCGTCCGAGCAGACGCTGGACGCGGGCGAGGTGGCGGCCCTTCCCCCCGTGGTCGAGGACAGCGCGCCGCCCCCCGCGGCGACCGAGGCGGCACCCCCCGTCGCGGACGTGCCGCGCGTCGCCATCGAGACGCCGCGCCTGTCGGGCTCGGTCTCGCTGCTGGGCGGGCGGGTCGACGACCTGCAGCTGCGCTCGTACCGCCAGACGCTCGAGCCGGATTCCGAGACGGTGCAGCTGCTGTCGCCGGTCGGCAGCAACGCCCCCTACTACGCGCTCTACGGCTGGGCGGCGCGCGGCGGGCTGGCGCCCGATGCGGTGCCGGGGCCGTTCACCGAATGGACGCTGGAGAGCGGCGACCGGCTGACGCCGCAGAGCCCGGTGACGCTGAGCTGGGAGAGCCCGACGGGCCTGATCTTCCGCCGCAAGATCAGCATCGACGACAACTACCTCTTCACCTTCGAGCAGACGGTCGAGAACCCCACCGGCGCCTCGGTGCGCATGGCGCCCTACGGCATCGTCGCGCGGCACGGCAAGCCGACCGACCTGCAGGGCTTCTTCGTCCTCCACGAGGGCGCGATCCTCATGGCCGACGGCGAGCTGCAGGAGATCGACTACGACGACATGACCGACCTCGAGACGGCCGAGCAGGGCGCGGCGGCCGAACTGGTCGAGGTGACGCGAGGACGGCTGGATCGGCTTTACCGACCATTACTGGATGACCGCGCTGATCCCGGCGCCGGGCACCGCCTTCACCGCCGTCGCCAAGTACTGCGCGAGTCGCGCGACATCTACCAGACCGAGGCGCGCTGGCCGGCGATCGAGATTGCCCCCGGCGAGACGGCTGCGGCCACCCAGTACCTCTTCGCCGGCGCCAAGGAATGGGAGACGATCCGCGACTACGAAAGCGGCATGGGCATCGACCGCTTCGTCGATTCGATCGACTGGGGCTGGTTCTTCTTCCTGACCAAGCCGATCTTCCGCGCGCTGCACTTCCTGCACGGCCTGATCGGCAACATGGGTCTGGCCATCATCATCCTCACCTTCTGCATCAAGGCGATCCTGTTCCCGCTGGCCTACAAGTCCTACGTCTCGATGGCGCGGATGAAGGAGCTCCAGCCCAAGATGGAGGCGCTCAAGGAGCGCGCGGGCGACGACCGCCAGAAGCTGCAGCAGGAGATGATGCAGCTTTACAAGACCGAGAAGGTGAACCCGGCGTCGGGCTGCCTGCCGCTGATCCTGCAGATCCCGATCTTCTTCTCGCTCTACAAGGTGATCTTCGTCACGATCGAGCTGCGCCACGCGCCGTTCGTGGGCTGGATCCGCGACCTCTCGGCGCCCGACCCGTCGTCGATCTACAACCTGTTCGGGCTGCTGCCCTGGCCCGCGCCCGAGACAGGGACGTTCCTGGCGCTGATCTTCATCGGGCTGCTGCCGATCCTGCTGGGCATCTCGATGTTCCTGCAGCAGAAGCTGAACCCGGCGCCGACCGATCCGACGCAGGCGATGATCTTCGCCTACATGCCGTGGCTCTTCATGTTCATGCTCGGCCGGTTCGCCAGCGGGCTGGTGCTCTACTGGATCACCAACAACACGATCACCTTCACGCAGCAGTACATCATCATGCGCAGCCACGGGCACAGGCCCGACGTCTTCGGCAACATCCGCTCGAGCTTCAGCCGCAAGAAGGCTGCGGAGAAGAAGTGACGCGCACCGGCGCCGGGCGGCGGTGCGCGGCCCCCGGCGCCGCGACCGCGCCGTTTCCTGCGCGGAGGTGCATGCCGTGACGGCCCCCGACCCCGAGACGCTGCATCCGCTGCCCGATCACCCGCGGGTGGTCTTTCTGCGCCCCCTCGCGCACGGACGCGCCAACGTGACGGTGGGCCGCTACGCCTATTACGACGACCCCGAGCACGCGACCGGGTTCTTCGAGCGCAACGTGCTGCACCACTACGACTTCATGGGCGACCACCTGACCATCGGCCCGTTCGCCGCACTGGCGACGGGCGTGCGCATCGTCATGAACGGGGCCAACCACGACCTTGCGAACTTCACGGCCTTCCCGTTCGACATCTTCCCCGGCTGGGGCACGTTCGAGGCCGAGCGCTACCTGAGCCAGTCGCGCGGCGACACCGTCGTCGGCCCCGACGTCTGGATCGGCTCCGAGGCGTGGGTCCTGCCGGGCGTGACCATCGGCGCCGGGGCGATCGTCGCCGCCAAGTCGGTGGTGGGACGCGACGTGCCGCCCTTCGCCATCGTCGCGGGCAACCCCGCGCGCGTGGTGCGCCACCGATTCGATGCCGAAACCGCGCGGCGCCTGCTCGCGGCGGCGTGGTGGGACTGGCCGGTCGAGCGGATCACCCGCAACCTCGGCGCGATCCGCGGCACCGACCTGGATGCGCTGGAGGCGGCGGAATGAACCTCCCGTTCCCGCTGGCCGAGCCCGACCCGAACCAGATCGAGCGCGGGCGGCTGCTCTTCGCGCGCGGCGCCGAATTCCTCAAGGGCGTCGTGGCGATGGACGGGCTGCCGGACGCCGATCGCCCCGAAGTGTGCTTTGCCGGGCGCTCGAACGTGGGCAAGTCGTCGCTGATCAACGCGCTGACCAACCGCAAGGGCCTGGCCCGCGCCTCGAACACGCCGGGCCGCACGCAGGAGATCAACTTCTTCACCCTCGAGGACCGCTACCTCGTCGACCTGCCCGGCTACGGCTTTGCCGAGGCGCCGGTGGCCGTGGTCGAGCGCTGGCAGCGTCTGCTCAAGAACTACCTGGCCGGCCGCCCCACCCTTCGGCGCGCCTTCGTGCTGATCGACGCGCGCCACGGCATCAAGGCGGTCGACGACGAGATCATGGGCCTGCTCGACCGCTCGGCGGTGCCGTTCCAGACGGTGCTGACCAAGGTCGACAAGGTCCGCGCCCCCGAGCGCGGGCGTGTGCTCGACCAGGTCCGCGGGCGCCTGCAGACGCATCCCGCCGCCTTTCCCGAGCTGGTCGTGACCTCGGCCGAGAAGGGCCAGGGGATCGACGTGCTGCGCGCCATCGTCGCCGCGCTCGACTGAGGCCCGCGGCAGCTTGAGCCTCACGCGGCCGCCGACTATCACGATCCGGACCCGAGGACGCCGATGAGACAGCAAAGGCCGATGAACCGAGACTGGATCGCCACCGCCCGCACCCTCAGCGAGGCGCTGCCCTACCTGCAGCGCTATGACGGCGCGACCATCGTCATCAAGTTCGGCGGCCATGCGATGGGCGACGACGCGGCGATGCAGGTCTTCGCCCGCGACGTCGTGCTGATGCAACAGGTCGGCGTGAACCCGGTGATCGTCCATGGCGGCGGCCCGATGATCAACGACCTGCTCAGGCGTCTGTCGATCGAGAGCCGGTTCGAGGGCGGCAAGCGCGTCACCGACGAGGCCACCGTCGAGATCGTCGAGATGGTGCTGTCGGGCCGCGTCAACAAGCGCATCGTGCAGGCGATCAACGCCGAGGGCGGGCGCGCGGTCGGGCTGTCGGGCAAGGACGCGAACCTGATGGTGTGCGAGCAGACGCATCCCGACCTGGGCTTCGTGGGCACGCCGGCCGAGATGAACGCCGACTACCTGCGGTCGCTTCACGCGGCGGGCATCATCCCGGTCGTGGCGCCGATCGGCGCGGGCCGCAACGGCGAGACCTTCAACGTCAACGGCGACACGGCCGCGGGGGCGATCGCCGGGGCGCTGCGCGCCGACCGGCTGCTGCTGCTGACCGACGTCGCGGGCGTCAAGGACACCAGCGGCGCCGTGATCACCGAGCTCACGCCGCAGCAGATCCGGCAGATGACGGCCGACGGCATCATCGCCGGCGGCATGATCCCCAAGACCGAGACCGCGCTTGCCGCGATCGAGGCGGGCGTGCGGGCGGTCGTCATCCTCGACGGGCGCGCGCCCAACGCCTGCCTGC
The DNA here is from genome assembly GCA_963773475.1 of uncultured Alphaproteobacteria bacterium. Lineage (GTDB taxonomy): Bacteria > Pseudomonadota > Alphaproteobacteria > Rhodobacterales > Rhodobacteraceae > Roseitranquillus. The sequence continues at coordinate 39,643 of CAVZBD010000002.1, read as the reverse complement.
TCGAGCTCTTCACCGATCACGGCGCGGGAAGCCTGATCCGGGGCGAGGGGTGAGCCGGCGGCTCATCGTCATCCGGCACGCCAAGTCCGCGTGGGACGACCCCGCCCTCGACGATCACGACCGGCCGCTGACCCGCCGCGGCGAGCGGTCGGCCGACGCCATCGGCCGCTGGTTGGCCGAGCGCGGCGAGATGCCCGACGAGGTACTGTGCTCGACGGCGCTGCGGGCGCGGCTGACCTGGTCGCGGATCGCGGCGGCGCTGCCGGGGGACCCGCCCGTACGGCACCTGCCCGAGCTCTACGCGGCGGCGCCGGCGACGATCCTGCAGGCCGCACAGGCCTCCCCGGGGCCGGTTACCGCGATCGTCGGGCACAACCCCGGGCTGGCGAGCTTCGTCGGCCTCGTGGCGCGGGCGCGGCCGCGGCATGAGGGCTTCGGCCGCTTTCCGACCTGCGCGACCTGCATCCTCGACTTCGCGGGCGACATCGCCTGGGGCGCCGGCCGCGTGGCGGCGTTCGTCGTGCCGCGCGAACTGATGTAAGCGGACGCCCTAGTGACCGAGGATCTGGCTGAGAAACAGCTTGGTCCGGTCGCTGCGGGGGTTGTTGAAGAACTCCTCGGGCTCGTTCTGCTCGACGATCTGGCCCTGGTCCATGAAGATGACCCGGTTCGCCACCTGCCGCGCGAAGCCCATCTCGTGGGTGACGCAGATCATCGTCATCCCCTCCTCGGCGAGCTCGATCATGGTGTCGAGCACCTCCTTGATCATCTCGGGATCGAGCGCCGAGGTGGGCTCGTCGAAGAGCATGATGCGCGGGCGCATGCACAGCGAACGCGCGATGGCCACGCGCTGCTGCTGACCGCCCGAGAGCTGGCCGGGATACTTGTCGGCCTGCTCGGGGATCTTGACCTTAGTCAGGAAGTGCATCGCCGTCTCCTCGGCCTCGCGGCGGGGGACCTTGCGCACCCAGATCGGCGCCAGCGTGCAGTTCTCGAGGATGGTCAGGTGCGGGAACAGGTTGAAGTGCTGGAACACCATCCCGACCTCCGAGCGGATCCGGTCGATGTTCTTGAGGTCCGAGCTGAGCTCGGTGCCGTCGACGATGATGGTGCCCTGCTGATGCTCCTCGAGGCGGTTGATGCAGCGGATCAGCGTCGACTTGCCCGAGCCGGACGGCCCGCAGATCACGATCCGCTCGCCCTCGTAGACGGTCAGGTCGATGTCGCGCAGGACGTGGAACGCCCCGTACCACTTGTTCATGTTGCGGATCTCGATCGCGGTCTCGTTGGCGACCTGCATCTGGCTGCGGTCGACCGCCGGGGTGGTGGTGGCGTCGGACATGAGGACCCTCCCTAGCGGTGCCCGGTCTCGAGCTTGCGCTCGAGGTACATGGAATAGCGCGACATGCTGAAGCAGCAGATCCAGAACAGCAGGCCGATGAAGACGAAGAGCTCCCAGTAGACGCCGTTCCAGTCGGTCGTCGCGCGGATCGCGTTCGACAGGCCGATCGGGTCGAGCAGGCCGATGAAGACGACCAGCGTGGTGTCCTTGAAGAGCCCGATGAACGTGTTGACGATGCCGGGGATCGCGATCTTGAGCGCCTGCGGCAGGATGATCAGCCGCATCGCCCTCCAGTAGTCGAGACCAAGCGCGTCGGCGGCCTCGTACTGCCCGCGGGGAAGCGCGGCAAGCCCGCCGCGGATGACCTCGGCCATGTAGGCGGCCGCGAACAGCGTGACCATGATGATGACCCGCAGCATCAGGTCGAAATTGGTGCCCGGCGGCAGAAAGTAGTTCAGCAGCAGCGAGGCGGTGAACAGCCACACGATCAGCGGCACGCCGCGGATCACCTCGATGAACGCCACCGACATCTTGTTGATGATGAAGAGGTGCGACTGCCGTCCCAGCGCCAGCAGGATGCCCAGCGGGAAGCTGAGCGCGATGCCCGCGAGGCCGATGATGAAGGCCAGCATGAAGCCGCCGAAATCGTCCGACGGCACCGGTTCGATCCCGAGCGGGATGGCCCGCGACAGGTCGGTGATCAGCGGGCCGGCCAGGAACAGCCAGAAGAGGATCGGCAGCGCGATGGCCGTCAGCACGCCCGGAAGCTGACCGTATCGCTGTGCGACCCAGCCGAGGCCGACGAGCGCCAGGGCGAAGCCCGCCGCGACGACGAGGGGCCCCCAGGCGGACCCGCCCCAGAGCAGCCAGTAGCCCAGGAACGGGAACGCCATCGAGAACCACAGCGCGCGGCGCGGCAGGCCCTGGAACAGGACCGGCGCCACCGCCACGAGGAACAGGACGAAGGCCACGACCGGGCGCCAGTAGAGGTGCTGCGGGTAGAAGCCGAACAGGAGCTGGTTCCAGCGTTCGGTGATCACGGCGAAGCAGGCCGACGCGGCGTCGGGGCCGTAGAGCTCGTTCCGGATCTCGCGGCACTGGGTCAGGCTGTCGGCCACCCAGACCGATTGCATGAACCACGGCAGGATGTGCACCAGCAACCAGCCCACGAAGAGCAGCGAGACGACCGTCAAGAGGACGTTCAGCCAGCCCGACAGGAGGTTCTCGCGGATCCAGCCGACGGCACCGGCCTCGGTGGCGGGCGGGGGCGCCGGCGGCACCATCTCGCGCCGGACGAAGGCGACCGTTTCGGCGTGCGTGTCGCTCACCTCAGCGCTCCTTCAGCTTGATGCTGCTGTTGTAGACGTTCATGAGGCTCGAGATCGCAAGGCTGAGGAGCAGGTAGAACGCGCCCAGCAGCAGCATCCCCTCAAGCTCGCGACCGGTCTGGTTGATCGAGATGCCGCCCAGCGTCGAACGCACGTCCATGTAGCCCACGGCGATGGCCAGCGACGAGTTCTTGGTGAGGTTGAGATACTGCGAGATCAGCGGCGGGATGATCACCCGAAGCGCCTGCGGCAGGATCACCAGCTCGGTCGTGCGCCGTGCCGAGAGGCCAAGCGCGTAGGCCGCTTCGGTCTGCCCCTTCGACACCGCCAGGATGCCGCCGCGGACGATCTCGGCGATGAAGGCACCGGTATAGAGCGACAGAGCCAGCCAGAGCGCGATCAGCGAGTTCCGCATGTGCAGCCCGCCACGGAAGTTGAAGCCGCCGAGCTCGGGATAGTCGAGCGTCACCGGCCGGCCCAGCAGGACCCACGCCACGACCGACGGCAGCAACAGCAGCGCCAGCGACAAGCTGATCACGGGCAGGATCTCGCCCGTGCGGGCCTGGCGACGGTGGGCGTAGCGGCGCCATGCCCAGACCGCCCCGATCGACAGCACGAAGACGATGAGGAGCGCGAGCGATCCTTCGCCCCAGACCGGCGCGGGGATGTAGACGCCGCGGTTCGAGATCGCGACGCTGTCGAAGAAGACCATCGAGGCGCTGCCGCCTTCGCGGAAGTCGCGGGGTTGCGGCGTCGCCTCGGTCATCACCGCGAAGATGGCGATGATCCAGAGCAGCAGCGGCACGTTGCGGAACGCCTCGACATAGACCGTCATCAGGCGCGAGATGAGCCAGTTCTTCGACAGCCGCAGGACGCCCGCGAGGACGCCGAGGATCGTGGCCGTCGCGCAGCCCAGCGCGGCGACCAGGAGCGTGTTGAGGATGCCGACCAGCGCCGCACGCCCGTGCGTGCTGTCGGACGTGTAGGGGATCAGCGTCTGGTTGATGTCGTAGCCCGCGCGCGAGCCCAGGTAGCTGAAGTCGAAATCCTTGCCGAGGGCGTTCAGGTTCTGGATCGTGTTCGAGATCAGCCATGAGAACACCAGCATCAACAGGATCATCGCGACGACCTGGATCGTCAGTGACCGATAGCGGGTGTCGTAGATCAGCTGGTTGAGTTGAAACGACTCCTTCGGCGGGTCGCTCGCGGTGGTCGACATGGCACACGCTCCCTTTCCGCCGGATTCTTGCCGTTCCGCGTGTCTGGCGCACGCGTTAGCCGGCCCGGCGGCCGTCCTGTCGGGACGAAGGGCGCGGCAGTGCCGCGCCCTTCATCGGAGATGCCTACCGGAACGGCGGCGCGTAGAGGAGGCCGCCATTCTCCCACTGGGCGTTGAGCCCACGGGCGAGGCCGATGGGCGTGCTCTCACCGATGTGTCGCTCGAAGAGCTCGCCGTAGTTGCCGACGGCCTTGATGGCGCGCTGGGCCCATTCCTTGTCGAGGCCCAGCATCCCGCCGAGGTCGCCCTCGGTACCGAGCAGGCGGTTGATCTCGGGATTGTCGGTGCCCTGCGCCAGCTCGTCGACATTGGCCGAGGTCACACCGTACTCCTCGGCCGCGATGAGCGCGTTGAGCGTCCAGCGCACCAGGTCGCCCCACTCGTTGTCGCCGTGGCGGACGAGCGGGCCGAGCGGCTCCTTCGAGATCGTCTCGGGCAGGATCACGTGGTCGCCCGGGTTTTCGAACGTGGCGCGCGTGGCGGCGAGACCCGAACGGTCGGTGGTATAGACGTCGCAGGCACCGGCCAGATACTGCTGCTGCGCCTCGGCGTTGGTCTCGATCGGGACCGGCTCGTAGTCCATGTTGTTGGACCGGAAGTAGTCAGCCAGGTTCAGCTCGGTCGTGGTGCCGGTCTGGATGCAGACGGTGGCACCGTCGAGGTCCTTCGCCGAGGTCACGCCCAGACCCTTGGGGACCATGAAGCCCTGACCGTCATAGTAGTTGATGCCGGTGAACTCGAACTTGAGGTCAACGTCGCGGCTGAAGGTCCAGGTGGTGTTACGGGCCAGCATGTCGATCTCGCCCGAGGCGAGCGCGGTGAAGCGGGTCTGGCCGGTGGTGGGCACGAACTCGACCGCGCTGGGGTCGCCCAGCACGGCGGCGGCGACCGCGCGGCAGAGGCCCACGTCGAAGCCTTCCCAGTTGCCGTTGGCATCGGGGGCGGCGAAGCCGGTCAGGCCGGTCGTGACACCGCAGTTGAGATGCCCCCGGTCCTTGACCTCGTCCATCGTGGCCGCCGCCGCGCCGCTCGCGGCAAAGCCGGCGCCGATAGCCGCGCCCAGAAGAATTTTTCTTTTCATGATTACCTCTTCCCTGGAGTCTCACCCGTTTCCGATCGGCCGGATTGCCCGCCCGGGTGCTTGCGAAAGGGTTCAGGCCCTCCCCTCGGTGGGCGGAGTTTGGGCGCAATCGTTGACATGCGTCAATACCGCGGACGGCTACCGGAAGGCCCGATTTGGTTAATTGGGCAGGCGTCGCAACGTCAATTACGGACGACGTGAACCCTCAATGCGAGCACGCCAGCCGAAAGAAACGCTCTGCGTGCAGGAACGCTTCGCGTTTCGCTTCGGCGGCGGCGTCCGCCTCGGCATCGCGGCCCCATTGCTGGGCCTGCCATTCCTCGTCGATGCGCGACGCCTCCCAGGCCGCGGCGCCGCTCAGGCGCCCCTCGACGACGGCGAAGGCGAGGATGAGCGAGCCCGAGAGCATCACGAGGTCATGGAAGGCGGTCAGCGGGAAGGCGGGCAGTGCCCGCACCCGCTCGGCCAGACGCTCGAGCGCGGCGGCGTCCTGCTCGCGCGGCATCACGCCGCCCACCGGCACGAGCCGCGCGTCCAGCGCCTCGGCCGCCCAGTCGAGCAGCGGGTCCCACGCCTGGGTCTGCAGCCCCGCAAGCGCCTCGGGGCGGGTGGCGCGATAGCACAGAAGGTCGGTCGCCCCGTAGGCCGCCAGCGCCTCGACCACCTCGGCGTGCTGGACGGCGACCTTGTCGATCGCCGCATTGGCAGACCGGGTGACGGGCATGCTGAGCGGGTCCACCCGGTCGCCCTGGCGGGACCATTCGGCGGCGATCTGCTCGGCCATGGCCCGGGTCGGGACGACGAACGGCCGCTTGGCCGGCGTATGCACCGGCCGGTCGTCCAGGCGGACGCCGTAGCCGCCCGTCACGGGGTGCACCGACACGTCGGACCAGACCCGGCGGAGCGCCCATTCGCTCATGCGGCGCGGCTCCACAGGGTGTGGAGGACGGCGTCGAGGTCCGCGAACGTTTCGAGGATGGCGTGGGCCCGCGCGGCGCGCAGCTCGGCCACCGGATGATACCCCCACGCGACGCCGATCGGGGTCGCGCCCGCGGCGTGCGCCATTTCCAGGTCGAAGCTGGTGTCGCCCACCAGCGCCGTCGCCTCGGGGCCGACGCCCGCCTCGGCCATCGCCGTCTCGACCATCGACGGGTGCGGCTTCGAGGGATGGTCGTCGGCGGTCTGGAGGGTCACGAAGAGCCCGTCGAGCCCGTGCGCGCCCAGCACGTGCGCCAGACCGCGCCGCGACTTGCCCGTCGCCACGCCCAGCAGCACGTCGTCGCGACCCGCGAGCCGCCGCAGCGCCGCGGCCGCGCCCGGATAGAGCGGCGAGGCCTGCGCCGAGCCGGCATCGCGGCGGGTGGTGGAAAAGCTGTCGCGGTAGGCGCCGACCAGCGCATCGATCTCGGCCGGCCGCGCCTCGGGCGCCAGCCGTGCCATCGCCACCGGCAGCGACAGCCCGACGATGGACAGCACCGCCTCGCGCGCCGGCGGCGCGGCCCCGCGGGCGGCGAAGGCGGCTGTCATCGCGGCAAGGATGTGCGCCTGACTGTCCACCAGCGTGCCGTCGACGTCGAAGATCACGAGTTTCGGCGTCATCACAGCTCCTCGAACGGGTCGGCGGGCACGTCGGCCTCGCGCCAGTCGAACATACGCCAGGTCCGCTGCATGTGCTCGGGCAGCGGCGCCGTAAGCTGCAGCCGCGCGCCGGTCACGGGGTGCACCAGCGCCAGCGAGCGCGCGTGCAGGTGCAGCTTGCGGCTGATCTCGCCGCCAAGCTGCGCGCCCCAGCCGTCACCCTGGTTCTCCTGCCCCGAGCCGCCGTACTTGCCGTCGCCGACGACCGGGTGACCCAGCGCCGCCATGTGCGCGCGCAACTGGTGGGTGCGCCCCGTCACCGGGACCAGCGCCACCCAGGCGGCGCGGGTCGCCAGCGACGCGAGCACCGCGTAGTCGGTGGTGGCGCGGCGGGCGCCCTCCGTCGCATCGACCTGGTCGGGATGGATGGTCAGCATCTTTTCGGCCTCGCCGCGGGCGCCGTGTCCCGGTGCCTTGACGAGGCCGTAGCGCACGGTCCCGACGCGCGGTTGCGGCACGCCGGCCACGGCGGCCCAGTAGATCTTGCGGGTGTCGCGCGACCGGAAGGCCTCGGTCAGGGCCGCGGCGACGCTGCGGCTGCGCGCCAGCAGCAGCACGCCCGACGTGTCCTTGTCGAGGCGGTGGACCAGACGCGGCCGCTCGTCGGCGCCGAAGCGCAGCGCGTCGGACAGCGCGTCGAGGTGGCGCACCTGGCCGCTGCCGCCCTGCACCGGCAGGCCCGGCGGCTTGTTCAGCGCGATGATGTGCTCGTCGCGGAAGATCACCGCCTCCTGCAGCATCCGCGCGTCCGTGTCCGACACCTCCCGGCGTTCGGGCGGCGGCGGTGCGGCGGCGTCGGGCAAGGGCGGGATGCGGACCTGCTGGCCCGCCTCGACGCGGGTCGAGGCCTTGACGCGGCCACCGTCCACGCGGATCTCTCCCTTGCGGCACAACTTCTCGATGCGCCCCTGCGCCACGTGGGCGAAGTGCCGGCGCAGCCAGCGGTCGAGGCGCTGGCCGGCCTCGTCATCGGTGACGCGGAGGGTTTGCACGCCACTCACTGAAAGAAACGCCCGACCCAGAGGCCCAGCCCCACGCCGATGAGCGCGAGCGCCAGCGACGCGCCGACATAGCCCGCGGCCAGCGCGCTCTCGCCCCGGCCCATCAGGCCCGCGGCGTCCAGCGAGAAGGCCGAGAAGGTGGTGAAACCGCCCATCAGCCCCGTCATCAGGAGCGGCGACCAGCCCTGACCGCCACGTGCCACCAGCAACACGGCGAACACCCCGATCACGAACGACCCGACCACGTTGACGAAAAGCGTCCCCCACGGAAAGTGGTGGCCGAAGGCATGCACCGACGCGATGCTGGCAAGATAGCGCAGCACCGCCCCCAACGCCCCGCCGAGCGCGACCTGTAGCAGCGTCGTCATGGGCGCTTCATTCGTGGGCGTCCGCGACGATGTCAACTCCCGCGGCGCGCGCGCTGGCGCGCGAACCAGTCGAGCCGCTTGGCCAGCTCGCGCTCGAAACCACGCTCGGGCGGCGTGTAGAAGCGCTCGCGCTCCATCCCGTCGGGGAAGTAGTTCTGGCCCGAGAATGCGTCGGCCTCGTCGTGGTCGTAGGCATAACCCTCGCCATAGCCCTGCTCGCGCATCAGCTTCGTCGGCGCGTTCAGGATGTGCTTGGGCGGCGGGCGGGAGCCGGTGCTGCGGGCGGCGCGCGTCGCGGCCTTGTAAGCCGCGTAGACGGCGTTCGACTTGGGCGCGAGCGCCAGGTACACGACCGCCTCGGCCAGCGCCAGCTCGCCCTCGGGCGAGCCCAGCCGCTCGTATGTCTCCCAAGCGTCCAGGCAGAGCCGCTGCGCCTGCGGGTCGGCCAGGCCGATGTCCTCGACCGCCATGCGGGTGATGCGCCGCGCAAGGTAACGCGGATCCTCGCCCCCCTCGAGCATTCGCGCCAGCCAGTAGAGCGCCGCGTCGGGGTCCGAGCCGCGCACCGACTTGTGCAGCGCCGAGATCAGGTTGTAGTGCGCGTCGCCCGACTTGTCGTACTGCGCCGCCCGCCGAGACAGGCGGGCCGACAGCTCGGCCACGTCGACCGGCGCGTCGAGCCCCCAGCCGGCGATCTGTTCGACCAGGTTCAGGAGCGCCCGTCCGTCGCCGTCGGCCATCTCGATGAGCGCCGCACGCGCCTCGGGCGTCAGCGGAAGCGGCCCCACCTGGGCCTCGGCCCGCTCGAGCAGGCGCGCGAGGTCGTCCGCGTCCAGCCGCCGCAGCACCAGGACCTGCGCCCGGCTGAGCAGCGCCGCGTTCAGCTCGAAGGACGGGTTCTCGGTAGTGGCGCCGACCAGCAGGATCGTGCCGTCCTCCATGTGCGGCAGGAAGCTGTCCTGCTGCGCCTTGTTGAAACGGTGGATCTCGTCGACGAAGAGCAGCGTGCCGCGGCCCGACCCGCGGCGCAGGCGCGCCGCCTCGAACACCTTCTTCAGCTCGGCGACGCCGGTGAAGATCGCGCTGATCTGCACGAAGGCCAGGTCGGTCTGATCGGCCAGCAGGCGCGCGATGGTGGTCTTGCCGACCCCCGGCGGCCCCCAGAGGATCAGCGACGACAGCGTCCCGGCGTGCAGCATGGCGCCGAGCGGGCCCTTCTGGCCCAGAAGCTCGTCCTGTCCGATCACCTCGTCGAGGCTGCGGGGGCGCAGCAGGTCGGCGAGCGGGCGCGGCGCCGAGGCCGCGGTCTCGCCTCCGGGGGCAAGGTCGAAGAGGTCCGCCATGACGGCAACATGGCCGCTTGCGGCGGGGCCCGCAACGGCGAGACCATCGCCGTTGCGCATTTGACCGAAGTTCGAGATTAACCCTGCAAACTCGACGTTAATGCAGCTGCGGGGCGAAGTTCATCGAAACGGCCTGATAGCGGATGTCGTCCATGACCATCATCCGGCCGGCTGGCGACATCTCGAGGTTGCAGCGCCCCGCCCAGCGGGTCCAGTTGGCCGGCAGCAGCGCGAGCATCTGCGTCGCCCCCAGCTCGCGGGCGGCGCGGGCCATCTCGTCGACCATCTGCGCGTGCACCCGGCGCCGGATCGAGGCCGGAACGTCGTGAGAGACGAAGCCGCGCGTCACCTCCCAGATGTTCGGCGCGACCGGCGCCTCGAAGTCGAGCAGGTCCGACGGGATGGTGTCGAGCAACCCCCGCTGGGCGTCGCGGATCATGTAGCTGTAGATGCCGCAGCGCGCGGTCGTCGGCGTGAGCCGCATGCCCCCCAGGATCTGCCCGTAGTCGTGGACGGCGACCCAGCGGCTGGCGGGGGTGTCGTACTGGTCGTACTCCATCCCCAGCGCCTCGGGCAGGTCCCACTCGTTCTGGACGATGAACGACTGGCGGCGCGCCCGCAGCAAGTTGGCGAAGAGGGACCCGTGATTGTGCAGGTTCTCGAAAGACAGAGTGGTGGTCTGCATCGATTGTGTCTCCGATGGTGGCGGTGGTGGTGGTGTTATCCCTGCCAGGCCAGGAGACATGTCAGATGAGCCGATAATCGCGGGCGCGCTGTATCGCCTCGGCGGTCGTCCGCGCCAGCAGACGCTGGCGGGCCGAATTGAGCCGCGCCTTGAGGGCGCTTTCCGAGATCTTCAGTTTTGCCGCGGCAGCTGCATGACGGTCCCCCTCGGCGATCAGGCGTAGCGCCTCGATCTGTGCCTTGGTCAGGCTCGTGGGAGGCTCCGTCCGCTCATGCATCGAGTAGATGATGCGGGCGAAGGCCTCGATCTCCTCATCCCCGAACTCCCGGTCGGCGCGCGCGGCCGACGCGATGGTCCGTGACTTCATCGGCCCGCAGGAGACCGCGAGGCCGTAGATCATTCCGAACGATTTAGCCTGTTCAAGTATCCCGAAGGGATCGGGGATCTCGATCTCGCTCCACCGCGCGGTGCCGGTCGTGCTGAAACCCCACGCGATGATCGGGTCCCGCAAGGCATAGGCCTGCTCGGTGTAGAGGTCGGTCCACCCGGAGTCATACGTCTGGTGGTGCAACAGCGGCAGCGCGAAGCGGATGTGCAGCGCGAAAAAGAAGCCGCTCGGCGCCAGCTTGGACAGCTCGCCGACCTGGGCCTCGATTTCGGAACGGACAAACATGGCTACTCAGACTCGTTCTCGTTCATCGTTCAACCCGGGGTTGACCGGCTTAACTCGGCGAACCTTAAGAGAAAATTATCCAAGGATGAAAGTCCAGTTTATCTCCCATTCAAGGTTTAATGGTTAAGGCGCGGCCGACAAACCTGCGAAGCGGGATCCCGCCATACGCGCATGAGGCGAGTGACCTGCGCCAATAAAAAAGGGCCCCGCAACTGCGGAGCCCCGTTCGGCAGAAGCAGGTGGAGAGGCGTTACTCGGCCTCGGCCGCCTCCTCCTCCGCGAGGCGGGCGCGGTCGGCCGCGCCCTTGGCCTCGGGGTCGCGGTCGACCAGCTCGACGATCGCCATCGGGGCCATGTCGCCATAGCGGAAGCCGGCCTTCAGGACGCGGACATAGCCGCCCTGACGCTCGGCGTAGCGCGGGCCCAGAACCTCGAACAGCTTGGCGACGTGCGCGTCCTGCTTCAGCCGCGAGGCCGCCTGGCGGCGGGCGTGCAGGTCGCCCCGCTTGGCCAGCGTCACCAGCTTCTCGACGATGCGGCGCAGTTCCTTGGCCTTGGGCAGGGTCGTCTTGATCTGCTCGTGCTCGATCAGGCAGCCGGCCATGTTGGCGAAGAGCGCCTTGCGGTGCTCGTGGGTCCGGTTCAGGCGGCGATAGCCGTGGGCGTGACGCATGATGATACTCCTTTATGCTTTGTCCGGCGGCGCCGTGCGTGCGGCACCCTCACCTTGGGGCAGGATCGCCCGGAACGTGTGCCGACCTAGAACTGGTCCTCGAACTTCTTGGCCAGGTCCTCGATGTTCTCCGGCGGCCATTCCTCGACCTCCATGCCGAGGTGCAGGCCCATGCCCGAGAGCACTTCCTTGATCTCGTTCAGCGACTTGCGGCCGAAGTTCGGCGTGCGCAGCATCTCGGCCTCGGTCTTCTGGATCAGGTCGCCGATATAGACGATGTTGTCGTTCTTCAGGCAGTTGGCCGAGCGGACCGAGAGCTCCAGCTCGTCGACCTTCTTCAGCAGCAGCGGGTTGAACTCGAGACCGTCGTCGGCCTCGCCCTCGCGTGCGCTCTCGGGCTCTTCGAAGTTGACGAAGATCGACAGCTGGTCCTGGATGATCCGCGCGGCGTAGGCCACGGCATCGTCCGGGCTGACCGAGCCGTCGGTCTCGAGCTTCAGCGTCAGCTTGTCGTAGTCGAGCACCTGCCCCTCACGGGTGGGCTGCACGTCGTAGCTGACCTTCTTGACCGGCGAGTAGATGGCGTCGATCGGGATCAGGCCGATGGGCGCGTCGTCGGGGCGGTTCTTGTCGGCCGCGACGTAGCCCTTCCCGGTGTTGACGGTCAGCTCCATGTAGAGGTCGCCGCCCTCGTCGAGGTGGCAGATCACGTGATCCTTGTTCAGGATCTCGATGCCCGCGCTCTCGCAGATGTCGCCGGCGGTGACGACCTTCGGGCCCTTGGCCGAGATCGACAGGCGCTTCGGCCCCTCGACTTCCATGCGGATCGCGACGCCCTTGAGGTTCAGCACGACATCGGTCACGTCTTCGCGGACCCCGGCGATCGAGGAGAACTCGTGCAGCACGTTGTCGATCTGGACGCTGGTGATGGCGCCGCCCTGCAGCGAGCTCATCAGCACGCGGCGCAGCGCGTTGCCGAGCGTCAGGCCGAAGCCGCGCTCGAGCGGCTCGGCCACGACGGTCGCCTGCCGCGCCGGGTCGTCGCCGGGGCGCACGACCAGCTGCGTCGGCTTGATCAGTTCCTGCCAGTTCTTGTGGATCATGGATGTCTCCTCAATTCCTGTCCTGCGCCCATGTCCGCGGCGCCGGACTCCCGAGGGAAAATGACGGCGCCGGGCCGCGGCTTCCGCCGCGGCCCGGACATCTTTGATCGGATCAGACGCGCCGGCGCTTCGGCGGGCGGCAGCCGTTGTGGGCGATCGGCGTCACGTCGCGGATCGACGTGATGTTGAAGCCGACGGCGGCCAGCGCGCGCAGCGCGCTCTCGCGGCCCGAGCCTGGCCCCTGAACCTCGACCTCGAGGGTGCGTACGCCGTGCTCCTGCGCCTTGCGGCCGGCATCCTCGGCGGCCATCTGCGCGGCGTAGGGCGTCGACTTGCGGCTGCCCTTGAAGCCCATCGTGCCGGCCGACGACCAGGCGATCGCGTTGCCCTGCACGTCGGAGATCAGGATCTTGGTGTTGTTGAAGGACGAGTTCACATGCGCCACGCCGGCGGCGATGTTCTTCGAAACCTTCTTCTTGGTCGTGGTGCGACGATCACGTGCCATTGCTGCTGCCCCCTTACTTCTTCCTGCCGGCGATCGGCTTCGGCGGGCCCCTTGCGGGTGCGCGCGTTGGTGTGGGTGCGCTGGCCGCGCACGGGCAGGTTGCGGCGATGGCGCAGGCCGCGATAGCAGCCCAGATCCATCAGGCGCTTGATGTTCATCTGCGTCTCGCGGCGCAGGTCGCCCTCGACGGTGAAGTTGGCGTCGATGTGCTCGCGGATCGCGAGGACCTCGGCATCGCTCAGTTCGTTGACGCGACGGCTTCCGTCGATGCCCACGGCGTCGCAGATCGACCTGGCGGACGAGGGCCCGATGCCGGTGATGTAGGTCAGCGCGATGGGAACTCGTTTGGCGGTGGGGATGTTGACGCCAGCGATGCGTGCCACGTGGCAGTTCCTTTCGTTGCGGTTCCGTAGCTCCAGAACCTTTTTTCACAACGTCAAACCCGGGCACAGGACGGCCCGGGCTGCAGCTGTTCCGATGACGCGGACGAAAGATCGGAGCCGACCGATTCCCGTCCGAGATGGCGTGAGTTAAGGAAACGGCCGTTGCGCGTCAAGCCCCCTGGCGCGCGCGCGACATTATAGTCTCGACCTGGCGCGCCACGTCGTCGATCTCGGCCAGGCCGTCGACCTCGGAGAGCAGGCCCTTGGCGTGGTAATAGCCGATCAGGGGCGAGGTCTTCTTGTAGTATTCCAGCAGCCGGTTGCGCAGCGCATCCTCGTTGTCGTCGGCGCGGCGCTTGAACTCGGTGCCGCCGCACTCGTCGCAGACGCCGTCCTCGGCGGGGCGGCGCGTGACGTCGTGGTAGACCGCGCCGCAAGTGGCGCAGGTGAAGCGGCCGGCGATGCGGGTGACCAGCGCCTCGTCGTCGACCCGCATCTCGATCACCGCGTCAGCTTGCGACCCATCTTCTCCAGAAGCTCCTCGAGCGCGTCGGCCTGCGCCAGCGTCCGGGGAAAGCCGTCGAAGATGAAGCCGCCCTGCGGCGCCTTCTCGAGCTCCTCGCCGATCAGGCCGATCACGATCTCGTCGGTGACCAGGTCGCCGCGGTCCATCACCTCGGCCACGACGTTGCCCATCTCGGTGCCGCTGGTCCGCGCCTCGCGCAGCATGTCGCCGGTGGACAGCTGGATCATCCCCCGCTCCTCGACGAGCCGCCGGGCCTGGGTTCCCTTGCCCGCCCCCGGTGGCCCGAGAAGAATGATGTTCATCGTCGCGCTGTCCCTCGCTTGCCGCGCCGTTTTCCGCGCAGCTGCGATTTCTCGATCAGTCCCTCGTACTGATGCGCCAGCAGGTGGGACTGCACCTGGTTGATGGTGTCCATCGTCACCGACACGACGATCAGCACCGAGGTGCCGCCGAAGTAGAACGGGATCGCGAGCTGGCTGCGCAGAATCTCGGGCAGCAGCACCACGAACGCCAGATAGGCCGAGCCCAGCACCAGAACGCGGGTCACCACGTAGTCGAGGTACTCCTCGGTCCGCTTGCCCGGCCGGATGCCGGGGATGAAGCCGTTCTGGTTCTTCAGGTTCTCGGCCACGTCGTCGGTCTTGAACGACACGTTGAACGTGTAGAAGTACGTGAAGAAGACGATCATGCCGACCAAGAACGCAGGTAGAGCGGCTGGCCCGGCCCGAAGTAGGCCAGCAGCGTCGACATGAACGGCCCGGTCTGCTGGCCGCGAGAAGGTCGCGATCGTGGTCGGCAGCAGCAGCAGCGACGAGGCGAAGATCGCCGGGATCACGCCCGCCGGGTTCACCTTGACCGGCAGGTGCGACGAGCCGCCGTCATAGACCTTCATCCCGACCTGCCGGCGCGGGTACTGGATGTGGATCTTGCGCAGCGCGCGCTCCATGAACACCACGAAGGCGATCGTCGCGACCACCACCAGGATGACGCCGATGATGACCGCCGGGCTCAGCGCGCCCGAGCGGCCCTGGCTGAGGAACTGCGCCAGCGCCGCCGGCACCTGCGCGATGATGCCCACGAAGATGATCAGCGAGATGCCGTTGCCGATGCCGCGCGCGGTGATCTGCTCGCCCAGCCACATCAGGAACATCGTGCCGCCGACCAGCGTGATGACGCAGGAGATGCCGGAAGAACCAGCCGGGATCGGTGCACAAGCTCGCCGGCCTCGAGGCTGACGGCGAGGCCGTAGGCCTGGAAGGTCGCCAGCAGGACGGTGCCGTAGCGCGTGTACTGGTTGATCTTCTTGCGGCCCTGCTCGCCCTCCTTCTTGAGCTGCTCGAGCTGCGGGACCATCGGCGCTCATCAGCTGCACGATGATCGAGGCCGATGATGTACGGCATGATGCCGAGCGCGAAGATGCCCATCCGGCTGATCGCGCCGCCGGTGAACATGTTGAGGATGCCGCCGAGGCCCGCTGCCGCCTGGTCCATGAACTCGCGCAGCGCGCCGCCGTCGATGCCGGGGACCGGAATGTAGGTGCCGAGCCGGTAGACGATCAGGAGGCCGAGCGTGAAGAAGATGCGCTGCCGCAGCTCGGTCGCCTTGCCCAGCGCGCCCCAGCTGAGGTTCGCCGCCATCTGTTCTGCTGCGGATGCCATGGCGTCTCTCTTTCATGAAAACGCCGCCGGACCGGTTCCCGGTCGGCGGCGCTAGGAAAACCTGTGGTCGATGTAAGCCGGCCAGCGGCCGCCCACAACCGCCTTACTCGGCTGCCGACGCGGAAGTCACCGTGAGCGTGCCGCCGGCCTTCTCGACCGCCTCGACCGCCGACTTGGAGGCGCCGGTGACGGTGAGCTCGACCTTCGAGGTCGAGCTCGCCCTTGGCCAGCACGCGGATGCCGTCGCGCTTGCGGCGCACGAGCCCGCTGTCGACCAGCTCGGTCTCGGTGATCTCCTCGCCCAGCTTGCCGGCGTCGATGAACTTCTGGATCAGGCCCAGGTTGACGACGGCGTACTGCTTGCGGTTCGGCTTGTTGAAGCCGCGCTTGGGCAGGCGCTGGTAGAGCGGCATCTGGCCGCCCTCGTAGCCGTTGATGGCCACGCCCGAGCGCGATTTCTGGCCCTTGATGCCGCGGCCGGCGGTCTTGCCGAGGCCCGAGCCCGGGCCGCGGCCGACGCGCTTCTTGCGATGTACCGCGCCCGGCTTGTCGCTGCAGTTCGTTCAGCTTCATGTCGCTTCTCCTTGCCGGATGCGACCCCGAGCGACAGGAGGGGCCGACCACGGCGTCTGCGGACTTCTGTACGGCCGAGGCCGCATTTCCGTAACGAACGTACAGAAATCTGTACGGGGTTTGGACAGAACGGGGCCGGTCAGCCCCGCTCCTCGATGATCTGCACCAGGTGCGGGATCGAGGCCACCATGCCGCGGATCGGCGGGCGTGTCCTCGAGCTCGCGGGTGCTTGTGCATCTTGTTCAGTCCCAGGCCGACCAGCGTCTGGCGCTGCATGGCGGGGCGGCGGATGGGCGAGCCCACCTGCTTGACGACGATGGTCTTGGCCATCGCGCGTCTCCTCAGGCTTCGGCCGGCTCGGGCGCCTCGGCGGGCTCATCGCCGCGGCGCAGGATGTCGGCCACCTTCTTGCCGCGGCGCTGCGCGACCGAGCGCGGCGACTGCTCGCTCTTGAGGCCGTCGAGCGTGGCGCGGATCATGTTGTAGGGGTTCTGGGTGCCCAGCGACTTGGCCACCACGTCCTGGATGCCCAGCATCTCGAACACGGCGCGCATCGGGCCGCCGGCGATGATCCCGGTGCCGGTCGGCGCCGTGCGCATCACCACCCGGCCCGCGCCGTGGCGGCCCTCGATGTCGTGGTGCAGCGTCCGGCCCTCGCGCAGCGGCACGCGGATCATGCCACGCTTGGCCTGCTCGGTCGCCTTGCGGATCGCCTCGGGAACTTCCTTGGCCTTGCCCTTGCCGAAGCCGACGCGGCCCTTCTGGTCGCCGACGACGACCAGCGCGGCAAAGCCGAAGCGCTTGCCGCCCTTGACCGTCTTCGACACCCGGTTGATCGCCACGAGACGATCGGCGAATTCCGGCTTCTCGTCGCGGTCGCGACGACCAGCGCGGCCGTGAGGTTCTCTTGCCATTCTCGTCTCCTTCAGAACTTCAGGCCGCCTTCGCGGGCCGCATCGGCCAACGCCTTGACGCTGCCGTGGAAGAGGAAGCCGCCACGGTCGAAGTAGCACTCCTCGACGCCGGCCTTCTTCGCACGTTCGGCGATCGCCTCGCCGACCTTGGCGGCCGCCTCGACGTTGTTCTTGCCGACCACGCCCAGATCCTTCTCGAGGCTCGAGGCGGCGGCCAGCGTCCGGCCTTCCGTATCGTCGATCAGCTGCACGCTGATGTTCTTGTTCGACCGATGCACCGACAGCCGGGGACGCCCCGCGGCCAAGGTCCGCAGCTTGTTCCGAACGCGCAGGCGGCGCTTGAGGAACAGGTCTCTCTTCTTGTTCGCCATTTCTGCGGCCCCTACTTCTTCTTGCCTTCCTTGCGGAAGATGAACTCGCCCTTGTAGCGGATGCCCTTGCCCTTGTAGGGCTCGGGACGGCGCCACTCGCGGATGTTGGCGGCCACCTGGCCGACCCGCTGCTCGTCGATACCCTCGACGACGACCTGGGTCTGCTTCGGCGTGGTGACGGTGACCCCCTCGGGCACCTCGAAGTTGACCTCGTGGCTGAGCCCGAGGTTCAGCTTCAGAACGTTGCCCTGCATCTGGGCGCGGTAGCCGACGCCCTGGATCTCGAGCTCCTTCCGGAAGCCCTGGGTCACACCCTGCACGAGGTTCGCCACGACGGTGCGGCTCATCCCCCATTGCTGGCGCGCGCGCTTGGAGTTGCCGCGCGGCGTCACGGTGACGGTGTTGTCCTCGACCACGATGTTGACGTCGTCGGTGGCGGTGAAGCTGCGGGTGCCCTTCGGCCCCTTGACCTCGACGGTCTGCCCCGAAACCGAGGCATCGACCCCCGAAGGAAGCTCGACCGGCCGTTTTCCAATACGAGACATGTCAGACCTCCTCAGAACAGCGTGCAGAGGACTTCGCCGCCGACATTGGCCTGGCGAGCAGCGGTGTCCGACATCACGCCCTTCGGCGTCGAGACGATCGAGACGCCCAGCCCCTCGCGCGGGGCCGGCAGATCCTTCGCCGCCATGTAGACGCGACGCCCCGGCTTCGAAATCCGCTTCATCTCGCGGATGACCGGCGAGCCCTCGTAGTACTTGAGGCTGATCTCGAGCGCGGGGTGGCCGCGCTGGTCGGTGGTCTTTTCGTAGCCGCGGATGTAGCCCTCGTCGGCCATCACGTCGAGCACCCAGGCCCGAAGCTTGGAAGCCGGCGTGCGGACGGTCGAGCGGCCCCGCATCTGCGCATTGCGGATGCGTGCCAGCATATCACCCAGAGGATCGTTCATATCCTATCCCCTCACCAGCTCGACTTGACCATGCCGGGCACCTGGCCCTGGCTGCCGAGGTCGCGCAGGGCGATCCGGCTCATCTTCAGCTTGCGGTAGTAGGCGTGCGGACGCCCCGTCAGCTGGCAGCGGTTGTGCAGGCGGCTCGGCGACGAGTTGCGCGGCAGTTTCGCCAGCTTCAGGCGCGCCTTGAAGCGCTCTTCCATCGGCTTGGTCTCGTCGTTCGCGATTTCCTTGAGCTGAGCGCGCTTGGCCGCATACTGCTGAACCAGGCGCTGCCGCTTCTTCTCGCGTTCGATCATTGCTTTCTTGGCCATGATATCCCCTGAGGTCAGCTGTTGAACGGCATGTTGAAGTGCTTCAACAGCGCCTTGGCTTCCGCGTCGGTCTTCGCGGTGGTCGTGATGACGATGTCCATGCCCCAGACCTCGTCGACCTTGTCGTATTCGATCTCGGGGAAGACGATGTGCTCCTTGAGGCCGGTCGCGTAGTTGCCGCGACCGTCGAACGACTTGCCCGACACGCCCCGGAAGTCGCGGATGCGCGGCATCGCGACGGTGATCAGGCGGTCGAGGAATTCGTACATCCGGTCGCCGCGCAGCGTGACCTTGGCGCCGAGCGGCATGCCCTCGCGCACCCGGAAGCCCGCGATCGACTTCTTGGCCTTGGTGATGACCGCCTTCTGGCCGGCGATCCGCGTCAGGTCTTCCTGCGCCGACCGGGCCTTCTTGGAGTCCTTCACCGCCTCGGCACCGCAGCCGATGTTCAGCACGATCTTCTCGAGCCGCGGGATCTGCATGTCGTTCTTGTAGCCGAACTCTTCCTTGAGCGCGGCGCGGACGGTGTCGCGGTACTGCTGGCGCAGACGCGGGGTATACGTGGTGGTATCGAGCATCAGATCGCGTCCCCCGTGGTCTTGGCGTAGCGCACCTTCTTGCCGTCTTCCTCGCGGAAGCCGACGCGGGTGGGCTTGCCGTTGGCGTCGACCAGGGCGAGGTTGCTGAGGTCGATCGGCATCGCCGTGGGAACCCGGCCGCCCTGGCTCGTCTGGCTCTGGCGCTGGTGACGTACGGCGATGTTGATGCCGTCGACGACCGCCTTGTTCTCCTTCGGCATCACCCGGGTGATCTCGCCCTGCTTGCCCTTGTCCTTGCCGGCGAGCACGAGGACCTTGTCGCCCTTTCGCAGCTTCGCAGCCATCACAGAACCTCCGGTGCCAGCGAGATGATCTTCATGAAGTTCTTCGCGCGCAGCTCGCGGACCACCGGACCGAAGATCCGGGTGCCGACGGGCTCGTTCTGGTTGTTGAGGATGACGGCGGCGTTGCGATCGAAGCGGATCGCGGTGCCGTCCTCGCGCCGCACTTCCTTGGCGGTGCGCACCACGACGGCCTTGCGGACGTCGCCCTTCTTGACGCGGCCGCGCGGGATCGCCTCCTTGACGCTGACGACGATGATGTCGCCGACGCTGGCGTATTTCCGCTTGGACCCGCCGAGGACCTTGATGCACTGAACCCGGCGCGCGCCGGAATTGTCAGCGACATCCAGATTGGTCTGCATCTGGATCATTTAGGTGTCTCCCGACCTTTGGGGGCACGCCCCCAGGGTTTCGCTCGCACCGGGATGTCAGGCCTGAGCCACGACCTCCCAGCGTT
Organism: uncultured Alphaproteobacteria bacterium; assembly: GCA_963773475.1. Taxonomy (GTDB): domain Bacteria; phylum Pseudomonadota; class Alphaproteobacteria; order Rhodobacterales; family Rhodobacteraceae; genus Roseitranquillus. The sequence continues at coordinate 19,596 of CAVZBD010000002.1, read as the reverse complement.
TGGACTTGGAAATCGGCGCGCATTCCTGGATGCGCACGATGTCGCCGACCTTGCACTCGTTCTTCGGGTCGTGCGCGCGGTACTTCTTGGTCGAGCGCACGGTCTTGTGCAGCAGCGGATGCTTGTAGCGACGCTCGACGACGACGGTGACCGTCTGGTCGTTCTTGTCGCTGCTCACGGTGCCTTGCAGGATACGCTTGGGCATTACTTGGCCTCCGTCGCGGCGGCGGCCGCCTTCTCGTTCAGGATCGTCTTGACCCGCGCCGCGTCGCGACGGACGCGCCGCATGCGGGCGGTATTCTCCAACTGCCCGGTCGCCTGCTGGAAGCGCAGGTTGAACGCCTCCTTCTTCAGGCTCGCCAGCTGATCGCGCAGCTGGTCAGGCGTCTTGTCTCTCAGTTCCTGGGCGTTCATCGCCTGGGTCCTCTCGTCAGAAGTCGGCAGGCACGCCCGCCGCTTTTCCAGGAAAGCCCGAAGCTCCTCCGATCAGGCGGAGAAGCTCCGGGAAAAACTCACCAGTCCTCGCGAGCGACGGTGCGCGTCTTGATCGGCAACTTCATGGCAGCGAGGCGGAGGGCCTCCCTTGCCACAAATTCGGAGACGCCGTCAATCTCGAACATGATCCGGCCCGGCTTGACCTTGGCGGCCCAGAAATCGACCGAGCCCTTGCCCTTGCCCATCCGCACCTCGGTGGGTTTCGAGGTGACCGGCGTATCGGGGAACACGCGGATCCAGACACGACCCTGGCGCTTCATGTGACGCGTCATCGCGCGCCGCGCCGCCTCGATCTGCCTTGCGGTGATCCGCTCGGGCTGGGTCGCCTTCAGGCCGAAGGTGCCGAAGGCCAGGTCGAAGCCGCCCTTGGCCTCGCCGTGGATCCGGCCCTTGTGCTGTTTGCGGAACTTCGTGCGCTTTGGCTGCAGCATCTCGTTGTCTCCCTACCGGCGACCGCCGCGCGGGGCGGGGCCTTCCTGCAGTTCCTGCTGGCGCCGATCGCGCGCCGACGGATCGTGCTCGAGGATCTCGCCGCGGAAGATCCAGACCTTCACGCCGATGATCCCATAGGGCGTCTTGGCCTCGGCCAGCGCGTAGTCGATGTCGGCGCGCAGCGTGTGCAGCGGCACGCGGCCTTCGCGGTACCACTCGGTCCGCGCGATCTCGGCACCGCCGAGACGGCCCGACACGTTGACCCGGATCCCCAGCGCGCCCATCCGCATGGCGTTCTGCACCGAACGCTTCATCGCCCGGCGGAACGACACCCGCCGCTCGAGCTGCTGGGCGATCAACTCGGCCACCAGCTGCGCGTCGAGCTCGGGCTTGCGCACCTCCACGATGTTGAGGTGCAGCTCGCTGTCCGTCATCTTGCTGAGCTTCTTGCGAAGCCCCTCGATGTCGGCGCCCTTCTTGCCGATGATCACGCCCGGACGGGCGGTGTGGATCGTCACCCGGCACTTGCGGTGCGGGCGCTCGATGATCACGCGGCTGACGCCGGCCTGCTTGCACTCCTGCTTGATGAAGTCACGGATCTTGATGTCCTCGAGCAGGAGGTCGCCATAGTCCTTGGTGTCGGCGTACCAGCGGCTGTCCCAGGTCCGGTTGACCTGAAGCCGCATCCCGACCGGATTGACCTTGTGACCCATTACGCTTGCTCCTCGACTTGGCGGACCTTGATCGTCAGCTCCGAGAACGGCTTGACGATCCGCCCGAAGCGGCCCCGCGCCCGGGGACGGCCACGTTTCATGGTCAGGTTCTTGCCCACGAACGCCTCGGCGACGATCAGCTCGTCGACGTCCAGGTTGTGGTTGTTCTCGGCGTTGGCGATCGCCGATTGCAGGCACTTCTTGACGTCCTGCGCGATCCGCCGCTTCGAGAACGTCAGATCCGAAAGCGCACGGTCGACTTTCTTGCCGCGGATCAGCGCGGCGACCAGGTTCAGCTTCTGCGGGCTGGTGCGCAGCATGCGCGCCTTGGCCATCGCCTCGTTGTCGGCGACGCGGCGGGGGTTCTTGTCCTTGCCCATCGCTTACCTCCGCTTCGCTTTCTTGTCGGCCGCATGGCCGTAATAGGTGCGCGTGGGCGAGTACTCGCCGAACTTCTGCCCGATCATGTCCTCGGTGACGAGCACCGGGATGTGCTTGTGCCCGTTGTAGACCCCGAAGGTGAGGCCTACGAACTGCGGCAGGATCGTCGAGCGGCGCGACCAGATCTTGATGACCTCGTTGCGGCCGGACTCGCGGGACTTCTCGGCCTTCTTCAGCACGTAGCTGTCGACGAAAGGCCCCTTCCAAACGGAACGCGTCATGACTTAGCGGCCCTTCTTCTTGGCGTGGCGCGAGCGCAGGATCAGCTTCGACGACGCCTTGTTGCGGTTGCGGGTGCGCGCGCCCTTGGTGGGCTTGCCCCACGGCGTCACCGGGTGACGGCCGCCCGAGGTGCGGCCCTCGCCGCCGCCATGCGGGTGGTCGACCGGGTTCATCACGACGCCACGGACGCTCGGCCGCTTGCCGAGATGACGGTTGCGCCCCGCCTTGCCCAGGTTCTGGTTCGAGTTGTCGGGGTTGGACACCGCACCGATGGTCGCCATGCACTCCTGCCGGACCATGCGCAGCTCGCCCGAGCTCAGCCGGATCTGCGCGTAGCCGCCATCACGGCCGACGAACTGGGCATAACTGCCCGCCGCGCGGGCGATCTGGCCGCCGCGGCCCGGCTTGAGCTCGATATTGTGCACGATGGTGCCGATCGGCATGCCCTGGAACGGCATGGCGTTGCCGGGCTTTACGTCCACCTTCTCGCCGGCGACGATCTTGTCGCCGATCGCCAGGCGCTGCGGCGCCAGGATGTAGGCCTGCTCGCCGTCCTCGTACTGGATCAGGGCGATGAAAGCGGTGCGGTTGGGGTCATATTCGATCCGCGCTACGACCGCCTGCATATCACGCTTGGTGCGCCTGAAATCGACCACGCGGTAGAGCCGCTTTGCACCACCGCCGCGGCGGCGCATCGTGATCCGTCCGGTGTTGTTCCGCCCGCCCTTCTTCGTCAGACCCTCGGTGAGGGACTTGACGGGGCGGCCTTTCCAAAGCTCCGAACGGTCGATCAGAACCAGCCCGCGCTGGCCAGGCGTCGTCGGCTTGTACGACTTGAGTGCCATGCTTTCTGTCTTCCGTTTGCCTTGGACCTTGCAGGCCCTGTTACGTCTCGGGCCGGCCGGCCCTCGAAAAGCATCGGCCCCCGCGAGAGGGGGCCGACGAGTCGGCGCCTTCTATCAAAGGCCCGTGGTGACGTCTATCGTGTTCCCCTCCTCGAGGGTCACGTAAGCCTTCTTCACGTCCTTGCGCCGGCCGGCGATGCCGCGGAAGCGCTTCGCCTTGCCTTTCACCAGCGTCGTGTTCACCGCCTTGACCTTGACGCCGAAGAGCTGCTCGACCGCGTCCTTGATCTCCGGCTTGGTGGCATCGGTCGCCACCTCGAAGACGACGGCATTCGACTCCGATGCCATCGTCGCCTTTTCGGTGATCACCGGCTTGCGGATGATGTCGTAATGTTCGGTCTTCGCGCTCATTTCAGTCGCGCCTCCAGAGCTTCGACACCGGCCTTCGTGATCACCAGCGTGTCACGCTTGAGGATGTCGTAGACGTTGGCGCCGACCGACGGCAGCACGTCGACACCTTGCAGGTTGGCCGCGGCGCGCGCGAAGTTCGCGTCCACCTCGGCCCCGTCGATGATCAGGACCCGCTTCCAGCCCAGCGTCTTGGCGGCCTTGGCCAAGGCGCTGGTCTTCGGCGCGTCGAGCGTGGCGCTGTCGAGCACCACGAGGCTTCCGTCCTGCGCCTTCGCCGACAGCGCGTGCCGCAGGCCCAGCTTGCGGAACTTCTTCGGCAGGTCGTGCGCGTGACTGCGGGGGGTCGGCCCCTTGTAGACGCCACCCTTGCGGAAGATCGGCGCGTTCCGGTCCCCGTGGCGCGCGCCGCCGGTGCCCTTCTGGCGATAGATCTTCTTGGTCGAGTAGCTTGTCTCCGAGCGCGTCTTGACCTTGTGCGTGCCCTGCTGCGCGCGCGCCCGCTGCCAGCGGACCACGCGGTGCAGGATGTCGGCGCGCGGCTCCAGCCCGAAGACGTCGTCGGCGAGCTCGACCTCGCCGGCGCTCGACGCGTCGAGCTTGATGACGTCAGCTTTCATTGTCGCCACCCTCCTGTTGGGGGTTATTGTCGCCCTCGGCGTCCTTGCGGGCCTCGAGGTCGGCTTCGGCTTCCTTCAGCGCCGCTTCCTGCTCGGCGGCCGCGGCTTCCTCGGCGGCCTTGCGGGCGGCCTCTTCCTCGGCGGCGGCCTGCGCGGCGGCCTCCTCGGCCAGGCGCTTGGCCTCGTCGGCGGCCGACTTCAGCGCGGCGGGGTAGATCAGGTTCTCCGGGACGGGCTTCTTGACCGCGTCCTTGATCGTCACCCAACCACCCTTCGAGCCCGGAACCGCGCCCTTGACCATGATGATCCCGCGCTCGGCGTCGGTACGCACCACCTGAAGGTTCTGCGTGGTCACCCGCGCGGCACCCATGTGGCCGGCCATCTTCTTGCCCTTGAAGACCTTGCCGGGATCCTGGCACTGGCCGGTCGAGCCGTGCGAGCGGTGCGAGATCGACACGCCGTGGCTGGCCCGCAGGCCGCCGAAGTTGTGCCGCTTCATCGCACCGGCAAAACCCTTGCCGATCGAGGTGCCCGAGATGTCGACGAACTGACCCTCGAAATAGTGGTCCGCGGTGATCTCCTCACCCACCTCGATGAGGTTTTCGGGCGCCACCCGGAACTCCGCCAGCTTTCGCTTTGGCGCCACGCTGGCGACCGAGAAGTGACCGCGCATCGCCTTCGAGACGCGCTTCGGCTTGGCGGTGCCGGTCCCGAGCTGGACCGCCGAATAGCCGTCCTTCTCGGCCGTGCGCTGCGCCACGACCTGGAGGTTGTCGAGCTGAAGGACCGTCACCGGCACCTGCCGGCCGTCCTCGAGGAAGAGCCGGGTCATCCCGACCTTCTTTGCGATCACGCCAGAGCGCAACATGACTGCCCCCCTCAAACCTTGATCTCGACGTCCACGCCCGCCGCCAGGTCCAGCTTCATCAGCGCGTCGACCGTCTGCGGGGTGGGGTCCACGATGTCGAGCAGCCGCTTGTGGGTGCGGATCTCGAACTGGTCGCGGCTCTTCTTGTCGATGTGCGGGCCGCGCAGGACCGTAAACTTCTCGATCTTGTTGGGCAGCGGGATCGGGCCGCGCACCTGGGCGCCGGTCCGCTTGGCGGTGTTCACGATCTCCTGCGTGCTGGCGTCCAGCACGCGGTAGTCGAACGCCTTCAGGCGGATCCGGATGTTCTGGCTCTGAAGTGCCATCTGTTCTTGCCTTTCAAGGACTCACGAGAGGTGGAGCGCGCGCGTCGCACGCGCCCCACGTCGCGGCCGGTTGTTACTCGATGATCTTCGACACGACGCCGGCGCCGACGGTGCGGCCGCCCTCGCGGATGGCGAAGCGCAGCTTCTCCTCCATGGCGATCGGCGCGATCAGCTCAACCGTGAACGACACGTTGTCGCCCGGCATCACCATCTCGGTGCCCTCGGCCAGCGTCACCGTCCCGGTCACGTCCGTGGTGCGGAAGTAGAACTGCGGACGGTAGTTGGCGAAGAACGGCGTGTGCCGGCCGCCCTCCTCCTTGGTCAGCACGTAGGCCTCGGCCTCGAACTTGGTGTGCGGCGTCACCGAACCCGGCTTGCAGAGAACCTGGCCCCGCTCCACGCCCTCGCGGTCGATGCCGCGCAGCAGCAGGCCGACGTTGTCGCCCGCCTCGCCGCGGTCGAGCAGCTTGCGGAACATCTCGACGCCGGTGCAGGTCGTCTTCTTGTTCTTGTTCAGACCGACGATCTCCATCTCGTCGCCGACCTTGATCACGCCGCGCTCGATCCGGCCGGTGGCCACCGTGCCGCGGCCCGAGATCGAGAACACGTCCTCGACCGGCATCAGGAACGGCTGGTCAACCGGACGCTCGGGCGTCGGGATGTAGCTGTCGACCGCCTCCATCAGCTCGCGGATCGAGGTCTCACCGATCTCCGGGTTCTCGCCGTTCATCGCCGCCAGCGCCGACCCCTTCACGATCGGGATGTCGTCGCCCGGGAACTCGTAGGACGACAGGAGCTCGCGGATCTCCATCTCGACGAGCTCCAGAAGCTCCTCGTCGTCCACCTGGTCGACCTTGTTCATGTACACGACCAGCGCCGGAACGCCCACCTGGCGCGCCAGCAGGATGTGCTCGCGGGTCTGCGGCATCGGGCCGTCGGCCGCCGACACCACCAGGATCGCGCCGTCCATCTGCGCCGCACCCGTGATCATGTTCTTCACGTAGTCGGCGTGGCCGGGGCAGTCCACATGCGCGTAGTGGCGGGCGTCGGTCTCGTACTCCACATGCGCCGTCGAGATCGTGATCCCGCGCGCCTTCTCCTCGGGCGCGCCGTCGATCTTGTCGTAGGCCTGGAAGTCGCCGAAATACTTGGTGATCGCCGCCGTCAGCGTCGTCTTGCCGTGGTCAACGTGGCCGATCGTCCCCACGTTCACGTGCGGCTTCGTGCGCTCAAACTTTGCCTTCGCCATCTACCGTCTCCTTCGTTTCTGGGCGGCGCGTTACGCGAACTTCGCCTGGATCTCGTCGCTGATGTTCTGCGGAACCGGCTCGTAGTGGTCGAACTGCATCGTGAACTGCGCCCGGCCGGAGCTCATGGAGCGCAGGTTGTTGATGTAGCCGAACATGTTGGCCAGCGGCACGAAGGCATTGACCACGACCGCGTTGCCGCGGCTGTCCTGCCCCTGCACCTGTCCACGGCGGCTGGTCAGGTCGCCGATGATGTTGCCGGTGTATTCGTCCGGGGTCACCACCTCGACCTTCATGATCGGCTCGAGCAGCTTCGCACCCGCCTTTTTCAGGCCGTCGCGCATCGCCGCACGCGCGGCGATCTCGAACGCCAGTACCGACGAGTCGACGTCGTGGTAGGCACCGTCGATCAGCGCCACCTTGAAGTCGATCACCGGGAAGCCCGCGAGCGGACCCGAGTCCATGACGGACTTGATGCCCTTCTCGACGCCCGGGATGTACTCCTTTGGCACCGAGCCGCCGACGATGCGGCTCTCGAACGAGTAGCCCTCGCCCGGCTCGGTCGGCGACACGACGAGCTTGATCCGGGCGAACTGGCCGGATCCGCCCGACTGCTTCTTGTGCGTGTAGTCGATCTCGGCCTCGCGGCTGACCGTCTCGCGATATGCGACCTGGGGCGCGCCGATGTTGGCCTCGACCTTGAACTCGCGCTTCAGCCGGTCGACCAGGATATCGAGGTGGAGCTCGCCCATCCCCTTCATGATCGTCTGGCCCGAACTCGATGTCGGTCTCGACGCGGAACGACGGGTCCTCGGCGGCCAGACGCTGCAGGCCCTGGCTCATCTTCTCCTGGTCGGCCTTCGTCTTGGGCTCGACCGCGATCTCGATCACCGGATCGGGGAACGTCATCGTCTCGAGGACCACCGGATCGCGGGGATCGCACAGCGTGTCGCCCGTTGTGGTCTCCTTGAGGCCGGCCAGCGCGATGATGTCGCCGGCGAAGGCTTCCTCGATTTCCTCGCGGTTGTTCGAGTGCATCATCATCATCCGGCCGATGCGCTCGCGCTTGCCCTTGGTCGAGTTCAGCAGGCTGTCGCCCTTCTTCATCGTGCCCGAATAGATCCGGGTGAAGGTGAGCGAGCCCACGAACGGGTCGTTCATGATCTTGAACGCGAGGCCCGCGAACGGCGCGTCGTCGTCCGCGGTACGGGCGATGTTGCGCGTCTCGGTCTCGTCATCGGGGCGGAAGCCCATGTAGGGCGGCACGTCGAGCGGACCCGGCAAATAGTCGATGACAGCGTTCAGCAGGGGCTGGACGCCCTTGTTCTTGAATGCCGAGCCGCACAGGATCGGCACGAACGTCATCGACAGCGTGCCCTTGCGGATCAGGGCGCGCAGGGTCGGCAGGTCGGGCTCGTTGCCCTCGAGATAGGCCTCCATCGCCTCGTCGTCCTGCTCGACGGCAAGCTCGACCAGCTGGCCGCGGAGTTCCTCGGCGCGATCCTTCAGCTCGTCGCGGATCTCCTGGACGACCCAGCTCGCGCCCAGATCCTCGCCCTTCCAGACCCACTCCTTCATGGTGACGAGGTCGACGACGCCCTCGAACTGATCCTCGGCACCGATCGGAATCTGGATCGGCGCGGGCGTGGCGCCCGTGCGGTCCTTGATCATGTGCACGCAGTTGAAGAAGTCGGCGCCGATCTTGTCCATCTTGTTGACGAACACGATCCGCGGAACCTTGTAGCGGTCGGCCTGGCGCCAGACCGTCTCGGTCTGCGGCTCGACACCGGCATTGGCGTCGAGAACCGCCACGGCACCGTCGAGCACTGCCAGACTACGCTCGACCTCGATGGTGAAGTCGACGTGTCCAGGCGTGTCGATGATGTTGAAGCGGAACGACGCTTCCTTCGGCGTGTCACCATAGAGGCCGGTCGGATTCTCGCCGTCCTCGGTGCGGAACCAGAAGGTGGTCGTCGCCGCCGAGGTGATGGTGATGCCCCGCTCCTGCTCCTGCTCCATCCAGTCCATCGTGGCGGCGCCGTCGTGGACTTCGCCGATCTTGTGGGACTTGCCGGTGTAGAAGAGGATCCGCTCGGTGCAGGTCGTCTTGCCGGCATCGATGTGGGCCATGATGCCGAAATTGCGGTAGCGGCTGAGGGAATAGTCGCGGGGCATGAGGGGACCTCAGGCTTGAAGGGGTTACCAGCGGTAGTGGCTGAACGCCTTGTTGGCGTCGGCCATCTTGTGCGTATCTTCGCGCTTCTTGACGGCGGTGCCGCGGCCGTTGACCGCGTCGACCAGTTCGGCCGCCAGGCGCTCTTCCATGGTGTTCTCGTTGCGCTTGCGGCTGGCGTCGATCAACCAGCGGATCGCCAGCGCCTCGCGGCGTTCGGGACGAACCTCGACGGGCACCTGATAGGTGGCGCCACCGACGCGGCGCGAGCGGACCTCGACCGACGGCTTGATGTTATCGAGCGCTTCCTGGAACACCTCGATCGGCGACCGCTTGAGCCGGCCCTCGACGCGGTCCATCGCGCCGTAGACGATGCCCTCGGCGACCGACTTCTTGCCGTCGTACATCAGGTTGTTCATGAACTTCGTCAGCACCCGGTCGCCGTACTTGGCGTCGGGCAGGATTTCGCGCTTCTCGGCAGCGTGACGGCGGGACATCTCGTTATCCTCTTACTTCGGCCGCTTGGCGCCGTACTTCGAGCGGCGCTGCTTGCGGTCCTTGACCCCCTGCGTGTCGAGCACGCCGCGCAGGATGTGATAGCGGACACCGGGAAGGTCTTTCACACGGCCACCGCGGATGAGCACCACCGAGTGCTCCTGCAGGTTGTGGCTCTCGCCCGGGATGTAGCTGATGACTTCGTAGCCGTTGGTCAGCCGGACCTTGGCAACCTTCCGCATCGCCGAGTTCGGCTTCTTCGGCGTCGTGGTGTAGACGCGCGTGCAGACGCCACGTTTCTGGGGGCAGCCCTCGAGGTGCAGCGACTTCGAGCGTTTCACTTTGGGCTGCCGCGGCTTGCGGATCAGCTGCTGGATCGTTGGCATTTGGGTGTCGTTCCCCGCTTCAACTCTTGTCGTCTTCCGGCGCTCCGCACCTGAGGTGCAAAACGCAAAAGCCGCATAGCCCCAGTGACGCGGGGCAACGCGGCGGGCATTCAGAGGATCGGGGCGCACTGGCCCGGATCGTGACCACTTCCGTTCTGATTTTCATCGGCTCGAGCAGATGCCCGACCGCCTGAGTGCGCGCCGTATATGGGGAGTCGCAGGGGTTGTCAACACGGGCAAACAGTTCGTCAACGGACCCGCAGCGGCACCGGAACGGCCTTCGGCACGCGCCGTTCACGGTAGAGCGTGAAGACCCCCGTGGCCACCACGATGGCGGCGCCCATCAGGGTGGTCGGTTGCGGCCAGTCGCCGAACACCAGAAACCCCAGCGCAAGCGCCCAGACGAGGCTCGTGTAGCGAAACGGCGCGACCACCCCCGTCTCCCCCACCCGGACCGCCAGAACCAGCGTCACGTAGCCGCCGATGATGAAGACCGTGGCGCCGGCGAGCTGCAGCGCCTCCCGCGGGCCGACGGGGCGCCAGTCGATCCCGACCGCGCCCAGCCCCGCGAACAGCGTCACCCCCGCGGCCGCCGCCAGCGCCACGCTCAGCGACGGAACGCGCGCCGACATCTGCCGGGTCGACAGGTCGCGCACCGTCACGCAAGCCACCGCGACGACCGCAAAGACCGACGCGGTGTCGAACCCCTCCGGCCCCGGCCGCACGATCAGCAACACCCCGAGGAAGCCGACCCCGATCGCCACCCAGCGGCGCCAGCCCACCGCCTCGCCCAGAAAGACCGCCGCCGCCAGCGTCACCGTCAGGGGCAGCGCCTGCAGGATCGCCGTGACATTGGCGAGCGGGGCGCTGAAGAGGGCGCTAATGAAGAAGTAGGCCGCGCCCACTTCGGCCGCCGTGCGCAGCGCCAGCAGCCGCAGGTCGCGTGCCGGAAGCCGGAGGTCGAGACCGCCGGTCGCCCGGGCCGCGGCGAAAAGGACGAGGCAAGTCGCGACGCCGCGAAGGAAGATCGCCTGAAACAGCGGCAACTCGTCCGACAGCGCCTTCATGCAGGCATCGTTGGCGGTGAACGCCGCCATTCCGGCCGTCATCAGCAGCACGCCGCGCGCGTTGTCGGAAAGCATCGGACCCTCGGCCTCGAGACCGCCGAGCCCTAGCACCGCCCGAAGCCGGCTTCCAGCCGTGCCCGCAGGGCGACAGCGGCGCCGGCCGTCGGCGGCAACCTTGTCGCCATTGTGAAACTGACCCAGACTGTCGCGGCACAAGAACAGACCGGCACGACAGCCCAGGATGCGCGGCCGGCAAGGGAGGACAGACATGAAGGTTTACCGTATAGGCGCCGCCATTGCCGTCGTGGCCACCGGCAGTCTGGCGCAGGCCGAGGAGCTGCGGCTTTCGCACCAGTGGTCCACCAACGACGTCCGGCACGAGGTCGCCCAGATCGTCGCCGACGAGGTCGCCAACGCCGACGTCGATCTCGACATCAGGATCTTTCCGTCGGAGTCGCTTTTCAAGGCGCGCGAGCAGTACACGCCGCTCAGCCGCGGACAGCTCGACATGACCGTGTTCCCGCTCAGCTATGCCGGCGGTCAGCGGCCGGAATACAACCTCACGCTGATGCCGGGGCTGGTGAAGAACCACGACCATGCCGCCCGCCTCAACGAGAGCCCGTTCATGGACGCCATCGAGGAGAAGATGGCCGAGGACGACGTGATGGTCCTGGTCCACGGCTACCTGGCCGGCGGCTTCGCCGGCACCGAGGAATGCATCACCGCGCCCGAGGACGTCGAGGGCAAGCAGATGCGCGCCGCCGGCAAGGCGTTCGAGCAGATGCTGGCGGGCGCCGGCGCCTCGATCGCCTCGATGGCGTCGTCCGAAATCTACAACGCCATGCAGACGGGCGTGCTCGACGCGGCCAACACCTCGTCGTCGTCGTTCGTGAGCTACCGCATCTATGAGCAGGTCGCCTGCTACACCCCGCCGGGCGACTATGCGCTGTGGTTCATGTACCAGCCGCTGCTGATGAACAAGTCGACCTTCGAGAGCCTCGACGACGACCAGCAGCAGGCGCTGCTCGACGCGGCCGCCAAGGCGCAGGACTACTACCTGGAGCAGGCCAAGAAGGAAGACGCCGAGTCCCGCCGGGTCTTCCAGGAGGCCGGCGTCGAGATCGCCGACATGACCGAGGAAGAGTTTCGCGCCTGGCAGGATCTGGCGAAGGAAACCTCGTACAAGGCCTTCACCGAAGAGACGCCGGGCGGGCAGGAGCTGCTCGACAAGGCGCTGGCGGTCGAGTGAGCCGAGGCGGGCGGCGGCCACGCCGCCCGATCCCATGAGCGGGGGTGACTGACCATGGCGGGGCAGAGCTCGGCCGCGATCGCGCGCACCGGCGGCAACCGGTTCCTCAGGATCGTCGCCGCCATCTCCACCGTCGCGGGCTGGGCCGCGGCCGCGATGATCGTCACGGCGGTGGCGATCACCTGCCAGATGATCTTCGTGCGGTTCGTGCTGAACGGCTCGACCTTCTGGCAGACCGAGGCCGTGGTCTACCTCATGGTCGCCGCGACGCTGGTGGGGCTGCCCTACGTCCAGCGCCTCAGGGGCCACGTCAATGTCGACCTTGTGCCGCTCGCGCTGCCGCCGCGAGGCCGCTACGTGCTGGCGCTCGTCACCCTGTCGCTGTCGACGGCCATCGTGGCGATGATGCTCTGGTACGGCTTCGAGTTCTGGCACTTCGCCTGGGCGCGTGGCTGGCGGTCGGAAAGCGTGTGGGGCGTCGCGCTGTGGAAGCCATACCTGGCGCTGCCGGTGGGGCTTGGCCTGCTCCTGCTGCAGCTCGTCGCCGATCTCGTCGCCGTCGCGCTGGGAATCGACGAGCCCTTCGGCATCGGCGACGACGCCCTCGCCGCCCGCGCCACCGGAGATACGTGAATGGATCCACTGTCGCTCGGGGGGCTCGTCGCGCTGGCCACCATCCTCGTCCTCTTCTCGGGGATCTCGGTGGCTATCGGCCTGCTGATCGTCTCGGCCGGCTTCCTGATCGTCTTCGACGGCGTCCGCTCGCTCGAGCTGATGCCCGAGATCCTGTTCGGCAAGCTCGACAACTTCGCGCTGCTGTCGATCCCTATGTTCATCATCATGGGCGCGTCCATCGCCTCGACCCGCGCCGGCGCCGACCTCTACGAAGCTATCGAACGCTGGCTCACCCGCGTCCCCGGCGGTCTCGTGGTCTCGAACCTCGGGGCCTGCGCGCTCTTCGCGGCCATGTCGGGCTCGTCGCCGGCCACCTGCGCCGCGATCGGCAAGATGGGAATCCCCGAGATGCGCAAGCGCGGCTACCCCGACGGGGTGGCGGCCGGCAGCATCGCGGCGGGCGGCACGCTGGGCATCCTGATCCCACCCTCGGTCACCATGATCGTCTACGGCATCGCCACCGAGACCTCGATCGGCCGCCTCTTCCTGGCCGGCGTGGTGCCGGGCCTGCTGCTCGTCGGTCTGTTCATCGCCTGGTCGCTCTTCTCGACCTGGCGCTCGGGCCAGGCGCATGTCCTGTCCGCGGGCAGCTACACCTGGCGGCAGCGGATCGAGATCCTGCCCCGCGTGCTGCCGTTCCTGCTGATCATAATCGGCGTCCTCTATGCCATGTACGGCGGGGTGGCCACGCCGTCCGAGACGGCGGCGGTGGGCGCCCTGCTCTGTCTCGTGATCGCGATGGCGATCTACCGGCTGTGGAGCCCGGCGGCGATCTGGGTCGTCCTGCGCGACAGCACGCGCGAATCGGTGATGATCCTCTTCATCATCGCGGCGGCTGGCGTCTTCTCTTACATGCTGTCGTCGCTCTTCATCACCCAGTCGGTCGCGCAGTGGATCGGCACGCTGGACGTCAGCCGCTGGTGGCTGATGGCGGCGATCAACGTCTTCCTGCTGATCGCCGGCTTCTTTCTGCCGCCCGTCGCCGTGATCCTGATGGCCGCACCGATCCTTTTGCCGATCATCACCACCGCCGGCTTCGACCCGATCTGGTTCGCGGTGGTGCTGACCATCAACATGGAGATCGGGCTGATCTCGCCGCCGGTGGGGCTGAACCTCTACGTGATCAACGGGATCGCGCCCGACATCTCGCTGCGCACGATCCTGGTGGGCTCGCTGCCGTACGTGGCGTGCATGGTGCTGGCCATCGTCCTGCTGTGCGTCTTTCCCGGCCTCGCCACCTGGCTTCCGACGATGGTGATGGGTTGATGCCGCCGCGCCGTCGCGGCAGGTCAGTGGCGACCGATTTGTCGCCCTTGGTACGAGAAGAAGGAGTTGCTCGACATGTCCAACCCCCTCTATGACGCCCTCTTCGGCCGGCATGTCGGAAGCGGCTCCGTCTTTCTCCACCTGCCGGAGGGCGCCACGCTCAGCTACGACGACTTCCTGCGCCGCGCCGCCCGCTTCGCCTCGGCGCTCGTCGCGGTCGGGGTCGCGCCGGGCGACCGCGTCGCGGTGCAGGTCGAGAAATCGCCCGACGCGCTGGCCCTCTACGCCGCCTGCGTCCAGGCCGGCGCCATCTTCCTGCCGCTCAACACCGCCTACACGCCGGAGGAGATCGCCTACTTCGTCGAGAACAGCGGCGCCCGCGTCTTCGTCTGCGACCCGCGCCGCGCCGAAACGCTGCGGCCGGTGGCCGAGGCCTCGGGCGCCGCGCCTGGAAACGCTCGGCACGCGGCGGCGACGGCAGCCTGGCCGAAGCGGCCGACGCCGCGTCCGACAGCTTCGAGACCGTGACGCGGACCCGCGACGACCTGGCCGCCTTCCTCTACACTTCGGGCACCACCGGGCGCTCGAAGGGCGCGATGCTGACGCAGGAGAACCTGCTGTCGAACGCCAGGACGCTGGTCGAGCTCTGGCGCTTCACCGACGACGACGTGCTGCTGCACGCGCTGCCGATCTTCCACACCCACGGCCTCTTCGTCGCCACCAACGTGATGCTTGCTGGCAGGCGGCTCGATGATCTTCCTGCCGAAGTTCGACATCGGCGCAGGTGATCGACTGGATGCCGCAGGCCACCGTCGATGATGGGCGTGCCGACCTTCTACACGCGCCTGCTGGGCGATGAGCGCTTCGACACGCGAAACGGCCGCGAACATGCGCCTCTTCGTCTCGGGCTCGGCGCCGCTTCTGGCCGAGACCCACCGCGCCTTCGAGGATCGCACCGGCCATCGCATCCTCGAACGCTACGGCATGACCGAGACCGGCATGAACACCTCGAACCCCTACGAGGGCGACCGGCGGCCGGGCACCGTCGGTTTCCCGTTGCCGGGGGTCGAGCTGAAGATCACCGACCCCGAGACCGGGCGCGAGCTGCCGCAGGGCGAGATCGGGCAGATCGAGGTGCGCGGCCCCAACGTCTTCAAGGGCTACTGGCAGATGCCGGAAAAGACCGCGCGAGGAGCTGCGCGAGGACGGCTTCTTCATCACCGGCGACCTCGGCAGATCGGACCCCGACGGCTACGTCACGATCGTCGGCCGGGACAAGGACCTGATCATCTCGGGCGGCTACAACGTCTATCCGAAGGAGATCGAGATGCGTGCTCGACGACCAGCCCGGCGTGGTCGAGAGCGCGGTGATCGGCGTGCCGCACCCCGATTTCGGCGAAACGCCGGTCGGGCTGCTGGTCCCCGAGCCCGACGCCCGGCTCGACCTGGAGACGATCTCGGCGGCCGCTGCGCGCGCTCGCTCGCGCGCTACAAGCAGCCCGGGCGGCTGATCGTGGTCGACGAGTTGCCGCGCAACACCATGGGCAAGGTCCAGAAGGCCGCCCTGCGCGAGCGCTACGCCGACCTCTTCGCCTGAGGTGCCGACGACTGCCGCTTCGTTCGGCGGCCCCTCGCGGTATCACGGGAGATCCGCGGAGGCGGCTTTGCGATAGCGAGCCCTTGCATGGCCACGAACTGGCCAAGGCATGACCGCTTCAGTGCGGCGGCAACACCGCCTGATCGACGAAGAACACGTCGGTTAGGAACGCCCGGAGCGCGATCAGACCGTTGGTGTTGTCGATCATGTCCGAGTTGATCGACGGCCGCGACAGAAGCAGCGCCACGACCGACCGCGTGACGGCGAGATCGGCGCGGAAGCGCTCGACGAACGCCCCGCCCTCGGCGGGGCCGAGGCCGTGCGCCAGCGCCCCTTCCAGGTCGCCAAGCGCCGCCTCGAACCGCTTGAGGTAGGTGCGGATCTGGCTCTCGCCGCCGCCCTCCTCGACCTCGCGCTTCCCGCCCTGCGCGGCATAGGCCAGCATGAACTCGCAGGCCTCTTCGATGCGGTCGAAGGCGTCCCGCATCACGGCGGCCTGTGCGATCGTGTCGGTCATGGCTCGTGTCTCCGCGCTTTCTGCGGCCCGCGCCCGAGCATCGCGACGAGATCACGCGCGATGCTCGCGCAGGACCGCAGAGTAGACGTGCGGGATGAACAGGAACAGCAGAACCATCGCCGCCGCGCCACGGGCGACGCAGAGGACGCACCATGTCTGGTCGGTCAGGATCGCGCAATTCCTGCGTCACAGGCAACGTCGCCACCCTCGCGCGCGTTCGGACCGGCTTGAGGCGTCAGATGCCGAAGGCGCGACGCGGAATGTCCCCACAGCCAGGCCGCTTGTCCGTCACGCAGGGCAGTCGCCTGCGCGCCGGTGCTGACCAAGAGGGGCAAGATCTGCGGCTGCGACGCGATGATCGAGGCGCTTGCGGCGCAGGCCGCCACCAAACCCTGTCTGCGGCGACCGAAAGGCCGCGTTGCCAGATACAGGGATCTTGTCGACGAGATCGTCGACGACTGCCATCACTGAGGCGGGCGGTCGGGCCCGTCCGCCTCGGACATCGCCGTGTCGCGCAACGCGGCGAGCTTGTTCTGCAGGTGCCGCTTCAGTACGCCCGGCCCGAGGCCGTCGCCTCGCGCCGCGAGCGCGTCGGCGATCTCCTCGTGCTCCGCCATCGCCCGCCGCCAACGGCCGCCCTCGATGTTGGCCTGGTAGCGTCCCCGCCGGACGCGACCGTCCAGGCTGCGCTGCATCCGCTCCAGCGTCGTGTTGCCCGATGCCTCGACTATGCCGAGGTGGATCGCCTCGTTGAGGCCGAAATATCGGGGCGGTCGCCGGCGAGGAAGGCGTCGCGCATCATGTCGTGGCTCCGAGGATGGCCTCGATCTGGGCATGGGTCGCGTTTCGCGCCGCGAGTTCGCCCGCGAGCGCCTCGAGCGCGCCCATGACCGGAAACGCCTCCTCGAGATCCTCCGCAGTCAGCTCCGCAACCGTGGCGCCGCGATTCGGCGTCAGGCGTACGTAACCCTCCGGGGCCAGCACCTTCATCGCCTCGCGCAGCGGCGTGCGGCTGACGGCGAACCGCTCGCAGAGCTCGGGCTCCTTGATCCGCGTCCCGGGCAAGAGCTCGTCCTCGACGATCATCTTGCGCAGACGCACTGCCAGCTCTTCGTGAAGCGAGGCGCGGCTGATCGGATCGGAGGCGGTCATGTCGCGCTGTCCCCGCAGGCGGCTCGCAGGAGCGTCGCAACATGGACCGCCCTGCGGCCGCTGCCGTCGGCTATCTGGTGCCGGCACGAGGTGCCGTCGGCAACGATCCAGTCTTCCGCGCCCGCCGCGCGCACGGCGGGCAGCAGCGAGAGCTCGCCCATCGCGCGGGAGGCCCCGGCCGTTTCGGCCTGGTAGCCGAAGGCGCCAGCCATCCCGCAGCAGGAGGCCTCGATCTGGTGGAGCTCCAGCTCCGGGACGGCGGAGAGGACGCGGGTGACGGGACCCATGACGTTGGCGGCTTTCTGGTGACAGTGGCCGTGGAGCCAGGCTCGGCCCGCCAGCGGGCCGAGCGGGAGGCGGTCGACGTGTCGGGCAAGGAACTCCTCCAGCAGCAGGACGCGACGGCCGTCGCCTCGCCCCAGTCGGGCAGCAGCCGAGGCGCCTCGTCGCGGAATGTGAGGAGGCAGGAGGGCTCGAGACCGACGATCGCCGCGCCACGGTCGAGGTCCGGGCGGAAGGCGGCGACGCTGCGGGCCATTTCGGCGCGGGCCAGGTCGACGAGCCCGGCGGAGAGGTAGGTGCGGCCACAGCAGAGCGATCGCTCGCCCGGCGGCTGCGCGAACCCGACCCGGAAGCCCGCGGCGCGGAGCACCGCGACCGCGTCGCGGAGATGGTCGGGTTCGAACCAGCGGTTGAAGGTGTCGGCAAACAAGATGACGTGCGGATTGTCGTCCCCGGCGTTCTCGCGGAACGGGCGTCGGCTCCATTGTCGGCAGCTGGCGGCCGGCGGCGAGGCCCGCGACGCGTTCCGACAGACGCGCCGCGCCGGGCACCCGGTCGCGCAGGTTGGCGAGCCACGGGCGCGGGCCGCCCAAGGCGCGTAGCGTGGCAGGTGAGCGACGAGCCGGTCACGAAGGGACAAGCCGTGTCTTGCCGCGCGGGCGGCCGCAACCTCGATCTTCATCGCGGCCATGTCGATCGACATCGGGCATTCGCGCTTGCAGGCCTTGCAGGAGACGCAGAGCTTCAGCGTCTCGGCCATCTCGTCGGAGGTCAAGGCGTCGGGACCGAGCTGGCCGGTCAGCGCGAGGCGCAGGGTGTTGGCCCGTCCACGCGTCACGTCGCGCTCGTTCCGGGTGACGCGGTAGGACGGGCACATCACCCCGCCCGCCAGCTTGCGGCAGGCGCCATTGTTGTTGCACATTTCGACCGCGCCGTGCAGACCGGCCGGCCAGCCGGACCAGTCGAGGCGGGTATCCATGGGCTCGCGCCGGTAGACGGGCGGGTAGCGGAAGAGGGTGCGGTCGTCCATCCGCGGGGGCCGGACGATCCTGCCGGGGTTCAGGATGCCGTCGGGATCGAAACGGTCCTTCACCGCCTCGAAGCCCGCGACCATGCGGCGCCCGAACATCCTCTCGTGAAACTCCGAGCGGACGATGCCGTCGCCATGCTCGCCGGAGTGGCTGCCCTGTACTCGGCGACGATGTCGAACGCCTCCTCGGCGATGGCACGCAGCGCCTTCACGTCGGCCTCGTGCCGCAGGTTCAGCACCGGGCGGACATGCAGCAGGCCGACAGAGGCGTGCGCGTACCATGTACCGGTGGTGCCGTGGCGGTGGAAGAGCTCGGTCAGGCGGTCGGTGAAGTCGGCCAGGTCCGCCAGGCGCACCGCGCAGTCCTCGACGAAGCAGACCGGCTTACCCTCGGACTTCATCGACATCATGATGTTGAGGCCCTGGGTGCGCACCTCGGTGATCTTGCGCCTGCAGCGTCTGGTCGGGCGCGTCGAGGACGCCGCCCTCGCGCTTGCCGGGATCGCCCCAGCCGAAGCCGAGATCCCGCCATCGTCTCGTGGAGGCCAGCAAGGCGGCGACGGTTCTCCTCTGGATCATTCTCGGCGAACTCGACGAGCAGAAGCGCGGCGGGGTCGCCGTGGACGAATCGGCCGATGCGGGGCCGAGCGCGGGGATGTCGCGGCCAAGCTCGATCATGGTCCGGTCGACCAGCTCGACCGCCGAAGGGCCGAGGGCCACGAGATGCTGCGTCGCCTCCATTGCGTCGCGGAAGGTCGGGAAGTGACAGACGCCGACCGCCTTGTGGCGTGGGAGGGGCGAGAGGCGAATGTCGATGCTCTCGCTGAGCGCGAGAGTCCCCTCCGAGCCGACGAGAAGGTGGGCAAGGTTGTTCGTCACCCCGTTCGGTACCAGAGCGTCGGTGTTGTAGCCGCCGACCCGGCGCAGGACCCTGGGGAAGCGTGCGGCGATCTTGTCCGCCTCCCGTTCTCCGAGCACCAGCATGTCGCGCACCAGCGGGCCGGCCTCGGCGCGCAGCGCCGCCTCGCGCCGTACCGGGCCGAACCGGGTGCGCTGCCGTCGGCCAGAAGCGCGCTCTGGCCCTGAACGT
>CAVZBD010000001.1:0-83786 GCA_963773475.1 uncultured Alphaproteobacteria bacterium | reverse complement strand
ATTGCTCAAGGAACGGGCCGCAGGCGCTGGGCACCTCGATGAGGTCGGTCTCGAAACCCATCGCAGCGAGCGCCGGGACCATCTCGTCCGTCAGGTAGCGGCGCAGCGTCTCGGCTCGTTCGGGGCGGCGGCTTTCGGTGGGGATCGCCACCCGGCGCGCCAGCACCTCGCGGAAGGCGCCGGAGCGGAAGCGGTCTGCGGCCTTTTCGATCGCGGCGTCGCGGGTCATCGGTCACCTCGAAGGGGGGCATCGGGCAGCTCCCGCCCGCGTTCGACAATCCGCAAGTCGGCTGGTTACTTCAAGCGTCGACTGCCGCAGGCAGCCCCGCCATCCAGGAGGAACCATGAGTCACCCCAGCGTCGCCGAGCATCTTGCGAAACTTGTCCGTTTCCGACGATCAGCGCCTCGTCGAACCTCGACCTGCTGAACTTCGTCGAGGAGACGGCGTCGCCCTACGGCGCCACCTTCCGGCGCTTCCCGAACGAGGCGGGCGACAAGGCGAGCCTGCTGGTGACGATCGGGCCCGAGGCGCCAGGCGGCGTCGTCCTGTCGGGCACACCGACGTCGTGCCGACCGGGGGCAGGCCTGGACCGGCGACCCCTGGACGATGCGCACCGCGAACCACCGTCCTCGGCCGTGGCGCGTCCGACATGAAAGGCTTCCTCGCCTGCTGCCTGGCCGCGCTCCCGCATTTCGCCGATGGCGCTGTAGCGCCCGGTCCACCTTGCGTTCTCCTATGACGAGGAGGTCGGGTGCACCGGCGTCGGGCCGATGGCGGAGTGGCTCGGCGCGAGCGACTGAAGCCGTCCTCGCGGTCATCGGCGAAGCGACGGAGATGGATCTGGTCGACCGCCCACAAGGGCGGCACGATCGGCTGGACCTATGTGACCGGCAAGCCGGCCCATTCCTCGCAGCCCGACAAGGGCGTCAACGCCGTGATGATCGCGGCAGAACTCATCGCCGAGATCAACCGGATCGCCGAGGAGATGCGGTCGGGACCGACGGTCGAGGGCATCGACCCGCCCTTCTCGACGATCCAGGTCAACCAGGTCGAGGGCGGCCGCCACGGCAACATCCTCGCCGAGCACTGCAAGTTCTTCTGGGAGATGCGGCTCGTCCCCGGCGACAGCGCCGAGCGGTGCTGGGCGGATGACGGCCAGCGCGGAGAAGCTCGAGCCCGCCATGAAGGCGGTGACCCCTCGACCGGCATCTCGATCGAGGTGCAGGGCCGCATCCCGGCGCTGAAGCACAACGACGACCCGGAAATCGAGGCGTCGATGCTGCGGATGCTGGGCTGCGACGAGGCGCGCTCGGTCGCCTACGGCACCGAGGCCGGCATCTTCCAGCAGGCGGGTATCCCCTCGGTCATCATCGGGCCCGGCGGCACGGGTGCTGCCCACCAGCCGGACGAGGCGATCTCGCGCGACCAGCTCGACCGCTGCGTCGACTTCCTGGGCCGGGTGGCGGACACCTGCCGCTAGCGCACGGTCTGCCGGCGCCCGCCGCGGCGGCGGTGCGCCGGTAGCAGCGTGCTGGCCGCGACTGCGCGGAACGGGACCACGGGCAAGGCCCACGGCATTTCCGGGCGCGGTCAGCGCAGGATCGTCACGAGGAAGGTGGGAAATGGTGGAGCCAAGGGGAGTCGAACCCCTGACCTCTTGCATGCCATGCAAGCGCTCTCCCAACTGAGCTATGGCCCCACGGGACGCCGGGCCGTCGGCCCTGCGTTGCGGGGCTCTCTAGGCCATGGCCGCAGCCGGCGCAAGGGGAAAATCGGCGGCCTTCGCGACGGCTCCACGCGGCGCGCCGGCGACGCGGCATCGCGCATCCGCCGGCGTCACGCGCGGGGCGCGCGGCCGGTATCGGCGCAGGCGGAAGGTGGCGGGAAGGGGGCGCGGCCGACGGGGCGGCCGCGCGGGCCAGATCAGCTGTCGTCGCTGTCGTCGCTGACGTCGGCCAGTTCGTCGAGAGCGAAGACGTTGTCGTCGTCGTCGTCGTCCTCGAGAACGTCCTCGTCGTCGTCGATCGCCACGTCTTCGCTGTCGTCGTCCTCGAGGATGACTTCCTCGTCATCGCTCTCGGTCTTCGTCGACGTGTCCTTCTTGTCGGCGACCATCATGCGGCCGGTCTTGGACAAGTCCAGAACGACGGTCTCGCCGGTGTACGGGCTCACGATCGGGTCACGGTCATCATAGAAACGCTTGCCGGTGGTCGGGCATACGCGCTTCGTGCCCCATTCCTCCTTGGGCATCGCGGGTCCTCTCGTAGGGATGCGTGGGTAAGGCCCCGGCCTCTACCACCGGCGCCGGGGCCTGTCAAAGCCTTTCGGTGGCGCCGCCCGCCGGGGCCGGCTAGGGTGCGGGCCGAGGCAGCGGAGCCGGGCATGGGGCAGGCGGTACTGCACGGCGACCGCCGATCACGCTGGCGCTCAGGCGGTCGGGCCGGGCGCGGCGCATGAGCCTGCGGGTCTCGCGGCTCGACGGGCGGGTGACGCTGTCGCTGCCCGCCGGCCTGTCCGAGGCCGAGGCGCTGCGCTTTGCCCGTTGAAGGAGGCGTGGCTGCGCCGCGTCCTGGCCGAATGCCGCCCGCAGGAGCGGCCGGCCTGCGGCACCCTGCTGTCCGTCGAGGGGCGCGAGCGGCTGCTGGTGCCGGGCGCCGGGCGGGCGGCGCCGCTTCTGGCCGACCGTATCGAGGTGCCCGAGGGCCGCGAGGGCCCGGCGCTGGCGGCGCTCTTGCGGCATATGGCCCGAACGCGCGCCGAGGCCGCGGTTTGCCGCCATGCCGCGACGCTGGGGCTGAAATGGCGGCGGCTCAACTTGCGCGACACCCGCTCGCGCTGGGGCTCGTGCTCGTCGCAGGGCACCTGATGCTGTCGAGATGCGCCAGGTGCGCCACCTCGTGCGCCGCGACGTAGTCGAGCACCTCGGGCGGCGCCAGCACGAGCCGCCACGAACACATCAGGTCCCCCGCCGCCGAGCAGGACCCCCAGCGCGAGCGCGTGTCGCGCAGCGTGAGGCGCCCGAAGCCGCGCCCAGCGTCGCCGCGTGACGGTCCGACGCGGCCCCAGCCGGTCGCGGGCGAGCGCCCTCAAGAGCGCCGCCAGCGCCGCGCCCGCGCGGCCCTCGGGCGCGAGGAGCCGGTCCTCCTGACCGCGCGCCCGGCCCGGGCCGGGCACAAGCGCCGCAGCCGCCCCTCCACCGGAAAGCGCACGCCGGGGCCGGCCCGGACCACCTCGGGCCGCCGGGCGAGCTGGCGCGGATCCAGTCGGCCTTCTCGATCGCGAAGGCCAGGCCTCCCCTCGGACGGCTGGGCGGGGCAGGACAGCGTCACCCGCCCGTCGATCCCCGACACCCGGAGGACATGCGCCGCGCCCGACCGGACGGCCGAGGAGAATGTCGACCGGGGGGTTGCCGGGGAGGATCCTGAGCGCCATGCGCCACTCCGCTGACGTCGCGACGGAACGTAGCCGCGGGCCCGGCGGGCCGCGCAGAAAGGCTTTGACAGGGACGGGCGCGTTGTGGCACCGGGGCCTGACCCGACGCATCCACTGCGAGAGGGAACCTGATGCCCAAAGAGGAATGGGGCACGAAGCGCCTTTGCCCGACCACCGGCAAGCGTTTCTACGATCTGAACCGCGACCCGAGTCAGCCCCTACACGGGCGAGGTCGTCCCTCTCGACACCGGGCGCACGACCCGCATGATGGTCGCAGACAAGGACGACCGCGACGCGCCGGGACACGACGAGGACGATCTGCTCGAGGACGATGACGTGGCGAAGGACGAGGAGATCGACCTCGGCGACGACGTTCTCGAGGACGACGAGGACGACAACGTCTCGCTCGACGACATCGCGGACGTCAGCGGCGACAGCGACGACAGCTGATCTGGCCCGCGCGGCCGCCCCGTCGGCCGCGCCCCCCCTTCCCGCCACCTTCCGCCTGCGCCGATACCGGCCGCGCGCCCCGCGCGTGACGCCGGCGGATGCGCGATGCCGCGTCGCCGGCGCGCCGCGCGGAGCCGTCGCGAAGGCCGCCGATTTTCCCCTTGCGCCGGCTGCGGCCATGGCCTAGAGAGCCCCGCACGCAGGGCCGACGGCCCGGCGTCCCGTGGGGCCATAGCTCAGTTGGGAGAGCGCTTGCATGGCATGCAAGAGGTCAGGGGTTCGACTCCCCTTGGCTCCACCATTTCCCACCTTCCTCGCGACGATCCTGCGCTGACCGCGCCCGGAAATGCCGTGGGCCTTGCCCGTGGTCCCGTTCCGCGCAGTCGCGGCCAGCGCGCTGCTACCGGCGCACCGCCGCCGCGGCGGGCGCCGGCAGACCGTGCGCTAGCGGCAGGTGTCCGCCACCCGGCCCAGGAAGTCGACGCAGCGGTCGAGCTGGTCGCGCGAGATCGCCTCGTCCGGCTGGTGGGCAGCACCCGTGCCGCCGGGCCCGATGATCACCGAAGGAACGCCGGCGTTCTGGAAGATGCCGGCTTCGGTGCCGTAGGGAACAGCCCGACTGTCGCGCCTGTCGAGAAGACCGAGCAGTTCGGCCCGCAATGCGGGATCGTCGACCGGCGCCAGCGCCGGAATCGGCGATTGCACCTCGATGCTGATCCCGGTCGAAGGGTCGACCGACTTCATCGCCGGCTCGAGCCCGGCGGCGTGGCTCTGCATCCGCGCAAGGACGGCCATGTCAACTTCCCCCGGGATGATGCGCATTTCCCAGAAGAAGCGGCATTGCTCGGCAACGATGTTGCCGTGCAGGCCGCCGGCGATCTGGTTGACCTGGATCGTCGAGTACGGCGGATCGAAGCCGTCGAAAGTCGGCCCGCTCCTGATATCGGCCCGTATGCGGTTGATCTCCGCGATCAGTTCGGCCGGCGACCATCACCGCGTTGACATAGCTGTCCGGCTGCGACGAATGGCCTGGCTTGCCGCGTACGTGGGTCCAGCCGATCAGTCCTCCCTTGTGGGCGGAAACCATGTCCATGCCGGTTGCCTCGCCGATGACGGCAAGACGCGGTGAAAGACCGCTCGTGCCTATCCATTCCGCCATCGATCCGACGCCGGTGCAGCCGACCTCTTCGTCATAGGAGAATGCGAGGTGGACCGGCTTCGACAAGGGACGTGCGGCAATCTCATCCAGCGAGGCGAGACAGCAGGCCAGAAAGCCCTTCATGTCCGTCGCACCCCGACCGACAGCGGCGTCGCGCTCGACGCAGCGTCCATGGATCGCCGGTCCATGCCTGCCGCTCGGTCGGCACGACGTCCGTATGGCCGCTGAAGACGATGCCACCAGGCGCCTCGCGGCCCGATCGTGACGAGAAGGTTCGCCTTGTCGCCCTCCTCGTTGGGGAAGCGCCGGACGCGCGCCCCGTAGGGCGACGCCGTCTGGCCTCGACGAAGTTCAGCAGGTCGAGATTGGACGAGGCGCTGATCGTCGGGAAGGCGACGAGCTTTGCAAGATGCTCGGCGACGCTGGGGTGACTCATGGTTCCTCCTGGATGGCGGGGCTGCCTGCGGCAGTCGACGCTTGAAGTAACCAGCCGACTTGCGGATTGTCGAGCGCGGCGGGCAGCTTGCCCGACGCCCCCCTTCGAGGTGACCGATGACCCGCGACGCCGCGATCGAAAAGGCCGCAGACTGCTTCCGCTCCGGCGCCTTCCGCGAGGTGCTGGCGCGCCGGGTGGCGATCCCCACCGAAAGCCGCCGCCCCGAACGAGCCGAGACGCTGCGCCGCTACCTGACGGACGAGATGGTCCCGGCGCTCGCTGCGATGGGATTCGAGACCGACCTCATCGAGGTGCCCAGCGCCTGCGGCCCGTTCCTCTACGCCGAGCGGATCGAGGATCCGTCCGCCCTCACCGTGCTGGGCTACGCCCACGGCGACGTGGTGAACGGCTTCGAGGGCCGCTGGAGCGACGGGCGCTCGCCATGGGAGGTGGCCGAGGCCGACGGGCGCTGGTACGGCCGCGGCGTCGCCGACAGCAAGGGCCAGCACACCGTCAATCTCGAGGCGCTGCGCTGCGTCCTGGAGACCCGCGGCCGGCTGGGCTTCAACGCCAAGCTCCTCGTCGACATGGGCGAGGAGATGGGCTGCCCCGGCCTGCGCGAGCTGGTCGAGGGCGACCGGGCGCGCTTCGCCGCCGACCTGCTCGTCGCCTCGGACGGGCCGCGCCTTTCGGCCAGGCGGCCGACCCTCTTCATGGGCGCGCGCTCGGGCATCGACATCCTGCTCTCGGTCGTGGCGCGCGAGGGGGCGCACCATTCGGGCAACTGGGGCGGGCTGCTGTCCAACCCCGGCATCCGCCTCGCCCATGCCATCGCCGCGATCGTCGGGCCCACGGGGCAGATCCTAGTCCCCGGCTGGACCCCGCGCGAGATCGCCGCCAGCACCCGCCGCGCGCTGGCCGACTGCGAGCTCGAGCCCGACCCGCGGGGCCCCGACATCGACCCCGACTGGGGCGAGCCGGGCCTGTCGCGGGTCGAGCAGGTCTTCGCCTGGTGCTCGTTCGAGGTCCTGACCCTGCTCGTCGGCGACCCCGACGCGCCGGTCAGCGCAATCCCGCCCTGGGCCCGCGCGCGGTGCCAGCTGCGCTTTACCGCCGACGTCGCGCCCGAGGACGTGCTGCCGGCGCTGCGGCGGCACCTGGACGCCAACGGCTTTGCCGACGTCGCGGCCGAGCCGGGCGAACAGGCGCTGCTGCGCGCCACGCGGATGGACCCCGACGACCCTTGGGTGCACCGCGCCGCCGCCTCGGTCGAGCGGACGGTGGGGCGTGCGCCGGCGGTCCTGCCGAACTTCGGCGGCACGCTGCCCAACGACATCTTCGCCGACGTCCTGGGGCTGCCGACGATCTGGGTGCCGCATTCCTATCCCGGCTGCTCGCAGCACGCGGTGGACGAGCACGTGCCGGCGCGGATCTTCGAAGAGGGGCTGGCGATCATGGCCGGCCTCTACTGGGACCTCGGCGACGGCTCGCGCTGGCCCTAGCCGGATGGCCGTCAGGCCAGGTGACAGGCGGCAAGCCGGCCGCGCCGACCTCGCGCAACGCCGGCCTCTCGGGCGCAGCGCGCCATCGCGTGCGGGCAGCGCGGATGGAAGTGGCAGCCGCGGCGGCGGGTCGAGCGGCGACGGGATCTCGCCCTTGATCGGCCGTGAACTGCTGCTTCCTCGGCCTCGAGCCGCGGCACCTCGTCGAGCAGCGCCGCGTGTAGGGGTGGTTCGGCGCGGTGAACAGCTCCTCGGTCGACGCCAGTCTCGACGATGCGGCCGAGATACATCACGGCGACGCGGTCGGAGATGTGCTCGACGACGCCGAGGTCGTGGCTGATGAAGAGGTAGGTCAGCCCGAGCTCGTCGCCGCAGCTCCATGAAGAGGTTGAGCACC
Organism: uncultured Alphaproteobacteria bacterium; assembly: GCA_963773475.1. Taxonomy (GTDB): domain Bacteria; phylum Pseudomonadota; class Alphaproteobacteria; order Rhodobacterales; family Rhodobacteraceae; genus Roseitranquillus. The sequence continues at coordinate 76,408 of CAVZBD010000001.1, read as the reverse complement.
TGCGCCTGGATCGAGACGTCGAGCGCGGCGATCGACTCGTCGCAGACCAGCACCGTCGGGCTTCACCGCGAGCGCGCGGGCGATGCCGATGCGCGCGCGCTGGCCGCCCGAGAACTGGTGCGGATAGCGGCGCGCGCGTCGTCGGATCGAGCCCCACCTGCTCGCAGCAGCTCGGAGACGTAGGCGTCGCTTTCGCGCGACGTCGATCAAGCCCGTGCACGACCGGCGCCTCGCCGATGATGTCGATGCACGCGCATGCGCGGGTTGAGCGAGGCCATCGGGTCCTGGAAGATCATCTGGATCGCCAGGCTCGGCGGCGCGCCGCGTCGGCCCGCGCAGTCGCGTCGAGTCCGCGCCGCGGTAGCGCACGGTCCCTCCGAGCTCGGCGCAGGATGCCGGCGACGATGCGCGCCGAGCGTCGACTTGCCGCAGCCCGATTCGCCGACGAGGCCGACGCACCTCGCCCTCGGCGACCTCGAGCTCGACGTCGTCGACCGCCCGCACGACCTGGTCGTTCAGGCGCGCGCGCCGAAGACGGTTGGCGACGCTTCTGCGCGCGTCGAGCGTGCTGACGAAGCGCTTCGAGACGCCGTTCAAGTTCGAGGATCGGGGGCCGTCATGCGGGCAGCTCGCGCGTCCTCAGGCGCGGCGGACCGGGCGTCGGCGACAATGCGGGTGGTGGCAGCGCGCGGCGCGGTCGCCTCGAGCCGACCGTCGTCCGGCATCACGCGCGCGGCAGACGTCGGTCGCGTGCTGCGCAGCGCGGCGCGGAAGGCGCAGCCCGGCGGCAGGTCGCACAGCGACGGCGTCATGCCCGGGATCTGGCGCGAGCGGCTCGCCGCGCGTGTTGCGGCTCGGCACCGAGCCGATCAGGCCCGCGGTGTAGGGATGCGATCGGCGCGTCGAGCACTGTCGGCGACCGAGCCCTCCTCGACGATCCGGCCGGCATACATCACGCGCGACCCGGTCGGCGAGGCCGGCGACGACGGACGAGGTCGTGCGTGATCCAGACCAGCGCCGTGCCGCGTCTCGGCGCACAGCGCCTGCACCTCGGACAGGATCTGCGCCTGGATCGTGACGTCGAGCGCCGTGGTCGGCTCGTCGGCGACGATCAGGCCGGGCGGTTGCAGCAGCGCGATCGCGATCGCCACGCGCTGGCGCATGCCGCCCGGAGAACTGGTGCGGATAGGCCTTCAGCCGCTCCTCCGGCGACGGCGATGCCGACCTTGCCGAGCGCGTCGCGCAGCCGCGCGGGCGCGCGCGGCGCTGGTCGAACCTTCTCGTGCGCGCGGATCGCCTCGATCATCTGGGTGTCGATGCGCAGCACCGGGTTCAGCGTCGTCATCGGATCCTGGAAGATCATCGCGATGCGTCTTGCCGCGCAGGTGCGCGGATCTCGCGCTCCGGCAGCGCCGACCAGTTCGCGTCCGTCGAAGCCGGATCGAGCCGCCGGCGATGCGGCCGGGCGGGTCGACCAGGCCCATGCATCGCGAAGCCCGGTGACCGACTTGCCCGACCCGGATTCGCCCACCAGGCCGAGCACCTCGCCGGCGCCGACGTCGAACGAGACGTCGTCCACCGCCGTCACCATGCCGCCCGCGGGTGGCGAAGGTGACCGTCAGCCCGCGCACCTGCAGCGGCGGGTACCGGCGGCGTCGGGCGCGTCGGCGTCACCTGTCAGCCTCGGATTCAGGACGTCGCGCAGCCGGTCGCCCACGAGGTTGATGGCCACGATGATCACCACCAGCGCGACGCCGGGGAAGGTCGAGATCCAGTAGTTGCCCGACAGCAGGTAGCTGTAGCCGGTCGCGATCAGCATCCCGAGCGACGGCTCGGTCACCGGCACGCCCACGCCGAGGAACGACAGCGTCGATTCCAGCGCGATCGCGTGCGCCACCTGCACCGTGGCGACGACGATCAGCGGCGGGAGGCAGTTGGGCAGCAGGTGGCGGAACAGGATGCGCCGCCGCGGGATCTCGAGGCACGCGGCCGCGGCTCATGTATTCCTTGCCGCTTCTCCACCAGCGCCGAGCCGCGCACCGTGCGCGCGTAGTAGGCCCACTGCACGCCACCAGCGCGATGATCACCTTGTCGACGCCCCGGCCGAACACGGCCAGCAGCACCAGCGCGACAGGATCGACGGGAACGACAGCTGCAGATCGACGATGCGCATGATCACCGCGTCCACGCGCCGCCCGAAGAAGGCGGCGAGCACGCCCACGGTCGCGCCGATCAGCGACGCCGCACCACCGACGATGATGCCCACGCCCAGCGAGATCCGCAGGCCGTAGATGATCGCCGACAGCATGTCGCGGCCCTGGTCGTCGGTGCCCAGCCAGGCGGTGGCGCCGGTGCCCAGCCGCGCGCCCGGCGGCAGCATGTTGTCCATGATGTCGAGCTGCATCAGGTCGTAGGGGTCCTGCGGCGCGACCCAGGGCGCCAGCAGCGCCAGCAGCGACGCGACCAGCAGAACCGCCGAGCCCCGCCACCGCGCCGGGGCTCGCCAGCACGTCGCCCACCCGCTGCCGCAGGAGGCTCTGCGCCTTTTCCGGCCGCCGCGGCGCCGCCGGCGTGCGCCTGCGGCAAGGGTCTGGTCGCTCATGCCTCGCCCTCGCCGCCCAGCCGGATCCGCGGGTCGAGCGCCGCATAGAGCAGGTCGACGACGAAGTTGATGACGACGAAGATCAGCGTGATGGCCAGCAGGTAGGCCACGATCACCGGCCGGTCGAGCCGGTTGATCGAGTCGATCAGAAGCTTGCCCATGCCGGGATAGGCGAAGACGCTCTCGACCACGACCGCGAAGGCGATCAGCGACCCGAACTCCATCCCCATGATGGTCACGACCGGGATCATGATGTTCTTCAGGATGTGCACGCCGACGATGCGCCGGGGCCGCAGCCCCTTGGCGCGGGCGAAGCGCACGTAGTCCTGCGACGCGACCTCGCGCGTGCCGGCCTGCGCAGATGCGGATGACCAGCGCCGACTTGTAGAGCGCCAGCGTCAGCGCCGGCAGGATCAGGTGCCTCAGCCCGTCGAGCGTCAGGAACGCCAGCGTCGACGCCCATGCAGCTCGACCGTGTCGCCGCGGCCGCTCGACGGCAGCCAGCCGAAGCTGCACCGCGAAGACCAGGATCAGCATCAGCCCGACCCAGAAGTTCGGCAGCGAGAAGCCGAGGATCGAGACCGACATGATGCTGCGCCCGGCGACCGAGGTCGGCCGCAGCCCCGCCAGCACGCCCAGCGGGATCCCGAGGCCCAGCGCCAGGATCAGCGCCGCCACCGCCAGCTCCATCGTCGCCGGCAGCCGGGTCAGGATCACGTCGACGGCCGGCAGGCCATAGACGAACGACTTGCCGAGGTCGCCCTGCACCGCGCGCCACAGGAACCGCCCGTACTGCTCGTAGAGCGGCCGGTCGAGGCCCAGCTTGCGGATCGCCTCGGCGCGGTCGGCCTGGTCGGCATCGGGGCTCAGCAGCGCGTCGACCGGGTTGCCCAGCGCATAGACCGCCACGAAGACCAGGATCGACATCGCGAAGAGGATGAGCAGCGACTGTCCGATGCGACGGATCAGATAGGCTGTCACGGCTCCCCCCTCGGCGACAAGGCTCGGCCGCGGACCCGCGGCCCCCGACGTCCGGCCCGTGGCCGCCGCCGCTGTCGCCCGCTGCCCTCCCGCGCGCAGTTCCGGCGACGATCGTTGGTCCCACCTCGCCCCGGGGGTTGCAAGTCCAAACTCGGCAGAGGCGTGGCGCAAGGCCGCCGACGCCCCCCGGCCCCGCCGTTGACAGGTGCAGAGCCGGCCGCCATGCATTTCGCACAAGTCCAGAAAGATCGGGGAGATTGTTCAATGCGACTGGATCGAAGACTACTCGCGTTCGCGGCCGCCGCGACGCTGGCGGTGGGCGCACCCGCGCTCGCGCGCGCGGCGGATCTGACCTACGCGATCAGCGCGCCGATCACCTCCACCGACCCGCATTTCCAGAACGCGACGCCGAACAATGCCGCGCTCAGCAACATCTACGAGCCGCTCACCATCCTGACCGGCGACGGGCAGATCGTCCCCGGCCTGGCCGAGTCCTGGTCGAACGTCGACGACCTGACGTGGGAGTTCAAGCTGCGCGACGCGCAGTTCCACGACGGCGCCCCGCTGACGGCCGAGGACGTGCTCTACTCGCTCGAGCGGCCCGGCAACATCACCAGCCCGGCGCCCTACACGCCCTACGTCAAGGCGATCACCGGGATGGAGGCGGTCGACGATCACACCGTCCGCCTGACCACCGAGGCGCCCTACCCGCTCCTGCCGCTCGACCTGTCGCGGGTGATGATCGTCGAAAAGGCCGTGGCCGAGGCCAACGACACGCAGGCGATGAACCTCGGCAACGGCGTGATCGGCACCGGCCCCTACACGTTCGTGTCCTTCACCCCCGACGAGCAGCTCTCGATGACGCGCAACGACGACTACTGGGGCGAGCCCGCGACGTGGGAGAACGTGCAGATCCGCGTGATCGCCGACGACGCCGCGCGCACCACGGCGCTCTTGTCGGGCGCGGTCGACGCCATCGAGAACGTGCCCACGCCCGACATCGCCCGGATGCGCGAGACGGAGGACATCACCTTCGCCTCGGGCAAGTCGCAGCGCTTCGTCTTCCTGTTCCTCGATTCAGGCCGCGACCAACCGCCGGGCGTCGTCTCGAACGAGGGCGAGCCGCTGCCCGAGAACCCGCTCAAGGACGCCCGCGTGCGCAAGGCGATCAACCTGGCGATCGACCGGCAGGCCATCGCCGACCGGGTGATGATGGGCCTGGCCTACCCGTCCAACAACATCGTCTTCGACGACGGCGAGGGCTTCCGCCCCGGGCTCGAGAACCCGCCCTACGACCCCGAGCAGGCCAAGGCGCTGCTGGCCGAGGCAGGCTATCCCGACGGCTTCCACATCACCATCGCCTCGCCCAACAACCGCATGATCAACGACGAGAAGGTCGTGCAGGCCATCGCCCAGATGCTGACCCGCATCGGCATCCGCACCGAGGTCGACGCGATGCCGTTCTCGGTGATCGCCAGCCGCGGCCAGGAGGGCGAGTTCGGCGTCTCGATGATGAGCTGGGGCAGCACCACCGAGGCCTCGACCCCGATCCGGCAGATGCTCGCGTGCAAGAACGACGAGACCGGCTGGGGCGCCGTGAACTGGGGCAACTACTGCAACGAGGAGGTTGACGCGCTGCTGACCGAGGCGCTGGCGACCGTCGATACCGAGGCGCGCAAGGCCGTCCTCGACAAGGCGGTGGATCTCCTGATGGAGGACATGGCCTTCGTGCCGCTCTACTTCCAGGGCTCGACCTGGGCGGCGCGCAAGGGCATCGAGATCGAGCCGCGCTCGGACGAGCGCACCGCGCCCGACATGTTCGAGCCCGCCGACTGACACCTTCCGGCGGGGCGCCACGCGCGCCCCGCCACGCCGCGCCTCAGCGCCGCACCCCGTCGCGCCGGAACCAGCGATAGCCGTAGGGGTCCAGCTCGATCCCGGCGCCCGTCTCGATCAACTTGCGCTTGTCGCCGGTCAGGGGCCGCAACGGCCCGACCGCGACCTCGGCCCGCCGCGGGCGGTCGCTCAGGTTGTGCAGCGTCACCACGACGCCGCCCCGCCACTCGCTCCGCAGGCCCAGCACCGCCGGGTCGCCCGTCTCGAGCACCTCGGTCTTGCCCCAGCCGATCTCGAGGGCGGCGCGGCGCAGGCGCACCAGCCGCGCCACCTCGTCCAAAAGCGAGCCCTGGCGCTCGCACTGATCGGTCACGTTGCGCTCGCGGAAGCCCAGGCGCCCCTCGGCCACCGGGCGCACCAGCTCGCCCTCGCAGCGCGAAAAGCCGCCGCTGCGCGTCGTCCGACCACTGCATCGGCGTGCGCACCGGCTCGCGCTCGGGCAGCGACAGGTCCTCGCCCATGCCGATCTCGTCGCCGTACCACATCACCGGCGTGCCCGGCAGCGCCATCAGCAGCGAGTGCGCCAGCTTCAGCCGCGCGTCGTCGCCGCCCAGCATCGGCGCCAGGCGCCGCCGGATGCCGCGGTCATAGATCCGCATCCCCTCGTCGGGGGCCAGCGCGTCGAACACCTCCTGCCGCTCGGCCTTCGTCAGCTTGTCCAGCGACAGCTCGTCGTGGTTGCGCAGGAACGTCGCCCACTGCGCGTGATCGGGCATCAGGTCGTCGCGCGAGGCCAGCGCCTCGGCGATCGGCGCCGCCTCGCCGCGCACCATGGCCAGCCACATCTTCTGGTTCAGCGGGAAGTCGAGGACCATGTGCATCCGCTCGTCCGTCGCCGTATTCGCGGCCGCCGAAATGCTGCCGCGCGCGCTTTCGCGGCACGTTCGACTCGGCCAGCATGATCGCCTCGGCGCGCCGCCACGACAGGAAGTCGCGCATCTCGGACAAAAGCAGGAACGGGTCGCGGTCCGGCTCCTCCTTCAGGCCCTTGTACTCGATCAGGAACGGCACCGCGTCGACGCGGAACCCCGCCACCCCCAGCTCCAGCCAGTAGCCCATGACCTTGACGATCTCGGCGCGCACCTCGGGGTTGGCGATGTTGAGGTCGGCCTGATGCGCGTAGAAGCGGTGCATGTACCACGCGCCCGTCTCCTCGGTCTGGGTCCAGACCGCGTCCTGCACGCCGGGAAAGATGATCCCGTCGGTGATGTCCTCGCGGCTTCTCGTCGGACCAGACGTACCAGTCGCGATAGGGGCTGTCCGCCGAGCTTGCGGGCCGAGCGGAACCACGGATGGTCGACCGAGGTGTGGTTGACCACCAGGTCGACGATCACCCGCAGCCCGTGGTCGTCGGCGGCATGGGTGAACTCGCACGAAGTCGCCGGGGCTGCCCAGCCGCGGATCGACGCCGTAGAAGTCGGTGATGTCGTAGCCGTTGTCGCGGTTGGGCGTGGGGTAGAACGGGTTCAGCCAGATCGCGCTGACCCCCAGCGTCTCGAGGTGGTCCAGCCGGTCGGTCAGGCCCTGGAAGTCGCCCGATCCCGTCGCCGTTGGCGTCCATGAACGTCTCGACGTCCAGGCAGTAGATCACCGCGTTCTTGTACCAGAGATCGGGCATCGCCTCTTCCTCCCCCACCTGCGCCGAGGGGTGAACGCCGGTCGCGTCGCGCCGTTCCGCCCCGGCCCGGACGCCGAAGGTGACGCAGCGTCCTCAGACGCTATGCTGGGGCGACGACCAAAGCGGAGGGATGCTGAGATGGCACTGAGAAACTGGATGCGGCGGGCGGTGCTTGCCGCCGGCGTGACGCTGGCCGCCTGCGGGGCCGCGACGGCGCAGACCCCGCCCGGCGTGCTGGTCGTCGGCCAGATCGCCGAGCCGAAGTCGCTCGACCCGGCCGCCGTGACCGCGGTCAACGACTTCCGCATCCTGGTGAACCTCTACGACGGTCTGGTGCGCTACAAGCACGGCACGCTCGAGGTCGAGCCGGCGCTGGCCGAAAGCTGGGAGATCAGCGAGGACGGCAAGACCTACACCTTCAACCTGCGCGACGGCGTCACCTTCCACGACGGCACGCGCTTCAACGCCGAGGCGGTGAAGTTCAACTTCGACCGGATGCTGGACGAGGATCACCCCTACGCACGACACCGGCCCGTTCCCGCTGGCCTTCTTCTTCTCGGCCGTCGAGGACGTCGAGGCGCTGGACGACGTACACCGTCCAGCTTTCACGCTGAACGAGCCCTACGCGCCGTTCCTGTCGAACCTCGCCTACCCCACGGGCCTGATCGTCTCGCCCGCGGCGGTCGAGCAGTACCACAAGGATTTCGGCCGCCACCCCGTCGGCACCGGCCCGTTCAAGTTCGCCGAGTGGCGTCCGAACGAGGCGGTCGTGGTCGAGAAGAACCCCGACTACTGGGACGGCGCGCCGAATCTCGACGCGGTGGTCTTCCGCCCGATCACCGACGCCAACACCCGCACCGCCGAGATGCTGGCCGGCGGCATCGACCTGATGGTCGAGGTGCCGCCCGTCGCCCTCAGCCAGTTCGAGGGGCCCGGCTACCAGGTCGTCGAGCAGGCCGGCCCGCACGTCTGGTTCCTGATCCTCAACTGCCAAGGAGGGCCCGTTCGCCGACAAGCGCGTGCGCCAGGCGGCCAACTACGCGGTCAACAAGGAGGCGCTGGTCAACGACGTGCTCGAAGGCACCGCCGAGGTCGCCGCCGGCCCGACCCCGCCGGCCTTCGCCTGGGCCTATGACGAGGCGCTTCAGCCCTACCCGTACGACCCCGAGAAGGCGCGCGCGCTGATGGCCGAGGCCGGGATGGAGAACCCGCAGGTGACCTTCTACGTCACCGAGGGCGGCTCGGGCATGCTCGACCCGGTCGCGATGGGCACCGCGATCCAGGCCGACCTGGAGGCGGTGGGCTTCGACGTGACGATCGAGACCTACGAGTGGAACACCTTCCTGGGCGAGGTGAACCCGGGCCTCGAGGGCAAGGCCGACATGGCCGAGATGGCCTGGATGACCAACGACCCCGACACGCTGCCCTACCTGGCGCTGCGCACCGGCGCCTGGCCCGACAAGGGCGGCTTCAACTCGGGCTACTACTCCAACCGAAGAGGTCGACGAGCTGCTGGAACGCGCCCGCACCTCGACCGACCAGGACGAGCGCGCGGCGCTCTACAAGCAGATGCAGCAGATCGTGCACGACGACGCGCCCTGGGTCTTCGTGGCGAACTGGAAGCAGAACGCGGTGACCAACGACCGGGTCGAGAACTTCAAGCTGGAGCCGTCGTTCTTCCTGCTGCTCGGCGACGTGACCAAGAACTGAGGGCGGCGACCGCTCGATCCGGCCGGAGCGCTGAGCGCCGGCCGGAGAACGCGGGGCATCATCCCGTGGTCATCAACTTCCGATGCGTTCGGCATCAGGTCGCGCCGGGGACAGCATCCGGCCGGCGGCACCGCCGGGCTGGCGCTGCGCTCTGCGATCAGGGCCGGACGATTTCAGCCGCCATGGCCGCCCCGATCGGCCGGGAATCGCCTGATGGGCAGCTACATCCTCAAGCGGCTGATCTCGGCGATCCCGGTGCTGCTCGGGATCACCGTCATCGTCTTCGCGATCATGGCGCTGATCCCCGGCGACCCGGCCACCGCGATCCTGGGCAGCTACGCCACGCCCGAGAACGTCGAGCGGCTGAACCGCGACCTCGGCCTCGACCAGCCGGCGGTGCAGCGCTACTTCATCTGGCTCGGCAACATGCTGCAGGGCGATTTCGGCCGCTCCTTCTCGCTCAACCGCCCGGTGCTCGACGAGGTGCTGGAACGGTTCAACGCCACGCTGATCCTCGCCGGCACCTCGTTCGTGCTCTGCGCGATCTTCGGCATCCTCGCCGGCGTCGTCTCGGCGGCGCGGCAATACGGCTGGGCCGACAAGGCGATCACCTTCGTCGTGCTGCTGGGCATCTCGATCCCGTCCTTCTTCCTCGGCATGATGATGATCCTGGTCTTCGCGGTGAACCTGCAGTGGCTGCCGGTCTCGGGCATGTACGCGATCTACGGCGGCGGCGACCTGCCCGACCTGGTCCGCCACCTCGCCATGCCCGCCATCGCGCTGGCCGTGGTGGCGACCGGCGTCGTCGCCCGGCTCTCCCGCTCGGCCATGCTCGAGGTGCTGCGGCAGGACTTCATCCGCACCGCCCGCGCCAAGGGCGTGCCCGAGCGCCGGGTGATCTGGGGCCACGCCCTGCGCGCGGCGATGGTGTCGATCATCCCGGTCCTCGGCATCCAGGCGGGCTTCGTCCTGTCCGGCGCGGTCTATATCGAGATCGTGTTCCAGTGGCCCGGCATCGGCCGGATGCTGGTCGACGCGATCCTGACGCGCGACATCCTGCTGGTGCAGGGCGGCGTGGTCTTCGTCGCCGCCTGCTACGTGCTCTTCAACATCGTGGTCGACGTGGCGCAGAGCCTGCTCGACCCGAGGATCAAGACATGAGGCTGTCGCTGCGCCTCCTGTCGCGCAACCGCCTGGCGCCTGTCGGGCTGCATCGTGCTGAGTGATCGTCGTGCTCCTCGCGCTCGTCACGCCGCTCCTGCCGCTGCAGGACCCCAACGCCACCGAACACCGCCGACCGCTTCCTGCGCCCGTTCTCGCCCGGCCACCTGCTGGGCACCGACCATCTGGGCCGCGACCTGCTCTCGCCGCCTGCTCTGGGGCACGCGGCTGAGCCTCGCCGTGGGCTTCGCCGCGGCGCTGATCGCGGCCGTCGCTCGGCGCGGCCGTCGGCATCGTCGCGGGCTACTTCGGCGGCCGCACCGACAACGTCATCATGCGCGGCGTCGACATGCTGATGGCGTTTCCCTACATCCTGCTGGCGCTGGCCATCGTCGCGGCGCTCGGCCCCGGCCTGATGAACGCGCTGATCGCGGTGGCGGCGGTCAACGTGCCGTTCTTCGCCCGCAACATCCGCGGCATCACCGTGGGCCTCGCGCACAAGGAATTCGTCGATGCCGCGCGCCTCGTCGGGCATAGGGCACACCTCGCATCATCCTGCACCGAGCTTCTGCCCAACGTCCTGCCGGTCATCGTCATCGCCATGTCCACCACCGATCGGCTGGATGATCCTCGAAACCGCGGGCCTGTCGCTTCCTCGGCCTCGGCTCGCAGCCGCCGCAGGCCGATCTCGGCTCGATGCTGGGCGAGGCGCGCGCGGCGCTGATCACCGGCCCCGCATACCTCGATCGTGCCGGGCGTGATGATCCTCGTCATCGTCATGTCGATCAACCTGCTGGGCGACGGCGTGCGCGACGCGCTCGACCCGCGCCTGCGCTCGGGCGCGCTGACCCGCCCGCATGGCCGCGCGACGCTGGTCGGCCGCGAGGCCGTGCCCGAGGCCGTCACGGCGACGCGGCATCCTCGACGTTGCAGGACCTGGAGACGCAGTTCCACGTCGGCCGCCGCATCTACCGCGCCGTCGGCGGCGTCTCGCTCTCGATGTCGCGCCGGGCGAATGCCTCGGCGTGATCGGCGAAAGCGGGTCGGGCAAGTCGGTCACCGCGCTTTCGGTCATGGGCCTCGTCGCCTCGCCGCCCGGCGTCATCACCGGCGGCGCGGTGCGCTACGAGGGCGAGGACCTGATCGGCGCGCCCTACCGCGAGCCTGCGCCAGCTGCGCGGCGACCGCATCGCCTACATCTTCCAGGACCCGCTCGCCACGCTGCACCCGCTCTACCGCGTCGGCGACCAGCTGGCCGAGGCGATCCGCGTCGCACCACCCCGTCTCGACGGCCGAGGCGCGCGAGCCGGGCGCTGGACCTGCTGACGCCGGTGCGCATCCCCAACGCCGAGAGCCGCGCTCGACAGCTACCCGCACGAGATCTCGGGCGGGATGCGCCAGCGCGTCGGCATCGCCATGGCGCTGGCCAACGACCCCGACGTCATCATCGCCGACGAGCCGACCACCGCGCTCGACGTCACCGTGCAGGCGCAGATCCTGTCGCTGCTGGACGACCTGCGGCGCGACCGCGGGCTGGCGATCGTCTTCATCACCCACGACTTCGGCGTCGTCGGCCAGCTCTGCGACCGGGTCGCGGTGATGTACGCCGGCCGCATCGTCGAGGACGGGCCGACCGCCGACGTGCTCGCCGACCCCGCCCACCCCTACACCCGCCGCCTGATCGCCTGCGTGCCGGAACTCGGCGGCGGCCGGCGCGAGCTCGCGTCGATCCCCGGCCTGCCGCCGCCGGTCGACGACCTGCCCCCCGGCTGCGCCTTCGCCCCGCGCTGCGACAAGGCGCCGCCGACTGCCGCCGAGGCGCCCATCGCGCTCAGCGGCAACGGCACCCGCGCCGTGCGCTGCCTCTACCCCGAGACCGACATCGCCGAGGCCGCCGACATGAGCATCGCCCTGCGCCTCGAGCGACCGTCCAAGTCCTTCCCCGTCGGCAAGCGCCTCTTCGGCGGCGCCAGGGGCCTCGTCCGCGCCGTCCGCCCCGTCAGCCTGACGGTCGAGCAGGGCGAGACGCTGGGCATCGTGGGCGAGTCGCGGCTGCGGCAAGTCCACCCTGGCGCGGATGCTGGTGGGCCTGCTGCCGCCCACCACCGGCACCATCGAGATCGAGGGCAAGCGCGCTCGACAACGCCGACCCGGCCGCGTTCGGCAAGCGCATCCAGTACGTCTTCCAGGACCCGATCACATCGCTCAACCCGCGCAAGACGATCCGCCAGATCATGGAGGCGCCGCTGCAAGCGCCTGCACGGCATGGACCGGGCCGACCGCGCGACGCGCGCATCGCCGAGATCTTCGACGCCGTGAACCTGCGCCACGAATTCCTCGACCGCTATCCGCACGAGTTCTCGGGCGGGCAGGCGCAGCGCATCGGCATCGCCCGGGCGCTGGCCGCCGAGGCCGCGCATCCTGATCCTGGACGAGCCGGTCTCGGCGCTCGACGTCTCGGTGCAGGCGCAGGTGCTGAACCTGCTGGCCCGGCTCAAGGACGAGTTCGGCCTGACCTACCTCTTCATCAGCCACGACCTGGCCGTGGTCGAGGCGGTGAGCGACCGCGTCGCGGTGCTCTATTTCGGCTCGGTGGTCGAGGTCGGCCGCGGCGCGAGCGCATCTTCGCCCGCCCGCGCCATCCCTACACGCAGCTGCTGGCCGACAGCGCCCCGGTCGTCGGCCGCCCGCTCGACCGCGCCCGAGGGGCGGGAGACCGAGCTGCCCGACCCGCTGAACCCGCCGCCGGGCTGCGCCTTCGCGCCGCGCTGCCCGCGCGCGACCGACCTCTGCCGACGAGGTCGACCCGCCGCTCGAGCCCATGGCGCCGGGCCAGCACGCCGCCTGCCACCACCCGCTCTGACGCGGGAGCGGCCGTCGCTGCCGAAGGAAATCGGAAAGGCGCGCGTCAGTCGTCGCGGTTCAGGACCGGCCGCTCGGCCAGGCGCAGCGCCGCCTCGACCATCGCGCGCGTATCGCGCCGCTCGAGCGGCGCGAAGGTCCCGTTCACGAACACGCCGCTCAGGATGACGTCCATCCGGCAACTGCCGGTCGTCAGCGCCCGGACCAGACGACGGCCCTCGCGACACGTCCGGCCGCTGCGATAGCTGCCCATCCGGTCGCGCAGGTTGTCCGTCTGCCCGATCGCGTCGCCGCAGGGCGTCTCGATGCGCCAGATGCCCGGCGCCCCCGGCAGGTCCGGAAACGACGGCCGGCCGCCCGCGTCCAGCGTCACCGGCCCGGCCGGGACCCAGTTCGGGATCTCCAGCCGCAGGTCCAGCACCGCCCCGACCGGCCCGCGACGCATCAGTAGATGTAGCGGATCTGGTCGGTCCAGTAGCGTTCCATCCGGCGCAGGGAGCCGGTGATGTCGCGTCGATCCCGTCGAGCTCGAGGCACGCCCGCGCTCCATCAGCCCCTCGGCATGGCGCGCGAAGAGCTCGCGCGACCGACGTCGCGGATGCCGCGGCCCTTCTCGGTCAGCCGGACCCGGACCGAGCGGCGGTCGATCTCGCAGCGCTGGTGGTGCATGTAGCCCATCTCGACCAGCTTCTTGAGGTTGTAGCTGACGTTCGAGCCCTGGTAGTAGCCGCGGCTCTTCAGTTCGCCCGCCGTCACCTCGTTGTCGCCGATGTTGAACAGCAGCAGCGCCTGCACCGCGTTGATCTCGAGGATGCCGAGCCGCTCGAACTCGTCCTTGATGACGTCGAGCAGCAGCCGGTGCAGCCGCTCCACCAGCGCCAGCGCATCGAGATAGCTGGCATGAAGCCGCGCGCCGTCGCCGGCGCCATTCGTGGGATCTGGAATGCGTCATCGCCGTCTCCGCCGTTGCGCTGTCGATGGCAGCGACATTCGACGCAAAGACCAAACATTCGGTTAAGTGCGGTCGCGACGCGTCGTCAATCGCGGGACTCCGCCGCCGACCCGGCGAGGGCGCGCGACGTGCCGGCTCAGCGCCGTGGCGCGACCGAGCAGCCGGCCGATCAGCGGCGCGATAGCGCGATCGGGCGGCGGCCTCGCGGCCCGGACCCAGCGTAGAGGTCCTGGTCGTTCTCGTCGCAGCAGCGCTCGTAGGCGGCCGAGCGTCGGCGGCGTCCAGTCCGCGCCAGCCGGCGTCGGCGAAGGCGCCGAGGATCAGGTCCATCTCCTTGATGCCGCGCCGCCAGCGACGCGCATGCGCAGCCGGCGCAGCCGGATCTCGCGGCGTCTCGCTCATTCCGGCTCGCCGCCGCAATGCGTCGCGCAGCGCGCTTCTCCAGCCGGCCGAGCCGCTCGGCGAGCGCGGTCGATCTCGGCCCGCAGCTGCGCGCATCTCGGCCAGCAGCGCGGCGGCGTCCGTCGGCCGCGCCTCTCGGGCGGCGCCGTCGATGCCCTCGCCCTCGCCGGTCAGCAGCCACGTCAGCGAGACGTTCAGCAGCCCGGCCAGCATCTGCAGCCGGTTGGCGCGCGGCTCGGCGAGGTCGTCCTCCCAGCGCGCGCAGGTCGTCAGCGCGACGCCGAGGCGGCGCGCCAGCTCCTCCTGGCTCATCCCGGCGCCTCGCGCGCGCCGGCGAGCCGGTCGCCGAATGTCGCGGCGTCGTCGCTATACCAGTCGTCGTGTCCTGCATCGTCATCGCGTCTCCTTCCGGTCCCGATCGGGTCGCGCTTGATCGGCTCGGGGGCACGACCTAAGACACGGGCGCGCCGCAATTGCAAACCGGAGCCGCCCGATGGCCTTTCTCTCCGCGACGCTCGCCCGCGTGAAACCGTCGCCCACCATCGCCGTCACCACCCTGGCGCAGGAGCTGAAGGCCGCCGGGCGCGACGTCATCGGCCTCGGCGCCGGCGAGCCGGATTTCGACACGCCCGACAACATCAAGGACGCCGCGATCGCGCGCGATCGACGCGGGCAAGACCAAATACACCGCCGTCGACGGCATCCCCGAGCTGAAGCAGGCGATCTGCGACAAGTTCGCGCGCGAGAACGGGCTGACTACACGCCGGCGCAGGTCAGCGTCGGCACCGGCGGCAAGCAGGTGCTCTACAACGCGCTGATGGCGACGCTGAACCCCGGCGACGAGGTGGTGATCCCGGCGCCCTACTGGGTCAGCTATCCCGACATGGTGCTGCTGGCCGGCGGCACGCCGGTGATCGTCGAGGCCGGGCTCGAGCAGCGCTTCAAGCTCACGCCCGAGCAGCTCGAGGCGGCGATCACGCCGAAGACCAAGTGGCTGATCTTCAACTCGCCGTCGAACCCGACCGGCGCCGGCCTATACCCGCGACGAGATCGCGGCGCTGACCGACGTGCTGCTGCGCCATCCCGCATGTCTGGGTGATGACCGACGACATGTACGAGCACCTGGTCTACGACGACTTCACCTTCCACACCCGGCCGAGGTCGAGCCCGGACCTGAACGACCGCACGCTGACGGTGAACGGCGTCTCCAAGGCCTATGCGATGACCGGCTGGCGGATCGGCTATGCCGGCGGGCCCGAGCGAGCTGATCGCGGCGATGCGCAAGATCCAGTCGCAGTCCACCTCGAACCCCTGCTCGATCAGCCAGTGGGCGGCGGTCGAGGCGCTGAACGGGCCGCAGGACTTCCTCGCCGCCAACAACGCGGTGTTCCAGCGCCGCCGCGACCTGGTGGTCGAGATGCTGAACGCCGGCCGAGGGCATCGACTGCCCGACGCCCGAGGGCGCGTTCTACGTCTATCCCTCGATCGCCGGCTGCATCGGCAAGACCTCGGCCGCGGGCACGAAGATCGACGACGACGAGGCGTTCGCCACCGCGCTGCTCGAGGAGAAGGGCGTCGCGGTGGTCTTCGGCGCGGCCTTCGGCGCCTCGCCCGCCTTCCGCGTCAGCTACGCCACCTCGGACGACGCGCTGCGCGAGGCCTGCGCCCGCATCCAGCAGTTCTGCGCCGCCCTCACCTGACGGGGGAGCGCGGGGGCGGGGGGATCGACCCCCCGCCCCCGCGCCGCCGCATGCGCGGCAGTCGCGCCCGGCGACGGGTGTGCGCGCCCTGCTGCGGCGCGATTGCTGCCGCGAGGGGGAGAGCGTCCGTTCGGGGGCATCGAGCCCCCTCCGGCCGCGCGCGACATCCGTCGCGCCCGCGCCGCGCCCAAGGCGCGGCGCGCGGCCCAACCGCCGGCAAGCGCGCCAGCGCGCCGTCCGGCGGGCGGGAGCCTGCCGCCCCCGCCGCACCGCACCCTACCGCGCGCGTCCGACCCCGCGCCAGAACCGCGCCATCAGCAGCACGCCCGCCACGCTCAGCCCCAGCGTCAGGCCCAGCCAGATGCCGACCGCGCCCAGCCCCAGCGGAAAGCCCAGCAGGTAGCACGCCGTCATCCCCACGCCCCAGTAGCTGATCGCCGCATGGACCAGCGGCACCCGCGTGTCCTGCACCCCGCGCAGCAGCCCCAGCGCCATCACCTGCGCGGCGTCGGCCAGCTGGAACAGCGCCGCCAGCGCCAGCAGCGTCACGCCCACGCGCAGAACCTGCGGCGCGGCCGGGTCGGCGAGGTCCAGGAACAGCCCCACCAGCGTCTCGGGCATCGCCAGGAACAGCACGACCGTGGCCAGCGCGACGGCCGCCGACAGCGCCACCGCCACCAGCGCGCCCTCGCGCAGGGCCGCCATGTCGCGCCGCCCGAGGCCCCCGCCACCCGGATCGTCGCCGCGTTCGACAGCCCCAGATGCACCAGGAACGTGGCGCTGGCGATCTGCAGCGCGATGCCGTGGGCCGCCAGCTCGACCGTGCCGATCCAGCCCATCATCAGCGCGGTGGCCGACGAACAGCCCCACCTCGGCCAGGTTCGTCAGCCCGATCGGCCAGCCCAGGCGGAAGATCCGCGCGAACGCCTCGCCGTCCGGCCGCCAGATCCGCACGAAGAGCGCGTGCTGCGGCAGCGACCGCCCGGCATGGACCGCCAGCAGGA
Organism: uncultured Alphaproteobacteria bacterium; assembly: GCA_963773475.1. Lineage (GTDB taxonomy): Bacteria > Pseudomonadota > Alphaproteobacteria > Rhodobacterales > Rhodobacteraceae > Roseitranquillus. Next base: position 59,520 of record CAVZBD010000001.1, on the reverse strand, counting down.
CGAACGACACCCCGTGCAGCGTCAGCGACGCGATCGCCGCCCCGGCGATGCCCAGCTCGGGCGCGCCCCAGTGCCCGAAGATCAGCGCATAGTTCAGAAGCCCGTTCAGCGCGGCGGCCGCGATGCGTGACGACCAGCACCGCCCGCACCCGCTCGAGCGCCGACAGGCAGCTCTTCAGCGTCATCACCAGCAGCGCGGGCACCAGGCCCCAGCCGACGATGCCGCAGATAGGTGCCGGCGGCCTCGGCGATCTGCGGCTCCTGCCCCATCGCCTGCAGGATCGGCCCGGCCCACACCATCGCCGGCAGCGCCAGGCGCCGCGAAGATCAGCGACAGCCACATCCCCATGCGGGTGACGCGGCGCACCTGCGCGTCCTCGCCCGAGGCCGCGGCGGCCGCGACCACCGGCGATGACCGCCCAGGCGAACCCCGAGCCCATGATGAAGAACACGAAGAAGTAGGACGAGCCCAGCACCAGCGCCGCCAGCGCCTCGACGTCGTACCAGCCCAGCATCACCGTGTCGGTGATCTGCACGGCAAGCTGCGCCAGGTGGCTGCCGATCAGCGGCAGCCCCAGGCGCAGCAGCGCCCGGGCATGCGCCCGCCGACCCGCGGCCGGCGGCGCCGGGGTGGCGGTCTCGACCATGCCGCGGCATTACGCCCGGCACGACCGCGCGACAAGCCGCCATCGCCGCCGGCTCGCATGCGTCAGGCCACCCGGCCGCGCCCGAATGTCACCGCGGTCGGGACGGCGCCCGATGGCCAGACCCCGTGGCTCTCCGGCCCACGTCCATAAGAGCACGTCACCGAAAGCGCAAGTCGCTGAGGGAGATGGCAAGGCAAAAGACCCACCCGACCGCCGGGCGACATGGACGCGATCGACCCTGCCTCCGACGGTGGTGGCGCGGAATGGCCGCTGTTGCCCGCGTCGATCAGGCGATGATGGCGCTGCGCGCCTGTTGAACCGCCCGCCGGGGACCAGCACGGCAGCGACGCACTGGCGCCTGCTCCTTGCTCCGCGGCCGACATGGCCATGGACGAGGCCGGCACCCGGTTCGACGGTTCCGCCCGGCATTCATCCGTGGCACCCTCCGCGCGCGGGCGGCAGGGCAAGGGGCGCCCTCAGGCGACACCGAAAAGGGGGCGGCGATGCGGATCTTCTTCACCGGCGGCAGCGGCAAGGCGGGGCGCCACGTGATCCCCTACCTGCTCGAGCGCGGCCACCGCGTCACCAACGCCGACCTCGTGCCGCTCGACGCGCCCGGCGTCGACAACCTGACCGTCGACATCACCGACGCGGGCCAGCTCTTCTCGGCGCTGACCTCCTACGCCGGCTTCGACGAGCTCGAGCCCGGCACCGGCATCCCCCGCTACGACGCGGTGGTCCACTTCGCCGCGATCCCGCGGATCCTGATGCGCCCCGACACCGAGACCTTCCGCGTCAACGCCGTCGGCACCTTCAACGTGCTCGAGGCGGCCACCAAGACCGGCATCCGCAAGATCGTCACCGCCTCGTCCGAGACCGTCTACGGCATCTGCTTCGCCGACGGCGAGCGGCGGCCGGCCTACCTGCCCGTCGACGAAGACCACCCCACGGTGCCTGAAGACGCCTACGCCATGTCCAAGGTCGCGGGCGAGGTCGCGGCGCGCAGCTTCCAGGCCCGCACCGGCGCCGACATCTACGCGCTGCGCATCAACAACGTGATCGAGCCGCACGAATACGCGCGCGACTTCCCGCGCTACTTCGCCGACCCCGAGCTCAGGCGGCGCAACATCTTCGCCTATATCGACGCCCGCGACCTCGGGCCAGATCGTCGACCTCTGCCTGGGCGCCGACGGGCTCGGCTGGCAGGTCTTCAACGCCGCCAACGACGCGCCCTCGGTGCACCTGACCACCGCCGAGATCGTCCGGCGCTGGTACGCGGACGTCGAGCGGCGGCACGAGATGGGCCGATTCGAGAGCCCGTATTCCAACGAGCGCATCCGCAAGTTGCTCGGCTTTCAGGAGCGCCACCCGTGGTGGCAGGCGGTGCCGGACCCGCTGGGCGAGCGCGGCTGAACGGGCGACACTCCGCGGCGCCGAGGCCACATCGTCGCCCGGACGGCGACAATGAACCCCGCGTTCCGGCCGGCAGGACCTCAACGCCGCCCACGACGCGCCCTCGGTGCGCCCGGCCGTCGGGATCGTCCGGCGCCGATATCCGGGCCTCGACCGGCGGCACGCGATGGGGCGATTCGAGAGCCCGTACTCCAACGAGCGCACCCGCAAGTTGCTCGGTTTTCAGGAGCGCCACCCACGGTGGCGGGCGGTACCGGACCCGCCGGGCGAGCGCGGCCGAGGGGGCGACAATCCGCGTCGCCGGGGCCACATCGTCGCCCGGGCGGCGACAATTAACCTCGCGTTCACAATGAGTTCTTGCGACCGGCCGTCGGCGGCTAGGATGATGCGTGACGGGAAAGGGGGGTTCCCGGCACACAGCCCGCCCGCAGGCCACGCCGCCACCGCGCGGACCAGGGCGCCGGACGCTACGCCGGCGCACGGTCGGGGGCGGCCGGCTCCAGGACCGGCGGCGCCGCGGGCGGGCAGACGGGGCGCGACGGCGCCGGCACAAGGATCGACGCGGGGTTCGGTTACGTCCCCGCCGGGCGCCGGGGGTGGGGTGTCCCGAGCGGGTCGACGGGGGGCGGGTGCTTCGGCGCCCGCCCTTGTCGTTTCCCGCCCCCGCTCCCGCCCTCGTCGCCCCCCGCCCCCTTGTCGTTCCCCGCCCTTTGTCGCTTGCCGCCGCCTCGTCGCTCGCCGCCCCCTTGTCGCTCCCAGCCCTGCGTCGCCCCCCGCCCCCTTGTCGCTCCCCGCCGGTTGTCGTTCTCCACCCCGCCGCGCGTCCAGCGCCCCCGTCCCTGCGCCGCCCGCCGGTCTCTCGCGCATCCGCCCGCTCCTCTGCCACCCCCACCGCGCGACCAGCCACCCGCCCCACGTCCGCAGCCCGCCCGCCCGGCAGGGGGGAGCGCGGAGGCGGGGGGATCGACCCCCCGCCCCCGCGCCGCCACCCGCGCGCACCGTCCAGGCGCTGCGCGACCGCCTTCCGCGTCAGGCCCGGCCGGCCGCGGCGGATGCGGCCGGCGGCGGCGCCCCGATCGTCCGGGAAGGCGGCCACCGCCGGACGCCGCAAGGGCGGGGCGCAGGCTTGGCGCGGCCGGGGCCCGCCTGTATGGCAGGCGGATGGAACTCCTCTCCTTCATCGCCGGCGTGGTGCTTCTGGTCGTCGTCACGCTCGACTTCCTGTTCACCACCATCGGCGCCGACACCCACACGCTGCTCAGCCTGCGGATCGGCCGGGCGATCTTCGCCGTCTTCCGCCTCTGCATCCGCCACGTCAGCGCCCGCTGGCCGCATCAGGTGGTCGGCCCGCTGATCATGGCCGGCATCGCCGCGTTCTGGATCCTCGGCGTGTCGGTGGGCTGGACGCTGATCTTCGGGGCGTTCGAGGGCTCGGTGACCGCCAACCCCGGCTGGAACGGCACCGGCTGGTGGGACCGCTACGCCCACGCGGGCCACCTGCTGTCGACCCTCGGGGCGGGGCAGACCTCGCCGGGCGGCACGCCGTGGTACGTGCTCGGCGTGGTGGTCGCGGTCGAGGGGATGGTGATCCTGACGCTGGCCGTCAGCTTCATCCTGTCCACCACCCAGACCGTGAACGCCGGCCGCGCCTTCTCGATCCTCGTCAACACCATCGACGCGGGCCGCGGCGGCACGTTCGACACGCTGGCGCCGCAGCTGGCGCAGGTGGTCTCGCACCTCAACGCGTCGCCCTTCGCGCTGTTCTACTCGGCGATCGACCCGATGCGGGTGCTGCCCACCCGGCTGGTTGAGTTCGCCGAGCGCGCCGCCGAGGGGCCGGACTTCGCCCGCTACCGCATGCTTCTCGCCGACCTGCCGGGCTTTGCCGGGTTCGGCGGCGACCGCCCCGCGGCCGAGCTCGACGACGACCGCTTCCTGGCCCGCCTGCACGACTGGGCGGCCGCCTACACCCTGCACCCGGCCGAGCAGGTGGACGCACGCCGCGCCGCCTGATCAAATGGCCGCACAACCATAAGGGGCAGAGCAGACCATGAACGACCTCCTCTCCGGCGCCTCGGCGCCCGCCTACGACGCCCGCTCGATCGAGGTGCTCGAGGGGCTCGAGCCGGTCCGCAAGCGCCCCGGCATGTACATCGGCGGCACCGACGAGCGGGCGCTGCACCACCTGGTGGCCGAGGTCCTCGACAACGCCATGGACGAGGCGGTGGCCGGCCACGCCACCCGGATCGAGGTCGACCTGCTGGCCGACGGCTCGGTCAGCGTGCGCGACAACGGCCGCGGCATCCCGGTCGACCCGCACCCCAAGTTCCCCGGCAAGTCCGCGCTCGAGGTGATCCTCTGCACGCTGCACGCCGGCGGCAAGTTCTCGGGCAAGGCCTACGAAACCTCGGGCGGCCTGCACGGCGTCGGCGTCAGCGTGGTCAACGCCCTCTCCGACGCGCTGACCGTCGAGGTGGCGCGCGACCGTCGCCTGTGGCGCCAGAGCTTCAGCCGCGGCGTGCCCCAGGGCCCGGTGGCCGAGGTGGGCCAGGCCCCCAACCGCCGCGGCACCACCGTCACCTTCCACCCCGACGAGGAGATCTTCGGCACCCTCGCCTTCCGCCCCGCGCGGCTCTTCCGCATGGCCCGCTCCAAGGCCTACCTCTTCTCCGGGGTCGAGATCCGCTGGAAGTCCCAGATCCCCGAGGAGGGCGTGCCGCCCGAGGCCACGTTCCACTTCCCCGGGGGCCTGGCCGACTACCTGTCCGAAACCCTCGGCACCGCCGCCACCTATGCCGAGCGCCCCTTCGCCGGCCGCGTCGGCTTTCAGGAGCGTTTCGGCGTCCCCGGCAGCGTCGAATGGGCGATCAACTGGTCCCCCGCCCGCGACGGCTTCATCCAGTCCTACTGCAACACCGTCCCCACGCCGGAGGGCGGCACGCACGAGACCGGCTTCTGGTCCGCCATCCTGCGCGGCCTGCGCGCCTATGGCGAGCTCACCAATCAGCGCAAGGCCGCCCAGATCACCCGCGACGACCTCCAGGGCTCGGCCTGCGCGCTCGTCTCCTGCTTCATCCGCGAGCCCGAGTTCGTCGGCCAGACCAAGGACCGGCTGGCCACGCAGGAGGCCGCCCGCCTGGTCGAGGGCGCCGTGCGCGACCATTTCGACCACTGGCTCGCCGCCGACACCAAGTCCGCCGGCGCCATCCTCGACCACCTGATCCTGCGCGCCGAGGAACGCATCCGCCGCCGCCAGGAGAAGGAGACCCAGCGCAAGTCGGCCACGAAAAAGCTCCGCCTCCCCGGCAAGCTGGTCGACTGCACCGCCACCGCCCGCGAGGGGACCGAGCTCTTCATCGTCGAGGGCGACAGCGCCGGCGGCTCGGCCAAGATGGCCCGCGACCGCACCAATCAGGCGCTGCTGCCGCTCCGCGGCAAGATCCTCAACGTGCTCGGCGCCGCCTCGTCCAAGATCGGCCAGAACCAGGAGATCGCCGACCTCTGCCAGGCCCTCGGCGTCGGCATGGGCACCCGCTTCAACGTCGAGGACCTGCGCTACGACAAGATCATCATCATGACCGACGCCGACGTCGACGGCGCCCACATCGCCTCGCTCTTGATGACGTTCTTCTTCACCCAGATGCGCCCGATGATCGACCGCGGCCACCTCTACCTCGCCTGCCCGCCCCTCTTCCGGCTGACGCAAGGCGCCCGCCGCGTCTATGCGCTCGACGAGGTCGAAAAGGACCGCCTGATGGAGGAGGGCCTGGGCGGCAAGGGCAAGATCGAGGTCTCCCGCTTCAAGGGCCTGGGCGAGATGGACGCCAAGGACCTGCGCGACACCACCATGAACCCCACCACCCGCCGCCTGATCCGCGTCACCATCGACGAGGAAGACCCCGGCGAAACCGGCGACCTGGTGGAGCGGCTGATGGGCAAGAAGCCGGAACTGCGGTTCCAGTACATCCAGGCGAATGCGAAGTTTGTTGAGGAGTTGGATGTTTGAAGCCTAAGCGATTGCTCATGAATCAGAGATATACTTCTGCTTTCAGGAGGCGGCGCAGTTGCTTCTGTCGCAATGCTCGTCTCATATTGGGCTTCTCAAAATGCGCGAATTTCTCTCCGAGATTTTGTGCAGACCACCTTCTTCGTGGACCATTTCCAGCTCCTTGACCATTTCTCACCGCTTATGCAGTTTACCTGCAGATCCGTCATCAGCTATCGACAGGAGGAAGTTCGGCGAGCGGAGAGAGCGCTCTCAAAGATCGTACCTGCCCGACATTAAGTGTGCTTGTCAGCCACTGCGAGGGAGTTCTTAGCTGGTATTCGGAGCCCACAAAACCTCTTACGATCAACTGGCAGGAAATTCGGCCCGGCTCGTCTTAGCAGCTGATAGAGTTTGCGGACGACAAGACATCCTCAAATTTGGAAGGCATCTCCAATCCATCATGTCCAAAGAGACGTGGCTTGTCGATAGATTTGGCGGGAACGCTGCGACCGGATCCCCGCCCAGTCGTACCTCTGGCCCACTTTTAATCTCGCATCTTCTATTGGATGCTGCTTCATTCTGCCCCTTGAGCACGCTTTCGAAATACGCACGACAGCGACGTTCAAACGATCAGTACGCTGACCCCTGCACGAGAGGACTTAAAGATCCTCCGGTTTGCCCTTCTTCTAGCATCGTTTCAGTCAAAGTTTTTAATGCGCAAGATGCGAAGAATGTTGTCGGTCGTCTTGGATAGAGCGCTTCATCGCGTGCGGGCCGTCAGAATTGGCGCGATGTGCGGAAGTCCCGCGAGCAGTAGAAAGGTTGGTGCGCAGCAAAAAGAAAGGCCCGTGCTGTGCCCAGTCCGACGCTTCGCCCACCCCTCTCGCCCGGGCGACCAGCCCGGGCGGCGCCCGAACCCCTCCCCCGGGAGGGCGCCTTGGCGATGCCGCCCGCCGCACCGCCGTCGTCCGGGGCTTCGGGATAAACCGCCAAGCCACAAAGGCCGCACCAGCACCCTCCCAGGGTCGGCCGCCGCCCTCCGCGCCAGGGCTGCACGCGAGCGGGCGGCTACGTCCGGGGTCATCCTTCCGGATGACCCGTCCGGCCCTTCGGATCGTCCACCGGACGACCGATCCCGCAATGCTGGACCGGCCCGAACCCCTCCCCACGGCAGGGCGCCTTGGCGATGTCGTCCGCCGCACCGCCGTCGTCCGGGGCTGGCGGGACAAACCGCAAACCACAGGCCGCGCACTTACGCCCACCCAGGGTCGGCCGCCGCCCTCCGCACCCGAATGCAACCCTGCCTCGGAACGACCGGCGCCGCTGAGCACGCAGGGTGGCCCGCAATCCGCCGCTCCGGGCTAAGGCGTACCGCCTCCACCCTCACGCCGCGCGGGGGATCGCCCGGCCGGCCGACCCGGTGACCTCGACATGGAGCGCGCCGTTGCGCACCCGGATCGTCGCCCGGTTCTCGTAGCCCTGGTCATGGAGGTCGCGCGCCAGCGCCATGAAGCCCTGCGCGGGGCGCCCGCCATCAGCGCCCCGGCCGTCGCGGCCGGCGTCGACGGCGCTGTTTCGCTGCGAAACGGCCCGTCGCCGCACCCGCCGCCGGAAGGGGCGAACAGGGCGGGAACATCGGCGCCCGATGCGTCCCGCCCCTTCCGTACATTCTGTCCAAACCCCGTACAGAAAACTGTACGCTTTGTACGGAATCGCTCCGCCGGATGTACGTTTCCGGCCGCGCGGAACGACTCAGCGCTGCTGCTCGCGCAGCCACTCGACCAGCGCCACGATCGGCGCCGAAGTCATCACCGGCTGACCTTCCTCGGTCGAGATCGCCTGGTCGTCGCCCTCGAAGAAGTCGCCCCAGAGCGGCATCTCGCCCCCATGCGCCAGCAGCGGGTCGCGCCCGTCGATCTTGCGGACCACCTCGAAGACCGGGAACGTGCCGCCCGCACGCTCGGAAATACCTGTAAGATCAGCGGGTTGCTCAAGCAGCAGCGGCGCCATCGGCCCGTCGCCCATGGCGTCCTCGCCGTGGCAGGTGGCGCAGTAGCGCATGAACAGCTCCTCGCCGCTCTCCTGCGCGGCGGCCGGCAGGGAAATCAGCAATGCAAGTGGAATGAGGTACTTCATCCGACCCTCCGTGTCTGGTCCGCCGACAGGTTCGGCCCGGACGGCATGTCGCGCATTGATCGCCGTCATCCCGCTTCCCGCCTGCGCGCAACTGCCGCTACACTGGGCCCATGCGCATCCTCGCCCTGGCCCTGTTCGTCCTCGCCGCGCCCGCCGCGGCCGAGGATGTCGAGCTGGAACTGGTGCTGCTGGCCGATGCCAGCGGCTCGATCGACGACGCGGAAATCCGTTTCCAGAGAGCGGGTTACGCCGAGGCGATCCAGGATCCCGCGGTCCTCTCGGCGATCGAGGCCAGCGCCTACGGCCGCATCGCCGTCACCTATGCCGAATGGGCGGGCGCCGGCAGCGAGGCCGTCGTCGTGCCCTGGACGGTGATCGACGGCCCCGAAAGCGCCACAGCCTTCGCCGAGGCGCTGCTGGTGCCGCCGCGCCTGGCCTTCGGGCGCAACGGCATCGGCTCGGCGCTGCTGGTGGGCAAGCGGCTGATCGAGGAGAACGAGCACCAGGGCTGGCGCCGCGTCATCGACTTCTCGGGCGACAGCGCCAACAACTGGACCGGCCCGCCGATCGCCCCATCGCGCCAGGCGGTGCTGGAGTCCGGCATCACGATCAATGCGTTGGCCGTGCTCTGCCGGTTCTGCAACGGCCGCCCGACGGGCCCCGAGCTCGAGCGGCTCTATGCCGAGCGGATCATCGGCGGCCCCGGCGCCTTCGTCATCACCGCCGAGGGGCCGCACGACTTCGCCGACGCCGTGCGGCGCAAGCTGATCCTGGAAATCGCGGGGGGCGCCCCGGCCCCCCGTCTGGCCGGGGGCGACTAGCTCCGCGGCGGGAAAAGCCCGTTCAGCACAATGCAGTAGCGCAGCGCCAGGTAGGGCTGGACGGTGCTGACCGGCTGCCCGCCGCCGGCGTTGTTCTCGGTCACGCTGGCCCCTGCGGCATTCATCGCCGCCGGCGAGCCGCCGGACGGGATCGTGCCGTAGAGCGACGCGCCCGTCGAAAGCGCCGGCAGGTTGCCCGCGGGCGAGGGCGAGCTGGCCGGCGCGGTCGTGCCGTTCAGCGTCACCGTCACCCCGTGCTGGTGAGGGGGCATCTGCTGCGACGTCAGCGTCTGCGCCTCGACCCCGCCGCGCTGGCCCGGCAGGTAGTTCGACAGGCCCGGCCCCTGCCCCACGTGCACCGGCACCCGGCCCCGCAGGTCGGGCAGCGCGAAGGTGGTGCGCCCGTCGCCGCCATAGATCGTGCCGTAGAGCGAGAAGAGCGCGGTGAACTGGCTGATGGGCAGAAGCTGCCCGTTCGCCTCGGTCGTGCCGCGCGGACAGAAATTGAAGCCCACCAGCATGATCTCGCCGATGTAGTTGTCCTGCGCGTGCGCCCCTCCGGCGGCGAGCGTCGCCGCCAGGGCCAGTACCGTCTTTCGCATGATTATCCCCTGTCGAGTTTCGCGCCACTACCCCGGCGCCTGCCACTCGCACCATCGGCCGTGAGCGTGGGCCGCCTCAGTGGCGCCGTCGCGTCGACCCCGCGACCAGACCGAGGCCGCCCAGCATCAGCCAGAGGCCCGCAGGCAACGGCACGACGCCGTCGACCGGCGGCTCGGGCGGCCGCGTCTCGATGGTGAGGCGAGCGAAGTCGATCGCATAATCCTCGAAGACGCCGAACGCTTCGAACGCCTCTTCGGGGATGATCGTCAGCGTGTTCACGGAACCGTCGACAAGGAGCGGGAGCACGTCGGCGCTCGACAGATCGATGGCCAGCGGCCCCGGCGCGATCAGCGTCCCCGATATCGGTGCCGTTGAAGAGGAAGCGCGCGCCGTTGAAGGCGTCGTTCGACACCGCGCGATTGAGGTCGAGGCCAACGGTCTTGGCCGAGACGACGGCGGCCGTGGCGACCTCGCCCGCAAGATCGACGAAGAAGTCCAACGCGACGGTGCCCAGTTCGCCGAATGCGTCCGTGCCTGCGGGGTCGCCCGCGGTACTGCGGTCGGTCGGCGCGACACTGGCGAAAAGGTCCCCGTCCCCGCAGGGCGTGTGCGACGGAAGGCCGAAACAGTCATCGTCCCCGAGCTGGATTCCGATGACGGCCGAGGCGGCGGGACCGGCCGCCAGCAGGAAGGTGGCGGCGGCGGCGGCATGCAAACGCATTGGAACCTCTATGAATCGAGGAATCACTCAAGCTCCGCTTACGTTACGTCAAATTCCGCCGAATGTCTGAAAAACGTGAATCGAGGGGCGGCTACTGCTGGATGCTCTCGAGCCAGTCCACCAGCGCCAGCACCCGGCCGCTGACCATGACCGGGGTGCCGTCGGGCGCGTCCTCGACCGCCGGATCGCCGCGGAACAGCTCGCCGAAGATCGGCATCGGGCCGCCATGGGCGCGAAGGCCGCTGCGCCCGTCGATGGTGTAGATCACCCGCAGCCGGTCGAATTCGCCGCCGTTGCGCTCGGCCAGGCGCGTCAGGTCGGGCGGCACGACGGACAGAAGCTCGGTGATCGGGCCGCCGCCGGTGGCGTCGGCGCCGTGGCAGCCGGCGCAGGCGTGCTCGAAGGTCTGCCGCCCCAGATCCTCGTCCTGCGCGGCGGCCGGAAGCGCCAGGACGATCAGACAGGTGAAGAGACGCAGCATGGAAAACCTCCCCTTCTTGGCCCGAGGATGGCGCCGATGCGTGGCGCCGACCTTGATCCTGATCAGACCAGGCGGCCGTCCTCAAGCCGGATCGTGCGGTCCATGCGCGCGGCCAGTTCGGCGTTGTGCGTCGCCACCAGCGCCGCAAGGCCGGTCCCGCGGACCAGGTCGACGAGAGTGGCGAAGACGGTGTCCGAGGTGGCGGGATCGAGGTTTCCCGTGGGTTCGTCGGCCAGCAGAAGCTGCGGACCGTTGGCCAGCGACCGGCAGAAGGCGACGCGCTGCTGCTCGCCTCCCGAAAGCTCGGCCGGACGGTGGTTCAGCCGGGCCGCCAGCCCCACCCGCGACAGCAGCTCGCGCGCCCGCTCTCCGGCCTCGGCGCGGGGGCGGCCGGCGGCAAGCTGCGGCAGCAGCACGTTCTCGGCCGCGGTGAACTCGGGCAGCAGGTGGTGGAACTGATAGACGAAGCCCACGGCCTCGCGCCGCAGCCGGGTGCGCCGCCGGTCGGACAGGCCGGTGGCGTCGTGGCCCGCCAGCCGCACCGTGCCGGCGTCGGCGGTGTCGAGCAGGCCCGCGATGTGCAGAAGCGTCGACTTGCCCGCGCCGGAGGGCGCCACCAGCGCCACCATTTCGCCCGGCGCCAGCGTCAGGTCGGCCGCGCGCAGCACCACGACCTCGCCCGGGGTGCCCGCCAGATAGGCCTTGGCCACGCCCCCAAGCTCCAGCACCGGCTCACTCATAACGCAGCGCCTCGACGGGGTTGAGGCGGGCGGCGCGACGGGCGGGGAAGATGGTGACGCCGAACGACAGGCCCAGCGACAGCGCCACCGCCGAGAGCACGTCGCCCCATTCCAGCCGCGCGGGCAGCGAGTAGATGCCGCGGATCGAGGGGTCCCACGCGCCGCCGCCCGAAAGCCAGTTCACCGCCGAGAAGATCGGGTCGATCCAGAGCGCGAAGAGGCAGCCGAAGATCACCCCCGCCGTCGTCCCGATCAGCCCCACGCTGGCGCCGCACAGGAAGAAGACCCGCATCACCGAACCTTCGGTCAGGCCGATGGTGCGCAGGATGCCGATGTCGCGGCCCTTGTTCTTCACCAGCATGACGAGGCCCGAGATGATGTTCATCGCCGCGATCAGCACCAGGATCGACAGGATCACGAACATCACGTTGTCCTCGATGTCGAGGGCGCGCAGGAAGGCGCCCGACGCGTCGCGCCAGGTCCAGACCAGGGTGTCGGGGCCGGCGGCACGCAGCACCGGCGACACGTAGGCGTCCACGCGCTCGGGCTCGTCCACCATCACCTCGAGCTCGTCGACCACGCCCTCGCGGTTGAAGTAGGTCTGCGCCTGCTCCAGCGGCATGTAGAGCCGCGTCTGGTCGATGTCCCAGCGGCCGGCGCTGAAGATGTAGACGACCTGGTAGGACGAGACGCGCGGGCTGGTGCCGAACGGCGTCCGCGCCCCTTCGGGCGAGATCAGGCGCACGGTGTCGCCCACCCGCACGTCGAGGGTGCGCGCCACGCCTGCGCCCATCGCGATGCCCTCGCCGAAGCGGGCGATGTCGCCCTGCGACGTCTCGGGGTCGGCGATGCGCGGCAGGGCGGCCAGGTCGTCCGCGCCGATGCCGAACACCTCGACCCCGGCGTTCAGGCCGTTGGCCGTCGCCATCACCTGCCCCCGCACCAGCGGCGCAACGCGCGTCACGCCCGGAACCCGGACCACCCGCTCGGCCATCGCGGCATAGTCGTGCAGCGTGCGGTCGGTCGGCCCGCCCTCAGCGGCCTCGGGCTGGGCGTAGAGCGTGATGTGGGCGTTCGCGCCCAGAATCGTGTCGACGAACTCGGCCCGGAAGCCCGAGCGCACCGCCAGCGTGGCGATCAGCGCGAAGACGGCCAGCGCGATGCCCACAAGGCTGATCCAGGTCATCACGCTGACCCCGCCCTCGGCCCGGCGCGCACGCAGGTAGCGCCAGGCGATCATCCACTCGTAGGCAGCGAAGGGGGCGGGTGAGCGGGGCAAGACCGATCCTCTGCATGGGTCGCGAGGACCCCGTTTGTGCACGATCACCCTGACGGTCAAGCGGTTTGGTCTTGCCTGCGTCGACCCGTGCGCCATCCTATCGGTCAAAGCCGGAGGGTCAGACCATGCTCGCACGCATCATTCTCGCCGCCGCGCTGGCGAGCGGAGTAGGCAACGCCGCGCAGGCCTTCGATCTCATACCCGGCGCGCCGCCCGCGGTGGTGGTGACGCGCGACGTCGCCGGCGGGCCGGTCGTCTTCCGCAGCGACCTCGAGGTCGCGCCGGCCTCCTGCCCCTCGGCGGGCGCGGCGCGCGCGCGGCTCTACTTCACCTTCGTCGATCCGCAGGGGATCGACTATGCAGGCGTCGACATCGGCGCAGGAGAGGCGAGGCCGGTGATGTCGTCCTACGAGGCAGCCAGCCGCTGGATCGCGCCCGAGCTGCGCGAGCTTACCGCCTATCGATACCGCCTCGAGGCGGACCGGCCGCTGCGCACGCGCCGCACCATTCCGGTGAACCTGGTCCTCGCCCCCGGCGGCGAGCCGCTCGACATCCACATCGAGGCCAAGGACGGCGCGGGCAACCTCGCCATCCTCGACTTCGAGCTGGATCCGGTCGGCGCTCTCTGCCGCTGAAGGGGCTCAGTTCCGCAGCACACCGGGAGGGCCGGCGGGCAGGGCTCCGTGGAGCAAGCCCCACTGGATCCACGAGATCGGGAAGTGAACGCCCTTGCCGCCATCGGTGAGCGAGATCTGCACGGATTGGCCAGGAAGATCGCGGCGAGCCCGGCGGCCGTGATATTGACGGCGCCACCGCTGAGACTCCCCGCCATCTACAGGGGCGGCCCGAGCGCCGCCGTGATCGCCTTGAGCTGCATTCCCTGACCAAGCCAGTTGGTCAGCGCTTCGTCCAGCGCGATGTCGATCCCGCACCAATGCTTGGTGACCTTGACGGCATTCGAGCGGGCTTCCTTGCCGGGCTGCGCCGTGGTCACATCGGTGGGCATCGCCCAGATCTGCGAAGTCGTCGGGATGTGGCTGGTGCGGAACGATCGTCGGGACGAGAGGTATGCCGCCCCTTCAAGGTGCGGCAGCGGATTGTCGGCAAAGCTGGCCGCCGCGTCGGGGTCGCTGTCGAGCCTCGCCACGAGGGCGTGGAACTTCTGCTCGTATGTCTCGTCGAACGGCATCGCGGTGCAAAATCGGCAGTAAAAACGGGCGTGCGCTCTGACATTAGTCGAGAGCCCGGAGAAATGTTTCAACGAATGCCGACTATTCTCCGCAGCGCAGAGCCTCAGTCCACCTTCAGGTTGCGACAAAGGTGGTGCCGCGCCCAGCTCAGCCCGCGTAGATCTCGCAGATCCGGGCGACCGCATCCTCGGGCGACATCTCCTCGCTCTCGCCGGTGCGGCGCGATGTCAGCTCGACCTTGCCCGCCTTGAGGCCGCGCGGGCCGACGGTGATCCGCCACGGCAGGCCGATCAGGTCCATCGTGGCGAACTTGGCGCCCGCCCGCTCGTCGCGGTCGTCGTAGAGCGGCTCGAGCCCGCGCGAGGTCAGCGCGCGATAGAGCCCCTCGCAGGCCGCGTCGGTCTCGGCGTCGCCCTGCCTCAGGTTGACGATGCCGCAGTGGAAGGGCGTCACCCCCTCGGGCCAGATGATGCCCTGATCGTCGTGGCTGGCCTCGATGATCGCGCCCACCAGGCGGCTGACGCCGATCCCGTGGGAGCCCATGTGCACCGGCACCCGCTGCCCTTCGGCGTTGGTGACGGTGGCGCCCATCGGCTCGGAATACTTGGTGCCGAAGTAGAAGATCTGCCCCACCTCGATCCCGCGCGAGGTGCGGCGGCGCTCCTCGGGCACCATCTCGTGGAACCGCGCCTCGTCATGGGTCTCGTCGGTGCGGGCGTAGGGCGCGGTCCATTCGTCGACGATGGCCTGGCATTCCCCGCGCTCGTCGTAGTCGACCTCCCGCTCGCCGAAGCTCAGGTCGGTGATGGCGCTGTCGTAGAACACCTCGGACTCGCCGGTCTCGGCCAGCACCAGGAACTCGTGCGTGTCCTCGCCGCCGATCGGCCCGCTGTCGGCGCGCATCGGGATCGCCTGCAGGCCCATCCGCTCGTAGGTGCGCAGGTAGCTGACCATGTGGCGGTTGTAGGCGTGCATCGCGGCGTCGCGATCGAGGTCGAAGTTGTAGCCGTCCTTCATCAGGAACTCGCGCCCGCGCATGACGCCGAAGCGCGGCCGGATCTCGTCGCGGAACTTCCACTGGATGTGGTAGAGCGTCAGCGGCAGGTCCCTGTAGCTGCCGACGTGGGAGCGGAAGATGTCGGTGATCAGCTCCTCGTTGGTGGGGCCGTAGAGCATGTCGCGGTCGTGGCGGTCCTTGATGCGCAGCATCTCGGGGCCGTAGGCCTCGTAGCGCCCGCTCTCGCGCCAGAGGTCGGCGGATTGCAGCGTCGGCATCAGCATCGGGATGTGGCCGGCGCGCTGCTGCTCCTCGTGGACGATCCGCTCGACGTTGCGCAGCACCTTGTAGCCCAGCGGCAGCCAGGAATAGATCCCGGCCGCCGCCTGCTTGATCATGCCCGCCCGCAGCATCAGCCGGTGGCTGACGATCTGCGCCTCGGCGGGCGTTTCCTTGAGCACGGGCAGGAAGTAGCGGCTGAGGCGCATGGGCGGGTCCCCCGAGCGTTGACAAGGCCCGCGTCGGATAGACGAGGGCGCAGGCCGCCGCAAGCCTCGCGCCAGGACGCGGCGCTGCGGCAAGCCGGCGTCGAGCGGAGGGCCGGTGAAGGTCAGGTGGTGGACCGCGGCGATCCGCTCGATCTCGGCCATGTCCTCGGGGATGCGGAACCCGCCCCGCGCCATTGCCAGAAAGAAGCCCTCGAAACCGCCGGGCGTCAGCATGACGTACTTGGGGACCGGGCCCGCCTCGGCGACGCGGAAAGCGTGTTCGGCGCCCCGCGGGATCAGCGCCGCCTCGCCCGGGCCGAGCGCCGAGCGTTGCCCGTCGACCCACAGCTCGATCTCGCCCTCCAGCACCACGAACGCCTCGTCCGCGTCGTGATGGACGTGGCGCGGCGGCCCCGAGCCCGCCGGCGACCAGGTAACCCCGCGCACCGATGGTTGCGCGAGCACATCGCCGCGATCGCGAACGGCTGGAGCGAGCCGCCAGCCTTGCTTCGGTCGCAGGAAGGCCCGATACGGGACCAGGGGTGACGAGGTCCGAATGGCGCTGCCGGTCCGCGAGCAGCTGAAGTACTGGGGGATCGCCGCGGCGATCTTCCTCTTCGTGCTGTGGCTGCTGGGCAACGTGATCCTGCCCTTCGTGCTGGGCGGCGCGATCGCCTACTTCCTCGACCCGGTCGCCGACTGGCTGCAGAGGCACGGCTTCTCGCGGCTGTGGGCGACGGTGGTCATCACCTTCGTCGCGCTGCTGGTCTTCGTGCTGCTGGCGCTGCTGGTCATGCCGACGCTCGTCAACCAGGCGACGGCGCTGGTCGAACGCCGCGCCCGAGATCGCCGGCAACCTGCAGCACTTCCTGCTGGACCGCTTCCCGCGGCGTGGTCGAGCGAGGATCGACCCTCCGCCACTCGCTGCGACGATCTGGGCCAGACGATCCAGTCGCGCGGGGGCGAGCTGGTCAACGGCCTGCTCGCCTCGGCCGGAAGCCTGGTCAACGTGCTGGTGCTGCTGGTCATCGTGCCGGTGGTGACGTTCTACCTGCTGCTGGACTGGGACCGGATGGTGGCCGAGATCGACGCGCTGCTGCCGCGCGACCACGCCCCCACGATCCGCCGGCTCGCGCGCGAGATCGACGCGCACGCTGGCCGGCTTCATCCGCGGCCAGGGCACGGTCTGCCTGATCCTCGGCACCTACTACGCCGTGGCGCTGATGGCGGTGGGGCTGCAGTTCGGCCTGGTCGTGGGCGCTGATCGCGGGGCTGCTGACCTTCATCCCCTACGTCGGCGCGATCGTCGGCGGGGTGCTGGCGATCGGGCTGGCGCTGTTCCAGTTCTGGGGCGACTGGTGCTGGATCGTCGCGGTCTGGGCGATCTTCCAGTCCGGCCAGTTCGTCGAGGGCAACATCCTGACGCCCAAGCTGGTGGGCGACAGCGTCGGCCTGCACCCGGTCTGGCTGATCTTCGCGCTGTCGGCCTTCGGCGCGCTCTTCGGCTTCGTCGGGCCTGCTGGTGGCGGTGCCGGTCGCGGCGGTCCTCGGCGTGCTCGCGCGCTTCGGCGTCGAGCAGTACCAGCAGAGCCGGCTCTACCGCGGCGGCTCGACAGCGATCCGGCGTCGCCTGACGCGGCCGCGGCCAGGCACGGCAGCTTGCCGCTCGACCTGCGCTGCGCGCCCGGCGCTCGGGCGCGAGGCGTTTCTTCGTCTCGCCCGCCAACGCCGCAGGCGGTGGCCGCTGATCGACGCCTGGCGCAGCTGGCCGCGGGGCAAGCTGGTGCTCGTCGGGCCGCGCCGGCGCCGGCAAGACCCACCTCGCCCATGTCTGGGCCGCGGCCGCGGGCGCGCGCCTGGTCGCCGCGGCCGACCTGCCCCGGGCCGACCTGCCGGCGCTGGCGCACGGCCGGTCGCGGTCGAGGATGTGCGCCGCCGTGGCCGGCGACCCCGCGGCCGAGCGGGCGCTCTTCCACCTGCACAACCTCTCTGCCAGCCAGGGCGGCGCGCCTGCTGCTGACGGCGGCGCGGCGCCCCGCGCGCTGGGGACTGGCCCTGCCCGACCTGGCGAGCCGGGTGCAGGCGGCGCCGCTGGCGCGCATCGAGGCGCCCGACGACCGCTGCTGCGCGCGGTGCTGGTCAAGCTCTTCGCCGACCGCCAGCTGTCGCCCTCGCCGGCGGTGATCGACCTGCTGGCGCTGCGCATGGACCGCTCGCTTCGCCGCCGCGCGCGACTGGTCGCGCGGCTCGACGCGGCCGCGCTGGCGCGCCGCAGCGCCGTGACCCGCCCCCTCGCCGCGCGAGGTGCTGGGGAGGTCGCACCGTGACCCGCCACCAGCAGATCCCCAAGCGCGGCGATCGCCAGCAGGTGCCCGAGACCGACTTCCTGCGCGCGCCCTTCCCCGCGCCCGCCACCCTGCCCGAGACCGACCTCAGCGGCCCGGCGCGCTTCTTCAACCGCGAGCTCAGCTGGCTGGCCTTCAACTGGCGCGTGCTGGAAGAGGCCGAGAACCCGCGCGTGCCGCTGCTGGAACGGCTGCGCTTCCTGTCGATCTCGGCCACCAACCTCGACGAGTTCTACACCGTCCGCGTCGCCGGCCTGCGCGAGCTGGCCCAGGCCGGCAACACGACGCCCGCCGCCGACGGGCTGACCCCGGCCGAGCAGCTGGTGCTGATCGACGACGACGCCCGCCGCCTGATGGAGCGCCAGCAGACGCGTCTGGCCGGAGCTGAAGGCCGAGATGGAGGACGGCGGGCATCGCGCTCCTGACCCGCGCCGAGCTGACCAGGCGACGACCGCGAGCATCCTGGACCGAGTCTTCCTGAACGCAGGTCTTCCCGGTGCTCTCGCCGCTGGCCATCGACCCGGCGCATCCGTTCCCGTTCATCCCCAACACCGGCTTCTGCCTGGCGCTCCAGCTCGAGCGGCGCAGCGACCGGCGCCAGCTGCAGGCGCTGCTGCCGATCCCGGCGCAGATCGACCGCTTCGTCGCGCCTGCCCGGCGGCCGGGCAGCAGCCGCTTCCTGCCGCTCGAGGAGCTGCTGCTGCTGCAACCTCGACAGCCTGTTCCCCGGCTACGAGGACGTCGGCCACTGCGCCTTCCGCGTGCTGCGCGACAGCGACCTCGAGGTCGAGGAGGAGGCCGAGGACCTGGTGCGCGAGTTCGAGGTCGCGCTGAAGCGCCGCCGCCGGGGCGAGGTGGTGCGGATGAAGATCTCCGCCGGCGCGCCCGAGGCGCTGCGCGCGCTGATCATGGACGAGCTGCACGTGCACGAGCGACGAGGTGATCGAGGTCGACGGGCTGATCGGCGTCGCCGACCTGAAGGAGCTGGTGCTGGACGAACGGCCCGACCTGCTCTGGCCCGCCTTCACCCCGCGCGTGCCCGAGCGGGTGCAGGACCACGAGGGCGACATGTTCGCGGCGATCCGCCAGAAGGACATGCTGCTGCACCACCCCTACGAGACCTTCGACATGGTGGTCCGCTTCCTGCAGCAGGCGGCGCGCGACCCGGACGTGGTGGCGATCAAGCAGACGCTCTACCGCACCTCGCGCGACAGTCCCCATCGTCGAGGCGCTGTGCGAGGCGGCCGAGGAGGGCAAGTCGGTCACCGCGCTGGTCGAGCTGAAGGCCCGCTTCGACGAGGCCGCCAACATCCGCCAGTCGCGCCGGCTGGAACGCGCCGGCGCGCATGTCGTCTACGGCTTCATGCACCTACAAGACCCACGCCAAGATCTCGACCGTGGTGCGGCGCGAGGGCGACAAGCTGGTCACCTACACCCATTACGGCACCGGCAACTACCACCCGATCACCGCGCGCATCTACACCGACCTGTCGCTCTTCACCTGCGACGCGGCGCTGGGGCGCGACGCGACCAAGGTGTTCAACTACCTCTCGGGCTACGCCCAGCCCGAGAGGCTGGAGAACCTCGCGATCTCGCCGCTCACGCTGCAAGACCCGCCTGCTGGCGACTGATCGCCGCCGAGGCCGAGCACGCCCGCGCCGGCCGCCCGGCGGCGATCTGGGCCAAGATGAACGCGCTGGTCGAGGCCGACGTGATCGACGCGCTCTACGCCGCCAGCCAGGCGCGGCGTGCGGATCAGCCTGGTGATCCGCGGCATCTGCGGGCTGCGGCCCGGCATCGACGGGCCTGTCCGAGAACATCCGCGTCAAGTCCATCGTCGGCCGCTTCCTCGAACATTCGCCGCATCGTCTGCTTCGGCGACGGCCACGGGCTGCCGTCCAAGAAGGCGCGGGTCTTCATCTCCTCGGCCGACTGGATGGACCGCAACCTCAACCGCCGGGTCGAGACGCTGGTCGAGATCACGAACCCCACGGTGAAGGCGCAGATCGTCAGCCAGATCATGGCCGCCAACATGGCCGACGTGGCGCAGAGCTGGATCCTGCAGCCCGAGGGCAGCTTCGTCCGCGCCGCGCCCGAGACCGCATCGTTCAGCTGCCACCGCTTCTTCATGGAGAACCCGTCGCTCTCGGGCCGCGGCTCCGCCGGCGCCGCAGACGTGCCGGAACTGACCCACGCCGAGGATTGACGCGCCCGCCGCGCCTGCGGCCAGTGTCGGGCCCGCAGACCGCGCCGGGGAAAGCTACTGATGGAACGCCGAGGGCGAAACGGCCGGACAGTGGGGGCCGTTCGGGCGCCCGCTCTTCGACGACCCGAAGGCGCGGGCGCTGGCCCGCGTCGGGGTGGTCGATGTGGGCTCGAACTCGGTGCGGCTGGTGGTCTTCGACGGCGCCGCCCGCTCGCCCGCCTACTTCTACAACGAGAAGATCATGTGCGGCCTCGGCGCCGGCCTCGCCGAGACCGGGCGCCTGAACCCCGAGGGGCGCAAGCGGGCGCTGGCCGCGCTCGAGCGGTTCGCGCTGCTGGCCGAGGGCATGGGCATCGCGCCGCTGACCGCCGTCGCCACCGCCGCCGTGCGCGAGGCCGAGGACGGCCCCGACTTCCGCGGACGAGGTCGAGCGGCGAGACCGGCATCAAGCTCTGGGTCATCGACGGCGACGAGGAGGCGCGGCTGTCGGCGCAGGGCGTGCTGCTGGGCTGGCCCGGCGCCGAGGGGCTGGTCTGCGACATCGGCGGCTCGTCGATGGAGCTGGCCGAGGTCCGCGGCGGCCAGGTCGGCCAGCGCGTGACCTCGCCGCTCGGGCCGTTCCGGCTGGCCGAGATCGCGCCCAAGAAGCTCGACAAGCACATCGCGCGGCTGGTCAAGGACCTGCGCAAGACGATGGGCACCGCCAACTGCCTGTTCCTGGTCGGCGGCTCGTGGCGCGCGATCGCCCGGCTCGACATGATCCGGCGAGACTATCCGCTGACCG
The DNA here is from genome assembly GCA_963773475.1 of uncultured Alphaproteobacteria bacterium. Lineage (GTDB taxonomy): Bacteria > Pseudomonadota > Alphaproteobacteria > Rhodobacterales > Rhodobacteraceae > Roseitranquillus. The sequence continues at coordinate 38,681 of CAVZBD010000001.1, read as the reverse complement.
TCCTGCACGAATACCGGATGACGCCCCAGGACGTCTTCGACACGGTCGACTGCATCCTGGCCGGCGACATCGAGGCGCTGCGCAAGAAGGCCGACCTGAGCGAGGCGCGGATGGCGCTGGTGCCGCTGGCCTGCCAGGTGCTGCGCCACTCGTCGACACGCTGCGCCCCGAGCGACTCGCCGTCTCGTCCTACGGCATCCGCGAGGGGCTGCTCTACGAGCAGATGCCGCAGGAGCTGCGCGACCGCGACCCGCTGATCGAGGCCTGCCGCTTCGCCGAGAACAAGGACGCGCGGATGCCCGGCTTCGGGCGCCGGCTCTTCAGCTTCGTCAAGCCGCTGTTCCCCGAGGCGGGGCCGCAGCGGCTGCGGGTGATGCGGGCCGCCTGCCTGCTGCACGACGTGAGCTGGCGCGCGCACCCCGACTACCGGCACGAGGTCTGCTTCGACAACGCCACGCGCGCCAACCTCGGCGGCCTGACCCACGAGGAGCGGATCTTCCTCGGGCTGTCGCTCCTGCACCGCTACAAGAACGGCCGCTCGGGCTCGCAGCTCGAGCACCTCGTCAGCCTTCTGGACCCCGCCGACGTCACCGAGGCCGAGGTGCTGGGGCGCGCCATGCGCCTGGGCGCGATGCTGACCGTCGACGATCCGGCCGAGATGGGCGAGCTGAGGTGGTTCCCGCCGAAGCAGCTGCTGGAGATGCACGTCTCGCCCGAGGCCGACGCCCTCTTCGGCGAGGTCGCCGAGGCGCGATTCGGCTCGCTTGCGTCGGCGCTGGGGGCCGAGGCGAAGGTCATCCGCGCCTGAAGGCCCCCGCGCCGGGGTGGATCAGATCTCGATCTCCTCGCCCTCGGGCGGCACCGTTTCGCGATTCAGCGGCTGCTTGCGGCGGATGATGATGTCGCCGTTCGGCAGCACCTCGGGCGCCTCGTAGGCGTCAAGCCCGTCCAGCGCCTCGCGCAGGTCGTCCAGGGTCGGCTCCAGTTCGTCCATCAGCCCCTGCAGAAGCCGCCGCGCCCCCTCGGAGAAGAGGTCGAGCCCCTCCTCCAAGTCGCGCTCTGCCTCCTGCGCGGCGGCGGGAAGGGCAAGGCCTAGCGTCAGGATCAGCACGATGCAGCGCATGGGGCACAAGATAGCACGCGCCTTGCCGCGGGGCGAATCTCAGGCCCGGCCGGCGGAGATTTCCTCCCACGCCCGGTTCAGCGCCATCAGGCGGCGCTCGGCCATCTTCACCGCCTCCTCGGGCACGCCGCGCGCCATCATCCGGTCGGGGTGGCTCTCGCGGACCTGCCGCCGCCAGGCCTTGCGCACCTCGTCCATCGGCGCGCCGGGCTCGACGCCCAGCACCTGCCAGGGGTCGGGCGGCGCCTCGGGCACGAATCGCACGCGCAGGGCCCGGAACTCGCGCTCGGGCAGGCCGAAGAGGTCCGCGACGCGATGCAGGAACGCGTCCTCGGCAGGGTGGTACGACCCGTCGGCGACCGCGATATGGAACAGCCCCTCCATCAGGTCGCAGAGCACCGCCCGGTCGCCGTCGAACATGCGGCCGATGCGGCGGGCGTAGTCCTCGAAGCCGGCCACGTCCTGCCGGGCCAGGTTGAAGACGCGCGCCGCGTTCGCCTCCTCTTCGGGGGGGATCTGGAACACCTCGCGAAAGGCGCTGACCTCGTTGCGGGTCACCTGCCCGTCGGCCTTGGCCATCTTGGCGCCCAGCGCGATGACCGCGATGGCGAAGGCGACGCTGCGCTCGGGCGGGCTGCGCAGCCTGTCGAAGACGGCCCCCAGCCCCTCGCCCGACCTGAGGGCGGAGACTGCGGCGGCGATGCGGGTCCAGAGCGACATGGGCGGCAACCTAGCGCTGCAACGCGGCGATGTCAGGTCGCCTCAGCCAAGGCGCTTGCGCATGAGGTGCAGGTCGATCCAGCGGCCGAACTTGTGGCCGACCTCGGGCAGCACCGCCACCGGCTCGTAGCCGAGGCGGACATGGAAGGCCCGGCCGGCCGCATTCTCGCCGCTCACGCCCGCGAAGAGCGCGTGCGCGCCGCCGGCCGCGGCGTGACGCTCGACCGCGTCCATCAGCATGCGGCCGATGCCGCGGCCGCGGGTCTCCGGGTGCACGTGAATCGTGTGCTCCATGGTGTGCGCATAGCCGCGCCCGGCCCGGAACTGCGCGTAGAAGGCGAAGCCCGCGACGCGCGTCCGCCTCGGCCACGAAGACCTCCTGTCCGGCGCCGCGGCGCTCGGCCATCAGGCGGCGGATCTCGTCCTCGGACCGCTCGTCCGGCGTGAAGGTGATCGTCGTGTGGCGGATGATGGGGTTCCAGATCGCGGCGATCGCCGCGGCATCCGCCGGCCTCGCCGGCCGCACCCTCATCGCAGGAGCCTGTTTCCCAGCGGCGTCTCGATCACGGCGGCAAGGGCCGGGGGCGCCCCCTCGACCAGCCGCAGATGCGCCAGCCGGTCGAGCGCTGGCAGTGCCCCGAGCAGGTCGTTGCGCCGCGGATGCACCAGGTCGATGCGGGCCAGGCGGGCGTGGCTCGGCGGCAGCGCGTCGGCGGGGTGGCCACCCTCCTGCCACTCGATCAGCGCCGGGGCGACGCCGTCGAACGGAAGCGCTCCGTCGTCGGTCACCGCGATGCGCCACGTGTACGGCCCGCGCGACAACGCCAGCGGCCGCCCGAACCCGGCCGGCGCCCCGGCGAGCGCGCCATCGAGGTCGCCGACACGCGCCACCCAGGCCACAAGTCGCGGCGGCCCCGCGAACCGGTCGAGGCCGAACCAGCGCGCCCGCTCGGGTGGCGGGGCCTCGGGGTCGATCGCGATGACCTCGAGATAGACCCCCGGCCCCAGCGACAGCAGCCGGTTGTGGGTGCCCATCACCGGATGCTGCCCGCCCCCGGCCATGCCCTCGCCCAGCAGCGCCTCGACATGCGCGACGCCGGCCGCCAGCGTCTCGGCCCCGATCACCAGGTGGTCGATGTCCAGATCCATCACACCCGCACGATAAGCATCCCCGGCACGAGCGAAAGAGGTGCAGCAGCAGGATTCACTGAAGGCGCCCCCTGCCGGCCATCTCCGCCGAAACCACGGGAGGAGAAGGTTCATACTGATCCGCGCGCTCGACACGAAGCGTCGGGCGGCGTGCCGCTGATGCCGGCGGCCGTCGCGGCGCTCCTCGTCGTGAACTCAAGGCTGGCGCCGGCCTACGAAGGCGTACTGAGCACCTGCATGCGCGTCATCGTCGGCGGCGCGGGGCTGGAAAAGCCGCTGATCCTCTGGATCAACGCCGGGCTGATGGCGGTCTCTCTTCCAGATCGGGCTCGAGCTCAAGCGCGAGCTGGTCGACGGCAAGCTCAGGAACCCCGGGGACGTGGTGCTGCCGGGCCTCGCGGCGGTGGGCGGCATGGCGCTGCCGGCGCTCGTCTACGTGGCGCTCAACTGGAGCAGCCCCGAGACGCTGAACGACTTGGCGATCCCGGCGGCGACCGACATCGCCTTCGCGCTGGGCGTTATGGCGCTGGTGGGCGGCCGGGTGCCGCCGTCGCTCAAGGTCTTCCTGCTGACGCTGGCGATCCTCGACGACCCGGGCGCGATCGTGATCCTCGCGCTGTTCTGCACGGCCGACCTGAAGGCGGGCTACCTGCTCATACGCGCTGGCACCGCTGGCGCTGAACCTGGCGCGGCTTCGCCGCCCGGCGCCGATCCTGCTGCTGGGCGTGGTGCTGTGGGTGCTGGTGCTGAAGTCGGGCATGCACGCCTCGCTGGCCGGCGTGGTGACGGCGTTCCTTGTTCCGATGACCGTCCAGCGGGGCAAGTTGCCGCTCCATTCGGCGGCTGGGGGTGCTGGCGCGCAGTGCCGTCTCGGCGGTCGTGGACTACGCGGTGCTGATGCTGGCCGGCGCCGCGGCAGCCGACGCGCGGCCATCCCCGCGCAGTAGCTCAGAGGGCCAGGCGGCCGAGCCGCCAGAGTGCCCAGGCCGCGGCCAGGGCGGTGGGATAGAACGTGGCGGCGAAGCCCAGCGCGCGCAGGGTCGGCGAGCGTCGGTAGCCGGCCCAGAAGAGCACCCGCGCCAACACGAACGAGACGCCCAGCGCCACGGTCACCCCCGCCCCCTGCGGCCCCAGCAGCCAGCCGAGCGCCGGCCAGACGCAGAGCGCCAGCACCGTCTGCTCGAGGGTGTTCTGCAGGACGCGGGCGTCGATCTCGGCGGCGCTGCCCTCGGGCCAGGGCTGCCCGTCGATGAGCGTGTCGTCGAAGAAGCGCCGCTGCGCCAGCCGCCCGATCAGCGCGGCCAGCACCAGGCCCGGCCCCAGGAACGCCAGCGCCATGGCGGGCCCGAGCGCGAAGACCGGAACGCGCAGCTGTCCGCCCAGCCACAGCACCGCCGCCGCCCAGACAAGTCCGCCCGCCATGCCCAGCAGGATGGCGGGCCGGCGCGTCATCAGGCCGCCCGGGCGCGGGCCGACCGGATCAGCTGCAGGATCTCGCGCGCGGCCTCGGGAATGTTCGTGCCGGGGCCGAAGATCGCCGAGACGCCGGCCTGGCGCAGGAACGCGTAGTCCTGCTGCGGGATCACGCCGCCGCAGATCACCAGGATGTCGTCGGCGCCCCTGGCGCGCAGCGCCTCGACCAGCTTCGGCGCCAGCGTCTTGTGCCCCGCCGCCTGGCTCGAGATGCCGACGATGTGCACGTCGTTGTCGATGGCGTCCTGCGCCGCCTCGTCCGGGGTCTGGAAGAGCGGGCCCACGTCGACGTCGAAGCCCAGGTCGGCGAAGGCCGTCGCGATCACCTTGGCGCCGCGATCGTGACCGTCCTGGCCCATCTTGACGACCAGCATCCGGGGTCGGCGCCCCTCCTCCTCGGCGAAGGCCTCGACGTCGCTTCTGGATCGCGGCGAACCCCTCGTCGCCGGCATAGGCCGCGCCGTAGACGCCCGCCAGCGTCTTGACCTCGGCGCGGTGGCGGCCCCAGGCGTTCTCCATCGCCTGGCTGATCTCGCCCACCGTCGCGCGCGCCCGGGCCGCCGCGACGGCCAGCTCCAGCAGGTTGCCCTGGCCCGAGCGCGCCGCCTCCTCCAGCGCCGCCAGCGCCGCGTCGCAGTCCGCCTGGTCGCGCCCCTCGCGCAGCCGCTGCAGCTTGTCGGTCTGGCCCTTGCGGATCGCGACGGTGTCGATGTCGAGGACGTCGATCTCCTCCTCCTTGTCGCGGCGGAACCTGTTGACGCCGACGATCACCTCGTCGCCGCGGTCGATGGCGGCCTGCCGGCGCGCCGCCGCCTCCTCGATCCTGAGCTTGGGCATACCCGAGGCGACGGCCTTGGTCATGCCGCCCATCGCGTCGACCTCCTCGATCAGTTCCCACGCGGCGTCGGCCAGATCGGCGGTCAGCTTCTCGACGTAGTACGAGCCCGCCAGCGGGTCGACGACCCTGGTCACCCCGGTCTCGTTCTGCAGGATCAGCTGGGTGTTGCGGGCGATGCGGCTGGAATGGTCGGTGGGCAGGCCGATCGCCTCGTCGAAGCTGTTGGTGTGCAGCGACTGCGTGCCGCCCAGGACCGCCGACAGCGCCTCGTAGGCGGTGCGCACGACGTTGTTGTAGGGGTCCTGCTCGGCCAGGCTGACGCCCGATGTCTGGCAATGGGTGCGCAGCATCAGGCTGCGCTCCTTCTTCGGGGCGAACTCGGACATGATCCGGTGCCACAGCAGGCGCGCGGCGCGCAGCTTGGCGGCCTCCATGAAGAAGTTCATCCCGATCGCGAAGAAGAAGCTCAGCCGCCCGGCGAAGGCGTCGACGTCCATGCCCCGCGCGATCGCGGCGCGAACGTACTCCCGCCCGTCGGCCAGCGTGAACGCCAGCTCCTGCACCAGCGTCGCCCCGGCCTCCTGCATGTGGTAGCCCGAGATCGAGATCGAGTTGAAGCGCGGCATCTCTTTCGACGTGTACTCGATGATGTCCGCGACGATCCGCATGCTGGGTTCGGGCGGATAGATGTAGGTGTTGCGGACCATGAACTCCTTGAGGATGTCGTTCTGGATGGTCCCCGAGAGCTGCTTGCGCTCGACCCCCTGCTCCTCACCGGCGACGATGAAGCTGGCCAGCACCGGGATCACGGCGCCGTTCATGGTCATCGACACGCTGATCTCGTTCAGGGGGATGCCGTCGAAGAGGATCTTCATGTCCTCGACGCTGTCGATGGCCACGCCTGCCTTGCCCACGTCGCCCTCGACCCGCGGATGGTCGCTGTCGTAGCCGCGGTGGGTGGCCAGGTCGAAGGCGACGCTGACGCCCTGCTGCCCGCCCGCCAGCGCACGGCGGTAGAAGGCGTTGCTCTCCTCGGCGGTGGAAAAGCCCGCGTACTGGCGGATCGTCCAGGGGCGGCCGGCATACATGGTGGCGCGCGGGCCGCGCACGAACGGCGGCTCGCCCGGCATCGCGCCCAGATGGTCCAGCCCCTCGAGGTCGGCGGCCGAATAGACCGGGCGGATGTCGATGCCCTCGGCCGTGTGCCAGGTCAGCTCATCCGGCGACCGTCCCTTCAGTTCCCGTTCGGCGCGCGCCTTCCAGTCGTCCATCTCGCTCTCCCGAATGCCGCGTGTCCGGCACAAGCCCGTGACATGGCGTCGTCCCGTCTTCCCCTCAGTGATACCCCCGTCCTATATCGAAGGCGACAGGAGCCTCGATGAAAAGACATCTCATCGCCGTGCTGCTCGCCGCCCTCGTCCCCGGCGCCGCCGCGACCGGGGACCCCGGCGTGCCCGCGGCCGACAGCGCGGTCGATGCCTGGCTCATCGACCCCACGCGCATCTTCGACGCCACCGAGGTCGACCTCGAGGCGTTCCGCTGGATCGCCCGCCCGATCGTGGTGTTTGCCGACACGCCGGTCGACCCGGCCTTCATCCGGCAGATGGACCTGCTCGAGGCGCGGCCGGCCGAGCTTGTGGACCGCGACGTGGTGGTGGTGGTCGACACCGACCCCGCCGCACGTTCGGCGCCGCGCCAGAAGCTGCGCCCGCGCGGCTTCATGCTGACGATCATGGGCAAGGACGGGGGGGTAAAGCTGCGCAAGCCGTTCCCGTGGGACGTGCGCGAGATCGGCCGTTCGATCGACAAGATGCCGATGCGCCAGCAGGAGCTGCGCGAGCGTCATCCCGTAGACGGATGACAGCCGGTTGAAAATCGCCCGCCGAGGCCGCATTATCTAGACGAGAGGTGAAATGATGCGCCACGCCCAGAGCCCAGCCAAGCCGCTGCCCCCGCAGCCGCTTCCCTATACGCCGATCCCGGTCACGGGCCGTTCCGGTCCGCGTCCCGAGGGTTACGAGTCCCGCCTCCCGCAGGTCGCGCAGGCGCAGCTCCGCCGCCGGCCGGCCACCCTTCGAATAGTCGTCGATCAGCGCCAGCGCCGCGTTGCCGTACTGGAACGCGCGCATCTTCAGCCGGATGTAGTCGTCGTAGATCGCGATCCGCCGCGCCTGCGAGATCGCCGCGAACCGTTCCGAACGCATGTCCTCGATGAACGCGCCGATCGCGGCGATCTGGCCGTAGAAGGCCACCACCACGTCGATCGAGGTGCGCGGCAGGATGTGGATCTCGCCGATGATGGCACGATAGACGCGGTCGGGCTCCTCGGTGGGGTGGAAGGGCAGGAAGTCCGGCTCGTCGTGCATCCGCCGGGCGATGCGGTCGTGCCCCTCCTGCAGCGCCTCGAGGCTGCCGATGCTGTCCAGATACGCGCCGATCTCGGCGAAGAGCGCCCGGTGCACGTCGCGGATCCGCTCCTCGCGCAGGCGCGCGGCGTCGCGGCGGTTGCGCCAGCCGTTGTAGACCCAGCCCGCCGCGACGAAGAGGCCCGCGATCACCGCCTGCAGAAGGCGCGGATCGGCCAGCGTCCCGGTCATTCGAATTCCATGATGACCTCGTCGACGGCCAGGCTGTCGCCGGCTTCGGCGTTGATCCGGGCGACCACCGCCTTGCGTTCGGCGCGCAGGATGTTCTCCATCTTCATGGCCTCGACGGTGCAGAGCGGCTGACCCTCCTGCACCTCCTCGCCCTCCTCGACGTCGATCCGCACCACCAGGCCCGGCATCGGGCAGAGCAGCAGCCGGGTCGTGTCGGGCGCCGCGTGCACCGGCATCAGCGCCGCCAGCTCGGCCTGCCGCGGGGTGAAGACGTGCACGTCGAGGTCGGCGCCGCGGTGGCGCACCCGGTAGCCGTTGGTGATCCGGCCGACCTTGAGGATCAGCGGCTGACCGTCCACCGCGATCCGGGCCAGCGGCTGGCCCGGCGTCCAGTCCGACGTCACCCGCCGCGCGGCACCGTCGGCGAAGTGCACGGTGGCCCCCTGCCGGTCGGCCTCGATCACCGTCTCGAAGCTCTGCCCCGCCAGCGTCACCACCCAGTCGGTGCCGACCTTGCGCTCGTGGTTGTCCATCCGCCCCGAGATGCGGGTCCGCCGGATCTCGGCCACCCGGTTCATCGCCGCCGCCGCGGCCGCGATGCGCGCCAGCGTCTCGTCGTCGGGGGTGACGCCGTCGAAGCCGTCGGGGAACTCCTCGGCGATGAACGCGGTCGAGATGTCGCCCGACACGAAGCGCGGATGGTCCATCACCACCGACAGGAACGGCAGGTTGTGGCCGATCCCCTCCAGCTCGAAGGCGTCGAGCGCGCGCCGCATCCCGTCGATCGCCGACGACCGGTCGGGCGCCCAGGTGCAGAGCTTGGCGATCATCGGGTCGTAGAACATCGAGATCTCGCCGCCCTCCTCCACGCCGGTGTCGTTGCGCACCACCTGCGCCTCGTCGCGCAGCTCGGCCGGCGGGCGGTAGCGCGTCAGCCGGCCGATCGAGGGCAGGAAGTTGCGGTACGGGTCCTCGGCGTAGATGCGGCTCTCGATGGCCCAGCCGTCCAGGCGGATGTCGTCCTGCGCGAAGGGCAGCCGCTCGCCGGCGGCGACGCGGATCATCTGCTCGACCAGGTCGATGCCGGTGACAAGCTCGGTCACCGGGTGCTCGACCTGCAGCCGCGTATTCATCTCGAGGAAGTAGAAGTGGCGGTCGGCGTCGACGATGAACTCGACCGTGCCCGCGCTGGCATAGCCCACCGCCTGCGCCAGAGCGACGGCCTGCTCGCCCATGGCGCGCCGGGTCTTTTCGTCGAGGAACGGCGACGGCGCCTCCTCGATCACCTTCTGGTTGCGGCGCTGGATCGAGCATTCGCGCTCACCCAGGTAGACGCAGTTGCCGTGGGTGTCGGCCAGCACCTGGATCTCGATGTGGCGCGGGGTGGTGACGAACTTCTCGATGAAGATCCGGTCGTCGCCGAAGCTCGCCGCCGCCTCGCTCTGCGAGCTTCGGAAGCCCTCGCGCGCCTCGCGCTCGTCCCACGCGATGCGCATCCCCTTGCCGCCGCCGCCGGCGCTGGCCTTGATCATCACCGGATAGCCGATGTCGCCCGCGATCCGCACCGCCTCGTCGGCGTCGGCGATCACGCCCATGTAGCCGGGCACGGTGCTGACGCCGGCCTCGGCCGCGAGCTTCTTCGAGGTGATCTTGTCGCCCATCGCCTCGATGGCGCGCGCGGGCGGGCCGATGAAGGTGACGCCCTCGGCCGCCAGCGCCTGGGCGAACGCCTTGTTCTCGGACAGGAACCCATAGCCCGGATGTACCGCCTGGGCGCCGCTCTGACGGATCGCGTCGAGGATCCTCTCGATCACGATGTAGGACTGGTTGGCCGGCGGCGGGCCGATCCGCACCGCCTCGTCGGCCAGTCGGACATGCGGCGCGTCGGCGTCCGCGTCGCTGAACACCGCCACCGTGGCGATGCCCATCTCGCGCGCGGATCGGATCACGCGGCAGGCGATCTCGCCCCGGTTCGCGATCAGGATCTTGTCGAACATGTCCCCACCTTCCCAGAACGTGCGAAGGGCCGCCGGGGTCTGGCCCCGGCGGCCCCTTCGTTATTGTCGAGGCGCGCGCGCCCGGCCGGCGCGCCGCGGCCCGTCAGTAGGCGATGCCGGCGTCGTCGGCGAAGATGCCGCCCAGCCCGCCGATGGCGGCGCCGGTCGCGACGTCGTTATCGGTCGCCGCAGCGACGCCCGCGCCGATGGCCGCGCCGCTCGCGCCACGCTCGAGGTCGGTCTGACCGCAGGCCGCGGCGCCCAGCGCCAGCGCCAGTCCAAGGATCCAGATCTTCGGTTGCATGTACCAACTCCACACAGTGTGAAACCATACGCACTAAGGCGCGATGCGCCCCTGTCGACAAGGCGAAAAGAGGTGTTGAGGTTCCGGTCCGCGCCCGGCCGCCGACGATCGCGTGACTTCTGCGCCACGGTGCGGCGCGCCGCGATCATGCGAAGAGCTCGGGGAAGCCGGCCCGCGCGGCCGCGATGTCGACCCGCAGCCTGGCCTCGTAGTCGCGCGCGTCGAACGGATCGTCCGCCGGCACCACCTCGCGCCCGATGAGCCACGACAGGCGGCCCGCATCCAGGTTGCCACGCTCGAACGGCTCCTCGCCGAAATGCTCGATCAGCGCTGCCAGAAAGGCCGCGTCGGCGCGCCGGTCGGCGGGGCGGCGGTCGGCGTGGCGCTCACGACGGACGATCGGCGTCGGCCCCTTGGGGCTGGCGCGGCGGATCGTGAACTGAAAGTCGGTGCCGGGCAGCCGGCCGGGAAAGCCGCGATGCTTGATCACGTCGGCCCTCCCGCTCGGCGAGGGCCGCGATCTCCCGACCCTGCGCTCGGCTCAGTACTTGTTGTAGGTGGGCTCGGGCTGAACGACAGGCGCGGGCTGGGTGTAGACCACCGGTTCGCGCTTTTGCGCACAGGCGGCAACGAAAGCCACAAGGCCAATTCCGCAGGCGATCCTGAACGTACGTGCCATCTCGTCCTCCTTGTCTGACAACACGACGGGACACGTTCATTCGTGGCCCCGCCCGCGCCCCGCTCGCGAGGCGCCACCCGGCCAACGCCGCAGCCGGCCGCACGTTCCCGCCGCGCCATCAGAATGCCTCCCACGCGCAGGCGGTCCCGTCGGGGCGGAACGCCTCGAAGAACTGCACCGCTTCGGGGTCGCTCTGGCCCAGCTTCAGCACGCGGTCGCTGTAGCTGATCACGATCAGGTCCACCGCGCGGCCGTCGCGCGCGATCAGCGGCAGCGCCACCGTCTCGCAGAGATGGCGGAAATCGGGCTGCACGCGCTCGAAGCCGGACACGGCGATGTCGGGGGCGAGAAAGCGCAGTCGCAGCCAAAGGCCGCCCTGCTCGTCCCACAGCGTCTCGATCAGCTCGACGCGCAGGCCCGAGGGCACCGCGATGGGCGCGGCCCCGGCCCGCGCCGGCCCGGCCGGCGCCGCGGCGCCCGCCCCCAGGGCCACCCGGGCGGTCACAGCGGGATGTTGTCGTGCTTCTTCCAAGGGTTCGACAGTCGCTTGTTGCGCAAGCTGGCGAAGGCACGGCAGACGCGCTTGCGCGTCGACTGGGGCCGGATCACCTCGTCGATGAAGCCGCGCTCGGCCGCCTTGAACGGGTTGGCGAAGTTCTGCTCGTACTCCTCGGTGCGGGCGGCGATCTTGTCGGCGTCGCCGAGTTCCGAGCGATACAGGATCTCGGTCGCGCCCTTGGCGCCCATCACCGCGATCTGCGCCGAGGGCCAGGCATAGTTGAAGTCGCCGCGCAGATGCTTGGACGCCATGACGTCGTAGGCGCCGCCATAGGCCTTGCGGGTGATCACCGTCACCTTGGGCACCGTCGCTTCGCCATAGGCGAAAAGCAGCTTGGCGCCGTGCTTGATGACGCCGCCCAGCTCCTGGCCGGTGCCGGGCAGGAACCCGGGCACGTCGACGAAGGTCAGGATCGGGATCTCGAAGCAGTCGCAGAACCGCACGAAGCGCGCCGCCTTGCGCGAGCTGTCGATGTCCAGGCATCCGGCCAGCACCATCGGCTGGTTGGCCACCACGCCCACGCTCCGTCCTTCCAGCCGGATGAAGCCGGTGACGATGTTCCGGGCATAGTCGGGCTGCAGCTCGTAGAAGTTGCCCTCGTCGGCGACCTTCGCGATCAGCTCCTTCATGTCGTAGGGCGCGTTGGGGTTCGCGGGCACGAGGGTGTCGAGGCTCTCCTCGCGCCGGTCGGGATCGTCGAAGAAGGGTCGCACCGGCACGCCCGCGCGGTTGTTGGGCGGCAGGAAGTCGATCAGCCGCCGCACCTCGGTCAGCGCGTCGACGTCGTTCTGGAACGCCCGGTCGGCGACGCCCGACTTGCGGGTGTGGGTGGACGCGCCGCCCAGCTCCTCGGCGGTGACCACCTCGTTGGTGACGGTCTTCACCACGTCGGGGCCGGTCACGAACATGTAGGACGTGCCGCGCACCATGAAGATGAAGTCGGTCATCGCCGGCGAATAGACCGCGCCCCCCGCGCAGGGCCCCATGATGACGCTGATCTGCGGCACCACGCCCGAGGCCATGATGTTGCGCTGGAAGACGTCGGCATAGCCGGCGAGGCTGGCCACCCCCTCCTGGATGCGCGCGCCGCCGCTGTCGTTCAGACCGATCACCGGCGCGCCGTTCTGCACCGCCATGTCCATGATCTTGCAGATCTTCTGCGCATGCGTCTCGGACAGCGAGCCGCCGAACACGGTGAAGTCCTGGCTGAAGACGTAGACCAGGCGGCCGTTGATCGTGCCCCAGCCGGTCACCACGCCGTCGCCCGCGGGCCGCTGCTCGGCCATGCCGAAGTCGGTCGCGCGGTGGGTGACGAACATGTCGAACTCCTCGAACGACCCCTCGTCGAGGAGAAGCTCGATCCGCTCGCGCGCCGTCAGCTTGCCCTTCTCGTGCTGCGCGGCGACGCGCCGTTCGCCGCCGCCCATCCGCGCCTGCCCGCGCCGCGCCTCGAGCTGTTCGATGATGTGCTTCATGCCCGGGCCTCCGACGCCTCCGGCTTCGGGTCTACACAAGGCCATTGCGCCCCAAAAGGCAAAAACGCACAGGCGAGGCGCTGTTGGCGCAATCACCATGCAGTAGACGCCGTGCGCGGCGCACGCTAGATGCGCCACATGTCCGAGCGCCCCGTGATCCGGTTCCTCGACCGGGCGACCCCGCCACACATTTCGACGCTGATCCTGCTGGCGGGACTCTCGGCGCTGTCGATGAACATCTTCCTGCCGTCGCTGCCGGGGATGACGGCCTACTTCGACACCGAATACCGGCTGATGCAGCTTTCGGTGGCGCTCTATCTCGGCGTCAACGCGCTCCTGCAGATCGCCGTCGGGCCGATCTCGGACCATTTCGGCCGCCGCCCGGTCATCCTCTGGTGCACCGCGGCGTTCCTGGTGGCCACGCTCGGCTGCATCTTCGCCACCAACGTCGCCGTCTTCCTGAGCTTCCGCATGGCGCAGGCGATCATCGTGGTGGGCATGGTCCTCAGCCGCGCGGTGGTGCGCGACATCGTTCCGCAGGCGCAGGCGGCCTCGATGATCGGCTGGGTGACGATGGGCATGGCGCTGGTGCCCATGGCCGGGCCGGCCGTCGGCGGCATCCTGGACGAGATCTTCGGCTGGCGGGCCAACTTCTGGCTGCTGTTCGGGCTGGGGGCCGGCGTGCTGTGGCTGTCCTGGCGCGACCTGGGCGAGACCGCGCAGCGCGCCTCGACCAGCTTCGCCGCCCAGTTCGGCGAATACCCCGAGCTGCTGACCTCGCGCCGCTTCTGGGGCTACGCGCTGGCCGCCGCCTTCGCCAGCGGCGCCTTCTTCGCCTATCTGGGCGGGGCGCCGTTCGTGGGCACCCACGTCTTCGGCCTCGAGCCGGCAAGGCTCGGCCTCTACTTCGGCGCGCCCGCGGTGGGCTACGCGCTGGGCAACGGCATCTCGGGGCGCTACTCGGTCCGCTTCGGGATCAACGCGATGATCCTGACCGGAACCATCCTGACGCTGGCCGGGCTCACCCTCTCGCTGCTGACCTTCGCCGCGGGCCACGGCACGGCCGAGGTGTTCTTCGGCTTCATCACCTTCGTGGGCCTGGGCAACGGCATGGTGCTGCCGAACGCCACCTCGGGCTTCCTGTCGGTGCGCCCGCACCTGGCGGGCACGGCCAGCGGCCTCGGCGGCGCGATCATGATCGGCGGCGGCGCCGCCCTCTCGGCGCTGGCGGGCGCGCTGCTGGTGCCCGGACGCGGCGCGTGGCCGCTGCTCTGGATCATGCTGGCAACCTCGGCGCTCTCGGTCGCGGCGATCCTCTTCGTCATCCGCCGCGAGCGTGACCTGATCTCGGCCTAGCTCCGCGCTTGCCGCGACGCCGCCGACGCGGCTAACCTTGCGTCACCCCGCGGCGCCGATCCGCGCCGCCCCGCTGCGGACGCACCCGCATGACGCTTGCCGGCGCCATCCTGGCCTTCGCCACCAGCTTCGCCGCCTGGTACATCGCCCGGCACGAGCACAGCGTCGTCTACCCCTTCGACGAGACCCGCACCGCCCCGGCCGAGACCGGCGAGACCCGGCTGACCGAAGGCGCCTTCACCACCGACGACGGCGAGCGTCTGGTCGTCTGGACCGCCGCCCCCGGCCCGGACCGGCCCATGGTGCTCTACCTGCCCGGCAATGCCGGCACGCTGGCCGACCGCACCCCCCGCTTCACCTGGCTGATCGACCGCGGCTACGGCGTCACCGCGATCGCCTACCGCGGCTCGAGCGGGTCGACCGGCCGCCCCGACGAGGCCGCCCTCACCGCCGACGCCCGCGCCATCGCGGCCGACCTCGACGCCCGCCTCGACGCGCCGCTGATCCTCTTCGGCGAAAGCCTCGGCACCGCCGTCGCAGTCAAGCTCGCCGCCGCCGGCATCGGCGACGCGGTGGTGCTGAAATCGCCCTTCACCTCGATCACCGACCTGGTGACGGCGCAATTCCCCGGCGAAGACCTCACCGGCCTCTTCACCGAGAAGTGGGAGACCGAGGCGACGGTGGCGAAGGTGCGCCAGCCGCTCCTGATCCTCCACGGCAGCCGCGACCCGCTGGTGCCCCTCGAACAGGGGCGCGCCGTCTACGACCGCGCAACCTCGCCCGCCAAGACCCTCGTCGTGCTGCAGGGCGGCGGACACGCCGGCGCCTGGACGCCGGCGGGCCTCGCCGCGCTCGAGCCGTTCCTGGCCGGCCTCGAGGTGACGGCGCCCTGAGCGCTCAGAGCGGCGGCGCGTGCTTCAGGATCACCGGCACGACCAGCTCCTCCTCGTCGGTCAGGTGCCGGTCGAGAAAGCCGCCGAACCGCTCCAGCGCCGCGTCCAGCCGCCCCGCCGCGTCGCGCGCCGCCGTCCCTTCGGCCGAAAGGTAGCCGTTCGCCGTCTCGGCCAGCCCGCGGATATGCCCGTCGAGCTCCTGATGGTCGGCGTCGAGCAGCGCGAACCCCGCCTCGAGCCGCGGCTCGAGCCCCACGAGGCGCGGGAAGTAGTGGAAGTCCTCGATCTGGTGGTGCCCGTGCAGCTCGCCCAGCAGCAGGTTGCCGTAGCGCGCCGTCTGCGCCTTGTGGCGGACCGGGTCCAGTCGGGCGTCCAGCATCGCCTCGCCGCCCGCCTTCATGCGCGACAGGATCTCGCGGAACATCCCGTGCCGGTCCAGCCAGAACTGCACCAGCCCGTCGAAGTTCTCGTGCCCCTCCCAGCCCTCGCGCGGATAGGCGTCGAGAAGCACGCGCAGATGCGGCGGCAGGCCCGCCCGGTGATCCAGTCCGTTCATGGACCCGCAGATAGGGCCGCCGCCGCCCCGCTCCAACCGCCCGCTCCCGCGCGCGCCGCCGGCGCCGCTCAGGCGCGCCCCAGCACGTGGTCGGCCATCTTCTCGCCCACCAGGATCGACGGCGCGTTCAGGTTGCCGTTGGTGATCACCGGCATGACCGAGCTGTCGGCCACCCGCAGCGCCTCGACCCCGATCACCCGGCCCGCCGGATCGACCACCGCGCCGGGATCGTCCGCCCGGCCCATCCGGCAGGTGCCGCAGGGATGATAGGCGCTCTCGGCATGGTCGCGCACGAACGCATCGATCTCGGCGTCGGTCTGCACCGCAGCGCCCGGCGCGATCTCGCCCGCGGCGAAGCGGGCCAGCGTCGGTTGCGCCATCACGCTGCGCGCCAGGCGGATCGCGGCGCGGAAGTCGGTCCAGTCGTCGGGATGGCTCATGTAGTCGAACCGGATCCGCGGCGGCGCGGCGGGGTCGGCGCTGCGCAGCCAGACCCGCCCGCGCGACTTCGAGCGCATCGTGCCGGCGTGGATCTGGAACCCGTTCGCCGCCCCGCGCCCGTCGTAGCGCACCGCCAGCGGCAGGAAGTGGAACTGCACGTCCGGCCATTCCACCCCCGCGCGCGAGCGCAGGAAGGCCACCGCCTCGAACTGGTTCGACGCGCCCGGCCCGCTGCGGGTCAGCAGCCAGCGCGCGCCCACCGCCGCCTTGCCCCACGGGCTCCAGTGGCGGTGCAGCCCGACCCGGCCGCGGCCGGCCATCTGCACGTAGACCTCCATGTGGTCCTGCAGGTTCGCCCCCACGCCGGGCCGGTCGGCCAGCACCTCGATCCCGTGGCGGCGCAGCTCCTCGGCCGGGCCGATCCCCGACAGCATCAGCAGCTTGGGCGAGTTGAAGGGCGCGGCGCACAGGATCACCTCGGCCCGCGCCGCGACGACCTCCGACCGGCCGCGCCGGCTCAACTCCACGCCCCGCGCACGCCCGTCGCGCACCACCACGCGCGCGACCAGGCCGCGCACCAGCCGCACCCCGCGCCGGATCGCCGGCCGCAAATAGCCGTCGGCCGACGACCAGCGCCGCCCGCGCCAGATGGTGGAATCGAACGGGCCGAACCCCTCCTGCCGGGCGCCGTTGTAATCGTCGGTCAGCGGGTGGCCCGCCTGCCGCCCCGCCTCGACGAAGGCCGCGACCAGCGCATCCCGCCCCGCCCCGCGCCCGACCCGCATCGGCCCGCCCTGCCCCCGCAGCGACGGGTCGCCGCCGCGGCCGCTGGGGTTCCAGTCCTCGATCCGGCGGAAATAGGGCTCGACATCCGCCCACGCCCAGCCCGCGGCGCCCGCCTCGGCCCAGGCGTCGTAGTCGCGCGGGTGGCCGCGCACCCAGACCATCCCGTTGATCGAGGACGAGCCGCCCACGACCTTGCCCCGCGGCGCCGCCAGCACCCGCCCGCCCAGGTGCGGCTCGGGCTCGGTGCGATAGCCCCAGTCGTAGCGCGCCATCCCCATCGGATAGCTGAGCGCGCCGGGCATCCGGATCAGCGGGCCCGCGTCGCTGCCGCCATGCTCGACCACGATGACCGAGCGGCCCGCCTCGGCCAGGCGGAACGCCATGGCGCACCCCGCCGACCCGGCGCCGACCACCACGTAATCCGCCTCCATCCCGGGCCACCCTTTCAACTCTGCGAGCGCGCCGCTAGGCTCTGGCCAGGCCGGCGCGGCAGGGACGCTAGAACCCCGCCCAGTCCGACGCAACAACGACCCGACGGGAGACCTCGATGCGCATCTTCACGACCCTCACCGCCACCTTCGCCCTGGGCGCCGGGGCCGCCTTCGCCCAGTGCGAGACGATCACCCTGTCCGACGTCGGCTGGACGGACATCACCGCGACCACCGCGGCAACCACGACGGTGCTCGAGGCGCTGGGCTACGAGACCGACGTCAAGGTGCTGTCGGTGCCGGTCACCTACACCTCGCTGGCCGAGGGCGACGTCGACGTGTTCCTCGGCAACTGGATGCCGACCATGCAGGCCGACATCGCCCCCTACCGCGAAGCCGGCACCGTCGAGACGGTACGCCCCAACCTCGAGGGCGCCAAGTACACGCTGGCCGCCAACCGCACCGCGGCCGACCTCGGCATCGACAGCTTCGGCGCCATCGCCGAGCATGCCGACGAGCTCGACAACAAGATCTACGGGATCGAGCCCGGCAACGACGGCAACCGCCTGATCCTGTCGATGATCGACGACGACGCGTTCGGCCTGTCGAACTTCGAGCTGGTCGAAAGCTCCGAGCAGGGGATGCTGGCGCAGGTCGCCCGCGCCGACCGCCGCGGCGAGCCGGTGGTGTTCCTCGGCTGGGAGCCGCACCCGATGAACGCCAATTTCGACCTGACGTACCTGTCTGGCGGCGACGACTGGTTCGGCCCCGATTTCGGCGGCGCGACGGTCTACACCAACGTGCGCAAGGGCTTCCTCGACGAGTGCCCGAACGTGGGCAAGCTCTTGGAGAACCTGTCGTTCTCGCTCGAGATGGAGAACGAGATCATGGGCGCGATCCTCGACGACGGCGAGAACCCGGGCGAGGCCGCGACCGCGTGGCTGAAGGAGAACCCGGGCGTGCTCGACACCTGGCTCGAGGGCGTCGAGACGATCGACGGCCAGGACGGGCTGCCGGCGGTGAAGGAAGCCCTCGGCCTCTGACGGAACCGCGGGACGGGGGGCATCGAGCCCCCCGCCCCGCGCGGCCGCGCTGGCGCGCGACCGTGGAACGCCCTCACACCGGGGGACATGAGCGGGGGCCGAGGCAAGACGCACCCGCGGCGACGGCAGACAGCGGCGGCCACCCGGCGGGCCAGGCCGCGCGCTAGGCGTCCTTCTGCGCGGGGATCAGCGCGTCGTCCTTTTCGCGCGCGCGGATCGCGGCGGGGCGGGCGGCGAGGCGCTCGGCATAGGGGCGAAAGCCCGGCCGCTCCTCCATGGTGCCGAACATCAGCCCCCACGAGATCTGCGCGCCGAGATAGACGTCGGCGGCCGAGAAGCGGTCGCCCAGCACCCACTCGCGCCCGTCGGAGAGCAGCCCCTGGAGCGTGTCGAGCACGTCGCCGAGCGAGCCGTAGCCGACACGCCGGCGCAGATCGGGCGTGTCCGACGCCACGCCCATCGAGGCGTTCGTCACCGCCGCCTCGACCGGGCCCGCCGCGAAGAAGAGCCACCGATAATAGGGGCCGCGCTCGACGCTGCGCACATCCGGCGCCAGCCCCGCCTCGGGGAAGGCGTCGGCGAGGTAGGCGCAGATCGCGGCCGCCTCGGTGACGACGACGCCGCGATGGCGGATCGCCGGGACCTTGCCCATCGGGTTGATCGCCCGGTACTCCGGCCCCTTCATCTCGTCGCCGTAGCCGACGATCACGACCTCGTGCTCGGCGCCGGTTTCCTCGACCATCCAGCGCGCGATGCGACCGCGCGACATCGGGTTGGTGTAAAGCACAAGGTCGGCCATGGCACATCGCTCGGGGGCAGGTGACGAAGCCAGCGTGACATGCGCTTCGGTTCCGGGCAATGTCGATCCGGCATGTTGTGGCTCACCGAAAACAAACTGCCGGTCGGGGACGGCGCCGCCGCCGCGTTCGACTGGCTCCAGACCAACGGCGCGTGGTTCTTCGATGCCCTCTCCGACGGGATGGAGGCGCTGATCGAGGCGATCCTCGTGGCCTTCCAGGCCCCGCACCCGCTGATCGTCGTCGCCGTCTTCACCGCCATCGCCTGGGTGCTGCAGCGCCGGCTGACGACCTGCCTGCTGGTGTCGCTGGGGCTGCTCTTCGTCCTCAACCAGGGATACTGGGAGGAGACGACCGAAAGCCTGACGCTGGTGCTCTCGGCCTGCCTCGTCTGCATGGCGGCCGGGGTGCCGGTGGGCATCGCCGCGGCGCACCGGCCGCGCCTCTACCAGGCGATGCGGCCCGTGCTCGACCTGATGCAGACCCTGCCGACCTTCGTCTACCTGATCCCGGCCATCGTGTTCTTCGGCATCGGCATGGTGCCGGGCCTTCTTGCCACCGTGGTCTTCGTGCTGCCCGCCCCGATCCGCCTGACGCATCTCGGCGTCAGCTCGACGCCCGCGTCGCTGCTCGAGGCGGCCGAGGCGTTCGGCGCCACGCCCCGCCAGCGGCTCTGGAAGGTCGAGCTGCCCTATGCCTTCCCGCAGATCATGGCGGGGCTGAACCAGACCATCATGCTGTCGCTCTCGATGGTGGTGATCGCCGCGCTGGTGGGCGCCGACGGGCTGGGCGTGCCGGTGGTGCGCGCCCTCAACCAGGTCAACACCGCGCTGGGGTTCGAGGCCGGCCTGGTCATCGTGGTCGTCGCCATGATGCTCGACCGGATGCTGCGGGTCGACCGCCGATGAGCGAGGTCGTCGTCTTCGACCGCGTCTCGATCGTCTTCGGCAACCACCCGGAACGGGCGCTGCCGCTGATGGACGAGGGCCAGAGCCGCGAGGAGGTCGCCGAGGCCACCCGCCAGATCCTGGGCGTGCACGACTGCTCGCTCGCCGTGCCCGAGGGCGAGGTGCTGGTGCTCATGGGCCTTTCGGGGTCGGGCAAGTCGACGCTCCTGCGCGCGGTCAACGGGCTGAACCGGCCCTGCCGCGGCGAGGTGCGGGTGCGCGACGGCCAGCGCATGGTCTCGGTCGGCAACGCCGACGACAAGACCCTGCGCCACCTGCGCCTGCACCAGGTGGCGATGGTCTTCCAGCAGTTCGGCCTGCTGCCCTGGCGCACCGTGGCCGAGAACGTGGGCCTCGGCCTCGAGATCGAGGGCGTGCCCAAGCGCGAACGGGCCGAGCGCGTCGCGCGTCAGCTCGACCTCGTGGGCCTGTCGGACCGGGCCCAGGCGCGCGTGGCCGAACTCTCGGGCGGCATGCAGCAGCGCGTGGGCCTCGCCCGCGCCTTCGCCACCGAGGCGCCGATCCTGCTGATGGACGAGCCGTTCTCGGCGCTCGACCCGCTGATCCGCACCCGGCTGCAGGACGAGCTGATCGAACTGCAGAAGCGCCTGCGCCGGACCATCGTCTTCGTCAGCCACGACCTCGACGAGGCATTCAAGCTGGGCCACCGCATCGCGATCATGGAGGGCGGGCGCATCGTCCAGCACGGCACCCCGCGCGACATCTTCACCGCCCCCGCGAACGACTACGTGGCCGACTTCGTCGCCAACATGAACCCGCTCGGCGTTCTGTGCGCCCGCGACGTGGTGGTCCCGCCCGAGGGCGAGCCCGGCGGCCGGGTCGACGCCGACATGCGCCTGTCCGACGTGATGGGGCTGATGAACGGCCGCCCGCTCGAGGTGGCGACGACCGACGGCCAGATCCTCGGCCACGTCACCGCCCGCGGTGTGCTGGCCAAGCTGCACGACCCGCTGGGCCACGGCGTCACGCCGCCGCGACCGCACGCCTGACGCCCCTCAGGGGCCGGGCTGGGCCGGAAACACCCGCCGCCCCTCGTCCGTCATGCGGGCGACCTCGGCGCTGCGGCGCGCCAGCACCGCCTCGCGCCAGGCGATGAAGCTGACGGCGGCGACGATGATCCCGCCGCCCGACAGCACCCAGGGATCCGGCCGCTCGCCGAAGAGCGCCCAGCCCAGCAGCGTCGCCCAGATGAGCTGCAGGAACGTCACCGGCTGGGTCACCGTCACCGGGGCCGCCCGCAGCGCCAGCGTCATCGTGTAGTGCCCCGTGGTGGCGAAGAACGCGACCAGCGCCAGCCACAGCACCTCGTCCAGCCGCGGCGTCACCCAGACCGCCGCCGCGAACGGCGCCAGGCCCAGCGTCACCGTCACCGACAGCATCGCCACGATCATCGCGGGGCTGGCGCGCGCCGACTGCCGCTTGGCGATCAGGTACGAGATCGCGAACGCCACCGCCGTCACCAGCATCGCCATGTGCCCGGGCGCGATCTCGCGCATCCCCGGCCGCAGGATCAGCAGCACGCCCACCAGCGCCGCCACGATCGCCCCGATCCGCCGGATCGCCAGCCGCTCGCCCAGAAACAGCGCCGCGCCCAGCGACACGTAGACCGGCGAGAGGTAGTTCATCGCCGTGACCTCGGCGATCGAGATCTGCGTCATCGCGAAGAACCACAGCATCACCGCCACCGTGTGCACCGCGCCCCGCGATCGCGAAGAGCCGCAGCGCCCCCGCCTCCAGCCCCTCGCGCCGCAGCGCGGCCAGCGCCGGGGCCATGAAGGCCAGGCCCATCGCGTAGCGCAGGAACGCGGCCTCGGGCGGCGGGATGCGGTCGCCCACATGGCGGACGACGGCGGTGACGGCGACGAACATCACCCCCGTCAGCAGCATCCACAAAACCCCCGCCAGCGGGCGATCTTCCCCCTCGGTCATGGCCGCGACCTGACACCAGCGGCGCAGGCGCCACAAGGGTCATAGCGTCAGAAGCCGCCACGCGACCGCCCACATCACCAGCGCGACCGCCACGTCCAGCACCCGCCACGCCGAAGGCCGTCGGAAGACCGGCCGCAGCAGCGCCGCGCCATAGCCCAGCGCAAAGAAGAACACGAACGAGGCGCAGACCGCCCCGCCCGCAAACGCCGCGCGCCGCCCCTCCCAGCCCGCGGCGACCGACCCGATCAGCACCACCGTGTCCAGATAGACGTGCGGGTTCAGCCAGGTCAGCGCCAGGCACGTCGCCACCGCCGCCCCGAGCGAGCCGGTGCCCCGCCCCGCCTCCAGCCGCGCACCGCCGCGCCAGGCCCGCACCAACCCCAGCGCCCCGTAGGCCGCCAGGAACGCCGCGCCGCCCCACCGCGCCAGCACCGCCAGGGCCGGCGCCGCGTCGACCAGCGCGCCCAGCCCGGCGACCCCCGCCGCGATCAGCACCGCGTCCGACAGGGCGCAGGTCAGGCAGACGGCCAGCACGTGCGCCCGCAGCAACCCCTGCCTGAGCACGAAGGCGTTCTGCGCCCCGATCGCCACGATCAGGCCCAGCCCCAGCGAAAATCCCGCAACAAATGCCGCGCCCATCCGCCCTCCGCGCCTGCCGGGGGGTGACGTAGCCGGCGCGGCAGGTTAAAGCAAACTTATGCTGCTTAACCCGCTTCAGCTCGGCTAATGCATCTGGACTACATCTCGCTGCGCTGCCTGGCCGCCGTGGCCCGCACCGGCAGCTTCGAGGCCGCCGCGGCCGAACTGGCGGTGACGCCCTCGGCCATCTCGCAGCGGATCAAGGGCCTGGAAGAGCGTACCGGCACCATCCTGATCGTGCGCGGCCAACCCTGCACCCCGACCGAGGCCGGCGCAAGGCTGGTGCGCCACATGGACGAGGTGCAGCTGCTCGAGCACCGCCTGTCGCAGGACCTGGACGCCGCGATCCCCGCCCGCCCGGCGACGGCGCGCATCGCGGTGAACGCCGACAGCCTCGCCACCTGGTTCCTGACCGCGCTGGCGCAGGTCGAGGGGCTGCTCTTCGACCTGGTCGTCGACGACGAGGAGCAGAGCGCGGCGTGGCTGCGCCGGGGCGAGGTCGCGGCTGCCGTAACCGCGCACGCCGACCCGGTGCAGGGCTGCGACTGCATCCCGCTCGGGCGGCTGCGCTACCTGCCCGTCGCCAGCCCGCCCTTCGCCCAGCGCTGGTTCCCCGGCGGCGCCGACGCGGCCGCGCTTGCCGCCGCCCCCGCCGTCAGCTTCGGGCCCAAGGACCGGCTGCAGAGCGCCTGGGCGCGCAAGGTGGCGGGCGAGACGGTGCCGCTTCCCGCGCACCGGGTCCCGGCCAGCGGCGCGCATCTCGAGGCGGTCATCGCCGGCCTCGGCTGGGCGCTGGTCCCCGAACCCATGGCCGAGGCGCCGCTGGCCGACGGCCGGCTGGCGATGCTCGACCCGCGCCAGCCGCTCGACGTGACGCTCTACTGGCAGGTCAGCCGCATCGTCGGCCGGACGCTGCATCCGCTGACCAAGGCGGTGCGCTCGGCGGCATGGTCGCGCCTGCTGCTGCCGCGCCCCGACACCTGAGACCCGGCGCCGCACCGCCGAACGCGGCGCCGCGCGGAACACGGCCGCCCCCCGACCTGTTGTCCCTTCCAGAAACAATCCCAGAAAGCGAGGCACCATGACCCGCAGCCGAACCCTTCTTTCCGGCGTCGCGATCACCGCGCTCAGCCTGTCGCAGATCGCCGCCCCGGCCTTCGCCCAGGAGGCGCAGGCTCCGGCCGCCGATGCCGGCCAGACCGCGCCAGCCGACGCCACCGGCGCCGCGTCGCCCGACAACGCGGAAGCCGCGCCCACCGGCGATGCCGGCGCCATGTCGTCCGATAACGCCGAAGCCGCCCCCACCGGCGATGCCGGCGCCATGTCGTCCGATAACGCCGAAGCCGCCCCCACCGGCGACGCCGGGGCCGCGCCCCAGGCCGACGCACAGGCCGGCAGCCAGTCGCCCGCCGGCGACCAGACCGCCCCCGGCCGCGTGCTCGAGCCCGAGATGCTGATCGCCAGCGTCGGCGAGACCGAGATCCGCGGCGCCGACATCCTGCGCTTCCTGGCCTCGCTGCCGCCGCAGATGCGCAACCAGGCGCCCGAGATGCTGCTGTCGCTGGCCATCCAGCAGCTCGTCCTCCGCGCGATGATCATCGAGGAGGCGCGCGCCGCCGGCCTCGCCGACGACCCCGAGGTCAAGAAGCTGGTCGAGAGCGAGGGCCCCGAGGCCGAGGACGACGCCATGGTCCAGACCTGGCTGACGCGCGAGTTCGAGAACCGCATCGGCGACGAGGACGTGCAGGCCGCCTACGACGAGGCCAAGGCCAATGCCGGCGCCGATCAGGAGCTGCCGCCGATCGACCAGGTGCGCCCGCAGATCGAGCAGATGCTGCGCCAGCAGGCGATCAACACCATCCGCCAGGAGCTGCAGCAAGGCGCTGACATCACCTTCTACGACGCCCAGGGCAATCCGGTTAAGCCAGACACGGCAGGCGCGGCCGGCGCGGCAGGCGGCGGCCTGACCCCGCCCGAGGCGCCCGACGAGGCGAACGCGCCCCAGGCCGACAACGCCGCGACCATGGATGACGACGCCGCCTCCTCCGAGGCGATGGACGACGAGGCCGTCATCGACAGCGAGGCCGACGCCGCCGGCGAAGCCGATCCGGCCGAGAACAGCGGCAACTGAACCCGGCAGCCGCCGCGCCCCGGCGCGCGGCGGCGCCACCCCTTCGGCCGACAGCCCCCGCGCGGGCGGCGCCTCGACGGCGCAAGCGCCCCTCACACCCGCTCCACGACAGGATCCCGCCATCGTCCCGGCGGCGCGCAACCGCCCTTACGCGGCGCGGCGGTCCCCGCTATGCTGGGCACGCAGGGATGGCGGGTGCGCAGAATGGCGACTTTCGTCTTCGCAATGAACGTCTCGCTGGACGGCTATGTCGACCACGACGCCTTCGCGCCCGACCCCGCCCTCTTCCGTCACTGGATCGAGCAGGTGCAGGCCGCGGCCGGCAGCCTCTACGGCCGCCGCACCTACGAGCTCATGCGCTACTGGGACGACGACCAGCCGGACTGGACCGCGGAGGAACGCGCCTTCGCCACCGCCTGGCGGCGCCAGCCGAAATGGGTCGTCTCCCGCTCGCTCAGCTCGGTCGGCCCCAACGCCACCCTCGTTGCCGACGACATCGAGGCCCGGATCCGCGACCTCAAGGCCCGGCTCGACGGCGAGATCGACGTGGCGGGGCCGGAACTGGCCCACCGCCTCTGCGGGCTGATCGACGAATACCGGCTCTACGTTCACCCGGTCGTGCTGGGGCGCGGCAAGCCGTTCTTCGCGGGCCCCCGGCCGCCGCTGCGTCTCGTCGCCGGCGAGCGGTTCGGCGACAGCGCGATCAGGCTGACCTGCGTTCCCGCCTGATCCCGCGCCCCCCGCCCGGGGCAGATCGCCTGGCCGAAGCCCGCGATCACCCCCGCGCGCCGCGTCAGACCGACAGCTCGGCCATCACCTCGTCCGAGACCTCGAAGTTCGCGGTGACGTTCTGCACGTCGTCGTCGTCCTCCAGCGCCTCGATCAGCCGCATCAGCTTCTGCGCCTGCTCCAGGTCCAGCTCGGTCGTGGTCTGCGGGCGCCAGACCAGCCGCGTCGATTCGGCCTCGCCCAGCTGCTCCTCCAGGCGGGACGACACGTCCGACAGGTCGGTGTCGGCGCACCAGATCACGTGCCCCTCCTCGCCGCTCTCCACGTCCTCGGCGCCGGCCTCGATGGCGGCCATCATCACCTCGTCGGCGTCCCCGGCCGAGGCGGGGTAGACCACCTGCCCCTTGCGGTCGAACATGAACGCGACCGAGCCGGTCTCGCCCAGGTTGCCGCCGTTCTTGCCGAAGGTCGACCGCACGGTCGAGGCGGTGCGGTTGCGGTTGTCGGTCATCGCCTCGACGATGAGGGCCACGCCGCCGGGGCCGTACCCCTCATAGCGGATCTCCTCATAGCTCTCGGCGTCGCCGCCCTGGCTCTTCTTGATCGCCCGCTCGATGACGTCCTTCGGCACCGAGACGGCCTTGGCCTCCTTGATGGCAAGGCGCAGGCGCGGGTTCTTGTCGGGGTCCGGGTCGCCCATCTTGGCCGCGACCGTGATCTCCTTCGACAACTTCGAGAAGAGCTTCGACCGCGCGGCGTCCTGACGCCCCTTGCGGTGCTGAATGTTCGCCCATTTCGAGTGGCCTGCCATGGCGTCGTCCGTGCTGTTCCTGTCGGGATGCGCCTCCTTATCGCAAGCCCGCGCGGCGCCGCAAGTGGCCGGGTTCCGACCGCAGTTCGGCACCGGCGGGGCGCTCGCGCGACCCCGCCGGTGCCCGCAGTCTCCCTACTCGGCCGGCGTGTCGACGGCGTCGCCGTCCTCGACATCCACCGGCGCGTCGACCACCTCGCCGTTCTCGACCTCGACCGGCGTCTCGTCCACGACGGTGACGTCGCCGGTCGTCTCGAGCGGCTCGCCCTCGACCTGCGAGCCCTCGACCGTCGTCGCGGGCTCAAGCGACTCCACCGCCACCTGCTCGCCGCCGAAGAGGCCCAGGAACCATGCGAGCAGCAGCAGGATCACGATCACGGCGACCGCGATGCCGATCCACCGCCCCATGCCGCCGCCTCCGGGCCGCGTCGTTACCTTGGGATCCCTGTATTCAGGCATTCTCATCTCCTTCTCTGTGCGCAGACGTCGGCGTCAGTCGTAGGGGTCAAGGCGCTTGTCGCGCCGATAGGTCCGCGAGTACGGGTCGGTCGTGGTCTCGTCGCGGGTTCCGATCCGGCTCTCGTCGAGGGGCCGGTCGGCCGGTCGCGGCGCGAGCGGCTCGTCGCCGAGCTCGCCGGCGCGCGTGTCGAGGTTGCGGGCCTCTTCCTCGGGACGCCGCATGATCTGCTGGACCCGCGCGACCTGATCCTCGTCCACCTCGGCCGAGACGACATAGTCGCCGCGCCGAACGCAGTCCTGGTAGGTTCGCACGTCGTCCTCGGGCAGGTGCAGATCGTGCAGGGCCTCGACATGCCGGCTGTCGCGATCGCCGGCGACGGCGGTGGTATCGCTGTCGGGAACGACCCGGACGTGGCCGGTCGCGATGCCCAGCTCGTGAAGTTCGCGCCGAACCAGGTCGGCGACCGCGTAGGTGCGGTATACGGCAGTGACGTTGCGGTACATTGATCTCCCCCTCGATGCAGGTCGACGGGACAATGGCCGGGCCGCCCCTTTCGTTTCAGGCGACCGTCGGGCAGGCGGATTCGTGCCGTCCGCTCAGACCGGCCAGATCAGCGGGATCACGAACGACGCCGAAATCCCCAGCAGCAGGTTCAGCGGAATGCCCACCCGCATGAAGTCGGTGAACTTGTAGCCGCCGGGGCCATAGACCAGCATGTTCGTCTGGTACCCGATGGGCGTGGAAAAGGCGGCCGAGGCGGCGAACATCACCGCCACCACCAGCGGCCGCGGGTCCAGCCCCAGCGCCAGCCCCAGCTCGATCGCGATGGGCGTCAGGATCACGCCGACGGCGTTGTTCGACACCAGCTCGGTCAGGGTCGAGGCCAGGAAGTAGACGCAGAAGATCACCGCCACCGGCGGCAGGCCCGCCAGCACCGGCTGGACCGCCGCGACCAGAAGCGACACGGCCCCTGAATCCTGCAACCCCGCGCCCACCGCCAGCATCGCGAAGATCAGCGCCAGAAGCCGCCCCTCGACGAACGAGAACGCCTCGTCGGCGTCGATGCAGCGCGACAGGAAGATCACCGTCACCGCCAGCACCGCCAGCGGAAAGATCGGCGCCACGCCGAATGCGGCCAGCACGACGAGGCCGGCCAGCGCGCCGATCGCCACCCACACCTTGTCGCGGCGATAGGCCTGCCCCGAGGGCCGCGCGATGTTCACCAGCTCCATGTCCAGCGCCAGGCGCTGGATGTCCTCGGGCGCGCCTTCCAGAAGCAGCGTGTCGCCGGTGCGCACGATCACGTCGTCGAGCTGGCGGCCGATGTTCTGGTTCCGCCTGTGCACGGCCAGCGGATAGACCCCGTAGCGGCGGCGCAGGCGCATCGAGCCCAGGGATCGGCCGATCATCCGGCAGCCCGGCGTGATCAGCACCTCGACCGTCTCGGTCGCCACCTGCGACAGCTTGTCGATCGAGCGCACCTCGCGGCTCTGCTGCACGCCCAGCAGCTCGCTCATCTCCGAGCGCAGCACGACCCGGTCGCCCATCTTCAGCCGCACCGAGGCCAGGTCGCGGCGCAGCGAGGCGTCGCCGCGCAGCACGTCGATCACCCGCAGCCCGTCGCGGCGGAAGATGTCGGCCTCCAGCGGCGACTGCCCGATCAGGGCCGAGCCCTCGGGCACCGCGACCTCGGTGAAGTATTTCAGCTTGCGCCGGTCGCCCAGCATGACGCCCAGCGACTGCCGCTCGGGCAGCAGGTGGCGGCCGACGAGGAACAGGTAGACCGCGCCGATGGCGATCTGCAGCAGGCCCAGCGGCGCGATCTCGAAGATCGTGAACGGCTCCAGCCCGTTGCTCCGCGCCACCCCGTCCACCAGCAGGTTGGTGGACGTGCCCAGCAGCGTCACCGTGCCGCCCAGGATCGCCATGTAGCTGAGCGGGATCAGCAGCTTCGACGGCGTCACGTTCAGCCGCCGCGCCAGCTGCACGAAGATCGGGATCATCACCACCACGACGGGGGTGTTGTTCATGAAGGCCGAGGCCAGGGCCACCGCCAGCAGCGTCAGCCCGATGGTCATGCCGGGGCTCGAATCGGCGCTGCGGTCGGCCTGCGCGGTCAGCCAGCGCAGCGCCCCGGTGCGCACCAGCCCGCCCATGATCAAGAACATCGCCGCCACCGTCCACGGCGCCGGGTTGGACAGCACGTCGAGCGCGGTCTGGTAGGGCAGCACGCCCAGCAGGTACATCGCCGCGGCCCCGGCCACCGCGATCACCTCGGCCGGATACCGCTCGCGCACGAACAGGACGAACATCGCCGCCACGACGGCCAGGGCGGCCACAGCCTCGGCGGTCGGGCCGAGCGAAAGGGTCATCGGGGCGGGCGCCTCTCTGCTGCGAACCGGCGGGCATCATCGCCGCGACGCGCCGTCACCGCAAGCACGGGCTTCGGCCCCGCGCGGCCTTGCGCCGCCAGCCGACGCCCGGGGGCGCGGCGGTCGTGCCTGCACCCGCGGTCGCGCCTCACGCGCCGGTCGCCTGCAGCACGCCGCCCAGCCGCACCATCTCGGCCGATACGGCGGCGCCGGTGCGGTCGTCGGTGACAACCAGCATCCCCGACAGCGTCGCGGGGCCCGCCGCGGGGCTGAAGCGCTCCCTGCCCATGCCGGTGACGAAGCGGCGCATCGGCTCGGCCTTGTCCATGCCGATCACCGAATCGTAGTCGCCGCACATGCCCGCATCGGTCAGGTAGGCGGTCCCGCCCGGCAGCACCCGCGCATCCGCCGTGGGCACGTGGGTGTGGGTGCCGACCGCCACGCTCGCCCGGCCGTCGCACCAGTGGCCCAGCGCCATCTTCTCGGACGTGGCCTCGGCGTGCAGGTCGACCAGGCTCGCCTGCACCATGCCGCCGCGCGGATGGGTCCTGAGCACCGCGTCGATGGCCGAGAACGGGTCGTCGAAGGGCCGCTTCATGAACACCTGCCCCAGCACCTGCGCGACCAGCACCCGGCGCCCGCCCGGCGCGTCATAGACCCGCGCCCCGCGCCCCGGCGCCGCCCTGGCGAAGTTCAGCGGCCGCAGGATGCGCTCCTCGGTGTCGATGAACGACAGCATGTCCTTCTGGTCGAAGGCGTGGTCGCCCAGCGTCAGCACGTCGGCCCCCGCGCCCAGCAGCGCCCGCGCATGGGCCGGCGACACGCCGTTGCCCGAGGTGGCGTTCTCGGCGTTGACCACCACGAAGTCGAGCCGCCGCTCGCGCCGCAGCTCGGGCAGCCGCTCGACGATGGCGTTGCGGCCGGCCCGGCCCACCACGTCGCCCAGGAAGAGAAGTCTCATGCGCGCCAGCCCTAGGCCGCCCCGCGTCCCTCCGCAAGCGCGCCGGCGGTCAGGGCGGCGGCGCGAAGACCCGCACCCCCGCCTCGGTCACCACCGCGTCGAGCGGCAGGTCGGTCGCCTCGGCCGGGATCGCGGGCAGCTCCTGCGCGGCATAGGCGAAGCCCACCGCCTCAACCGGCCCCGCGGCGCGCAGCCGCGCCAGCGTCCGGTCGTAATACCCCCCGCCATAGCCCAGCCGCATGCCGCCCGCGTCGAACGCCACAAGCGGCACGATCAGCACCGCGGGCGTCATCGGCCGCAGCTCGGCCGGGCGCGCGGTGCCCAGCGGGCCGCGGACCAGCGGCGCCTCGGGCTGCCAGAGCGCGAAGACCAGCGGCCGGTCGCGCGCCTCGATCACCGGCACGCCCACGGGCCCGTCCCACGCGGCCATCACCGGGCGCGGGTCCAGCTCGGACCGGATCGGCAGGTAGCCCGCCAGCGGCCGGCCGCGCCAGCGCGCCAGATGCGCGGCCAGCGCCTGCTGCGCGGCATGGGCGGCCGCCTGCCCGTGCGCCGCGTCGCGCAGCGCGAAGGCCTGGCGGCGCAGCTCGGCCTTGGCGGCCGCCATGCCCGCCGCCCCCTCGCCGGGGCGGTACGCCGCGCCGCTCACAGCAGGATGATCCCGGCCAGGCCCAGGAATGCGAAGAAGCCCACCACGTCGGTCACCGTCGTCACGAACGTTCCCGAGGCCAGCGCCGGGTCCACCCCCGCCCTCTCGAGCACCAGCGGGATCGCGATGCCGGCCAGGCCCGCCATGATCAGGTTGATGACCATCGCCGCCCCGATCACCACGCCCAGCATCGGCGAGCCGAACCAGACCATCCCCACCGCCCCGATGAGCGCGGCGAAGATCACCCCGTTGATCAGCCCCGCCACCACCTCGCGCCGGATCACGCGCAGCGCGTTCGACCCGGTCAGGTCGCGCGTGGCCAAGGCCCGCACCGCCACCGTCAGCGACTGCGTCGCCGCGTTGCCGCCCATCGAGGCCACGATCGGCATCAGCACGGCCAGCGCCACGATCGCCTCGATCGTGGCCTCGAAGACCGAGATCACCAGCGAGGCCAGGATCGCCGTCATCAGGTTCACGAACAGCCAGGGAAAGCGCTGGCGCACGATCTGGACGGTGCGGTCGTTGAGGCTCTCGTCGCCGACGCCGGCCAGCAGGCGCAGGTCCTCCTCGGCCTCCTCGCCCTGCACGATCATCGCGTCGTCGATGGTGACCACGCCCGCCAGCCGCCCGGCCGCGTCGACCACCGGGGCCGAGATCAGGTGATACTGGTTGAAGGCGTAGGCCACGTCGCCCTCCTCCTCGTCGACGCGGAAGGTGCGGAACGACGGCTCGGTCAGATCCACCAGATGCACGTCGCGCCGCGAGGCCATCAGCTTGCCCAGCGTCACGTGGGCCACCGGCCGCATCGCCGGGTCGACCAGGATCACGTGGTAGAACTGCTCGGGCAGGTCGTCGTGGGCGCGCAGGTGGTCGATGGTCTGGCCCACCGTCCAGTGCTGCGGCACCGCCACCACCTCGCGCTGCATCAGCCGGCCGGCGGAATACTCGGGGAAGGCCAGCGCCTGCTCGACCGCGATCCGGTCCATCGGCAGCAGCGCGTCCAGGATCGCCTGCTGCTGCGCCTCCTCGAGGTCCTCGAGCAGGTCGACCACGTCGTCCGATTCGAGCTCGCGCACCGCCTCGGACAGGACCTCGTGCGGCAGCGCGGCGATGACGTCGGCGCGCACCCCCTCCTCGAGCTCGGACAGGATCTCGCCGTCGAACTCGCGGCCGTAGAGCTCGACCAGGCGGCGGCGCTCGTCGCCGTCGAGCTGTTCCAGCAGGTCGGCGATGTCGGCGGCGTGCATCGGCTCCATCAGCTCGGCCAGCCGCTCCGCGTCGCCCGCCTCGACCGCCTCGCGCACGGCGCCGACGGTGCGGGCGTCGAGCGCGTAGGCGTCGTCCTCCAGCACCTCGATCGGGATCTCGTTGTCGGCCATGCCTGCACCTCTCCCAGCGCCCGCGCGGACCATAGGGCAGAGGGTGACCGGGCGACAGGGGCAGGCTGCGCCCGATTGCCGCCGCCCCGCGCAACGTCTAGTCAGGCGCGGCGCCGGCAGCGCCCAACCCCGGCGGGGGCGCGTCCGAGCGGGGGGATCGACCCCCCGCCCGGCCGCCGCCGCAGTCGCGGCAGTTGCACAAGGGTGGCAGGCGCCGCCGCACGAGAGAAAGAGGGCCACCAGGATGACCGAGACGCTGATCCTCGGCCGCACGCTCGGCTTCGAGGGCGACCCGTTCCGCGAGGGCCCCGCCGCCGCCCGCATCGACGAGCGCGGCGCGGTGCTGGTGGAAGACGGGCGCATCGCCGCGACCGGCCCCGCCGACGAGCTGCGCGCCCGCCATCCCGGCGCCGCCCTGCGCGACTACGGCGGCGCGCTGGTCACCGCGGGCTTCGTCGACGCCCACGCCCACTATCCGCAGACCGCGATCATCGCGAGCTGGGGCAAGCGGCTGATCGACTGGCTGAACATCTACACCTTCCCCGAGGAGATGCGGCTGGCCGACCCCGCCTATGCGGCCGAGATCGCGGCGCGGCATCTCGACCTGGTCCTCGCCCACGGCACCACCACGGTCGCCAGCTACTGCACCGATCCACGCCCACAGCGCCGACGCCTTCTTCGAGGCCGCCGAGGCGCGCGGGATGGCGGTGGCGGCCGGGCGCACCTGCATGGACCGCAACGCCCCCGACGGCCTGCGCGACACCGCCCAGGCGGCCTACGACGAAGTCGAAGGCGCTGATCGGGCGCTGGCACGGCCGCGGCCGCGCCCGCTACGCGATCACGCCGCGCTTCTCGCCCACCTCGACCGAGGGCCAGCTTGCGGCGCTGGGAACGCTCTGGTCCGAGCATCCCGACTGCCTGATGCAGACCCACCTGTCCGAGCAGCCCGACGAGGTGGCGTGGGTGGCCGAGCTCTTTCCGCGAGGCGCGCGACTACCTCGACACCTACGAGCGCGCGGGGCTGCTGGGGCCCGGCGCGGTCTTCGGCCACGCGATCCACCTGACCGCGCGTGAGCGGGCGCGGCTGGCCGAGGCCGGCGCCTCGGTCGCCCATTGCCCGACCTCGAACACCTTCATCGGCTCGGGGCTCTGCGACGTGGCGGGCCTGATGGCCGAGGGCGTGCGGGTGGGGCTGGCCACCGACACCGGCGGCGGCTCGTCGTTCTCGATGCTGCGGACGATGGCGGCGGCCTACGAGGTCGGGCAGCTGCGCGGGCGGGCGCTGCACCCGGCCGAACTGATGTGGCTCGCCACCGCCGGCGCGGCCCGGGCGCTCAGGATGGAGGACCGGATCGGCCGACTGGCCCCCGGCCTCGCCGCCGACCTGGTGGTGCTCGACCTCGGCTCGACGCCGGCCATCGCCCAGCGCGCCGCCCGGGCCGACGACCTGTGGGGCGCGCTCTTCCCGACGATCATGATGGGCGACGACCGCGCCGTCCGCGCCACCTGGGTCGCCGGCCGCGAAGTGCCCGCCCCGGGCGGCTGAGCGGCGCACGTTCTGTCCAAACCCCGTACATTTTTCTGTACGGAATGTCCGCTTTGGCCGCCCGGAGCGTACGTTTCGGCTAGATCATCAGCTCGCCGCCGGTGGCGCTCAGGATCTCGCCGGTCATGTAGCTCGACTCGCCCGAGGCCAGGAACACGAAGGCCGGCGCCAGCTCGGCCGGCTGGCCGGGGCGGCCGATGGGCGACTGCTTGCCGAACTCCTGCACCTTCTCGCGGCTCTGCCCGCCCGAGGGCTGCAGCGGCGTCCAGAACGGCCCGCGGCGCTATCCCGTTGACGCGAATGCCCGATTTCATCGCCGTGGGCGCCAGCCCTTGCGTGAAGCCGCGGATGGCGAACTTGGTCGTGGCATAGTCGAGCAGCGTCGGCGACGGGTCGAACCCCTGGACCGAGGTGACATTGATGATCGTCGCGCCCGGCGGCATCAGCTTCAGCGCCTCCTGGTTCATCCAGAACGTCGCGTAGATGTTGGTCTTCATGGTGTGGTCGAACTGCTCGGACGATATGTCCCCGACCCCCTCCTGGAACACCTGCTTGGCGGCGTTGCAGACCAGGATATCAAGGCCGCCCATCGCCTCGGCCGCCTTGTGGACAAGGCCGCGGGCGAAGTTCTCGTCCTTCAGGTCGCCCGGCATCAGGTGCAGCGTGCCGCCCTCGTCCTCGATCAGCGCCTTGAGCGACTGCGCGTCCTCCTCCTCGGGCTCGAGGTAGTTGATCGTCACCACAGCGCCCTCGCGCGAATAGGCGATGGCCGCGGCGCGGCCCAGCCCGCTGTCGCCGCCGGTGATCAGCGCGCGCCGCCCCTCGAGCCGGCCGGCGCCGCGATAGGTCTCTTCGCCGTGGTCGGGGCGCGGCTCCATCTTCTCGGTCCAGCCCGGCTTGTCCTGCGGCTGATCGGGATAGGGCGGCGCCGGATAGAGGCTCCGCGGGTCGCGCATCTGGTACTGGTTCTGCCGGTCGTCAGTCATGTCGCTGCCTCCTGAGTGGTCACGAGGTGCAACGGAAGACCGCCTGCCTCGGGTCCCGCCCGAGACGCGTTTCAGCCGGCGAGGCCCCGGGCGAGCAGATCGAGCGCGGCGGCATGGATCTCGGCGTTGGCGGCGGCGACGATGCGGCCGCCGTCCGCGGCCGAGCCGCCGCTCCAGTCGGTGACGACGCCGCCCGCGGCCTCGACCACCGCGATCGGGGCCGCCACGTCGTAGGGTTGCAGCCCCGCCTCGATCACCAGGTCGACCTGCCCCGCGGCGACCAGCGCGTAGGCGTAGCAGTCCATGCCGTAGCGGGTCAGGCGCGCGGCGCGGGCGACGGCCGCGAAGGCCCGCCCCTCGTCGGGGGTGCCGACCTCGGGGAAGGTGGTGAAGAGGATCGCCTCGGCCAGCGGGCGTGGGGGGCGCGTCGCCAGCTCGCTGCGCCCGCGGGGGCCGACCATCTCGGCCAGGCCCGGCGCGCCGACGAAGCGCTCGCCGATATAGGGCTGGTCGATGATGCCGAGGAGCGGACCCGCCGCGTCGGCCACGGCGATCAGCACGCCCCAGGTGGGCGTGCCGCGAGAGGAAGCCGCGCGTGCCGTCGATCGGGTCGAGGACCCAGGTCAGCCCGCTGGTGCCCGGCGCGCGCGCCGCATTCCTCGCCCAGGATGGCGTCGTCGGGACGGCGCTGGCGCCAACACTGCGCGCATCGCGCGCTCGGCGGCGCGGTCGGCCTCGGTCACGGGGTCGAAGCCGCTGGCGCGCTTGTCGTCCGGCGCAAGCTCGCTCTGGCGGAAGTGCGGCAGCGTCTCGGCCCGCGCCGCGTCTGCCAGGGCATGGGCGGTGGCCAGCAACTCGTCCATCTGGTGGCGATGTCGCATGCCGGGCCGCTGCCCGCGGCTCCTGCCGGTCAAGCGCGGCACGCCCGCGCCGTCCACCACAGCAGGGAAAGGGGCGCGGATCACCGCGATCAACCTTCTGGCTTTCAGGCGACGTCGCTGAGGACGCGAGCCAGTTCGAACAGGCGCCGGCGCTGCGTCTCGGGGATGGCGTAGTACGACCGCACGAGTTCCAGCGCTTCCTTGTCGGCCAGGATGTCGCCCGGCATCGACGCCGTTGGCGCGCGGCAGGCTCGTCTCCCAGTCCCTCGAAGAAGAAGGACACGGGCACGCCGAGCGCCTCGGAGATGTCCCACAGCCGCGAAGCGCTGATCGCGGTTCATGCCCGTCTCGTACTTCTGGATCTGCTGGAACTTGATGCCCACGCGTCTCGGCAAGCTGCTGCTGGGTCATCCCGACCATCCAGCGGCGATGACGGATGCGCTTTCCGACATGAACATCCACCGGATGTTTCATCGACCTACTCCTCTCTTTACAACTGAGCCTGGTACATGCAATCGATCAGGGGGTCGGCGCAACCTGTCCAAATGGACAGGCTCGACGTTGCCGACGCTCGATCAATACATCGATATGCGGACCGATAATTTCGCGGTCCATAAACTTGACAGGGGACACGGCCATGGGTCTTTGCAAAGTGAGAACTCGCCTTAAGCGTGTTTCGCATTATGCAAAGCATTCTGCGAAGTTCACCGTCTCGGGTGACCTTGGGGCAGGCGAATCAGTGGTGCGGGATTGGCCGATGAGAGCGCTGCAGGTCGCGGATTTCGGCCGTGCTCCCGAAACTGTGCGACGTGTCCGCTCCGCAGCCCGGCCCGGGAGAAGTGCGCGATCGACGTGGCCGCGTGCGGGCTGAACTTCGCCGACCTGCTGCTGGCGCGCGGCGAATACCAGGATACGCCGCGAGCCGCCGTTCACCCTGGGCATGGAGGTGGCGGGCACGGTGGGCGCGGTGGGCGACGGCGTGACGGCGCTCGCGGGCGGGCGATCGCGTCGGCCGCCTTCGCCGGCGCGGGCGGCCTGGCCGAGGCCGTGACCTGTCCCAGCCGACCGCTGCGTGCCCCTGCCCGACGCAGATGCCGTTCGACGAGGCCGCCGCGTTCCAGGTCGCCTACGGCACCAGCCACCTGGCGCTGGACCACCGCGCGCGGCTGAAGCCGGGCGAGACGCTGCTGGTGCTGGGCGCCGCGGGCGGCGTCGGCCTGACCGCGGTCGAGATCGGCAGGCAGATGGGCGCCCGCGTGATCGCCGGCGGCCCGCGGGGCCGACGAGCTCGAGGTGGCGCGCGCCGCGGGCGCCGAGCACCTGATCGACACCGAGCACCGACGACCTGCGCGAGGCGGTGCGGGATCTGGGCGGTGCCGACGTGGTCTACGACCCGGTCGGCGGCCACCTCTTCGCCGCGGCGCTGCGCGCCGTGCAGCCCCGAGGCGCGCGATCCTGGTGATCGGCTTCGCCAGCGGCGAGGTGCCGCAGATCAAGGCCAACCACCTGCTGGTCAAGAACATCGAGCGTGATGGGCTTCTACTGGGGCGGCTACCTGGCGTTCCGGCCCGAGGTGATGACCGACAGCCTGGCCGAGCTCTTGCGCTGGTACGGCGAGGGGCGGCTTCACCCCCATGTGAGCCACAGCCTGCCGCTCGACCGGGCGGCCGAGGCGCTGGAGCTGCTGCGCGAGCCGCAAGGCCACGGGCAAGGTGGTGGTGACGGTCTAGAGGGCGCGGAAGGCCTGTCGGACCAGCTCGCGGAACTGCGGCGCACGGGCCCGCTCGCTGCCGCGGTCGGCAGCGTAGAGGATGATCCGCTTGCGGCTCAGCTCGGGCAGCGCGCCGCCGTGCGCGATCCGCTCGACCTGCGACATCTCGGTGCCCTCCAGCGCGGCGCTGACGGCCAGATCGGCGCTGACGCTGGCCTCGACCGCGCGCGAGCTCTGCGATTCCACCGCCATCTCCCACGGGATGCCGGCCTCGTCGAGCGCCTGCTGCACGTCGCGGCGGAAGATGCAGGCCCGCTCGAACGCCAGGCGCAGCGGCCGCTGACGCCAGGCGGCCCCGCCGGGCGCGCCGATCCACACCAGCGGCAGCTCGGCCAGCGTCTCGCCGCCGGCGTCGCAGGCATCCTCGGTCGTAAGGATCAGGTCGCACTCGCCCTGGGCGAACAGGGCCTTGAGGCGGCGGGTGTAGGACGAGACGAGCTGCACCTGCATCCGCGGATAGGCCACAGCGAAACGGTTCAGGACCTTGGGCATCGCGGGGTACACGATGTCGTGCGGCACGCCGAAGGTGATCTCGCCCTCGAAGGCCTGGTCCGTCAGGCGCGCGATCGCCTCGTCGTTGAGCGCCAGCATCCGCCGCGCATAGCCCAGCAACTGCTCACCCGACCCGGTGAGCGCCACGCTGCGCGCCGATCGGTCGATCAGCGACAGCCCCATCCCCTCCTCGAGCCGCTTCAGCTGCATCGAGACCGCCGACTGGGTGAGGTGGAGAAGGCCGGCGGCACGCGTGACGCCGCCCGCGTCGGCCACGGCGACGAAGGAGCGCAGCGCTGTCAGATCGAGGTTGCGCGACATATCACGGCTCCTGATGAACAACCAAACAAACATTCGTTTTCGGCATGAGACTCCCTCCCTTATATCACCAAGAGCGATGAATTGTCGCGCCACATCACGACTCGTAAAGGATGCAACGATGGCATACGCGAAACAGCCATGTGCTCCGGCCCCGATGCAGAGCGCCGGCCGGCGCCACCGCGGAGCGATCCCGGGCCTTCTGACGCGCCTGGTCGGCCTCGACAGGATCTGGCGTCAGCGTCGACACTTGGGCGAGCTTCCCGACAGCCTGCTCGACGATCTCGGACTGACGCGCGGCGACGTGGCGCGCGAAACGCAGCGAAGGATCTGGGACGTCCCGCCGACCTGGCTGCGGTGAGGCGCCCCCGGCCCCTGCCGTAGGGTCCGACAGTGCCGGCGCGGATCGGAACATCTTGAAAGGAAGGTTGCCCTCGCCGATATT